>NZ_JBUZWG020000001.1:0-1104668 GCF_055730125.2 Mesocryomonas fontinalis | reverse complement strand
GCCATACGCCTCAACATGAAGGACAACGTCGCCGTCGCGCGATCGGCCATCTCGGCCGGCGAGAATGCGGGCGACGTGTTCGTCACCACGGATGTGCCGGCCGGGCACAAGCTAGCGCTGGGGCCGATCATGCTGGGCAGCGACGTCGTGAAGTACGGCCAGGTGATCGGCTTCGCGACCCGCGACATCGCTCCCGGCGAGCACGTGCACCTCCAAAATATGGCCATGCACGACAGCGCGGTGGTGCATCAGTTCGCCGCCGATGCCCACGCGACCCCGCTTCTGCCGGAGTCCGCGCGGCGCACCTTCATGGGTTACAAGCGGACTGACGGCCAGGTAGGCACGCGGAACTACATCGGCATCATCTCATCGGTGAACTGCTCGGCCACGGTGTCGAAGGCGATCGCCGACCATTACAACCGGGGCGGCGGCCTTGCGGGCTTTCCGAACGTGGACGGCGTCGTGGCGCTGACCCACGGCACCGGGTGTGCCATCAGCATGAAGACCGAGGGCTACCAGTACCTGATCCGGACGCTGAGCGGCTACGCGCGCAATCCGAACTTCTCCGGCATCCTGATGATCGGACTGGGATGCGAGACGAACCAGATCAGCTTCATCACCGATAAGTACGGCCTCGAGGAAGGGCCGTTCCTGCGCACGATGACGATCCAGAACCTCGGCGGCACCCGCAAGACCGTCGAGGCGGCCTCTGCGATCATCAACGGGATGCTCCCGGCGATCAACGCGATGCAACGGACCGAGCAGCCGCTCTCCGGCCTGAAGCTTGCCCTCCAGTGCGGCGGCTCCGATGGGTATTCCGGCATCTCCGCCAATCCGGCGTTGGGCCTCGCCTCCGACCTCCTCGTGCAGCACGGCGGCACGGCAGTCCTCTCCGAGACGCCGGAGATCTACGGTGCCGAGCACCTGCTGACGCGTCGGGCGACCTCGCCGGCGGTCGCGCAGAAGCTGATGGACCGGATCGACTGGTGGCAGGGCTATACCGAGCGCCACGGCGCGGAGCTCAACAACAACCCGTCGCACGGCAACAAGGCGGGAGGCCTGACGACAATCCTTGAGAAGTCGCTGGGTGCAGTGGCCAAGGGCGGCTCGATGCCGCTCGAGGCCGTCTACGAATACGCGGAGATCATCGACAAGACGGGCTTCGTCTTTATGGACACGCCCGGCTACGACCCGGTCGCGGTGACCGGCCAGGTGGCGGGCGGCTGCAACATGATCGTCTTCACCACGGGCCGCGGCTCGGTCTCCGGCTTCAAACCCGCGCCATGCATCAAGGTCGCGACCAACACCGCGATGTTCGAGCATATGGACGAGGACATGGACATCAACACGGGCGGCATCGTAACCGGCGACGACACGATCGACGCTGCCGGTCACCGGATATTCGAAAACTGATCGCCGTGGCCTCCGGCGAGAAGACGATGAGCGAGACCTACGACTACGGGGACAACGAGTTCGTCCCGTGGCAGCTCGGCGCGGTCACTTGAGCCGGCTGAGGCCATAAGCTTCGAAGCGTCGTGACAGTCGGCGGACTTCACTCTACCACTTCGGCCGGGACGAACATGTTTTGAGAACGGGTGAGCAGATTTTGGTCGCGTTCGAGCGGAAGCCAGCCTACGCGAGCATGACGGAGACGCTCCGGGAAAGCATGGCTCGAGGAGGCATCCCGGCAGGGACCGTGATCCTCGAGAGCCATCTCGCGACCCTCTTCAACTCGAGCCGTGCGCCCGTCCGACAGGCGCTGGCGACCTTGGAGAGCGAGGGCCTAGTCGGCCGCTTCGCAGGACGCGGCCTAGTCGTCGGCCCGGGTTCGGCGCCGTCGCGCATCCCTATCACAAAGGAAATGCTGGCGCGGTCTTCGAGCGACGGCCTGCTACCGGACGTCGATCCGGCCGACGCCATCTACTACGCGGTGGAGCGCAACATCATCCTGCACTCGCTGTTCGGCGGATACCGGGTGAACGAGCTGGCACTCGCCCGCGAGTACGACATCAGCCGCCTCGCCGCGCGCAACATCCTGCTGCGCGCCCAGGGCCTCGGGATCGTCGGCAAGGGCGAGAAGTCCCACTGGTGGATTGTCCCCCTCAACCTCGATCGCATGGCGGCACTGTACGAACTGCGCGCGATCCTCGAGCCCGTCGCCCTCGGCAACGCCGCCGCGCGGATCCCCATGGCGCTCGTCGAAAAGATCTTCGATCGTCACCGAGACGCCATCGAGCGTTTCCCGGAGGTAGACATCGCGACGCTCGACGAACTTGAGGACGACATCCACGTGAAGCTGCTCGGGCACTCCACCAACCCGGAGATCGTCGAGGCGCTGAAGCGGGGCCGCGCGCTGTTCGTGTCGACCAAGCACATCCAGATCGCCCTCCGGCGGACCGCGCTGATCGATCCGTTCCTCGACGAGCACCTGTCGGTGGTGGAGGCGTTGCGGGACGGCCGGGTGGAGGCGGCCCAGCAGTGCCTGCACGACCACCTGCGGGCGTCGAACGCGAAGTCGCTCCGGAACCTCGCCAGCTTCAACGAAAGCCAGAAGGTCGAGCCCGTCGACTATATCCTAACTTAGTTACTATGCAGGCAAGGGACGAAAGCGGTCTGCCCGCTTCTGGGCGAGTTCGCAGATAGCTGCCATTCCGTTCACGACCCTTCCAAGCCATTCCTGCCTACGAAGCCCGCACCTGAGAGCGGATGTCGGCGGGTAGACCGCTTACGCTTCCTGCGAAGACACCGGGTTGTTCGCGAGCTGACGTGCACGACCCGAATGGAGCCCGGCGCCGCCCGGCGAGAAGCGCCCCATAAGGCTCTGGACCTGTCGCCGTACGACGTCGCAGGGAGGTCGGTGTCCCTGCGGACCTGAAGGGTGCCGACGACTGTCTTTTGTTGCCGTCGCGTTCGTGCCGAGGGCTGCGTGTCGCAACTCGGCGACCCAGTATGCGGCCGCCATCGCGAACCGCACCTCGACAGGCATCAGCTCTGCCGCATCCGCCGCCATGCGCCCGGCCCCGCCCCGCAGGACCGCGCGAAGACGCGCGTGAAATGGCTCTGGTCGGCAAAGCCGCAGGCAACGGCGATGTCCGCCAGTCCGAGCGTCGAGGTCAGCATCAGGTCCTTCCCGTGGGCGATCCGGCAGGTCTGGAGCCAGCCGTGTGGCGTCGTGCCGACACAGGCTTTGAAGGCGCGCGAGAAGTGCGCCAGCGACAGGCCGCACTCGCCGGCGATGTCCCGGATCGCGATGGCCTTCGAGAGGTTCGCGGCGATCATCTCGCGCGCCCGCCGTTCCTGCCAGGGCGCGAGCCCGCCTGGTTGGGGAGCGCTTTTCGTCATGCCGCCGTAGACCTCGGCGAAGTGCACGCCGAGACCCAGCATGACGTGATCCTGGAGAAGCAGGCTGGTGGACTCGGGACGGGCCAGCGCCTCGAGAAGGAAGCCTTGCAGGCGTCCGACGACCGGATCGTGGGTCCGCCATCCCGGCGCGGAAAGCGTGGAAATCCTCGGCGCTCCGGCATCCTCGGCGATCTCGTCGAGCGCCGCCTTGGGGACGTGGAACATCAGCGTATCGACCGGATGGGTTAGCCGGCCATGCGGCTCCTCGGAGAGGTCGAAGATGCTGAGCGTCGTGCTCGGAGCCGCCTCCGCGGGCACGTACTTCCCGTCGATCCAGAAGTCGTGCGCCGGATGCTCGCGAAGCTGGAAGAGGACGACATGGGCATCGTCCGCCGGCATCCCGGCGATCAGTCCCTCGTCGACGTCCGTCGGCGCAAAGCGGGTGACGCTTAGCGCCGTCGCGCGCGTGGCTGTCACCAGCCTTGGCCCGCCGCCGGGAAACTGCGGACCCGGTTGGCGAGGCGGTGGGCTGTTACGTTTCCCCATGCCTGCCCTCCTTCCGGATCTAGGTTGGCGCCTTGGATCGGCGAGCCTGACGTGCGTTAAGTTCAGGCATAGCACCTGCGACGAGGCGGGGTGTCGTTATCTGCCGGACGGCGAAAGCACCGGCTCGGCGCCAACGACGCGGAGATTGGTTGCCCCGCTCTCGTCGATGCCGACCCGAAGGCCTACGAGGCGATGCCGGGACCGTAAATCTTGCTGCCGTAGGTCGCGGCCAAGGCCGCGATCCCCATTGGCAGCATTCCGGCAAAGCTTTGGAACATCGGTTCTAGGCCGCCCGGCGTGAAGGTCGTGCGTAACCGCACCTCCTGCCCCGACAGGTTCGCCCACGAATGCGGCATCTCGGGCGGCACGAGCACGATCGTGCCCGCGGCGCCCTCGAAGCGATCGTCACCGCAGACGAAGGTCATGGTGCCCGAAAGCACTTGGAAGACCTCCTCCTCCCGGTGCGAGTGAAGCGGCGGGCTCGCTCCCGGCGCGATGGCGTGCTCCATGATTGTGTAGCGCCCGCCGACCTGGTCAGAGTGGACGCGGATCATGGTCCGCTCGCCCGGGACAACGTCGAACCAGACGCCGTGCTCGGGTCGGGAGACGATTGCACCCCCGCAGGAGTGGGCCACCACGGACCGGGTCAACGCCGACCTCCAGCCAGGTGCCCGGACAGCGCGGCGTAGTAGTCAATTTCGGATCGGCCGATGCCGATGTCGCGCAGCATGCGGTCATCGAGCATGGACAGCTCCCTTGCCGCGCGTCGGGCTCGCCGACGGACCGCCATCGCGGCGGCGATCGAAAGGGCAGCGAGATGCTGGCGCGCCCACCAACCAACGGGACGGCGGATGCGGACAGGAGAGGCTTTCCTGCGGGCGGGATGCGGGTAAACCGCGATCATCATGGTCATCGAAAGTGCCTTCAGTTTGGAACGAGAGCGGGGGTGGCGTCCGTGCAGGTGACGGAGGCAGGCCATCGCAGAGGTCGGCCTTCGACCGTCGTGGCTGGCATTTGGTGATTCGCCGAAGCTCTCGAACGGCGTCCGAAGTCCCGGTCACCGGAACCTCTGCCGCATCTCCTAAAGGCCGCGAGCCGTCAGGGATTGGACGATCCAACCGCTTATGGATCGATCCTGCGGTCTTTGCCCCGGAGAGATACTCGCTTGCTGGACTGTCAGTGTTCAAACCGAGTCCGGTTCGACTGCACTGAAGCCGTGCCGCTCGTTCACCGCCGTCACGATGAGGATGGCTGGGCTCGGAGTAGACGACATTTACTCGGTTGCCGTGGCCAGGTTTACGCAGCCAGAGTTCCCACTTTTCGGATTGCTCAGACGCGTCGGCGATCGTGAGCGGCCGGGAAGCTGCTCTCGACCCTTTGCAGACGAACGGTCTGTTTGCTGGTAGGACGGACCGCATGACAGACCAGGCAAACTTCTACGTGCAGCGCGCCGACCATGTCGGCTTCGCGGTCGCCTCCCTCGATGCGGCGCTTCGGTTCTGGGTCGATGGGCTTGGTGCACGGCTCGTGCGCACGGGCGAGATGGGTGGCGAGTTCCTTGGTCAGGTGACGGGCGCGCATGGGGCACAGGTTCGCATGGCGATCGTCTCGCTAGCGGATCAGACGATCGAACTCCTAGAATATCGAGGGCTGGATCAGCCAAGCGTGACGGCCAAGCCGTTCGACCCTGGCTTCGCGCATCTAGCCCTCGTGGTCGATGACATCGACGCGCTCCTTGCGCGGATTGGCCCTTACGGCTGGAAGGCGCAAGGTACGCCGCAACCTATCACTAGCGGCGGGCGGGCCGGAACGCGGGTGATCTACGCAGTTGGCCCTGACGGCGCGACGATCGAGTTCATGCAGCCGCCGGCTATCGCGAAAGACCACTGATCTCGCGGGATCAGCGTCCGCTTTCCACCCAGGCCGGTCGAACCAGTAGCGTGGGTTCCTGGGCAGTACTCTCCCGTCATCGTTTCCAAGCCCGTGGTTTGGAACTTTGGGTTTCTGGGCGCCTAAACTCAGGCTACCGCGAAAAGTCGACCTAAAAGGCAATGTCTTTTCAATAGGGTTATGAGGGGGCCGATTCAGAACTTTGGGTCGCCCAACAGGCGGCTGGTGGTTGTGAAAAGACGCGAAGTTTGCACCGAGGTGGCCAAACTTCGCGTCAAAAGACTCAACTGCCTGCGACAGCGATTTCTTAGAATACTATTCCACTGAATCATGCCCGCTGCAAACTCAACGAAGGAGATTGAAATGGCCACGAATCCCCCAGCCGGTGACGGTCATCGCAACGGCGCTGTGAAAGATCGGTCGCAGGTGCACAACCCCAAGACCGACACATGGACGAAGCGGAATAGTGACACCGGGAAGTTCATGGACGGCAAAAAGGACGGGAAACCCTTCAAGGGCATCACGAAAGAAAAATAGAAAATTTGTTGCTTGGCATATTGTGTTACTAAGTAATCATACCCACATATACTTCATCGCAGGTGTAGGCTTGCGAGTACAGAGTTAAGCCTGTCAACTGCAAGCGAGACGATTAAGTTGATGATTAGCACGATCATTTCCTTAGCAATATCGACACAGCACGCCGGCAGATTGGCGAATAGTCCAGAACGGACCTCCCCAATATACTCGATCACGTTGAACGAATGGCAGCCTTAGAGGGTCGATCGACCTTCGTGTACAGACGGCAAAGGACGCTGGGATGACGGTATGCCAGCCCGATCAGCGTCCTTTCTCGACACCTCCTCGCCCGTGGGAGATGCCAGCCTCAAGGCTGAAGAAATATCGGCATTTCGATCGCGTACTGACCGCGGCAGAGGCTACCGAACTCGCCAACAACCCGGTCGCCGTTAGCCAGCACGCGTTTCATCCCCTCCTCCTTTTCGAAGACGTGAAGCGATATTTCCGCAGGCCTGGCGAAGTTCCTAAGCCGCCGAAGCTGCGACCTCTTCGGTATGCTGCTCGAAGCGACGCCTATATCTACATGCGATACCGGGACTGGCTTTCCTGCCTCTACGAGGAGGAGCTCGAGAAGCGGGAGTTGGGAAATGCCGTCCTTGCGTACCGCAGGATCAAGAGCCCTACTCACCCAGGCAACAAGTGCAATGTCGACTTTGCCTACGACGCCATCAACCACATCCGACGGCTGGGCGATTGTCATACGGTCTGCCTGGACATCAAGGGTTTTTTCGAGAACCTCGACCATCGACGGCTGAAGGACGTCTGGTCCTCACTCCTGGGAGAAAACCAGCTTCCTCTTGACCATTACAAAGTCTTCCGCAGCCTGACGAAATACGCGGAGGTACCGGTCAAGGAGGTGTACCGCCGGCTTGGCTTTTGGGGCCTCAAAAAGCTTCCCGGCCGCCCCTTGGTCGAGGGGTACCTCATCGATCGTCGCGAAATACCGATCCGGCTATGTGATTCCGAAAAGATGCGTCAGGTCGTTTTCGGCCAAGACAGCATACACTCGAACATCGCCGT
Source organism: Mesocryomonas fontinalis (assembly GCF_055730125.2). Taxonomy (NCBI): domain Bacteria; kingdom Pseudomonadati; phylum Pseudomonadota; class Alphaproteobacteria; order Hyphomicrobiales; family Aurantimonadaceae; genus Mesocryomonas; species Mesocryomonas fontinalis. The sequence goes on along the minus strand of NZ_JBUZWG020000001.1, from coordinate 1,097,294 downwards.
CGTACGAAAAGTCGACTACGGCATCCCGCAGGGAACGCCGATTTCTGATTTGCTCGCCAACGTCTACATGCTCGATTTCGATAGAGATATGCAGGCCTTGGCCGTCTCGGCAGGTGGCGTCTATATGCGCTACAGCGACGACATCCTGTTCATCATCCCGAGTGCCAGCGGCAATCCGCTGGCACTGTGCCAAACCGTTAGTTCGACAATCTCGCTGCACGGCGCGAAACTTCAGATCTCAGATGCCAAGACAGCAATCCATCAGTTCTCGGTCGCCGGTGGCAAGCAGTCCTGCCTAGGTTTGATCGCCGCCTCCGCAAACAAAAACTTCGAGTATCTCGGGTTTCGGTTCGACGGCCGTAAGATCCGGATCAGAGATTTCACGCTTTCTGGTCTCAACCAGAAAATCGCCGGCGTCGTGCGCCGAGAAGCGATATCTTCCGTAAGTCGGTACAGGTCGAAAAGCCCGGCGGAGATAGTTGCCCTCTTTGACTTCGGCTCGATCAACCAGCGATTTGGACGTGTCCGTGATTTTGAGGACGTGAAAGAGAAAGCCGGTTGGACCTTCTGGACTTACGTCAAGAAGATTGAGCAGGTCATGAAGGCCGATGCGCATCCGATATTGCAACAGCTGAAAAAGCAGAAAGTTCAGATCAGAGAGAGGTTCGCGAGCTACGTAGAGCAGCAGCACGGCCAGTAACGACAAATATTTTGAGGTTGCAGACCCTCTATCTGTCTCACTCCATCACCGGCTCGAACCAGCTGGAAGTGGGAAAGTCGCCCGAGCGCGGCTGCGCATCTCTCCGTGTTCTCAAGTCTCCGCCTGCTGCGGAGGATGGCGATGAGCCGCCAGCGGTCTGCAGCGCCGTGAGGCCGGCGCCCCGGGGAGAGCGCCGACGCCAGGCTGGCGTTCGGCGCCCGTCGCACTGGCCGTCAGTACATCGGCAGGCCGCCGGTGACCGGGATGACGGCGCCGGACATGTAGCTGCCCTCGCGCGATGCGAGGAGGACGTAGGCGGGTGCGAGTTCGGCCGGCTGGCCGGCGCGGGCGAGCGGCGTGTTGTGGCCGAGCTTCTCAAGCTCGTCGGGCTCCTTGGCGATGACCTGGATCGGCGTCCAGACCGGGCCGGGCGCGACGGCGTTGACGCGAATGCCCTTCGGCGCCAGCAGATTGGACAGACCGATGGTGAGGCTCGCGATCGCGCCCTTGGTCGCGGCATAGACGATCATGTTCTCGGTCGCGACCTTGGCCTGGATGCTCGTCGAGTTGACGATCGCCGAGCCCGGCTTCATGTGCGGGGCCGCGGCCTTCGCAAGGCGCAGCATCGCGAAGACGTTGACGGCGAAGGCATCCTGCATCTCGTCGTCATCGATGCTCGCCAGATCCTCGTTCGTCGTCTGCGCCGCGGCGTTGTTGACGAGGATGTCGAGACCGCCGAGGTCGGACACCGTCCGCGCCACGAGGTCGGCGCAGAGTTCGCGGTCGCGGATGTCGCCCGGCAAGAGGATGCAGCGGCGTCCGGACTTTTCGACCCAGGCCTTGGTGTCCTCGGCATCGACCTGCTCGGTCGCGAGATAGGAGATCGCGACGTCCGCCCCCTCGCGCGCATAGGCGATCGCGACCGCCTTGCCGATGCCTGAATCGCCGCCGGTGATCAGCGCGACGCGGCCTTCGAGGAGGCCCTTGCCGACATAGCTCTCTTCGCCGTGGTCGGGCCGCGTGTGCATCTTCTCCTCGAGGCCGGGGAGTGTCTGCATCGTCTCTCCGGGGAACTGGGTGGGCTGGCTGGTGCGGGGATCGTCGGTCATGTCTGTTCCTGTCGTTTGGATGTCAGGGCAGCAACGATCCGTCGCGGATATCGCTCCCGCACCAAAGCCGATCCCCAAAGAGGCCAGCGTTCTAAGGCCAAAAGTTCCCGCTTCGGCCCGTCGCAGCGCGGGCGCCTGCCCCTCAATCTTGATGCGGAACGGGTCAAATCCCTCTCGAAACCTTATGCGCGAAGGCGGATCGTCGCAGCCGAGCGCATCGGCCCATCCCTGGATGTTGCCATGGCGCCCTGTCGAACGGGCTCTCGGGCCGGGAAGAACTCATGCTGTCTCACCTTCGCAATGCCGTCGTCCTCACCGGGCTGCTCGCGGCCGCCACGCTCCTCGTGCAGCCGGTCGCCACGCTCGGTCTCGCCCATGCAGTACTGTCCGCCCCGGCCCTCGCTTTGGCGCCGGCGGTCAGACCGGAGGGATCCTGAATGCGCGTCCGGCCGAAAGGCCGCGGGCGACACGGACTGCTGGCCATCGCCGCGGTCGCGACCATGGCGGCGATGGTCGGCCATTCGGACACCGCGGCGTCCGAGCGGCGGCGCACATTTTGGCCGAACGAGCACGAAACGATGGCGTCCGCGGCAATCTCAACCAACGGCGCCGACGCAGGACGAATCCGGGTGTCGAGGCTCGTTGGCTCGATGGTTGTCGGGCCACAAGGACAGCGTGCCGGCACCGTCGACGACGTGCTGGTCGATGCCAGCGGTCGCGTGGTGGCGGTCACGCTGAATGTCGGGGCGTTTCTCGGGGTGGCGATGCGAACCGTCGCGGTGCCGATGGCCTTGCTGCGCCTCGTGCCCGCGGCGGAAGCGGCCCACCGCCCGCCGCCGCCAACGCCGCCTGCCCCGGCCGGCGAGAGCGCTGCAGGCCTTCTCGAGGACCTGATGACGCGCATGCCGCCCCGCTGGCAGGCAGGTCCCGCCGATCACGTCGAGGTCAGCCTCAGCCGGAGGGACCTCGCCGGCCTGCCGGCCTATGCCGGCGAGTGAGGGAACCGGTCGGGGCCTTCCTTGCCGAAACACTACGGAGACGACCGCTCTTCCGTATCGAAAACTTACGCGGAAAAGCGGATTCAAGGGGCATCCGCAACAGCGAAGGTCTTCCTCGCATGCCCAACATGAACCCCTCGTCGATTGCCAGGCATCCTTATCCCGGGGCGTCGATGCCAGGCTTCGAGCTGAAACACGACGACGGCGGCTGGGTCGTCAGCGGGACCGGCGACCAGTGGGGCGGCATCTTCGTCAGCCGCGACGCCGCCTTGCGGTTCGCCTGGACGGAACTCGAGCAGGCGGGTCCGGCATCCGCCCGTCCCACTGCAGAGCGCCTGGCATGAGCGCGCAGGCGGCCGTCGCGGGGCTGCTTCTCCTGACCGTCTCCGCCGCGATGCTGGCGATGGGCGGCCTCTACGCCCTGACCCTTGGCTGACGCCAGGACGGCTACGTCCAATGCAGCCCGTCACTCTCTCCCTGATCTCGAGGCAATTCCATGAACATGCCCGGTGTCGTCACCTCGCTTGTGACGCCCTTCTCCTCCCCTGCCGATGGCTCCGGCGGAACCAGTCCTCTCATCGACGAGGCAGCCTGGCGTCGCAGCGTGGCGTTCCAGCGCGACAGTGGGATTCCCGCGGTCGCTATCGCAGGATGGATCGGCGAAGGTCCCACTTTGTCGCGAAAGGAGCGGCAGCGGCTGGTGTCGCTAGCGGCGGAGGCCGCAGGCCCGATGCGGATCTACGCCGACGTCAGCAGCAACGATACGGCAAGGGCCGAGACCTACGCCGCGGATGCCGAGGCGGCCGGTGCCGACGCCGTCATCGTCGTCACGCCGTCCTATAGCCGGCCGAACGTCGCGGGTGTCCGGCGCCACGTCGAGCGGATCACGATGGCGGTCGATCTGCCGGTGTTCGTCGAGTTCGACGAGACCAGGACGCGGTGCAGCCTCGGCGCGCGCGACATCGCCAAGCTGATGCGGATCGACGGCGTCGCCGGGCGGATCGACCACGCGGCCGGCCTGTCTGCAGGCGAGGATCCCGGGCGCACACCCGGCGCGGCCCAGGTGTTGGCGGCGAACGAAGCAAGTGGCCTCGCTTCAAGCCTCAGTGGGGCCGATGGCCTGTTCAGCACCATCGCCAATCTCGCGCCTGTGGAGGTGCTGGCGCTGCATGAGGCGTGCCGGGACGCAAACATCCCCCGCGCCCGCGTGCTGCACGCCCGGCTGATGCCACTGATCGCGGCAGTCGAGACGCACGGCGTCGCCGCGCTGAAATACGCGCTGCTGCTTCGCCGCGGGCTCGAGGGCACCTTGCGCCTTCCGCTGGTGCCGCTCGATCGCAGTGCCGAGATCGAGGTGGAGACGGCGTTGTTCAGGATGACCACGGCGGAACTGGAGGAAACGATGCCGAACGCCCATTCCGCCCTTCTCGGCGGGCCGCACGGGGCTCACCGGGAACACCGCATCATCGCGGGCAACCGGCGATGACGCCACCGGACAAGGTGCCCGCCGATGGCATGAAGCTCGGCGACTGCGGCTCTGCGCCGACGGAGCCTGCCGGTGCTGCGGCCGTCCTCGGCTGGATGAGGCAAGTCGTGGAGCGTGGCGAAGACCTCCAGCGCCAGCTGAAGCACGCCACCCCGGACTTCGTCCAGGAAGCCCTCCTGGCATCGACCCGGAGGTTGCTGGAGAAATGCCGCGAGGAGGTGTGCGTGCTGGAAGCCGGCGGGCACGCCGATCGGAACGGCGGCGGACCCGCCTGAGCCTTATGGGGCGCTCGCCTAGCAAGATGGGTCTGCCGCCATCGGACCTATGGCCGCAAGCCGCGCGCCCTGTCCGGCGCACGGCCTCAATGTTCTCGAGCCTACGGAGACCGGGTGTGTTGCCCGATCGCCGAGCTCTAGGCCGCGACGTGCTTGACGAGGACCTTGGCTGCGAGTGCCGACGAACCGGGGTTCTGGCCGGTGGTCAGCAGCCCGTCGGTGACGACGTACTCGGCCCAGTCGGCGCCCTTTTCATATTTTCCGCCCTTGGCGACGAGTTCGTCCTCGACGAGGAAGGGCACGATGTCGGTGAGGCCGACGGCGGCTTCCTCGCTGTTGGTGAAGCCGGTCACGCGCTTGCCTTCGACCAGCGGACGGCCCGCCGGCGTCTTGACGTGGCGCAGGACACCCGGCGCATGGCATACCAGCGCAACCGGCTTGCCCGCGGCGATGAAGGCTTCGATCAGCTTGACCGAGTTCGGGTCCTCGGCAAGGTCCCAGAGCGGGCCGTGGCCGCCGGGGTAGAACACTGTGTCGAAGTCCTCCTGGCGGAGCGTGTCGAGCCGGACCGTGCTGGCGAGCTGGGCCTTCGCTGCGGCATCCGCCTCGAAACGGTGGGTTGCTTCCGACTGGGCGTCGGGCTCGTTGCTCTTCGGATCGAGCGGCGGCTGGCCGCCGGCGGGCGAGGCCAGCGTGATCTTGGCGCCCGCATCCTTGAAGACGTAATAGGGCGCGGCCAGCTCTTCGAGCCAGAACCCGGTCTTGCGGCCGGTATTGCCGAGCTGGTCATGCGAGGTGAGGACCATGAGGATCTTCATCGGACGTTCCTGTCTTGAAGATGGATCGGATAGGGTGGACCGCCTTTCTGCGCCTCTCTCGATCATAACTCCAATTTATCCGTTGAATTTCAGACATTCATCCAGCAGCATGACTGAATGCGCTATGACCTGAACCTCCTGCCGGTGTTCGTGACCCTCATGGAGGAGCGCAGCGTCACCCGCGCCGCCGAGCGGCTAGGGATCACCCAGCCCGCTCTGTCGAACGCCCTCGGCCGTCTTCGCACCATGCTCGGCGACCCGCTTTTCGTGCGCGAGCGCTATGGCATGAAGCCGACGCCGGTGGCGCTGGAGCTCTTGCCGGTTCTCGTCGCCTCTCTGTCGGCGATCGAGGAGGCCGTCCGCAGTCAGCAGGAATTCGATCCGGCGAAGGCGGAACGGCTGATCACCATCGCACCGAACAGCTATGTCGAGTTTGTCCTGATGCCGCGGGTCGTTGCCCGCCTGCAGGCCGAGGCGCCAGGCATCCGGCTTCGGCTCGTGCCCTTCGGCAATGATCTGGCGGAGACCGGCGCGATGTCGGGGGAGACGGCCATGGTGCTCGGCCGGATCGTCGAGCCGCCGGACAGCCTGGTGGTTCAGCACCTGATGGACGACGGACTGGCCTGCGTCGTCCGGGCCGGCCACCCGGAGGTGGGGGCGAGCCTTTCGCAGGCCATCTACGAGAGCTTGCAGCACGTTAACGTGCTGCCGCCCGGCCGCCTGCGCGCCGGGCTGTTCCAGGCACTGGAGCGGCGGGGCGTGCGGCGCGACGTCGCCGTATCCGTCACGCACTTTCTCGCCGTTCCGGAAATCGTCGCGGTCACCGACTATTGCGCCACCTTGCCGTGGCTGATCTGCCGACATATCGCCCGTGACCCCCGGCTGAAGGTCGTGCCGGCGCCCGTCGACCTCGGCACCTTTCCGGTCGATCTCGGCTGGCACGTCCGCTACCGCAACGATCCCGCCCATCGCTGGGTGCGCTCGCTGGTCATCGCGCTGGCAAAGGAATTGTCGGCTGAAGGACCGCCGGGCTAGCACGCCGCCGTCAGGCGGAGGGCCGCAGCTGGCGCTATCGGCAAAGACTAGGAGCACCGCCCATCGCCTGCCCGCGCGCACCCGCCGCCGGATACGCTCGCGGGATTCGCGCGGGATTGGTGATCTGCCATCCGCGCTCTATGTAACGGCGAGCGAACCACCCCCGAAAGCCCGCCATGATCGTGTTTGAAACCATCCTTGCGATGCTGGCTGTCGGGGTGGTGATGCTCGGTCTCGCGCGTCGCTGGCACCTGCCCTATCCCGTTCTGCTGGCACTGGTCGGCGTTGCGCTGGCGATCGCGCCGATCGATATCGACTTCCATCTGGACCCGTCGCTGGTGCTGGCCCTCTTCGTCGCGCCGGTCCTCCTGGATGCGGCCTACGACACCTCGCTGCGCGACCTCCGGCGCAACTGGGGCGCAGCGCTGAGCCTTGCCCTCGTCGCCGTCGGCCTGACGACCGCCGCAGTGGCCGTTGTCGTTCACCTTCTGGTGCCGACCATTCCTTGGGCGGCCGCCATCGCCATCGGCGCCATCGTCGCCCCGCCCGACGCGGTGGCCGCGACGACGGTGCTGCGCGACGTCAAGCTGCCGCACCGCATTGCCGTGATCCTGCGCAACGAGGCGCTCCTCAACGACGCCTCGACCTTGCTGATCTACCGGCTGGCGCTCGCCGCCGTCGCGTCGGGCGGCGGCATCGGTGCCGAGGTCATCGCCCCGGCCTTCCTCCTGTCGCTGGTCGGCAGCCTGGTGGCGGGCCTCGCGCTGGCCTGGCTCGTCGGCCTCGTCACCGGCCGGATCGAGGATGCGCCGACGTCGATCATTGTTCAGTTCGTGTCGACCTTCGGCGTCTGGGTTCTCGCCGAGCGGCTGGCGCTGTCGCCGATCCTGACGATCGTCATCTACGGAATGACGCTGGCGCGGCTGCCTTCCGCCTACCCCACCGCGCGGCTGCGGCTTCCCTCCTTCGCCGTCTGGGAAACGGCGGTCGTCGTCCTCAACGTCCTTGCCTTCCTCATCATCGGCCTGGAACTCGGCCCGGTCATCGCCTCGGCCTCCCCGGACGAACTCCGGCACTGGATGATCGTCGGGGCGGCCGTGCTGGGAACCGTGATCGGCGTCCGGCTGGTCTGGACCATCGCCGCGGCCTTCTGGAGCCGCTGGCAGATCGCGCGGACCGACGGGGCAACGGTCGAAGGCGGCCTCCTGCCGGACTGGCGGACGGGCGTGATCGTCGGCTGGGCCGGCACGCGGGGCATCGTCACCGTCGCCACCGCCCTCGCTTTGCCGACCGATTTTCCCGAACGCGGCATGCTGCTGTTCTCGGCCTTCGCGGTGACCCTCGGGACGCTGGTGATTCAGGGTCTGACGCTGCGCCCGCTGGTGATGGCCTTCGGGCTCGAGGAGGACGACCCGGTCGCCCGCGAAGTGCGCGAGGCCCGCATGGCGACATCCGATGCCGGCATTGCCGCCGTGCGGGACGACGCCTCGCCCGGGGCCGCCGCGCTTCGCGCCGAGCTGGAAGCCGAGAAACGGGTGGCGGAGGCTGCCGAGGACGGGTTTGGACGGCCGACCCCGCCGGAGAAGGCGCTGCGGGCAAAGGCCCTCGTGGCGCGGCGCAACCGTCTTCTCGCACTCCGGCGCGAGGGCACCATCGGAGACGAGGCCTTCCACCTGATCGAAGAGGAACTGGACCTTGCCGATCTCGCGGTCGCGACCCGCACCTAGAGCCTATCCCTGCGGCGCCGGCTCAGCTCGGCCGCGGCGACCAGCGCGACAGGTCCTCGCGTTCAACGCCGTCCAGCGGAACGTAGCGGACGAAGCTCGCACGCTTTCGGCACCAGGTGCAGCGCCAGACGCGGGCCTCGATGTCCTCGCCCGGCGCGATGACGTCCATGAAGTCGGAGGCGCGGAAGATCGCCTGCTTGCCGCATTGGCACCGCACGAGGATGCCGAGCCCTTTCCGCAACCCGTCCGCGAAGCTCTTGATCGCCTGAACCATCTTCTGCCCTGATGCCCGCCTGGAACATATCAGGAACAGTTGTGTACGACGAGGGTTCCTTCTTCACGCCCGCGGGTCCCGCCAAAGAGGCCTGGCCCGTTCAGCCGGCGAAGGCGAATTCGCCCGCGGCCTCCCACGGCCCGCCGCGGTAGTGCCAGAGCAGCAGGCCGGTGGCGGTGACTTCGAAAGGCGCGAAGCCATCCGACAGCGCATCGAACGTCTGCCGCGCCGCCGCCGCGGAACACTTGTTCTGGATGGTCACGTGCGGCCGGTACCCTTGCGCGTCCTGCCGTGTCAGCGTGTCCACGAAATCGGCTGCAAGGCCCGCGCGAAGCGCCGCGAGTTGTGCACTCTCGATCGCATAGGCCGTGCCTTGCCCGAGAAAGCGCAGGCCGCTCACCGCCATGGCGAAGGGCGCAGCGCCCGCCGCCTTCTCCGCCACGGCGGCCGCGACCTCGGCATGGCGGGCGCCGGGCAGATGGTGGAACAAGGTGAGGTGCGCGGGGATGAAATTGCGGGCCGGCGGAAAATACTGCCGGCGCATCCGATCGAAATGCGCGAAGCTGTCGGCGTCGAACCGCAGTGTCAGGATCAAGGGTGCGTCGTCCACGGGGCATTCTCCGGCTGGCTGGCTCAACCCGTCTGCGGGAAGCAAGGCCGGGGTTTCCCCATCTGGCGCCGGGTCGGCACTCCGCCACCACAAACCCGCGTGATACCGGCGAAGTCCGGCCCTGCCGGCGCCACGACGCACGGCGATGGCGGTGGTTCAGGCCTTCTGCAGCGCCGTCGGTGGCGCCAAGACCGCCCGCCGTGGCTGGCTTAGGGCAAGGCCCGCGGTCTCGGCGATCAGCGGCGGAAACACGACGCGCATGAGCAGCCCCGGTGCGTTGTCGGCGGCCTCGATCCGCGCATCGTGAAGGTCCACGATCGCTGCCACGAGGGCGAGGCCGAGGCCGTTGCCGGGCGTCGTGCGGCTTCGGTCCAGCCGGTAGAGCCGCCGGAAGATGCGCTTGCGCTCCTCGACCGGGATCCCGGGCCCGTCATCGCTGACCCCCGCGACGACCGCGCCGCCCTCCGCCCTCGCCCACAGCCGGATCAACGCAGGCGCAGGCGCATGGGTGATCGCGTTCTCGATGAGGTTGGCGAAGAGCTGCTGGAGAAGATCGCGGTCGCCGAAGATCACGAGGTCGCCGGAGACGTCGAGCTCCATGCGGTGGCCGCTCGCATCCGCGACGGTGTCGAACACGTCCTGCAGCTGCGTCAGCAGGACGGAGAGGTCGATGGAGCGAAATTTCGCCTTGCGCGCGCCGGCCTCGATCTGGGCAATCCGCAGCAGCGCGTTGAAGGTCTCGATGATCGAATCGACTTCGGCGACCGCCCCGTCGAGCGTGCTCTTGCGCAGCGTGCCGGCGGCATCGCCGTCCTGTGCCGCCTCCAGCGTCTGCCGCAGCCGGGCGAGCGGCGTGCGCAGATCGTGCGCGATGTCGGTCGACACCTGGCGCAGGCTGCTCATCAGCACGTCGATGCGGGCCAGCATGGCATTGATGTCGCTGGACAGCCGATCGAGCTCGTCCCGCTTGCCGGCGATCGGCAGGCGAAGATCGAATCGCCCGGCAGCGATCGCCCGCATCGCGGAGGCGATCGCGTCGACGCGGCGCGTCGGGCCGATGCTGACGGCAAGGCCGCCGCCGAGCGCCAGCAGCACCGAGACGACGCAGCCCCAGAGCAGGGAAGCGAGGATGATCTCCTGCGTCTCGTCGAGAATATGCGAGTTGCGCGCGGCCATCACCCGGTAGCCGCCGATCACCGCCCCCACGCCGAAGAGCCGCACCTCGTGATCGCTGTTGAGGCTGGCGGCGTTCAGGAGGGCGGGGCTCAGCTTGACCACCGAGCGCTTCAGCTTGCGCTCGCTCCAGCCTTCCAGCCACACCTCGGCCGGCAGGTTGCCGGCGACCTTGCTGCCGTCCTCGCGGGTGAGAAGGTAGAAACGGTCGTCGGAAACGCTGTTGGAGCGTCGTGCGATGTCGGCGCTGAGACCCTCGAGCCCCCTCGTCGTCCAGGCATCGTTCAGCGCCCCCATGTCCTCGTCGATCGACCGTCGAACGATGCCGTCGACCTCCGACGTCGCCTTGAAATAGGTCACGCCGAGAATCAGCACGACAGAGACCAGCAGCAGCAAGGTGTAGCCGAGGCCGAGGCGGAAGGAGGTCGAGCGAAACTGTTCAGGCAGGTGCATTGAGAGAATATCCGGCGCCTCGTACGGTGCGGATCATCTCCTTCTCGAACGGCTTGTCCACCTTTGATCTGAGGCGACTGACATGGGTCTCCACCACATTGGTCTTCGGATCGAAGTGGAAGTCCCAGACACGCTCCAGCAGCATGGTGCGCGTCAGCACCCGGCCGCGGTTGCGCATGAGATATTCCAGCAGCCGGAACTCCCGCGGCTGCAGCTCGATGACCACCCCCTCGCGCACCACGGTGCGGGCGATCAGGTTCATCTCGAGGGCGCCGACCTTCAGCACCGTCTCCTCCTTGCGGCTCGGGGCCCTTCGGCCGAGCGCGTTGATCCGCGCCATCATCTCCGAGAAGGCGAAGGGCTTCAGCAGATAGTCGTCGCCGCCGGCCTCCAGCCCCTCGACCCGGTCGTCGACGCCGCCGACCGCCGTCAGGAACAAGACCGGCGTATCGCGGCCGGACGACCGCAGAGCGCGCACGATCGACAGGCCGTCGAGGCCCGGCAGCATGCGGTCGACGATCATCACGTCGTAGTCACGGGTGCAGGCGAGCTCCAGCCCGTTCGGCCCATTGGCGGAGTGGTCGAGATCGTGCCCCTCCTGGGCGAGGCCACCGACAATGTAGTCCGCGGTCTGTCTGTCGTCTTCGATCAGCAGTATTTTCATTTGGCAGCCAACATCTCCGTGTCGCCGAAGGCTACAGCACGTCGCCCCGACGCGTCCCAGTAATCCGCAAATTTTGCAAAGGCCCGGTCCATTGCCGCCGTCCGCGAGCCGAACCAGGGAAAATGCCCGTAGAACGGGGAGAGCTGGCCGGCGGCCGCCTCCTTGCTGCTGCCGGCGACCACCAGTTCGTAGATCGCCGCGGCCAGCCCGGTGCGGTCGGCGCCGCTGCGGCAGTGGACGAGCATCGGGCCCGGCGCATTGCGCTCGGCATTGGCGAGCGCCAGCATGGTCGCCATATCCGGCTCTTCGCCCGCCGACAGCGCGATCGGGACGTAGCGCACGCCGTACCCCTCGGCGACCGAAGTCTCGGCGGCATACCAGTTGCTGTCCGGATGCGCCCCGCGCAGGTTGATGATCGTGCGGATGTTCCTGTCGAGGACGAGCTTGGTCAGCGCCGGCCCGTCCAGCTGTCCAGAGCGGTAGAACAGGCCGTCCTCGACCACGTGCAGATTGCCGGTGACATGCTGGTAGGCGGCATAGCCAAGCGCCGGCGAGAGGACAACGAGGATCGCTACTAGGACCAGGCGCAGGCGGAATTGCAAACGGGACATCGGCACCTCGCTACGAGAACTTTCCCCGTGATAGGAGCGCTTCCCCCTCGAGCCGATGGCCGGAACTATACCGATCGCCAATACCGGCGTCCGACATCGGCGCTGCGGCAGACGTACTTTTGCGGCTGCAGCATCGGCCGGAATGTCGTAGTCGGGAACAGCCCGGCACCAATGTCGCCGGCCTGTTCGCGCCTGGGAGTTCCAAACGATGCTCACCGCCGGATTTCACGACGTCCCGCAGGGGATGCTCGCCACTGTCGTCACCTACCTCGAAATGACCGGGCGCCCCCAGCTGCGGCCGGAAACGGTCGAGGCCGGCTGGCAGCTGGAGCGGATGGCGGCCGATCCCACGGCCTACCGTGCGCTCCACCGCGCGGTCGGGATCGACTGGCTCTGGTTCAGCCGTCTGGCGATGGACGATGCGGCTCTGGCCGCCGAGATCGCGCCCTCAGCGGTGGAAATCTACCAGCTGAGCGACGGAAAGGGCGGGCTCGGCCTGCTGGAGCTCGACTTCCGGCAGGAGGGCGAATGCGAACTCCTGTTCTTCGGGCTTTCGCAGTCGCTGATCGGCGGGCCTGCCGGGCGGTTCCTGATGAACCGCGCGATCGAGAAGGCGTTTGCGCATCCGATCCGGCGGTTCTGGCTGCACACCTGCACGCTCGACCATCCAAGGGCCATCGCCTTCTACACCCGCTCCGGCTTCACCGCCTACAAGCGAGAGGTCGAGATCGCCCCCGACCCGCGCCTCGCGGGACTGGCGCCGCCGGATGTCGCACCGCACATCCCGCTGCTGGCCGGCTAAGGGCGGCGCCGGCGTTCCGCCCTTATGGCTCACGCCGTCTCCAACCGCTCCAGCATCGCGTTCATCTCGTCCGAAACGGCAATGCCTTCCCGCGCCGACTGCGCCCGCGCTTGAAGCCTTCGGTCACCGGGCAGGCGATCCTGTCCGGCGTCGTGCAGCAGATGGAGGAGCTGCTCGACCCGCACGTCGAAATCCGGCAACGCCCCGCGCCCGGCCTGGGGATCGATGAGGATCAGCGACTGGCCGGTGTGCGGGGTATGCGCGCCGGGGTGGGAGGAGAGATCGACCTCGGCCGAAAACTTTCCGCCGACCAGCGCCGCGCAGAGGATTTCCACCATCACAGAGAGCGCTGCGCCCTTGTGGCCGCCGAAGGGGCGCAGCGCGCCGCCGTCGAGCACGGCGGCGGGATCCGTCGTCGGCTCGCCCCGCCGGTCGATGCCGACACCCTCGTCCAATGCGCGCCCCTCGCGCCGGGCGACCTGCACGTCGCCGTTCGCCATCGCCGATGTCGCCATGTCGAACACCAGCGGCGGTCCGTCGGCACGCGGAGTGGCGAAGGCGATGGGGTTGGTGCCGAGCACTGCCCTCTGGCCGCCTTGCGGCACGACGCTTTTCATCGAGTTGATAAAGGCAAGGGCCACCAGCCCCTCCTCCGCAAACGGCTCGACGTCGAGCGACAAGGCCCCGAGATGGTGCGAATTGCGGATGGCGACGACGGCGACACCGTTCGACCGCGCCCGCGCAACCGCCTCCGACCTCCCAGCCGAAAGCGCCGGCACGGTGAAGCCGTTGCGGCCGTCGATGCGCAGGAAGCCTGACGCGGCGTCCTCGACGACCGGAACGGCGCGACCGTCGACCCAGCCATGGGCGTTGAGGCTGTCGACATAACCCTTCATCCGAAACAGGCCGTGGCTGGCGGCGCCGTCACGCTCCGCCGCGGCACAGTTATCCGCGAGCAGGCGGGCGACCTCGCCGGAGCAGCCATGCCGTTCGAAGATCGGCTGCAGCCGCCGCACCAGTGCCTCGAACGTCACGCGCCCGCCCACCATCGCATCCATATCATGCCCTCTGAGATCGCCTCCCCTCCACCGGCAGGCGATCCTGCCGCAGGTGGTGGCCTTGTCGCGGGACGGTGTCACTGGCCGGGCTGGTCTGTCCAGCGGCGTCTGGTCCGGTCTCCGGCTAGAAGTGCAGATGCACTTTAATCGCCCGGCGGCGGTCGGCGGCAAGTTCGAAGGCCTCGCTGAGGCGCTCCATCGGCAGTTCGACCGACATCACCGGCGCGACATCGACGAGATCGCGTGCCAGCCAGTCGACGGCGGTATGGAACTCCTCGGCGAAGCGGAAGGCGCCGACGAAATCGATCTCGCGCGCCATCAGGAGGTTCGCCGGCAGCGGGATCTCGCCCGGCGGCATCATGCCGAGCTGCACCACCCGACCGCCCGGCCGCACGACCCTGAACAGCGAGGACAGCGCCAGCGGCGAGCCGGTCGCCTCCAGCGCCACGTCGAAGAAGCCCTTGTCGGCCTCGTAGGCGGCCAGCTGCTCGGGCTGCGTGCCGACGTTGATCGTCTCGTCAACACCGGCACGGAGCGCCAGCGCGAGAGGCTGGTCGACGAGGTCGGTGATGGCGATGAAGCTCGCACCGGCGCGCCGCACCGCCAGCGCCACCAGCATGCCGATCGGGCCGGCGCCGGCGATCACGACGCGCTTGCCGAGGAGTTCCCCGGCACGGCGGACGCCGTGCAGCGCGACCGCCAGCGGCTCGGCGAGCGCCGCCTTGGCGAAGGACATGGTCGCGGGCACCGGCACCGCCTGGTCGGCGCGGCAGACGAAGGTTTCGGAGAAGGCGCCCTGGACGTGCGGAAAGATCGCCGCCGAGCCGAAGAAGCGCATGTTGCGGCAGAGATTGCCGCGCCCGGCCCGGCAGTAGTCGCAGCGGAGGCATGGCCGGCTCGGATTGACCGCAACGCGCTGGCCGATCGCGAGGCCGGAGACGCCGTCGCCCAGCGCGATCACCTCGCCGGAGATCTCGTGGCCCAGCACCAGCGGCTCGCGCAGCGCGAAGTCGCCGACGCGTCCCTTGCCCCAGTAGGACAGATCGGACCCGCAGATGCCGCCGGCGCCGAAGCGGACAAGGACGTCGCCCGGCCCGGCCGCTGCCGCCTCCCGCTCGTCGATGCGAAGGTCCTTGGCGGCATGGATGACGGCAGCACGCATTCGGCAGGTTCCCCAGATCTCGCCCGGCGTTCCGCCGGCTTGCGATGCCAGGGATAACATGGAATAGCACGCGGAAAAGCGGAAAGACGGTCCGGCGCATGGCGCCCGCGGCTGCGAGGGGAACGCCGGGATGTCGTTGAAACTGTTCGATCTCACCGGCCGCACCGCCCTCGTCACCGGCTCCGGCCAGGGCATCGGCTTCGCGCTCGCCGAAGGTCTCGGCAAGGCGGGCGCGCATGTCGTCCTCAACGGCCGCGACGAGGCCAAGCTCGAAGCCGCCGCCGAGCGCCTCGAGGCCGACGGCATCCAGACCTCGATCGCCAGCTTCGACGTCACCGAGGTCGACGCCGTCCGCGCCGGGGTCGACGGCATCGAGGCGGCGGTCGGTCCGATCGACATCCTCGTCAACAATGCCGGCATCCAGCGCCGGGCGCCGTTGGAGGATTATCCGACCGAGACCTGGCACGAGATCATGCGCGCCAATGTCGACTCGGTCTTCTATGTCGGCCAGGCGGTCGCGCGGCACATGATCGGCCGCGGCCGCGGCAAGATCATCAACATCGCCAGTCTCCAGAGCGCCGCCGCCCGCTACTCCATCGCGCCGTACACCGCCACCAAGGGCGCGGTGAACAACCTGACCAAGGGCATGTGCACGGACTGGGCGCGGCACGGGCTGCAGATCAACGCCATCGGTCCCGGCTATTTCGAGACGCCGCTGAACCAGGCGCTGATGGCGGACCCCGACTTCGACAAATGGCTGAAGACGAGGACGCCCGCCGGCCGCTGGGGCAAGGTCGAGGAGTTGCAGGGCGCAGCGATCTTCCTCGCCTCCGACGCCTCGAACTTCGTCAACGGGCAGATCCTCTACGTCGACGGTGGCGTGCTCGCGACCCTCTGACACGCCGATCCGCCCCCTCTGGAGGAACCCAAATGCGCATGATGTTCCGATCGCCGGCTTCCCGCGCGGCGTTGCCAGAGCCTATCCAATGAGCAACACTTCCGGTCCGGCGAGGCCCCTGCCGGTGGTCGTGGTGATGGGCGTGTCGGGCACCGGCAAGTCGACGCTCGGCCTTGCGATCAAGGACCGCTACGGCTTCACCTTCCTCGATGCCGACGATTTCCACCCGCCGGAGAACGTCGCCAAGATGCGCGCCGGCATTCCCCTGACCGATGCGGAGCGCTGGCCCTGGCTCGACCGGCTGGCCGAGCGCCTCGCACAGTCCGCAGCGACGGGCGAGGCAACGGTGCTGGCCTGCTCGGCGCTGAAGGAGAGCTACCGCCGGAAGCTCGCCGACGCGTGTCCCGGCCTGCTCTTCGCGTTCCTCGACGGGAGCCGCGAGGTCAT
This sequence comes from Mesocryomonas fontinalis, assembly GCF_055730125.2. Lineage (NCBI taxonomy): Bacteria > Pseudomonadati > Pseudomonadota > Alphaproteobacteria > Hyphomicrobiales > Aurantimonadaceae > Mesocryomonas > Mesocryomonas fontinalis. Next base: position 1,080,994 of record NZ_JBUZWG020000001.1, on the reverse strand, counting down.
CGCGGCGCGGCTGGCGCAGCGCAAGGGCCACTACATGCCGAGCTCCCTCCTCGACAGCCAGCTGGCGACGCTCGAAGTGCCCTCACCCTCCAGCGAGAACGTCATCACCCTCGACTGCCGCGAGCCGCCCGCGGTCCTCGCGGACCTGGTCGGGCAGCGGCTGGAACTGACGGCGCGTGACTAGCACCGCCGCGCGCCGGGAGCTTTCGGACACCGTAAGCTCCACAAAGGCGCGGCGCTCCCCACCGGGGCTAGAGCATCTCCAGCGGCACCGCCTTGCGCGGCGGCGGAAAGGCGGCGTCGAGATGCTCGAGGTCGTCCGGTGAGAGCGCGAGATCGCGGGCGCGGGCATTGTCCTCGACATGCGCCGGCGTGCTGGCCTTCGGGATAGCGATGAGGTTTTGCCGCCGCAGCAGCCAGGCTAGGGCGACCTGCGCCGGCGTCGCCTCCAGCCGTGCGGCGACCTCCCCCAGCCCCTTGTGCCGGATCAGCCGACCTTGTTCGACCGGGCTATAGGCCATGACCGGGATCGACCGGCTGTCGAGCCAGGGCAGCAGGTCGAATTCCGGCCCCCGGCGCGTGAGATTGTAGAGGATCTGGTCGGTGGCGCAGTCGCCGCCGCCAGCGTCCACGAGCTCGGCCATGTCGTCGCCGTCGAGATTGCTGACGCCCCAGTGGCGGATCTTGCCGGCCGCCTGCAGCGCCTTCATCGCCGCCACCGTCTCGGCCAGCGGCACGCCGCCGCGCCAGTGCAGGAGGTAGAGATCGATGCGGTCGGTACCGAGGCGCTTCAGGCTGCGGTCGCACGCCTCGGGCAACCGGTCGCGCGAGGCGTTCTGCGGATAGGCCTTGGTGACGAGGAATATCTCGTCGCGCCGCGGCCCCACCGCCTCGCGCACCAGTTCCTCCGAGGCGCCATCGCCGTACATCTCGGCCGTGTCGATCAGCGTCATGCCGAGGTCGATACCGCGGCGCAGGGCGGCGATCTCGTCGGCCCGGCGTCCCGCGCTTTCGCCCATCATCCAGGTCCCTTGCCCGAGGGCCGGGACCGTTTCGCCGCCGGGCAGCGTCACCTGTTGCATGTCCGTGTCTCCTCGTTCACCGCCGACCATTCGGGAGAGCCGACCGTTCGGGAGAGGAGGTAGGCGACATCGGCGGTTTCGGAAGGGCGGGCTGGCGGTGCGCGCGGCGGCGGGCGGATGAACGGCGGGTCAGCGCTTCTTGACGTAGCCCGCGCCCTTGTTGCCGCGCGGACCGGTCTGCACCTTGGTATTGCCGCGGTTCTCGTCCTGCAGCTTGCGCCAGCGCGCCAGGCGATCCGGGTCGAGCGTGCCGGCCTCGACCGCCGCCCGCACGGCACAGCCCGGCTCGTGCGCATGGGTGCAGTCGCGGAAGCGGCAGAGCGGCGCGAGTTCGGTGATCTCGGCAAACAGCGTGTCGATGCCCTCGGCGGCGTCGCTGACATGCAGCGTGCGCATGCCCGGCGTGTCGATCACCCAGCCCCCGCCGGCGATGGCATGCAGCGAGCGCGAGGTCGTGGTGTGCCGCCCCTTGGCGTCGCTCTCGCGCACGCCGCCGGTCAGCTGCGCCTCGGCCGGCTCGAGACCCGCGAGCGAATTGACCAGCGTCGACTTGCCGACGCCGGAGGAGCCGACCAGCGCAACCGTTCGCCCCGGTCCGCACCAGGGCGCCAGCGCCGCGCCGGCGTCGTCGGCGCGCGGGTTGACGATCAGCACCGGCAAATCACGCTGCAGGGCTGTCGCCTGGTCGAAATAGGATTGAGGATCCTCGGCCATGTCGGCCTTGGTCAGGAGGATCACCGGATCCGTGCCGGCCTGGTTAGCCAGCGCCAGATAGCGCTCGAGCCGCGCCGGATTGAAATCCGCATTGCAGGAGGTGACGATGAACAGCGTGTCGACGTTGGCGGCAGCAAGCTGCGGGCTGACGACGCCCTCGATGCGGCGCGACAGGACGCTCAGCCGGCCGAGCCGGCGGTGCAGCTGGTCCGTCCGCGGATCGGCAAGCACCCAGTCGCCCACGGCGAAATCGCCGGTCTGGGTATTGGCAGGCAGCACCAGCCGCGTAGGGCCAGACTGCGAGATCGCGGTCAGGCGGGAGCGGTGGACGGTGGCGATCCGGCGGGGCTCGAAACCCGCCTCCTCCGCCGTCACCTGCTCGGCGTAGAAATTCGACCAGCCGAGCGCCGGCAGCGTCATCGTCGGGGCGCCATCGCTGGAAGGGTTCAAGAGAGGCTCAAGGGCAAGTCGCCTTCAGGAGAGGGAGCGGCGGGTGGACCAGGGTCGCGCCACCCTCGGTGCGGAGTGTCGCGGCCTTCCACGAATGCTGCGGACGCCGCGGTCTATAGGGTGGTCGGGCCGCGCTTGGCAACAGCCGGACAGGCGCCCGCCCGAAGGGCACGGAAGAGCCCGGCGGGAGAACGCTCAGCCGCCCCGCGCGGGCGGACCGGCAGCGTCGAGCTCGGCATTCTCTGCGTCGGTGAACAGCCGCGAGCGCGTCAGGAAGCGCACGCCCTCCGGCGCCTCCAGCGAGAAGCCCGAACCGCGGCCGGGCACGATGTCGATGATGAGAGCGGTATGCTTCCAGTAGTCGAACTGCGCGGCCCCCATGAAGAAGTCGCAGCCGTCGATCTCGCCGAGCAGCACGTCCTGACCGCCGGTCCGGAAATCGCCTTTCGGGTAGCACATCGGTGCAGAGCCGTCGCAGCAGCCGCCGGACTGGTGGAAGATCAGCGGCCCGTGCGCGGCCTGCAGCTGGCGGACCATGGCGCTCGCCGCCTCGGTGATGGTGACACGCTCGACCATTCTCGTCTCCTTTCAAACCGGCATCGGCGGTGGGATCGCTCCCGCCGCCGATGCTTTTGTGCCGTACGCCGGGCTGCTTCAGAAGAAGCCGAGCGCCTTCGGCGAGTAGCTGACCAGCATGTTCTTGGTCTGCTGGTAGTGGTCGAGCATCATCTTGTGGTTCTCGCGGCCGATGCCGGACTGCTTGTAGCCACCGAAGGCCGCGTGCGCGGGATAGGCATGGTAGCAGTTGGTCCAGACGCGGCCGGCCTGGATGCCGCGGCCGAACCGGTAGGCGCGCGTGCCGTTGCGGGTCCAGACGCCGGCGCCGAGGCCGTAGAGCGTGTCGTTGGCGATCGCCATCGCATCCGCATCGTCCTTGAACTTCGTCACGGACACCACCGGGCCGAAGATCTCCTCCTGGAAGACGCGCATCTTGTTGTGGCCGGCGAAGATCGTCGGCTCGACGTAGTAACCGCCCGACAGCTCACCCTCGAGGTTGGCACGGTGGCCACCGGTGAGCACCTCGGCGCCCTCCTGGCGGCCGATGTCGAAGTAGGAGAGGATCTTCTCCAGCTGGTCGTTCGAGGCCTGGGCGCCGATCATGGTCGAGGGATCCAGCGGATGGCCCTGCTTGATCGCCTTCACCCGGGCAACCGCCCGCTCCATGAACTTGTCGTAGATCGACTCATGCACCAGCGCGCGGCTGGGGCAGGTGCAGACTTCGCCTTGGTTCAGCGCGAACATCGCAAAACCCTCGAGCGCCTTGTCGAAGAAGTCGTCATCCTCGTCCATCACGTCGGCGAAGAAGATGTTCGGCGACTTGCCGCCGAGCTCCAGCGTCATCGGGATGAGGTTTTCCGAGGCGTACTGCATGATCAGGCGGCCCGTCGTCGTCTCGCCGGTGAAGGCGATCTTGGCGATGCGGGTCGACTGTGCCAGCGGCTTGCCGGCCTCGACGCCAAAGCCGTTGACGACGTTGACCACGCCCTCGGGGATGATGTCGCCGAGGATTTCCATCAGCACGAGGATCGCGAGCGGGGTCTGCTCGGCAGGCTTCAGGACGATGCAGTTGCCGGCGGCGAGCGCCGGGGCGAGCTTCCAGATCGCCATCAGCAACGGGAAGTTCCACGGGATGATCTGGCCGACGACGCCCAGCGGCTCGTGGAAATGGTAGGCGACGGTATCCTTGTCGATCTCGGAGATGCCGCCCTCCTGCGCCCGGATCGCGCCGGCGAAATAGCGGAAATGGTCGACCGCCAGCGGCAGATCGGCATGCGTCGTCTCGCGGATCGGCTTGCCGTTGTCGAGCGTCTCGACCATGGCGAGGAGGTCGAGGTTTTCCTCGATCCGGTCGGCGATGCGGTTCAGCATGCGCGAGCGCTCGGCGACCGAGGTCGACCCCCAGGCGTCCTTCGCCTTGTGCGCGGCGTCGAGCGCCAGCTCGATATCGGCGGCGCTGGAGCGCGCGACCTTGCAGAGGAGCTTGCCGGTGACAGGGCTCGGATTGTCGAAGTAGCGCCCGTCGGAGGGCGCGACCCACTTGCCGCCGATGAAGTTGTCGTACTGCTCGCGGATCAGGACCTTCTTGGAGACCTGGTCGAGTGCCTGCTGGAACATTCTATCCTCCCGGGATCGTTGCGCCTTGCGCACGCCGCCATCCTGCGGCGGGTGTTCAGGCCGTTGCCCCTCGCCCTTCACGGGTCATATGGCGCCTACGGCGAAGGTGGAGAAGGCAGCACACGACGGCCGCTGCTGACTGCAGTTCGACGTCCGGAACGGCCTTCCCCGATGGCCGGAGATTGCGCGGATTGGAGGCCATCGTCAACGGCCTATCGATGGGCGGCTTCGTCGCGGGGCGGGCCGCCTCGGGACCCTGTGGAATTGGGCGCCGCCGGCCAAGGCGGCGCGGCCCTATCGGGATGAAGGCGCTTGTTCGGGTCGATCCGCATCCCTATCTCGGTCAGGACCCTGTCCGGGCCCCTCTGGCGAGCCTCCGCTCGTGATGTCGGACACCTTCCCGGATGGAAACCATGGAAGCCTTCTTCGTCGCCTTGATCTCGTTCTTTCTCATCGATCCGCTGCGGGCGGAGATGGGTGAGCGTTTCGGCAACCTGTCGCCCGCGACGGTCTCCGGCATCTCCCGCTGCGTCACCGGCGCGACCCCGGTGCTGATCCGTCAGGCCGGCGAGGATCCCTGGTGGGCGGCGACGAACGTCGTCGGCATCTGGAGCGGCATGACCCCGCCCGAGGAGATCCTCACCCGGGCAACCCCGGAATGCGCCACCGCCATCGCCGCCGCGCGCGGTGTTTCGGACGAGCCGCAAAGCTGAGCCGCGCGTGCAGCGCCGGCCCGCGCTTCTCATACTGAAGTGACCGCGCCCGGCGCTTGATATTGGGGCGGGCTGCGGCTCGGCCCTGTTCAGCGGCCTGGCTTCAGACGACCGGCGGCATCTTGATCACCCGCACCCGGCCCGGCCGGCGGGTATTGAGGCGGCGGGTGCCGAAGTAGGTGCCGACGGCGGTCGCCAGCAGGATCAGGCCGATCAGGCCGAGGATGTGCATCTCGGTCAGACCGTCGAACTCCATCATGCCGCGGCCCGCGAGCCAGCCCGGCGCGAGCATCACCGGCGCCCAGACGCAGGCCGACAGGACGTTGGCGATCTGGAAGCGTTTCTGCTCCATCGCCATCATCCCCGCGACCAGCGGAACGGTCGAGCGGATCGGGCCGAGGAAGCGGCCGATGAAGACCGAGGCGAAGCCGTATTTGCGGAAGAACAGCCGGGTCTTGGCGACGGAATGGCGATAGCGGTTGAGCGGCCATTTGTGGACGATGCTGGGTCCGAGCCAACGGCCGAGGAAGTAGGAGACGATGTCGCCGAGGACAGCACCGACGACGGCGCCGAGGAGCACCGGAACGGGCGTAACGACGCCGGCCCCGAGCAGTCCGCCGATGACGACCATGACCGCTGTCGCCGGAATCAGCAGCCCGACGATCACCAGGGATTCTCCGAAGGAAATCAGCCCGACGATGGGACCCGCCCACATCTGGTTGTCTTTCAGGAGCTGCGTCAGATCGGCGAAAAATGCTTCCATCGTCAGGCCTTAGCATCCGCGATTTGAAAAATCCCTAAACTTGTCGCGAGGGTGGTCCGTCCGGCGGCTGCAGTACCGGATTTTCACCGGTACCGTCACCATGGCGCAACGTTACCCTTGCTCTGTAGAGGGCGTGTGACGGCCAGCGCTCGCAATGCTTTGCGCCCACAGCGCTCTGCGCCCTCAATGCTTTGCGCCTGCAACACCCTGCGCTTGACGCGCTCCGCTCCCGAGGTGGGAGGCGATGGCCTACCGCCCGGCCGGCCCGTTCACGCCGAGGACGCGCCGGAGGCCGATGACCGCCCCATGATCGGCCTCTCCTGCGCGAGACGGGCCCAGGCCGGCCGCTCGAACAGGAAGGTCCAGCCGAGCCGCCGGCTGGCGTGCCAGATCAGCAGCGGCACCAGCACCGATGCGACGGTGGTGATCAGCGAGACGAGACCGATGTCGGAAATGATCCCGGTCTTCAGCAGTGCCGTGCGGACCACCGCCATCGGCAGGAAGAAGGCGAGATAGACGACGATCGAATGCTCGCCGAGAAAGCGCAGTGCCGGCCCGGCATGCGGCACTCCGACGAGCAGCGTCGCAAACACGATCACCGCCAGAGCCCCGGCGACGCCGAGCGCCAGCGAGATGCCGGGCGCCGCGCTCCAGCCGGACAGAACCGCTGACAGTTCGACTACGCCCCAGATCAACAGCGCGATCAGGGCAGCCTTCTTGTGCGTGCCGGACCACTCTGCCACCGCAAAGATCTGGCCGGCCAGAGCGTAGCCGGCATAAAAGTAGACGAACCGCTCGCAGAACTCGTCGATCGCGACATGCCCAGTGCTGATCGGAGCGATTTCGAGGATCGCGCCGGCGAGCAGCATCAACGGCACCGGCACGTTGCGCGCCAGCCTGACGACAACGGCAAAGACCGGCAACATCCAGATGAACCAGAGGGTGCCGAACGGCTCGACGAAGATCGCCAGCAGATAGGCCTGGAGCATGGCGCCGACGCCCTCCTCCATGGCCATGCCCGGCCCCTTGAAGGCGAACTGGATGGTCAGCCACAGCAGGTAGAAATAGAGGAAATGCACGACGCGCCGGTCGAGGAAGCTGCGCCAGTCGCGGTCGATCACCCGGGACAGGAAGAGGCCGGAAATCAGGAAGAAGTCCGGCATGCGGAAAGGCCGGGCGAACTCGACCACCGCGCCCATCCAGCTCGTCTCGCCCACCGCCTTCTCGACGCCGAGCGTCGAGTGCATCATCACCACCATGATGATGCAGAAGCCCTTCGCGACGTCGACCCAGTCGAAGCGCTTCCCCGGCGGGGACGCCGTGGCGTCGTCCGCCGCCGTGGCAGGCGCAGAGTTCGGCGGCGTGGCATGCGAGATCTGTTCCATGCCGTCTCCTTTCATGCCGTTTTCCGGAGCAACACTGGCTCTGAGAGCTGCGGCGACCGGGACGCGGCAGGGCCCCGCGCCACCCTAGCGTCAACGCCCGCGGTGCGGCGAGAATTGTCGCGGGATGGCTAAGGACGCAGGCGGCGTCCGCGTCGCCGCGCATTGCCGATGGACACCGGCGGTGCCATCTGCCGCTATTGGCTGACGAACGGCGCGAGAACGAGGACCCGGCATGGTGGACGAAAGCGAAAGCCCAGAGAGCAAGCTCACCCGCAGCAAGAAGCGCTGGGCCGAGGAGGGCCGCTTTCTCACCGGCCGGCACGCCCGGCCCGAGACCGAGCGCCTGCCGCCGGGCCAGCACCTCGTCACCAACTGGCCGGTGCTCGACCTCGGCATCCAGCCGGAGATCGCGACCGAGGAATGGTCGCTGACCATCGACGGCGCCGTCGAGCGGCCGCTTCGCTGGAACTGGACCGACTTCACCGACCAGGATCAGAGCGAAAGCGTCTCCGACATCCACTGCGTGACGACCTGGTCGCGCTACGACAACCACTGGCGGGGGGTGACGACGCAGGACCTTCTTGCCGCCGTGGGGCCGACGCCCGAGGCCGCCTTCGTCACGCTGAAATCGGATGACGGCTACACCACCAATCTGACGCTGGCCGACTTCGCCGCCGAGGGCGCGCTGCTGGCGCAGGCCTGGGAGGGGCAGCCGCTGACTGCGGCGCATGGCGGTCCTGCGCGGCTCATCGTGCCGCATCTCTATCTCTGGAAGAGCGCCAAATGGCTGAAGCGCATCACGTTCCAGACCGAGGAGCATCTCGGTTACTGGGAGGTTCGCGGCTATCACCGCCGCGGCGATCCTTGGAACGAGGAGCGCTATTCGGACTGAGGCGCGGCCCGACCCCCCGGGTCTACGGCATGCTGGCGTGCGCAATGGCGCCCGCATCCAGCGTTAAGGCATCGGCTCAACGGACCGGGAAACTGATTCCGCCTTCGCCTGTAACGCCTTGAAAGAGAACATGTCGATCGGCAGCGCCGTGGCGCCGTTCTCAGCCAGATCGGCAAGGATTTCGCCGATGACGCTGGCGAACTTGAAGCCGTGGCCCGAGCAAGGCGACGCGACGATGATGCGGGCATCGCCCGGCGCTGTATCGATGAGGAAGTCCTCGCCCGGCAGCATGGTGTAGCGGCAGACGACGGCATCGAGCCGGCGACCCGCAACCTGCGGGAGGCGCCTCGCGATGAAGCCGTCGGTTACGGCAAGGTCCGCATCCCCAATCGGCGGGTTCGGCTCATCGGGATCGATCGGCTCGAACAGGTGCGCGTGCTTGCCGACCTTGACGCCGGCAGCGCCGAGCGCCGGAAAGCCGAAGAACGATCCGCCCTCGCCCTCGTCCCGGATGAAGCAAGGCATTGCCGCCAGCGGTCCCGCCATCGCCGCGTCACGCGGGCCATACCAGGCCACCACCTGGCGGATGGGGGTGGCATAGGCCTTGAGTGCCGGCACGAGTTCGGCGATCCACGGCCCGGTGGCGACGACGACCTTGCCCACCCGGACCCGCGAATGTGCGGAAACCACCGTCACGCCGCCGTCGTCCGGCTCGATCGCGGTCACCCGCTCGCCGAGCCGCAGCAGCGCGCCGTGCGCCGCCGCCAATTTCAGGTGCGCCATGACGGCAACCTCGGGACGGAGGTAGCCGCCTTGCGGGTCGAGCACCGCGACGTCGCCTGCATCGAGCGTGAACATCGGATAGCGGGCCGCCATCGCCGCCTTGTCCAGCACCTCGTGCGGCAGTTCGTGCAAGGCGCAGGCTTTCAGCGTGCCGGAGACGATCTGGCTGTCCGGCTGGCCCATCTGCAGAACGCCGTTGATCTCCAGCACCGGCGCCCCGGTCTCCGCGGCGAGGCGCTGCCAGTTGGCGTAGGCGCGTTTCAGCAGCGGGACATAGGCCTCGCCTTCGAAGTAGCCGAGGCGGATGATGCGGCTGTCGCCATGCGAGGAGCCTTGCGCATGCGCCGGAAAGTTCGCCTCGAACCCGACGGTGCGCAGGCCGCGCCTGGCGAGATGGGCGATCGCCGCACTGCCCATGGCGCCGAGGCCGATCACCGCGACGTCGAAATCCAGCGGCGCAGTCATCGGCGGCACGGCGAAAAGCGGGGGATGGCGATCGAGGACATGATGGCTCCGTCATAAAGCGCAGCAGCGTTCGCCGCGGTGCGCAGAGGCTTCCTCACGGCGGCCGGCGGGTGCGCTGCGACCGGCGTAGCCGGAGACGCGCCGGCGGACAAGGCATCGGCCGACCCTTGCGGCGCGTGTTTTGGCTGATCGGGGATGCTTCGCGATGCGAACCGGTGACGGTGCGTCGCGGCTTGGCAGCCCATCGAGGCGATCACATCTCCGGCCGATGGGCTATCATTCCGCCTGAAGCTCGAAAGGATGCAGTATGGAACTCGGTCTCAGCTCGTTCGCGGAAACCACACCCGATCCGGTCACCTCAGTCGTCGCCAGCCACGGGCAGCGGCTGCGCGAAGTGGTGGAGGAGATCGTCCTCGCCGACTCGATCGGTCTCGACGTCTACGGTCTCGGCGAGCATCACCGACCGGACTACGCCTCGTCGGCCCCGGAACTCGTGCTGGCCGCCGCCGCGACGCGGACGACGCGCATCCGGCTTACCAGCGCCGTGACGGTGCTCTCCTCGGCCGATCCGGTCCGGGTGTTCCAGAACTTCGCGACGCTCGACGGGCTGTCCAACGGGCGCGCCGAGGTCATGGCCGGGCGCGGCTCGTTCATCGAATCCTTTCCGCTGTTCGGGCAGAACCTCGATGACTACGACGACCTCTATTCGGAAAACCTCGAACTCCTGCTCGCCATCCGCGAGCGCGAGGTGGTGTCCTGGCGCGGCGGTCACCGTCCGGCCATCGTTGAGCGGGGCGTCTACCCGCGCCCGGTTCAGCACCCCCTGCCCGTCTGGATCGCCAGCGGCGGCAACGCGCCTTCGGCGGCGCGGGCGGGTGCGCTCGGCCTGCCGCTGGCGCTCGCCATCATCGGCGGCAGCCCGGCGCAGTTCGCGCCGCTGGTACGGCTCTATCGCGAGGCCGGAGCGCGCGCCGGGCACGATCCGCAGAGCCTGAAAGTCGCCGTCCACTCGCACGGCTTCGTTGCCGACACATCGGCGCGGGCCGCGGAACTGTTCTTCCCGTCGACGGCGATCGCGATGAACAAGATCGGCCGCGAGCGCGGCTGGGCGCCCTACTCCCGCGCCGGCTTCGACAATGCCCGCAGCCCCAACGGCGCGCTGTTTGCCGGCAGCCCGGCCGAGGTCGTCGCCAAGATCCTCCTTCTGCGCGAGAACCTCGGCATCGACCGCTTCCTCCTGCACACGCCGGTCGGCAGCATGCCGCACGCCGAAGTGCTGGAGACCATCCGGCTTTACGGCACCGAGGTCGCCCCAGCAGTGCGGGCAGTGGTGCGGGCGACGGTCAAGGCGGCGTAAGCTCCGCTGCCGCATCGCTGGCCCCCGCAGAGCCTTCGCAGATCTCCTGACGTTTCGCCCAGCAGGGATCCCAGGTCGGCACCGGGCCGAAATGGGCGGCGAGAAAGTCGACCAGCGCCCGGACCCGGGCCGTCATCGAACGCCCGGGCGGCATCACCGCGTAGACGCCGACTTCCTCGGGCGACCAGTCGGTGATCAGCGGGACCAGGCTGCCGTCGGCGAGCGCGGGGGAGACGATGAAGGTCGGCAGCAAGGCGACGCCGAGCCCCGCCCGCGCCATCTCGCGCAGCGCCTCGCCGTTGTTCGCCCGAATCCGGCCGGTGACGCGCGCGCTCTCGGCGGCGTTGCCACGGCGAAAGTGCCACTCCGTCGAACGTGCCGTGTTGGTGTAGACCATCAGATCGTGATCGCTGAGATCGCGCGGGCGCTGCGGCGTTCCGCGGGCGGCGAGATAGGCGGGACTGGCCACCGGCACGGCTGCGACCGGTGCGAGCTTGCGGGCGATCAGGCTGGAGTCCGGCAACTTGCCGATCCGCACCGCCATGTCGAACGGCTCTGTGAGGAGGTCGACGCGCCGATCGTCGAGCGCGAGGTCGAGGTCAACTCGCGGATGCCGCTTCAGAAAGATCGCCAGTGCCGGCGCCAAATGGTCGACGCCGAAGCTGATCGGCGCGGCGATACGAATCGTGCCGGCGATCTCGGCGGTCGCCGCCGCCACTGCCTCGTGCGCGGCTTCGAGGTCGCCGAAGATCACCGAGACCCGTCGGTGATAGTCGCTGCCGATATCGGTCGGCGTGGTGCCCTTGGCACCGCGGATCAGCAGCGTCGCGCCAAGCTGCCGCTCGAGATTGGCCACCCGCCGCGACACGATCGACTTCGAAACCCCGAGTTGCTCGCCCGCGCGGGCAAACCCGCCGGTCTCGACCACGGCCGAGAAGGCCTGGACGTCGAGGAAGTCGACCGAAGAGCGTTCCATTTACAGCAACACCGAAGCAGGAAAATGACGGCTTTCGGAAACGTATCCCGCTGGATATCTGTAGCCCATCGAAGCAGGATCCAGAAGGCACGACCATGAGCATTCTCGTCATCAAGAGCAGCGCGAACGGGCCAAGCTCGGTTTCCGGCAAGCTCGTCGACCAGCTGGTCGCCCGCCTCGCTGCCGCCAAGCCGGGCGTTGCCGTGATCGAGCGCGACCTCGACGCCGCGCCGGTGCCGCATGTCCAGTCCTCGACGCTCGGCAGCATCGGCCGGGCCGCGCCGAAGGAAGGCGCCGATCCGATCCGCGACCTCGCCAATACGATGATCGCCGAGGTGCACGCGGCCGACATCATCGTGATGGGCGTGCCAATGTACAATTTCGGCATCCCCTCGACGCTGAAGGCCTGGTTCGACCATGTGCTGCGGGCCGGTGAGACCTTCGCCTACACCGCCGAGGGGCCGAAGGGCCTCGTCGCGTCGAAGCCTGTCGTGGTCATCGAGACCCGCGGCGGCGCCTACACCGGCACCCCAATGGAAATCTTCGATAACCAGGAGCCGCACCTGCGCGGCATGCTGGGCTTCATCGGGCTTCGCGACGTCGACTTCGTCCGCGTCGAGAAGCAGGGCATGGGCCCGGACAATGCCGAGCCGCAGATCGCCGCGGCCGCCGCGTGGATCGCCGGCTTCGACCCCGCCAAGGCCGCCTGAACCGGACGCAGGCAACCGGTCAGTTGTGGAGCCTTGGGCGCGGCGGGACCCTCCGGCCGCGCCCTTCATCTGTTCGCGATCAGCGCCGATTGTCCTTGGCCCGGCTCCGCCACGTGCTAGACTCGGCGCAGCGGAAACTGATCGCGGCAGGCCCGGCGCACCGGAGACCGTGTCGTTCTCATCCGCCGCCATCAACGCCGGGCCTGTGGCCCGGCCAGACACTTACGGAGAGCGGACGATGAAAGAGAGCAAGGGCAAGTCGAAGAAGCCGGCGCCGCCAAAGCAGAACGCCGCCGCGCCGAGCCAGAAGATGGCCGGTGCCGCGCCGCCGAAGCCGAAGAAGTAGCGGCAGCGCGGGCCGGGCCCGCCGGCCAGGACAAGGCGGGCGCCGGCTTTTCGGCGACCGCCCCCGCCGGGGCGCCGGCATCGGAAAAGCCGAGGCGCGACATCGCAATCGCATGCTTTCCCCGGCTCCCGATCCCGGCGAGACTTTTCCGGCGCGCCTTTCCCGGGATATTCGTCCCGGCGGGGCGGGCTCAGGAGAGACGCCGTGACCCTCGCCCCCATGCCCCTCGCCCAGATGCCCCTCACACCCATGCCCCTCACCCCCGTGGTCCTCACCGAAGACCAGATCGCCGCCTTCCACCGCGACGGCGTGCTGACCGTCGAGAATGCCGTGACCCCCGGGGAACTCGCGGCACTGCGCGCCGACTTCTCCGCCTGGGTCGAGGAGAGCCGGGCCGAGACCGCGCCCTATGGCCAAGGGCTGGATGGCCGCGCCCGCTTCGACATGGAGCCGGGACACTCGGCCGAGGCGCCGGCGCTCCGCCGCATCAACGCGCCGACCGAGATCTCGAAGGCCTATTTCGACGTGATGTCGGGAAGCCGGATGACCGCGATGGTCGCCGCCTTGATCGGGCCCGACGTCAAGCACCACCACAACAAGATCAACTCCAAGCTGCCCGGCGCCAAGACCAGCGTCAGCTGGCACCAGGATTTCCCGTTCACGCCGCACACCAATGACGACCTGATCACCGCCCTCCTGATGGTCGACGAGGTGACCGAGGAGAACGGCCCGCTGGAGGTCGTGCCGGGCACCCACAAGGGCGAGATCCACAGCCTCTGGCACGACGGCGTCTTCACCGGCGCGATGGACGGCGGCGTCGCCGGCGAGATGCAGGCCGCGGCGGTGAAGTGCTTCGGGCCGGCCGGCTCGGTCTGCCTGATGCACACCCGCCTGGCGCACGGCTCGGCACCGAACCTCTCGGACGCGCCGCGCACCCTTTTCATCACCGTCTACTCCGCCGCCGACGCGATGCCCTGCTGCCCCAACCCGGTGCCGAACGCGCATGAGGGACTGATCGTCGCCGGAACCGACCCGAAGAGCGTGCGCGCGACGCCCTACGAGATGCAGGTGCCGGAATTCCCGAAAGGCGCGTCCTTTTTCAGCCAGCAGGCGCGGGCAACGACGGGCAGAGCCGCATGACGTTCTCGATCGTGGCGCGCTGCGCGGAAACCGGCATGTTCGGCGTTGCCGTCGCCTCTTCCTCGCCCGCGGTCGCGGCGCGCTGCGCCTATGCGGCGGCCGGCATTGGGGCGGTCGCGAGCCAGAACGTCACCGATCCCCGCCTAGGCCAGCAGGCGCTGGAGCTGATGGCACGGGGCGCCTCGGCAGCCGAGACCGTCGCCATCCTCGAGCGCGTGGCGCCCCATCCGGACTATCGCCAGGTGCTGGCGGTCGACGCCGCGGGAGGGGCCGCGATCTTCTCCGGCGCCAAGGCGCTCGGCGTGTTTGCCGAGGCGCTCGGCCCGAACGTCGCCTGCGCCGGCAATCTTCTGGCCGACGCCGGCGTCCCGGCGGCGATGGTGGCAAGCTTTGCCGGCTCCTCCGGCCCGCTCGGCGACCGGTTGATCGCGGCCCTCCAGGCAGCACTCGCCGCCGGTGGCGAGGCCGGCCCGGTCCGCTCGGCCGGCCTGAAGCTGGTGCGCGACGTCGCCTGGCCGGTCGCCGACCTTCGCTGCGACTGGAGCGAGACCTGCCCCGTCGCCGAACTGGACACGCTCTGGCGCCTCTACGCCCCGCAGCTCGACGCCTACGTCACCCGCGCGATCGATCCACGCGAGGCCCCGAGCTACGGCGTGCCGGGCGACCGATAGGGCCGCGCCTCGGCAGCGACCGCCTGCTACTGCGCGGGCGCGGCCGGGACGACCTCCAGCCGCTGCTTCAGCAGCCAGTCCCACAGCGCCTGATCGTTCAGCGCCTCGGCCTCGACCGCCTCATGGCTGACGCCCTCGAACACCGTCAGGCGCGCATCGCGCTTCAAGGCCTTCAGCCGCTCGTAGAGGATGACCGAGTCCGACAGCGGGATGATCTCGTCTTCCGATCCGTGGAACACCCAGAACGCCGCCTTCTCATTGGTCCGGTTGAGATAGTGGCGATTGCCGCCGCCGGCGATCGGGACGACGGCCGCGAAGGTTTCGGGATACTGCTCGGCCATCGCCCAGGCGCCGAAGCCGCCGCGGCTGTAGCCGACGACGTAGATCCGGCTGCGGTCGACGCGGTACTTCGAGATCACCTCGTCCAGCGCAGCCTTCACCTTCTCGATCGGGTAGAGAAGTTCCTCACTCGGATTCTGCGGCGAGAAGACTATGAACGGCAACGCCTTGCCGGCGTCGATCATCCTCGGCAGTCCGCTGGCCCTCACCTTCTCGATATCGCTGCCGCCCTGGTCGCCACCATGCAGCCAGACCACCAATGGATAGCTCTTGCCGGAGGTCTCGTAGTCTTGAGGCGTGGACAGAAGGTATTTCAGGTCGTTGACGATGGGCGCTTCGGCAGTATGCGGCTTCTGATCGGCCAGGGCCGAGACCGGATTCGAGATGGCGACCGCGCCGAGCGCGGCCAGCGAAAACAGGCATCGCAGCATGATTGATCCTCCCTTTGACGATACGAAGGATCGGACGGCACATGGCGATACCGCCGGCATCATCCGGCGCTGCCGAGCCGTCGTCCGCTGCTTGGTAACCCGGCGAGAAGGTTCGTAACAAGAAATATCAGGCTGACTGTGCATTCCGCCATGCGCCGGATCTTTCCTAAACCCCCGCCGCCAGCCGCTCGATCAGCCCATCCATCATCGCGTCGCAACGGGCGAGCTGGTCTTCGGTCACGAACTCGTCGGGGCGGTGGCCTTGCGCCATCGAACCGGGGCCACAGACGACGATGGGGATGCCGGCGGTCTCGGAAAACAGCCCGCCCTCGGTGCCGAAGGCCACCTTGATGGTGCGGTTGGTGCCGGTCAGCGACTGGACGAACGCGACGACCGCCGCGTTGCGCGCGGTGTCGAGGCCCGGGTAGCCGCCGGTGGTGGCGATCTCGATGCGGGCATCGGGATCGGCGGTGGTGGCGACGATGCGGCGTGCCTCTTCTTCCAGCTGCCGGATCATCGTTCTCGGGTCGTCGCTCGCAAGATGGCGGATCTCGAAATCGACCTCGGCGTAGTTCGGCACGATGTTCGGGCTGGTGCCGCCGCTGATCCGGGCGACATGCAGCGTCGTGTAGGCGACGTCGTAGTCGTCGTCCTTGGTGCCGTGGGCGGCGACGTCGGCCTGCAGCGCGCGGACCGCGCCGACGAAATCCGTGGCCAGGTGCAGCGCGTTCAGCGCCATCGGCGCCAGCGCCGAATGGCCTTCGCGTCCATGGCAGCAGGCGCGGTAGAAGCCCTTGCCCTTGTGGCCGGTGGCGACGACCATGTTGGTGGGCTCGCCGACGATGCCCATCAGCGGCTTCACCGGCGCGCTCGCCAGCATCTCGATGAGATCGCTGACGCCGATGCAGCCGATCTCCTCGTCGTAGGAGAGGGCGAGATGCAAGGGCGTGACGAGATCGCGCCCGGCGGCGCGCAGCGCGGCGGCGACGGCAGAGGCGACGAAACCCTTCATGTCGGCGGTCCCGCGGCCGAACAGCCGCCCGTCTCGGCGCGTCAACTGGAAGGGATCGACGCTCCAGTCCTGGCCCTCGACCGGCACGACGTCGGTGTGACCGGACAGCATGACGCCCGGAACGCCCCGCGGGCCGATGGTGGCGAACAGATTGGCACGGGTACCGCTCTCATGCGGAATGATGTCGATCTCGGCACCGGCCGCCGCGAGCAGGCCGCCGACATAGTCCAACAGCGGCATATTGGGGGTACGCGACAGGGTCGGGAAGGCGATGAGCCGATCCAGAATGTCGAGGGTCGTCGTGGGGCGCTGCATGCGAAATTGTGTCCTCTGCTGTGTATCATCCGGAATACGACATTTCCGACCGGCTTTGCGTCGCTCCAGCACTGCCCTTCCGGAATGACGGCGTGGCAGGCATTCGTCACGCTTTGTGACGAACCCCTCTAACGCTCAGTAAACCTTGCCAAATTTCCGATGCTACGCCCATGAAATCAGCAATCCTGCATTAGAATTAGGCATCAATTTTTTTGATGACGAACTGTGCGAAAAATGAATGAATCCGGTTGACCGCAGCGCAACGAGGACGTTGACTGAGGCATCAACGGCTGCCGATACCCCCGGCGGCCGACCGGAACAAGAGGCCAGATCACCGCATGAATGGCTCGGCATCTGCATTGAAAACCTCCTCGGGGCTGGGCGATCGGGCTTCGTCGGTTCGCTTCCAGAACGTCCAGAAGAGCTATGACGGCGAGGTCCTCGTCGTGAAGAACCTCAACCTCGACATCGCGTCAGGCGAGTTCCTCACCATGCTCGGCCCCTCGGGCTCGGGCAAGACCACGGCCTTGATGATGCTGGCGGGCTTCGAGCCCGCGACGCACGGCGAGATCTACCTCAACGGCCAGCCGATCAACAATGTGCCGCCGCACAAGCGGGGCATCGGCATGGTGTTCCAGAATTACGCGCTGTTCCCGCACATGTCGGTCGCCGAAAACCTCGCCTTCCCGCTGAACGTGCGCAAGATGGGCCGCGCCGAAGTCGAGAGCCGAGTGCGGAAAGTGCTCGCCATGGTCAAGATGGAGCAGTTCGGCAACCGTCGGCCGGCACAGCTGTCCGGCGGCCAGCAGCAGCGCATCGCGGTGGCCCGCGCGCTCGTCTTCGAGCCGGAACTGGTGCTGATGGACGAGCCGCTCGGCGCGCTCGACAAGCAGCTGCGCGAGCAGATGCAGTACGAGATCAAGCACATCCACGAGAACCTCGGCGTCACCGTCGTCTACGTCACGCACGACCAGACCGAGGCGCTGACGATGTCAGACCGGATCGCCGTGTTCAACGACGGCGTGATCCAGCAGCTCTCGACGCCGAACGCGCTCTACGAGGCGCCGCAGAACTCCTTCGTCGCCCAGTTCATCGGCGAGAACAACCGTCTGCACGGCACCGTCAGCCGCATCAGCGGCGATACCGCCGAGGTCCGGCTCGACAGCGGCGAGGTGGTGCGGGCGCGCGACGTCAATTCCGGCGGGCTGAAATCGGCGACGACGATCTCGCTCCGGCCAGAGCGGGTCGCGTTCGACCCGGCAGAGGGTAGCGTCGACAACGTCCTCGAGGGCCGCATCGAGGAGTTGATCTACCTAGGCGACCACATCCGCGTGCGCATGACCATCGCCGGCAATTCCGACTTCGTCGTCAAGCTGCGCAACGAGTCGGGCGGGCCCGCCATCGGCGCCGGCCGGACCGCGCGCGTCGGCTGGAAGTCGGCCGACTGTCACGCGCTCGACCGCATGGCCGGCTGAGCCAGAGCCTTTTATCAGCGTCTCCAGGGGCGCCCGTCTTATCGGCGTCTCCAGGGACGCCCGTCTTATCGGCGTCTCCAGGGGCGGCCGTCATCCTTTCGAGACCAACGGCCCGGCGGTGATCGCGGGCTTCAAATGGGGAAGTGCACCATGCGTTTCATGACTTGGATGGCGTCGACGAGCATCGCTGTCGGGCTTCTCACCACGGCCGCGACCGCCGGCGAGATCACCGTGGTGTCCTGGGGCGGCGACTACGCCAAGAGCCAGGACGAGGCCTATTTCAAGCCATGGATGGCGGCCACCGGCAACAAGGTGAACTCGGTCGACGCGGACAATCCGAAGACGCCGATCAAGGCCCAGGTCGAGGCCAAGAATGTCAGCATCGACGTCGCCGACGTCGAGTTCTCCGATGCCGTGCGCTACTGCGACGAGGGCCTGCTCGAGCCGCTGGATACCAAGACGCTGCCCGCCGGCGTCGACGGCACCGCGGCCGACAAGGATTTCATCGAGGGTGCGCTCGGCGACTGCTCGGTCGCCAACATCGTGTTCTCCACGATCTTCGCCTACGACACCTCGAAGTTCACCGGCGAGACGCCGACCACCATGGCCGACTTCTTCGACGTGAAGAAGTTCCCCGGCAAGCGCGGCATGCGCAAGGATCCGAAGGCCAACCTCGAGATGGCGCTGATGGCCGACGGCGTGCCGGCGGCCGAGGTCTACGAGATGCTCGACACCAAGGAAGGCGTCGACCGCGCCTTCAAGAAGCTCGACCAGATCAAGGGTAACGTCGTCTGGTGGGACGCCGGGAGCCAGGCCCCGCAGCTGCTGGCGGACGGCGAGGTGGCGATGACCACCGCCTATAACGGCCGGATCTTCGGCGCCCAGATCAAGGAGAACAAGCCGTTCGCCATCGTCTGGGACGGCCAGATCCTCGACATGGACTTTTTCGTCATCCCGAAGGGCGCCCCGAACAAGGACCTCGCCTGGGACTTCATCAAGTTCGCCACCGGCTCCAAGCCATTGGCAGATCAGGCGGCCTGGATTTCCTACGGCCCGGCCCGCAAATCCTCCGGACCCCTGGTCGGCAAGTTCAACGACGGCAAGACCGACATGGGCCCGCACATGCCGACCGCCGAAGCGAACATGGGCAATGCCCTCGTCAACAGCTTCGAGTTCTGGGCCGACCACAACGACGACATGCAGGCCCGCTTCGCCACCTGGCTCGCCAGCTGATCTGAGACCAGCGGCGGCGGGGTCCTGCCCCGCCGCCTTCGCATCACCGGGATGGACCATCTGGCAGACAGGCGGGCCTCCAGCGAAGAAGGCGCAAAGCCCATGAGCGACATGCTCCTCGATGCCCGCACCGCCTCGGCCCGTGCCGCGCCGCGCGCCGCCATCGTGTCCGCCGACGGCACGCCGCTGAAGCAGGCGCTGCTGCGGGCGACCCGCCGCGCCCGGTGGCGCGCCTTCGCCTTCGTCGCGCCGCTCGGCCTGTTCATCCTCCTGACCTTCGCCTTTCCCATCGGGCAGATGCTCTGGCTCAGCATCTGGAACCCGACCTTCAGCGATGCCATGCCGCGGACGACCGCCTACTTCAGCGCCAATGCTGGTCTCGGCGTTCCCGGCGAACCCGGCTTCGAGGCGCTGGCGCTCGACATCAAGGATGCCCAGGCGGACCGGACGCTTGGCCAGGTCGGCACCCGCATCAACTATTCCATGCCCGGCGCCAATTCGCTGTTCAAGAAGACCGCCCGCGGCGTCGCCAAGCTCGAGGCTGCCCCCTACAAGGAGGCCCTCGTCGCCATCGACAAGGACTGGTCCGATCCCGCGATGTGGGATGCGATGCGCCGCGCCTCTTCCTCGATCACCGGCGACTTCTACCTCGCCGCCGTCGACCTCACCCGCGACGCGACCGGCAGCATCGTTTCCATGCCGGCCGAGCAGAGCATCTACGTCATGCTGTTCATCCGCACGCTCTGGCTGTCGGCGGTGATCGCCGCGATCTGCCTGGTGCTCGGCTTCCCCGTCGCCTACCTCCTCGCCACGCTGCCGATGCGCACCTCCAACCTCCTGATGGTGCTGGTGCTGCTGCCGTTCTGGACGGCGCTGCTGGTGCGCACCACCGCCTGGCTGGTGCTGCTGCAGGGACAGGGCGTCCTCAACAACATCATGGTGGCGCTCGGCATCCTCTCCGACGATGGCCGGATCGAGATGATCTACAACCGCACCGGCACGATCATCGCGATGGTGCACATCCTCCTGCCGTTCATGATCCTGCCGCTCTACTCCGTGATGAAGACGATCAAGCCGCATTACATGCGCGCCGCGATCTCGATGGGCGCGACGCCGGCTCTGGCCTTCCGCAAGGTCTACATCCCGCAGACGGTCCCGGGCATCGGCGCCGGTACGCTGCTCGTCTTCATCCTGGCCATCGGCTACTACATCACGCCCGCCCTCGTCGGCGGCGCATCGGGCCAGCTGATCTCCAACACCATCGCCTTCCACATGCTGTCGTCGCTGAACTGGTCGCTGGCGGCAGCGCTCGGCGCGATCCTGCTGGCCGGCGTGATGCTGCTCTACTGGCTCTACGACCGCCTCGTCGGCATCGACAACATGAAGCTCGGCTGAGGAGACGGACCATGGCGCTGCCGATCTACGCGACCCCGCTCGACCGCGTGACCTACTACGGTTTCCGCATCTTCTGCGGGCTGGTCTTCCTGTTCCTGATCGCCCCGATCCTGATCATCATCCCGCTCTCTTTCAACGCCGAGCCCTACTTCACCTACACCA
Source organism: Mesocryomonas fontinalis (assembly GCF_055730125.2). Classification (NCBI taxonomy): domain Bacteria; kingdom Pseudomonadati; phylum Pseudomonadota; class Alphaproteobacteria; order Hyphomicrobiales; family Aurantimonadaceae; genus Mesocryomonas; species Mesocryomonas fontinalis. The sequence goes on along the minus strand of NZ_JBUZWG020000001.1, from coordinate 1,060,010 downwards.
AGGCGATGCTGACGCTCGATCCCGCAGCGTTCTCGCTGCGCTGGTACGACCGGCTGCTGACCTTCGGCATGGCCAATCCCGACGCCCCCCGCGACGTGGCCTGGTGGTGGGACGTCTGGAACAATGCGCAGTGGGTGCACGCGGCGAAGAACTCGATCCTCATCGGCGTATCCTCGACCATCCTCGCCACCGTCCTCGGCACCATCGCGGCGCTCGGCCTGTCGAAGAAGGAGATGCCGTTCCGCAAGCTGATCATGGCGCTGCTGATATCGCCGATGATCGTGCCGCTGATCATCACCGCCACCGGGCTCTTCTTCTTCTATTCGGCGACCGGCCTCGCCCACACCTATATCGGCATCGTCATGGCGCATGCGACGCTGGGCATCCCCTTCGTCATCATCACCGTGACCGCGACGCTCGTCGGCTTCGACCATTCGCTGACCCGCGCCGCCGCCAATCTCGGCGCACCGCCCTCGACGATCTTCTTCAAGGTGATGCTGCCGCTGATCACCCCCGGCGTCATCTCCGGCGCGCTGTTCGCCTTCGTCACCTCGTTCGACGAGGTGGTGGTGGTGCTGTTCGTCGGCAGCTTCGACCAGCAGACCATCCCGCGGCAGATGTGGAACGGCATCCGCGAGCAGATCTCGCCCTCGATCCTCGCCGCCGCGACGATCCTCGTCCTCTTCTCCATCGCCCTCCTCACCGCCGTCGAACTGCTGCGCCGCCGCTCCGAGCGCCTGCGGGGCGTGACGCCAACCTAGTCAACCGGTCGCGGATCCGTCGGGTTCGCTTAGCCTCGACAGGGCCCGGGCGTCGTCGCTCGCCTACGGGACAAACGCGGATGTTTGAAATTTCGTCATCCTCGCGCGCAGTGCGGGGACCCATGCCAAGGCGCAGAACGCCGTTGCGACGGTGGAAGCAGTCCGCCCCAGACGAAAGCGAGCGACGGCGAAAATGTCCCGGCATGGGTCCGCGGAATGCGGCCGAGGATGACGACCGTCGGGGTTTGCGTCCCGCTCACGCGATGCCCAACAATTTTATCGCAGGCAGGGTCACTGACGACCCGGATGCGACGCCCTTATCCGCACATGCCAAACCCCGGCCGCGCTCCTACGGCGAGGCACTGCGGCAGGATGAACGGCACGCCGGCAGCCGGCGGCTGGCCGACGCGCAGCCGGATCCCGAATACCGCCTCGAGCAGGTCGTCCTCCAGGACATCCGACGGCGTCCCCTCGGCGACGATCCGCCCGGCCTGCATCACCAGCATCCGGTCGGCGAAACCCGCGGCAAGGTTGAGGTCGTGCAGGATGGCGAAGACGGCGCCGCCGGCATCGGCGAAACCGCGGGCGATCTCCAGCACGGCGATCTGATGGCGGATGTCGAGGCTCGATGTCGGCTCGTCGAGGAACAGCGTTCTCGCGACCCCCTCCGCCACCGGCGCGCCGATCTGGCAGAGCACCCGGGCGAGGTGCACGCGCTGCTGTTCGCCGCCGGATAGCGCCTGAAAGCGCCGCGCGCCGAAACCGCCAAGCTCGACTTGCTCCAGCGCCGCAATCGGCGCACGGCGCCGCTGCTCCGGTGTCAGTCCGGACCGCCCGTCGAGGCCGAGGCGCACCACTTCGAGCACGGTGAAGGGAAAGGCGAGGCCGGAGCTCTGCGGCAACACCGCCCGCTCCCGCGCGAGCGCCGGCGGAGCCAGATCCGACAACTTCTGGCCGCGCAGCGTCACGCGGCCGCAGTCGGGCGTCAGCTCGCCGGTCATCACCCGCATCAGCGTCGACTTGCCGGCGCCGTTCGGGCCGACGGCGACGGTGAGTTCGCCCGGCCGCACCCGCGTGCTGACACCGGAGAGGATGTTACGCGATCCCAGCCGGACCGAGATGTCGTCGAGCACGAGCATGGACGCCTCAGAGGTCGAGCGTGCTGCGGCGGCGCAGCAGCATCCAGAGGAAGAACGGCGCGCCGATCGCCGCCGTGATGATGCCGATCGGCAGCTCGGCCGGCGCGGCGATGGTACGGGCGACCATGTCCGCCGCGATCAGGAGAATCGCGCCGAGGAGCCCCGACGCCGGCAGCAGCGCCCGGTGTTCGGCACCGATGACGAGCCGCAGGAGGTGCGGCACGACGATGCCGACGAAGCCGATGACGCCGGTGGTCGCCACCGCCGCGCCGGTCGCCGCGGCGACGAGGAAGATGGCGAGGTTCTTCAGCCGCTGGACGGATATGCCGAGATGGAAGGCCTCGGCCTCGCCCAGCACCAGCGCGTTCAGCCCGCGCCCGAGCATCGGTGACGCGAGGATCACCGCCAGCATGACCGGCCCGCTCGCCGCGAGCTTGGCCCAGGTCGCGCCGCCGAGCCCGCCGAGGCTCCAGAACGTGATGTCGCGCAGCTGCTGGTCGTCGCTGGTGTAGACGAGAAGCCCCATCAGCGCGCCGGACAGGGCGCCGAGGGCGATGCCGGCGAGCAGCATGGTCGCCACCGAGGTGCGGCCGTCGCGCGTGGCGATGCGGTAGAGCACGGCTGTCGTCGCGAGCCCGCCGAGGAAGGCGGCAAGCGGCAGCGCAAAGCTGCCGAGCCCGGCACCTGCCACAACACTTCCGCCGAGAACGATCATGGCGACGGCAGCCAGCGCCGCGCCGGCGGACACGCCGACGAGGCCAGGGTCGGCGAGCGGATTGCGGAACAGGCCCTGCATGACCGCGCCGGCCACCGCGAGCGCCGCCCCGACGAGACCGCCGAGGAGGATGCGGGGCATCCGGATCTGCCAGACGATGATGTGGTCGCCGCCGAAGCGGGCCAATCCGTCGGCGCCCCCGAGGAGGATCGCCAACACGCGGGCGGGAGCCAGTGCCGCCGGGCCGACGCCGAGCGAGAGCACGCCGCAGGCGAGCAGCGCCACCGCGAGACCCGCGATGACAAGGGCGGCCTTCAGCGAGCGATCGCCCTCGCGCGCGGCCGCCGTGGCCAGCTGCAACCTTGAAGCCATGGCGCTCATGGCCGGGACAGCGCCAGGCCGGGGTAAAGCTTGCCGGCCAGTTCGCGCGCGGCGGCCGGGGTGCGTGGGCCGAAGCCGAGGAGGTAGAGCGCGTCCATGGTGATCACTGCCTTGTTGCGGCCGGCCGGCGTCTCGGCCAGGGCCGGCAGCGCGACGGCGGCGCTCGCATCGTGTGCCGCGCCGCCGCGGTCCATCATCAGCACGACATCCGGCTGCAGCGCGGCGGCGGCTTCCCAGGACAACGCCTTGTAGCCTTGCATGTCCGCCAGCACGTTGTCGGCGCCGGCCAGCCCGATCATGCTGTCGGCCGCGGTGCCCGTGCCGGCCGCCATCGGGCGGCCATCGGCCAGCGACAGGATGAACAGCACGCGTTGCCGCCGGCCGATCCCGGCGAGATCGGTCTCGAGTTTTGCAAGATCCGCCGCCATCGTCGCGGCAAGCTTTTCACCCTCGGTGCCGCGCCCGACGGCGGCGGCGACCGTCCGCACCTTTTCCGCCAGCGCCCCGGCATCGTGCCCAGCCGGCACGTGCACCACCGGCACCCCCGCCCCGTCGATCAACGCGACGGCATCGGCCGGCCCGGCGCCCACCTCCATCAGGATCATGTCCGGCGAGAGCGACAGCACGCCCTCGGCCGACAGTGCCCGGATGTAGCCGACATTCGGATGCGCCTTCGCCTCCGGCGGATAGAGGCTGGTCGTGTCGACCGCGGCGATCCGCCCGCCTTCGCCGAGCGCATAGAGGATCTCGGTGACGGCGCCGCCGACCGAGACAATGCGCTGCGGCTCAGCTGCGCCGGCGGGCAGAGCGAGGACGGCCAGAAGGGCTGCAATCCCGGGAAGCCGGGTCTGGAACGGGATCATCGGGGGCCTCATTTGGTCAGGATCAGCTTGCCGGCGCGGGTGACGCGCAGGCGGTAGAGCTCGCCGGCGTGGACGATGCCGATTTCCCGCGCCGCGCCGAACAGGTCCGACGCCTGGAAGTGACGAAACGGCAGCGGCAGTTGAGCGGTGTCGCTGGACGCGAACAGAGATGGGTCGGTCGGGGTATCGGCAGCATTCATGGAAATACGATCAGCTTTAGAATGGTTCAATTCTGGAATGATTCAAACAACTTAGATGTATCCAGTTATTTGTTGACTCACATATTCATCTTTGGGTAGGAGCGTCAACCAGAGGTCAGCCAGCGCAATGCAGGCAACGGCCCAGGCACCGCCAGCACGGCCACGCGTTTCCGCTGACCCAGCCAGCAATGCTTTCCTTTTCGAAACCTCAGGGAGTATTGCGATGGGTCGCCGCGCGCGCCTTTACGCCGGAGTTGCGTCCGGTCTGATCACCGCCTTGGCCGCGGTCCAGCCCGGCCTTGCGCAAGAGGCCGTTCCGGCCGTCGACAACGCCATCGAACTTGCACCGGTGACGCTGTCGGGGGCGGCCGGCAAGGTTCCCGCGACCAAGGCGGCCAGCGTCCTCACCCACCGCGTCACCCGTCCCGAGATCGACGCCGCGCAAATCGAGGACCCGGACGATATCGGCCGGCTCGACCCGGCGGTCGGCTATAGCGAGAGTTCGAAGAGCTTCAACATCCGCGGCCTCGACCGGGCGCGCGTCCTGACGACGGTCGACGGTATCCGCATTCCCTGGATCGAGGACGGCGCCCGTGGCCTTACCGGCGGCGTGTCCGGCTTCGACTTCGACACGCTGTCGCAGCTCGACATCGTCAAGGGCTCGGACTCCAGCCTGTTCGGCTCGGGCGCGCTCGGCGGCGTCATCGCGCTTCGGACGATCAACCCGGAAGACCTCCTCGCAAACGGCAAGGTCTTCGGCGGCCTCTCCAAGGGCAGCATCGACACCAAGGACGGAAGCTGGGGCGTCGAGCAGGCATTGGCCGCCCGCATCGACCAGACCTTCCTCCTCGTCCAGGGCGGCACCCGCGAGGGCAACGAGATCGAGAACCAGGGCGATGTCGGCGGCTTCGGCGCGCTGCGCACCGAGAAGAACCCGCTCGACTTCGACCAGCACAACGTCCTGGCCAAGGTCCGCCAGCATGTCGAAGGCGGTCACGTGTTCGGCCTGACGGCGGAATCGTTCGACCGGGACGACGACATGGAGAGCCGGACGTCGTCGGCCGCCACCTACAGGCCGGGCTCGGCCATGCAGGACGAAAGCAATGCGCGAAAGCGCGTCTCGGCAAGCTACGAATACGATCCCGGCAACACCGACGGGCTGATCGATGCCGCGGAGGCTGTGGTCTACTGGCAGCGCCAGGAGCTCGACAGCGACTTCACCGCGACCCGCCTGACGACGCCCAGCGGCGCCTACCGCCGGCTGACCGAGCGCGAGGAGGAAACCTTCGGCGTCAATGGCAGCCTGCTGTCGGAGATCGCCCTCGGCGGCCTGACGCATGGCATCACGATCGGCGGCGAGCTCTTCGGCAGCGAGGCTTCGTCGGCCTCCTCGGGCGAGGACAGCTGTCCGGCCCCGCCCTATACCGGCCGCTTCTACAACTGCAATTTCCTCCACACGAACCAGTCCGACATGCCCGATGTCGATGGCACGACGCTCGGCCTGTTCCTGCAGGACGAGATCGCGCTGGCGGACGGGAAGGTCCGCCTCACACCCGGCATCCGCTACGACTGGTACCAGCAGACACCGCAGGCGACGGCTGGCTTTGCAGACAATGTCGCGTTCGCTGGCCTGCCGGACGAGTCCTCGGACAGTGCCTTCTCGCCAAAACTGCGCGGCGAATGGGACATGGGTCCAGGCGTCACCCTGTTTGCACAGTGGGCGCAGGCTTTCCGCGCGCCCACGGCCTCCGAGCTCTACCTTCGCTATGGCGGGCCCGGCACTTATCTGAGGCTCGGCGATGCCGACCTCGAGCCGGAAACCAGCAATGGTTTTGAGATCGGCGCCAAGCTCGGCGACGAGACCTTCGGCGGCTCGATCAACGGCTTCTACAACCGCTACAAGAACTTCATCGACGCGGTGTCGGTGACGCCCGCCGAGGTCGGGATCCCCGCCGGTACCTATCCCCTGGGCATCACCCAGGTTCTCAACCGCGACAGCGTCGAGATCTACGGCGCGGAAGCCACCGTCTACTACCGGCAGGAGCTCGGCTGGCACGGCTCTGCCTCGTTCGCGAGCTATATCGGCCGTGACCGGGAGACAGGCGAGTACCTCAACTCCATTCCGGCACTGAAGGGCGTGCTTGGCGTCGGCTACGGCTTCGAGCAGTTCGGCGGCGACCTCATCCTCACCGGCGTCGCCGCCCGCAACAAGGTGGAGAACGACCTGTCGAAGACGCCCGGCTACGGCCTCGTCGACGTCACCGGCTGGTGGGCACCCGAAGCGCTGCAAGGGGCAAAGCTCAAGGCCGGGGTCTACAACCTCCTCGACACCACCTATTATGACGCCCTCGACATCCCCGACAGCGCCACGCTACCCAAGGAATACTACACCGAGGCGGGCCGCAGCTTCAAAGCCACCCTCACCTTCCAGTTCTGACCGTCGCCGGGACGCCACGGCGCACCCGGCCACACCCCGCCGGCCCGGCCCTCTCCGCCGAGCCGGCCTTCTCCGCCGAAAGGACAGACCGATGTTTATCGCCATGAACCGCTTCAAGGTCGCCAAGGAATCGACCCATGATTTCGAACAGATCTGGCTGAACCGCGAGAGCCAGCTCAACACCTTGCCGGGCTTCGTCGAATTCCAGATGCTGCGTGGGCCGGAAGCCGAGGACCATGTGCTCTACGCCTCGCACACCACCTGGAAGACCAAGGCCGACTTCGAGGCCTGGACGAAATCCGAGGCCTTCCGCGCCTCGCACGCCCGCACCAACACCTCCGGACGCGCGCCGACCTATATCGGCCATCCGCAGTTCGAGGGCTTCGAGAGTTTCCAGCACATCGCTGCGGCCCCGGCCGTCGACGTGGCCTGAGGCCAGCCCACTCCTGCCGGCAGCAGGCGCCCGGATGCAACGCAAGGCGCGTCCGGGTCCTGCACCGTGCGCGTCACGGCTTGCCGAAAACCGACGCGACGGCTCAATCGTCCTTGGCGCATTCGAACGATTTTGGCCGATCGCCGATATAGCCGGGAAGCGCCTTTGCGGCGGGGCTCCGGGCCAGTGCCAGCGCCGTCTTCACCATCGACGTCCCGTCGGCGCGGACCTCGGTGGCCGGCAGTGAAGGCTGCTCGCGCATCCAGTCGGCCCAGATGAACTCCGCGAACTCCTTCTGATCCATCTCGGAGCGGCAGTACCCGCCGGCCTTGCGCAGGCGCCATGCGAGGCTGCGGTAGGGATCGTCCGGCAACTGTTCGAGCGAGGCCGGCAACTGGCTCGGCGTCACCTTGTGGCCGTCCGCATCCGCGAGCCGGACCAGGCGATCCCGCACGAGCCCCTGCCAGAACGCGGCCTCGTCAGCGAAGGCGGGCCGGGCCACGACCTCGCACAGCGCCATCGGATGGTCCGCCAGCCGCCAGGCATCGGCGCCATGGTGGTGATCGGTGATGAACAGCGCGCCACCCGGCCCGTGAACCACCTTGATGGGATCAGCGGCGAGGTCGCGCATCGCCTTCTTCGGCTTGTCCTCGATCTTCGCCGCCTTGCTCGTCACTTCGTCGAGGCCGATGGCGCCCTGCAGGGGCCGGAGTTCGCGGACGTCGCAGCTGCAGGCTTGGCCGGCCGGCGTCGTGTCCGAACATGCCGCGTCGGCCGCAGCGGCGGAGCCGGATGGAACGGCCAGGATAGCCATGATCCCCCAGAACGTGATGATCGTCCTCATGAAAGCCCCTCCCCGTTCACCGACCGAGACGTCCGACCTCGGGCGATGACAAGGTCACCGCCGCTATAGCGCCGTCCGCTCGGCGCAGACGATATACCCTGGAGACGCCGCGTCCATGGCTTGGATGGCCCCGGCAGTGACCGAGGCGAAGGCATCGCCAGCGCCCCGATCGCAAGGCACCCCGATCAGGGGCCCGTCAGGCTTCCCCGATGACAACGGTGTGGGCAGGCGACCAGACGAGGTCGACGTCGGCGCCCACGGCATGCGGCCGGGCATCGCTGTTCTGGGCGAAGACCTTGAAGCTCTGTCCGACGCCCTCGGCGACATAGGTCAGCGCCTGTCCGGCATAGACCATGGAGACGATCCGCGCCGGCACGCGGTTCACCGGCGCGCCGCCGGTCATCGCGCCGGTCATGGCGCCCGACGCGGCTCCTGCCGCCGCGATCGCGATCTTCTCAGGCCGCACGGCCAGCGTCACCTTGGTCCCGACGGGCGGCAACGACGCGGTCGTGGCGATGGCGGCGCCGTCGGGGAGCGCGATGCCCGCATTGCCGACCATGCCCTCGAGAAAATTCATGTCGCCAAGAAATTCCGCGGCAAAGCGCGTGCTCGGCCGTTCGTAGACCTCGGCCGGCGCCCCGATCTGGACGATCCGCCCCTTGTCGAGAATGGCGATCCGGTCCGAGAGCGTCAGCGCTTCCTCCTGGTCGTGCGTGACGAAGATGGTGGTCAGCCCGCTCTCGCGCTGGATGCGCAGGAGCTCGACCTGCATCTCCTGGCGCAGCCGACGGTCGAGCGCCGACAGCGGCTCGTCGAGCAGCAGCACTTTCGGCCGGGTGACGATCGCCCGCGCCAGCGCCACGCGCTGCTGCTGGCCGCCGGACAATTGCTTCGGCTTGCGGGCGTCGAACCCCTCCAGCCGCACCATCTCCAGCGCCCGGCCGACCTCGCGCTTCGCTTCCGTGCCGCGGATGCCGCGGCGGTTGAGGCCGAAGGCGACGTTGCCGGCGACGCTGAGGTGCGGAAAAAGCGCATAGTTCTGGAACACCATGCCGATGTTGCGCGCCCAGACCGGCACGTCGGTGACGTCCTCGCCGGCGATCGCAACCCGGCCGGCATCCGGGGCGACGAAGCCGGCGACGATCCGCAGCAAGGTGGTCTTGCCGGAGCCCGACGGCCCGAGCAGGCTGGTGAACGAGCCGCTGGCGAAGCTGGCGGTGATGTCGGCGAGCACCGGCGTCGCGCCAAAACGCTTGGCGACGGCGGTGAGGTCAACGGCGCTCATCGGCAGCTCCCGGTCGGGCGAGCAATGCAAAGCCCAGGATGACCAGCATCGAGCCGATCAGGAGGATGGTGGAGATGGCGTTGATCTCCGGCGTAAATCCCTTGCGGATCGCCGAATAGATTTCGACCGGCAGCGTGCTCGCCCCTGGCGTCGCCAGGAAATAGGAGACCACGAACTGGTCCAACGAGACTGCGAAGGCGAACAGCGCCGCGCCGACGATGCTCGGCACCAGCAGCGGCAACGTTACCAGAAAGAAAGCCGAGAGCGGTCGCGCGCCGAGGCTCATGGCGGCCTCTTCGAGATCGACCCGCACGGTCGCGAGCCCGGTGCCGACGACGAGCACGACATAGGGGATCGCCAGCGCGACATGGCCGATCAGCATGGCATGGAAGCCGCGGCCGATGCCCGTCCAGAAGAAGAACACCAGCATCGCGGTGCCGGTGATCAGCCAGGGGATGGCGATCGGCGGCAGCAGCAGAAGTTTTAGCAGCGTCTGGCCACGGAACGTCCTTCGCGAGAGCGCCACCGCCGCCATGGTGCCGAGCCCGGTCGCCAGCACCGCGGTGATCGCGGCGATCGACAGGCTGTTGGAGCCGGCGCGGATCAGTTTCGCATTGCCCGCCAGCGCCTCGTACCAGCCGAAGGTGAAGTGGAACGGCAGCGCGTAGAGCGGCGACTCGTTGAAGCCCATGGCGATCATCACCGCGATCGGCAGATAGAGGAACACCAGGACGAGGCCGAGGTAGAATTTGGCAAGACGGCGCATGCGGTCCCTCAAGCCAACGTGGCGCGGCGCAGCACGCCGGAGAAGGTGGCGAAGACGGCGATCACCACGCCGAGGATGGTGAAGGACAGCGCCGCGCCGAGCGGCCAGTTAAAGGCCTGGGTGAACTGGTCCTCGATCACCGTGCCCATCGTCACCCCGACCGTGCCGCCGAGAATGCGCGGCTCCATGAAACTGCCGATCACCGGCACGAAGATCAGGATAGCGCCCGAGACGAGGCCGGGCATCGCCATCGGCACCAGGATCTTGCCGAGGATCACCCACCAGCGCGCCCCGAGGCTCGCCGCCGCCTCGATGACGGCGTCGTCGATGGTGACGAGGGCGATGTAGCAGGTAAGCACCATGTACGGGAGGTAGCCGTGCACGAGGCCGAGGATGATCGCCGGCTGGGTGTAGAGGAAGCCGAGCGTCGGGGCCCCAGGCCAGACCGTGCGGGCGACGGCATCGAGGAAGCCGCCCTCGCGGATCACCATGGTCCAGGAGAACACCCGCACGAGGCCGTTGGTCCAGAACGGCAGCAGGACGAGGATCAGCAGCGTCTCGCGCACCCGGCCGGCAGTGGCCTTGGCCAGCGCCAGCGCGGCGAGGAAGCCGGCGACGGCGCAAATCCCGGTGGTCCAGAGCCCGATCGACAGCGAGCGCCAGGCGACGCCCCAGAGATAAGGCTGGTCGGCGAAGGCACGGTAGTTCTTCAGGGTCCAGGCCACCGGCTTCGAGCCCATCGGCGTGGCCGTCAGGAAGCTGAAGCCGAACATGGTGGCGAGCGGCAGGAGGACTGCCAGCGTCAGCCAGGCATAGGTCGGGAGCAGCAGCGCTGCCGTTGCGACCCAGCCTGGCAGGCGCAGGCCGCGGGGGCGGACGGGAGACGTCGCTCGCACAAATCCGTCCGGGGACGGATTTGCTGTCGCCGAACCGGCCGCCGCAGCGTCCGGTTCGCGGTGCGCTGAATCGGCGGCTGACGCCCCCAATTCAGCTGGCATAGAACGCCTTCACCTCGGACCAGAGACTGGCGAACGCCTCGCGCCGCTCGTCCGGGATCGGCGCCATGAAGCTCATCGACGTCAGATATTCCGGCTTGTGGACGAGGCGGCTGACGTCGTCCGCCGGCAGCTTCTCCATCGCCGCCGCGCTTGCCGAGGCGGGCGCGCCGATCTTCGTCGCCCATTCGGTGTAGAAGTCCGGGCTGATCATGTAGTCGATGAATTTTGCCGCGCTGTCCTTCTTCTCGGACGTCGCGGGAATGGCGAGGCTGTCGAACCAACCGATGGCGCCTTCCTTCGGCACCACGAACTCGACCGGCAGCTTGAAATTTCGCTGCGAGCGCACCGAGGCGCCGGACCAGTAGACCGAGAGGTCGAACTCACCGGCCGAGAAGGCCTTGTTCCACTGGTCCTCGCTCGACCAGATGGTGCGCACGTTCGGCTTCAGGTCCTTCAGCGTCTTCATTACCGCCGGCAGATCCTTCGGATCGTTCATGTCCTGCCCGGTCATGAAGGCGCCGACCGCGACCGCCGTGACCGCGTCGTCGTAGAGACCGACCTTCTTGGCATGCACGGGGTCGGCGAGCGCGGCGTAGCTGTCCGGCTTCTGCGTCCCGGTCCGGAAGGCCAGCGCGTTCATGCCCCAGACCCAGGCGACGCCATAGGTCTTGCCGTCGGCGATGAGGTCCGGGTTGTCGCGCAGCTGCGGCGACAGGCCGGAAGCGTTGGCAAACTGGGCGAAATCGATCGGCTCGAGCAGTCCGTCGGCGACCGCCTGCTGGGTGCGGGCGCAGTTGACGAGGACGACATCGTAGACGCCGGGATTGGTCCGCAGCTTGGTCAGCATTTCCGGCTCGGAATTGAAGTAGTCGCTGACCACCTCGATCCCGGTCTGCTCCAAGAAGATCTTCAGCGCCCAGGCCTCGTCGGTGCCGTAGCCTTGCCAGTTCAGCACGGTGATGGTGTCGGCCGCCCGCGCCCGGCGCGGCAGGCCTAATGCTCCCGCGGCGACGGCCGCGGTGCCGAGCGACAGGATGGTGCGCCGTGTGAATGCCATGTCGATCCTCCCCTGCCGGCGTGCCGGTCGACCGGCCGCACGGATTTTCGTCCGTTCCGCCTTGCCCTCGATGGGCATTTCCCGGACAGCGGCGCTGAATGGCTGCCACATAAGCGGGCGCGGCGGCGACGCGTCAAGCGCTGCCACCGCGGGAGTTGCCCGCCTGCAGTGGAAGAAGCCCGCTAGGCAGCAGTTTGAAGGAACTGCAGTACGGGAATGCTTGTCCGGCGGGACGATTTGCAGCAGGCTGGCGGGCGATGAAAGACGACGCACCAAAGTGCTGCCGCGAAAGCGACGCCGAGGTGCCAAGCCTTAGGATTCGCATGCCCGATCACGCTTCCGGACGCCGCTGAGAATGGAGCGTGCCTCAGCGCTCGACTGGTACGAGACGCGCCGCCTCGCCGACGGCGTCACCTGGATCTACGAGCCGTTCATCGAGCCGTTCTACCGCTGCAACATCTGGCATGTTCGCGGCCGCGATGGTGACATGCTGGTCGACAGCGGCATGGGCGTCGTCAGCCTTCGGGAGCAGATCCCGCTCGTCAGCGAACGGCCGCTGCAGGCGGTCGCCAGTCACACGCATTTCGACCATGTCGGCTGTCATCACGAGTTCGAATGCCGCTGCGTGCACGCGGCGGAAGCCGATCTTCTCGCCGCGCCGACACGGGCGAACACGCTTGCCGATCCCTACGTCACCGACGCCATCTTCAAACGCCTGCCGCCTTTGCCTTATGCTTCCGCGACCTATGCGGTGAAGGCGGCGCCAGCGACGCGGCTGCTGGCGGACGGCGACGTGATCGATCTCGGCGACCGCCACTTCGAGGTGATCCACACCCCCGGCCATTCGCCCGGCGGAATCGCGCTCTGGGAAGCGGCGAGCGGCCTGCTGTTTTCCGGCGACATCGTCTACGACGGGCCGCTGATCGAGGACACCTACCATTCCAACGCCGCCGATTATGTGAAAAGCATGGAGCGGCTGCTGGCGCTGCCGGTGCGTCTCGTGCATGCCGGACACTTCGCCAGCTACGACGCAGACCGGCACCGGGCGATCATCCGGGCCTTTCTGGACGGCAAGGACAGAGCATGACCAATCCCTTTCTCGCACGCGTCGCCGCCCCGCCGATCGGCCAGGCCGCGCTTTGGGCCGCGGGCTATGACGGCAGCCACGGTCCGCTGATCAACCTCAGCCAGGCGGTGCCCGGCGAGGCGCCGCCCGCGGCGATGCTGGCCAAGCTTGCCGAAGCCGCCGGCAGCGACGATGCCGCGCGCTACGGCCCGATCCTCGGCGACACCGCGCTGCGCAACGCCTATGCCGCACACGTCTCGGCGCTCTACGGCACCAGCATCATCCCATCGGAAACCGGCATCTCCGCGGGCTGCAACCAGGCCTTCTTTGTCGCCATGATGACGGTGGCGAAGACCGGCGACGCGGTGATCCTGCCGACGCCCTCCTACTTCAACCATACCATGACGCTCGACATGCTGGGCATCGAGACCCGGGCGCTGCCGACGCGGGCCGAGGACGGCTTCCTGCCCGACCCCGCCCGCATCGAGAGCCTGATCGACGGCAAGGTCAGGGCAGTCGCCCTCGTCTCGCCGAACAATCCGACCGGGGCGATCTACCCGCCGGCGCTGATCGCGGAGATCTTCGCGATCTGCCAGAAGCACGGCATCTTCCTGATCCTCGACGAGACCTATCGCGACTTCATGCCGGAATCGCAGGCCCCGGCGCACGACCTCTTCCAGCGGAACGGCTGGCGCGAGACGCTGGTCTGCCTCTATTCCTTCTCCAAATCCTACGCCATTCCCGGCCACCGCATGGGTGCGATGACCGCCTCGGCGGGCTTCCTCGACCAGGCCGAGAAAGTGCTCGACTGCCTGCAGATCTGCGCCCCGCGCCCGCCGCAACCGGCCCTCGTCTGGGCGATCACCGCGCTCGCCGACTGGCGGCAGGAGAAGCGGGCGGAGATTTTGACGCGCGCGGACGTCTTCCGGAAAACCATGGCGGATCACCCGAATTGGCGGATCGAGCAGGTCGGCGCCTATTTCGCCTATGTCCGGCATCCGTTCCACGGCACGCCCTCGGCCGTCGTCGCCGAAAGGCTGGCGCGGGAGCTCGGCGTCGTCACCCTCCCCGGCAGCTTCTTCGGCGCAGGCCAGGACGCGCACCTGCGCATCGCCTTCGCCAACGTCTCGGCAGAGCGTATCGCCAGCCTCGGCGAACGGCTGGTCAAGGCGCGTCAGATGTTCGACGCCCCTGCCCGCACCCCGGAGAGCGTCCATGGATAAGTCCCGTCTCGACCGCTTGCGCGAGCGCTATTCCGGCGTCAACGAGGCGGCTCTCTACGATCCGCACTTCGCCGCGGTCGCCGCCCACCAGATCAGCCCGAGCGGCACCCGCGTCGCGCCGTACGCCGGCCTGCCGACGCTGCTAGACGCGCCCTACCGGGCCGTCACCTGGCCGGCGCCGGACCTCTCGGACCTCGACGTCGCGCTGATCGGCGCGCCGATGGATCTCGGCGTCACCAACCGCAACGGCTCGCGCTTCGGTCCGCGGGCGCTGCGCACGATCGAGCGCGTCGGGCCCTACAACCACGTCCTACGCACCATGCCATCGGCCGAACTGAAGATCGCCGACATCGGCGACGTGCCCTTCCGCAGCCGCTTCGACCTCGAAAAGTCGCACGAGGACATCGCCGCGGCGATCGCGACGATCCAGGCGGCCGGCGTGATCCCGCTGACCGTCGGCGGCGACCATTCGATCTCGCTGCCGATCCTGCGTGCGCTCGGCCGAGAACGGCCGGTCGGCATGATCCACATCGACGCACACTGCGACACCAGCGGCATGTTCGACGGCTGCAAGTTCCACCATGGCGGACCGTTCCGCCAGGCGGTGCTCGAGGGCGTGCTCGACCCCGAGCGGACGATCCAGATCGGCATGCGCGGCACGGCGGAATATCTCTACGAGTTCTCGCTGGAATCCGGCATGACGGTGGTTCATGCCGAGGAGATCGCCGGCATCGGCCTCGCCGCCTTGTCGGAACAGGCCAAGCGCGTCGTCGGCGACGGCCCGGTCTACCTCTCCTTCGACATCGACAGCCTCGATCCCGCCTTCGCGCCGGGCACCGGCACGCCGGAGATCGGCGGCCTGTCGACGCGGGAGGCGCAGGCCCTCATTCGCGGCCTCGCCGGCATCGACATCATCGGCGGCGACGTCGTCGAGGTGGCCCCGCAGTATGACGCGACGACCAACACGGCGCATGCCGGCGCACAGATGCTGTTCGAGACCCTGAGCCTGATCCCGTTCAAACCGGGGATGGCGGATCCGGCGAACACGGTGACGGCGACGCGGTGATGACCGGGGCAACGCTGGGGGGTCAGCGCAACAAGCCCTCGTCGGCGAAACCTTCCCACCCCTTCAGGTCGGACGCCATCGGCTCCTGAGAGTGGGGCTTCCGGCGTGCCGGCGTCTTGGGGGCGCCCTTTCCGGCGCGCGTCAGGGCGGCCTTGCCGGCACCCCGCCTTCGGGCCTCTGCGCTGGCGGCCTTGTCCTCCTCGCGCCAGAGGGCCGGCCGGTCGCGGTCGAGCACGTCCTCGATGTGCCGGGGATCGAACACGTGGAAGGTGACCGCCTTGGCGCGTCCGCGCAGCTTCACGGTGCGGGTCCCCGCGCTCTGCAGGCGTCCGTCCTTGGTCCACCGCAGCCGCTCGCGCGGCGCGATGGTCAGGATGTCATCGACTTCGCGCGGCAGCAGCGGCAGGTCCGCTATGCCCACCAGCGTCGCGGCGACGATGACCGAAGCATGCTCGAACCGGTCTTTCTCCTCCGACGGAATGCTGAGGCGAAAGACGTCGTCCGCCCGCGTCAGACGCTTGCGATCGGGGAACGGCAGTTTGGCGAGGATTTCCCGCTCGATACCCTTGGCGCGCACCGCCGACCCGAAAGCCGCGGCGGTCGGAAACGGCCACTCGGCGACGAGAAAGGCGGCAGCGGGGGCGGAGGGCTCGGCGTTCATCAGACGTGAACGACGGTCCCTGCCGTTTCTTTCCCTGCCAAGACGAGGCGATCGGCGGTGACCCCTCGGCTTCTCCGAAATCCCGGCGTCTGCCGCCTACCGCTTCTGCCCAACCGACCGCCCCGCCGCCTCGGGCCGCGCGAGACCCGCATGGGCCTCCGCCAGCTGGACCAGCGTCGCCGCCATCGCGCCTTCCGCCGGCACGACCTTGCCGCTCGCCGTGTCGACGTGCAGCAGCAGGTGCTCGCCGGTCGCAACCGCGTCCCCGGCGGCGTTGGTGACGGTGTGGAAGATGTGCAGGCGCTTCGGGTCGGTGGAGACGACCTGCGTTGCGACGCCCAGCACCGCGCCGACCTTGCACTCCTTGAGGTGCCGGAGGTGCGACTCGGCGGTGTAGAAGCTGTGCCCGCCGGCAAGGTAGGCCTTGTCGAGGCCGATGTGGGCGAGCAGCGCGTCGGTGGCGTCGCCGAGCACCTGCAGGTAGCGATATTCGGTCATGTGGCCGTTGTAGTCCGCCCAGCCCGGCAGAACAGTCGCCCGGTGCAGCGAAAGCGGCTGCGACGGATCGGGGGCAGAAGGATGCGCAAACGCTCCCACTGCCTTGGGATCGACGGGCTTGGCGAGAGCGGTCTCGGCGAGGTGCGCCTCGTAGGTGTTGAGCAGCTCACCGGCACCCCAGCCGGCACCTTCGTTCTGGCGCGCGAGCGCATGCATGATGGCGACGAGGTTATCGTCGCGGATGCGCTCGAGTTCGCGGATGGAGAGGCCTGCGGCCTGGGCGTCGGACTGGTCGGAGATCTTGTCGACGAGCGCGTCCGTGAGATCCGGCACGTCCATCAGCTTGGTCCACGGCCATTTCAGGCAAGGCCCGAACTGCGCCATGAAGTGCCGCATGCCGGCCTCGCCGCCGGCGATGCGGTAGACCTGGAAGATGCCCATCTGCGCCCAGCGCAGGCCGAACGAGTAGCGGATGACGTCGTCGATCTCCTCGGCGGTGGCGACGTCGTCGTTGACCAGCCACAGCGCCTCGCGCCAGAGCGCCTCGAGCAGACGGTCGCCGATGAAGGCGTCGATCTCCTTGCGCACCACCAGTGGCTTCATGCCGAGCCCGGCATAAAAACCGCGCGCCATGTCGATGACGGCGGCATCGGTCGCCTTGCCGGCGACGAGCTCGACCAGCGGCACGAGATAGACCGGGTTGAACGGGTGGGCGACGAACAGCCGGCCGGGGTGCTGGAGGTTCGCCTGCAGGTCGGACGGCAGCAGGCCGGAGGTGGACGAGCCGATCAGCACGTCGGGCCGGGCATGGGCGTCGATCTCGCCGAGGATCTTCTGCTTGAGGTCCAGGCGCTCCGGTGCGCTCTCCTGGATCAGGTCGGCATCCCTGACCGCTTCCTCCAGCGTCGCGACGAAACGGACCGTGCCGAAGGTCGGCCTCGGTCCCGGCACCAGCTGCGCGAAGGCCCGCGCGGCATTCTCCATCAGGCCGGCGAGCTTGCGCTCGGCCTCCGGGTCGGGATCGTAGACGGCGACGTCGAGGCCGTTCTGGGCGAAGCGGGCGACCCAGCCGCCGCCGATGACGCCGCCGCCGATGACGGCGGCTTTGGTGAATCCGGTCATGGTGTTAAGCCCGCTTCCTGAGTTTCAGCTTCTCGCGCGTTTCGGCCGGGCCGATGACCCGCGCGCCCATCGAGGTCAGCGTCGTCTTGGCGGCCGCGACGAGGTCGCCGTTGGAGGCCAGCACGCCCTTGCCGAGCCAGAGATTGTCTTCGACGCCGACGCGGACATTGCCGCCGGCGAGCGCGGCGAGCGCCGCATAGGGCAGCTGGTTGCGGCCGATCGAGAAGGCCGAGAAGATCCAATCCTTCGGCAGGTTGTTGACGATCGACATGAAGGTGCCGATGTCGTCCGGCGCGCCCCACGGGATGCCCATGCAGAGCTGGACGAGGACGGGATCGTCGAGCAGCCCCTGCCCGGCCAGCCACTTCGCGAGCACCAGATGGCCGGTGTCGAAGATCTCGATCTCCGGCCGCACGCCGAGCGCCTGGATCTGCCGCGCCATCTCGCGCAGCATGGCCGGCGTATTGGTCATGACGTAGTCGCCCTCGCCGAAATTCATCGTGCCGCAGTCGAGCGTGCAGATCTCCGGCAGCAGCTCGGCGACATGGGCGAGCCGCTCGGTGGCACCGGCCATGTCGGTGCCGACGGTCGCCGGCGGCAGCGGGTTCTCGACCGAGCCGAAGGTGATGTCGCCGCCCATGCCGGCGGTGAGGTTGATGATCACGTCGACGTTCGAGGCGCGGATGATCTCCACCGTCTCGCGGTACAGCGCGAGGTCGCGCGAGCCTTGCCCGGTCGCGGGATCGCGGACGTGGATATGGGCGATGGCGGCGCCTGCCTCGGCGGCCTCGATGGAGGCGGCGGCGATCTCGGCGGGCGTCACCGGCACCTTTGCCGACCGTCCGGTGGTGTCGCCCGCGCCGGTGACCGCCGCGGTGATGAAGACGTCGCGGTTCATCGCCAATGCCATGTGTGCTGATCCCTCTCGGCCATGCCGGTTCCTGACACCGAGGATCGTGCCGAAAATCCACGGCAACCGCGATACCAAACCCGCTGGGTTTGATACGCTATGCGCATGGCATCGATCTTTTCGCCGAGCGAGCAAGCCCTTTCGCTCGACCTTCTCGTTCTTCCCGACGTCTCGCTGCTGTCGCTCGCCTCGACGCTGGAACCGCTGCGGGCGGCGAACCGCGTGGCGGGCCGCGAACTCTACCGCTGGCGGCTGGTCTCGCCCGACGGACACGCCATTACCACGTCGAGCGGCCTGCGGATCGACGTCGACGCGGCTTTCCAGCCGGACTCGGACGCCGGGGCGCTGATCGTCGTCGCCGCCTTCAACGTCCTGCGGCACGCGACGCCGGCCCTGTTGCGCGGCTTGCGGGCCGCGGGGCGGCGACGGACGGCGCTCGGCGGAGTGGAGGCCGGCGCCTGGGTGCTGGCGCTGGCGGGCCTCCTCGAGGGACACCGGGCGACGACGCACTGGGAGGACCTCGAGGACTTTGCGGCGCGGTTTCCCGGGATCGATGTCCAGCCGAGCCGCTTCGTCGTCGACGGCGACCGCTTCACCACCGGCGGCGCCTCTCCCGCTCTCGACATGATGCTGGACCTCATCCGCATCCGGCAAGGCTACGCGCTGGCGCTGAGCGTCGCCAGCGTCTTCATCTACGACCGCGCGCACACCGGCGAGGACCCGCAGCCGAGCGTCTCGCTCGGCAGCCTCGGCTGGTACGAGCCGCGGGTCGCCGCGGCCATCCGGGCGATGGAGGAGCGGATCGACAGGCCGCTGCCGATAGGCGAGATTGCGGCTCGCCTCGGCATCGGTGTCCGGACGCTGGAGGCTCAGTTCCACCAGCATGTCGGGCTGTCGCCGCGGGCGTTCTACGGCCGGATGCGGCTGGAAGCCGGACGACGAATGGTGCTTGAAACTTGTGACGATATGTCGTCTGTTGCAGCACGCTGCGGATTTCATTCCGCTTCCGCCTTCGCCCGCGCTTTTCGTGAACGCTACGGCAGCAGCCCCTCCACCGCCCGGGCTGCAAGAAGAAACCAGTAGACATCGTCTAATGGAGCGCTTCCGTCTTGACCGCGATGTCTATCACCACCGCATTGCAACATAAAGCGGCACCGATCGCCTGATTTTGACGCATATTCCAACTTCGATACTGAATTTATTCGCTGTCAATATTTGATTGTTAAACACGACACTTGATGTCGCACGTGGACTGCTTGGAAAATCGCGGGATGGATAGCGTCCCCTTCGAGCCAGTGAACACCAGTCAACCCTTGAAACAGACCCTCCATGGCCGCTCGCCAAGGGTCTTGCAGAGCCCTTCCAGGAGACGAGCATGAGCGATTACCTGAAGTTTCTCGCCGCCGAGGTGACCCGCAGCGGCATGAGCCGTCGCGAGTTCATGGGGCGGGCTCTGGCGGCTGGCGTCAGCCTGACCGCTGCGGGATCGCTCTACTCGACCAGCGCCTCGGCGCAGACCCCGGTCAAGGGTGGCGTGCTGAAGCTCGGCCTCGAGGGTGGCGCCGCCACCGACGTGCTCGACCCCGCCAAGTACCTGTCGCAGGTGCTCTTCGTCATCGGCCGCACCTGGGGCGATATGCTGGTCGAAAGCGACCCGCTGACCGGCCAGCCGGTGGCGGCGCTCGCCGAATCCTGGGAGTCCTCGGCGGACGCCAAGACCTGGACCTTCCAGATCCGCAAGGGCGTGCAATTCCACGACGGCAGCGAGATGACGCTGGACGACGTCGTCGCCACCCTCAAGCGCCATACCGACGAGAAGTCTGAGTCCGGCGCGCTCGGCGTGATGAAGTCGATCGGCGAGATCAAAGCGGACGGCGGCAACCTCGTCGTCACCTTGCCGGAAGGCAATGCCGATCTGCCGCTGCTGCTCTCCGACTACCACCTGATCATCCAGCCGAAGGGCGGCGTCGACAAGCCGAACGCCGCCATCGGCACCGGCCCCTACAAGCTGGAGAGCTTCGAGCCGGGCGTTCGCGCGACGTTCTCGAAGAACACCAACGACTGGCGCCAGGACCGCGGCTACGTGGACTCGGTCGAGATGATCGTCATCAACGACGCCACCGCGCGTGTCGCCGCGCTCTCCTCGGGCCAGGTGCACTTCATCAACCGCGTCGATCCGAAGACCGTGAGCCTCCTCAAGCGCTCGCCGAAGATCGACATCCTGAACACGTCGGGCCGTGGCCACTACGTCTTCATCATGCACTGCAACACGGCGCCGTTCGACAACAACGACCTGCGCATGTCGCTGAAATACGCGATGGACCGCGAGGCGATGGTGAAGACCATCCTCGGCGGCTACGGCAAGGTCGGCAACGACTTCCCGATTAACGAGACCTACGCGCTGTTCCCTGAGGGCATCGAGCAGCGCGCCTACGACCCGGACAAGGCGGCCTTCCACTACAAGAAGTCCGGCCATTCCGGCCCGGTCCTGCTGCGCACCTCGGACGTCGCCTTCCCCGGCGCGGTCGATGCCGCCGTGCTCTACCAGGAGTCGGCCAAGAAGGCCGGCATCGAGATCGAGGTCAAGCGCGAGCCGGGCGACGGCTACTGGACCAATGTCTGGAACGTCCAGCCCTTCTCCACCTCCTACTGGGGCGGCCGTCCGACGCAGGACCAGATGTACACCACCGCCTACACCTCGAAGGCCGACTGGAACGACACGCGCTTCCTGCGCGAGGACTTCGACAAGCTGCTGCTCGAAGCCCGCGCCGAACTCGACGAGCCCAAGCGCAAGGACATGTACCGGACGATGGCGATGATGGTCCGCGACGAGGGCGGCGTGATCCTGCCGATGTTCAACGACTTCGTGAATGCCGCTCAGAAGAGCGTGAAGGGCTACGTCCACGACATCGGCAACGACATGTCGAACGGCTTCGTCGCAACGCGCGTCTGGCTCGAAGCCTGATGGCGCTCGGGCCTTCCGATGCCAGTGGCGTCACCGGCCGGCTGCCGGCGGGTGACCCGCTGGCGGTGGCCGGTCAAGCCGGAGGCGTCCTCGCCGCTCCGGCGCCGCCACCGGCCGCAGAAAGGCCCGGCGCCTCCGCCTTCCAGCGCCTGCGCGGCGAGTACCCGCTGGCCTGGATGATCCTGCAGCGGCTGGTGCTCAGCCTCGTCCTGCTCTGGGCCGTATCCCTGGTGCTGTTCCTCGGCATCCAGGCGCTGCCCGGCGACTTCGCGCAGACCTATCTCGGACAGTCCGCGACACCGCAGGCGGTCGAGAACATTCGCCGCGAGCTCGGCCTCGACCAGCCGGCGGTGACCCGCTACCTCTCCTGGCTCGGCGGCGCCGTCCAGGGCGATTTCGGCACGTCATGGGCGTCGAAAAACTCGATCTCCGACCAGCTGTCGAACCGGCTCGGCAACACGCTGTTCCTCGCCGCCTTCGCCGCCCTCGTCTCGGTGCCGCTGGCGATCGGGCTCGGCATGCTGTCGGTGCTGTACCGCGACCGCATTCCGGACCGGATCATCAACATCTTCTCGCTGGCGGCGATCTCGTTGCCGGAGTTCTTCGTCGGCTACCTCTTCATCTTCCTGTTCGCGATCACCCTCGGCTGGGTGTCCTTCCCCTCCACCGTCTATTCCGGCATGCCTTTCCTCGAACGGGTCGAGGCGATCATCCTGCCGTGCGCGACGCTGGTTCTGGTGGTGCTCGCGCACATGATGCGGATGACCCGCGCGGCGATCCTTAACGTCATGGCCAGCCCCTATGTCGAGACCGCCGAGCTGAAGGGCCTCAGCCGGATGCGGATCATTGCCCGGCATGCGGGCCCCAACGCCATCGCGCCGATCATCAACGTCGTCGCGCTGAACCTTGCCTACCTCGTCGTCGGCGTGGTCGTCGTCGAGGTGGTGTTCGTCTATCCCGGCATCGGCCAGTACATGGTCGACGCGGTGACCGTCCGCGACATGCCGGTGGTGCAGGCCTGCGGCCTCCTCTTCGCTGCCGTCTACATCGTCCTCAACATGATCGCCGACATCCTCGCCATCGTGTTCAATCCTCGCCTCCGGCACCCGAAGTGAGGGCCTGACATGCGCCTGCGCAGCATCCCCGTCTCGGCCTGGATCGGCTTTGCCGGCATCGCCCTCGCGCTCTTTTGCGCCCTCTTCGCGCCCTACATCGCGCCCTATGGCGAGCGCGAGGTGGTGGGCGAGGTCTGGGAGCCGATGGGCGCGACCTTCCTTCTTGGCACCGACAATCTTGGCCGCGACCTTCTCTCGCGTCTGATCTTCGGCGCCCAGACGACGATCCTCGTGGCTTCCTGCGCGACGCTCCTGTCGTTCTCGCTCGGCGTGCTGCTGTCGTTCACCGCCGCTGTGCTGAAGGGCTGGACCGACCAGGCGCTGTCGCGGCTGAACGATCTGATGATGGCGATTCCGACGCTGATCTTCGCGCTGGTGGTGCTGGCCGTGCTGCCGCAGAAGCTGTGGATCCTGATCTCGGTGATGGCGGTGCTGGATAGCACCCGCGTCTTCCGGCTCGGGCGGGCGGTGGCGACCGACATCGTGGTGATGGACTTCGTCGAGGCGGCGCGGCTGCGCGGCGAAGGAACCGGCTGGATCATTTTTCGCGAGATCCTGCCGAATGCCTTGTCGCCGCTGCTGGCCGAGTTCGGTCTGCGCTTCGCCTTCTCGGTGCTGTTCCTGTCGACGCTCTCCTTCCTCGGCCTCGGCATCCAGCCGCCGGACGCCGACTGGGGCGGCATGGTCAAAGACAACAAGGACGGCATCATCTTCGGCATCTCGGCGGCGCTGATCCCGGGGGCGGCGATCGCCTTCCTCGCCATCTCCGTCAACCTCGTCGTCGACTGGCTCCTGAACCGGACCTCCAGCCTGAAGGGAGGCCGCGGATGACCGGCGACCTTTTGCGCGTCCGCGACCTGAAGATCGAGGCGCGGATCTACCCGCCCGGCGAGGCGCCGCGCGACATCACCATCGTCCACGGCGTCTCCTTCGACCTCCAGAAGGGCAAGGTGCTCGGGCTGATCGGCGAGTCCGGCGCCGGCAAGTCGACCATCGGTCTTGCGGCCCTCGGCTACGGCCGCGGCGGCATCACGCTGTCGGGCGGCACGGTGACGCTGAACGGCGTCGACCTCATCGGCTGCGGCGCCAAGGGCCTGCGCCAGCAGCGCGGCGCGAAGGTCTGCTACGTCGCGCAGTCGGCGGCGGCCGCGTTCAATCCGGCCTACCGGCTCGGCGACCAGATGATCGAGGCGGCGCTGAAGCACGGGCTGATGACCCGCGATGAAGCGCGCAAGAAAGCCGACCACCTGTTCAAAATTCTCGGCCTGCCGAGCCCCGACACCTTCGGCCGACGCTATCCGCACCAGGTTTCCGGCGGCCAGCTGCAGCGGGCGATGACGGCGATGGCGCTCCTCCCCTCGCCCGACCTCATCGTCTTCGACGAGCCGACCACAGCACTCGACGTGACAACGCAGATCGACGTGCTCGTCGCGATCAAGCGGGCGATCGAGGACACCGGAACGGCCGCGATCTACGTCACGCACGACCTCGCCGTCGTCGCGCAGATCGCCGACGACATCATGGTGCTGCAGCACGGCAAGACGGTGGAATACGGCACCACGCGGCAGATCCTCGAAGCCCCCGCGATGGAGTACACGCAAAAGCTCGTCGCCATCCGTCACAACGCCAAGGACGAGGCGCCAGACCAGAGCGACCGGTTGCTGACGATCGACCACGTCGACGCCGGCTACCCCTCCGGCCTGCGCGTTCTGCATGGCGTCTCCATGCACCTACCGAAAGGCCAGACGCTCGCCGTCGTCGGCGAGTCCGGCTCGGGCAAGTCGACGCTGGCGCGGGTGATCACCGGGTTGCTGCCCGCCCAGAACGGGCGTATCGTCTTCAAGGGCCGCGAGCTGCCGGCCAAGCTCAAGGACCGTCAGCGCGAGGATCTGCGCAAGATCCAGATGATCTACCAGATGGCCGATACGGCGATGAACCCGCGGCACACCGTCGCCGAGATCATCGGACGGCCGCTGACTTTCTATTTCGGCCTGCGCGGGGCCGCCAAGCGTGCCCGGGTGAACGAGCTGCTGGAGGAAATCGAGCTCGGCGGGAACTTCGCCGACCGCTTTCCGGCCGAGCTGTCCGGTGGCCAGAAGCAGCGCGTGGCGATCGCCCGGGCGCTCGCCGCAAAACCCGAACTGATCCTCTGCGACGAGCCGACCTCGGCGCTCGACCCACTGGTCGCCGACGGCATCCTGAAACTCCTGATGCGGCTGCAGAAGGAGACGGACGTCTCCTACCTCTTCATCACCCACGACATCGCCACCGTGCGCGCCATCGCCGACAGCGTGGCGGTGATGCACCGCGGCAAGCTGGTGCGCTTCGGCCCGAAATCGAAGGTGCTGCAGCCGCCGTTCGACGATTATACCGACCTCTTGCTGAAGTCGGTGCCGGAGATGCGGGTCGGCTGGCTGGAAGAGGTGCGGGACCAGCGGCGGATGGCGGCAGCGGGGAATTAGGGGAGTGCCGCAATGCCTCCCAATCCCAGGCTCCCGCTTACGGAGGCGGGACGCGAGCAGATCAAACTGCGGGCAACGTTTCTTAACGGAATTGCCGTTGCGACCTTTGCTGTCGGAACACTGACCACGCTGGCGAGAGCACTCCTGGACACCCCCGAAGGTCATACTGGCATTGCGGTGGGCGTCAGCTTGTCACTGGTTTGCTTTGTCACCAGCTGGGTCATACATATCGTCGCGTACAGACATTTGAGGGAGTTGGATCGATGACGGTCGACCAAATCATCCTGTTGTCGATAGTGCCTTTCGGCGCACTGTTGATACTGGCGCTCTCCTGCTTGCAGATAAAATTGATGCCTCCGTCGCGGGCATTACCAACCCGTGCAGCAGCGAGAAAACGCGGCTCAGCTCCCGACGAATAGCTGCACAGGCCGGATTTCCAACCCAGCGCCGATCGCAACCCGACGGGGACGGCAAGATCATGCGAGCAAGGGCTGGCGGTCGTCGATGCGCGCGCTGCTCGGGTTTTTGTCGACTTTCGGTGCGATCGTAAAATCCCTCATCCCCCCACAGCCTCCGAGACCCGCATGCCCTACAGCGTCATAGAGAACACCTGGATCCCGCTTGCCGACGGCACGAAGCTCGCCGCCCGCATCTGGATGCCGGAGGGCGCCACGTCCGTTCCGGCGGTGCTGGAATACCTGCCGTATCGCAAGCGCGACGGGACCTGCCTGCGCGACGAAGCGACCTATCCGACCTTTGCCGAGGCAGGCTATGCCGGGGTGCGCGTCGACATTCGCGGGTCCGGCGAATCCGACGGGGTGATCGACGGGGAGTATACGCCGCGCGAACTCTCGGACGCGCTGGAGGTGATCGACTGGATCGTCGCGCAGCCCTGGTCTTCCGGCGCCGTCGGCATGATGGGCATCTCCTGGGGTGGGTTCAATTGCCTGCAGGTGGCGGCACTGAAACATCCGGCGCTGAAGGCGGTGATCTCGCTCGCCTCGACCGTCGACCGCTACAATGACGACATCCACTACAAGAACGGATGCCACCTTTCGGCGCAGCTGTCCTGGGCGTCGAACATGCTGGCCTACCAGTCGCGCGCGCCGGACCCTGCCATCGTCGGCGACCGCTGGAAGGCGATGTGGCTGGAACGGCTGGAGGGCGAGCCGTTCATGCTGGAGGAATGGCTGCAGCACCAGCGGCGCGACGCGTTCTGGCAGCATGGCTCGATCGGCGAGGATTTCGGCGGCTTCCCGGTGCCGGCGCTGGTGATCGCCGGCTGGGCCGACGGCTACCGCAACACGCCGCTGAAGGCGGTCGAGGGACTGGGCGACCGCGCCAAGGCGCTGATCGGCCCGTGGGTGCACAAGTATCCGCATTTTGCCTTTCCGAAGCCGCGGACGGACTTCCTCGGCGAAGCCGTAAAGTGGTGGGACCGCTGGCTGAAGGGCACCGAGAACGGCATCGAGGCGCTGCCGCAGGTACGGGCCTACATCCTCGACGGTCCGAAGCCGGCCCGCCGCCGCGACGCGGATCCCGGCCGCTGGGTGGCCGTGGAGACGTGGAAGGCGCCGGAGACGCTGGAGTTGCACGGAAACCTTGGCCGGACGCTTGTGGCGGAGACGGCGGCGAGCGGCATGGATACGGCGGCGGCAGGCGTCGCCGAGGCGCACTACCTCAAATCGCCCGAGGATACCGGCACGATGTCGGGCGAGTACTTCACGCTGAAGCCGGACGCCGAGATGGCCGGCGACCAGCGGCTGGACGATGCCGGATCGCTGGTGTTCGACACCGCCGTCCTCGCCGAGCCGATAGAGATCCTCGGCCAGCCCCGTCTCTCCGTGACGCTGACGCCGGAGACCGCGTCCGGCAACCTCATCGCCCGCCTCGTCGACGTGCATCCCGACGGGACGGCGACGCGGGTCGCCTTCGGCGTCCTCAACCTCACCCACCGCGGCGGCAATGCCGCGCCTGAAGCGCTGACGCCCGGCGAGCCGGTGACCGTGCAGCTTGCGCTCGATGCCTGCGGCTACCGCTTCAACGCGGGCCACAGCCTGCGGCTGTCACTGTCCACCGCCTACTGGCCGATGGTGCTGCCGGGGCCGGCGGATGGCGGGGTGACGATCGAGACCCAGGGGCTTGTCCTGTCCCTGCCCCTACTTGGCGATGCCCGGACGATCGATATCCCCGCGCCGGCCAACCCGAACCCGCTGCCGACCTACATCGAGCATGCGCCGTCGGTGACGCGGCGGGCGGTAGAGCGCGACCTCGGCGCCGGCGTCACCCACTACCATATCCTGGAAGACACCGGCCTGTTCGAGCACCCGGACACCGGGCTCTCGACCCGCCAGGTGCGCGACGAGACCTGGTCGATCGCCCCGGACGATCCGCTGTCGATGACGGGCGAGTCGCGCTGGATCACCGAGATGGTCCGCGAAGGGTGGTCGACGCGGACGACGACGGTCGCGCGCATCGCCTGCACGGCGAGCGACTGGCTGATCTCGGCCGAGGCAGTGGCCTTCGAGGGCGACGCCGAGATCCACCGCAAGACCTGGGAACGGACGATCGCGCGCGATTTCATGTAGGGCGCGAGGGATAGGACGCCGTTCGGCACCTCGTCCTCATCGCGCCAGCGCGGCGATACCGTTGCACAGCGCGTCGAAAGCAGCGGCAGCGCTCGGGCTGAGATGGCGGGCGCGCAGCCAGGCATGCACCATCTGCGGCTCCTCGCGGAAGGTGACGTCGACGCCGGCCTCGGCGAGGCGCGCGGCATAGCGCCTGGCGTCGTCCCGCAGCGGATCGAAGTGTGCGGCGGTGATGTAGGCCGGCGGCAGGCCTTCGAAGCGCTGGGCCCGCAGCGGATGGGCGACGACGTCGTCCTCACGGGCCGCGTAGACGCTGCGGTAGTAGGCGACGTCGGCGGTGGTGAGGCCTGGCGCCTCCGCCATCTCGTCATAGGAGCCGGTCGCGAGGTCGCCGCCGAGGCCGGGATAGATCAACACCTGTCCCACCACGCCGAACAGCCCCTCGGAGCGAGCGCGGACCGTCAGGCCCGCAGCCAGGTTGCCGCCGGCGCTGTCGCCGATGACCACGACGCGGCGGCCGTCGACCAGCAATTGCCTGAGCACCTGCATGGCGTCGTCCGACGCGGCGGGGTGGCAATGTTCGGGCGCAAGCCGGTAATCGACGGCAACGAGTTTGGCGCCGGCCGCCTCCGCGATCTCGGCGGTGATGGCGTGGTGGCTGTCGAGCGAGCCGACGACGAAACCGCCGCCGTGCAGATAGAGAAGCGTCGCCACCGCGGTGCGCCGCGCCGGGCGATAGAACCGGACGGGAATGCCACAGAGGAAACTGTCCTCGACGGCGAGGCCCTCCGGCAGCGGTGCGGCGAAACCTTTGCACATTTCGTCATACCACCGGCGCTGCTGGTCGATCGCGGCGTCGACCGCGTCCGGCGGATAGAAGCCGTCGACTCGGGCCTGGTAGGCAAGGATTTCCGGCTCGGTCGGCGATGGCGGGCGCATGGGCGAACTCCGTGGGCGATGCCCGACGGGGTAGCGCGTCAGGCGCACGAAGCCAATTGGCGACCGCGGGACGTCAGATCCAATGCCCTGTCTGCCTCACTCCAGAGCGATGCTGCGCGCCCTGGCGCCGCTTCAGGCAGCGGCCGACGGATTGGTGCCAGGCACGGCGTAGGCGGCGAGGAAGAGCGCGATGCCGCTGTCGACCCGCTTCTGCACGTCGGCGGCCCGCATCGGCTCGAGGCCGAGCATCTCGTGCATCGGGATCTCGCAGGAAATCAGGGCCAGGAACTGGACGGCGGCGAGATGCGGATCGGGCACGGCGAGGCGGCCGCGGGCGTCGGCCTCCCGGAGGAAGGCGCCGATGCGACCGTGCAGCACGCGCGGACCCGCCTCGAAGAAGATGCGGCCGAGTTCGGGAAAGCGCGGCACCTCCGCGACGATGACGCGGTAGAGCCCCATCGCGGTGCCGGTGACGAACATGCCGACGAAATTGCGCGCGATCGTCTTCAGCACGGCCTCGATGTCGTCCGTGGCTCTGCCTTCCGTCCAGATGTCGCCGGAGATGCCGATGCACTGCTCCTCGACCAGAGCGGCAAACAGCGCCTCCTTGCTGGCGAAGTGGGCATAGAGGGTCGCCTTCGACACCTTGGCCGCGCGCGCGATGGCATCGGTCGAGACGGCGTCATAGGGCTGCGCGAGAAACAGCCGGTGGGCTGCGTCCATCAGCTGGGCGACTTTGGCATTGGATCGGTCCGGCGACTTGCAGAGGCCGGAGAAGCACGCCGCGATCGATTCCTTGATGCGCGAGCGTCCGGGGGTATTGACCATGAAACGGCAATTCTTCAGGTCCGAGAGAAGACGATTGACACTTCTCAATCTGGACGGCATCAGTCAAGACTGAACTGAACGGTTCAGTTCTATTTTTACCTCTCGAGGCTTCGATGCGCCCGATCTCCCCTTCCCGCCGATCCCCCTTCCGCCTCCTCAATCCCCGCAGTTCGAAGCGGGCGGGCCTGATGCTCGCTCTCCTCGGCGCGGCTTCGCTGGGGGCCTGCGGCGATGAGGCCCCTATACCACCGCCAAAGCTGACGCCTGTGCGCGGCGAGACGGTGGTGCGCAAGCCGTTCGCCCCGACGGTGACCCTGACCGGCTCGATCGCCGCCCGGATCGAGAGCAACCAGTCCTTCCGCACCAGTGGCCGTATTGCCAACCGGCTGGTCGATGTCGGCGATCACGTGGAAAAGGGCCAGGTTCTGGCGACGCTTGATACCGAGGAGCAGCAGGCGGACCTTGCCGCGGCGAAGGCCAGCCTTGGCGCCGCCGAGGCGACGCTGCGCCAGGCACAGACGACGCTCGATCGGCAGAAGCAGCTGCTGACGGGCGGCTACACCACCAAAAGTTCCTACGACAATGCCGCCGAGGCGGCTCAGACGGCCGAGGGAACGCTGGTCGCGGCGAAGGCGGACGTCGCCACCAACGAGGATCAGCTGGCCTACACCTCGCTGCGCGCCGATGCAGCCGGCATCATCACCGCCCGCAGCGCCGAGGCCGGCCAGGTCGTCGATGCTGCGCAGACGATCTTCAGCCTGGCGCAGGATGGCGAGCGACAGGCAGTCTTCGACGTCTATGAATCCCTCCTGTCGAAATCGCCGACGGACGGCAAGGTGGCCGTGAGCCTCGTCAACGATCCCACCGTGACGGTGACCGGCAAGGTCGACGAGATCGCGCCGATCTTCGACACGACCGGCGGCACGGTGCGGGTCAAGGTCGGCCTCGGCGCCAACCTGCCACCGGCCATGACACTCGGTGCCGCGGTGGCGGGCTTCGCTACGCTGGAGCGGCACGATGCCATCACCTTGCCATGGACCTCGCTGTCCTCCGACCTCGGCAAGCCGGCGGTCTGGGTCGTCGATACCGCGACCAACAAGGTTGCGCAGCGTCAGATCGTCATCGAGCGCTATCGAACGGGCGAAATCCTCGTCGAGGACGGCCTAAAATCGGGGGACGTGGTCGTGACCGCTGGGGCGCAATTGCTGCGCGAAGGCCAGGTCGTCGCTCTGGACATGGGAGCCGCCCAGTGAGAAACGCCCTCTTTCTCGCCCTTCTGGCTACGGTCACACTCGCGGGCTGCAGCGAGGAGGCAGCGCCGCCGCCGCCCATCCGGCCCGTGCTCTCCGTCGTCGCCGCACCGCAGACGATCGCCGATCGCGGCTTCTCCGGCACGGTCCAGCCGCGCTATTCGACCGAGCGCGCCTTCCGCATTCTCGGCCGCATCGTCACGCGCGACGTGGACGTCGGCGACACCGTGGTTCCCGGCCAGTTCCTGGCGGCCCTTGATCCGACCGTTCAGGACCTCGCGGTCCGGTCGCTCGAGGCGGAGCTCTCGAAATCCACCGCCCAGCTGACCAATGCGACCTCGACCGAGAGCCGGCAGAAGCAGTTGCTGGCGCGCACCGCCTCGACGCAGTCGGATCTCGATGCCGCCGTGCAGTCGCGCGAGTCGGCCGATGCCGCGGTCACCACGGCGCGCTCCAACCTTTCCAAGGCGAAGGAGCAGCTCGGCTACACACGGCTGATCTCCGATACCGCAGGCGTCGTGACCGCGACCGGGGCGGAAGTCGGGCAGGTCGTGGCCGCCGGGACGACCGTCATCACCATCGCCCAGGCCGAAGTGCGCGAAGCCGTCGTCGACGTCCCCGACGACATCGCCAAGGAAACCCGGCTCGGCGACACGTTCGACGTGACGCTGCAGATCAACCCGAGCGTCAAGGCGGCCGGCAGGGTGCGCGAGATCGCACCGCAGGCAGATGCCACGACGCGGACCCGCCGCATCAAGATCACCCTCGACAACCCGCCGTCCACCTTCCGGCTCGGCACCACCATCACCGCGGCACGGCGCATCACCGGATCGGCCGGGATCGCGCTGCCGGCGACAGCCATCCTCGACAAGGACGGCAAGGCATCGGTCTGGGTCGTCGACCCCGCGGCGATGACCGTGGCGACGCGCCCGGTCACGCTCACCGGGAAGGAGAGCCAGGGCATAGTGACGATCGGCACCGGCGTCGATGCCGGCATGCGGGTCGTGACGGCCGGCGTGCACAGCCTGGAAGAGGGGCAGAAGGTCAAGCTGAGCGAAGGAGCCGTCCCATGAACGGATTCAATCTTTCCGAATGGGCGCTGCGGCACCGCTCGCTGATCTGGTACTTCATGCTGGTCTCGTCGCTGGCGGGGGTGATGTCCTACATCAACCTCGGCCGCGAAGAGGACCCGAACTTCACCATCAAGACCATGATCATCACGGCGCAGTGGCCGGGTGCCTCGGTCGAGGACACGATCAACCAGGTCACCGACCGCATCGAGAAGAAGCTCGAGGAACTCGACCAGCTCGACTACGTCCGCAGCCAGACGACGCCCGGCTCGACCACGATCTTCGTCAACGTGCGCGACACCATTCAGGGCGACGAGGCCGTGGGCGCGGCCTGGATCCGCGTGCGCAACATCATCGCCGACATCAAGGGCGAGATGCCGTCCGGCGTCCAGGGCCCCTTCTTCAACGACAGTTTCGGCGACGTCTACGGCAACATCTACGCCTTCACCGCCGACGGCCTGAGCCAGCGCCAGATGCGCGACTATCTGGAAGCGGCGCGCGCCAAGATCCTGACAGTGCCGAACGTCGGCAAGGTCAATCTGATCGGCGCGCAGGACGAGGTGGTCTACCTCGAATTCTCGACGCGCAAGACCGCCGCGCTCGGCATCAGCCAGTCGACGATCGTCACGGCGCTGCAGGAGCAGAACGCGATCTCGCCTTCGGGCGTGATCGAAGCGAACGGCGAGCGCATCTCGGTGCGCGTCAACGGTCAGTTCTCGTCCGAGGACAGCCTGCGCGGCGTCAATCTCTGGATCAACAACCGCTTCTTCCGGCTGTCGGACGTCGCGACCATCACGCGGGGCTACGTCGACCCGCCGACATCGCTGTTCCGCTACAACGGCCAGCCTTCGATCGGCCTGTCGATCGGCATGAAGCCGGCGGCGAACCTTCTGGAGTTCGGCGAGGCGCTGACCGAGGAAATGCGCCAGATCGAGGCGGATCTGCCCGTCGGCGTCGGCATCCACAAGGTCTCGGACCAGCCGAAGGTCGTCGAGGAGGCGGTCGGCGGCTTCACCAAGGCGCTGGCAGAGGCGGTGATCATCGTCCTCGTCGTGTCCTTCATCAGCCTCGGCATGCGCGCCGGCTTCATCGTGGCGCTGTCGATCCCGCTGGTGCTGGCGATCACCTTCGTCTTCATGGAGATCTTCGGAATTTCACTGCAGCGCATCTCCCTCGGCGCGCTGATCATCGCCCTCGGCCTGCTCGTCGACGACGCGATGATCGCGGTCGAGATGATGGTGGCGCGGCTCGAGGTCGGCGATACGCTGCACAAGGCGGCGACCTACGTCTACACCTCGACCGCCTTCCCGATGCTCACCGGCACGCTGGTGACGGTGGCCGGCTTCATCCCCGTCGGCCTCAACAACAGTGGCGCCGGCGAATTCACCTTCACGCTCTTCGTCGTCATCGCAGTGTCGCTGCTGGTGTCCTGGGTGGTGGCGGTGCTGTTCGCGCCACTCCTCGGCGTCACTTTCCTGCCGAAGACGATGAAGAACAAGCACGAGAAGCCGGGCCTCTTCACCCGCAGCTTCCGCGCCATCCTGCTGCTCTGCATGCGGCTGAGGTACCTGACGATCCTCGTCACCATCGGCCTGTTCGCGACCGCCATCTACGGCATGGGCTTCGTGCAGCAGCAGTTCTTCCCCTCCTCCGACCGGCCGGAGGTGATCGTCGACTGGACGGCGCTGCAGAGCGGCTCGATCACCGAGACGCGGGCGCAGATGGACCGCTTCGAGAAGAACCTCGTCGGCGACGAGGACATCGACTTCTGGTCCTCTTATGTCGGCCAGGGCGCCGTGCGCTTCCTGCTCTCCTACGACGTGCCGCCGGCCAGCCCTAACTTCGGCCAGATCGTCATCATGACCAAGAGCCTGGAGGCGCGCGAGCGCGTCCGCGCGCGGCTGAACGCGATTGCCGAAAAGGAGTTCGTCGGCACGGACGTCTTCGTCCACGCGCTCGACATCGGCCCGCCGGTCGGCCGCCCGGTGCAGTACCGGATCAGCGGCCCGGACATCCAGACGCTGCGCGGCTATGCGCAGGACGTTGCCGGCATCGTCGCCGACAACCGCAATATCGGCCAGATCATCTACGACTGGAACGAGCCGGCACGGGTGGTGAAGGTCAACGTGCTGCAGGACAAGGCCGCGCAGCTCGGCGTGACCTCCGAGGACATCGCCTCGGTGCTGAACGGCATCGTCGGCGGTTCGACGGCGACGCAGATCCGCGACTCGATCTATCTCGTCGATGTCGTCGGCCGCGCCATGCCGTCGGAGCGCTCGTCGATCGAGACGTTGGAAAACCTGCAGATCTCCGCCCGCGACGGCACCGTCATCCCGCTCGCCGCGGTGGCGACCTTCCGCTACGAGCTAGAGCAGCCCTTGGTCTGGCGGCGCGGCCGGCTGCCGACCATCACGGTCAAGGCGGCGTTGGCAACGGCGGTGCAGCCGGCGACGGCGGTCGCCGAGATTCAGCCCAAGCTCGATGAATTCACCGCCAAGCTGCCGGCCGGCTACAGCATCGCCATCGGCGGCGCGGTGGAGGAGAGCGGCAAGGGCCAGGGACCGATCGTCAAGATCGTTCCGCTGATGCTGTTCGCGATGGCGACGATCCTGATGTTCCAGCTGCAGAGTTTCCAGCGGCTGTTCCTGGTGGTCGCGGTGGCGCCGCTCGGGCTTATCGGCGTCGTCGCTGCGCTGCTGCCCTCCGGGGCACCGATGGGCTTCGTCGCGATCCTCGGCATTCTGGCGCTGATCGGCATCCTGATCCGCAACTCGGTGATCCTGATCGTCCAGATCGAACACCTGATCTCGGAGGGCGTGGCCAAGTGGGATGCGGTGCTGGAGGCGACCGAGCACCGGATGCGGCCGATTCTCCTCACCGCGGCCGCCGCCTCGCTGGCGCTGATCCCGATCTCCCGCGAGGTGTTCTGGGGGCCGATGGCCTACGCGATGATGGGCGGCATCATCGCCGGAACCGTGCTGACGCTGCTGTTCCTGCCGGCGATGTACGTCGCCTGGTTCCGGATCAAGGAAACGCCGAAGCCGACGGGCAAAGACGCTGTGGAGCCGATGCCGGCGACGCCGCCGATCGAAGGTCCGGCCACCGCCTGACGCATGTCACGGAGGCACCGACACACAGAGGCCGGCGGACAGCGCCGGCCTCTGGAGGGTAAGATGAGCCGGAGTGAGAGCGCGGTCTCCGGCGTCGAAAAGTGCTCCGCTTGACATAAAGCTACAAACGCTATGGACTGATCTCCAAATGGGAGACGACATCCAATGCGAACATCCCTCACCCACACCCGCGATGCGCTCGGTCTCATCGGCGCTGTCACGCTCATCCTCTACATCGTCGTCGTGCCGCACCGTCCGGAAAGCGAGGGTCCCGGCGGCGGCTTGCGGACGGTCGCGATCGATCAGGCCGAGATGCCCCGCGAAAACCACCGTGTTGCGGAAGCGACTCTGGAGGTGCAGCCATGACGGAATTTTCAACCACGAAATGCCATTTTACTGGGCATATCC
This sequence comes from Mesocryomonas fontinalis, assembly GCF_055730125.2. Taxonomy (NCBI): domain Bacteria; kingdom Pseudomonadati; phylum Pseudomonadota; class Alphaproteobacteria; order Hyphomicrobiales; family Aurantimonadaceae; genus Mesocryomonas; species Mesocryomonas fontinalis. The sequence continues at coordinate 1,024,850 of NZ_JBUZWG020000001.1, read as the reverse complement.
GACCCCTTAATCTATACCGCCGCTCTATAGATAATCTCGACACCAGAGCGGCAGTGTGGAAGGCGCAGGCAGACGATGCTGACCATGAAGGGCAAGTATGGCCTCAAGGCCATGATGCATCTCGCGGCGGTTTCAGAGGGACGGCTGACGCTGTCGGACGAGATCGCCAAGAGCAACAACATCTCGAAGAAGTTCCTCGACGCCATCCTCGGCGATCTCCGCAATGCCGGCTTCGTGCATGCCCGCAAGGGTCGCAACGGCGGCTATGCGCTGTCGCGTCCGCCGGGCGAAATCCGGGTCGGCCACATCTTGCGGGTTCTCGACGGACCGTTGGCGCCGATCTCCTGCGCCAGTCGAACGGCCTACCGGCGTTGCGACGACTGCAAGGACGAGCAGGCCTGTTCGGTGCGGCTGGTGATGCTGGAGGTGCGCAACGCCATCTCGGCCGTGCTGGACGAGAAGACGCTGTCGGAAATGCGCGACATGCCGGGCGACATCGACCTCGGCGCGGACGAACTGGCCGCTCTGGCCTAAGCGGTTCCGTCGTCGCCAGGACCCGACCGGCCGATCTGGACCGTTCGTGCGGGAGGGCCGCGGCATGACCGGCAAGCGCATCATCATCGTCGGCGGCGGCGCCAGCGGCACGATCCTCGCGGCGCGGCTACTCGGGCGGGACGGCAGCCGCGTCAAGGTCGCGATCATCGAGCAACGGCCGGAGATCGGCCGCGGCATCGCCTACTCCACGCAGCAGCGCGACCACATCCTCAACACCCGCGCCGGCTCGATGAGCGCCTTCGCCGAGGACAGCGAGCACTTCTGGCGCTGGCTGATCGAGACCGGCGCGCCGGACGACCTCCGCTGCTCCGATCCGTTCTGCTTCGTCTCGCGCAGCCTCTATGGCCGCTATCTCGGCGATCTGCTGAAACCTTGGCTGGCGGAGACCGGCGACGGCCGCCTGGAGATCGTCTCCGGCGAGTGCACCGGCATTCGCACCACGGCGGGCGGCGTCGTCGTCGATCTCGCCGACAACACCAGCCATATCGGCCATGCCGCCGTGCTGGCGACCGGGCACGCGGTGCCGGGGTTTGCCGCCGGGAGCCCCTATATCGGGGCGTGGTCGACGCCGGCCGAAGCCGGCATCGGACCGGACGATCTGGTGCTGATCCTCGGCACCGGCCTGTCGATGGTCGATGCGGTGATCCAGCTTGCCAACGAGGGACACCGCGGCAAGATCACCGCACTGTCGCGTCGGGGACTGCTGCCGCGGGTCCACAAGCGCAATACGCCGATCCGCATCGACGCCGCCGACGTGCCTTTCGGTACCGAGATTTCCTATCTGCTGCACTGGTTCAGGCAGACCGTCGTCTGGGCGAGCGAGCGCGGCGGCGACTGGCGGGACGTGGTCGACGGCATCCGCCCGCATACCGCCAAGCTCTGGCAATCGCTGACGCCCGAGGCGAAGAAGCGCTTCCTGCGCCATGTCCGGACGTTCTGGGAGGTGCACCGCCACCGCCTGCCACCGGAGAGCGAGGTGAAGATCCGCGCGGCCGCGACACGGGAGCGGCTCGACATCGTCACCGGCTACTTTCAGGGCGTCGAGACGACGGAGCGGGGTGTCGAGGTACGGTTTCGCCGGCGGGGCGCCGCGGTTGCCGAGACCCTCTCGGTCGGCAAGGTCATCGACTGCACCGGCATCCTGCGCGATGTCACCCAGCACCGGGAAGGCCTGATCGCCAGCCTGATCGAGCGCGGCCTGGCCCGGCCGGACGCGCTGAAGATCGGAATCGACGTCGACGAGCAGTGCGCGGTGGTCAACCAGGCGGGTCAGGCCTCGCCGACCCTCTTCGCCGTCGGCCCGGTGACGCGGGCACGGTTCTGGGAGGTGACGGCGATCCCCGACATCCGCCTGCAATGCGCCGTGTTGGCAGAGCGTCTTCACGCCGTGCTCCAGGACGCGCCGAGGGCGGCCGCCCCGCTCTCCTTGCTCCGCTGAGGAGAAGAGTGTCAGCGGAGCCGCAGAAGTTTACCCCATAAATCTAGCAATATAGTATTTTGTTCTTTTCCAGCACCGACGGCGTCCCCTACCTTGCCTGCAGATCGAACGAGGCTTCGGGACAAGGAGGACTGGCTGATGATCCACACGCTCATCATTCCTGGCTATCACGGGTCGCCGGCGGGACACTGGCAGCGCCATTGGGCCGCCGACAATCCGCTGGTGGAGATCGTCGAGCAGGAGGACTTCGATCATCCGGTCCTCACCTACTGGCTGCATGTCCTCGAAATGCATCTGTCCTCCGCCCCGGGGGCGGTGCTGGTCGCCCATAGCCTCGGTTGCGCCCTCGTCGCCCACCTCGCTGGCCGACCGTCTGCCGCCCATATCGGCGGAGCGCTTCTGGTCGCGCCGGCCGATGCCGACGGGTTCGCCGGAGAGGACGAGGGATTTGCCGACTTCGCGCCGCTGCCGACCGCCGCCTTGCCGTTTCCCTCGATCGTCGTGGCCAGCCGCAACGATCCGTTCATGACTTATTCGCGGGCCACCGCACTCGCCAGGCTTTGGGGCGCCGGCCTCGTCGACCTCGGTGAGGCCGGCCACATCAACGTCGCCAGCGGCTACGGCCCCTGGCCCGACGGCGTGATCCTTGCCGAGGCCCTGCGCGGGCGCCAGACGCAGGCGCAGACCGTGCCTCCGTCACGCCCATCCTTGCCGGAAGCCGCCTTCCTCGCCCGCCGCGACGCCGTCACGCTCCGACCGACGGGGTAAGCCGCGCCGATACTGGGGGCCCGTCGATCCGGCGGGTCTCAATCCTTGCAACTTCCGCATTCCGGAGCCGCCATGTCCGCATCCGCCGTCCTCACCCGGCTTTCGCCACTTCCCGCCCCAGGGCATGCCGGGCTGAAGGCCGCTATGCGCCACCTCGTCGGCGGCGTCTCGGTGGTGACCGCCGGACGCGGCGACAGCCGAACCGGGGCCACCGTGACATCCGCCCATTCGCTGTCGATGGAGCCGGAAACCATGCTGGTGTCGATCAATCTCGCCTCCTCGACCTGGCCGGCCATTCGCGACGGCGGCCATTTCTGCGTCAACATCCTGGAGGCTGGCCAGCAGGAGATTGCGGACCGGTTTGCCGGGCGGGGCGGCCTGAAGGGCGCCGACCGCTACCAGGGCGCCGACTGGATCGTGCTCGAGACCGGCGCCCTGGCCCTGGACGGCGCCCTCGCCTCGATCGACTGCGAGGTCGAGCATATCGTCGAGCGACACAGCCATGCGCTGGTCTTCGGCCGGGTGCGCGCCGTCGTCACCGGGCACGGCGCGGCGCTTGTCTACAGCCACGGTCGCTACGGCGTTCACCCCGGCGCCGACTGATCCGCCCGGCCGGCGGGCTCCCGAACCGCCCGGCCAGCGGCGCGCCGCTCGCCATGTCCTCCCGATGGCGAGCGGCGCCTCTCCCCATCGTCACAGCACCGCCTCTCACAGCATCGCCCGCACAGCATCTCTCATCTCAACAAAGGAAACCTCGGATGTCCCTCAAATCCTTCCTCGTCGGCGCGGCCTCCCTGGCGCTCCTTGCCGCTTCGAGCTTCTCGGCGACCGCTGCCGACCTCAAGGAGTTCAATGTCGGCTTCCAGAAGAACGGCGTCCTCGTCGTGGCGCGCAACCAGCAGCTGATCGAGAAGGCGCTGGCCGACGAGGGCATCAAGGTGAACTGGGTCGAGTTCCAGTCTGGCCCGCCGCTGCTGGAGGCCATGAACGTCGGCTCGATCGACTTCGGCACCACCGGCGACTCGCCGATCATCTTTGCCCAGGCGGCGGGTGCCGACGTCGTCTACGCCGCGGCGCTTCCCTCGACCGGCCGGAACTCGGCCATTCTCGTCCAGAAGGACAGCCCGATCCGGTCTGTCGCGGACTTGAAAGGCAAGAAACTGGCGTTCACCAAGGGCTCGAGTGCCCACAACGTCGCCGTTGCGGCGCTGGAGAAGGCGGGCCTCGGCTATGCCGACATCGAACCGGTCTATCTCAGCCCCGCCGATGCCGGGGCCGCGTTCTCGACCGGCTCGGTCGACGCCTGGAGCATCTGGGACCCCTTCTATGCCGGCGCCGAACTGAACTCCGACGCCCGCGTGCTGACGGCGGGGCCTGAGATCCTCGGCAAGACGAACTCCTTCTTCCTCGCCAATGGCAGCTTCGCGAAGGCGCATCCCGACGTGTTGCGGCAGGCGATCGGCGCGCTCGGCGAGGCCGGCAAGTGGGCGAACACCCACAAGGACGGCGTTGCCGAAGCGTTGAGCGCGGCGACGGGTGTGCCGATCGAGATCCAGAAGCTGACCGCCGAGCGCGGCGAGTTCACGGTGACGCCGGTGACCGACGACATCGTCAAAACCCAGCAGGAGGTCGCCGACCGGTTCGCCAAGCTCGGCCTGATCCCCGCGCCGATCGCCGTGCGCGACATCGTGTGGACGGCGCCACAAGGCTGAGCCCCGGGGCACCCTTCTGCCCCGTCTCCCAACCGCCCGCCCGCCGCGCCAGCCGGCCGCGCGGGCGGCAGATGCAGGATCGATCATGACGAAGACGACCGACCGGGCGTTGCCCTTTCTTGTGCCGCTGGCCGTGCTCGCGGCGTGGCAGATCGCCAGCCAGACCGGCTATGTCCCGAAGAACGTTCTGCCGGCGCCGACGGCGGTGTTCGATGCCTTCATCCGCCTTGCCGGCAATGGGCAGTTGGCCGAGCATATGCGGGTCAGCGTCGGACGCGCGCTCAGCGGGTTCCTCGTCGGCGGCGCCATCGGCTTCGCGCTCGGCCTTGCCAATGGGCTGTCGCGGATGTCGGAGACCGTCCTCGACACCTCGGTTCAGATGATCCGCAACATTCCGCACCTCGCGCTCATCCCGCTGGTCATCGTCTGGTTCGGGATCGGCGAGGAGGCCAAGCTGTTCCTCGTCGCGCTCGGCGTGTTCTTCCCGGTCTACGTCAACACCTTTCACGGCATCCGCTCGGTCGATCCGCAGCTGATCGAGATGGCGCGGGTCTATGGCGCCGGACCGGGCGAGCTGTTTGCGTGGGTCATTCTGCCGGGCGCCTTGCCGTCGATCCTCGTCGGCGTGCGCTTCGCGCTCGGCATCATGTGGCTGACCCTGATCGTCGCCGAGACGATCTCGGCCTCTTCCGGCCTCGGCTACATGGCGATGCAGGCGCGCGAGTTCATGCAGCTCGACGTCGTGATCCTCGCCATCTTGATTTACGCCGCCCTCGGCAAGCTCGCCGACAGCGTGGTGCGCCTTGCCGAACGTCGGGCGCTCTCCTGGAACCCGGCCTACCGCTAACTCCCCGCAACATCCCGGAGGACCCGACATGGACGCTGCCTTCTTCCCGCCGCTCCTGCGTTTTGCCCGCGACAAGACCCTTGTCCAGCCGGTGACGGTATCGCGCTCCGTCGGTGCGGCCGTAAACGTGCGCGGCCTCTCCAAGCGCTATGGCAACAAGACGGTACTGGACGGCATCGACCTCGACATCCGGCCGGGCGAGTTCCTGGCGATCGTCGGGCGTTCGGGCTGCGGCAAGTCTACGCTGCTGCGGCTGCTGATGGGGCTGGAGCAGCCGGACGCCGGCCGGATCGAGATCGCCGGGAAACCTGCGCTCACTGCCGCCCGCGCGACGGGGCGTTTCCTGTTTCAGGAACCGCGCCTGCTGCCTTGGCAGCGGATCGTCGACAATGTCGCCCTCGGCACCGATAGCCAGCTGCCACGCGCTGCCCGGCGCAAACTCGCCGCCACCGCCTTGGAGGAGGTTGGGCTCGGCGACCGCGGTGGTGAATGGCCTTCCGTGCTATCTGGCGGTCAGCGGCAGCGCGTGGCACTGGCGCGCGCGCTGGTCAGCCACCCCGCCTTCCTCGCTCTCGACGAGCCGCTCGGCGCCCTCGATGCGCTGACCCGGATCGACATGCAGCGTTTTCTCGAGCGTGTCTGGCGAGATCAGGGCTTTACCGCCGTGCTGGTGACGCACGATGTGTCGGAGGCGGTGACGCTCGCGGACCGCATCGTGCTGATCGAAGACGGAAGGGTTGCGCTCGTTGTGCGCGTACCACTCGCCCGCCCACGGCAGCGTGGCACGCCGGAGTTCGGAGCGCTCGAGGCAAGGGTGCTCGGCAAACTCCTCGAACGCGCCGCCTGAAGCAGCGCGTTCGCTCATCGGCTGATCCGTCGCGACAGCCCAGCTACTGGGCGGCGATGGCGGAGGCCGGCAGGATCTCGTCGGTGATGACATCGAAGCGCGAGAGGTTCGACGGGCCGAAGCTCGTCGACAGCGCCACGTCGGTCGCGTCGCGGCCGATCGCCATCAGGATGCGGCCGATGCGCGGCGTGTTGTGGCGGGCATCGAACGTGTACCAGTGCCCGCCGAGATAGACCTCGAACCAGGCGCTGAAATCCATCGGCGACGGCATCGCGGGAACGCCGATATCGCCGAGGTAACCGGTGCAGTAGCGCGCCGGAATGTTCATGCAGCGGCAAAGTGTGACCGCAAGATGCGCAAAATCGCGGCAGACGCCGAAGCGACCGGTGTGGCCATCATGCGCGCTGCGGGTGGCGTCCGCCTTCTGGTAGTCGAAGGTGATGTGGTTGTGGACGTAGTCGCAGATCGCCTGCACGCGGCCCCAGCCGAAGGGCGTGTGACCAAAATTCTGCCAGGCGAAGTTTGCTAGCTTGTCGGTGTCGCAGTAGCGACTGCCGAGGAGATAGACGAGGACGTCGTCCGGCAGATCCTTGATGTCGTGCTGCACCGCATGCCAGGCCTGCACGTCCGGAAGCCCGGTATCGTAGATCTCGAACTCGGTCGAAATAGTGGTAACGCCGGGCTGCATCACGATGCGGCTGCAGGCGTTGCCGAAACCGTCAGTGTAGTCCCAGGCCTCGATCGGCCGGTCGAAGCTCAGCACCTGGTCGGTCAGGAGGTCGACGCGGCGCGAGGGATGGATGTTCAGCACCAGCAGCATCGGGGTGGGCTGCCAGACTTCGTAGGCGACGTGGAACCCTGCGCGTATCTTCATGCCACTCCCCGCGTGCAAGCTTTCAGGACGAAGGTTAACCCGTCACTCGTCCCCAAATGCAAGTGCCATGCCATCGGTTTCACGGTCCCGGGAATATTGCGCGCCCTTGGCGCTGGCCTCCCTCGGCGGGGATGGTAGCCGTTCAGCCGTTGGCGTCCGGCCAGAGGTTGGCGGCGAGCGCCAGCAGCGCGCGATCGGAGCCGCGCGGCCCGATGAGCGAAATGCCGAGCGGGCCGCCATCGAGCATGCCGGCGGGCGCGACGACCTGCGGCAGACCGGCAAGCCCCGCGACCGACAGCAAGGTCATGGCGCCGATGCGGAAGCTCTCGTTCACCTCCGGCGAGGCGACAAGCGGCACCGGCGCATCGGCCACCGCCGGCGCGAGCAGCACGCCGTCATGGCCAAGGCAGGCGTCCATCGCGGCGCGAAAGCGGCTGCGGGCGCGGTCCGCTGCCGCCTCCTGGTCGGCATCGATCGTGCGGGCGAGGGCCAGCCGCTCGCTGACCGGACCGCCCATGTGCCAGTTCCGCCCCTCCAGCCAGGGATCGATCTGCCGGACGATTTCCCGGGACTGCAGAATGCGGAAGGCGTCGAACACCTGGTGCGCCGGCATGTCGCCGAAGATCTCGACGGGCTCGGTGCGCACCTGCGCCGATGCCGATTCGAGCAGCGCCGCGGCGTCGGGCGCCAGCCTGGCGAACATGTCGGTCGCCCTCAGCAGCCGCGGAACGGGCAAAAGCGGCGCCGGGTCGTCGCCGAGGAGGACGTCGCCAATCCGCAGCAGCGTGGCCCCATCGCGGGCGAAGAAGCCGAGGGTGTCGAAGCCCGGCGCCAGCGCCATGCAGCCCTCGAGCGAGATCCTCCCTTGCGTCGGGCGAAAGCCCCAGAGGCCGCAGAAGCTTGCGGGCGCCCGAACCGAACCGCCGGTATCGGTGCCGATCGCGATATCGACGAGACCTGCCGCGACCGCCGCTGCCGAGCCCGAGGACGAGCCGCCGGGAATGCGGCCCGGCGCTTTGGTGTTCACCGGCGTGCCGAAATGCGGATTGGCACCGAACAGCGAATAGGCGATCTCGTCGGTCTGCGTCTTGCCGGCGAAAACCGCACCGGCGTCGAGCAGGCGCTGGATCGACGGCGCGGTCACCGCCTTGATGCCGCTCGCCGCCAGAATCGAGGGATTGCCGCAGCCGGTCGGGTACCCCGCGACGTCGAACAGGTCCTTCACCCCGAGGCGGAGGCCTTTCAGAGGGCCGTCGGCTGCGGCGGCAATGGCCGCCGGCGGATAGGGCAGGAAGGCGCGAACTGGATCGTGATCGAGCAGCATCGGGCTGTCCTTCGGGCGTTTCGGTGCGGCAACGGGCGCTGCCAAAGCCTTATAGCGGTCGCCTTACCTCGCCGCCAACGATCGCGGCAAACGAAGAGGGCTGGACCGACCGCTGTCAGAGGTCATAATGCGGCGACGGCGTTCGCCCGCGAACGCAGAGAAAGATAAGGCAGCGATCATGAGCCACGCGACGACGAGCGAGAGCCGGAAGCCCGAACCCGCCCGCTTCGACTGGACCGACCCCTTCCGTCTCGACGACCAACTGAGCGACGACGAGCGGATGATCTTCGAGACCGCCTGCGCCTATGCCGAGGAGAAGCTGCGGCCGCGGATCGTCGCCGCCTATCGCGACGAGAGCTTCGACCGTTCGATCTTCAACGAGATGGGCGAGCTCGGCCTGCTCGGCGTGACGCTGCCGGAGGAGTACGGCTGCGCAGAGGCCTCCTATGTCTCCTACGGCCTCGTCGCCCGCGCGGTCGAGCGCGTCGATTCGGGCTACCGGTCGATGATGTCGGTGCAGTCCTCGCTGGTGATGTATCCGATCTACGCCTATGGCGACGCTTCCCAGCGTCAGAAGTACCTGCCGAAGCTCGCCTCCGGCGAATGGATCGGCTGCTTCGGCCTGACCGAGCCCGAGGCGGGCTCCGACCCAGGCGGCATGACGACGCGGGCCGAGAAGGTGGCCGACGGCTACCGGCTCACCGGCGCCAAGATGTGGATCTCGAATTCCCCCGTCGCCGACGTCTTCGTCGTCTGGGCGAAGTCATCCGCGCATGACGATCAGATCCGCGGCTTCATCCTCGAAAAGGGCATGGCCGGTCTCTCGGCGCCGAAGATCACCGGCAAGCTGTCGCTGCGCGCCTCGATCACCGGCGAGATCGTGATGGATGGCGTGATCGTGCCGGAGGAGAACCTCCTGCCCAACGTCTCCGGCCTGAAGGGTCCTTTCGGCTGCCTCAACCGCGCCCGCTATGGCATTTCCTGGGGCACGATGGGTGCGGCGGAAGATTGCTGGCAGCGCGCCCGCGACTACACGATGGAACGCCGCCAGTTCGGCCGGCCGCTTGCCGCCACCCAGCTGATCCAGAAGAAGCTCGCCGACATGCAGACCGAGATCGCGCTCGGGCTGCAAGGCTCGCTGCGCGTCGGGCGGTTGTTCGACGAGGGCAAGATGGCGCCGGAGATGATCAGCCTCGTCAAGCGCAACAATTGCGGCAAGGCGCTCGACATCGCCCGGCAGGCGCGGGACATGCACGGCGGCAACGGCATCATGGGCGAGTATCACGTGATCCGCCATTCGCAGAACCTCGAGACGGTCAACACCTACGAGGGTACGCACGACGTTCACGCGCTGATTCTCGGCCGCGCGCAGACCGGGCTGCAGGCGTTCTTCTAGCGCTTGGCTACGCCGCGGTCCGTCCAGTGGTATGCACCGCAGGCTTTGGCTTGGACGAGGACACCGGCACTCCCGCCGGTGGTCCTCTTCCAAAACCGGAGTCGGATCAACCGGCTGGCGCCCGATCCTGACAGGGTTGTTCAGCTGCCTTCGAAACCAGGCGAGCGATCAGTTCGGGGTGATCGCGGCGAAGGCGTCTCGCCGTCGGGCGCCACGACGCTCATAGTGCCGGCATGTTCAAGCACCCACGCAGAGACACCCCCGCCCCCGGCCAGGAAAGCGTCTGGGACTTCCCGCGGCCGGCCCGGATCGAGCCGGTCGGCTTCCACCTCCGCGTGGACTTCGCGGGCCGGACGATCGCCGAGACGCGGCGGGGCATGCGGGCGATCGAGACGAGCCACCCGCCGTCCTATTATTTTCCGCCGGAAGACGTGGATACCGCGCTGCTGGTGCCCGCATCGACCCGGACACTCTGCGAGTGGAAGGGCGGCGCCTCCTACCATGACATCGTCGTCGGCGGGCGAACCGCGGAAGACGCGGCGTGGTCCTATCCGCGCCCGACATCGGACTTCCTCGCCGTCGCCGGATGGTTCGCCTTCTACCCTGGCCGCGTCGATGCCTGCTTCGTCGACGGCGAGACCGTGACCCCGCAGGCGGGCGACTTCTACGGTGGCTGGATCACGCGCCATGTCGCCGGCCCGTTCAAGGGACCGCCGGGCACGCGCGGCTGGTAGACGTCAGCCGTGGATGTCGGCAGAGGTTGCGAGCACGACGCCAGCCTCCGTCATCTCGGCCATCGCCCTCGCCAGCGAGCCGTCGACATCGATGGCCCGGCAGGCTTCCTCGATGAGCACGACGTCGAAACCTGCGGCGCGGGCATCGAGCGCCGTCCAGGCGACGCAGAAGTCGGTCGCCAGACCGGCGAGAAAGAGGCGCGCAACGCCGCGCTCGCGGAGATAGGCACCGAGACCTGTTCGCGTCGCGCGGTCAGCCTCCATCAGGCCGGAATAGCTGTCGACGTCGGCATGGAAACCCTTGCGAACGATCGCCTGGGCACCGCGGAGATCGAGCCGCGGGTGGAAGTCGGCGCCCGCGCTGCCCTGGATGCAGTGGTCCGGCCACAGCACCTGGAGGCCGTAAGGCAGCGTGATCGTCTCGAAGGGCCGGCGGCCATGCGTCGAGGCAAAGGAGATATGGCCGGACGGGTGCCAGTCCTGCGTCACCGCGGTGTTGCCGAAGCGCGGTGCAAGGGCGTTGATGACCGCAACGACCGCATCGCCATCGCTCACCGCCAGCGCACCACCGGGGCAGAAGTCGTTCTGCACATCGATGACCACCAAGGCGTCGCGGGCACTCTCAAGCTCGATCATCTCGTCTCTCCCACCCGAAAGCGGCCCTTCCGGCCAATTTTGGATACGCCGTCACGCCAGAGGCTCGACCAAAGGCTCAGCGCCCCGTTCTATCGACCGCCTCGCGGACGGCCGCTTCCAGTTCGCCGGAACCATAGGGCTTCTGCAGCACCACCGCATCGCCGGCGTTCTCGACCTTCGCATCACCGGTGGCGAAGACGACCGCAATGCCCGGGCGGAGTTGCCGCGCCCGATCGGCGAGCTGCGGGCCGGACATGCCGGGCAGATTCACGTCGGCGACGAGAACATCGATCGCCGTCATCTCCAGCGCCGAGATCGCATCTTCCGCATTGTCGGCCTCGACGACGACATGGCCCGCGTCATGCAGCATGTCGGCGGAATTCATCCGGATCAGCGCATCGTCCTCGACAAGGAGGATGGTACGCGGGGTGAACTGGCGCGGGGCCTCCGCGGGCGCGGGCGGCTGGCCGGCCCGCTGGTCACCCTTCTGGCCGCGCAGCGACAGCACGTGCCGCACCTTTCGCGCCAGCGCTTCCCGCGAGTAGGGTTTCGACAGGAGTTCCACGCCGGCGTCGAGGCGGCCACCATGGACGATCGAGTTCTCGGTGTATCCGGAGGTGAACAGCACGGCGATCTCCGGCAGGCGCTCGCGGGCGCGCCGGGCGAGTTCGGTCGACTTCAGCGTGCCCGGCATCACCACGTCGGTGAACAGGAGGTCGATCGGGATGCCGCTCTCGACGACGCTAAGCCCGGACTGCGCGTCCACCGCCTTGAGGACGCGGTAGCCGAGATCGGTCAGCATCTCGACGACGGTCGCACGCACCGCCTCGTCGTCCTCGACCACCAGGACCGTCTCCGCCCCACCGATCACCCGGTCCGAAGACAGCTTGACCTCGATGTCCTCGGCCGCCAGCGCCCGCGGCAGATAGAGCCGGATGGTGGTGCCATGGCCGAGTTCGGAATAGATCTTAATGTGGCCGCCGGACTGCTTGACGAAACCGTAGACCATCGACAGCCCAAGCCCGGACCCCTTGCCCTCGGTCTTGGTCGAGAAGAACGGCTCGAACACCTTGTCGATGATCTCCGGCGCCATGCCGCAGCCGGTATCGGTGACCGCCATCATCACATACTGGCCGGCGGTGACCTCGAGGTGCGAGCGGGCATAGGCATCGTCCAGGCTGACATTGCCGAGCTCGATGGTCAGCTTGCCCTCACCGTCCATCGCGTCGCGGGCATTGATCGCAAGGTTCAGAAGCGCGTTCTCGATCTGGTGCGGATCGATGAACGTGTTCCAGAGGCCACCGCCGGCGACCGTCTCGATCTCGATGCTCTCGCCGATGGCCCGGCGCAGCATGTCGTCCAATCCCCGCACCAGGCGGGTGACGTTGACGACCTTCGGCTCCAGCGCCTGCCGGCGGCCGAAGGCGAGCAGCTGGCCGGCAAGGCGTGCGCCGCGCTCGACGCCGGCGAGCGCATTCTGCACGCGGCGCTCGGCCGGCTCGTTGCCGCGGATGTCCCTTTCCAGCAGCTGCAGATTGCCGGAGACGACCTGCAACAGGTTGTTGAAGTCATGCGCGACGCCGCCGGTCAGCTTGCCGATGGTCTCCATCCGCTGTGCCTGCTCCAGCGCTACCTCGGCCTGTCGCCGCTCCTCGATCACCGCGGCAACCCGGCTCTCGAGATTCTCGTTCAGTTGGCGCAGCTGATCCTCGACGATCGCGCGCTGGCGCACGCTCTGCTGCAGCTCCTCGGCATGCTGGCGCAACTGTTCCTCGTTGCGCTTGCGGGCGTCGACGTCGAACGCGAGGACATGGATGCCCTCGACGGAGCCGTCCGCCGCGAGCCGCGGGATGTAGCGGATCTCGGCCATCGACCGCGAACCGTCCGGGCGGGGTATCCAGCCGTCGGACACGATCATCTCGCCGGCCAGAGCGCGGTTCTGCAGCGGCTGGCGCTCGAAATAGGCTTCGTCGCCGAGGATGACCCTGGCATGGCGCCCGACGATGTCGGCCGGATCAAGCCCCAGCCACTCGCGGTAGTGATTGTTGGCGAAGCGGTAGATCAGATTGCGGTCGACGAAGGCGACGAGGATCGGAAGGGAATCGGTGATGGTCCGCAGCTCGGCCTCGCGGCGGGCCAGTTCGCGCTGCGCGGACACGGCGGCCGTCGTCTCGAGCACCGTGCAGAGGACCCCGCCGATCTCCCCGTCATCCTGCCGGACCGGCGTGTAGAAAAGGTCGAAGGTCGCCTCTTCCTGGATGCCGTTCCGGTTGAGGACGAGGGCCTGATCGCGAAAGGACTGCACCTCGCCGCGAAAGCCAGCCGCCAGCACCTGCCTGTTCCAGTCCCAGATTTCCGGCCAGATCGCATCCACCGCACCGCCGAAGGCGCGCGGGTGTTTTCCGCCCGCGATAATGCGGTAGCTGTCATTATAGAGCATCGTGTGGTCCGGCCCCCACATCAGCACTTTCGGTATTGGGGAATTGACGACGACATCGGCGACGGAGCGCAGCGCCGGGGACCAGTCATCGAGGCGGCCGAGCGAAGTAGTGGACCAGTCGAAGGTCCGAACGAGCTCTCCGGCTTCGCCGCCGTCAACAGGCCATTGCTGCTTCGTTGCCATCTTTTCCGCCACGTCTTCCGGTCGCATGACCGACCTTTGGGGTCGCCTTTTCCACGATGCAAAGGTCGCACCGGGCAGCCTCACGCGTATGTTCAGTGCCAGAAAGTAAGTCAACGAAAAGGATCAACCGAAACCGTACAATTCCGGATCTGGAACGGTCCGTTCACACGGGCCGACGATTTTACCACGACTTCCCTCGCCCCTGCCCTATGCTTGTTGTCCGAAACGGCAGCTAACAAGGAATAACCATGCGCCTCACTCCCCGCGATGTGCTGCACTGGACCGGTCAACACGTCGAAGCATGGACCCTTCTGCGCCTCGTTCTCATCGCGCTTGGCATCTGGGGATTTGCGGCGATCGCCGAAGAGGTGATGGAGGGCGGGACGCACGCCTTCGACATTTGGCTGCTCCTGGCGCTTCGCGACGCCGCCAACCCGCAGAACCCCTACGGGCCGGGCTGGCTGCAGGAACTGTTCCGCGACTTCACGGCGCTCGGCGGCGTCGGCATTTTGACGCTGATCACCATCGCCGTCTCCGGCTTCCTGTGGATGCAAGGCAACCGCCGCTCGATGCTGCTGGTGATCACCGCGATCTTCAGCGGCTTCATCATGTCCTCCCTCCTGAAGCGCGGCTTCGACCGGCCAAGGCCAGATCTCGTGCCGCACGGCTCGATCACCTACACGGCGAGCTTTCCGAGTGGCCATGCGATGCTGTCGGCGATCGTCTACCTGACGCTCGCCGTCCTCGTCGCCCGCGTCCAGCCGCAGCGCGGGATGAAGATCTACCTGCTCACCGTGGCGACCCTCCTGACCTTGGTGATCGGCGTCAGCCGGGTCTACCTCGGGGTCCACTGGCCGACGGACGTACTGGCCGGCTGGGCCGCCGGGGCCAGCTGGGCCCTCCTCTGGTGGGTCATCGCCACCTGGCTGGAGACCCGCGGCGTCGTCGAAAGCGAGAAGACGGAGGACAACGCCCCGTCTACCCGGACGTGAGCGCCACCGTCCGGAAGAGCGCGCCCGCTACTCGCCGGGTTGCGCGACGCCGCGGTCTGCGGCCGTCGGCGGGTTGACCAGCCGCGACAGCGCGCGCTTCAGCCGATCCCCGAACCCTTCCATCAGGCTGTGGAGGCTCGGGATGAAGACCAGCGAGAGCATAGTCGAGACGATCAGGCCGCCGATCACCGCGACGGCCATCGGCGAGCGGAACTCTCCGCCCTCGCCGATGCCCATGGCGGAGGGCACCATGCCGGCGATCATGGCGATGGTGGTCATGACGATCGGCCGGGCGCGCTTGTGCGCTGCATCGAGCGTCGCCTCGCGGCGTGAGACGCCGGCGCGCTCCTGCATCACCGCGAACTCGACCAGCATGATCGCGTTCTTGGTGACGATGCCCATCAGCATCAGGAAGCCGATGACCACCGGCAGGCTGATCGGGTCGTTGGCGAAGTAGAGCGCGACGATGGCACCGCCGACCGACAGCGGCAGCGATAGGAGGATCGTCGTCGGCGTCAGGAAGCCGCCGAACAGCAGCACCAGCACCGCATAGACCATCAAGACGCCGGCGCCGAGCGCGAGGCCGAACGACGAGAACACGTCCTGCATCACCTCGGCGTCGCCCGAGCTCTGGATATAGACGCCGGGCGGCGGGTTGGCGGCGAGCGGCAGCGCGTAGATGGCGGCGAGCGACTCGCCGAGCGGCATTCCGGCCGGCAGGTCCGCGCCGATGGTGACGCGGGCGCTGCGGTCGTAGCGCTCAAGCTTGGTCGGGCCGTCGGCCAGCGCGATGATGGCGACGACGCCGAGCGGCACGCTGCCGCCGCCAGTGCGCGGGACCATCTGGTTGCTGAGGTTCGAGAGGTCGCGGCGGGCGTCGTCGTTCAGCCTGACCATGATCGGCACCTGCCGGTCGCCGCGGTTGAACTTCGCCAGTCGCGCCTCGACGTCGCCGATGGTCGCGACGCGGATGGTCTCGGCGATGGCATTGGCGGTGACGCCGAGTTCGGCCGCGACATCGCCCTTCGGCGTGATCTGGATCTCCGGGCGCATCAGCGAGGCGCCGGAGGTGACGTTCTTCACCGAGCCCAGAGCGGCGATGGCGTCGACGAGATCGCGGGCATAGGCGTCGACCTTGCCTTGATCCTCGCCGAGGATGGAAAGGACGATGGCGCGCTGGCCGCCGTCATTGGCGAAATAGGTACGGATGTCGGGAATGCCGGCGATAGCATCCTCGATCTTCGCCTCGATCTGGTACTTGCCGAGGCTGCGCTCGGCCTTCGGCACGTAATAGAGGCTGATGACGGCCTGCGTCGGATCGGCGACGGAGCCGCCGCCCGGACCGTTGCCGCCGGTGATGAGGACGTCGGCGACTTCGGGGATAGCCTGCAGCTTCTCGGCGATCGCCGAGGTGACCCGCATGTTGTCCTCGACCTGGGAGCCGGGCGGCAGCTCGACCGAGAGCGCCGAGCGGCCATTGTCCTCCTCGGGGAGGAAGCCGGTCGGCAGCAGCGTCGCCGACCAGATCGACACGGCGAAGAAGGCGAGGCCCAGCCCGAGCGTGATCCAGCGCCAGCGCAGCGTCCAGCGCAGGATGCGCAGGTAGTTCCGCATGATGAAACCGTCGGGCCGCTGGCCATGGCCGCGGTCTTTCAGGAAGTAGGCGGTCATCATCGGGGTCAGGAACCGCGCGACGGCGAGCGAGAACAGCACGGCGATGGCGACGGTCAGTCCGAACTGGCGGAAATACTGGCCGGCAATGCCGGACATGAACGACACCGGCGCGAAGACCGCGACGATGGTCGAGGAGATCGCCACCACCGTCAGCCCGATCTCGTCGGCCGCTTCCATCGAGGCTTTGTAGGGCGACTTCCCCATCGCCATGTGCCGCTCGATGTTCTCGATCTCGACGATGGCGTCGTCGACGAGAATGCCGGTGACGAGCGTCACCGCGAGCAGGCTGATGCCGTTCAGCGAGAAGTCGAGGATCCACATCATGAAGAAGGTCGGGATCACCGACAGCGGCAGCGCGACGCCGGCGATCAGCGTCGCCCGCCAGTCGCGCAGGAACAGGAAGACCACCACGACGGCGAGCGCGGCGCCTTCGTAGAGCGTGTCCATGGTCTGCTCGTAATTGCCGCGGGTGTAGACCGACACATCGTCGATCTTGGCGAAGGTGACCTCGGGATAGAGCCCCTTCAGCTTCTCGACCGCCGCATAGGCGCTGTCGGCCGCCTCGGTGTCGGAACCGCCGGTCGAGCGCAGGATCTGGAAGGCGACGATCGGCTCGCCGTCGAAGCTCGCATAGGACCGGATCTCGGCGCCGCCGTCGTTGATGCGGCCGATCTGGTCGAGCCGGACGGACCGCCCTTCCGATAATACGATGGGAAGCGCGGCGAGGTCGGCGACCGACAGCGAGGAGCCGAGGGCCCGGATCGAGAACTCGCGGCTGCCGAGATCGCCGCGGCCGCTGCCGAGATTGATGTTGGTGGCCGAGAGCTGCTGGCTGACTTCCGCCGCGGTGATGCCGAGGGAGGCGAGACGCGCCGGATCGAGGTCGACATTGATCTGCTCGTCGATGCCGCCGACGCGGCGGACGTCGCCGACCGAGTTCAGCCCCTGAAGCTCGCGCGCCACGTCGTCGTCGACGAAATGCGAGAGCTCGGCGATCGTCCGGTTGGGATCGGTGACGGAGTAGGTGACGATCGGCAGGCCGGTGACGTCGAGCCGCTGGACGATCGGCTCCTCGACCGAGGCCGGCAGGTCCGAGCGCACGCGGGTGACGGCATCCTTGACGTCGTTCAGCGCCCGCTGCGAATCCGCCTCGAGGTCGAACTCGACCGTCGTCGACAGCGTCGAATCGGTCGCGACCGTGGTGATGTGCTTGACGCCAGAGACGCTGGTGATCGAGTTCTCGATCGGCTGGCCGACCTGGGTCATGATCTCCGACGGCGCCGAGCCGGGCTGAGCGACGCTGACGATGATGATCGGGATGTCAATGTTCGGGAAGTTGGTGATCGGCAGGCGGAGAAACCCGACGATGCCGATGGCCAGGAGCGCCAGGAAGATGGCGATCGGCGGAACCGGGTGGCGGATCGACCAGGCCGAGAAGTTCACTGGGCCACCGCCTTGCCGCTACCGGCGACATCGCCCCGCGCCACCTCCTCTGGCTTGGGCTCGGGCTTGGACTCGGGCGCCCTGGCGACGGGCGCCGTGACGGGACGGATCTTCATCCCATTGCGAAAGAACGGCCCGGACTTGGCGACCACGGTCTCTCCCGCCGCAAGGCCCTTGGCGATCTCCACCAGATCGTTCTCGACGATCCCGGTCGACACCACCCGCACCTCGATGACACCGGCCGCATCGACGACCTGGACCGTGTCGCCGGCGCTGCTCGGCACGACCGCCGACAGCGGCACGGTGACGGCGTCGCGCGTCGCTGTGGTGACGACGGCACTCGCAAAAATGCCGATCGGCAGGCCGCGATCGTCGTCGACGCTGATCTTGACGCTGCCGAGGCGGGTCTTCGGATCGACGTTCGGCGAGAGCAAGCGCACGGTGCCCCGGCGGTTCTCGAAGCCGGACAGGCGCAAGGTCGCCTTCTGGCCGGGCTTCACCTGGCCCAACGCCGTCTCGATGATCTGGCCGTCGAACTCGATCTCGCCGTCCTGGATCAGCGTGAACATCGCCGCCGTCTCCATGCCGGCGTTCTGCCCGACATTCGCCGAGCGGGTGGCGATGACGCCGGCGACCGGCGCCACGACCTCGGTGCGCGCCAGTTGCAGCGCCAAAGCCTCCCGCCGCGCGCGGATCTGCTCCAGCTGGGCGGTGGCGGTGGTCAGCGCATCGCGCGCCGCCTGCAGCGAGGCAGTGGCACCGGCAAACGTCGCCTCGGCGTCGTCGAGCGTCGAGCGCGCGCCGGCGCCGTTGGCAAGAAGCTTGCGGGCGCGTTCGAGGATGCTGGTCGCCTGCACCAGCGTCGCCTGCTGGCCCTCGATCTGGCTGCCGTTCTGCGCGATGGTGGCGCGGGCGGCATCGATCTCGGCATCGGTCTGTCGAAGCTGCGACTCCAGCGGCGCGCGGTCGAGACGCACCAGCACCTCGCCCTTTGCGACGGTATCGCCGACATCGGCGGTCACTTCGATGATCTGGTAGCCGGTGACCTGCGGCATCACCGACACCGTCTCGCGCGCGACGAGCGAACCGTTGATCGGCACGGTCTGGGTCAACCTTGCCATGGACGAGGTGACGACGGTAGCGGCGGGAAGGCGGACCGTGCGCGACGCAGGCGCTGGCGCATCGTCGGCCAGGGCGGAACGGACTGGAGCGAGTGCCAGCAGGAGCATCAAGGCGGCACTCGGGTATCGCATCGTCATCGTCGTCCAGTTTCCTCCCGCGCGTCGACCATTGTCGGTCTTGGCGCAGCGTACTTCTACCACGCGATCGTGGCGATAAAGGTCCGTCGCCGCCGCGTCAAAACGCGGGCCTGCCGACGGGGCACGCTAACATCTGACGTCAGCGCGCGAAACGCCCTGGACCTTCAAGTGACAAAGTACCGCTCCGACGTCCCATATGCCGACCCGGCGAAAAAGCCTTGTCCGGCATGGAAAAGGCCCGGCACCTTGTCTCGAGGTCCGGGCCTTTCGGTGATCGGCCAGCCTTGGGGCTGCCCTATCGGCTGCGGCGGTTCAGGCCTTGTTGCGGTTGTAGACGTCGAAGCAGACGGCGGCGAGAAGGACGAGGCCCTTGATCACCTGCTGGTCGTCGATGCCGATGCCGAGGATCGACATGCCATTGTTCATCACGCCGATGATGAAGGCGCCGACCACGGCGCCGATGACCTTGCCGACGCCGCCATAGGCGGAGGCGCCACCGATGAAGCAGGCGGCGATGACGTCGAGCTCGAAGCCGACACCGGCCTTCGGCGTCGCCGAGTTGAGGCGGGCGGCGAAGATCAGGCCGGCGAGCGCTGCGAGGACGCCCATGTTAACGAAGGTGAAGAAGGTCAGCCGGTCGGTCTTGATGCCCGAGAGTTTCGCCGCCTTCTCATTGCCGCCGACCGCATAGATGCGGCGGCCGACCGTGGTGCGGGTGGTGACGAAGCCATAGACCGCGATCAGCAGCGCCATCACGATCAGGACGTTCGGGAAGCCGCGGTAGGAGGCGAGCAGCCAGGTGATCAGCATGATCGCCGCGGTGATAAAGATGTTGCGGCCGAGGAAGAGCGCGAAGGGCTCGTCGACCTGGCCGAGGCGCGTCTGCTTCTGCCGGCGGCGGGCGCTGAGGAAGAGCAGCAGCGCGGCGGCGGCAGCGCCGAGCAGCAGCGTCGTCATGTGGACGCCGGGGGTGCCGGCGAGGAGGTCGGGGATGAAGCCCTTCGACAGCAGCTGGAAGGCCTCCGGGAACGGGCCGACCGAAGCCGAGCCCAGCACCTTCAGCGTCAGGCCGCGGAAGACCAGCATGCCGGCGAGCGTCACGATGAAGGACGGCACCTTGAAGTAGGCGACGAGATAGCCCTGCGCGCCGCCGATGATGGCGCCGACGGCGAGGCAAATCAGCGAGGCCGAGAAGCCGTCCATCCCCTGCTTCACCATCAGGACGGCGCCGAGGCCGCCGATGAAGCCGGCGACCGAGCCGACGGAGAGGTCGATGTGGCCGGTGATGATGATCAGCAGCATGCCGATCGCCATGATGATGACGTAGCTGTTCTGCAGCACCAGGTTGGTGAGGTTCAGCGGCTTCATCAGGACGCCGCCGGTCATGACCTGGAAGAAAGCCATGATCACCACGAGGGCGAGCAGCATGCCGTATTCGCGGATGTGCGCCTTGAAGAAGCCGAGGTCGAAGCCCTTGCCGGCGGAGGTCGGCTCGTCGGCCGTCTTGATGCTCATTGCGTTTTATCCTGGACTGGTTGGCCGGAACGGATGATCGCCCGCATGATGCTTTCCTGGCTCGCCTCGGCGGCCGGCATTTCGGCGCAGATGCGTCCTTCGTTCATGACGTAGATGCGGTCGCAGATGCCGAGAAGCTCCGGCATTTCCGAGGAGATGACAAGGACGCCTTTGCCCTCGTCGGCCAGCTGGTTGATGATGGAATAGATCTCGAACTTGGCGCCGACGTCGATGCCGCGGGTCGGCTCGTCGAGGATCAGCAGCTCGGGACCCGAGAACAGCCACTTCGACAGCACGACCTTCTGCTGGTTGCCGCCGGAAAGGTTCAGCGTCTTCTGCAGGATGCCGGAGGAGCGGATGTTGAGCTTCTTGCGGTAGCTCTCCGCCACCTCGCGCTCTTTGTGGTTGTCGATGACGCCCGCGTTCGAGATGCCGGCCAGATTGGCCATCGAGATGTTCTGCTTGATGTCGTCCTCGAGCACCAGGCCGTACTGCTTGCGGTCCTCGGTGACGTAGGCGATGCCCGCGTCGATCGCCTTGCCGATGGTCGAGACGTCGACGGTCTTGCCGTGCATCTTGACCTCGCCGGAGATATTGCGGCCATAGGCCTTGCCGAAGACCGACATGGCGAGCTCGGTGCGCCCTGCCCCCATCAGCCCGGCAATGCCGACGACCTCGCCCTTGCGGACGTTGATCGAGATGTCCTTCAGCACCTGGCGCTGGGCGCTGAGGTGGTGGAAGGCGTTCCAGTGGCTGACCTCGAACAGCATCTCGCCGATCTTCGGCGTACGCGGAGGATAGCGGTCGTCGAGGTTGCGGCCGACCATGTCGCGGATGATGCGGTCTTCGGAGATCTCCTCCTTCTTGCAGTCGAGCGTCGATACCGTCGAGCCGTCGCGCAGAACGGTGATCTGATCGGCGACGCGGGAGATCTCGTTCAGCTTGTGCGAGATGATGATCGCCGACATGCCTTGCCCCTTGAACTCCAGCAGGAGGTCGAGGAGGGCCTGGCTGTCGCTCTCGTTGAGGCTGGCGGTCGGCTCGTCGAGGATCAGCAGCTTCACGTCCTTGGCGAGCGCCTTGGCGATCTCGACCAGCTGCTGCTTGCCGACGCCGAGATCCTTGATCAGCGTCGTCGGGTTTTCCTTCAAGCCGACCTTGGCCAGGAGCTCGCGGGTCCGCGCATGGGCGGCGTCCCAGTCGATGATGCCGTAGCGCGCCACCTCGTTGCCGAGGAACATGTTCTCGGTGATCGACAGCAGCGGCACGAGAGCCAGCTCCTGATGGATGATGATGATGCCGAGCTTTTCGGAGTCAGCGATGTCGCGGAACTCGCGCTTCTCGTCCTCGTAGCGGATCTCGCCCTCGTAGGTGCCACTGGGATAGACACCCGAAAGCACCTTCATCAACGTCGACTTGCCGGCACCGTTTTCGCCGCAGATGGCGTGGATCTCGCCGGCGCGCACGGTGAGATTGACGTTGTCCAGCGCGCGGACGCCCGGAAACGTCTTGGTGATCGCGCGCATTTCCAGAATGGGAGTCATCGTGTCCTCCGCCACGTCCGGGACCGGGGCAAGTTGCGCCGGTGGGAAAGGCCGGGTTCAAGCTTGAAGCAGAAAGGCCCGGGAAGCGTGAGCCACCCGAGCCTCGATCACAAGCGGTTCTTCTTACTTCAGCTGGTCGGCGGTGTAGTAACCGCTGCCGACGAGGGTTTCCTCGAGGTTGGTCTTGTCGACCGCGACCGGCTTCAGGAGGTAGGACGGGACCACCTTGACGCCGTTGTTGTAGGTCGTGGTGTCGTTGACCTTGACCTCGGTGCCAGCAGCCATCGCGTCGACCATGTCGACGGTGACCTTGGCGAGCTCGCGGGTGTCCTTGAAGATCGTCGAGGTCTGCTCGCCGGCCATGATCGACTTGGCGGACTGGACTTCGGCATCCTGGCCCGAGACAACCGGCATCGGCATGTCGGCAGCGCCGTAGCCAACGCCCTTCAGCGAGGAGATGATGCCGATCGAGATGCCGTCATAGGGCGACAGGACGGCGTCGAGCTTCTTGTCGGCGTAGTTGGCGGACAGGATGTTGTCCATGCGCGCCTGTGCGGTCGCCGGATCCCAGCGCAGCGTGCCGACCTTGTCCATGCCGGTCTGGCCGGACTGGACGACGAGCTTCTTGGAGTCGATGTACGGCTGCAGCACGCTCATCGCGCCGTCGTAGAAGAAGAACGCGTTGTTGTCGTCCGGCGAACCGCCGAAGAGCTCGATGTTGAACGGGCCCTTGCCGTCCTTAAGGCCGAGCGCCTTCTCGATGGTCGAGGCCTGCAGCACGCCGACCTGGAAGTTGTCGAAGGTCGCGTAGTAGTCGACGTTCGGCGAGTTCTTGATCAGGCGGTCATAGGCGATGACCTTGATGCCCGCATCGGCGGCCTGCTGCAGCACGTCGGTAAGGGTAGTGCCGTCGATCGAGGCGATGACGAGGACCTTGGCACCCTTGGTGACCATGTTCTCGATCTGCGAGAGCTGGGTCGGGATGTCGTCTTCGGCGTACTGCAGGTCGGCAGTGTAGCCCTTGGCCTGCAGCGCCTTGACCATGTTGTCGCCGTCGGCGATCCAGCGCGCGGAGGACTTCGTCGGCATCGATACGCCAACGGTTCCCTTTTCCTGCGCGTACGCGGCGCCGGACAGAGCGGCCAGGCCGAACACGGCACCAGCCAGAAGCAATTTCAAAGTTTTCACACGACTCTCCCTCATCAAACGGTTATTGACGCAAATTGCCCCGCGCTCGAAATCTGGCTTCGACCGCCGGCACTGCATCGCGAATTCAGCCGCTCCTCCTCATCACCGCGGCCGTCTTCTCCCGGGCCGCTCACTGCCCCTGAGCGAAATGGGCAGTTCGTATGACGCTCAAAGCTTGATTTCCTTTGATCGTACTGTCAAGGGGATCGGCACCATTCATCATATCAATCCCCGATCTGGTAAACATCTGGACGCGGCGTTGCTTATTTAGCCGCCAATGATAGGATGATTACGGGACGGATGGGGTGGAATGAACGACATCTTGCAGCAGAGGGCGCGCCCGGAGGGGCGCATCAAGGGCGAGAAGGTCAATCGTACGATGACGCTCGCCGTCGACCTCGGCTGCAAGATCACCTCCGGCGCCCTGGTCGCGGGAACGGTACTGCCTACCGAGGCTGAGATCCAGCAGACCTACAGCGTCTCGCGCACCGTGGTACGCGAAGCCATCCGCCACATCGCCTCGAAGGGCCTCGTCACCGTCGGCCCGAAGGTTGGCACCCGGGTGCGTGATTCGAACGACTGGAACATGCTCGACGCCGAGGTGATGCGCTGGCATCTGATGGTGGGCAACCGCCGGCCCTTCGTCGAGGCGCTGTACGAGATGCGCCTGATCAACGAGCCCGAGGCCGCTCGGCTCGCGGCCAGCCGGATCACCGAGGAGCAGTCGGTCCGGCTCGCCCAGGCGCTGCAGGCGATGGCCGACAATCCGCGCGGCTCGCCCGAACTTATCGCCGCCGACCTCGCCTTCCACCGCATCATCCTGGAGGCGACCGGCAATCCGATCCTGCGCTCGCTCGGGACGATGATCGAGCGCAGCCTGTCGATCTCCTTCTCGCTCTCCTGGCGGCAGAACCCGCAGGAGGAGACGGTGCGCCAGCATGCCCGCGTCTACGATGCGATCCGGCGCGGCGACGGCGAGGCTGCCAGCCTGTTCATGCGGCGGCTGATCGAAAGTGCCGCGCAGGACGTGGTCGCCTCCCTTTACAGCCAGCCGGACGACGACTGTCCGGACACGGACGCTGCGGATGCCGCGTCCCTCCCTTCCAAGAATCATCAGGTGCAGTAGGAAATGACCGCAGACAGCATCCAGCTCGGACTAGCCGGCGTCGGCAAGATCGCCCGCGACCAGCACATCCCCTCGCTCGGCCGGACGCCGGGCATCGCGCTCGTCGCCGCGGCCAGCCGCAACGCCGCCGTCGATGGCGTCGCCAACTACGAGACGCTCGAGGCAATGCTCGCCGGTTCGCCCGAGATCGCGGCCGTCTCGCTGTGCACCCCGCCGCACGTGCGGCAGGCCTACGCGTTGGCGGCCCTCGCCGCCGGCAAGCATGTGCTCCTCGAGAAGCCGCCCGGCGCGACGCTCGCCGAGATCGAGCCGCTGGTCGCCCTCGCAAACGCCAAGGGCCTGACGCTCTTCGCCACCTGGCACTCGCGCTTCGCTCCGGCGGTCGAGCCGGCGCGCGCTTTCCTCGCCGATACGGCGATCCGTTCGGTGAAGGTCGAGTGGAAGGAGGACGTGCGCCACTGGCATCCCGGCCAGGACTGGATCTGGGAGCCCGGCGGCCTCGGCGTCTTCGATCCCGGCATCAACGCGCTGTCGATCGTCACCCGCATCCTGCCGGAGCCATTCTTCCTGACGGCCTCGACGCTGGAGTTTCCGGCCAACCGCGCGCAGCCGATCGCGGCCAACCTCGCCTTCTCCGACCGGCTGGGCACCCCGATCACGGCCGAGTTCGACTGGCGCCAGACCGGCCCACAGACCTGGGACATCACCGTCGAGACCGACAAGGGCGTCCTGATGCTGTCGAAGGGTGGCAGCGAGATGCGGGTGGACGGCACGGTTGTGGCGATGCCGCCGGAAGCGGAATATGACGGCATCTACGCCCGCTTCGTCGAGCTCATCCGGTCGGGCCGCTCCGACGTCGACGTCTCGCCGCTGCGCCATGTCGCCGACGCCTTCATGCTCGGCCGCCGCACCATCGTCGACGCCTTCGACTAGCCACGATCATCATCGCCTCTTTCCTTCAGCCCGGAAACATCCGCTGACGGACCACCTGAAGCCAAGCCCGATTCTCAGATCCAGCCAAGAAGTTGACCCAAAATGCTGAAGAACAACGAGACCCAGACCAAGCTTCGCTCCCGCGCCTGGTTCGACAATCCGAGCAATCCGGACATGACCGCGCTCTATCTCGAGCGCTACCTGAACTTCGGCCTCAGCCTTGAGGAGCTTCAGTCGGGCATGCCGATCATCGGCATTGCACAGACCGGCTCGGACCTCAGCCCCTGCAACCGGCATCACCTCGAGCTCGCCAAGCGCGTGCGCGACGGCATCCGCGAAGCCGGCGGCATTCCGCTGGAGTTTCCGGTTCACCCGATCCAGGAAACTGGCAAGCGTCCGACCGCCGGCCTCGACCGCAACCTTGCCTATCTTGCGCTGGTCGAGGTGCTCTACGGGTATCCGCTCGACGGCGTCGTCCTCACCATCGGCTGCGACAAGACGACGCCCGCCTGCCTGATGGCGGCGGCGACCGTCAACATTCCCGCCATCGCCCTCTCGGTCGGCCCAATGCTGAACGGCTGGTTCCGCGGCGAGCGCACCGGGTCGGGCACGATCGTCTGGAAGGCGCGCGAGCTGATGGCCAAGGGCGAGATCGACTACCAGGGCTTCATCAAGCTCGTTGCGTCCTCGGCCCCGTCGACCGGCTACTGCAACACCATGGGCACGGCGACGACGATGAACTCGCTCGCCGAGGCGCTGGGCATGCAACTGCCGGGCTCGGCCGCGATCCCCGCTCCCTACCGTGACCGCCAGGAGATCAGCTACCTCACCGGCAAGCGCATCGTAGACATGGTGCACGAGGACCTGAAGCCCTCCGACATCCTGACCCGCGAGGCCTTCGAGAACGCCATCCGCGTCAACTCGGCGATCGGCGGCTCGACCAACGCGCCTATCCACCTCAACGCGCTGGCCCGCCATGTCGGCGTCGAGCTGTCGATCGACGACTGGCAGACCTATGGCGAGGAGATCCCGCTGCTGGTCAACCTGCAGCCGGCCGGCGAATACCTCGGCGAGGACTATTACCACGCCGGCGGCGTGCCGGCCGTGGTCAACCAGCTGATGCTGCAGGGCCTGATCCACGAGGACGCCCCGACCGTCAACGGCAAGAGCATCGGCGACAACTGCCGCGGCGCGCGGATCGAGGACGCCAACGTCATCCGTACCTTCGACAACCCGCTGAAGACCCATGCCGGCTTCCGCGTGCTGCGCGGCAACCTGTTCGATAGCGCCATCATGAAGCTCTCGGTGATCTCGCCGGAATTTCGCGAGCGCTATCTCGCCAATGCCGCCGATCCGGAGGCCTTCGAGGGCCGGGCGATCGTGTTCGACGGTCCGGAGGACTACCATCACCGCATCGACGATCCGGAGCTGGCGATCGACGAGCACTGCGTCCTCTTCATGCGCGGCGCCGGCCCGATCGGCTATCCCGGCGCTGCCGAGGTGGTGAACATGCGGGCGCCCGACTACCTCATCAAGCGCGGCATCTCCTCGCTCGCCTGCATCGGCGACGGCCGCCAGTCCGGCACGTCGGGCTCGCCTTCGATCCTCAACGCCTCGCCGGAAGCGGCGGCCGGTGGTGGCCTGGCGCTGATCCGGACCGGCGACCGGGTGCGCATCGACATCGGCCGCGGCACCGCCGACATCCTGATCTCGGACGAGGAGCTGGCCGAACGCCGCACCACGCTCGCGGCGGAGGGCGGCTACCAGTACCCGGCCCACCAGACGCCTTGGCAGGAGATCCAGCGCGCCATCGTCGGACAAATGTCGACCGGCGCCGTGCTGGAGCCGGCGATCGCCTATCAGCGGATCGCCCAGCTGAAGGGCCTGCCGCGCGACAACCACTGAGCCGAGCGCCGGCATCGACACGGCAAGGGGCGCGCGAGGCGCCCCTTTTCACTGACCACCGCCTGAAAAAACGAGACGCCTGATGACCACGCCCGACACCGCCTTCTGCGCCGCCGTCGACTGGGGAACCTCCGGGTTCCGGCTCTGGCTGCTCGACGTCAACGGCGGGGTTCTCGGCGAGCGCCGCAGCCGCGAGGGCATGCAGGTCGCCGCGGCGGGCGCAGGCTTCGCGCCGATCCTGGAAGCGCATCTCGCCGCGCTGGATGCTCCGGTGGACCTGCCGGTCATCGTCTGCGGCATGGCGGGCGCGCGCCAGGGCTGGGTCGAGGCGCCTTATGTCGACGCGCCGGCCGACCTTGCCGCCATCACCCGCGGCGCCATCCGGGTGCCCGGCATCGCCCGCGACGTGCGGATCCTGCCCGGCGTTGCCCAGCGCGCGCGGTCGGCTGGCCTTGCCGACGACGTGATCCGCGGCGAGGAGACGCAGGTGATGGGCCTCGGGCTCGAGGGCCTCCTGTGCCTGCCCGGCACGCATTCGAAGTGGGTCGAGGCCGGTAGCGGCCGGATCTCGGGCTTCTTCACCTTCATGACCGGCGAGATGTTCGCTCTCCTCAGCGAGCACTCGATCCTGCGCCACAGCATCGACCCCGCCGCTGACGTGATCGCCGAGCGGGAGGCCTTTGCAGCGGGCGTCGCTGCCAGCCTGGAGACCCCGGCGGCGATTCTCAACCGCCTGTTCTCGCTGCGGGCGAGCGGCCTGTTCGGCACGGCGACGCCGGCCGAGGCACGCTCGCGGCTCTCGGGCCTCCTCATCGGCCTCGAACTCGCCGGTGCCCTGGCGCTCTACCCCGGCCGGAACACGGTGACGCTCGCCGCCTCCGGACCGCTGCGCGATCTCTATCTCGCGGCGCTGCCCCTCGCCGGCTTCACGACCACGGAAGCCGATGCGGACAGCGCCGTCCGCAAGGGCCTCATCGCCGCCGCCCGCCATTGCTTCGGCACCTTCAAGGACTGACCATGACCGAGATCCCGCACGTCGCCTGGCCGCCGCTGAAGCGCGCCCTCGTTGCCATCTTGCGCGGCCTGAAGCCCGAGGAGGTCGAGGCGACCGTCGGCGGCCTGATCGATATCGGCTTCGAGGCCATCGAGATTCCGCTGAACTCGCCGGAGCCGTTCCGTTCCATCGAAATGGCTGCCCGGATGGCGCCGGCCGGGGTCCTCATCGGCGGCGGCACGGTGCTGACGCCCGAGGCGGTCGACCGGCTGAACGATGCCGGCGGGCGCATCCTCGTCAGCCCGAACGTCAACCCGGCGGTGATCCGCCAGGCAGCCGGGCACGGCATGGTCACGATGCCGGGCGTCTTCACGCCGACGGAGGCTTTTGCTGCGATCGACGCCGGCGCATCGGCGCTGAAATTCTTTCCGGCCGGGGCGATCGGCATCGGCGGGATCCAGGCGATGATGGCCGTGCTGCCGAAGACCGTCCCGATCGGCGTCGTCGGGGGCGTGTCGGATGCCGATTTCGCCGCTTTCGGCAAGATCGGCGTGCGGACCTTCGGGCTCGGTTCCAGTCTCTACAAGGTCGGCATGCCCGCCGCCGAGGTCGTGGCCCGCGGCAAGGCGGCGATCGCCGCTTACGACGAAGCGTTCGCAGCGTGAGCGGCGTCAAAGCCGAGAGCGTCGCGACGACGGTCCTCACCCAGCATTCCTGCCATCTCGGCGAAGGACCGACCTATGATGTCGCCAGCGACACCGCCTGGTGGTTCGACATCCTGGAGAAGACGATGCTCGAGCATCGCTTCACCACCGGCGAGACGGTGTTGCATCCCCTGCCCTTCAAGGGCAGCCAGCTCGCCTTCATCGACGACAAACGGCAATTGGTCGCGACCGAGGACGGGCTCTACGTCCGCGACATCGCCAGCGGCGCGATGGCGCGGCACACCCGGCTTGAGGACGACAATCAGCGGACCCGGTCGAACGACGGCCGCGTGCATCCCTCGGGCGCGCTGTGGATCGGGACCATGGGCCTCAACGCCGAGAAGGGCGCGGGATCGATCTACCGTTTCTACCGCGGCGAAGTGACGAAGCTCTACTCGGGCATCAGCATTCCCAATGCCATCTGCTTCACCGCCGACGGCACCACGGCCTATTTCACCGACACCGCCGTCGGTCTCCTGATGCGCGTCCAGACCGAGCCAACAACCGGCGAACCGATCGGCGAGGCGGTGCCGCTCTATGACCATCGCGGCCAGGAGGGCGGGCTCGACGGCGCGGTGATCGACGCCGAGGGCGTGATCTGGAATGCGCGCTGGGGTGCCTCTTGCCTCGATGCCTACAGCCCGGCGGGTGATAGGCTGCGCACCATCGCGCTGCCCGCCAGCCGGCCGACTTGCCCGCTTTTCGTCGGGGCAAAGGCGGACCGCATGCTGGTGACCTCTGCCCGGGAAGGCATGAGCGAGGCGGAGATCGCAGCGGAGCCGGAAGCGGGAAAGACCTTCCTGCTGGATTTCCCGATGAAGGGCCGGCATGAACCAAGAGTTCTTCTGGACTAAGCATTACTTACTGCACTGCAACAGTAAAACTTATCGGACAAACTGCTGATCTGGCTGAACAATGCAGACATGCCGGAAACGCATGGCTACCCATATTGTGCAGTGCAGCGAAGCCGATTATATCTTGCGTCGGAGGATGATTAATTCTTCTTAAAGGACGTAGAGATGACCAAGACCACCCTCCTCGCGCTTGCCGCGATCCTGACCGCCGGCGCCGCCCAGGCCGCCGACGTTAAGCCGATGACCGCCAAGAGCGTGGTGCTCGAGGACGCCACCGGCGTCGTTTATTACACCCAGGAAGCCGGCGGCTTCCGTGTCGTGGCGACCATGAGCGCTGCCGAAGGCGCTGCGCCGGTTCGCTTCGTCGCGACCTTGGCCGACGGCCAGGCGGTGACCGTGTCGATCCCGTCGGAAGCCGGCAAGGCGCCGCGCGAAATCGAGATCAGCCGCGATGGCGACGTGCTTACCGTCGGCGAAGCCGAGGCTGTGATGGTCCGCGCCTCGCTCGACTAAGCCTGCTCCGCCGCAAGGCCGGCGCGTACAAAAAAAGGGTTCCGTTCGCGGCGTCCCTTTTTTTGCGCTGAGGAAAGCCGATCGAGCGGCGTTCAGGCGGCGCAGACGTCCTGGTGCAGGTCGGCAGGGGCCGCCAGCAGCGCATCGACATCACCCGAGGTCATCGGCCGGGCGTAATAGAAACCCTGAACCTCGGTCAGCCCTTCTTCCCGCGCAAAATCGCGCTGGTTGGCCGTCTCGACGCCTTCCAGAATGGTTTCCATCTTCAGCGCCTTCGACAGGCGCACGATGGTGCGAACGATCTCCGCGTCCTCCGAACTGTCGGCGACGTCCCGCGTGAAGGAACGGTCGATCTTCAGCCGGTCGAACCGGAAATGGCGGAGGTTGGACAGGCTGGAGAAGCCGGTCCCGAAATCGTCCATGGTGATGCGCACGCCGAGGCCCCGGAGACGGTCCATCGCGGTGCGGACACGGTGCGAGGACTCCAGCAGCAGCGATTCGGTGATCTCGAGGTCGAGGCGCCCCGGCGCGAGCCCGCTCTCGGCCAGCGCGGCCTCGATATGGTCGACGAGGTTGGCATCCTTGAACTGGACCGGCGACAGGTTGACGCCGATGCCGATCGGCTTCGGCCATTTTGCGGCGGTCTTGCAGGCCTCCCTGAGGATATGCCGCCCGAGGCGAACGATGAGACCCGAGCTCTCCGCCAGGGGGATGAAATCGATCGGCGACATGAGGCCGCGCACCGGATGGTTCCAGCGCACGAGCGCCTCGAACGAGCGGATCACCTCGCTCTTGGTGCCGTAGATCGGCTGGTAGTGGAGTTCGAACTCGCCGCGGTCAATCCCGGCGCGCATCTCGGCCTCGAGCATGGTCTCGTCATCCTTGCGCGCCTTCATCTCCGGCAGGAAGATGCAGTAGCAGGATTGCGGGCTGAGCTTGGCCTGGTACAGCGCGACGTCGGCCGAGCGCATGACTTCCGACCAGGTACTGCCGTCGCCGCCGACGCGGGCGATCCCGACCGAGGTATTCGGCTGGATCCTGGTGTCCTCCACCGCCATTTCGCGCGTCACGGCGGCCAGTAGGTTCTCGGCGAAGAGACCGGGTTCGGCCTCGTCGTCGGAGGGGAAGTGCACCAGGATGAACTCGTCGCCGCCGAGGCGCACGGCGATATCGTCCGGTCCGGACACCGCGATCAGGCGCCGACCGACCTCCTCCAGCACCATGTCGCCGGCCCGGTGGCCGAAGGTGTCGTTGATGTGCTTGAAATCGTCGAGATCGAGCATGTAGAGGAGCGCGCCCCGCATCTCCCAGGTCCGGGTCGCCAGGCCCTCCTCCAGCGTGCGGGTCAGATGGGCGCGGTTGAACAGGCCTGTCACGGCGTCGCGGTGAGCCTGGGCACGCATCCATTGTTCGGTCTGCGTTAGCTGGCGCATCTGCTCGCGCACGCGGCGGTAATGCTTGCCGATGGAGTAGAAGATGCGGCCGATGATAAGCGGCGAGATCAGCGCCAGGCTGTGCATCAGGCTCGATGCAAACGTCGCCTCGAGGCCGCCATCCATGCCGCGCCAGCTGCGCACCTGCATGTCGACGGCAAGGCTGGTCACCGAAAACACGACCCCGAGCGCCACACCGCCCATAGCGTAGGCCAGCTCGAGTTTCCGCTCGCGGATGGCTTCGCTGGCGCTGGAAAACCGCATGGCCGACCCGATCCCAAATTCCTGCTCCAAGGCAGTATGGACTGAAAGGATGCGTTCAAGCCGTGGCGATGTTGGGCAGCGGGTCTCAACCCGATAGCCAACCGGACACTGCCGGAAGCGACATCAGGTTACTCAGGCGATATTACAGACTGCTTAAGACTTGCGTCGAAAAGACGACTGATCGTTTAGGCAGCTGTATATGAACGATGCTTCAGATTTTAGATGTTCCTGAACGAAAGTATTAGATACTTTTTGCAGTCTTAAAAACAACGATTGGGTCGTCCTATCGTCGAACTCAATCGCTGGTGACGGCCGTCTTCGCAGATTTACGCTACCCCGGCTTCCCTCTCGAAGCCGGGGTAGCGGACGCCTGTTCCTGAAATAGTGCCGGCTACTTCGCCGCCTTATCGACCAGCGCCTTCAACCCGGACTCGTAGATGCCGGTGATCACCTTCTCGGCCTCCGCATCGCTGGCGCCCTTGGCGTCGAAGGTCCCGGTCCAGCTGACCTCGGTCTCCTTGCCGTCAGCATCGGCCTCGACCGTCAGCGTCGACTGGTAGTTGGCGACCGGAAGGGGCCCATCGACGATCTTGTAGGTGTAGGTCATCTTCTTGTCGTCGCGGCTCACGAGTTCCTCGACGAGGGTGCCGCCGCCGCCGGCCAGCGTCAGGGTGCGAACGGCGACGCCGTTCTTCTGGCTCTCGACGCATTTCTCGATAGCCGGATGCCAGCTGCCGATGCCGCAGAAGTCGCCGACCGTTGCCCAGACCTTCGCGGCGGGAACGTCGGTATCGATATCCTTGTCAATGCTGATGGCCCACGCCGGCGACGACGCCGCCAGCCCGGTCGCAAGGACAATCCAACCCGTCTTTCGCATGTCTTCCTCCACGTTGAACCCGCGGTGCCCACGCCATCAGTAGCATGGGCAAAGACTTTCGAAAGGCCGCAACGCTGCGCTTCGCATGATGCTTCGCCAGCATCGGGAGGGCGCGGAAACAACGGACAAAAAAAGGGGCGGCTCGAAGGCCGCCCTGAAGTCTTGTCTGGAGTATCAGTCCATGAAGAAACTGATGTCGCTATAAGCTTCTTGGCGGGGAAAGGTTGCAGTGCACGGAGAGCCCGGGAAAAGTTCGTCGTATCGGCTCGCCCGCCGCTGCGGAGGGCGGTCGATCGGGTGACGACGCGCAACCATCGCCGCGGGCTCGGCGTTATGAGCGCAACATGCCGGGCCGAAGGCCGGGCTTCCCAATTGCGGCGCACCACCCACCGGCTGCCGTGCTTTCCAGGAGATGCTTATGTTCCGCGACAAGTCCAGCGCCTACGACCGTATCCATGACGCGATCGGCGACATCGGCGACAAGATCGTCGAACTGGAGCAGCAGGTCGCTGACCGCTTCACCCCGTCGACGGCCGAGCGCGTCCGCCGCTCGATCCAGCGCAACCTGCCGGGTCATTCCTCTTCCCGTTATGTGCCGGACTTTTTGACCAACTGGTCCGTACCGAGCGCCGAGGATGCACGCAGCTCCTACCGCTCCGTTCGCGACCGCCTGCCGGAAGTCGGCAGCGCGCTGTCGGGGATCGCAAGCCGGATCCCGACCTCGCGCCTTTCCAGCCTCTCGCGCAGCCTTCCCGATCCACGCCTGCCGCGGCCGCAGAGCTTTCGCCGCGGGATGCAAGCGCAGCAGGGCCTCGACTTCCTGCGGCAGCGCCCGGGGCTGTCGACCGTCCTGATCGGCGGCGGCGTCCTCGCCTTGGCGGGCGCGGCCTACTTCGTCACCAAGAAGGTTTCCGACCACACCGAAGAGCCGGACTACGACACGGTCCGCAACGACGGTGACATCGAAGTCCGCGACTATGACGGCATGGTCGTCGCCGAGACGATCAAGAGTGGCTACCACGAGAAGGCCCGCCGGATCGGTTTCGAGACGCTGGCCGACTACATCTTCGCCAATAACCGCAATGGCAAGAAGATCCCGATGACCTCGCCGGTCCTCCAGCAGCTGTCGGAGAATGAGGGTCAGACCAAGGGCTGGGCCATCCGCTTCGTCATGCCGAAAAAGCACACGGTCGCGACCTTGCCTGCTCCCGCGTCAGACGACGTCAAGCTGAAGGAAGTCCCGTCCAAGCGCGTCGTCGCCATCCGCTTCAATGGCAACTTCTCGGCAACGCTCGCGTCGAAGAAGCTGATGCTGCTCTACAACTACATCGCCGACGAAAACCTGACGCAGAAGGGCGACCCGGAATACGCCTTCTACAACCCGCCGTGGACCCCGGGCTTCCTCAAGCGCAACGAGATCCTCATCGAGGTCGAGCGCTGAACAAGCCAGTTCGCTGAACAAAACGCCCACCCCCTCAAGGGTGGGCGTTTTGCTGTGGGGGTCGCTGCAAGGGGCCGGTTTGCCAGACAGGCCGTCGCTTACTCCTTGATCACGTAATGCTTCACCGTT
The DNA here is from genome assembly GCF_055730125.2 of Mesocryomonas fontinalis. NCBI lineage: Bacteria > Pseudomonadati > Pseudomonadota > Alphaproteobacteria > Hyphomicrobiales > Aurantimonadaceae > Mesocryomonas > Mesocryomonas fontinalis. The sequence continues at coordinate 990,308 of NZ_JBUZWG020000001.1, read as the reverse complement.
GTCTCGATCACCGCCCAGGTTCCCTTGAAACCGCGCGGGATGATGAAGCTGTCGCCAGCCCTGACGGTTTGTGCAGGTCCCTTCTCCGGCGTCAGAACAGAATGCCCTGAGATGATGTGGCAGAACTCCCATTCGGTGTATTCCACCGTCCATTCGCCGGGGGTGGCTTCCCAGATCCCGGCGTAGAGCCCGGCGCCGTCGTCCTCGAGGTTCCAGGTTCGGGTCTGGGGATGACCGGACAGAACCTTTTCGGCGGAAGGCGCATCGGAGACCGCAGCGACGCCGGTCTCGTCGAACATCACAAGCTTCATCAAAACTCCTCAATATCTTCCGTTACGTCAGCCGCGAGCAAGGCTCAGTGGCTAGAAGAAAAGCTTACTCCCAAGCGGGACAATCGCCATGTCGGGTCAGGCAGTGCTTACCTTCCTCGCCTTCTTCGCGTCGAACATCGTCGTCGCCAGCATTCTCGGCATCTATGCCGAGCGGCTGATGTCGGCCTGGCGGCGCTTTCGCCGCATGCCGGCAAACGGATAGGAAATCGCGGGCATCAGGTCCGCGCCAGCGCTTGCGCGAGGTCGGCGACGATGTCCTCGATGCTCTCGATCCCGACCGACAGCCGCACGACGTCCGACCCGGCCCCGGCAGCTATTCTCTGTTCGTCGCTGAGCTGCTTGTGCGTGGTCGACGCTGGGTGAATGACCAGCGAGCGCGTGTCGCCGATATTGGCGAGGTGCGAGAACAGCTCCAGAGACTCCACGAAAGCGACGCCCGCCGCGTACCCGCCCTTCAGCCCGAAGGTCAGCACAGCGCCCGCGCCTTTCGGGCAATAGGTCTGCATGAGAGCATGACCGGGGTCGGAGGCGAGGCCGGCATAGGAAACCCAGCCAACCTTGTCGTGGCTCGATAGATACTCCGCCACTGCCAGCGCGTTGTCGCAATGGCGCTGCATGCGCAGCGGCAAGGTCTCGATGCCCGTCAGGATCATGAAGGCGTTGAACGGCGAGATCGAGGGCCCGAGATCACGCAAGCCCAGCACCCGGCAGGCGATGGCTAAAGCGAAGTTGCCAAAGCTCTCGTGCAGGACGAGGCCGTTATATTCCGGACGCGGCGTGGACAGCACGGGATAGCGGTCGCTGGCCGACCAGTCGAAGGTACCGCCGTCGACGATCGCGCCGCCCATCGAATTGCCGTGCCCGCCCATGAACTTCGTCAGCGAGTGGACGACGATGTCGGCGCCGTGCTCCAGCGGCCGGCAGAGGTAGGGACTGGCCAGCGTGTTGTCGACGATGAGCGGCAGGCCGTGCCGGTGCGCGATCTCCGCGATCCCTGCAATGTCGACGACGACGCCGCCGGGATTGGCGATCGATTCGATGAAGATCGCTTGCGTCCTGTCGGTGATCGCCGCCTCGAAGGTCGAGATGTCCGAAGGGTCGGCCCAGGCGACATGCCAGTCGAAGGCCTTGAACGAATGCGCGAACTGGTTGATCGAGCCTCCATAGAGCCGGCGCGAGGCGATGAAGGCATCGCCGGGCCGCATCAGCGCATGGAACACCAGGAGCTGCGCGGCATGGCCGGAGGCGACGGCAAGTGCGGCCGTGCCGCCCTCGAGCGCAGCCACGCGCTCTTCTAGCACCGCCTGCGTCGGGTTCATGATGCGCGTATAGATATTGCCGAACTGCTGCAGGCCGAACAGCGCGGCGGCATGGTCGACGTCGTCGAAGACGAAGGATGTGGTCTGGTAGATCGGCGTGGCGCGTGCGCCGGTGGCGGGATCGGGTTGGGCGCCGGCATGGACGGCCAGCGTATCGAAGCCGGGTGTCGAGCTCATGAAGTCCTCCCTGGTTTTCGCGACCGCCAGTGTGACTCCAGCGCGCCCGGCGACAAAGCCCATTCTGTCGGCATCAGGAAAGCCCGTCCGCCGCTTCGTCCTCAGGAAACAGGCCCCGCCCGCGGTATCGTGGGCGATCGGGCGACGGCGCGGTGTTCTCGTGCAGGACACTCCCGGCAAAAGCCGCGACAAAACTCTGCAGGCAGCTAGCGAAGCAGCTCGATCTTCGGGCAGCGGTCCATGACCACCGTCATGCCGGCGGCCACCGCCTTTGCGGCCGCAGCGTCGTGGCGGACGCCGAGCTGGGTCCAGATCACCCGTGGCCGCGGCACGAGCGCCAGGGCCTCGTCGACAATGCCCGGCACCGCCTCGCTCGCCCGAAAGATGTCGACCATGTCGATCGGCTCGGGGATGTCGGCAAGGGTCGCGTGGCAGGTCACGCCAAGGAGGGTCTTGCCCGCCTGCCCCGGATTGACGGGAATCACGCGGTAGCCGCGGGACAGAAGAAACTTCATCACCCCGTTGGAAGGTCGCGTCTCGTTCGGACTGGCCCCGACGAGCGCGATGACCTTCACGCCCGCGAGAAGGGCCGCGATGCCGGCCCGGTCGCTGACGAGGCCGGCTGGGTCAGCGGCAGGGCTGGCCGGGTCGCCTGAGGATCCACTGTCGTGCAGCGGCCCGCTCATTCGCCCGTCCAGACCGGCTTGCGCTTGTCCAGGAAGGCGCCGATCCCCTCGCCGGCATCGCGCGCAAGAAGGTTTTCGACCATGACGCCGGTGGCATGGGCATAGGCTTCCGCCAGCGGCAGCTCGGCCTGGCGGTAGAAAGCTGCCTTGCCGAGCGATACGGCCAGCGGTGATTTCGAGGCGATCGTGTTGGCGTATTTCTGCACGACAGTGGTGAGATATTCCGGCGGCACGACGCGGTTGACCAGACCGAAGTCGCGCGCCGAGCGGGCGTCGATGGTCTCGCCGGTCAGCAGCATCTCCATCGCATGCTTCGGCGCCATGTTGCGCGACAGCGCAACGGCGGGCGTCGAGCAGAACAGCCCGATGTTGACGCCCGGCGTGCAGAACGCCGCCTCTTCCGACGCGATTGCGAGGTCGCAGCTGGCGACGAGCTGGCAGCCTGCCGCGGTGGCGAGCCCCGCGACCTCGGCGATGACCGGGCGGGGGTGGTGCACGATCGCCTGCATCAGCTCCGCGCAGCGCGCCATCGCCTCGGCGAAGAACGCCTCCCCGCCATCCGCGTCCCGCCGGTGGGCAGTCAGTTCCTTGAGGTCGTGGCCGGCGGAGAACACCGAGCCGGTGGCCGCGATCACCACGACACGGCAAGCCGGGTCCTCGGCCGCCGCACGCAGCGCCTCGATCAGCGCCGCCATCGTCGCCATCGACAGCGCGTTGGCCGGCGGGTTGGACAGGACAATGCGGTGAATGCCGGGCGGCCGGGCAATCGCGACGGAGGACGTTGCCGTCGTCGGATGGGACAGGATATCGGCCATGTCGTCGGTCTCGCGTGCTGGTGTCGTCGCATCGTTCTAGACGATCCCGCCGGCCACGCCCATCGACAGGCGCCACATTTCTTTACGGTACTATTATACCTCATACATCAAGTTATTGATTCTGCTGACTTATACCCGTCTTAAGCGGCATTCAGCCATCTTGACCAAAGCCCCCCCTGTCGTTACACACACGTCACAGAGAGCGGCCCCAAGGGGCCGCGCTTTTCGTTTGGCGGTCCCCCGGATTGCCGCATCGCCGCTCATCCAAGGGTAGACCCCATGAAAACCTTCTCGCAGAAGAACGAGACGGTGGTGAAGAAGTGGATCGTGATCGACGCCGAAGGACTCGTCGTCGGCCGCCTCGCCTCCATCATCGCCCTCCGCCTTCGTGGCAAGCACAAGCCGACCTTCACCCCGCACATCGACGACGGTGACAATGTCATCGTGATCAATGCCGACAAGGTGGTGTTCACCGGCAAGAAGTTCACCGACAAGACCTACTACTGGCACACAGGCTTCATCGGCGGCATCAAGCAGCGCAAGGCGCGGCAGATCCTCGAAGGCCGCTTCCCGGAGCGCGTCGTCGAGAAGGCCGTGGAGCGCATGCTTCCGGAAGGCCCGCTCGGCCGCCAGCAGCTGAAGAACCTGCGCGTCTACGCCGGTTCTGAGCATCCGCATGTCGCGCAGACCCCTGAGTCCCTCGATGTCGGCGCGATGAATCCCAAGAACCGGAGGGCTGCATAATGGCCGATCTGAATTCGCTGCAAAGCCTCGGCACCGTCGACACGCTCGTCGAAGCCCCGGTCCACGTCCAGAAGATCGACCAGCTCGGCCGCGCCTATGCCACCGGCAAGCGCAAGGACGCGGTCGCCCGCGTCTGGGTCAAGCCGGGCTCCGGCAAGATCACCATCAACGGCAAGGAATTCGCGGCGTACTTCGCCCGTCCCGTGCTGCAGATGGTGCTGCGTCAGCCGATCGTCGCCGCTGCCCGTGATGGCCAGTTCGACATCGTCGCTACCGTCGCCGGCGGCGGTCTTTCCGGCCAGGCCGGTGCCGTCCGTCACGGCATCTCGAAGGCCCTCACCTATTACGAGCCGGGCCTTCGCGCCGTGCTCAAGAAGGGTGGCTTCCTGACCCGCGACAGCCGCGTCGTCGAGCGCAAGAAGTACGGCAAGGCCAAGGCCCGTCGTTCGTTCCAGTTCTCGAAGCGCTAAGCTTCGCACTCCTGGAATTTTACTTTTGGAAGGGTCGGCAGTCATGCCGGCCCTTTTTCTATGGTCAGAACCAAGCGGACCTGCGACGAGCGCCATCCTTGTCCGGCTGACCGAACGCCGTGTTCTCCTGGATACCGACCGGTGCTATCCTCGCCCGACGCGAACAAGGAGCAGCGCATGCCCAGCGTGACCTTCACCGTCGATCTCGACGACGAGGCGCTCGCCGTCTTCGACGCCCTCGCCGCAACCAAGGGCCACGGCCGCGCGGCCATGCTGGAACAGCTGGTTCACGAATTCCTGCAGTTCGAGGCCGAGACGCCCGAATATGACGCCTGGTTCCGACACGAGGTCGAAGAGGGCCTGCGCGAGATGGCGGAGCCGGGCGCGGAGTTCGTTTCGCATGAAACGGTGATGGCCGAAGCGAGGGCACTGCTCGAGACGCGGATGGCCGAGGCCAAGAAGCGTGCGGGTTAAGTGGTGGAAGAAGGCGCGCGTCGATCTTCTGGACATCGTATCGGCGATCCAGAGCGAACGCCCTTCGGCTGCAACGGCCTTCCTCGACAAGATTGACCGGCATGTCGGGTGCCTGGCGCAATTTACCCACATCGGTCGCCGTGGACGGGTGGTCAAGACGCACGAGCTCGTCATCACCGGCACACCCTACGTCCTCATCTACAAGGTCTTCGGCGATTGGGTCGCGGTCACAAGGGTGCTGCACGGCAAAAGGCGTTGGCCTACCCGCCGATAGTCGAGACGGCCGAGCGTCGGCGTCGCGCCGCCGGAAGCGATCCGCCCTTCAATATGACCGCCCGATGCGCTAGGCAGCCGCAACTGACGCACATCATCGGATCTGCCATGGCTTCCAAATCGATCGACAACGCCTTCACGGCAACCGATGCCCTCGGCGCGGCGAGTGATCCGACCTATGCCGGCATTCCCTCCTTCATGCGGCGCAAGCTGACGAAGACGCCGGCAGGAGCCGACGTCACCGTCTGGGGCATTCCCTTCGACGCCTCGGTCTCGAACCGGCCGGGCACGCGCTTCGGACCTTCAGCGCTGAGGCGGGCGTCGCAGATCTTCGACAATGATCCGCAATACCCGTTCCACCGCGACCTGTTCGAGACGCTCAGCGTCGTCGACTATGGCGACTGCCTGCTCGACTACCGCACGCCCGAGACGGCGCACGAATTGATGCGCGCGGAAGCGGAGACCTTGCTTGCCGAGACCGGTTTCCTGCTGACGCTCGGCGGTGACCACTCGATCACCTGGCCCCTCCTGCAGGCGCATGCCGCCAAGCACGGGCCACTGTCGCTGGTGCATTTCGACGCGCACCAGGACACCTGGCCGCTGGCGCATTCGGCCGCTGGCGAGCGCGTCGACCACGGCTCCTTCCTGACCGCGGCGGTGAAGCACGGGCTGGTCGATGTGGACACCTCGATCCAGATCGGCATCCGCACGCACGCCCCGGAGACGCTAGGGCTCGAAATCATCCACGGCAACGAGGTCGAGGACCTCAGCGCGTCCGCCATCGCCGAGCGCATTGCAGCGCGAACCGGCGGGCGAAAAGTTTACCTCACCTTCGACATCGACTGCCTCGACGTCGCCTTCGCGCCGGGTACCGGCACGCCGGTCGCCGGCGGTCCGTCGAGCGCGAAGATGCTATCGGTGCTGCACAAGCTGAAGCATCTGCCGATCGTCGGCGCTGACGTGGTGGAAGTATCGCCGCCGTTCGACCATGCCGACATCACCGCGGTGGCGGGCGCGACCGTGGCTCTCTATGTGCTGGGGATCCTGGCGGAGCAGAAGGCGGGGTAGGCTTTGCCTGCCTGTTCTTCAGTTGAGAGAATGATTCACCTGGCTGACGAAACGATTCCGCGGCCGGCGACAAGTGTCTGAAATAGCTGCGATGGAGAGTGGCATGGCGAAGAAGATCAGGATCGGCGTCCTCGGCGCGAGCGGCTATACCGGCGCCGATCTGGTGCGCCTCGCCGTTCGCCATCCCGGCATCGAGATTAACGCGCTGACGGCCAACAGCCATGCCGGCAAGCCGATGAAGGCGGTGTTCCCGCATTTCTCGCACATCGAACTGCCGGATCTCGTCAAGGTCGACGACGCCGACTGGGGCGCGGTGGACGCGGTGTTCTGCGGGCTGCCGCACGGCACGACGCAGGCGATCACCAAGGGCATCTTCGAGCGCTATCCCGAGGTGAAGATCATCGACATGTCGGCCGACTTCCGGCTGCGCGACCCCGCCGCCTACAAGGAATGGTACGGGCTCGACCATGTCGCCACCGACATCCAGCCGGAGGCGGTATACGGCCTCACCGAGCACTATCGCGCCGAAATCGCGGACGCGCGCCTGATCGCCTGCCCCGGCTGCTACCCGACCGCTGTCCTGCTGGCCCTGCTGCCGCTGGCCAAGGCCGGCCTGATCGACGTCACGGACATCGTCATCGATGCGAAGTCCGGCGTCTCGGGCGCTGGCCGCAGCCCGAAGGAGAACGTCCTCTTCTGCGAGGCCGGCGAGGGCATGAGCCCCTACGCCGTCGGCAAACACCGTCACATGGCGGAGATCGAGCAGGAAATCGGCAAGGCCGCAGATGTCGCCGACCTCCGCGTCAACTTCACGCCGCATCTCATTCCGATGAGCCGCGGCGAGCTTTGCACGAGCTATGTCCGTCTGTCCGCGGGACGGACGGCAGCGGACCTTCGCCAGCAGCTGGTCGAGACCTATGCCGCCGAGCCCTTCGTAACCGTCGCCGCAGAGGGCGTCCTGCCGCAGACGCAGATGGTGCGCGGCTCGAACTATGTCGTCGTCAACGTCGTGCCCGACCGCATTCCCGGCCGGGCGATCGTCATCTCGACCCTCGACAACCTGGTGAAGGGATCGGCCGGCCAGGCGATCCAGAACTTCAACGTCGCCTACGGCCTGCTAGAGACGCTCGGCATCGAACAGCTGCCGTTGTTCCCATGAGCGGCACCGACGAAACCCTCTTTGCGGGGAAGCCGATAGCGACGGAACCGGCAGATGGCCGCGTTTTCGCAGTGGCAGTCCATGCGGTGCATGCCTTCTCGAAGCAGACGGCCCCGAGCATCACTTTGCTGGAAGGTCTCGGCGTCGAGGGCGACGCGCATGCCGGCGTCACGGTGAAGCACCGGTCGCGGGTCAAGGTCGACCCGACGCAGCCGAACCTGCGGCAGGTCCATCTGATCCATGGTGAGTTGCTGGACGAACTTGTCACCGGCGGCTTCACCGTCTCCGCAGGCACGCTCGGCGAGAACATCACGACCCGTGGGATCGATCTCCTCGGTCTGCCGCGTGGCGCGCTTCTGCACATCGGAGATGAAGCGATGGTGGAAGTGACCGGGCTGCGCAATCCCTGCGCCCAGCTCGACGCGCACGAGAAGGGGCTCACGGCCGCAACGCTCGGGCGGGATGCCGAGGGCGGGCTGGTGCGCAAGGCCGGCGTCATGGCCGTCGTGCGCCAGGGCGGCAGCATCACGCCGGGCGATGCGATTCGCCTGATCCTCCCGCCCCTGCCTCACGAGATGCTCAAGCCGGTCTAAGCCAGCCTGAGCGAAAACCCGAACGGATCAGGCCCGGATCGGATACGGCCCTTTCAGCGCCCGCGCATGGGCGACGCTGAAGGCGAGGACGACCAAGGCGCCGGCCTGGTGCAGCAAGGCCCAGCCGATCGGCACCGCCAGCAGCAGCGTGGTGATGCCGAGACCGGCCTGGACCAGCACCAGAGCGAGGAGCACGCCCGCCCGACGCGCATGCGTCGTGCGCGGCGCCCGGCGGATGGAGGCGATGGCGTGCATCAGCACGACCGCCAGCAGCAGATAGGCGCCGCAACGGTGCACGAACTGCACGGTCATCACGTTTTCGAAGAGGTTGCGCCAGGCGGGCTGCATGGCGAACAGGCCTGACGGCACGAGGCTGCCGTCCATCAGCGGCCAGGTGTTGAAGGTTAGGCCGGCATTGAGCCCGGCGACGAGCCCTCCGAGGTAGATCTGCATAAGAGCGAGGAACAGGATGATCCCGGCGGCGCGCATCGAGGTCCGCGACGGCGCGGCATCCCCGCTGTGGGGCGCGAGACCGCGGGCAACCCAAAGCGTCGCCGTGAAGATGAGGCAAGCGGTGGTGAGGTGGACGGCGAGCCGGTACTGGCTGACATCGGTGCGCTGGCTGAGGCCGGAGGCGACCATCCACCAGCCGATCGCGCCCTGCAGGCCGCCGAGCGCCAAGATGCCGACGAGCTTCGGTTTCAAACCCGCCGGAATACGCCCCGCAATCCAGAAATAGGCGAGCGGCAAGGCGAAGACGAGACCGACGAAGCGGGCGAGAAACCGGTGTGCCCACTCCCACCAGTAGATCGTCTTGAAGCCTGAAAGCTCCATCCCCTGGTTCAGCTCGGTATATTGCGGGATCTGCTGGTAGAGCGAGAACTCCTCCTGCCATTCCGCCTCGGACAGCGGCGGGACGACGCCGTGGATCGGCTTCCACTCGGTGATCGACAGGCCCGATTCGGTGAGCCGCGTCGCACCGCCGACGACGACCAGCGCGAAGACGATCAGCGCCACCAGATAGAGCCAATACCGCACGGCGCGGCGGTTTGCGCCGTCCCGGCTGATGCCGGCGGAGAGGACGGCTGCGGGTGGGGAAAGCGAAACGCTGGACATCGGCACCAACCTTGGCCTTGGGGCAAGCCGACGACCTGGCCTTCCCCTATCGGAAATACCATCCGGCAGGCCAGGCCTCGAAAGGATGGCGGCACGGACAGTTCTGAAGGTCATGTGCCCCGAACCGCCCTCGACTTCAAGCGGTCGGACCGTCGCAGGCGGGGCGGGACGGTAGAGCTACCGCTGGCCTTTCCGGTCGCCAGTGCCTAAGCATCTTGGCGACCACAAGGATTGGCGGACGGTATGCCCCTCAGATTGAGAAAACTCATCGGTACGGTGATCATGATCGTGCTCGTCGCGGTCTATGCGATCTTCGCGACCGCCTTCGCCTCGCTCTATCTCGGCCAGTCGAGCGGCTGGGTCCACCTCGCCTTCTTCGCCATCAGCGGGTTGTTCTGGGTGGTGCCGGCGATGTTCCTGATCCGCTGGATGGAAGGCTACAAGGGCAAGCCGCGCGCCCGCTGACCGGCCGGGTGCCGTCGCGGTAGCGGCGGAGGGTCAAGCCCTGGTACCGCGCTCCTTCCAGCGGCCCGGCAGGCCCGAAATCAGAACGTCGATGTAGCGCGGGTCCTGGTAATAGCCGTTGAGCGACAGGCGTGGCAGCGCGTGACGGTTGAAAGCCGTTTGCGGGCTCAGCGCGTGCAGTTGGGTGGTGAAGGCAGCGGCATAACCGGCGTCGGCGGCCGCCGCAAACTCGCGTGGACCGCAGGCCGCCTTGTAGCCAAAGGGGTAGGCGAAGAAGTCGGGGATCCGGCCGAGCCGTTCGCCGATCACCTGCCGGGATTGCGCGAGTTCGCGCTGCATGTCGTGTAGGTCGAGCCGCGAGAGCCGCGCATGCGTCATCGAGTGGGCGCCGATGGTGCAGAGCGGATCCTCCGACAGACGCCTGAGGGTATCCCAGTCCATGACCCGGGATGCGGCGTCGCAAGCGACGATTTCGTTGAGCTCCGCCAGGCGTCGGACGGTCCCATCGAGGCAGGCTTCCGGGCACTCGTTCGTCAGATAGAGGAAGATCCGGTCGAACGCCCGTCGCTTGTCGGCCACGGTCCGCGCCGGCAACGTCTCCGGCCGGAAGGGCACGCGGACGCTGCCGCGGTTCCGCACCACCTTCTCGACGACCTCCCACCAAGGCAAGGTCGTCCCTTCCGTCATTCCCGGCGTGATGAAGATGGCATAGGGCACGTTATGCCGCCGGAACACCGGCACGGCGTGGAGGTCATTGTTGACGTAGCCATCGTCGAGGGTGAAGGCGGCGAAGAAGCGTCCACCGCCGCGCTGCGGCTCGGCGATGCGAAGGGTGGCCTCGGCAAGGTCGACGAACTCGACGCCCCGGGCGGCCAGATGGGCGATCACGGCGTCGAGGAAGTCCGGGGTCACGCGAAGATGGCCGTTGGGCGGAAAATTGCCGAGCGCATCGGGCGAAACGTGGTGCAAGGTGAAGACCGCGCCGAAAGGCTGCGCGCGGCGGACGATGAAGTCGGACAAGCCGCTCCACCAGACCGTCTGCAGCGCGGCCCTTCCCGCCCTTGTCTTCCAGTCTCGCATGCCGTTTCCATCGATCAGGCAAAGAACATCGCACGCTCTCGGGCGCAGGGTTCCAAGGTTTCAGGCAGAAGAGGCGCCATACCCTGGGGCACGCGGCCTTCCGGGCGAAGGTATAAGGCGATCCTTTATATTTTCATGCATCGAGGGGCGCCGGCGCGCGGTGTCGGCACACGGGAGTTGCAGCATTTCATCCGCCAGCCAACCAATTTCACCGCTGCCGGCGGACGCCGCCTCCGCCCTCGTTCTCGTGCGGGCAAGTCCCGACGAAAGGACGACGCGCGAGGGAACCCCTTTCCAGGGAGCAGGCTTCATCGCCGCCTGGGAGACAACCAGAGGTCGCCTGCTGAAGAGCGAGACCTGGTTGCTGGTATCTGCGGGAGGGGCGGCGGCGATGCCGATCGAGATTGTCCGCCGCGGCCCTCTGCGGATCGGTCGCTTTCCGGGCGAGACGCATGCCAACGCCAATGGCTGGACGCTGGCTTCGAGCGAAAGCCCGCTGCTGACCCGCCAGAACATTCGTGCCGCGGCGACTGCTGCCGGCATACGAATCGATGCGCTCGATTTGCGGCGTGTGTTCGAGGCGAATTGGCTCGGCACGGACTTCACGGTGACGCCGGCCTTCGAGGAACGCTTCGCGATCTCGCTGGAAGGTGGGCTGGAGGCTGTCCTTGAGCGCGGGAACGGCAAGCGAAAACGCAAGAAATTCCGCTCGCAGCAGCGCCATTTCGAAGATCGGGGCGGCTATCGTTTCCGCGACCTGCCGCGGGCGGAAAGGGCAGCGGCGCTGGATCTCTTCCTGCGACAGAAGGCCGAGCGCTTCCAAGCACTGGCGATCCCCGATCCCTTCGCCGATGCCGGCATCCGGGCCTTCCTGATCGCTCTGTTCGAGGATCCCACGACCGACGCCCGCCTCTACGCCATCGAGAGCGGCGGCGACATCAAGGCCATGCTAGGCGGGATCGTCGGTCGGCAGACCTTCTGGGGCATGTTCTCCTCCTACGCCGACGACGCGGACGCCGCCGTCAGCCCTGGCGAACTGCTGCTCTGGCACATGGTCGAGCGCCTGTCGCAGGAAGGGCTCTGCGCGCTCGACCTCGGTCCCGGCGCGGAGCGCTACAAGCAAGCCTGGTGCGACCGGACCATCCCGCAGGTGGACGCGACGCTGGCGCTGACGGCGGGGGGACGCGTCTATGTCGGCGCCATCAGGCTGCTCGCGGATGCCAGCCGCCTGGTCAAGCGCCACGAGGGCTTGAGGGCGGTCGTCCAGAAACTGCGGCGGCACCTGCGCTGATCCGCCGGGCCGCTGGCCACTGTTCGGAAGCTGGCGCCCGCGTCAGGCGGCGGCTCGCACCGCGGCGGAACCACCGGTGTGCATCATCACGACGTCGCCGAGGCCGGCGGTCGACAACCGCTGCATGAGCGCCTCGCCCTCGGCTTCCTCCCCCGGCTCGACCGAGACCACCAGGGCCGCGCCGTCGTCCATCAGCCGCTTCAGGGTTTCCGGCAGCATGGCGCCGCAGTCCACCATGGTGCAGTCATACGCCTTGCCGAGCGCTTCGAGCACGACGATCATCTCCTCGGTCGCATCGGTCTCGCCGCCGATCGCGGTGAAGCCGCCCGAGGGCAGGACATGCGCCGAGGTCAGCAGATCGCGGTGGATGACGTCGGCGAAGGAGGCGAGCCCGTCGACGAGGTCGCCAGCGCCTTCCGCATCGTCCGGCACGCCCATCGCGCGGGCGGAGGCGTTGTCGGCGGTCAGGTCGACGAGGATGGTCGAACGCTGCTGGCCCGCCAGCTGGCGAACCAGCGCGACGCTGGCGCTCCGGCCCTCGCCCACGGCGGGAACGACGAGGACGCGCGGGATCTCGCTGGCGAGGATCGCCTCGCCGAGCTCGGCGACCCCCGTGCCGTAGCGGTTGCGGACCGTCTCGGCGGCGGGAATGGCGCCGAGCGCTTCGGCCGGGCGCGCCGATGAAGGCATGGCGGGAAGACCGGCATCGCGGGCGGCCAGCGCGGGCGAATGCTCGGCGGCCCAGCGACCGCGCTGCGGGCTCGGCGTCAGCGCCCGGCCCGAGAACAGTTCGGTCAGAAGAAGACCAATGATGGCGACGAGAAAGCCGGCGAGACCGGCCGCAGCGGTGATCGGGAGGACCTTCGGGAAATAGGGCTCGGCCGGAAGCTGCGCCTCGGAGAAGATGCGCGCATCAACCGGGAGATAGTCGCGAGCGCCGCGGGCGACGGCCTCGCGATAGCGCGTCAGATAGCTTTCGAGAAGCTGGCTCTGCGACTGCGCCTCGCGCTCGAGCGAGCGCAGTTCGACCTCCTGGCCGCCAGCCCGCGAGGACTCTACCTTCAGGCGGCCCATCTCGGACGTCAGCGACGCCTCGCGCTGGCGGGAGGCATCCGCCTCGGTCTCCAGCGACGCCTGCACCTTGGAGGCCTCGCGGGTGATCTCCGTCTGCAGGTCGCGGCCCTGGGAGCGCAGGGCGCGAAGCCGCGGATGATTCTCGAGGAGCGTCGTCGAGAGGTCGGCGATCTGCGCCTTCAGCGAGACCTGGCGCTCGCGCAGGGCTTGGATCGTCGGTGAGGACAGGACGTCGGAGACGGTGTCGAGCGCGACGCCGCGCCGGATCGCATCCCGGATGCTTTGCGCCTTGCCCTCGGCCGCAGCCCGTGCGGCACGGGTACGCGACAGCTCGGTGGCGATTTCCGACAGCTGCTGGGTGGCGAGAACGCTCTGGTTCTGCCCGACCAGGAGATCGGACGAGGTGCGGAACGCGGCGACCTTGCCCTCGGCCGCCTTGACGGTCTCGCGCAGGTCCGCGATTTCCTGCTCGAGCCAGCCCGTGGCATTGTTGTTCGAGGAAAGCAGCGCCCCCTTCTGTCGCGCGAGGTACTCGTCGGCGATGGCGTTCGGGACGTCTCGGGCAAGGGCGGGATCGTGCGAGGAGAACTCGATGACCAGAACCCGCTGGTTCTCCTTGCGATAGACCTGCAGCTTCTCGCGCATCCGCTCGATGATCTCGCCCGGTGGGGAGTCGGCCTCGGGGCGGACGCGGGTCAGGATGCGGTCCATCAGCGAGACCTTCGGCGCGAACTCGGCAAGCGTGGAGAGCTTGAAGCGGTCGGCGACGTCGCCGAGAATCTCGGCCGAGGTCATCAGCGAGACCTGGCTTTCGATACTCTCGGGGCTGAAGACACCCTCCCCGCCGCCTGCGCCGGCGCCGTCGTTGCGGGTATAGGAGGACTCGCGGCTTTCGACGACGATCTGGGTATCGGCCTTGTAGGTCGGCGGAATGAGGGCGGCGATCGCAAAAGCCGATCCGGCAAACAGCAAGGTCGTCAGGACGATCAGCAGCTTGCGGGCCCACACGGCAGCAGCCAGACGCCCGATATCGATATCGGCGTCGGCCTCATCTGCTCTGTGCTTCGGCATGGTGTTTCCCCGCAGTGCCCCTGAGATTGAAGAATCGTCCACGAAGGTAACCGGAACGTTAACAAGCTCACTCGATACATCCGTAACACAGAGGTGAAGCCGCCGGTCAAGTTTACGAACGGTTAACCCTAACGAAACTATAAGAGGTCAGCGGCTCTCCGGCCGGGCGAACGATCTTCGGCGGGATAAGCGGACATGCGCATCTGCATCATGGGACCCCTGGCCCTCACCTTGGCGCTGCTCGGCGGATGCGCGAGCTACCAGCCGACGCCGCCCGCCTTCCACAATGTCCTGAACGAGCCATACCATCTCGACGCCGGCGACCGGGTTCGGGTGACGGTGTTCGAGCAGGACGGCCTCTCCAATACCTACACCATCGACAAGGGCGGCTACTTCTCCATGCCGCTCGTCGGCACCGTGCCGGCGCGGGGCAAGACCACCAAGGAGCTGGAAGCCTCGCTTTCGCAGAAGCTGCGCGACGGCTTCCTGCGCGATCCCGACATCACGGTGGAGGTCGACCAGTACCGGCCGTTCTTCATCATGGGCGAGGTCGGTACCGGTGGCCAATATACCTACGTGCCCGGCATGACGGTGCAGAATGCCATCGCGATTGCCGGCGGATACTCGCCAAGGGCCCAGCAGAAGACGGTCGACGTCACCCGCCAGGTCAACGGTCGGGTCATCTCCGGCCGCGTGCTGACCTCCGACCCGATCCTGCCCGGCGACACGATCTTCGTGCGGGAGCGCCTCTTTTAACCGTTGAGAACGATAGCTTCGACAGGACTTTGTGGTGGCGTCGGGCGGTGTGTCGTGTGAGTTGTTCACTCACAGACAACACGAAAGTCCTGACGGGGTATGGTTAGCCAGAAGATCCGGATCATCCATTGTTTCAGATCGCCCGTCGGGGGAATCTTCCGGCATGTCCGCGATCTGATCGATGCGCAGATCGCCGAAGGCCATGAGGTCGGGATCCTCTGCGACTCCATCACGGGCGGCGAATTCGAAGAGAAGATGATCCGCGAGGTGACGCCGAAGCTCGCGCTCGGCGTTCACCGCATCATCATGCGCCGCTCGATCGCACCCTCCGACCTACTCGACATGTGGCGCAGCTACACCCTCGTGCGTGACATCCGTCCCGACGTGCTGCACGGGCACGGCGCCAAGGGAGGTGCCTATGCGCGGCTGGTCGGCACCGCCAGCCGCATCTCCGGGGGGCGCACCGCGCGCCTCTACACGCCGCACGGCGGCAGCATGCACTATGATCCGAAGACGCTCGGGGGCTGGATGTTCTTCCGGCTGGAGCGCTTGCTCGAGCATGTCACGGATCACCTGCTCTTCGTGTCGCAATACGAGGCGGACGCTTACCGAAAGAAAGTGGGCAAGCCGGCCGTCGCCGCACGCGTCGTCTACAACGGCCTGTCGCCAGCCGAATTCGCGCCGGTCACGCCGGATCCCGATGCTGCCGATTTCATTTATCTCGGCATGCTGAGGAGCCTGAAGGGGCCCGACATTCTCATCCGGGCCATTGCCGAGATGGCGAAGTCGGGGGGACCTCCCGCCACCGCCGTGATCGTCGGTGCCGGCCCCGAGAAGCCCGACTTCATGAAACTGGCCGATGACATCGCACCGGGCCTCGTCCGGTTCGTCGAGCCTCGTCCGGCACGGGAGGCGCTGCGGCTCGGGCGGGTGATGGTGCTGCCGTCGCGCGCCGATTCGCTGCCCTATGTGCTGCTGGAGGCTCTCGCGGCGGATCGACCGGTGATCGCCGTCAATGTCGGCGGTGTCAGCGAGATCATCCCGAGGCACCTCCAGCCCCTCGTCGCCGCCCGCGACAGCCTTGCGCTGGCCGAGGCCATGGCGAACCGGCTGCGGGAACCGCTGGTCAATTCCAGTGCCTTGCGCCATCACATCCAGAGCGTGTTCTCGATCGAGCGGATGGTCGGCGACACCATGGCCGCCTACCGCCGGGCCCTGGCGGGGCCGAGGGCCCAATCCGCAGGCGACAGGCCTGCCGCGGCGCGTCAAACGCGATCAAACAAATCTTAGCGGAACCCTGCTAAGGAACCGGTATGCACCGCAACCGGCGGCCAGCGGCAGGTACAGCCCTTGCGGGGTAGAGAGGGCGAGACGATGGATGGCGACGGCGAGCTGCCTTTCTCCCGCAACGCCGTCCAGGCGTTCCAGAAGCTTTCCAGCGACGAACCGGTGGTGCTCAACGCCTTTGCCGCGCGTACCGCCGCGCAGTTCAAGGACAACGTCATCTCGTCGAGCATGCTCTGCGGGCTTTGGCGGCTGGTCGAATTCACCTTGCTGCTTGCCGTCGCCATTGTCGTCTACTTCTCCTATGTCGGCTTCGAGCACGGGAGCCCGTGGCTCTATCTCCTCGTCGCCGGTCTCGGTGCCGCGACCGGCGTCGGCGCCATCCAGCTGGCCGAGGGCTACGACATCCCGATGCTGCGCACCCGCTCGACCCAGATGCTGCGGGTGGGCCTCGGCTGGGCCGGCGCCATCGCGCTGATGGCCGTCGGCATCTTCTTCATGAAGGCGCAGGAGGAATATTCGCGTGTCTGGCTAGGAACTTGGTTCCTCGGCGGCTTCGCGACACTCGCCATCGCCCGCAGCATCCTCGGCGCCAACATCAGGCGCTGGGCGCGCAATGGCGTGATGGAACGGCGCGCGGTGATCGTCGGCGGCGGCAAGGGCGCCGAAACCTTGATTCGCGGCCTCGAGATGCAGGAGGAGAGCGACATCCGGATCTGCGGTATCTTCGACGACCGCGACGACCGCCGCTCGCCGCCGCTTGTCGCCGGCTACCCGAAGCTCGGCACCATCCGCGAGCTCGTCGAGTTCGCCCGCCTCGCCAAGATCGACATGCTGATCGTGACGCTGCCGCTCTCGGCCGAGAAGCGGGTGCTGGCGCTCCTCAAGGATCTCTGGGTCCTGCCGCTCGATATCCGGCTGTCGGCCCACACCTCGCAGCTGCGCTTCCGGCCGCGCTCCTACTCCTACATCGGCCAGATCCCGCTGCTCGACGTCTTCGACCGCCCGATCGCCGACTGGGACTGGATTGCCAAGCGCGCCTTCGACCTGTTCTTCGCGAGCCTTGCGATCATCCTTTTGTCGCCGGTGTTCCTCGCGACCGCCATTGCGATCAAGCTGGACTCCAAGGGTCCGGTGATCTTCCGCCAGAAGCGACATGGCTTCAACAACCGGATCATCGAGGTGCTGAAGTTCCGCTCGATGTATCAGGAGATGTCGGACCCGACGGCCCGCAAGATCGTCACCCGCGGCGACCCGCGTGTCACGAAGGTCGGTCGCTTCATCCGCAAGAGCTCGATCGACGAGCTGCCGCAGCTGTGGAACGTGCTGAAAGGCCAGCTCTCGCTGGTCGGGCCACGGCCGCATGCGGTGCACGCGGTGTCGTCGATGAACGAGACCTTCGTCGAGATCGTCGACGGCTATTTCGGTCGCCACAAGGTCAAGCCCGGGATCACCGGATGGGCGCAGATCAAGGGCTTCCGCGGCGAAATCGACCAGCCGGACAAGCTGAAGAAGCGCGTCGAGCACGATCTCTACTACATCGAGAACTGGTCGATCTTCCTCGACCTCGCCATCCTGGCGATGACGCCGATCAGCCTGTTCAAGACCGAACACGCCTACTGAGATGACGCTCCCCTACCCTCCCGGCGCGACGCTTGCGGACGACCGGCCAGACCGTCGCGGCAGAAGCGACGACCGGCTCGCCCCTCGCCATCTCGGGCGGGTGCAATTCGCCATGCTGGGCAATGGGGCGATCGCGCTCGGCGTCTTCCTGTCGGGCTTCGTCATTTCCGAGCCGGCGCCGTACGAGCTTTACCTCGTCGGGCTGATCGCCATCTTCGGCCTTGTCGGAGCGCTCAAGATCAGCGCCGGCACGGCGCCGCTGCTGGTACTCCTGCTGCTCTTCAACGCCGGCGGGCTGGTTTCTCTGACCCAGATGGTGGACCTCAAAAGCGGCCCGCTCTACGTCGCCGTCTCCACCTTCCTGGCGCTGTCAGCCGTGTTCTACGCCGCGGTGATCGAAGCCGACCCGCGGCGGCTGAAGCTGATCTTCACCGCCTATACCTCAGCGGCGCTCGCGACCGGCTTGCTCGGTATTCTCGGCTACTTCAACGCGTTTCCCGGCGCCCACGCGTTCACCCTCTACGAGCGCGCCAAAGGCGCCTTCCAGGACCCCAACGTCTTCGGCCCGTTCCTGACGTTGCCGGCGGTCTATCTCGTGCAGCGGCTCGTCACCGAACGACTGATGACGGCTGGCTGGAAGCTGATCGCACTCGGTATTCTGACGCTGGCGGTCTTCCTCTCTTTCTCGCGCGCCGCCTGGGGTATCTACGGCTTCTCGATCATCTTCGCGGTCGGGCTGATGCTGCTGAAGGAGCGCTCGGCGAAGTTTCGCCTGAAGATCGCGACGCTCGTCCTCGTCGGCGTCGTGCTGATGGCGATCGTCGTGCTCGTCGCCTTGCAGTCGGAGAAGGTGGCCAGCCTGTTCTCGGAACGGGCGCAAATTGTCCAGTCCTACGATTCGGCGCGGCTCGGCCGCTTCGCACGCCATCTCCTCGGCTTCCAGATGGCGATGGAGCATCCGCTCGGCATCGGCCCGCTGGTGTTCGGCCCGATCTATGGCGAAGACACCCACAACATCTGGCTGAAGGCGCTCCTCGACTACTCCTGGCTCGGCTTTGCCGCCTACCTCATCTTTATCTTCACCACCCTCGGCGCCGGGCTGAAGATCCTTCTGCGCGACCGGCCTTGGCAGCCCTATCTGATGGCGAGCTACAGCGTTTTCGTCGGCCATGTCGGCATCGGCAACGTCATCGACACCGACCACTGGCGGCATTTCTACCTGATCACCGGCATTATCTGGGGCTGTATCGCGCTCGAACGGCGCTGGCAGCGGGACCGGCGGCCGCGGTCGCTTCGGCAGGCGCTGGACAAAGCGTCGGCCCGGCGTGCCGAACCCTGAACCGAGGCCGCCGCCGCAGTTCCGCCACGAGCCGGGCGCCTCTCACCCGCCGACATCCCTTGCCGAGACCGACACCATGCGCATTCCCGTCCTTGCGGCGCTCTGCTGCTGCCTCTCCCCGCTTTCCGCCCTAGCCGGGAGCGGCGACGTCGAGCCGCACATGCACATTGCCGGGCCGCGGCCCGAAGCACCAGGTTTCGCCGCGCTGACGCCGGGATCGCAGGCGCCGGTCGTGCTGGTCGGGGCGTCCGCGCCGCTGCCAAATGTCCCGGCGGCGATCGGACCAGCGACCGGCCAGCAGGCGAAACCCGCGATCACCGTGGCGCTGACCTTCGACGCCTGCATGGGCGCTGTCGACGAGCGGATCCTCGGCACGCTGGTCGACCACCGAATTCCCGCGACGATCTTCGTCACCCGTCGCTGGCTTCAGCACAACCATCCAGCGCTCGCCGTGCTGCGCGCCCATCCCGATCTCTTCGAGATCGAGAACCATGGCGCAGAGCACCTCCCGCCGGTCACCGACCATCCGACCATGTTCGGGCTGAAGACCGCGGGAACGATCGAGGCGGTGCGCGCGGAAATTCAAGGCGGCGATGCGGCGATCCTCGCTGCCACCGGACAGCCATCGCGCTGGTTCCGCGGGGCGACCGCCCGCTACAGCCGCGACGCCGTCGCAGAGATCGCCTCAGAAGGTTTTCTGCTGGCCGGCTACAGCTTGAACGCCGACATGGGTGCCTCGCTCGGCGCCGCCGCAGTCGATCGCCGGATCCGCGCCGCCAGGGACGGCGACGTGATCATCGCCCATATCAACCAGCCGAAGCGCCCCTCGGGCGCCGGGGTCGCATCCGGCATTCTCGCCCTTCAGGCCGAGGGCGTGCGCTTCGTCCGGCTGGAGGACGCGACGATCGAGGCGATGCGCTAGCGCTTAGAGGCACTGCGCTGGCATTCCGGAGCAAGGCGAAAGCAGTGTCGGGGGGACGTCGCCACGCCTCCCCGATCGCCCGCGTCTTGCGCAGCTATTCGTAGTCGACGACGCCGCTCAGCGCGTAATGCTGCACCGTCTTGCGGTTGGCGATGAGCTCGTCGACCGTCGGCGAGCCGGTGAGCGCGCGCGAGATCGCAAGCTTCGTCGCTTCGTAATTGGTGCGGTAGAGATCCTTGAGGTCGAGGTTCTCGTCGCTGGCACAGCGCGGATCGAGCCAGATCATGATGATCATGCAGAGCTCGTCGACGTCCGCTTTCGGCAGGATGCCCTCGATCAGGCAGTCGACGATCGCGTCGCCGGTGGCACCTTGCACCACGCCGCCGAGCAGTTCGACATAGGCGAGATCGTGGATCGTCGCCTTCGTCGTCATCATGGTGGCCGGCCGGACGAGCTGGTTGAGGTCGCGGACGACGAACATCCGGGTGTGGCCGACCGTCTGGCCCATCATCGAGGCGAAGGCGGTGCCGACGGGACCGCGCACCGAGCCGATCAGCACTTCCGGCATGGCGTCGGTGAACTGCCCTTCGGCCGCGAGCACGGTGGCCTCGCCCGTGCGGAACCAGATGTCGGTCATGTCGTCGTCCCCTGCGTTGCAATGGGAAAAAGCCATGCGACATCCGATGGTCCGTCGCAAGACAGCCAAAGGGCGAAGGCGTTTTATTTGGATGTAGGGCGGGTGGCTGCGACGCCTGTTCGCGGCGTCGGATCGGACGCGGTCTCGCCGGAGCGCGGGGGTCGCAGACCTAGGCCGTTCAGGCGCCGTTAGAAACCGGCACCGGTGCCGATGCCCATTCCCGCCATGACGCAGGATCTCTCGCGAAAATACTGGAGCCGAAGATTGTCGCCGGACATGACGAGGCGGCCGCGACCGTCCCGCACCGCCTCGACCGCCTGCACGCCGCTGCTGCCGCCCGGGGCGCGGTAAACGCCGACGACGCATCCGCTGTCATCGAGACTGCGGCTGAGCGCCCAATCGAGGGCTGGCTGCGACCGGGTGAACGCGCAGAAGGATGGAGCCTCGTCGGTTTCCACCGTGACAACGAACATCGGCACCTCCACCCAAGACCGCGACATCCGAGAATGTGGCAGAACGGCGGCAGGCTGGCGAGTCGATTCTTGGGTTGCCCGGCAAGAGGCGGGAGGACTGCATCCATCAATCAGCTGCATCTGACCGGCTGGCAACGCTGCGTCAGTCAGGACAGGCGGGCGGATGTGTATGGATCGACAGAGGCGATCATCGGATGACCGCTGGGGGGCGACTGGTTCGAACCAGGCCGCCCCAGATACGGCGTCAGTAGCCGAAGCGGCGCTGACGGAAGGCACCGGCGTCGATTTCCTGCTGGCGGCGCTCAAGGTCGAGCAGCGAAACCGCCTCGTTCAGGTATTCGAGGGCCGGATCGCGGCGCGAGCGGCTGACGGCCGAACGAAGTGTGCGTGTGAAGATGTTCATGGCAATACTTCCGAAATTGGGTTTGTCTCCCAAGCATCAATCTAGTTCCCGCTTGGTCATGCTGCAATGCACATTGCTGCATGGCGGCCATGCAGTCAGCTTCGAACACCGTCAGCGCGGCAATTCATCCTTTCTCAACCATGCGCCTGTGCTTTGCCGCTCGCGCAGATGTTGGGCTGCACGGAACCCGCCGGCCTGGCGTGGCCCCGGTCGGCGATCCGTGCGAAGACGCCGCGAGATCGCAAATCCGACCCTTGATGGCCCTCATGTTCGATGAAGAGTTCCTCGCCAGCTTGCTGGCCGGCCTGCGCCGAGAGCTACGGCACTGGGGGCTCGCGGACGATTCCGAGCTTTCGCTGATGACCATCTCGGAGAATGCGACCTTCCTTGCCGAGGATTCCGGGCGGCGCCTTGTGCTGCGGGTGCAGCGGCCGGACTATCATACGCCGGCGGAGATGCGTTCGGAGCTCGCCTGGATCGAGGCCCTCCGCGCCGAAGGCATCATCGAGACCCCGCAGCCGATCGCCCGGCAGGACGGAACCTGGCTCGGCAGCTTCCCGGTCGACGGGCAGACGCGGTACGTCGCCGGTTTCGCCTTCATGAGCGGACGGGAGCCGCAACCCGGCGAAGACCTGTCCGGCTGGTTCCGGCATCTCGGCAGCCTCAGCGCACGCCTCCACGAGCACAGCCGCCGCTGGGCCCCGCCGGATGGCTTCGTTCGCAAGACCTGGGATTTTCGCACCATGCTGGGCGAGGCCCCGCACTGGGGCGACTGGCGGGCGGGGCTCGGCCTCGACGACGCCGGCCGGGACGTCATCGCGCGCGCGGCGGCGGTCATCGACCGGAGGCTCGCAGCCTATGGCAAGGACCGGCAGCGATTCGGCCTCGTCCATGCCGATCTCCGCCTCAGCAACCTCCTCGTCGAGGGCGACCGGCTGGGGGTCATCGACTTCGACGATTGCGGCTTCAGCTGGTTCCTCTACGACTTCGCCGCGGCGATCAGCTTTCACGAGCACGAGGATTTCGTTCCGGCGCTTCAGGCGGCGTGGGTGGCCGGCTACCGGGACGTCGCCCAACTCCCGGCGGAAGACGAGGCGATGCTGACCGTCTTTATCCTGTTGCGGCGGATCCTTCTCACCGCCTGGATCGCCTCGCATGCCGAGACGCCGACGGCATCCGCTTGTGGGGCGGCCTACAGCGCCGGCACGGTGGAACTGGCCGCGGACTTCCTCGCCGCCTGCGGCGAGAGCGCCGTGCATCCAATTGGATGCACAAAGGACGCTCTATCTTCTTCAATCTAGGACATCTTTCTTTGATTGGGTGAGTCCACCCAATCGCAGGATGCTCTAGAGAGAGCGCAGACGTTTGCATCAGCGCCCTGGAGGGCGATCAGACGCCGAGAGGCAACGCCGCGCATACCTGCCGCGCACCGATTCCGGCTTGCCCCGCGCGGCGGAGGCGGCTAGGTGTCGCCCATCGCTCTGGACCCGGTGCAATTCCGGGTGGCTCTTCCGGCCGCCGATCCGCCGGACAACGCACACGACACGCCCGACAGCACGATCCGCCCTGAGCGGACTGTCCCCGCGTGATCTCTGCGGACATTAAAATTCATGAACACCCAATCCATCTCACGCTACCGCTCCGAGTGGTTCGGCGGGGTCACGGCGGCGCGCCGTGACGTTCTCGCCGGCATGGTCGGCACCTTCGCGCTGATCCCCGAGGTCATCGCCTTCTCCTTCGTCGCGGGCATCGACCCCGAGGTCGGGCTCTTCGCCTCCTTCGTCATCGGCATCGTCATCGCCTTCGCCGGCGGTCGCCCGGCGATGATCTCCGGCGCGGCAGGCTCGGTGGCGCTCGTCGTCGCCGCCCTCGTCGGCAGCCACGGCCTGCAATACCTCCTCGCCGCCACCGTGCTCGCCGGCCTCCTGCAGATCGTCTTCGGCCTCTTGAAGCTCGACGTGCTCATGCGCTTCGTCTCGCGCTCGGTCCGCACCGGCTTCGTCAACGCGCTGGCGATCCTCATCTTCTCGGCGCAGCTGCCGCAGATGATCGGCGTCACCTGGCATACCTATGCGATGATCGGCCTCGGCCTTGCCATCATCTACCTCTTGCCCCGCCTGACCACGGCGATCCCCTCGCCGCTGATCTGCATCGTCGTGCTGACGCTCATCGCCGCGGCATTTCCGATGCCGATCGTCACCGTCGCCGACCTCGGACGCCTGCCCGACTCGCTGCCCTCGTTCAGCTTCCCCGGCGTGCCGATGACATGGGAGACGCTCGGCATCATCGCGCCCTATGCGCTCGCCATGGCCGCCGTCGGCCTGCTGGAGTCCATGATGACCGCCAGCGTCGTCGACGATCTCACCGAGACGACGAGTTCCAAGGCCCGGGAATGCACAGGGCTCGGCCTCGCCAACTTCGCGGCGGGCCTGTTCGGCGGCATCGCCGGCTGCGGCATGATCGGGCAGACCGTCGGCAATGTCCGCTATGGCGGCCGCGGCAGGCTGTCGACGCTGGTCGCCGGCGTCTTCCTGCTGATCGTGATGGTGCCGCTGCGGCCCTGGGTCGCCCAAGTCCCGGTCGCGGCGCTCGTGGCGATCATGATCATGGTCTCGATCAGCACCTTCTCCTGGGGCTCGATCCGCGATCTCGCGCGGCATCCCAAGGTCTCCGGCATGGTCATGCTGGCCACTGTCGCGGTGACGGTCGCCACGCACGACCTGTCGATGGGCGTCGCCGTCGGCGTGCTCCTCAGCGGCGTGTTCTTCGCCTTCAAGGTGACCAAGCTGATGGATGTTGCCGTCGGCTACGACGAGGCCAGCGACACGCGGCTCTACACCGTCACCGGCCAGGTCTTCTTCGCCAGCGCCGACATCTTCGCCGACCGCTTCGATCTCCGCGATACCGCACGGGCCGCCAGGATCGACCTGACCGCGGCCCATCTCTGGGACATCACGGCCGTCGGCGCCTTGGACGAGGTCGTCGGCAAGATGCGTCGGCACGGGATCGCGGTCGAGATCATCGGCCTGAACCAGGCCAGCGCCGTGCTGGTCGACCGGCACGCGCCGCTGGTGCGCGACGGCCTGTCGCCCGCCGCCTGACCCCACCAGTTCTGCCGCCGCGCCATTCGCGGGCGTGGCGGCCGAAACCCTGCCCGGACAAAACAAAACCGCCGAAGGCTTGCAGCCGCGGCGGTTTTTTATGCGAGGTTCTGTGGGAAAAATTGGTCGGAGCGAGAGGATTCGAACCTCCGACCCCTTGGACCCCATCCAAGTGCGCTACCAGGCTGCGCTACGCTCCGATCGAGAGAACCCTTAGAGAGAGAGGGCTCTGCGCGCAAGTCTCTTCGTGCGGTCGGTTGGGGAAATCGGCGGCGCCAGCAATGTGGCGTCATCCGGCAGGCTATGTCCCCCCGCTGGTCGGCGAACCGCCCTGCCCTCTGCTTTAAGCTACCGAACCTGATCCAGCAGCCGCTTACATTCCAGCAGTTCGAGCACGACGTCCTGCAGTGTTGCGGCGCTTTCGGCGGGGAGGCCGATCTTCGGGCCCTGGTCGGGCTCGCGGTCGCGGCGCAGCAGGGAGGAGAGGCCCGAACGGGGGCGCGCGGCTTCAGGCCTTTCGGCCATGACGGGCATTTCGTCCTGCTCGAGATCGCTCTCTTCGGAATAGACGTCCTCGGGCTCGTCGGCCTCCGGCATCGGCGCACGGGCTACCTGCATGGTGTCGAGCCCGGTCAGGTCGCCCGCACCGATCGCCATGACGAAGCGGTTGCCGTTTTCCTTGAGGATGCGCTGCACGCCCTTGATCGTGAATCCCTTCACGTAGAGCAGGAAGCGGATGCCCTTCAGCAGTTCGACATCGTCCGGGCGGTAATAGCGCCGCCCGCCGCCGCGCTTCATCGGCTTGATCTGCGTGAACCGGGTTTCCCAGAAGCGCAGGACGTGCTGCGGCAGGTTCAGGTCCTCGGCCACCTCGCTGATCGTGCGGAAGGCGTCGATGCTCTTGTCGCTCATGGGCGTGCCCGGAAATTCACTCAGCGCCCTTACTCGGCTGCCTTGAGCATCTCATCGGCGGGAACGGCGACGCCGCTCCGGCGCCCGTGCGATTCGAGGATCCGGTCCTTCATCACATTGGACGGCTTGAAGACGGCGACGCGGCGGGGTGAAATCGGCACTTCCTCGCCGGTCTTCGGGTTGCGGCCGACACGCTCGTTCTTGTCGCGCACCAGGAAGGAGCCGAAAGACGAGATCTTGACCGATTCGCCACGGGCGATGGTGGAGCAGATCTCCTCGAGAACGGTTTCGACGAGATAGGCCGATTCCGTTCGCGACAGGCCGATCTTGCGGAAGACCGCCTCGGCGAGATCGGCTCTGGTCACCGTTCTGTCACCCATTGCTATCCCCTTAGAAAGCAGGATCGCCCCGCCGTTCCCCAACGGCAACGATCGATCACGCGTCGGTGTAAAATACTGAAATCTGCAGCGAAATCAAGGCGGAAACGACTACCAGCGAACGAGCACCGCGCCCCAGGTAAAGCCGCCTCCCATGGCTTCGAGGAGAACGAGCTGCCCCGGCTGGATCCGGCCGTCCCGGACCGCCTGGTCGATGGCGAGCGGGATCGAGGCGGCCGATGTGTTGCCGTGATCCTGCACCGTCACCACGACCTTTTCCAGCGGAATACCGAGCTTCTTGGCGGAAGCGTCGATGATGCGCCGGTTCGCCTGGTGCGGCACGAACCAGTCGAGATCGTCGGCGGTGATGCCGAGCGCGCCGAACGAGTCCTCGATCACGTCGGTGATCATGCCTACCGCATGCTTGAAGACCTCGCGGCCTTCCATGCGCAGCTTGCCGACGGTGCCGGTGGTCGACGGGCCGCCGTCGACGAAGAGCTTCTCCTCATGCTCGCCGTCAGAGCGCAGGCGCGAGACGAGGACGCCCCGGTCCGCCGGGCTGCCGTCGCCGGTCGAGGCCTCCAGCACCAGCGCACCCGCGCCGTCGCCGAAGAGCACGCAGGTCGAGCGGTCTTCCCAGTCGAGGATGCGCGAGAACGTCTCGGCGCCGATCACCAGCGCGCGCTTGGCCATGCCGCCGCGGATGTAGAGGTCGGCGGTGGTCAGCGCGTAGACGAAGCCCGAGCAGACCGCCTGCACGTCGAAGGCGAAGCCGTGCCGCATGCCCAGGCGCTTCTGCACCTGCACGCTGGACGCCGGGAACGTGTTGTTCGGCGTGGCGGTGGCGAGCACGATCAGGTCGATGTCGTCCGGCGTCAGACCGGCGGCATCCAGCGCCTTGCGGGCGGCGCCTTCGGCCAGCGACACGGTGGTCTCGGTGGCGTCGGCGATGTGGCGGTTGCGAATGCCGGTCCGCTGGACGATCCACTCGTCCGAGGTCTCTACGATCCCTGCGAAATCGCGGTTCGACATGATCCGCGCCGGCAGCACCGAGCCGGTGCCGCGGACGATCGATCGGATGACACTCATCAATTGCTCTCCGGCAAGTCCGTCGCGACCTCTTCGGAGACGCGCAGATAGAAAGTACGAAGATCCTGCTCGATCTTCTCTCTAAGGCCGTTCACGGCCATGGCGTAGGCGAGGTCGATCGCCGCCGCGGTGCCCTCGGCGTCGGTGCCACCGTGGCTCTTGATGACGATGCCGTTGAGGCCGAGGAAGACGCCGCCGTTCACCTTGCGAGGGTCCATCTTGTCGCGCAGCCGGTCGAAGGCGCCCTTGGCGAGGAAGTAGCCGGCGCGCGCCATCCAGGTGCGGGTCATCGCCGCCCGGAGATAGCCGGCGATCTGGCGTGCCGTGCCCTCGGCGGTCTTCAGCGCGATGTTGCCGGTGAAGCCCTCGGTGACGACGACGTCGGTCGTGCCCTGGCCGAGATCATTGCCCTCGACGAAACCGCGATAGTCGAGCCCGGGAATCTCGGTTTCTTTCAGGAGCCGCCCGGCCTCGCGCACGTCGTCCTGGCCCTTGACCTCCTCGACCCCGATATTGAGCAGGCCGACCGTCGGCCGCTCGATGCCGAGCAGCGCGCGCGCCATGGCCGCGCCCATCATCGAGAAGTCGATCAGCTGCTGGGCGTCGGCACCGATCGTCGCGCCGACGTCGAGGACGACGCTCTCGCCGCGGATCGTCGGCCAGATCGCGGCAATGGCGGGGCGCTCGATATTGGCCATGGTGCGAAGGCAGAATTTTGCCATCGCCATCAGCGCGCCGGTGTTGCCGGCGGACACCGCGACATCGGCCTCGCCGGTCTTCAGCGCCTCGATCGCCCGCCACATCGACGACTTGTAGCGGCCCTGGCGCAGCGCCTGCGAGGGCTTCTCCTCCATGCCGATCGACATCTCGCAGTGGTGGAACACCGACGCAGCCTTCAGCAACGGCAGGCCGTCGAGGATCGGCAGGACCTTTTCTTCCTGGCCGAACAGCACGAAGCGGATGCCGGGATGGCGCTGCAGCGCGATCAGTGCACCAGGAAGGATGACGGATGGGCCGTGATCCCCGCCCATGACGTCGAGGGAGATCGTGACTCCGGATTTCAGATCCAACGCAATTCGCTTTCGTTCGTCGATAGCCTCAGGCGGCGCGACCATAGTCAATTCAGGTGACGGTTCAACAGCGGGCGAGCGTCATGTGCGATCAGGCTTCAGTCGCGCCAGCGCGGCGAAGGGCGAGACGCGCCCGACATCGGGCTCCGGATCGGTATCGAACTCGTCGAAGGATGCGCCTTGCCCGCGCGGATACGGGTCTAGGCCGAGGGCCAGGATTTCGGTCAGCACCAGACCGAGGTCGATCTGGTCGCCGGAGAAGGTCTCGGGAATGTCGTCGCCTTCCGGATCGAGGTGAAGTTCGCCATCCTCCGGCTGCGGCAGCCGGGCGAGGCGCGAGTTCTCGGGAACGAACACCAGATCCACCTCCTCTTGGACTTTTTGATGGAGGGGATCGAGCGTCACCACGTCGGTCTGCACCACGTCGGCCGCCAGCGTTCCCGTGACCTTGGCGCCGCCGCCCCGCCAGCCCTTCACCGAGAGATCCGCGGTCAGCCTTTCGATCGCCGGGATCTCCAGAAGTGCCGCGACGATGGCGCACTCCTTTTGAGTGGCCTCGAACCGCACGGGCATGCCGGCCTTCGGCAGCGTCGAGACGGTCACGAAGAAGGACAGCACGTCCTTCGGCTTGTCGCTGCTGTCGGTCACGCGGCTCTTTCTCCCAGTTGGCCGGTCAGGATATCCGCCGTCGGCACGCCGTCCCACGTCGCCTTGCGCGCCATCAGATAGGCCGCCAAGGCTGGCGCTGCCTCCGGCGCGGCATCCGCCGGCAATGCGAAGCGGCGGAGCGCGGCGGCAAGCGACGCGCCATCGCCGACGGTGAGGCCGGGATCATAGGCGTTGACGCGCTCGTAGAACATGCCGGCGAGCTTGCGCATGCGCTTGGGTACCGAAGGGTCGCCGATGCCGATCTCGCGGATCGAGTCCTCGATGTCGGTCATGAAGCGATCGACCAGATCCTGCGCCACGGGCTTCAACGAAGCCTCGTCGCGGCAGCGCGACAGGAACAGGAAGACCTGGATCGACAGCGCCTCGAATCGGCCCATGACGGTGTCGGGAAGGCCGAGCTCGGTATACAGCACCTCGCGGCGCGCTTCGGTGACGATCGCTGCGTATAGATCGTCGATGATCTCCCGGTTGCGCCGCCGATTCCTGAAACGTTCGAGCATCTCGCCTCCCACTCCCTTGCGAAGGGCCGGTCGCATGGACGGGGGCCGATTGCAACGCCTCCCAAGGTGCTTTACTCAAGCCTACCGGTCCTGAACGTCCGTTGTCCGGTCGCGATATCGCCTCAACGGGTCCGTATGTAACGCTGGAAACCGCTCCAGGGGAGATGTCACGCGTGAAATCTAGCCACCCATTCTTTCGTCCCGCCATCGCTTCCGTCGCGCTCGGGACGCTCATCCTTCTGGGTGGCTGCTCGACCAGCGAGGTGATGAACCAAGGCTATATCGTCGACGAGCAGACGATCCAGCTGGTTCCGGTTGGCTCGAGCCGCGAGCAGGTGCTCCTGGCGCTGGGTTCTCCCTCGACGACCGCGACCTTCGACAACGAGGTATTCTACTATATCTCTCAGAAGCGCGTCCGTTCGATGGCGTTCATGAACCCCAAGCTCGTCGACCAGCGCGTGCTTGCGGTCTACTTCGGCGCCGACGGGACCGTATCGCGCCTTGCCAATTACGGCTTGCAGAACGGCGCCCTGTTCGACTTCATCACCCGCACGACCCCGACCGGCGGCAAGGATGTCAGCTTCCTCGGCCAGATCCTCGAGCCCGGCGCCCCGCCGAGCGTCGGCCTCCCCGGCGGCAACCCGAACCAGGGCGCCATCGACCCGAACCGCGCCGCCGGCCAGTAGCCCGGAGGCGGCCGCGCCCGGCAAGGTTCTGCGGCAAGGCTTCGGAAAAGAGCTGGCAATGCTGGTCGGCTGATGAGTCAGCCCGACCGGCGGCGCTCTCAGGCGACCGAGCAGAAATCCGGTACGGACGACAACGACAAAAGGCCTCCGCCTCGAGGTATCCCCGAGGCGAAAGCCAGTCTCATGCGCGGCGACTGATCTTATGGGAAAGCGGGACGGCTCCGGGCCGTCCCGCTTTTTTCGTTTAAGCGACGTATGCCGCCGAAAACTGAGCCTCCGTCACACCCTGGAGAACGATGGAACCGCCATCGGCGAAGACCAGCGTCGCCGCACCGCCAGAACCCGTGGTGAGGCTGTAGACCTGTCCTCCGAGTTCCAGGCGATCGCCGCCGCTGAGGCTGAAGTCGGTGATCGTATCCGTGGCGCCGGCCCCGTGGACGAACCGATCAGCGCCGCCGCCGCCGGTGTAGACGTTGGCACCGACGCTGCCTTCGAGACGATCATTGCCGCTGCCGCCGGTGATCGTATCATTTCCGACACCACCGTAGATGGTGTTGGCCCCGGTCCCGGTCACCAGGATGCGATCATCGCCACCATTGCCGTAGATGACGTTGTTGCCATTGCCGGTCACCGTGATCTGCTCGGCTCCGTCCGTCGGATCGTTGAAGAGCGATCCGCCGTAGATGACGTTATTGCCGTCGCCGGTGACGCGAATGATATCGCCGTCGCCGGTGCCGCCGAAGATCTGGCTCGACGCGCTGTTGCGGACTTCGATCGTATCGGCGCCCAGGCCGCCGAAAACTGTCGTGGCACCGCTGGAGGTGATGAGAACGTTGTCATTGCCACCGTTGGCATAGACGAAGCTGGAACCGCTGCCGCCCACCGTGATGAAGTCGCCGCCATCGTTGGGATCGTTGTCGATAGACCCGCCGTAGACTGTATTGGTGCCCGTGCCGGAGACGGAGATGGTGTCGCCATCGGCGGTGCCACCATAGACGAGATTGTTGGCATTGTTGGCGACGACGATACTGTCGGCGCCGAGACCGCCATAGACGGTACCCGCGCCCGCCGCGCGGTAGTCGATGCTGTCGTTACCTCCGTTGCCGTAGACCTGGCTGGCCCCCCCGCCGCTGACGATGATCTGATCCCCGCCGTCGTTCGGATCGTTCACGGAACTTCCGCCGAAGAGGGAGAGTGTATCCCCCGCGATGGGTTGGGCCGAGATCGTATCCGACCCCCCACCGCCGACATATGTTCCGTTGCCGGTTCCGGGCGGGATGACGATGACGTCGTTCCCGGGGCCCGAAGGCGGGGCCTCGAAGACGTCGCGAACCGTGATCGCCAAGGCCTGGGTGGTGGTCGTCGCTATACCATCGGAGACCCCGACGTTGACGTCGTAGATGTTATCGGCGCCGTTATCGGTGGGGTTTTCGAAATCTGGAGCGGAGAGGAACTGCAAGACACCGGTCGAGGCACTGATCGTGAACTTCGCCGCATCGACGCCACCGGCAATCGAGTAGGTTCGAGTCGCGCCGTTGTCGACGTCGGTCGAAGTGACCGTCGTGACCAGACTGCTGTTCTCCGACAGAGAGACGGATCCCGATGACCCGCCGCCACTTGACGTGATGACCGGCGCATCGTTGGCGCCGACAATCGTCACCGTAACATTCTGCGTCGAGCTGATGTTATCGGCGCCCCTCAGTGTCACCGCGTAGGTTTGAACAAGGGACTGCCCCTGCGCGACCGCATCCACGGCCGCTCCGCTCGCGTCGAAAGTCCAACTGACGGCGCCGTTCTGGTCGTTCGCGCCGACGTCGTTCGCGACCTTTGCGGCGAATGTCCCGAGATAGCCTCTACCCGCCGGACTGACGGAGACAGTGTGTACCTCATTGTCGATGTCGTTGAACGGAATGGCGCCGCTGTCTTCATATGTCGCGGGCGTCGCCCCCGGAGCTTCGACGACACGGCCGACGAAATCACCCAAGGTATAATTGTCGACAGCCAAACCGTTGCCAGTCGTCGAGGCGCCACCACTGCCGGGCACGTCGATGCTGGTGAACCAGCCATAGCGGTTACCGCCAGTTTGAGCGATTGCCGGTCCCGTAATGGTCGTGATCGTCTGCGACGCGCCCGTCGCGTCGATCAGGTTCATATCGACAGACAGGTTACCGCCGACGGCGTGGAAGACATGTTCCAGCGTATACCAGCCGGCTGTTGAAATCTGGACCGTCGGTGTCGGCAGATCACCGACAGCCACGGGATCGAAAGTCAGGCCCTTTCCGGCACTGAGGTAGATTGTTCCCTTGCCGTCCGAAGAGGAACGGAAGCCATACTCAGAGAGATAGAGGCCATCCGTGTTGTTATTGACGGCCACAGAGTATTGAAACCCATTTGACTCGGGCATGCTGGGATCGAAGTAAATGCTGACGCTGGTGGCCGAACCATCGACAAATTCTTTGCTGTAAGCGCCGAACTGGGTGTAGGGGCCAGACGGTTTTGGTCCGTCCTCGATTTCTAGCGCGTAATTTCCATCGGCTCCCGACAGGCCACCGCTGACAATGGTAAAATCTCCATAGTCACCGCCGGCTTTAAGACCACCACCGCCGGTGCTAAAATTCTCCACGAAACCAAAATTTGCTGCAACTGCCAACGTACTGCCTCCCTGATAATAAGAGGCACATTACGTTTCGTCATGTCGATGTAAAGAATTACCCGAAAATACATTAGACTTCTTATTCCGCCAGCTAAATACTTTTGTTAGGGCGCTATACGACGGTAACGAATTAACCTGGCCCTTTTTACTAAATAGGCATTTTTTCTGCGCAATAAAAAGGCCGCAAACTCTTAGAGTTTGCGGCCCAATGTCGGAGCTGGCGGTTATAGGTGCGACAGCACCGCCAAGAGCAGCAGAGCGACGATGTTGGTGATCTTGATCGCCGGATTGACCGCGGGGCCGGCGGTGTCCTTGTAGGGGTCGCCGACGGTATCGCCTGTGACGGAGGCCTTGTGGGCCTCCGAGCCCTTCATGTGGCGGGTGCCGGCCACGTCGACGAAGCCATCTTCGAAGCTCTTCTTGGCGTTGTCCCAGGCGCCGCCGCCGGAGGTCATCGAGATCGCGACGAAGATGCCGGTGACGATGACGCCCAGCAGCATGGCGCCGAGCGACGAGAAGGCCTGGCTCTTGCCGGCGATCAGCAGGACGCCGAAGTAGACGACGATCGGTGCCAATACCGGCAGCAGCGAGGGCAGGATCATCTCGCGGATCGCCGCCTTGGTCAGCATGTCGACGGCGCGGGCATAGTCCGGCCGCTCGGTGCCGGCCATGATGCCCGGCTTCTCGCGGAACTGCCGGCGGACCTCTTCCACCACCGCGCTCGCGGCGCGGCCGACGGCGGTCATCGCGATGCCGCCGAAGAGGTAGGGGATCAGGCCGCCGAGCAGCAGACCGACCACCACGAACGGGTTGGTCAGCGAAAAGTCCGGCTGCACGCCCTCGAAGTAGCTGTAGCCCCTCCCCGCCGCGGCTTCCGCCACGAAGTACTGCAGGTCGTAGTTGTAGGCCGCGAAGAGCACGAGCGCGCCGAGACCGGCGGAGCCGATGGCATAGCCCTTGGTGACCGCCTTCGTGGTGTTGCCGACGGCGTCGAGCGCGTCGGTGGACTTGCGGACGTCGGCAGGGAGCCCCGCCATTTCGGCGATGCCCCCGGCATTGTCGGTGACTGGGCCAAAGGCGTCGAGCGCCACGATCATGCCGGCGACGCCGAGCATGGCGGTGACGGCGATGCCGGTGCCGTAGAGGCCGGCGAGCTGGAAGGTGGAGATGATGCCGGCGACGATGACGATGGTCGGCAAGGCGGTCGATTCCAGCGAGACGGCGAGGCCCTGGATCACGTTGGTGCCGTGGCCGGAGACCGAGGCCTGGCTGATCGAGCGGACCGGCCGGAAACCGATGCCCGTGTAGTACTCGGTGATCCAGACGATCAGGCCGGTGACGATCAGGCCGATGACGCCGCAAGCGAAGAGATGCAGCCCGTTGACCATGGAGCCGGCCGACGTCGTGCCGAGGTCACCGAAGCCGACGGTGGCGTAGGTGGCGACGGCAAGGCCCAGGATCGACAGCAGCGTCGTCACCCACAGGCCCTTGTAGAGCGCGCCCATGATCGAACCATTGCGGCCGAGGCGGACGAAGAAGGTGCCGACGATCGAGGTGAGGATGCACGCGCCGCAGATCGCCAGCGGATAGAGCATGACGCTTTCCAGCACCGGCTGGCCGACGAACAGGATGGCGCCGAGGACCATGGTGGCGACGACGGTGACGGCGTAGGTCTCGAACAGGTCGGCGGCCATGCCGGCGCAGTCGCCGACATTGTCGCCGACATTGTCGGCGATGGTCGCGGGATTGCGTGGGTCATCCTCGGGAATGCCGGCCTCGACCTTGCCGACGAGATCGCCGCCGACATCGGCACCCTTGGTGAAGATGCCGCCGCCGAGGCGGGCAAAGATCGAGATCAGCGAGGCGCCGAAGCCGAGCGAGACCAGCGAGTCGATGACGGTCCGGTCGGACGGCGCGAAGCCGAGCTTGCCGGTGAGGAAGAAAAAGTAGCCGGTGACGCCGAGAAGCGCGAGGCCGGCAACCAGCATGCCGGTGATCGCGCCCGACTTGAAGGCGATGTCGAGTCCAGCCGAGAGCGACCGCGAGGCGGCCTGGGCGGTGCGAACATTGGCGCGCACCGAGACGTTCATGCCGATAAAGCCGGCAAGGCCCGACAGGACCGAGCCGATGAGGAACCCGCCGGCGGCATAGCCCGACAGGAGGAACCAGGTGAGCGCGAGGACAACGACGCCGACGATGGTGATGGTGGTGTACTGGCGCGCGAGATAGGCCTGCGCGCCCTCCCGGATGGCGCCGGCAATCTCCTGCATGCGGGCATTGCCCTGATCGGCCGCGAGAACGGATCGCGTCGCCCACGCGGCGTAAACGAGCGACAGCAATCCGCAGGCTAGAACGATAGTCAGTATCGATGACATGCCGTTTCCCCAAACGCAGCCGATACGATGCCGGCCGCTTATTGCCGAAGGCTTGCACGACAGGGGATGATGGGCCCCGGAACGGGAAAGCTGGGGGAGCCTACCTTAGGGCAGCATTACGTCAAGCGGAGCCGGTGACGTCATCCGGCGCGGGGAGGATTTGCAGGCGAGCGGAGCCGGCGCCCGCCGAGAGTGAGCCGGTTCAGCTGGTGCCCCGGCCCTCGCCGCGGGTCCGGCGCGAGATCCGGTCGAGCACGGCATTGACGAGACGCGGCTCGTCCTCGGCATAGAAGGCCTTGGCGACGTCGACATATTCGGTGACGATGACCGCGACCGGAACGTCCTTGCGGTTCATCACCTCGTAGGTGCCGGCGCGCAGGATGGCACGCAACGTGGTGTCGAGGCGGGCGAGCGGCCAGTCGGCGGTCAGCGAGGAGTGGATCAGCGGATCGATCTCGGTCTGCCCCCGCACGACGCCCGAGACGACGTCGCGAAACCAGGCGGCGTCGGCCTCCCGGTAGGTCTCGCCGTCCACTTCCTGGCCGAGCCGGAAGGTCTCGTATTCGGCGACGGTCTCCAGCAGCGGCGTGCCGCCGACATCCATCTGGTAGAGCGCCTGCACGGCGGCAAGACGCGCGGCACCGCGCTTGTTGGCCGGCTTGACGGCTTTCTCGGAAGGGGTATCCGACATCCGATCAGGCCCCGAATTTCTGGCGCAGGGCGATCATCGCAAGGGCAGCATCGGCGGCTGCACCGCCCTTGTTCTTGCGGTCCGGCATTGCCCGGTCCAGCGCCTGCTCCTCGTTCTCGACGGTCAGGATGCCGTTGCCGATGGCGAGCACTTCCTGCACCGAAAGATCCATCAGCGCGCGGCTGGATTCATTGGAGACGATCTCGAAATGATAGGTCTCGCCGCGGATGACGCAGCCAAGCGCCACGAAGCCGTCATACGAAGTACCACCCTCGTCCGCCCCGGTCAGCGCGAAGCTGATTGCCGCCGGAATTTCCAGAGCGCCGGGCACGTTCACCACGTCGTAGGTGGCGCCAGCGGCGTCGAGCGCCGCCTTGGCGCCCTGCAGCTGGGCATCGGCGATGTGGTCGTAGAACCGGGCTTCGATGATGAGGAGATGGGCAGACATGAAAAACCTTTGCAATTTTCAGGGCGACCGGCCGACGCCGGCTGCCCCGAAGCCGAAGCGCCAGTCCATAAAGCAAGTCGCGGGAAAACGATATCGAAGCCGCCCACGATATTGCGGGCCGCTTGGCGAAAAAACGTCTCAGGCCGTTCCGGCGTCTGCAGCGAACAGTCGCTCGGCATAGCGGGCGATCTGGTCGATCTCGAAATTGACGCGGTCCCCGGCCTTCCGCTCGCCCCAGGTTGTGACAGCCAGCGAGTGGCGAATGAGCAGGACATCGAAGATGTCGTCCTCGACGCCGTTGACGGTCAGCGATGTTCCATCAAGGCACACCGAGCCCTTGCGGGCGATGTAGCGCTTGTGCGCCGGGTCGACCTTCAGCCGAAAGCGCGTCGCCTCGCCCTCCTCCTCGACCGACACGATTTCGGCGGTACCGTCGACATGGCCGGAAACGAGGTGGCCACCGAGCTCGTCGCCGACCTTCAGCGCGCGCTCGAGGTTCAGCCGCGTGGCCTCCCCCCAGCCCCCGGCGGTGGTCAGCCGAAGCGCCTCTTCCCAGGCCTCGACCTCGAACCAGCGCTCGCTGCTTCCCCCGGGCGGCAGTGCGGTCACGGTGAGGCAGACACCGGAACAGGCGATCGAGGCGCCGATGGCGATGCCGGCGGGATCATAGGCGGTCTCGATCCGCAGGCGGACGCCCTCGTCGAGAGTTGCGGCGCTGCGGATGCGGCCGATGTCGGTGACGATGCCGGTGAACATGGACGGCCTTTCTGGAAAAACGGGACACTGCCGCATGTGGGAACGGGGCGCCGACATAGCACCCCTTGCGCGGCGTTCCAAAACCGCGTGTCCATCCGTAACGGCGGCAGCGGCAGCAAAGACCGGTGCGTTAGCGCCCGTATTCGCGCCAGATGTCCGCGCCCAGATGCAGCGTTCGGTGCAGCCTGAAGCCGGGCGGCAGGCAGTCCGGCGTCACCGGTGCCAGCAATCCGACCTCGCCGATCAGCCCACGGCCCTCGACGAGCACGATCCGGTCGACCAGATCCTGGTCGATGAAGGCGCGGGCGGCACGGGCACCACCTTCGACGAGGAGGCTAGAAAGTCCCCGCGCGGCGAGATCGTCGAGCAGTTCCTCGAGCGCGATGCGCTCCGTCCCCGGCTCGGCCTCGCAGGCGATGAACTCGCAGCCGGCGCTCCGGAACGGCGCGGCATCGCAGCAGCCGAGCCCGGCGACGACGGCGAGCGCCGTCGGCGTCGCCCGTGCGGTCTTCACCACCTTCGCGTCGATCGGCGTTTCCAGGCGCGCATCGAGAACGATCCGCAGCGGCGAGCGGGCGGTGAGCCCCGGCAAGCGGCAGGTCAGCGAAGGATCGTCCTCGAGCACGGTCCCGACGCCGACGAGGATCGCGTCGCTGCGGGCGCGCAGGAGATGCGTCTGCGCGTTGGCGATCGGCCCGGTGATGGCAATCTGGCCGCCGCCGGTTCGCCCGATCCGGCCATCCCGCGAAACCGCCATCTTCAGAGTCACTTCCGGGCGCTTCTTGAAAAGACGCGTCAGGTAGTTCGACAAAGGGTTCTCAGCCTCGCCGGCCATCAGATGCGGGGTGACGGCAAGTCCAGCCGCGAAGAGGATCGCCGCGCCCTTGCCGCTCACCCGCGCATCGGGATCCCCCGCGGCGTAGACCACGCGGGCGATGCCGGCCCGCACCAGCGCTTCGGCGCAAGGCGGGGTGCGGCCGTGATGGGCGCAAGGTTCAAGCGTCACATAGGCGGTGGCCCCGATGGCGCGATCCCCGGCTTCGGCCAGCGCGATCGTCTCGGCATGCGGCCGCCCGCCCAACGCGGTAATCCCGCTGCCGACGATGACAGGTCCCTGCCCGTCGTCGCGCACGATGATCGATCCGACGGACGGGTTAGTGCCGGACAGGCCGACATGCCGCTCGGACAGGCGGATCACCGCCGCCATGAAGCGGCGGTCGATCTCGTTGCCGGCGTCAGCCACCGTCGGCCTGCGGCGGATGATCTGGATGTGTCACCGGCGGCAGCGGGCGGCCCTCGGCATCCACCAGCGGATCGGCGGCGGCCCGCGCAAGTTCACCGATCACCGCGGCAAAATCCTGAGCCTCGCGGAAATCGCGGTAGACCGAGGCGAAGCGGACATAGGCGACGTCGTCGAGGCCGCGCAGCGCCTCCATGACGAGAAGGCCGACATGATCGGAGGTGATTTCGGACTCGCCCGTCGATTCCAGCTGGCGGACGATGCCCGAGATCATCCGCTCGACCCGGTCGGCATCGACCGGGCGCTTGCGCAAGGCGACATGGACCGAGCGCGCCAGCTTGTCGCGCTCGAACAGGACGCGCCGGCCGGACTTCTTCACCACCATCAGTTCGCGCAGTTGCACCCGCTCGAAGGTGGTGAAGCGCCCCCCGCAATCCGGGCAGACCCGCCGGCGACGGATCGCGCCGCCGTCCTCGGCGGGCCGCGAATCCTTCACCTGGCTATCCTGCGAGCTGCAATAGGGGCAGCGCATGCCTCAGCTAGCCGAGGCCGGCATAGATCGGGAAGCGCGCCGTCATCGCCAGCACCCTCTCCTTCACGCTGGCCTCCACTGCGGAATTGCCCTCGTCGGAGTTCGACGCCTTCAGGCCGTCGAGAACCTCGACGATCAGCTTGCCGACCTCGCGGAACTCCTCGGTGCCGAAGCCGCGCGTGGTCGCCGCCGGCGTGCCGAGACGAATGCCGGAGGTGACGGCCGGCTTTTCCGGATCGTTCGGCACGGCGTTCTTGTTGCAGGTGATGCCGGCACGGCCGAGCGCGGTTTCGGACGACTTGCCGTTCAACAGCTTCGGCCTGAGGTCGACCAGCATCAGGTGCGTGTCGGTGCCGCCGGAGACGATGCCGAGACCGCCCTCCACCAGCGTTTCGGCGAGGACCCTGGCGTTCTCGGCGACGGCGTTCATGTAGCTCTTGTAGGCGGGTGTCAGCGCCTCGCCGAAGGCGACGGCCTTGCCGGCGATGACGTGCATCAGCGGGCCGCCCTGCAGGCCGGGGAAGATCGCCGAGTTGATCTTCTTGGCGATCGCCTCGTCATTGGTCAGCACCAGGCCGCCGCGCGGACCACGCAAGGTCTTGTGCGTCGTCGAGGTCGCGACATGGGCGTGCGGGAACGGGCTCGGATGAACGCCACCGGCGACGAGACCGGCGAAATGCGCCATGTCGACCCAGAGGATCGCGCCGACCTTGTCGGCGATGGCGCGGAAGCGCGCGAAATCGATGACGCGCGAATAGGCCGAGCCGCCGGCGATGATGATGGCCGGCTTCGACTCCTCGGCAAGACGCTCGACCTGATCGTAGTCGATCAGCCCGGTCGCGAGATCGAGACCGTACTGGACGGCGTTGAACCACTTGCCCGACATGTTCGGCTTGGCACCGTGCGTCAGATGGCCGCCGGCGTCGAGGCTCATGCCGAGAAGGGTCTCGCCCGGCTTCGACAGCGCGAGGAGAACCGCCTGGTTGGCCTGGCTGCCGGAGTTCGGCTGGACGTTGGCAAAGCCGCAGCCGAACAGCTCCTTGGCGCGGTCGATGGCCAGCTGCTCGACGACGTCGACATACTCGCAGCCGCCGTAGTAGCGGCGGCCGGGATAGCCCTCGGCATACTTGTTGGTGAGGACGGAGCCCTGCGCTTCCAGGACCGCGCGCGAGACGATGTTCTCGGAGGCGATCAGCTCGATCTCGTGCTGCTGGCGCTTCAGTTCGCCCCGCATCGCGTCGAACAGCGCGGGATCGGCGGTCGCGATGCCGCTGGAGAAGAAGCCGTCGGCGACGGTGCTCGGCGCGGTGTTAGCCTCGGACATTCCGGTCACTCCGATTTCTGGGCGGGCGAATACCCGCGGGAACCCACTCGCCCGATACCATAGGTCCGGAAGCCGCGCCAAGCGTCCGAACGCGACGTTCACCGGTCCTAAAGCGAAACGGCCGGGGACTTGGGGTCCCCGGCCGTTTCAAATATCCGAAATGACGGCGTGTCAGTAAGGCTGATCTTCGGCCGGCGCCTGCGTCTGCACCTGCTCGCCGCTGCTGTAGGCCGTGGTCGACAGGTCGTTCATCGCCAGCAACTCGGAGCCGTCGCGGTGGTAGATATCGTCACGGAACTGCACCACCGACGGATCGGTCGCCCAGGCGCTGATATAGGTGAAGTAGACCGGGACGGGGCTCTTGAGGTCGATGTCCTGGCGCGTCCGCGCCGCGATGATCTTCTCGATGGTCTGGCGATCCCAGCCACCCTCGTCGCGGGCCAGCCAGACAACGAGGTCGCGCACGTTCTGGACGCGCACGCAGCCCGACGATTCGAAGCGCATCAGCTTGGAGAACAGGCTCTGCTGCGGCGTGTCGTGCATGTAGACGGCATGCGGGTTCGGGAAGTTGATCTTCACCGAGCTCATCGCGTTGTTCTTGCCCGGGTTCTGGCGGAACAGGTAGCGCGTCGCGTCGTCCGAATTCCAGTTGATCGACTCCGGCGGGATCTCGCTGCCATCCGGCGCAAAGATGTGGATGTCGTTCTTCGTCAGATATTGCGGGTTCTTCTGCATCAGCGGGATGATGTCCTTGCGGACGATCGAGACCGGAGCATGCCAGTAGGGGTTCAGGTTGAGGTTGGTGATCTTCGAATTGAGGATCGGCGTCTGGCGATCGATCTTGCCGACGACGGCGGTATGGCGCTGGACGACACGGCCGTTCTCGACCGCCTCGATGGCCGCCGCGGGAATGTTCACCATCACGAAGCGGCCGCCGAGGAAGCCGTTCATCGCCTGCAGGCGGACAAGGTTGGTCTGCAGCTGGCCAAGGCGAATATCGGCCGGCACGTTCAGCGCCTTGTAGGAATAGGTCGAGATGACGCCGTCGCTCGGCAGGCCATGGCGCGCCTGGAAACGCTTGGCGGCCGCATCGACATAGGTATCGAACGACTGCGAGAGGCCGGCCGACTGCGGCAGATCGCCCGACACCATCAGGCGCTGGCGGAGCACCGACACGGTCGGGCTCTGGACGCCAAGCTGCAGCTTCTCCTGGTCCGGCACCATCGGCCAGCCGCCGGCGCCGACGATCTGCCGGTACTGCTCGATCGCCTGCTGGAGCGACGTGACGGTATTCTGCGAGAAGACCGGCTCGTTCGAGGCGACGCGGACGGTGTTGGAGCCGCGGGTGTCGAACTGGTCGTCCCAGTTGCCCCGTCCGCTCGAGCGCAGAAGATCGTCCATCGCCGACTGGGCGCGGCTGACACCCGGCAACATCAGCGCGCCCGCAGCGGCCGTCCCTGCGAAGAAGGCGCGGCGTGAGATCGCCGTCGATTCGAAGCCGGTCTTGGCCTTCGTCATGTCTAATCCTATCAAATCGGCTAGGGTCTCGGCCTGGGGCGGACCATCGTTTTCCAACACCCTTATGGAGTGAACTTGGTAAACGGACCGCAAACGGCCTTAGATCCGCGCAAGAACGGTGTGTGCGCCGAGGACGACACGGCAATATGGCCAAAGCGTGGATTTGCCGGCCCCTACAAGTACTTCCTCATGACCGGTGCGACTTTTACGCAACGAAAAGGCCCCGTGTCCCACTGGGGTCACGAGGCCTTGATCTGATGACGTCGAGGTGATCCGGTCGCCGAACGAGAGCAGACCGTCGAAAAACCTAGAGACGATACAGGATCTGGTCGTTCCAGAACCGGTCGAGGCGCTGCAGCGACTTGTTCATCTTGGTGAACTCCTGCTCGTCGAGGCCGCCGACCTTGTCGATCGAGCCGATGTGCCGGTCGTAGAGCTCAGCCACCTTGGCGGCGATCTCGGTGCCGGTCTCGGTCAGCTGGACCCGAACGGCGCGGCGGTCGACCCGCGAGCGCTGATGGTCGATGAAGCCGAGGTCGACGAGCTTCTTGAGGTTATAGGAAACGTTGGAGCCGAGGTAGAAGCCCCGCGAGCGCAGCTCGCCGGCGGTCAGCACCGAGTCGCCGATGTTGAAGAGCAGAAGCGCCTGGACGGCGTTGATGTCGGTACGGCCGCTGCGCTCGAACTCGTCCTTGATCACGTCAAGCAGGCGGCGGTGCAGGCGCTCGACCAGCTGGACGGTTTCCAGGTATAGCGACTTCAGTTCGATCTTCTGTTCCGGCTGGGCATCGACGTCGTGTTTGATCTGCGTGTTCATAGTATAGGCTCCGCTGTTGCTTTTGATGAGTGCTCTCGTTCGGCTTCATCTTGAGACCAACAATAGGCAGCGCGCCTAAAATTCGAATTAAAACGCAGGCTTAATGTGATCTTACCTCGGCAGGATCGCCCCTCTTGCTTAATGAATTCCCCGGGGAATGCTTACTGATTTGTTCAAACTCACGCTAACCTCGGCGGTGCAGGCGTTGGCGGGTTACCCACCAGTCGATGAGCCGCAGCACCAGGAGCATGGACAGGCCGGAAATGTGGAGGATGACGAGGAGTGTCACGCCGCCGAACAGCTCGGGAAAGACCCCGTGCATGATAATTTCCACCGCCGCGACGATCGCCCAGGTGACGGCGCCCCACGAGACGGCCATCCAGAGCCCGACGCCAGCGACCGGATAGAGGACGGCAAGAGCCGGCGCCGCGATCTTCCACCAGAGTGGCATCAGGTCGAATCGGTTGAGCGGCCCGTCATAAATGCCGACGAGCCGGATCCAGGTCTCGACGCCGAGCATGAAGAGACAGACGCCG
The DNA here is from genome assembly GCF_055730125.2 of Mesocryomonas fontinalis. Taxonomy (NCBI): domain Bacteria; kingdom Pseudomonadati; phylum Pseudomonadota; class Alphaproteobacteria; order Hyphomicrobiales; family Aurantimonadaceae; genus Mesocryomonas; species Mesocryomonas fontinalis. The sequence continues at coordinate 947,370 of NZ_JBUZWG020000001.1, read as the reverse complement.
GCGACTCGCAGCAGCGTGACCGTGAGCAATCGGTTCAGCCTGTCGGCCTTTTCCTCGGGCGGGACGGCGATGGTCATGCAGGGTGGGTTTCCTGGAAGCTGCGGTTCGTCGGCGGGCGCATTCGGACAAACTAGGAAGGCGTGGTGGTCGGCCGATCGAGAAGCGGCCGATATCGCCGACAAATTCGCGTGACGCTCCCATTGCGGAAAGTCGGCACGCGGATATCGGCAGGAGGAAGCTTCGCCCGCCTGCCTGTCCAGCGGTGCCAACGCTAAGGTCCGCTGACGAGGGGGTCAATCACGCCGGCCGGCGGAACCCCGGTTTATCCCTCCCGCAGCCATCCGATCCGAACCGCCGTCCGGCGCAGGCGTTGATGCCGCCCCCCGGTATGCTTTAGAAGACATCTAATCTCCAGAGCCGTCGGCCGACCATGGGCAAGCCGCGACTTCATCCTCGGACCCGGATTTCCCTCATGTCAGACAGCAGCAAGGTAAGCGCCCGCATCAACGCGGCGACCGGCGGGCTTAGGCTTCGGCGCATGCGCCAGAGCGAATGGTCGCGCCGTCTGGTGCGCGAGACATCCGTCGGTGCCAGCGACCTGATCTGGCCGATTTTCGTGCGTGAGGGCGGCGGCCCCGACGAGCCGGTGCCTTCGATGCCGGGGGTGATGCGTTTCTCGGTCGAGCGCAGCGTCGACGCGGCCAAGGAAGCGCGGGACCTCGGCATTCCCGTCGTCGCGCTGTTCCCCTTCACCGAGAACGCGCTGCGCGACGAGCGCGGCAGCGAGGCGCTGAACGAAAACAATCTCGTCTGCCGTGCCACGCGGGCGATCAAGGCCGCGGTGCCGGAAGTCGGCATTATGTGCGACGTCGCGCTCGACCCCTATACCAGCCATGGCCATGACGGCGTCCTGCGCGGCGACCGCATCGACAACGACGAATCGGTCGAAGTGCTCTGCCGGCAGGCGCTGGTGCAGGCGAAGGCTGGCTGCGACATCATCGGCCCGTCCGACATGATGGACGGTCGCGTCGCCTGCATCCGGTCGGAGCTCGACGCGGAAGGTCTCGCGGACACGATGATCATGTCCTACGCCGCGAAATACGCCTCGGCCTTCTACGGCCCGTTCCGCGACGCCGTCGGTTCCGGCGGCATCTTGAAAGGCGACAAGCGCACCTACCAGATGGACTACGGCAATGCCGAGGAGGCCTTCCGGGAGGCCGAGCAGGACATCGCCGAGGGCGCCGACATGATCATGGTCAAGCCGGGCATGCCCTATCTCGACATCCTGTCGCGGCTCGTCGGTGCCTTCAACCTGCCGATCTTCGCCTATCAGACCTCGGGCGAGTACTCGATGATCATGGCGGCGGCCGGCAATGGATGGCTGGACGGCGACAAGGCGATGATGGAGAGCGCCGCCGCGTTCAAGCGCGCCGGGGCTGCAGGCGTGCTCACCTACTTCGCGCCGCGGATCGCCCGCATGCTGAAGGAGCAGTAGGCCAGTACAGGTGATGCGGGCGTTGCAGGCGTCATTGAAGCGGGGCGCCGGGTTTCCCATCTCAAGGGCGTGCCGCCGCTGACTGTCGGCCGCCCTTGAAGGAAACCGGAACCGCCATGAGTGACCAGACCATCGACGGAGCTCGCCGCACCGATCTCGACGCGCCGCGACTGTATGATGGCGTTCGCTCGCGGCGGATCTTCGGCTTCATCGCCGACTACACGCTGATTCTGCTGCTGTCGGTTCCGGCCGCGATCGTGGTCGGCCTCCTCGGCATCCTGACGCTCGGGCTCGGCTGGATGCTCTACGGCATCCTCCTGCCGCTGATCGCCATCCTCTATGTCGGCTTCACCATGGGCGGCAGGGCGCAGGCAACGCCGGGCATGCGGCTCGCCGGCGTTCGGCTGGAACGGCTCGACGGCGGCAAGGTCGACCCGGCCCTCGCCATATTGCACGGCGTCATCTTCTGGGCATCGAACGCTGTGCTGACGCCGTTCGTGCTGCTGGTCGCCCTGTTCACCCCGCGCAAGCAGCTGCTGCAGGACCTGTTGCTCGGCACGGTCGTCGTCCGCAACCGCTAGGCTTGCCCGCAGCCGCACGTCGAGCATCTATCCCAGCGTGAGGCCAGTGTTCCAAAGCTGGCTTTCCTGTGATTATCTCGACACAACACGGTACGGGGACAGTTCCTCGTCAGGAAGGGTCGCGTACTGATGACTGCCCATCCGCAGACACCTCAGTTCTTCCTCACATCGCCCTCTCCTTGCCCGTATCTCGCTGGACAGTTCGAACGGAAGGTATTCACCCATCTCGTCGGGGAACGGGCGCCGGAGCTGCTTGACCTCCTGACGCAAGGCGGATTCAGGCGTAGCCAGAACATCGCCTACCGGCCGGCCTGCGAGCGCTGCCGGTCCTGCATTTCGGTGCGAATCCTCGTCGACCAGTTCCAGCCGACGAAATCGATGAAACGGGTCATGGCGCGCAACCGCGACCTCGTCGGCCGGGTCGACAAGGCGGTGCCCTCGACGGAGCAGTACGCGCTGTTTCGGCGCTATCTCGACGACCGTCACGCCCGCGGCGGGATGTCCGAGATGTCGGTTCTCGACTACGCGATGATGGTCGAGGACAGCCAGGTCGACACCCGCCTCATTCAATACCGTCGCCGTGGGCCGGACTCCGGCTTCCTCGCCTCGTCCGACCGGCAGCTCGTCGCCACGGCGCTGAGCGACGTGATGGGCGACGGGATGTCGATGGTCTACTCGTTCTTCGACCCCGACGAGCACGAGCGCAGCCTCGGCACCTACATGATCCTCGACCACATCGAGCGGACGAAGAAGCTCGGTCTGCCCTACCTCTACCTCGGCTACTGGGTGAAAGGATCGCGCAAGATGGACTACAAGATCCGGTATCTGCCGCAGGAGCACCTGCAGCCGAAAGGCTGGGAGCCCTACGTGCCAGACCCGGAGGAGGACGTGCCCGACGCGGTCTGACCGCCTGGCAGCTGGCCTCAGGCCTTCTTGACCCAGCGACGGTCGTCGGTCTGCTGCCAATAGGTGACGGCATGTCCCGCAGCCTTCTCGATGCTCCAGCGACGCCGGGCGCTCGCGACCTGTTCCTGGTCGTGGCCGTCGAAGAGATAGACGCCCCGCAGATAATGCTCGAGCGAATCGGGTACGGCGCCCTCCACCATGAAGCGGCACTGCGGATCGTTGGCGGCCTGGGCCGGGTCGACCGTTAGGAGGATCGGCTGCAGCGCGCCGCTGGAGTCGGCATCGGTGCCGTGCGGCAGGAAGGACTCTTCGCGAAACACCCAGAGGTGCTGGTCCAGCGCATCGCGGCGCTCGCCGGTCATCGCCTGCACGACGACCCGCCATCCGCGCGCGAGGCTCTTCTCGAGGAGGTCCGGAAGGGCCTCCTCGAGCCGGCTTTCGGTGAGGTGGTAGAACAGCACTTCGGCCACGACCGCCCCTTTGACTTTCCGTTACTTCGCTTCGTAGTCCGCCTCGACCAGCTGGTTCAAGAGCCGTACGCCGAAGCCCGAGGCCCAGGACTGGTTGTACTCGTTGGATGGCGAGCCCATCGCCGTACCGGCGATATCGAGATGCGCCCAAGGCACGTCGTTGACGAAGCGCTGCAGGAACTGCGCGGCGGTGATCGACCCGGCGGCACGGCCGCTGCCGACGTTCTTGATGTCGGCGAACTTGCCTTCGATCAGCTTGTCGTATTCCGGCGCGAGCGGCAGTCGCCAGACCTTCTCCCCGGTCAACTTGCCGGCGGCGTGCAGTCGCTCGGACAGCTCGTCGTTGTTGGAGAAGAGGCCGGCATTGTGGTTGCCGAGCGCGACGATCACCGCGCCCGTCAGCGTGGCGAGGTCGACCATGAACTTCGGCTGGAAACGCTGCTGGCAGTACCAGAGCGCGTCGGCGAGCACGAGCCGGCCCTCGGCATCGGTGTTGATGACCTCGATCGTCGTACCGGACATGGCGGTGACGATGTCTCCCGGCCGCTGCGCGTTGCCGTCAACGGCATTCTCGACGAGGCCGACGATGCCGACGACATTGACCTTGGCCTTGCGGCCGGCGAGCGCGCGCATCAGGCCGACGACCGCCGCCGAGCCGCCCATGTCGCCCTTCATGTCCTCCATGCCGCCGGCGGGCTTGATCGAAACGCCGCCGGTGTCGAAGACGACGCCCTTGCCGACGAAGGCGATCGGCGCCTCGCCCTCGGTCCCGCCGTTCCAACGCATGATGGCAAGTCGGGCCGGACGCGGCGAACCCTGCGCGACGCCGAGGAGCGCCCACATCTTCAGTTCGGTCATCTCGGCTTCGGTAAGGATCTCAATCTCGAGGCCATACGGGGCGAGCGCGGCGATCTGGGCGGCGTACTCGACCGGGCCGAGCACGTTGGCCGGCTCGTTGACGAGGTCGCGGGCGAGCATCACGCCCTCGGTGATCGCCTCGGACCGCGCGAAGGCCGCGGCCGCGGCGGCTGAGTCGCTGACGGCAAGGGTCACGCTTCCCGCGACGTCCTTCGTCTCCTCCTCGTCGCCGTTCTTCGGCTTCTTCGATTTATACCGGTCGAAGTTATAGCCGCGCAGAATCACGCCCGCCGCCAGAGCGGCCGCAGATGCGCCGTCCACCGCCGCATCTGCTGCATCGCACCATAACGTGATGACCTCGGCGCCCTTCGTCTTGGCGGCCGCGATACCGCCGAGCTTCATCCAGTCTTCCTCGCCGAGCGGCGTCTCGCCATGCGTGCCGATGACGAGGATCCGGTCGACGTCGAGGCCCGCGGGTGCCAGCAGTTCGAGGGTCGAAAGCCGCTTGCCGGTGAACTTCGCGATCCCCGCCGCGCGCTGGACGAGATCGCCGATCGCGGCCGGTACGGAGCTGGCCAGCGACGGGCCCTGCCCTGCGAAAACAACGAGAACGCCCGCCGTCGGCAAGGCGAGTGCGGAGAACTGGATGGACGGTTTCTTCGACATGGAAACTCCGTAGGGAAGAGAGCGCTCGCCCGGGCATGCGAGCCTGGTCGCACCTTGTAGCCGCTAAGCCAGCCGTGGTGCAAAGGACACAGGCGCTATCATGGAAGCAGGCGGCCGCTTGGCAAGGCTGTGCAAGGCCCGCCACCCCGGTTAAGGGTTCGTTAACCACCCTTGTTCGCCCTTCTTTAGCCAAGCTGCTGCACTCTCAGGCACGGATGAGCATCAGAACCGACAGGGGGGAACCTCTCCGCACCGTGACCGAGGCCGAGAAGACCATAGAGACGACGACGCCATGAGCCTTCTCGAACGCTACATCTTCAGACGGGCCATGGTGTTCAGCCTGGGCTCTCTGGCGTCTCTCGTCCTGATCGTCTGGGTGGTCCAGGCGCTGCAGCGCATCGATATCGTGCGCACCACAGCCTCGGCTGCCGGCAACATCTTCTGGATTGCCCTGATGCTGATCCCGGATCTTGCGGCCGGCGTCGTGCCGTTCGCGGTGGTGATCGGCGCCGTCCAGGCACTAAATTCTTTGAACGCCGACAGCGAGCGAGCGGTGATCTCCTCGTCTGGCGCCTCCTCGGCGGTGGTCATCCGGCCGATCCTCTACCTCGGCATCGTCGCCGCCATGCTCGTCCTGTTCATCTCGCACGTGCTGGGCCCGATGGCGCAACGCGGATTCTACGATGGCATCCGCACCATCAATGCCGATGCCATCACGCTGTTCCTGCAGCCGGGACGATTCGAGGAAGTGCAGGACGGCATGATCCTCAGCATCGGCGCGGTGAACGGCTCGACGGTGAAAAGCCTGTTCATCTCCGACCAGCGCGACCCGAGCCTCGATCTCACCTACTTCGCCAAGGAAGCAAAAATCCTCGAGCGCGACAAATCCTCGTATCTGCTGCTGTATGACGGCCAGCTGCACCGCCGTACCGCGGCCGACGGCGCGGTCTCGATCATCCAGTTCCAGACCTACGCCTTCGATCTCGCCAGCCTCCGGCCGGCCTCGGATGGCGACTGGGTGCGCACGTCCGAACGCTCGACCGCCGAACTCGCATTCCCCGATCCGAACGATGCCGACTTCCAGGCCAAGCCCAATTCCTACCGCAAGGAATTGGCGCAGCGGCTGTCCGACTGGCTGTACCCGATCGCCATGGCGCTCTGGGCGCTGGTGATGGCGAGCCAGCCACGCACCAACCGGCAAGGCCCGGGCATCGCGATGGCGTTGGGGCTGGCTGGCGCCCTGGTGCTGAAGGCGCTGGGCTTTGTCTCGATGTCGCTGGTCGACCGCGACCCGCGGCTGGTCTTCGTGATCTACCTCGTGCCGCTCTTCTCCATAGTCACCAGCATCGTGCTGCTCCGGCTCGACGTGAACATCTCGCAGCTCAGCCTGTTCGACCGGATCGGCGACGCGGTCGCCCGGGCTGCCCGGAGCCTTCGCGGCCTGGTGCCGATGCTCGCCCCCAGCGACGGGAAGCCACGGCGATGATGCGGCGCACGCTCAACCTCTACTTTTTCAAGCGCTATATCGTCAGCTTCTTCTCGTCGCTGGTGGTGGTGTTCGCGTTGGCCTACCTCATCGACATGATCGAGGTCAGCCGCCGCGGCCGCTTCGCCGATGTCAGCTTCGGCACCATCGCGCTCGTCTCGGCGCTGCGCATCCCGGCCTTCATCGAGCAGGCGTTTCCGTTCGTCATCCTGTTCTCCTCGATCTTCACCTTGCTGACGCTGAACAAGAAGCTGGAGCTGGTGGTAGCGCGGGCGTCGGGCGTGTCGGTCTGGCAGATCCTCGCGCCGTTCATCGTCGGCTCGATCCTGCTCGGGGCCGCGGCGACCTTCCTCTACAACCCGCTGGCGGCGATGGCGCAGGCCCAGTCCGCCAACATCGAGACGCAGCTCGGCAGCGGTAAGACCAAATCCAGCACGGGCCTTGCCCCCTGGCTGCGGCAGAGCGGCGAAGGCGTCGAGTCGATCATCGGTGCCAAGGCGGTGTCGGATGGCGGCCTGAAGCTCGGCGGCGTGACCGCCTTCATCCTCGCCGACGACGGCACGGTGCGGGACCGGATCGACGCTCCCAGCGCGACGCTCGTCGAGAATGCCTGGCTGATCGATTCGCCGACCGTGACCCGGATCGGCTACTCCCCGGAGAAGCCGGCGAACTATCGCCTGCCGACGACGCTGCGCGCGGAGTTCATCGAGCAGAAGCTCGCCGACCCGCAGGCCATTCCGATCTGGGATCTCTATTCCAAGATCGAGGTCGCCCGCAGTCTCGGATACAATGCCGAGGCATTCGCGATGCATTACAACACGCTGGTGGCCAAGCCCGCGCTGTTCGTCGCGATGACCCTCCTGGCCGCGACGGTGGCCATCCAATTTGCCAGAACTGGGCAGTCGAGCCGGACGATAATCGGTGGCATCACCGCCGGCTTCGTGCTTTACGTCGTAACGTTCCTCGCGCAAGCGCTGGGAAGCAATTCGGTTGTTCCACCGGTTGTGGCGGCGTGGTTCCCAGTCTTGGCAGCAGGCCTGTTCGGGGTGACGATCCTGCTTCACCAGGAGGATGGTTAGTATGGTAGCGACGGGGAAAACGCGCTTCATGGTGAGAACGGGCCGACACCTCACGCTTTCGGCGAGCGTGGCGCTGTGCGCCCTTCTGTCCAGCGGTCCCTCTGCTCTCGCTCAGGAACAGATGAACCCGCTCGGTGCGGCCGTAAAGGTCCCGAGCGACGCGCAGCTGTTCCTGGAGGCCGACACCGTCGTCTACGACCGCGACAAGTCGCTGGTGACGGCGGGCGGCGGCGTGCAGATAGACTACGGCGGCTACAAGCTCGTCGCCAAGAAGGTCACCTACAACCAGCAGACCAAGCGTCTCGTCGCCAGTGGTGACGTCGAGATGCTGCAGCCTGATGGCAATAAGGTCTACGCCGACAGCGCCGACATCACCGACGACTTCGCCGACGGCTTCATCACCGCGCTGCGCATCGAGACGCCCGACAACACGCGCTTCGCCGCGCAGGGCGCCGTGCGCGAGAGCGGCAACGTCACGACGTTCGAAAAGGGCATCTACACCGCGTGCGAGGCGTGCAAGAAGCACCCCGAGCGCGCGCCGCTGTGGCAGGTCAAGGCGCGCAAGATCGTCTGGGACCAGCAGGAAAAGGTCATCCGCTACTACGGCGCCAAGTTCGAGTTCTTCGGCCAGCCGATCGCCTACCTCCCCTACTTCCAGCAGGCCGACCCGACCATCAAGCGCAAGAGCGGCTTCCTGACGCCGTCCTTCAAGTCGTCCGACGACCTCGGCTACGGCTTGCGGGTGCCGTACTTCTTCGCGCTGTCCGACAGCTACGACATGACGGTCGCCGGCACCTATTACAGCAAGCAGGGCTTCCTCGGCGAAGTCGAGTACCGCCAGGCGTTCAGCAACGGCTACTTCACCTTGCAGGCCGCCGGCATCTCGCAGAACGACCCGACCAATTTCGACGCCAACAGCGTCGATCTCGGCGAGGTCAAGCGCGGCATGGTCGGCACCACCGGCCGGTTCGATCTCAGCGACCGCTGGACCTTCGGCTGGGACGTGCTGGCGCAGAGCGACAGCAACTTCTCGCAGACCTACGGCATCGAGAACTTCAACCAGACCTTCCACACGTCGGAAATCTACCTCAGCGGTCTCGGCGACCGCAGCTTCTTCGATCTGCGCGCCCAGCGCTTCGACATCCAGTCGAAGTACAACACGGGTGACCTCGACCAGGACAAGCAGCCCGAGATCCTGCCGACGCTCGACTACGAGACGATCAACGATTCACCGATCGGTGGCGGCGAGGTCGAGATCGACACCAATGTGGTTCACCTGCGCCGCCAGGAAGGCGCGCTCGGCCTGATCTGCGAGCCCGGCATGTTCGTCAACGGCAGCTGCGCCGAGTACCGCCGGGACGTCTACAACCGCAATGTACTGGAAGGCGACTACACCCGCGGCTCGACCAATGCCGAATGGCGCCGGACGCTGACGACCGATGGCGGACTGCTGCTGACCCCCTCGCTCGGGCTTCGCGGCGACCTCTATCAGTCCAACATGTCGGTGGCCGATGAGGGCAGCTTCGAGGGCGGGACCACCGTCGACGGCTCCGGCTTCCGGGGCATGGCGACGGCCGCGCTCGAGGCGCGTTATCCTATCCTCATCGAGGCCGCGAACTCCTCGCACGTCATCGAGCCGATCGGCCAGCTGATCATCCGGCCGGACGAGGCGAAGGCCGGCGAGTTGCCGAACGAGGACGCGCAGAGCCTCGTCTTCACCACGGGCAACCTGTTCGAGATGGACAAGTTCTCCGGCTATGACCGGATCGAGGGTGGCAGTCGCGCCAATGTCGGCCTGCGCTATGCCGGTACCTTCGCCACCGGTTACGCTCTTGATGCGATGGTCGGCCAGTCCTACCACATCTCCGGCGACAACCCGTACGACCAGATCGACCTCGCGCTCGTCGGCTTCGACTCAGGCCTCGAGACGGATCGGTCGGACTATGTCAGCTCGGTGACGCTCGGGACGCCGATCGGCCTGCAGTTCGGCGTGCAGGGCCGCTTCGACGAGAAGACGATGGACGTGCGCCGGACCGATCTCAGCACCGGCTACAGCAACAGCCACGGTAGCATCAACGCGACCTACTCCTTCATCGGCGCGCAGCCGATCTACGGCTCGCCGATCGATCGCAGCCAGATCTCGACCGGCGGCAACCTGAAGCTGAACGCGAACTGGACGGCCTATGGCTCGCTGAGCTACGACATCGAGAGCTCGACCCTCATCAGCAAGTCCGCGGGTCTCGGCTATCTCGACGAGTGCTTCAGCCTGCTGGCGACCTACACCAGCACCGAGAGCGCCTACCAGATCAACGACTCCCAGAAGAACACGGTGATGTTCACGCTCGGGCTCCGGACGATCGCCGACTTCGACTACAAGTATAAGATCGACGAGTAGCGGCACCATCGTTTCGACAAAAGAGCGATGTAGCGCAACGACATGCCCATCGTTCGAGACAGCTGCACGTCCAGCATTCCGGAGGCCGAGACGCCATGACTGCATCACGCATCTTCCAGCGGTCCGCACTGGCGTTGTTGCTGACCTGTGCCACCGTCGGCGCGGTCACCAACCTGACGCAGCCGGCCGCGGCGGCGTCGGAGATCGCCGTCATCGTCAACAAGGACCCGGTCACCTCCTTCGCCATCAAGCAGCGCACGAGCTTCCTGAAGCTGCGCCGCGTCAAGGGTGACCTCACCAAGGCCGCGACGGACGAACTGATCGAGGAAGCCCTCAAGAAGCAGGAAGTGCGCCGGCTGGGGATCAGCATCCCGGATAGCGCCGTCAATGCCGCCTTCCTGAAGTTCGCGGCCGACAACAAGCTGCAGCCGGCGCAGCTGGCGCAGGTGCTCGGCCAGGTCGGCTTCTCAGAGAAAGCCTTCAAGGACTACATCCGCGTGCAGATGGGCTGGGGCCAGGCGGTCCAGGCCAGCATGCGCAGCGGTGGCGCCGGTGGGCGGGTCAGCGAGTCCGATGCGGTGCAGCGGATGCTGGCTCAAGGCGGCACGAAGCCGAAGACCACCGAATACACGCTGCAGCAGGTGATCTTCGTCGTTCCCGAGGCCAAGCGCGCCGCGATGAAGGCCGGTCGGATGAAGGAAGCCAACGCGATGCGCTCGCGCTTCCAGTCTTGCCAGGCGAACTACGAGTTCGCCAAGGGCCTCCGCGACGTGACGGTGCGCGAGCTCGGCCGGGTGCCGCAGCCGGCCCTCCCCGAGCGCTGGAAGGATTCGATCTCGGCGATTTCCTCGTCCGGCGCCACGCCGCCGCAGGAGACCGAGCGCGGCGTCGAGTACATCGTCGTGTGCGAGCAGCGCAGTATTTCCGATGACAAGACCGCCGCGATGGTCTTCCAGTCGCAGGACATGGAGAAAGGCAAGTCGGAGCCAGACGCCAAGCTCCTGAAGTCGCTGCGGGACAAAGCCGTGATCACTCGGCGATGACACCCGGCGCACGGCCGCCTCTGGCCGTCACCATTGGCGAGCCGTCGGGCGTCGGGGCCGACGTGACGCTCGCTGCCTATGCCGACCGCCGGGACCGTCCGCTGCCGGTGTTCTTTCTGCTCGCCGATCCCGACATGCTGGCCGCACGCGCTTCGCGCCTCGGCATCGACGTCCGGATCGTCCGTATCGGGCGGCCGGAGGAAGCCTCGGTACATTTCGCGACGGCCCTTCCTGTCCTGCCACTGATCAACCGTCACAGCGAGCTTCCCGGCCAGATCGATCCGCAAAATGCGCTTGGCACCGTCGAGGCGATCGACCGCGCGACCGCCTTCGCCCTCAACGGCACGGCCTCGGCCGTCGTGACGAACCCGATCGACAAGAAGGCGCTCTACGATGCCGGCTTCCGCCATCCCGGTCATACCGAGTATCTGGCCGAGCTCTGCGGCACCGTTCTGCAGCGCTCGTTCACGCCGGTCATGCTGCTGACCGGACCCGATCTCTCCTGCGTTCCCGTCACCATCCACATTCCGCTGGTCGACGTACCCGCGGCCCTGACGGCCGACCTCATCGTCGAGACGGCGGAGATCGTCGCGGCCGAGCTGAAGTCGCGCATGGGCATCGAGTTTCCGCGCATCGCGGTTGCCGGGCTCAATCCGCATGCCGGCGAGCGCGGGGCGATCGGCAAGGAGGACGAGGCCGTCATCCGGCCAGCCGTAGACAGGCTGCGGATGTCGGGCATCGACGCCTTCGGGCCCCTCCCCGCCGACACCATGTTCCATCCCGAGGCACGGGCGCGCTACGACGTCGCGCTTTGCATGTACCATGACCAGGCGCTGATCCCGGCGAAGATGCTGGCCTTCGACGAGACGGTGAACACGACGCTCGGCCTGCCGATCATCCGGACCTCTCCGGACCACGGCACCGCAGCGGACATTGCCGGCACCGGTCACGCCCGCCCGAACAGCTTCATCGCCGCCTTGCGACTCGCCGACCGCATGGCCGACCACGCCGCCCGCACCATTGCCGGGAGCACCTCGTGAGCGCCATCGACGGCCTGCCGCCGCTGCGCGCGGTGATGGCCGAGCATGGGCTCGACCCGAAGAAGGCGCTCGGCCAGAACTTCCTCCTCGACCTCAATCTCACCGGCCGCATCGCCCGCCAGGCGCTGCCCTATGACGGGCACACGGTGATCGAGGTCGGGCCAGGCCCGGGCGGGCTGACGCGGGCGATCCTGGCGCAAGGTGCCGAGCATCTTACGGTCATCGAAAAGGACCGCCGCTGCATCGCGGCGCTCGAAGCCGTCGCCGCGCACTATCCCGGCCGCCTCACCATCATCGAGGGCGATGCCCTGAAGACCGATATCGCCACGCTATCGGGAGGGCGACCGATCAAGATCGTCGCGAACCTGCCCTACAATATCGGCACGCAGCTGCTGCTCGACTGGATTACCGTGCCGCAATGGCCGCCGGTCTGGACCGAGCTGACGCTGATGTTCCAGCGGGAGGTCGCCGAGCGGATCGTCGCCGGGCCGGGCACCGATCATTACGGCCGTCTCGGCGTGCTCGCTGGCTGGCGCACCAGCGCCCGCATGCTCTTCGACGTTGGGCCGGAAGCCTTTACGCCGCCACCGAAAGTGACTTCGTCGGTGATCCAGATCCGGCCTCTGGCGTCGCCGATCGACGTGCCGCTGGCAAAGCTCGAGGCAGTCACCGCTGCCGCTTTCGGCCAGCGCCGCAAGATGCTGCGCCAGAGCGTCAAGTCGCTCGGCGGCGAGCGCATCCTTCTGGCGGCCGACATCGACCCGCAGCGCCGCGCCGAGACGCTGAGCGTCGAGGAGTTCTGCCGCCTCGCCGCATTGGTCTGACGCTCACCCATCGGGCAGCTTCCCGGACTGTGCCCCGGGGCTACGGAACGCGTCAACGTCCCATCATCGTCGATGCAGGAGACCGCTCAGGCCGGCTCTTCGCCGAGCAGCGTGGCGGTGAAATCGAACAGGCCCGGACGCCGGTCGCGGCGCAGGCGCTCGGCCTCGACGATCGCCTTCACCTCGCCAAAGGCTTGGTTCAGGTCGTGGTTGACGACGACATAGTCGTAGTCGCGCCAGCGCTCGATCTCGACGCGGGCGTTCTTCAGGCGCATGGCGATGGTGTCGCTGGAATCCTCGTTGCGCCGGAACAGGCGGCTCTTCAGTTCGGCCATCGAGGGCGGCAGGATGAAGATCGAGACGATGTCGGCACGCGCCTGTTCCTGCAACTGCTTGGCACCCTGCCAGTCGATGTCGAAGAGCATGTCGCGACCTTCCTGCATCGCCTTCTCCGCCGGCTCGCGTGGGGTTCCGTAGAAGTTGCCATGCACCTCGGCCCATTCCAGCAACGCGTCGCCGTGGCGCAGCCGCTCGAACTCATCGGGCTTGATGAAGTGATAGTGCCGACCCTCGATCTCGCTGCCGCGGCGCTGGCGCGTGGTGACGCTGACCGACAGTGAGAAGCGCGGATCGCCTTCGAGCAGGTTGTGCGCGATCGTCGACTTGCCGGCGCCCGAGGGCGAGGACAGGACGAGCATCAGGCCGCGGCGCTTGATTTCCGGGGGCACGGTGGAGGCGGTGTCGGTCATTCGATGTTCTGTACCTGTTCGCGGAATTGGTCGATGACCACTTTGAGCTCCAGCCCGATGGCGGTGAGCGAGGTCGCGTTTGATTTCGAGCAGATGGTATTCGATTCGCGGTTAAATTCCTGCGAAAGGAAATCGAGGCGGCGCCCCACCGGCCCTCCCGCGGCGAGCAGGCTCCGGGCGGCATCGATATGGGCGGCGAGCCGGTCGAGTTCTTCGCGGATGTCGGCTTTGGCGGCGATGATCGCCGCCTCCTGGTGCAGCCGCGCGGCGTCCAGCCCGGCGCTGGTCCCGATCAGCAGCTCGACCTGACCGGCCAGCCGGCGGCGGATCGCCTCGACGCTGCGGGCCGGGTCCCGCTCGGCGGCAGCCACCAGCACCAGCATCTCGTCGAGCCGCTGGTCGAGGAGACCCCGCAGCAAGGCGCCCTCGTCGTCACGGGCGGCGACGAGCCTGTCGAGCGCGAGGGTGAAGCCTTCGAGCACCGCGGCGCGGCGGGCAGCGTCGCGCTCGGGATCGGCGATGGTCTCGGCGACGTCGATGATACCCTTGATCGCCAGGAGCCCGTCGGCGGTCGGCGTCACGGCATGTCCGCCGGCGATCAGCCGCTCCGTCAGCACCAGCACCTGCCCGAGCATCGCCTCGTTGACGCGGAACACCGGCGCATTGTCCGTCTTGCGAAGGCTCAGCGAGATCTGGACGTTGCCGCGAGTCAGCCGGGCGCCGCTCGCCTTGCGGATGTCGCCCTCGATGCCGTCGAGCCCCTGCGGCAGTCGCAGGCGCAGCTCCAGCCCCTTGCCGTTGACCGAGCGCAGTTCCCAGACGAAATCGGTGTCGTCGAAAACGCCCTCGGTGCGGGCAAAACCCGTCATGCTGGCAACGGGCATCCGTTCTCCATCGTTTAAGATCTGGTGGCGAGGCTGGCGCGGGTGAGATCCGCACCGGCACCGCAGTATCCTATTGCGCGACGATCGGGTCGGCGGGATTAGCGTCACCCGCGGCGGCGGCGGCGTTCTGCGCCCGCTCGATCTCGCGGTACCGCCGGACATTGGCATTGTGCTCCTCGAGCGACGACGCGAACACGTGACCGCCATTGCCGTCGGCGACGAAGTAGACGTCCTTGGTCGACGAGGGATTGGCTACAGCTTCCAGCGCCGCCCTGCCGGGGTTGGCGATCGGGCCCGGCGGCAGGCCCTTGATCACATAGGTGTTGTAGGGCGTGTCGCTCTTGATGTGCGACTGGCGGATCGGCTCGTTCGCCGGCTTTCCGGAACCGCCCCAGATGCCATAAATGATTGTCGGGTCGGACTGCAAGCGCATGCCCTGACGAAGCCGGTTGAGGAACACGGAGGCGACGCGCGAGCGCTCATCGGCGCGGCCGGTCTCCTTCTCGACGATCGAGGCGAGCGTCACGAACTCCTTGATGTCCTTGACCTCGGTGACATCCTTGTCGCGGCGGTCCCAGACTTCCTGGACCAAGGCGGCCTGTGCGGTCTGCATCTTGTTGATGACTTCGGTCCGGGTCATTCCCCGCTGGACGCGGTAGGTGTCGGGACGCAGCGAGCCCTCGGCTGGCATGGGCGGCATGTTGCCGGTCAGCACGTCTTCCTGCGCCACCCGGTCGAAGATCTGCTTGACGGTCCAGCCTTCTGGAATGGTCACGGAGTGCAGCACCGACTCGCCACTGCGGATCTTATCCATGATCTCGCGCATGCTGGCGGCCGGTGAGAAGCCGTATTCGCCGGCCTTCAGTTCGCCCGCGACGCCGGACAGGCGCACGCCGTACTCGAAGATCGACGCGTTGGTGATGATGCCGCCCCGCTCAAGGCCGTTGGCGATGCTCTCGAGGCTGGAATTTCTGGGCACGACGTAGGTCGCCTGCGCCGTCAGCGGGCCGGCGCCATCGAACTCCGACTTACCCCAGGCGACGATGCCGACGGCGATCACGGCGACGAACAGCGCTGCGGAGAAAACGAGGTTGAAGAAGACGACGACCTGGTTGCGGGCACCGCGCGAGCGCCGCGGCGGCGTCGGGGCAGCCTTGGGTCGCAGAGCTTCGGTCGCCGACCTTGGAACGATCTTCCGGTCGTCGCCGCCGCGCAGGTCGTCGGTCATGAAATCACCCTTCGAGGATCGGTCGACAAACGATGGTAGCACCACCCGAATGTGGCGAAAGACGGGTGGTCAGTCGACCAGGCGGCGGAACACCAGCGAGGCGTTCGTGCCGCCGAAACCGAAGGAATTCGACAGCGCAACGTCGATCTGCTTCTCGCGCTTCACCAGCGGAACGAGATCGATTTTCGTCTCGACCGACGGGTTCTCGAGGTTGAGCGTCGGCGGCGCGACATTGTCGCGGATGGCCAGCACGCAGAAGATCGCCTCGACCGAACCGGCCGCCCCGAGCAGATGCCCGATCGCCGATTTGGTGGACGACATCAGGACGCCCTCGGCGGCATCCCCTAGGAGACGCTCGATGGCGCGCAGCTCGATCTCGTCGCCCATCGGCGTCGATGTGCCGTGCGCGTTGATGTAGTCGATATCGGAGGCCTGGATCCCCGCGCGCTTCATGGCGGAGGCCATGCAGCGGTAGGCACCGTCGCCGTCCGGCGCGGGTGCGGTGATATGGTAGGCGTCGCCCGACATGCCGTAGCCGACGAGCTCGGCATAGATCTTCGCGCCGCGGGCTTTCGCATGCTCGAGTTCTTCGAGCACCACGATGCCGGCGCCCTCGCCCATGACGAAGCCGTCGCGGTCGCGGTCGTAAGGGCGCGAAGCCCGGGTCGGGTCATCGTTGAAGTTCGTCGACAGCGCCTTGCAGGCGGCAAAGCCTGCCAGCGACAGCCGCGAGACCGGCGATTCGGTGCCGCCGGCCACCATCACGTCGGCATCGCCGAGCGCGATCAGCCGTCCAGCATCGCCGATGGCATGCGCACCCGTCGAGCAGGCGGTGACGATCGACGAGTTCGGACCTTTCAGCCCGTTGCGGATCGACACCTGGCCGGAGGCAAGGTTGATCAAGCTGCCCGGAATGAAAAACGGGCTGACGCGGCGCGGGCCCTTCTCATCGAGGGTCAGCGACATCCGCTCGATCGCCTGCAGGCCCCCGATGCCCGAGCCGATCAGAACGCCGGAGGCGATCTGATCTTCGTAGGATTCGGGATGCCAGTTGGCATCGTCGAGTGCTTCTGCTGCAGCGGCCACCGCATAGATGATGAAGTCGTCGACCTTGCGCTGTTCCTTCGGCTCCATCCACTGATCGGGATCGAAGCTTCCGTCCGTCCCATCCCCGCGGGGGATTTGACACGCGATTCGGCACGGCAGATCCGATGTCTCGAAACTGTCGACCGGCCGAGCGGCGCTATCGCCGTTCAGCAAACGCTTCCAGGTTACGCCAGCGCCGGTCCCGAGGGGACTGATCATTCCGACGCCAGTGATGACCACTCGTCTCATACAACACTCATTTTCCGGGGCGGAGATCCGCCGCCGGGATCAGGACTGATTCTTCTCGATGAACTTGACCGCGTCGCCGACGGTCAGGATCGTCTCGGCCGCATCGTCCGGGATCTCGACGCCGAATTCTTCCTCGAAAGCCATCACGAGTTCGACGGTGTCGAGGCTGTCCGCGCCGAGATCGTCGATGAAGCTCGCATTGTCGGTGACCTTTTCAGCCTCGACGCCGAGATGTTCGACGACGATCTTCTTCACCCGTTCAGCGGTATCGCTCATATTTATTCCTCTGTTGATATTTGCTTCGTCGTTTTCGTTAGACGCGCAAGGCCGGTGAATCAAGCTTTTGCACCATCATACTTCTTGTGTCTGCCGGGCCTTCGACGGACTCGACTGGTGCGGTCGGGTGCGCTTAGCACGGAGATTGCCAAGGGCCAAGCCGCAGAACCCCTGCGCCGGCGGCAATGCCCGGCTTTATGACTCAGATCATCGCCATGCCGCCGTTGACGTGGATCGTCTGCCCGGTGACGTAGCTGGCTTCGTTCGAGGCAAGAAAAAGCGCCGCCGCGGCGATCTCGTCGGCATTGCCGATGCGCTTCATCGGGATGGCGCCGAGGATGCCCTCCTTCTGCTTCTCGTTCAGCTTGTCGGTCATGGCGCTCTGGATGAAGCCCGGCGCGATGCAGTTGACGGTCACGTTGCGCGAGGCGATTTCCTGCGCCAGCGACTTCGAGAAGCCGATCATGCCGGCCTTCGCCGCGCAGTAGTTGGCCTGGCCGGGATTGCCGGTGACGCCGACGATGGAGGTGATGTTGACGATCCGGCCGAACCGGCGGCGCATCATCTGGTGCGTCAGGCCGCGGGTCAGGCGGAAGGCGGCGGTAAGGTCGACCTCGATCACCCGGTCCCAGTCCTCGTCGGACATGCGCACGAACAGTCCGTCCTTGGTGATGCCGGCATTGTTGACGAGGATGTCGACGCCTTCCATGGCGGCGTCCACCGTCTCGGCCAGCGCCTTCTGGGCATCGCGGTCGCCGAGGTCGGCGGGAAAGACGTGGACGCGGTCGCCGAGCGAGGCGGCGACTTCGTCGAGCTTCTCCCGGCGGGTGCCGTGCAGGCCGACGACGGCGCCGGCGCCGTGCAGCACCCGGGCGATGGCTTCGCCGATGCCGCCGCTGGCACCGGTGACGAGGGCCTTGCGGCCGGTCAGATCGAACATGGTCTCTACCTCAGTTTGCGTGGCCGGCCCTATGGCGCGGCGATCGATAGGGATGATCAGGCCTGCAGCGCGTCGATGTCGGCGGGCGTGCCGATGCTCTGCGTCTTCGCCGTCTTGTCGATGCGCTTGACGAGACCGGCCAGCACCTTGCCGCTGCCGACTTCAAGGAAGCTGTCGATCCCGGCACCGACCATGAACTCGACGCTCTCGCGCCAGCGCACCTGGCCGGTCACCTGCTGGACGAGAAGCTGCTTGATCTCGGATGGCTCTTCGATCGGTGCCGCCAGAACGTTGGCGACGAGAGGCACGACCGGGCGGCGCATGTCGGCCGCGTCGAGCGCTTCGCGCATGCGCTCGGCCGCCGGCTGCATCAGGCTGCAGTGGAAGGGAGCGGACACCGGCAGCGGAATGGCGCGCTTGGCACCCTTCTCCAGCGCCATCGCCATCGCCCGCGTCACCGCTGCGGCAGCGCCCGAGATGACGATCTGGCCGCCGCCATTGTCGTTGGCGAGCTCGCAAGGCTCACCCGGCGCCGTGGCGGCCGCGCAGACCTCGGCAACGCCGGCATGATAGAGACCGAGGATCGCCGCCATCGCGCCCTCGCCCGCCGGCACCGCTCGCTGCATCGCCTCGCCGCGGATCCGCAGAAGCTTTGCCGTCTCGCCGATCGACAGGGCACCGGCAGCCGCGAGCGCCGAATACTCGCCGAGCGAATGGCCGGCGACGAAAGTGGCGGATGCCTTGAGGTCGAAGCCGCGCGATTCCATCGCCCGCAGCACCGCGAGCGATACCGCCATCAGCGCCGGCTGGGCATTGGCCGTCAGCGTCAACTCCGCTTCCGGGCCGTCGAAGATCAGCGACGACAGCTTTTCCCCCAGCGCCGCGTCGACCTCCTCGAACACGGCGCGGCTTTCAGGAAAGGCATCGAAGACGGCGCGCCCCATGCCGACGGTCTGGCTGCCCTGGCCCGGAAAGATCAGTGCAAGTGTCATGGTGGCTCCCAAGGGTTTATGGTTTTGTCGGGGGTGTTGAAGGCGAAACCGCCGCGATGTGTCAAGGCGAGCGGGAATCGCTCAGACCTTTGGGTTGAAGGATCAGCTCGCTTCGGATCGGTTGTCCTCTTCAGGATATCGCATCGCCAAGCCCGCCTCTTGCCGTTGTTGCGGCTCGCCTTCCCATGGAGGTGATGAGCGGAGTGTTGCGTTTATCGGCGCATTCCGCTACCAGCCGCACCGTCAATGCCCGGTTTCAAGCCGGGGGCTGAACGGAAGGTGCCGGCTTGCCGGCATGAGGACAGGTTGTCCGCTTCCCGTGTCCCCGCTCTCGACCGTCCCGCAAGACACGCCTTTCCATCGATCCGCAGGATCTCCAGGAGAGTCGCAGAGGCTTAGCCGCTGATCTCGGGCAAGGACATGGAAAACTCATAGTGGAAAGGCGAAACGATGGCTCTGTACGAGCACGTATTCCTCGCCCGCCAGGACATCAGCGGCCAGCAGGTCGATCAACTCGTCGAGCAGTATCGCGGCGTGATCGAAGCCAATGGCGGCAAGGTCGGCAAGGTCGAGAGCTGGGGTCTTAAGACCCTCACCTACCGGGTCAAGAAGAACCGGAAGGCCTACTACACCCTGATGAACATCGACGCCCCGTCGCCTGCCGTGCAGGAAATGGAGCGCCAGATGCGCATCAACGAAGACGTCCTGCGCTACATCACCATCAAGGTCGATGCGCATGACGAGGCACAGTCGGTCATGATGCAGAAGCGTGACGACCGTCCGCGCCGCGGCGACCGCGACGACCGCCCGGGTGGCGAGCGTCCCCGCCGTGACCGTGACGACCGTCCGCGCCGCGAGGACGACGACCGTCCGCGCCGCCCACGCCCAACCGAAGGGGAGTAACGCGACATGAGCGACACTTCTTCCAGCACCGTCCGTCGGCCTTTCCACCGCCGTCGCAAGTCCGATCCGTTCGCGGCGAGCGATAGCCCGAAGATCGACTACAAGGACGTCCGCCTTCTGCAGCGCTACATTTCCGAGCGCGGCAAGATCGTCCCGTCCCGCATCACCGCGGTTTCGCAGAAGAACCAGCGCGCCCTCGCCCAGGCGATCAAGCGCGCCCGCTTCCTCGGCCTGCTGCCTTACGTCCTGCGCTAAGCGCGACGTCTGAACGATCGGCGGCGCGGACCGAAAGGCCCGCGCCGCCCTCTCACCGCCGGCGACCGGTGAGGATAGGACCAGCCAAGCTGGGGCGGCTTTCCCGCCCCTAACTGCGACAAGCAGGACAGCGACGACATGAAACCCTCCGCGATCCTCATTGGACTGGCCGCCGGCTTTGCCGCTGCCTTGCTGTTCGCCGGACTGATTCTTCAGTCGACGACGGCGATCGTCCTGTCGCTCGCGACCCCTATTCCGATCTACATTGCCAGCCTCGGCTGGGGCAGCCGCATCGGCTTCCTCGCTGCGATCACCGCCGCCGGCGCCATCGCCGCCGTCACCGGCTCCTATGGCAGCGGCCTGATTCTGCTCGGCTCGATGGCACTGCCCGCCGCGATCCTCGGCCACCTCGCGGGTCTCGCCCGGCCTGCAGACGAGGCGCCGGCAACCGGCCCCTACCCGGCACCCGCGAACGACCGGCCCGGCCTCGACTGGTATCCGCTCGACCGCATCCTGTTCGCGCTGACGCTGACGGCGATCGTCGCCTGTGTCTTCATCGGCTGGCTGTTCGGCTACAACCCGACGGCGCTCGGGCCAGAGCTCGTCGACGCGCTCGGCGCGCAGATGAACGCCTCGAACGATCCGGCGATGCAGCAGCAGGTGCTCGTCCTCGCGCAGTTGGTCATCAAGCTGATGCCGTTCGTCCAGCCCGCGATCCTCGTCGTCGTGCTCGTCGCCGGACTGCATCTCTCGGCCGCCGTGACGCGCCTTTCCGGACGCCTGCCGCGGCCGAAGGACGACATCCCCGGCACTGCCGGCCTTCCGCGGTCGGCGATGCCGATCTTCGCCCTCGCCATGGCCGCGTGCTTCGCACCGGAGCCCGTGGCGATCATCGCCGCGGTCGTCGCCGGAAGCTTCGGCACCGCGTTCACGCTGGTTGGTCTCGCCAGCTTCCATCGCCGAACCCGCGGCAGCCGCAACCGCGGCTTCATCCTCTTCACCGCCTACATGGCGATCATCCTTCTCTCGTTTCCCCTGCTGGTCGCCACCGTGCTGGGGCTCGTCGAAACGGCACGCAGGCCTGGCGGCCCGCGGCGCCTTTCCTAATCGCCTGCCCAAACAAAACACCCGACCCCATCAAAACACCCGAAAGGAACAGTTCCATGGACGTTATTCTTCTTGAGCGCATCGCCCGCCTCGGCCAGATGGGCGACACCGTCCGCGTCAAGGACGGCTTTGCCCGCAACTTCCTGCTGCCGACCGGCAAGGCGCTGCGCGCCAACGAAGCCAACCGCGCCAAGTTCGAGTCGCAGAAGAGCGAGCACATCGCCCGCAACGAAGAGCGCAAGCGCGAAGCGGGCGACATCGCCGGCACGCTCGAGGGCAAAAGCTTCCTGACCATCCGCTCGGCTGGCGAAACCGGCCAGATGTACGGCTCGGTCTCGGCCCGCGACGTTTCGGACATGCTGAAGGAAGCCGGCTTCCGCGTCGGCCGCAACCAGATCCTCCTGAACACGCCGATCAAGGTCATCGGCCTGCACAAGGTGATGATCCAGCTGCACGCCGACGTCGAAGTCGCCGTCGAGATCAACATCGCCCGTTCGCATGAAGAAGGCGAGCGCCAGTCGAAGGGCGAGAACCTCACCACCGCCGACGCCATCTACGGCCTCGACGAAGAGGAACTCGACGAGGAGGCCGAGGCCACCGACACCGACGAGACCACCGAAGACGAAGCCGTCTAAGCCGGCGCTTCCCGAACAGTCGAAAAGGCCCCGGACATCCGCCCGGGGCCTTTTTTTTGTTCCGGCAGCCGCAGCACGGGTGTCGGCGATGCCGGCTTTCGCGGCAGGGATGGGGTCAAGCCTTTTCACAGCTTCTCCACAGCCTCACCACCCCGCCTGTGCACAGCTTGGATGTGTTCGGGCGCGGCGCATTCGGCCGTGACATCGGCGGGCAACCTTAGGTAAAAGCGTCTCTCTACCGACCGGCGAGGGATGACGGACATGGCCGAGGCGGCGCGCAAGTACGAAGAAGAGGCGGCCCTCTACCGCGAGGCCCCGAACAACATCGAGGCCGAACAGGCCCTGCTCGGCGCCATCCTCGTCAACAACGACGCCTATTACGTCGTGCACGACTTCCTGAAGCCCGACCATTTCTTCGAGCCGCTGCACCGCGAGATCTTCACCAAGACGTCCGAGATGATCCGGATGGGCAAGATCGCCAATCCGGTAACGATCAAGACCTTCCTGCCGGCGAACGACAAGGTCGGCGACATCACCGTCGCCCAGTACCTCGCCCGCCTCGCGGCCGAGGCGACGACGATCATCAACGCCGCCGATTACGGCCGGGCGATCTACGACCTGGCGCTCCGGCGCAACCTCATCCGAATCGGCGAGGACATGGTCAACATCGCCTTCGACGCGCCGCTCGACATGGAGCCGAAGGCGCAGATCGAGGACGCCGAGCGCCGGCTGTTCGAGCTCGCCGAGACCGGCCGCTACGACGGCGGCTTCCAGTCCTTCACCGACGCCGTCACGCTCGCCGTCGAGATGGCCTCCGCCGCCAAGGATCGCGATGGCGGCCTGTCGGGCGTCTCCACCGGCATCATCGCCCTCGACCGGCGACTTGGCGGCCTGCAGCGCTCCGATCTGATCGTCCTGGCCGGTCGCCCGGCCATGGGCAAAACGTCGCTCGCCACCAACATCGCCTTCAACATCGCCGCCGCCTTCGAGCCTGCGGACCAGTCGGACGGGACGTTCGCTGCCAAGAATGGCGGCGTCGTCGGCTTCTTCTCGCTGGAAATGTCGGCCGAGCAGCTGGCGACGCGTATCATCTCCGAGCAGACCGAGATCTCCTCCTCGAAGATCCGCCGCGGCATGATCAACGAAACCGAGCTCGGCAAGCTGATGGCCTGCTCGGAGACGATGCAGCGCCTGCCGCTCTACATCGACCAGACCGGTGGCATCTCGATCGCCCAGCTGGCAGCCCGGGCGCGGCGGCTGAAGCGCCAGCGCGGCCTCGACGTCATGGTGATCGACTACCTCCAGCTGATGCAGGGCTCGTCGAAGAACTCGCAGAACCGCGTGCAGGAAATGACCGAGATCACCACCGGCCTGAAGGCGCTGGCCAAGGAGCTGAACGTGCCGATCATCGGCCTGTCGCAGCTCTCGCGCCAGGTCGAAAACCGCGAGGACAAGCACCCGCAGCTCTCCGATCTCCGCGAATCCGGCTCGATCGAGCAGGACGCCGACGTCGTGATGTTCGTGTACCGGGAGGAATACTACCTTTCGAACAAGGAGCCGAAGATGGGCACCCCGGAGTACATGACCTGGGAGGCCGAGATGCGCGAGGCCAGCGGCAAGGCCGAGGTGATCATCGCCAAGCAGCGCCACGGCCCGACCGGCACCGTCCCCCTCGCCTTCCAGGCCGAGTTCACCCGCTTCACCGATCTTGCCGACGAGAGCTATCTGCCGGAGCGCTTCGAGTAGAAGCATCCGCCTTCCAAGCCTGACCAAAACAACTTGTTTCCGGTTTGTTCTCGTCGCATAGTGCGGGTGCTCCTTTTCATCCGGAAGTCCGCATGGCCAAGCCGAAACTCTCCTTCATCTGCCAGAACTGCGGCAGCGTCACCACGCGCTGGCAGGGCAAGTGCGAGGCCTGCGGCGAGTGGAACACTATCGTCGAGGAGAATGTCGCCGGCGGCATCGGCGGCGGTCCGGCGCGCGGCGGCGCCCGGCGCGGGCGCGTTGCCGCACTCCTCCCGCTCTCGGGCGAAATGGAGGAAGCACCGCGCATCTCCACCGGCATCGACGAGTTCGATCGCGCCTGCGGCGGCGGCATCGTGCGCGGCTCGGCGATCCTCATCGGCGGCGATCCCGGCATCGGCAAGTCGACCCTCCTGATGCAGGCGGCGGCAGGCCTTGCCCGCGGCGGACACCGCGTCGTTTACGTCTCGGGCGAGGAGGCAGTCGCGCAGGTGCGCCTTCGGGCCCAGCGCCTCAAGGCGGCCGACACCGACGTGCTGCTGATGGCCGAGACCAATGTCGAGGACATCCTAGCGACGCTTGCCGACGACAAGCGCCCGGACCTCGTGATCATCGACTCGATCCAGACGCTCTGGTCCGACATGGCGGAATCGGCGCCGGGCACCGTGACGCAGGTCCGCACCGGCGTTCAGGCGCTGGTGAAATACGCGAAATCCAGCGGCGCGGCGGTCATTCTCGTCGGCCACGTCACCAAGGACGGCCAGATCGCCGGCCCGCGCGTCGTCGAGCACATGGTCGACGCCGTGCTCTACTTCGAGGGTGAAGGCGGCCACCATTTCCGCATCCTGCGGACCGTCAAGAACCGTTTCGGCCCGACCGACGAGATCGGCGTCTTCGAGATGTCGGACATCGGCCTGCGCGAGGTGCATAACCCCTCCGAGCTTTTCCTCGGCGAGCGCAATGCCAAGGCGCCGGGCGCTGCCGTCTTCGCCGGCATCGAGGGCACGCGCCCGGTGCTGGTAGAGATCCAGGCGCTGGTCGCCCCCTCCGCCCTCGGCACGCCGCGCCGCGCCGTGGTCGGCTGGGACCAGCCGCGGCTCGCGATGGTGCTGGCGGTGCTCGAGGCGCATTGCGGTGTTCGTCTCGGGCAGCACGACGTCTATCTCAACGTCGCTGGTGGCTTCCGAATCAGCGAGCCGGCGGCCGACCTCGCGGTGGCCGCGGCCCTTGTCTCCTCGCTGTCCGGACTTGCCCTGCCGGCGGATTGCGTCTATTTCGGCGAGATCAGCCTGTCGGGGGCGGTGCGGCCGGTCGCACACTCGGCGCAACGGCTGAAGGAGGCAGCAAAGCTTGGTTTCAGCCAGGCGGTCCTGCCTTCCCTTAGCGCCGATCTGCCGAAAGGCCGGGATGTGGCGACACATGACATCGAGTCCCTGCCGCATCTCGTCGCCCGGGTTGCCGGGGGTGCGCTGGCGGCGAGCGATGAGGGATGACCGGGGCGGCGTTTGCCGAATCGGATGCGATGCGCGATAGCAGCGAATTGACCCGGAAGGCGCCAAAGATTGTCCGTCGAAGGATGGAAGTCTGGAGGCACCTCCGGAAGGGACGACAGGGTTAAATCGCCATGACTATCACGATGCTCGACGCGATCCTGGTCGGGATCATGCTCCTCTCGGCGCTGCTCGCCATGGTGCGAGGATTTTCGCGCGAGGTTTTGTCGGTCGTATCGTGGCTTGCGGCCGCGGCCGCGGCCTTCTTCTTCTACCAGCCGCTGACGCCCTACGTGCAGGAATACGTGACGTCGGAGAAGATCGCGATGGTCGCCGCGGCTCTCGGCATCTTCGTGATAACCCTCATCATAGTGTCCTTCATCACCTTGCGCATTGCCGACTTCATCATCGACAGCCGGATCGGGGCGCTCGACCGGGCGCTTGGGTTTGTCTTCGGGGCGGCGCGTGGCCTGCTGCTCGTCGTCGTGGCGATGCTGTTCTTCAACTGGCTGAGCCCGGCCGACACGCAGCCGACCTGGATCACCAATGCCAAGTCGAAGCCTTATCTCGACGATCTCGGCGCCCGCCTCATCGCCGCCGTTCCCGAGAAGCCGGCCGAGCTTCTGCCGCAGGAGCTGCGCGACAAGCTGGAGCCGCCGGTCGCGCCGACAGGCGACGCGACACCCGGCGAGGTGGCACCTGCCGAGCCGAGCAGCATCGAGGGCGCGATCGAGGGAGCCGAGCCTTCGGGCCAGACAGACACCGCGCCCGCCAACTAAGCGTGTGAAGACAGGGAAGCCCGGGTTCGACTTTTCGAGCCCGGGCTTCTGGCATTTCTGCAGTGAATGGTGTTTTTGCATCGCGAAAGCACAGCGTGCATCCTATATGGCGTTCATGGGACAGTGTCCTGGCGCCGGGCGTGGCAGGGTTTAGCGGTCGCGGCTCTGTTTTATTCTTGGAAGACCGCGACGGTTCCGAGAGGGCGGTCGCGACAGCGGCAGGCCGGCGTGATCCGGTATCAAGGGTGAATTCTGATGGACGAGACCCCTTTCGGCGATCCGGACGACGACAGCCTGCACGAGGAGTGCGGCGTCTTCGGCATCTTCAACCGGCCGGACGCGGCGCCCTTTGTCACGCTCGGCCTGCATGCCCTGCAGCACCGCGGCCAGGAAGCGGCGGGCATCGTCTCGCATGATGGGACCACCTTCCACATCGAGCGCCATGCGGGCCTCATCGGCGATACCTTCACCAAGCAGTCGGTGATGGAGCGCCTGCCCGGCAAGAGCGCCATCGGCCATACCCGCTACTCCACGTCTGGCGGCGGCGGACTGCGCAACGTGCAGCCGTTCTTTGCCGAATTGTCCGCAGGCGGCTTTGCCGTCGCCCACAACGGCAACATCACCAATGCCGTCACCGTGCAGCGCGAGCTGCAGCGCCGCGGCTCGATCTTCTCCTCGACCTCGGACACCGAGACCATCCTGCACCTCGTCGCCACCAGCGCGGCGCGGATGTTCACCGACAAGCTGATCGACGCGCTGTCGCGGCTGGAGGGTGCCTTCTCGCTGGTCGGCCTGTCGCCGAAGAAGATGATCGGCGTCCGGGATGCGCTCGGCATCCGACCGCTGGTGCTGGGCGACCTCGAAGGCTCGCCGATCCTCGCCTCCGAGACCTGCGCGCTCGACATCATCGGCGCGACCTTCGTGCGCGACATCGCGCCGGGCGAGATGGTGATCATCACCGAGGACGGGATCGAGAGTATCTTCCCCTTCCAGGCCCGCCGCCCGCGCTTCTGCATCTTCGAATACGTCTACTTCGCGCGTCCGGACTCCAATATCGAGGGCCGCAACGTCTATGACATCCGCAAGCGCATCGGCGCCGAGTTGGCGCGCGAAAGCCATGCCGAGGTCGACCTGATCGTGCCGGTACCGGATTCGGGCGTGCCGGCGGCGATCGGCTATGCGCAGGAAACCGGCATCCCGTTCGAGCTCGGCATCATCCGCAACCACTATGTCGGCCGGACCTTCATCCAGCCGACGGACGCCATCCGCCACATGGGCGTGAAGCTGAAGCACAACGCCAACCGGGCGATGATCGAGGGCAAGCGGGTCATCCTCGTCGACGACTCGATCGTCCGCGGGACCACTTCGCAAAAGATCGTGCAGATGGTGCGCGATGCCGGCGCCAGCGAGGTGCACATGCGCATCGCCAGCCCGCCGACGCGCTCCAGCTGCTACTACGGCGTCGATACTCCGGAGAAGTCGAAGCTCCTGGCCTCGCGCATGTCGGTCGAGGAGATGGCCGACTTCATCAAGGTCGACTCGCTCGCCTTCCTGTCGATCGACGGCCTCTACCGCGCCGTGGACGAGCCCGCCCGAAATGCACGCGCGCCGCAGTTCTGCGACGCCTGCTTCACCGGCGACTACCCGACGGCGCTGACCGATCACGACGGCATCGACAATGTGCGCCAGCTGTCGCTGCTCGGCGGCAACGGCTGAGATAGCCTTCCCCGCACGGGCTTCCCTGCAAGGACGGTGATGCGGGGGACGCGGGGCCTCGCTCCGACACACTGCGAGGCAGGCTTGACCCGCCTTCACGCCTCCCCCATGGGAGGGACATGGACGGGGCGAGCCCCGGCGCAGATCGATCCACATCCAGCAGCTCCGGCCTCTGCGGGCGAGATCTCCGCCGCTTCCCTCGCCGCCGTGATGTTTGACCCACGGGTATCGGGAGGATTTCCATGACCGGAAAGCTTAAGGACAAGGTGGCGCTCGTCACCGGCGCCTCGCGCGGCATCGGCTACCATCTCGCCAAGCAGCTGGCGGCCGAGGGCGCACATGTCGTGGCCGTCGCGCGGACGGTCGGCGGGCTGGAGGAACTCGACGACGTCATCCGGCGTAACGGCGGCTCGGCAACCCTTGTCCCGCTCGACCTCACCGACATGGGCGGCATCGACCGCCTGGGCGCCGCGATCCACCAGCGCTGGGGCAAGCTCGACGTCCTCGTCGCCAATGCCGGGGTGCTGGGTGTGCTCGCGCCCATCGGCCACATCGAGGCGAAGGTCTTCGACAAGACGATGACCCTTAACGTCACCTCGACCTGGCGGCTGATCCGCTCCGTCGACCCGCTGCTGCGCAAGGCCGAGGCCGGGCGGGCCATCGTTATGTCGTCGGGCGCCGCGCACTCCTGCAAGGCGTTCTGGGGCCTCTACGCCGCATCCAAGGCGGCGACGGAGGCGATGGTGCGTTCCTGGGCGAACGAGACCGAGAACCTTCCCCTCCGCATCAACTCGGTCAATCCCGGCGCGACCCGCACCGCCATGCGGGCGCTCGCAATGCCCGGCGAGGACCCGGATACGCTGCCCAAGGCCGCCGACGTCGCCGCCCGCATCCTGCCGCTGGCGATGCCGGAGGTGACGCAGACCGGCCAGCTCTTCGACGTCCGCCAGAACCGCTTCCTCGCCTACACGGCGCCGGCATGATCGCGATGCCGAGCGACCGCTCGCTGGCAGCGGCCGCCCCGACCGAGCCGGCGCTTCCCGGCGACCGTGATTTCGTGAAAATCGCCCGCGAGACGATCGCGACGGAGATCGCCGGGCTTTCGGCGCTGTCGGACTCGATCGACCAGAAGTTCGCGGATGTCGTCGACCTGGTGCAGGCCTGCCGCGGGCGGGTGATCATCACCGGCATCGGCAAGTCCGGGCATGTCGGGCAGAAGATCGCGGCGACCCTTGCCTCCACCGGCACACCCGCCTTCTTCGTCCACGCCGCCGAGGCCGCGCATGGCGATCTCGGCATGGTCGGCGCCGATGATCTCGTCATCGCCATCTCCAATTCCGGCGAGAGCATCGAGCTTCAGGTCATCGTCGAATACTGCCGCCGTTTCCGGGTGAAGCTGGTGGCGATGACGTCTCGGCCGCAATCGGCGCTGGGCCGTTTCGCCGACGGCATCCTGCAGCTGCCCGATGCGCGCGAGGCTTGCCCGCTGTCGCTCGCGCCGATGACCTCGACGACGATGAGCCTCGTCATCGGCGATGCGCTCGCCGCCGCCTTGATTCGCGCCCGCAATTTCCAGCGGGACGATTTTGCCAAATACCATCCGGCCGGCAAGCTTGGCGCGCAGCTGCTGCGCCTCTACGAGGTGCTGGACCGGCGACCAGAGCTGAGGACGGTACCCCGCGTCGGCCTCGACAGCGTGGTGCCCGAGGTCATCGCGGCGATCAGCAAGGGCCGGCGCGGCGCCACGGCCGTCTGCGACGCATCCGGCCGCCTTGTCGGCGTCGTCACCGATGGTGACCTCCGCCGGGCGATGAGCGACCGCAGCGTCTTCGACAAGACCGCGGCAGAGATCATGACCGCCGCCCCGCGGCAGATCGGCACGGACCGGCTCGCCGTCGACGCCGTGGCGACGTGCGAGGCGCACAAGATCTCCGCGCTCTTCGTCATCGGGGAGGACGGCGAGATCGCCGGCCTCGTGACCTTGCAGGAAATGCTGTCGCTCGGCATCGTCTGAGCGCCGGCGCCCGCCCGAGCGGCGCCGGGGTTCTGCCGGCGCGTCATGTCAGCGTCAGGCCGTCGTCCTCGAGGGCATAGGCCTTGATGTAGTCGATCTTGATCGCGTCGCCGTCGAAGTCGGCCGCCGGATCGCCGGCGAGCCCGCCGACCGCGAGGTTGACCAGCATGTACATGGGCTCGTGCATGTCGGCGGGGGTCTCGGTATTGGCGATCGTCATGCCGTCGAAATACCAAGTGATCTCGTCCTCCTCCCACAACACGCCATAGGTGTGGAAGCCCGACGTATCCATCACGTGGCCGACCGTCAGGTCGCTTGTCTGCTGGCCCGAGGCATTTGAATGCGCGGTCATGTAGAGCGAGTTCGGGTCCTTGCCGTACATCTCGATGACATCGAGCTCGGGTGGCCAGGAGCCGTCTTGCGGGAGCAGCCAGAACGCCGGCCACATGCCCTTGTCCTCCGGCATGTCGGCGCGGATTTCGAAATAGCCGTAGGTCTGCGAGAAGCTCTCGTAGCTGGTCAGCATTCCCGACGTGAACTCATATCCCCCTATCGCCGCCTGGGTCGCTTCGGAAGCGGGAGCCGCCGTGATCGTCAGCACGCCGTTGGCGACGCTGAACGGGTTCACCCCCTTCGTCGGGCCATAATTGGTATCGATGTACCACTGCTGTTCGCCGTTCCCCTCCAGCGAATTGCCGCTCGCGCCGCCCCACCAGTAGTTCGACTCCCATGTCCCGCCCGCCTCGTCCCACAGTGAGAGCTGGTTGAAATCGTCGGAAAAGCTGAGGCTGAGCTTCGACATGTCGATCCCCAGCTCGAACTGGCTGGCACTGAGGTCGGCGAGGTCGGTATTGGCGAGAACAAGGCCCTGGCCGTCCCCGAAGGCGAGGTGAAGATCGCTGCCGGTGTCCGTTATCGCCGCTTTTACCGCGTCGAAGGAGGTGAAGCCGAGGCCGGCCAGCCGCACCACGTCGTCCGACGAGAAGTCGAGGATCAGGTCGGTGCCGAACCCTTTGTTGATGAGGAAGATGTCGCTGCCGGCGCCGCCCGACAGCACGTCGTTGCCGAGGCCTCCGTCGAGCGTCTGGCTGCCGGCGCCACCCTGGATGATGTTGTCGAGCGCATTGCCGAAGGCGTAACGGCCGTCGCCGGTGACGGTCAGGTTCTCGACATTGGCCGGCAGAGTGTAGCTCATCCACGTCTCGATACTGTCGATCCCGCCGCCAGCCGCCTCCGAGACCGTGTTGAGCGAAGAGTAGAGGTGATAAATGTCGTCGCCCGCCCCGCCGACCATTTGCGTGCGAACTGAACTGTCGCCCCAGAACGTGTCGTTGAAGGCCGTTCCCTGCATCGTCGGACCCGCATGGGTGGCCGACAGATGGCTCTTGGTTGCGCCGCTGTAGAACAGGGTGTCGCCGACGGCATTTCGAATGCTGCTCATGAGGTCAATCCGCTTTCACTTCGGTCGCCCCGGGGGACGGGCGCGGGGAACGGGCGCAGACAGTCGGAGGAAGACTATCGATCACCACATGTTGAGTTCATTGAGTAGAAACCATCTTCGCTTCACCATACCACAACATAAAACAGACGCTCCGTCCAAACATACGGCAACATCTAATAGTATTTTTAATAATGCTCAGTAGGCATCTGTCCTAGATTTGCTTCATGATGGGCGTGAGCGGCAGATCGGTGAAGATCCAGCAACTCCGCGAACCACATGCTCACTCGCCGCTTGGATGCTTGATGCGATATGATTACTGCGTGATCGGCGGCGGCATCGTTGGCTTGGCAACGGCGCTGGAACTGCTCTCCCGCCGGCCAGGCGCGTCACTGGTGCTGGTCGAGAAGGAGGAGGCAGTCGCTCGCCACCAGACGGGCCACAACAGTGGCGTGATCCATGCCGGCATCTACTACGCGCCGGGCAGCCTGAAGGCCGAGCTATGCCGGGCCGGCGCCGTCGCCACCGAGGCCTTCTGCCGCGAACATGAGATCCGCTTCGAGCGATGCGGCAAGCTACTGGTCGCGACCACGCCAGGCGAGGTGAAGCGCATGGCCGCGCTGGAGACGAGGGCAGCGGAGAACGGCATTGCGGTGACCCGCCTCTCGGCCGCCGAGCTTCGCGCCGCAGAGCCCAACATCGCGGGTCTCGGCGCCCTGAAGGTCGCGACCACTGGCATCACCGATTATTCCGCCATCTGCCGGCGGATGGCGGAACTCGTTGGCGAGCGCGGCGGCGAGATCCGCCTGTCGACCTCGGTCGAGGGTATCCGCGAGACAGGCGGGGGCATCGAGGTCGAAACGCTTGATGGAGCGATCCTCGCCGACAAACTCGTCGCCTGCGGTGGCCTCCAATCGGACCGACTGGCGACGATGGCGGGCTTTGCGATCGACTTCGCCATCGTCCCGTTCCGCGGCGAGTACTTTGTGCTGCCGCCGGAAAAGTCGGCGATCATCCGGCACCTGATCTATCCCGTCCCCGATCCGGCGCTGCCCTTCCTCGGCATCCACCTGACGCGGATGATCGACGGTCGGGTGACCGTCGGCCCGAACGCCGTCCTCGGACTCTCGCGAGAGGGCTACACGAAAGGCGCCATCGACATCTCCGACGTCGCGGCCATGGCGCGGTTTCCGGGCTTCTGGCGGCTCTTGGGGAAAAACCTGAAGAGCGGGATCGCCGAGGCGCGGAATTCACTCTGGCGCAGCCGTTATCTCGCCGAATGCCAGAAATACTGCCCGAGCCTGCGGCTGGACGATCTCACGCCCTACCCCGCGGG
Organism: Mesocryomonas fontinalis; assembly: GCF_055730125.2. Taxonomy (NCBI): domain Bacteria; kingdom Pseudomonadati; phylum Pseudomonadota; class Alphaproteobacteria; order Hyphomicrobiales; family Aurantimonadaceae; genus Mesocryomonas; species Mesocryomonas fontinalis. The sequence continues at coordinate 914,707 of NZ_JBUZWG020000001.1, read as the reverse complement.
GATCCGCGCTCAAGCCGTGCGGCGCAGCGGCGAGCTCATCCACGACTTCCTGATGCTGCAGAGCCCGCGCTCGCTACATATCTGCAACGCGCCGTCACCTGCCGCTACCTCGGCCATTCCGATCGCCCGGATGATCGCCGACCGGCTGGCCATGTTCACATGACACGTCAGCCGATCGGCTTCGCGTCTCAGGGATAGGCCGGCGACGGCACCGCGTCCTTGGTGATCTCGTCGATGCGCTTCATCGTCTGGAGGAAGCCCGGCATCCAGGTCAGCGGCAGCATGTTCGGGCCATCGCTCGGCGCCGCGTCGGGGTTGTCGTGCGCCTCGACGAAGACCGACGCGATGCCGACCGCCGCCGCAGCCTTGGCAAGCACCGGCGCATAACGCCGGTCGCCGCCAGAGGAGCCGCCCTGTCCCCCAGGCTGCTGCACCGAGTGCGTCGCGTCGAACACCACAGGGTAGCCGGTCTCGGCCATGATCGGCAAAGCGCGGAAATCCGTCACCAGGGTGTTGTAGCCGAAGGAGGCGCCACGCTCGCAGAGCATGATCCGCTCATTGCCGGACTCCGACACCTTGGCCGCAACGTTCTTCATGTCCCAGGGGGCGAGAAACTGCCCCTTCTTGATATTGATCGCCTTGCCGGTATGGGCGGCGGCAATCAGCAGGTCCGTCTGGCGCGAGAGGAAGGCCGGAATCTGTAGGATGTCGACGACGTCGCCCGCGGCGATCGCCTGCGGGATATCGTGGATATCGGTCAGCACCGGGCAACCGAAGGCGTCGCGGATATCGGCGAGGATGCGGAGGCCCGCGTCGATACCGACGCCGCGCGTCCCCTTCAGCGAGGTGCGGTTGGCCTTGTCGTAGGACGCCTTGAAGACGAAGGGCACGCCGGCATCGCCAGCGATCTTCGACAGGCTCTCGGCCATGAAGAACGCGTGCTCGCGGCTCTCGATCTGGCAGGGGCCGCAGATCAGCACGAAGGGGAGCGCATTGCTGAACCGGATCGAGCCGACGCTGAATTCCTTGGCGGTCATGGTGCAGTCCTTGGGTTCGTCAGACGCCGGCGATACCGGCTTCGGCGTCCTGCCGCGCGAGTCGGCGGTACTGGCGCACGGAGAAGATCATCGCGATGAAATAGGCGATCACCGTCGCGGTCAGCGTGTGCCACAGGAAGCTGGTGAGGAGCACCACGTAGAGCACGAGGCCGAGCATGACCGGGATCACCATCTCGCGCCGAAGCGACACGCCGATGGTCTTTCCCGACCAGGTGGGAATACGGCTCGCCATCAGGAAACCGACCAGCAGTAGATAGGCCGCCGAGAGACCTGCCGTTAGAACCGGCCTGTTGAGGTCGACGCCCATGAAGCTCAGATACATCGGAAACAACGCAAGACCGGCACCTGCGGGCGCCGGCACGCCGGTGAAGAAGGCCGACTGCCATTCCGGCCGCTTCGGCCCGTCGAGCATCGTGTTGAATCGGGCAAGACGCAGCGCGCAGGTCGCGGAGAACAGGAGGGCGGCGATCCAGCCGGCCGAGCCGGCATCGCGCAGCGTATAGGCGTAGAGCACCATGCCCGGCACGACGCCGAAATTGACGATGTCGGCGAGCGAGTCCATCTCGGCGCCAAAGCGGCTCTGGCCCTTGAGAAGCCGGGCGATGCGGCCGTCGATGCCATCGAGCAACGCCGCGCCGATCACCAGGCCGACGGCAAACTCGAAGCGCCCCTCGAACGCCAAGCGCATGCCGGTCATTCCCGCGCAGATCGCGAGGATGGTGATGAGGTTCGGCACGATATGCCGGAAGGGAATGCCGCGCCGCGCCACAGGGGCGTCGCCCCCGTCGGGCTCCCCCGTCTCAGGGTCGAAGGGCTCGATCGGGGTGTCCGCCATCAGTCGCGCCTCGCCGAATAGGTCTGAAGGCCGGCGCCGAACTCGGCGATCACCGTCTCGCCGGCAATCGCCGTCTGCCCCTCGGAAACCCGGGCCCGTGCGCCGTCCGGCAGGTAGATGTCGAGGCGCGAGCCGAAGCGGATCAGACCGAAGCGCTCGCCGGCCTCCAGCCTGTCACCCGTGCCGCTCCAGCAAATGATACGCCGCGCGACGAGGCCGGCGATCTGCACCACGCCATACTCGCCTTGCGGCCCCTCGATCACCAGCGAGTTGCGCTCGTTGACGTCGCTCGCCTTGTCGAGTTCGGCATTGCGGAATTCGCCCTCGCGGTAGGCGATGCGGGCGATGCGGCCGCGCATCGGTGCCCGGTTCACGTGACAGTCGAAGACGTTCATGAAGACCGAGATTCGCAGCATCGGCTCGGTGCCGAGCTCGAGTTCCGGCGGCGGCACGATGTGGCCGACCAGCGACACGCGTCCGTCTGCAGGGCTGACGGCAATGTGATCTGCGAGCGGCGTCACGCGCTCCGGATCGCGGAAGAAATAGGCGCACCAGAGCGTCAGCACGAGGCCGATCCAGAACAGCGGCATCCAGAGGAAGCCGAGGATCATCGAGGCCACGAAGAAGGCCGCGATGAACGGGTATCCCGCCTTGTGGATCGGGACGAAAGCGTTTCTGATCGAGGCGATCATGTCCATGAAGTCGGGCACCTGGTTTGAAGAGCGGGCCATGCCTAGCCCGCGGTTCGAGCAAGGTCAAACCGGCCTGCGGTCGCCTTTGCAACGCCGCCGGAAGCCACAAGGCTCCCGGCGCGCGTCAGGCCGGTCGGATCGGTGGCTTGCGGTCGATGATGCCCAGCGCGTCGGCGGCGCGCGCCCGGCGAAGCGTCTCCTCCGCCTCGGTCGCCTCGCGCTGCATCCGCCACATCTCGGCATAGAGGCCGTCGGCGTCGAGCAGCACGCGGTGCGTGCCCCGCTCGACGATCTCGCCGGCCCGCAGCACGATGATCTCGTCGGCGTTGACGATGGTCGACAGCCGGTGAGCGATGGTCAGCGTCGTCCGCTCGGCGGAGACGAGGTCGAGCGCCGACTGGATCTCCTGCTCGGTATGCGTATCGAGCGCCGACGTCGCCTCGTCGAGGATGAGGATCGGCGGCGCCTTCAGGAGCGTGCGCGCGATCGCCACGCGCTGCTTCTCGCCGCCGGAGAGTTTTAGCCCCCGCTCGCCCACCATCGTCTCGAAGCCTTCCGGCAGGATCTCGATGAAGTGCGAGATCTGCGCCCGGTCCGCCGCCTGCTTCAGCTCCGCATCGCTCGCCTCGATCCGGCCGTAGCGGATGTTGTAGGCGATGGTGTCGTTGAAGAGGACCGTGTCCTGCGGGACGATGCCGATCGCCGCGCGCAGGCTCGCCTGCGTCACCTTGGAGATATCCTGGCCGTCGATGCTGATCGTGCCCGAGGCGACGTCGTAGAAGCGAAAAAGGAGACGCGAGATCGTCGACTTGCCGGCGCCGGACGGTCCGACGATCGCCACCGACTTGCCGGGCGGCACCTCGAAGGAAACGCCCTTGAGGATCGCCCGCGCCGGCTCGTAGTGGAAATGCACGTCGTCGAAGCGGATCGCTCCCCTCGGCACCTGCAAGGCGACGGCGTCCGGCGCGTCGAGCACCTCGGCCTCGACGTCCAGCAGCCCGAACATCTGCTCGATGTCGGTGAGGCCCTGGCGGATCTCGCGGTAGACGAAGCCGATGAAGTTCAGCGGGATCGACAGCTGCATCAGGAGCGCGTTGATGAAGACGAAGTCGCCGATCGTCTGCGTGCCCGCCTGCACCTCCATCGCCGACATCACCATGGCGATGCCCATGCCGACCGCGAAGATCACCCCTTGGCCGAAGTTCAGCCAGCCGAGCGAGGTCCAGGTCTCCGTCGCCGCCTTCTCGTAGCGGGCCATCGAGCGGTCGAAGCGCTCGGCCTCCATGCCCTCGTTGCCGAAATATTTCACCGTCTCGAAGTTCAGAAGCGAATCGATCGCCTTGGTGTTCGCCTCGTTGTCGCTGTCGTTCATCTCCTTGCGGATGGTGATCCGCCAGTCGCTCGCCTTAATGGTGAACCAGGAATAGAGCCAGACGGTCACCGCGATGACGATGAGGTAGGAGACGCCGTAGGAGAAGCCGAAGATGGCTGCGGTCAGCGCGAACTCGAAGATCGTCGGGACGGTGTTGAGTATCGTGAAGCGGACGATCGTCTCGATGCCCTTGGTGCCGCGCTCGATGATCCGCGACAGGCCGCCCGTGCGCCGCTCCAGATGGAAGCGCAGCGACAGCCGGTGCATGTGGGTGAAGGTGCGAAAGGCCAGCTGGCGCACGGCATGCTGGCCGACGCGCGCAAACAGCGCATCGCGCAGCTGGTTCAGCGCGACGACGAGGATACGCGCGACGTTGTAGGCGACGACCAGCGTGACAGCGCCGGTCAGGATCAGCGGCAGCCATTCCTCGGCGCTGTCGGTGCCGTTCAGGGCGTCGGTCGCCCATTTGTAGAAGTATGGCACCCCGACCGTCATCAGCTTGGCGATGATGAGGTAGAAGCTGGCCCAGACGACCCGGGCGCGAAGGTCGGGCCTGCCCTCGGGCCACATGTAGGGCCAGAGATTACGGAGCGTCGAGAAGGTCGCTGAACTGTCGACCGTCCTGTTGGGTGCGTCTGCCAAGAAAAACTCGATCCATTCGGCGGCCACGCCGAAAGGCGCAGGCGATTGGAGGCGTTCTAATCGGTAATAGCGGATCGGGAAAGCGAAGAACCTGCGACAGAACCGCTATTGCGCCGGTGTCTCGTCCTTCGGCATCCGGAAAACCTGACCGGGATAGATGCTGTCGGGATCGCGGATCTGGTCGCCATTGGCGAGATAGATCACGGTATAGCGCGCGCCGCGGCCATAGGTGTCGCGCGAGATACGCCAGAGCGAGTCGCCGCGGCGGATGATCACCCGGGAATTGACGCCCTCCAGCGCCGGCTGACGGGTGACGGCCACCGCGGACTGGCCAGCGTCCAGCGGCGCGCCGGGTACGGCGGCTTCCGGAACATCCGACGCCCTGCCCGTCTGATCGGACGCCGTTGCCGTCGACCCGGCGGCCGACGCCTGCGGGGATGATGGAGAGGCCGGCGTGCCGGCTGGCGCATTGCTGTTGGCCTCGGTAGACGGCGCGCGGCCGAGACGCCCCGCCTTGTCGCTGTCCGGGGCCGGCGGCGCCGAGCCTGGCGTCGCGGAGGCTGGAGCCGACGCGGCAGTTCCCGCCGTCTCCACTGTCGGCGACACGGCCGACATCGTCCGGCCATCCGGCTTGAAGAATGGCACCTCGACGCGGGCGATCACCGCCCCGGAGCGGTCGAGCGCATCGGCCCGCACCGTATGGTCGCCGGTGGCAAGCTGTGCCTTCGCCGTCATCAGGAATCGGTCGTTCGCCAGCCGGTCGGCCTGCGACAGGAAATTATTGTCGACATAGACCCGGACCGAGGCGCTGCCGACGGACTTTCCGGCGACGAACACGGCATCGCCATCGATCTCGACAGCGTCCACTGCCAGCGATGGCGCCGCGGCAGCGCCGGCGGTCTGCACTGAAGCGTCGGGCACGGCAGCAGGTGCGGTGGCTGGCGCCGCCGCCTGGGCAGGCGTTTCGACCGGCGCCGAGGGATTGCCCGCCGGCGCTGCCGCGCCCGGTGCTGACGGCAGACTGATCAGCCGCGACGGCTTGTCGGGGGACTCGACCATCGCCAGAAGCTCGCTCTCCCGGCCCTTTTCGGGAATGCTGACGATCGCCGTTTCGGCCGACGTCACCACCCGGCCGTCTGCGGTCCTGGCCTCGATCTGAATTTGATGGTCGCCGACGCCGAGCGGCTTTTCCAGAATGACGACGAAGCTGCCGGCCGCGTCCGCGACCTCCGTACCGAGGACGGTCGCGCCATCGCGCAGCGAAATGACCGACCCAGCGGGCGCCTTGCCGGCGAGGACGGTCGAGCCATCCGGCTCGACGCGGACGACGTCGAAGCTCGGTGTGTCGCTGCCGGGCGCGGCCTGCGGTGTCACCTCGGACGGCAGGGCCGCGGCAGGGTCTGCTGCAGGTGGTGCAGCAGGCGTCGTCGCATCGGGGGAAACCTCGCCATCCACCCGCGGCGCCTTGTCAGCGGAGGCGGTGTCCGAGGATGGCACGTCCGTCATTGGCTCCGGCTTTTCCGGCGAAGCCGGATCGCTGCGGACGACATCGCCGATCTCGCCCACGGCGTTCGTGACCCTGTCACGAACCAGTGTCAGTTTCTCAGTGTTGAGCATGTCCCAATAGCCGGCAATGATCGCTGCCAGCAGAAGGACACAGAATAAGCCGACACCAAGAACTTTGCGGGTCATGTAAATACCACCGGCAGCCACCGAGAAATAGCGTTGAAAGCGGGCTGTCTTCAGGAACATTTAACGAACTGATGCAGGCGTCACAAGCAGCACATCAGGAGATCAGCCAAACTGGTTAAGCCTGCGGTGTTTCTTCGGCTTCACGCTGCAGGATGGCCAAGGCGGCGTCCGCTCGAATGTCGAGGTGTCGGCCGCGGCTCGACAGCCGGACGGGCGGTTGCGGGCGCCTTGCCGCTTGCCTACAAGTCCCCCCTTACCCAAACGTCCCGGCAGCCAGCGGGGACACAGACGAATGGCATAAGATGAAGATCGTGATGATCGGGGCCGGCTATGTCGGCCTGGTGACCGGGGCCTGCTTCTCCGATTTCGGATTTAGCGTCATTTGCGTCGACAAGGATGCCGGCAAGATCGACGCGCTCAAGGAGGGGCGCATTCCGATCTTCGAGCCGGGCCTCGCCGACCTCGTCACCCGCAATGCCAGCGCCGGCCGCCTCGCCTTCTCGACCGAGATCGCCAGCGCCGTGCGCGAGGCCGACATCGTCTTCGTCGCCGTCGGCACCCCGTCGCGGCGCGGCGACGGCCACGCCGACCTCGCCTACGTCTATGCCGCCGCCGCCGAGATCGCCGCTGAGATCGACAGCTACAAGGTGATCGTCATCAAGTCGACGGTGCCGGTCGGCACCGGCGACGAGGTGGCGCGGATCATCGGCGAGACGGTGCCGGCCGACCTCTTCGCCGTCGTCTCCAACCCGGAATTCCTGCGCGAGGGCGCGGCGATCGAGGACTTCAAGCGGCCGGACCGGATCGTCGTCGGCACCACCGACCCCAAGGCCCAGGGCGTGATGGCGAAGCTCTACCGGCCGCTGTCGCTGAACCAGGCGCCGGTGATGTTCACCGACCGGCGGACGTCGGAGCTGACGAAATACGCCGCCAACGCCTTCCTCGCCACCAAGATCACCTTCATCAACGAGATGGCCGACCTCTGCGAAAAAGCCGGCGCCAACGTCCAGGACGTCGCCCGCGGCATCGGCCTCGACCGGCGCATCGGCGGCAAGTTCCTGCATGCCGGTCCCGGCTATGGCGGCTCCTGCTTCCCGAAGGACACGCTGGCGCTGGTCAAGACGGCTCAGGATTTCGGCTCGCCCATGCGGATCGTCGAGACGGTCGCCGCCGTCAACGACACGCGCAAGCGGGCGATGGCCCGCAAGGTGGTCGAAGCCTGCGGCGGCAGCGTGCGCGGTAAGAAGATCGCCGTCCTCGGCCTCACCTTCAAGCCAAACACCGACGACATGCGCGACGCGCCGTCAATCTCGATCATTCGCAGCCTGCAGGACGGCGGCGCCAACGTTCGGGTCTACGACCCCGAGGGCATGGCGAACGCCCGCGCCGTGATCGACGACGTCGACTATGCCGAGGATGCCTATGCCTGTCTCGACGGCGCCGATGCCATGGTGCTGGTCACGGAATGGGACATCTTCCGCGCTCTCGACATGGACCGGGTCAAGCAGTGCCTGACGGCGCCGATCATCGTCGACCTCCGCAACGTCTATCCGCGCGAGGACATGCTCGCGCGCGGCTTCACCTATGTCGGCGTCGGTCGGTAAGAACCGGCGCCAGCACGTTGCCGGTTTAGCTTGAACCTTGCCGGCTCAAGCGCCCGCGAGGCAAGCCAGGGCGATCTCGAGAGCACGCAGCCCGTCGGTGCCCGAAACCGCCACCGGCGCCTCGCCGCGGATCGCGGCCAGAAAGGCGAGGTGCTCGGCCTTCAGCGGCTCGGTCATGCCGACGAAGAGGTTGCGCTGACGGCTGCTGCCGTCCTTGCCGTAGTCGGAATACTCGGTGACCGTCCGCAGCAGCATGTCGCAGACGAGGAACCGGTCGCGGGTCGCCACCTCCATCCGCCGATACCGATACGGCGTCAGCCAGTTGCTGTTCAGGCTGGCGACGACGCCGGTCGCGGTCTCGAACTGCAGGAACGCCGTGTCCTCGTGCGCGCCATGGGTCGACGAGGTCAGCGCCCGCTGCGTGGTGATCTCCGAGCCGGCAATCCAGCGGATCAGGTCGATGTCGTGCACGCCGAGGTCCAGCACGATGCCGACATCGCCGATGCGCGCCGGAAACGGCCCCGCGCGGGTGATGGCGATGGAGCGAACCTCCTCGGGCTTCACCGCGGCCCGCAGCGCCAGGAGCGCCGGGTTGAAGCGCTCGACGAAGCCGACCGTCAGGCGGCGGTCCATCCGCTCGGCGAGCGCGATCAACTCCCGCGACTTCTCGACCGTCGCGGCGATCGGCTTTTCGACCAAAAGGTGGATGCCGGCCTCGAGCAGTTCTGTCGCCACCGCATGGTGGTAGACCGTCGGCGTCGCGACGACCGCGGCGTCGATGCCGGCGGCCAGAAGCTCCGCGACCGTCGCGAAGGCGGCCGAACCGGTGCCGGTGGCGATCGTCTCCCGGCGCGCGGCGTCGGTGTCGACGACGCCGACGAGGGTCGCGCCCGGCAGGTCGGCGGCGATCCGCGCATGGTTGGCGCCCATCGAGCCGCAACCGACGACGCCGATCCTGATGGTGGATGTCACGGCGGATCCTTCCTGTCTGAAACTTCGAACACCCGGCACCGACGGCGGCACCGGGCTCGCAGCTGAAACCGCCTCAGAGACCGCCGAGCGCCGTCTTCACCGCCGCGATGATCCGGTCCTGCGTCGGCTCGTCGAGATAGGGGTGCATCGGCAGGCTGATCACCTCGGCGGCCAGCGCGTCGGAGACCGGCAGGCCGTTGCCGGCGACCGGGAAATGCTTGTAGGCGGTCTGCCGGTGCAGCGGCTTTGGATAATAGATCGCCGTCGGAACGCCGGCCGTCTTGAGGGCCGCGGCCAGCGCGTCGCGCTGCGCGGCCGGGACGCGGATGGTGTATTGCGCCCAGGTCGACAGGGCACCCTCCGCCACCACCTGCGGGGTCGCCACCCCGGCAAGCCCCTCGGCGTAGCGCGCGGCGATGCGGTTGCGGTCCTCGATCTCGCCGGGGAAGATGGCGAGCTTCTCGATCAGGATCGCCGCCTGCATCGTGTCCATACGGGCGTTCATGCCGATGCGCACGTTGTCGTAGCGGTCCTCGCCCTTGCCGTGGATCCGCAGCGAATCCATCACGGCATGCAGCTCCGCATCGTCGGTCTGGATCGCCCCGCCGTCGCCGTAGCAGCCGAGCGGCTTGGCCGGGAAGAAGCTCGTCGCCACCACGTCCGCCCAGACATTGCTATAGCGCTCGCCCCAGGTGCCGCCGAAGCCTTGCGCGGCGTCGGAGATCATCTTCAGGCCGAACTCGTCGGTGATCGCCTTGATCGCGGGATAGTCGGCCGGCTGGCCGAACAGGTCGACGGTGATCACCACCTTCGGCGTCAGCTTGCCTGCCTTCAGCGTCTCCTCGATGGCAGCCCGGAGGTTCGCGGGGTCCATGTTGAAGGTCTCGGGATCGACGTCGACGAACACCGGCGTCGCGCCGAGCCAGGCGACGACCTCGGCCGTGGCGGCGAAGGTGAAGCTCGGGCAGAACACTGCGTCGCCCGGCCGGATGCCCCAGGCCATCAGCGGCAGCGCCAGGGCATCGGTGCCGGAGGCGCAGGAGAGCGTGTGCTTGGCGCCGGTGAAGGCCGAGAGTTGGGTTTCGAGCGCGGCGATCTCCGGGCCCATGATGAAGGCGCCGTGGTCGAGGACGGTCGCGATCGCGCGGTCGATCTTGTCGCGAATGCGGTCGCGCTGCGCGCCGAGGTCGATGAAGGCGATCGGTTTGTCCATGCTGCGAACCCTGTTCCGATGAGAGCGCCGGCGGTTTCGACCGCAGCGGCTGAGGTCGGCACCATTCCCCGAAAGGCATGCTGCGACCGGCAGGCGGCGCGTTGGCTTGCGCCGCGCATGACCGTCCGGATGCGGACGGGCTAAACTGTTTGGCCGGTTTAGCAAGCCTGTCGGCAGTGGCCAACCCGTCACATATTGTGGCGCAGCGGACGCGGGGCGTGAGCGGGCGAGCGGACCGGACGGTCCTCAGCCGGGGGCGCCAGTGGCAATGCGTTGCCCTCGCAGCCCGGCAGCACACGCCGTCCACACCCGCTCGTGCAAGCCCGCCGCGCGCCCGTTGCAAGCCGTGGTGTCAGGCTCTCCCTGCCCCGCTGCATTGACAAGGCGCCCGGTTCTGCCGAGGGATTGCCCGACCCCGCCTCCCCCCGTGGCGGCCATTTTCTCTGCACTGGACCGACCGACTTGGATCTCTCCACCTCCCGCATCGCCGTCATCGGCCTCGGCTATGTCGGCCTGCCGCTCGCCGTCGCCTTCGCCGCCCGAGGCCATCGCGTCGTCGGCTACGACCTCGACGTCAGGCGGATCGAGGCCTTGCGCCGGAGGCACGACATCTCGGGCGAGATGACGCCGGCCGCGATCGCCGCCGCCGCCGGCCTCGGCTTCTCCGCCGATCCCGCGGACCTTACGGGCTACGACGTCTACATCGTCTCGGTGCCGACGCCGGTCGACGACGCCCGTCGCCCGGATCTCGGCCCGCTCAACGCCGCCTGCGCCCTCGTCGGCGCCGCCATGAAGCCGGGGGCAGTGGTGGTGTTCGAGAGCACGGTGTTTCCCGGCTGCACCGAGGAGGTTTGCGTGCCCTTGCTGGAAACGGCCTCCGGCCTCGTCTTCAATCAAGGATTCTTCTGCGGCTACAGCCCCGAGCGGATCAACCCGGGCGACAAGCTGCATGGCCTTGCCGATATCGTGAAGGTGACGAGCGGCTCGACGCCGGACGCCGCCGACGCCATCGACCACCTCTATGCCAGCGTCGTCACCGCCGGCACGCACAAGGCGTCGAGCATCAAGGTCGCCGAGGCGGCGAAGGTGATCGAGAACACCCAGCGCGACGTCAACATCGCCCTGATGAACGAGCTGTCGCTGATCTTCGAGCGGCTTGGCATCGACACCATCGAGGTGCTGGAGGCCGCCGGCACCAAGTGGAATTTCCTGCCGTTCCGGCCGGGCCTCGTCGGCGGCCACTGCATCGGCGTCGACCCCTACTACCTCACCCACAAGGCGCAGCAGGTCGGCTACTATCCCGAGGTGATCCTCGCCGGCCGCCGGATCAACGACGGCGTCGGCGGCGAGATCGCCGAGCGCGTGGTCAAGCTGATGCTCCGCAAGGGCAGCGAACTGCAAGGCGCCCGCGTGCTGGTGCTGGGGCTCGCCTTCAAGGAGAACACCCGCGACATCCGCAATTCCCGCGTCGTCGACATCGTCGCAGCGCTCGAGGCCTTCCGCTGCACGGTCGACGTGCACGACCCGCTGATCGAGGCGGAGGATGCGCTGCACCGCTACGGCATCACCGCCCTCCCCGCCTTGCCGGCCGACGGCGCCTATGACGCGGTGATCGTCGCCGTCGCGCACGATGCGTTCCGCGCCCTCGGCGGCACGGGCCTGCGCCAGCTGCTGAAGGGGCCGGAGGGCGTCCTGTTCGACGTCAAGGCGATCCTGCCGCAAGGCGAGGCGGACGGCAGGCTATGACTGAGACGCACCGGGAAGGCGCCGCATGAAGACCCTCGTCACCGGCAATGCCGGCTTTATCGGCTTCCACACCGCCAAGCGCCTCCTCGAACGCGGCGACGAGGTGGTCGGCGTCGACCTCGTCAACGCCTATTACGACCCGGGCCTGAAGGAGGCGCGGCTCGCGCTCCTCGAAGAGACCGCGGCGGCGACCGGCACGCCCTACCGTTTCGTCCGCGGCAATCTCGCCGACCGAAAGCTTGTCGAGGACCTCTTCGCCGGCGAGCGGTTCGAGCGTGTCATCCACCTCGCCGCGCAGGCGGGCGTGCGCCATTCGCTGATCGATCCCTACTCCTACGTCGAGAGCAACCTCCTCGCCTTCACCGCCCTGCTGGAAGCCTGCCGCTGGAACGAGGTCGGGCACTTCACCTATGCCAGCAGTTCCAGCGTGTACGGTGCCAACACCGCAATGCCGTTCCGCGAGAGCGAGGCCGCCGATCACCCGATCCAGTTCTACGCCGCCACCAAGCGCGCGAACGAGCTGATGGCGCACAGCTACAGCCACCTCTTCACGCTGCCGACGACCGGCCTGCGCTTCTTCACGGTCTACGGGCCGTGGGGACGGCCGGACATGGCGCTGTTCAAGTTCACCAAGGCGATCCTCGCCGATGAGCCGATCGACGTGTTCAACCACGGACGTCACATCCGCGACTTCACCTATGTCGACGACATCGTCGAGGGCGTTCTGCGGGTCAGCGACCAGCCGGCGGCGCCCGATCCCGCCTTCGATCCCGCCCGCCCCGATCCCTCGACCAGCAGCGCGCCCTTCCGCGTCCTCAACATCGGCAACTCCGCCCCGGTGGAGCTCGGCGCCTACATCGAAGCGCTGGAAAAGGCTCTCGGCCGCACCGCCCGGCGCAACCTCCTGCCGCTCCAGCCAGGCGACGTCCCCGACACCTTCGCCGACGTTTCCGCGCTGGAGGCCGCCATCGGCACCTGGCCGCGCACCTCGGTCCAGGAGGGCATCGACCGCTTCGTCACCTGGTACCTCGGCTATCACCGCAGCAACGGCTGAAGGGTGTCGGGCAGAGCTCTTATCTGACGTTATTTCCGAACGAGCGAAGCGGTCCAGCCGCCGGGAGAAATGTTGATCTTCATCGGCGTGCCGCTGGGTTGAGCCAAAAACGTCTCAACGTCCTCGTAGTACGTCGAGCGTGGAAGGGGCGCGATGGAGAAATCACGCAACATGAAGGGGAGCGCTACGGCCGCACATAACCCTGCCGCCCATAGCTTTCGCTGACCCATCTTATAGAGACAAAAAAGGAAGATACAGACGAGGCCCACTTTCGGAATGATGAAGTATCGCCCGCCCATACCCGGATCCAACAAAAATGGCAGTTGAGGCCTTACGAGATCCAGCATCGGGCGAGCGAAAGCAAAACACATAAAAAGCACAACGAATATTGTTCCGACCCAGATACGCCAACCGCCCTTGAGGCCCGCGTAGATGCACGCAGCGACAGTTACGGTACATAAGGAGACGTTCACCCAGTAAGGGATCGCATCGGCATTCATGGCATTGATCGGCAGAAGAGAGTCGATCACGAGCCTATACGACAGGATGTTCACCATCAGCCCGACCTCGAAGCCGAGCGGTGCTGGTGATCGAGCTGACGAGCCTGTCGCAAGGATTGAGACCAACTGAATGGCAAAGCATAACGCCGCCAGCACATCGAAGGTATTGATCCCGACGACGGCATTGACGAGGCCACCACGTTGCGCCCAACGCTTCACGAAGAGGGCGACGGCCATGAAGACGACGAATGGGCCGCTCAGCGCCGAGAGAAGCAACACCGCGTAGTCGTGAAACCTCCACGCGCGCGTCCGAGGTTCGTCCGCCAGAATCACCGCCAGAAGGTAGATTGAAAGGTACCAGTGAGCATTCGTGATATTGACGTAAGCTTCGGAGACGCCGGGCATTAGCAGGATATACGCTACCAATATCCAGCGAAAGCGAACATCCGCAAATGAAAACCGGCCGCTTAGGATGAACAGGACGATCATACAGCGGACAAGAATGGAGATGATGTTCGCAACCAACGGCGCCCATTCCAGTCCGAAAGAGAGGCCGGCACCAAAAGCCAGCCGCGAAATGGACTGAAAGTAGCCGTTCTGTGGCTGGATCAACGAATGCCAGAACCCGTCATTGTAGATCTGCGCCATCCACACTGTGCCATCCTCGGCCCAGGGCTGCGCGTAGAATAGAATATCTGGCCGCCGCGCGACAATGATCGCGAAACTCACCGCCACGACCAGCAGCGGCCACAGGAAGATGGCCGGGCGCCTGACGGTGGAATTCAATTGCTGTTCCTTCCGGACTTCACGACATAGCGAGGCCGATGCTTGCTCTCGATGTAGATGCGGCCGATGTATTCGCCGAGAACGCCGATGCCGATCAGCTGCACCCCGCCGAGAAACAGGACCGCCGCCAGCAGCGACGGATAGCCTGGGACGGCATTGCCGAAGACCATCTTGTCGATCAGCATCGCGGCGCCGTAGAGGAACGACAGTCCGGCGATGGACAGGCCGAGATAGGTCCAGACCCGAAGCGGAAAGGTCGAGAAGCTGGTCAGGCCCTCGAGCGCGAGGTTCCACAGCTTCCAGCCATTGAACTTCGTGTGCCCCGAGCTGCGTGCCGCCCGTGTGTACTCGACAACGGCGACATCCCCGCCCACCCAGCTAAGAATGCCCTTCATGAAGAGGTTCCGCTCCGGCAAGGTGCGGATGATCTCGACGATGCGCCGGTCGAGCAGGCGGAAGTCGCCGACGTCCTCGTTCAGCTTGGGCGAGCTGATGAGGTTGTGCAGCTTGTAGAAGGAAGCCGCGGCATGCCGCTTCATGCGGCTGTCGGCAAGCCGGTCCACACGCTTGGCCAAGACGACGTCGGCCCCGGCGCGCCACTTCTCCACGAGCCTCGGGATGACATCGATGGGGTCCTGGAGGTCGACGTCTATCGGGATCACGGCGTCACCATCGGCATGGTCGAGCCCGGCGAACAGGGCTGCCTCCTTGCCGAAATTGCGAGAAAGCCGGATCAGACGGATAAAAGGATCGAGCGCCATGATCTGGTGGACGGCATCGACAGTCCCGTCCTCGCTGCCATCGTCGACGAAAAGAATTTCCACCTCGGCAGCGGTGTAGGGAAGCTGGGCACGGACTGCGGCGTAGAAGATCGCGATCGTGGCTTGCTCGTTGAAGACCGGGACGACAAGGGTAATCCTCACCGGGCCGTCCTGAAGACGACGAATTTCGAGAAGGCAAACCCGATGGAAAGACTGAGGAAGGAAAACAGGACCAGCGTCACCAGAGGATGAACATTCATCTTTTCCGCACTTTCTCCGACGACGAAAGCTGTCAAGCCCATGAATAAAGTAAAGGCGAAATAGCGCCGCCAGCTAACGTGCGCCTGAAATGTCCACTTGGCGTTTGCCAGAAACGAGAACGTCGCAGCGGTCAGGAACCCGGCGACGTTGGCCCAGCCCTGGCTGAAGGCCAGGCTCAGCAGACCTGCAAACACCGACCAGTGAATCGCGGTGTTGACGACACCGATCGCCGCGTAGACGAGAAACCTCTTCAACCGAACCTCACCTTACGGAATGTCCGCTGCTTTCCTTTCTTTGCATTTCAGAGTCAAGCAGGATGCCTGACATTCAGTGAAATCTCCTGAAGTTACCCGCAGAGAAATAGCTGCCTGACCAAGCTTGATCGGCGCGCCCGGTGTCGGCCGGTCCGAGGTCGGCGAGTTCTGATCCTCGTGGCGCGGATGGGTGGGCGGAGATTCCAACGCCCGTTCGGCATCGCGCAGCGTCCGGTCCGGTATCGGCTTCCGCCTTCGTGCTTCCGCCGCTCGGTAGACTTGCCGCCCGTAAAAGCCGCCGGCGAGATTGCCGGGAAAGCGTCACCCCTAAGAATTACTGTGGCGTCGTGCTGGAAAAACTCACTGTTCAAGGCTTGCCTGCTTCGGCAGTGTTTTCTGCGGGAGAACTTCGTGACGCTGGGCACCGACGCAGGGCAGACCCTCGAGAGGGTCGGCAATCCGGCGGGTCGCGATGACTTCAAGAACCAACAAGGGCGACGCTTCGATCGCCGTGACGGCTTGAGGATCACGATGCACTATCATTCCGGACTGTTCATTCCAGGCCCGACCAATGTGCCGGACGTCGTTCGACGCGCCATGAACCTCCCGCAGGAGGACATGCGCTCGCCGGACTTCCCGAAGCTCACGCTGCCGCTGTTCGCCGACCTGAAGAAGGTGTTCAAGACGCAGACCGGTCAGCCCTTCATCTATCCCGCGTCCGGGACCGGTGGCTGGGAGGCGGTTCTCACCAATACCCTGAACCCCGGCGACAAGGTGCTGGTCTCGACCTTCGGCCAGTTTTCCTCGCTCTGGGCGGACATGTGCCAGCGCCTCGGCTTCGAGACCGAGGTGGTCGAGGCCGACTGGGGCGAAGGCGTGCCGCTGGAGAAGTTCGCCGATATCCTCGCCGCCGACCGCGAGCACCGGATCAAGGCCGTGCTCGGCACGCACAACGAGACCGCGACCGGCGTCACCTCCGATGTCGCGGGCATGCGCAAGGCGATCGACGCCTCGAACCACCCGGCGCTCCTCTACATCGACGGCGTCTCCTCGGTGGCCTCGATCGATTTCCGCATGGACGAATGGGGGGTCGACGGCATCGTGACCGGCAGCCAGAAGGGCTTCATGCTGCCGACCGGCCTTGCCATCATCTGCGTCAGCGAAAAGGCGATGGCGGCGCACCGCTCGTCGCGCTACCCGCGCTGCTTCTTCTCCTTCGAGGACATGCTGCGCACCAACAAGGACGGCTACTTTCCCTACACGCCCGCCACCACGCTGCTGCGGGGCCTGCGCGCCTCGCTCGACCTGCTGTTCGAGGAAGGCCTGGAGAACGTCTTCGCCCGCCACCACCACATCGCCTCGGGCGTGCGCGCGGCGGTCTCGGCTTGGGGCCTCGATCTCGTGGCCAAGGAGCCGAAATGGTACTCCGACACGGTCTCGGCGATTGCGGTTCCCGCGGGCGTCGACGCGGTTGCGGTGCTGCGCCGGGCTTTCGAGCGCTACGGCGTGTCTTTCGGCTCGGGTCTTGCTCGCCTCAACGGCAAGGTCTTCCGCATCGGCCATATCGGCGCAACGAGCGAGTTGATGCTGCTGGGAGCGCTCTCGGTCGCCGAGATGGCGCTGGTCGACTGCGGCGCCAAGATCCAGCTCGGCTCGGGCGTCGCCGCCGCCCAGGCGTCCTACACCGCCGGCCAGCGGATCCTCGCCAAGGCGGCCTAGCGGGCTGACGGCGGTCGGCAACGGGTCCGACCGCCGCTGCCGGCCACCGGCGCGGACAGGGTCGATCTCGCCGCCCCCGAACGCTTCGCCCGTTACTGCGGCTCGCCGCGAGGCCGAAGCGTTGGTGGCTACTTTTCGCTCGATCCCCAGCCTAGCTCAGAATGCAGTTAGATCCTCCTATAGCTCGTCATCGTCCGAAGGCGTATTGAATGCGGATGTCGAAAGGTGAGGCGACGCTTAGGCTCGATACTGGCAGGCAATTGACAAAATGTTCTTCGTAAGGTTGAGCATCCTCCCGCTTGCATCAAATTGTTGCAACGAGAGGATGCTTAATGTTCAGACGCAAAACAGTTTTTATCGTTGGAGCGGGGGCAAGTAAGGAACTCAAGCTTCCAATGGGAGAAGAGCTAAAGACTATCATTGCAACAAAGCTAAAGCGTGCTGCCGGTGCCCCAGAGCGCTATCGCGGCGACAATCGGCTAGGCGGCGCAATAGAGCATTCTGCTCAAGCTAGACAGCAGCGAGATATCAATCCATGGATCGCGGCAGCAATTTCAATCGCAGACGCAATGCCACAGGCAATTCTATAGATAACTATCTCCATAGCCACGCACACGATGAAAAGATTGTTCAAGTCGGCAAGCTTGCTATTGCGGCCGCGATCCTTGAGGCAGAGAAGACCAGTATAATTAAGACAGAAGACCACCGGGTTTTGAATTTTGATGGGCTAGATCGCTCATGGCATCATACATTTTACCAAATGCTGAGTGAAGATGTTAGAAAAGAAGATCTTGGATCGATATTTGATAATGTAAGTTTTATAACCTTTAACTATGATCGCCGTATTGAATATTATATATCTGAAGCCCTTCAGAATTATTTTCTCATAAGCCGAGAAGAGGCGCAGGAGCATTGCCGGAAGCTCAAAGTAATCCATCCATATGGTCAGGTTGGTATCTTACCATGGCAAGATCGTGGCGAGGCAGTAGAATTTGGTTTGCATTACACAAGCCAAAGGCTCCCCGATATCGCAGCGCAGATCCGAACATTTACCGAGCGCGTCGAAGAAGACGGACGCATGGCAGAAATGCACAGCGTCATCTACGAGGCAGAGGTGATTGCGTTTCTGGGATTTTCCTACGGTAAAATGAACCTTGAGCTTTTCAGATTAAGTGAAGAATTCAATATCAGAAATGCGTCTGTCTTCGGAACGTGTTTTGGAATTTCCCATACCAATACCGTAAACATTGAAGCGAGATTACCTGAAATATTAAGGTCTCACTCGAAGGTTGAGTTATCCTCCGAGACATGTATGAAATTTATGCAGAATTACTGGTGGCCGATTTTGTACTAAATAATACCCCATAGCGAATTCCCCTCATTGACTTTATAAATTTTTATTGTCCGTAATTAAAATCGCTATAGGATGATTTTATAAAAAGTGTTACACGGATAACGGAATACCTTGGCTAATATAGGCTAGGACGAGCAAATCCCTTCCTTAATGACCATAAGCAAACCCCTGTCGCTTATGTAGCTGCGGACTCACGACCCTACTGCGGCGCTAGGCCCGACCTGGTCGGCTGTAACAACCTATTACCCTCTTTTTCGATGGCGCAATGTGGCAGAGATCAGGGCTGCGTCCCTGCATGTAGCCGACTATCGGGAAAGGCACCTAACCTGGGGCCGGCAAATACCTGGCTTTTCGTAGTCGCTGATCTTCAGCAGGTCAGCATGTACGTCAAAGCGGATGCTACGATCGTGGATACCACCCCTACGATGACTGTTTGATGTAGCCGCCAAAATGAAACATGGTTGTAATACAGTACATTTCGAGCCTTCCTATTTATCGGATCAACCCAACAGATAAACATTGCGAACCAGATAGCGAGCAATGCTAAGAGATTTCTATCTGAAATGAATGCATGATAATTTGTATGTATTATAAATACGACAGCCAAGATGCAAGTTCCGATAAAGCAACCGATCTTGTAGAATTTGGTCAAGAAATTCCACTTAGATAGGTATGGTAGTAGGCGACTCTCTGCATCGGACACGCAAGCTTCGTCTTCCAATCGGTTTCGTGACCGACCGGTTATCATATTTGACCTGCCATCAAATTTTATTTCTAGGTTTGGAAACTCAAGCTTTGGACAGCCAGCAAGTTTTTCACTGTTTGCAGCAACGTCTTCGAAATTGTCTAGGTAGTGCTGAGAGGTTCTGGCTTTAACACTTCCGCCAGGCCCCGCCAGCGCTTGAATAATAGGGAGTAATTCATCGGTCTTTATTCGAATGAATCCCATTTTCTTTTCTGTGCGCGCCAAGGCGCTTCTCAGAGTTGCCAAATAAAGTAGCTTCCATACGAACAATATCTTTCGTGAAACCTCGCATGCTTGCGGCTTGTAGGGCAAGCTTGTCCGTCAGCAAACTTAGCCATTCGGGTCCACCATTTTACCATTCTAAGCAGCACCGCTAAAATTGTGAGTGAAAACAACGATTTGATGCGCATACGAAAGCTTTCTACCCTAGGTCATTAGCAACCGGGAAGCCAAGCAGATGAACACTGCAGCGACCATCAAGGCCCAGCATGCAGCCGCCGTGGCGAACGATAACTTCGCTTTTGAATGCGTGACGTGTGTTGCATACGGCGACGACGAGGCAATCGTCATGGAGCGCTTCATTTCCGAAGCCGGTCGACGCTACTATGTAGTTCTTGATGTTTGAACGGACTGGATCCGGGCGCTTTCGGAAGCCTCGTTGCGGGCTGCCTAACCTATTCGAACCCGCCTCGGCCCCGGCTCAAACCCGGACCTGCAGCGCAATAGGCCCCTTGGGTTACACCACCCCCAAGGCGCGGCCGGCGCCGTCCTGTCCACCACCAGGGCGGCGTCTTTTTCTCAGTAGGATAGAAGTTATGACAGGCTCCGAAAGAGCCACATAAGTCACTGCATTGCTGGGCTTATGGCGGAGAAGAAGGGATTCGAACCCTCGAAACGGTTCCCCGTTTACGCCCTTAGCAGGGGCGCGCCTTCGACCACTCGGCCACCTCTCCGAGGCGGGGAATACCCAATGAGGGCCGGCATTGCAACAGGCAAGCGACAAGGGGGCGGAATATCGTGCGGGCGTTGCCGGGCGGGCCGTCGTCAGCCGCAAGGCCGGGCGGCGATGGTCAGGCGAAGCGCTGAGGTTGCGCGGCGCTTTTGCTGCCGGTTCCGGCCGGACCGGGCGAGGCCGATGGCTAGAGGGCAGTCGCTGTTGCAGCCGCCTGCCCGCCCGAGGCGATGAAATGCGGGTTGGCGAAGTCGTCGTCGCCGGCCTGGTCGCGCTTGCCGTAGCGCAAAGGGCAACCGTCGAGGCCGCGCACGGCGCCACCGGCCGCCACCAGCACGGCTTGCCCGGCCGCGGTGTCCCATTCCATCGTCCGGCCGAAACGCGGGTAGAGGTCGGCCTCTCCGGTGGCCACCCGGCAGAACTTGAGGGACGAGCCGGCGGCCAGGAGGTCGACAGGGCCGAGCCCCTCGACGTAACGGCGCGTCGCCTCATTGCCGTGTGACCGGCTGG
Source organism: Mesocryomonas fontinalis (assembly GCF_055730125.2). Taxonomy (NCBI): domain Bacteria; kingdom Pseudomonadati; phylum Pseudomonadota; class Alphaproteobacteria; order Hyphomicrobiales; family Aurantimonadaceae; genus Mesocryomonas; species Mesocryomonas fontinalis. The sequence continues at coordinate 893,985 of NZ_JBUZWG020000001.1, read as the reverse complement.
CGACCACCACGGCGCGCGGCGGGCGGGGGCGGACGGCGAGGCGGATGACATCCGCCACGACGCTCCCGGCCTCCGGCATCACCCTCCCGCAAAAGGCGCCCTCACCTGATCCCCAGAAAATCTGTCGCTGGGCCGGCGCATAGACAATGCCGAGCACCGGCTGGTCGCCGGAGATCACCGCGATGTTGACGGTGAAGTCCGGGCGTCCTTCGATGAACTCCCGTGTGCCGTCGAGCGGATCGACGAGGATGAAGAGGTTGCCGAGCACCGGCGGCAGGATGCCGGCCGCGGCCTGCTCCTCCGCGACGATGGGAATGCCGGGGCAAAGCTGCGACAGGCGCTCGCAGATCAGTCTTTCGGCGCGCGCGTCGGCGAGTGTCACCGGACTGCCATCGCCCTTGGACGAGACATCGAGCGGACGGGCGAAAACCGTCATGATCTCGGCGCCGGCGGCAACGGCGATGGCGAGCATCTCCGGCAGGCTCGCCACCAGCTGCCCGGCTGTCATACGCGTCATGGTTTTCATCCGTCCCGTGGGTTCGCCGTCGACCGGTCCGTCATGGCGCGGGGCACGCCATGCAAGTCGGCGTTCTCCGCATGCGGGCATCTGTCTCGCCGCAAGGAACGGTCTTACCCATGCCCCGCCAACGCTACAGGATGCCGCGCTGCGACAGCAGGGCAATCACCTCGTCGGCAAGGTCATCGGCGCTGCGCTCGGCCGACAGAAGCCGCAAGTCCGGGCTCTCCGGCGGCTCGTAGGGGCTGCTGACGCCGGTGAAGTTCGGGAGAGTGCCAGCCCTCGCCTTCCGGTAGAGGCCCTTCGGATCGCGGCCTTCGCAGACGGTCAGCGGCGTATCGACGAAGATCTCGAGGAACTCGCCCTCCTCCAGCAGATCCCGCGCCAGCTGCCGCTCGCTGCGGAACGGCGAGATGAAGCTGACGAGCGTGATGAGGCCGGCCTCGACCATCAGCTTGCCGACCTCGGCGACGCGCCGGATGTTCTCGACGCGGTCCTCGTCAGTAAAGCCGAGATCGCGGTTGAGGCCGTGCCGCACATTGTCGCCGTCGAGCGACATGGTCTGCCGGCCGAGCGCGTGCAGCCGCTGCTCGACGAGATCGGCGATCGTCGACTTGCCGGCGCCCGACAGGCCGGTAAACCATAGGACGCAAGGTGTCTGTCCGGTATTGGCGGCGCGGGCGCGCTTGTCGATCTTCATCTTCTGCCAGCGGATGTTGGCTGAGCGCCGGAGCGCGAAGTCGATCATGCCGGCGCCGACCGTGGCATTGGTCAGCCGGTCGATCAGGATGAAGCTCCCCATCGCGCGACTGTCGCGATAGCGGTCGAAGGGCAGCGGACGGTCGAGCGAGAGGTTGCAATAGCCGATGTCGTTGAGGTCGAGATGCTTTGCAGCGGCATGCTCCAGCGTATCGACGTCGACGCGGTACTTGATCTCGGTGATCTGGGCGGCGATCGAGGAGGTGCCGGAGCGCAGGAGGTAGCGCCGGCCGGGCAGCATCGGCTGGTCGCCCATCCAGACGAGATGCGCGGCGAACTGGTCGGCGACCTCGCAAGGCGCCGAGGAAGACACGATGACGTCGCCCCGGCTGACGTCGACCGCTTCGTCGAGCAGCAGCGTCACCGCCTGGCCGACAGTGCAGCTCCGGCTCTCCCCTTGCATCGTCTCGATCGCAGCGACGCCCGCGGTCTGGCCGGAGGGGAGCACGGTGATGCGCTCGCCGACCTCCAGCCGGCCACGGACCACGCTGCCGGCAAAGCCGCGATAGTCGAGGTTCGGGCGGTTCACCCACTGGACCGGCATGCGGAACGGCGCGTCGACCGCCTCGGCCGGGATGTCGACGGTCTCGAGATGGTCGAGGAGCGTCGCCCCCGCGTACCAGGGCATCGTCGTCGATGGCCGGGAAATGTTCTCGCCGGTCAGCGAGACGACGGGGATGCAGGTGATGGCGCCGATGCCGAGTTTCCCGGCAAAGGCGCGGCAGTCGCCGACGATCTCCCGGTAGATCGCCTCGTCGCCGCCCACGAGGTCCATCTTGTTGACGGCGACGACCAGTCCCCGGATGCCGAGCAGCGAGACAATGTAGGCATGCCGCCGTGTCTGGGTCACGACGCCCTTGCGCGCGTCGACCAGCAGCACGGCAAGGTCCGCCGTCGAGGCGCCGGTCGCCATGTTGCGGGTGTACTGCAGGTGGCCGGGCGTGTCGGCGACGATGAACTTGCGCCGGGCGGTGGTGAAATAGCGGTAGGCGACATCGATGGTGATGCCTTGCTCACGCTCGGCGATCAGCCCGTCGACCAGCAACGCCAGGTCCAGTTCGCCCTCACCTGTGGTGCCGAAGCGGCGGGAATCGGCTTCCAGACCGGACAGCTGGTCCTCGAGCATGCCGGCAGCATCGTAGAGCAGCCGACCGATCAAGGTCGACTTGCCGTCGTCGACGGAGCCGCAGGTGATGAAGCGCAGCAGATCCCGGTTCGCCGCCGCCGGCAGGAAGCCCTCGATACCGCCCGCGCCCATTAGAAATACCCCTCCTGCTTCTTCAACTCCATCGACGCCGCATTGTCCTTGTCGATGACGCGGCCGTGGCGCTCGCTGGTTCTGGTGACCAGCATCTCGTCGATGATCTCCGTCAGCGTCTCGGCACGGCTCTCCACCGCCCCGGTCAGCGGGTAGCAGCCGAGCGTCCGGAAGCGGACCCATTTCATCTCCGGCCTCTCTCCCGGCAGCAGCGGGAGGCGCTCGTCATCGACGAGGATCAGGGCGCCATCGCGCTGGACCACCGGGCGCGGCCTGGCAAAATAGAGCGGCACGACCGGGATCTTCTCCTGGAGGATGTAGAGCCAGATATCGAGCTCGGTCCAGTTCGACAGCGGAAAGACGCGAATGCTCTCGCCCTTGTGGATCCGGCCATTATAGAGCGACCAGAGTTCCGGCCGCTGGTCCTTCGGGTCCCAGCGATGCGCGGCGGTGCGGAAGGAGAAGATGCGCTCCTTGGCACGCGAGCGCTCCTCGTCGCGCCGGGCGCCGCCGAAGGCCGCGTCGAAGCCGTATCGGTTGAGCGCCTGCTTCAGGCCTTGCGTCTTCATCACGTCGGTATGGACAGCCGAGCCGTGCGTGACGGGGCCGACGCCTTGCCTGACGCCCTCCTCGTTGACGTGGACCTTGAGATCGAGGCCGAGCTCGGCCATCCGCCGATCGCGAAACTCGATCATCTCCCTAAACTTCCAGGTCGTATCGACGTGCAGCATCGCAAACGGCGGCTTCGACGGCGCGAACGCCTTCATCGCCAGGTGCAGCATGACGCTGCTGTCCTTGCCGATGGAGTAGAGCATCACCGGGTTATCGAACTGCGCCGCGACCTCCCGCATGATGTGGACGCTCTCGGACTCGAGGCGGGCCAGGTGATGGAGGTGCTGCTCGCCCATAAAGAGGTTCTCTAGCTTATGCTGTTGGCGCCGCTGCGGCTTGCCAAGCTTCGGCGCGCCGCCGTCTAACCGACCCGTCCTGACGGCGCCTGTCCCTTGGCTACCGCGACGGCATGGCGAACGGAAGGGCAGGTCCGCAACGAAATGCTCACCCAGGGGAAGAAACGTTTCCACCCGGCTGCCATTTGTTTCACTGGATGTTGGCGGCCGAGATGTCTAGACAGCTTGGCGATCGTTCAGGCTTCGCGTTGAAAGGCTTTGTGTCCATGAAGGGTATCATTCTCGCCGGCGGCAGCGGCACGCGGCTGCACCCGATGACGCTGACCGCCTCGAAGCAATTGCTGCCGGTCTACGACAAGCCGATGATCTACTATCCGCTGTCGACGCTGATGCTGGCTGGCATCCAGGATGTGCTGATCATCTCGACGCCGCACGACCTGCCGCGCTTCCGCGCGCTGCTCGGCAATGGCGAGAAGTGGGGCATGCGGCTCGACTATGCCGAGCAGCCCAAGCCCGACGGCCTCGCCCAGGCCTATATCATCGGCGAGGACTTCGTCGCCGGCGAGAAGTCGGCGCTCATCCTCGGCGACAACCTCTTCTACGGCCATGGCCTGCCGGAAACCATGCAGCGCGCCATGGCGCGCGAGGACATGGCGAGCGTCTTCGCCTATCACGTCTCAGATCCCGAGCGGTACGGCGTCGTCTCCTTCGATGCCGAAACGCGCGCCACCTCGATCGAAGAAAAGCCCGCCCATCCCGCCTCGAACTGGGCGGTCACCGGGCTGTACTTCTACGACGGACGCGCCTCGGAGATCGCACGTTCGCTGAAACCCTCGCCGCGCGGCGAGCTCGAGATTACCGACCTCAACCGCGTCTATCTCGAGGAGGGCAAGCTGGCGGTCGAGACCATGGGGCGCGGCTTCGCCTGGCTCGACACCGGTACGCCGGATTCGCTGCTCGAAGCTGCCGAGTTCGTGCGCATCCTGGAACGCCGCCAAGGCTTCAAGATCGCCTGCCCCGAGGAAATCGCCTTCAACCAGGGTTTCATCGACGCGGTCCAGCTCCGCGTTCTCGCGCGGGAACTCGGCAAGAGCAGCTACGGCCAGTATCTCCAGCGCGTCGCCGACGAGACCATCTGAGACAGGCCGCCGGCGGCGCACTTTTGCCCGCCGGTGACAGTCCTCTTCGACAGGGGCCACCGCCCCTCACGGCAGGGCACGCGAACGCCCCGTATTCTCCGGCCGCAGGTCTGACACGCTGGCTCTACCGGAAGAGGTAGAGCGTATATCCGATCGCCGCGCTGAGCCGGTTCTCCACCTGCACCCGTCCACCGTCCAGCGCCGCCACGTTGACGCGGCCATTGGTGCCGGTGCTGCCGGTAAGAGCGGTGGTGTAGGTGCCCAGCGTTCCGCCGGCGATCGCGATCGGCACCAGCTGCGGGCTCGGCGCCAGCCGTGCGAACAGGCTGCCGGCCGGCGCGCCGGCAGCGTCGGGGACGAGAAACAGCAAGGCACCGCCGACCGCCGCGCCGAGATTGAGCTCGGCCATGCCGTTCACGGCGATGGCCCCCAGCGGATAGCGCAGGCCGAGGCCCGCCTGGGCACCCAGCGCCGACACGGCGCCGGTGCCGCCTTGCGCAAGGGCCAATGGGGCGGCGAGGCCGTTCGGCAGGCCGACCGCACCGCTCGCCGCGTTGACGGTCAAGGCCGTCCGCCAGGTGCCGCCATCGGCGCTGACCTTCACCGCGAGATCGTCGTTGCCGGCAAGGCCGATCTCGGCGCGGCCGCCATAGCCGGTCTGGAACAGGAGCGAGGCGGTGTCGCCGGCGGCCGCCTTGTTCAGTTTCAGCTGGTGCCCATGTCCGGCATGGTTGAACAGGCTGGCATCGGCCGAGACGGTGAGCCGGCTGACACTGTCGGCTGCCGCATTGATGCCGAGCCTGGCAAATCGCTCGCCCGGCAGGCTCTTCCACTGGCTGCCGTCGAAGACACAGAACAGCGCCTCGTCCGCAATCCAGAGACGCCAGCCCGTTCGCGGCGTCAGAAAGGTCCAGGCGCCGTCCTGGAACGCGGCCAGCGCGCCGGCATGGCCGGTCCACGCCCCAGTGGCCGCCGCGGCAACGAGAAAGGCCTGGCCCTCGGCCGCCACGGGCGGGGCAGCAAGACCGCGCGTGACCACGGCCGTCTGCACCAGCGCATCGAGCATGCCGATCGCCGCGTTGTGGGTGACGTGCTTCTGGGCCTGCGAGGCGGCGAGAAAGGGAAGCTGAAGATTGGCGGTTGGCATGATCGACCTCCTGTGAAGTCGCCATGATACGGCCGCGCGGCCGGGGGGCGGAAAACGCGGCCGCTAAAACCGTCCCCGTCCTGCCGTGATGCTCACCGACAGACGCAGCCAATAGCCGCCCGGGGGGCTTCGCAACGGGCGGCCCCGCTCTGCGGGCGGTCCGCCCGTTGCTCTGCCGCATGTCACCGCAAGAGCGGTTTAAGCGAAGACCACCGTCTTGTGCGCGTTCAGCATCACCCGGCTTTCGAGGTGCAGCTTCACCGCGCGCGCCAGGACCCGGCTCTCGACGTCGCGGCCGACGGCGACGAGATCGTCGGCGGTCATCGCATGCGTCACGCGCTCGGTCTCCTGCTCGATGATCGGCCCCTCGTCGAGATCGGGCGTCACGTAGTGCGCCGTCGCGCCGATCAGCTTGACGCCGCGCTCGTGCGCCTGGTGGTAGGGTTTCGCGCCCTTGAAGCTCGGCAGGAAGGAGTGGTGGATGTTGATCACCTTGCCGAACAGCCGCTTCGACAGGTTGTCGGAGAGCACCTGCATGTAGCGGGCCAGCACCACGAGATCGGCGCCGCTCTCGCGCACGATCGAGAGCAGCTTCTCCTCCTGCTCGGCCTTGTCGGTCTTGCCGACCGGCAGGTGGTGGAAGGGGATGCCCTCGAGCTCGGTGATCCGGCGGGCGTCCTCATGGTTCGAGACGACGGCGACCACTTCGGCATCCATCCAGCCGACGCCGATCTGGTAGAGGAGATGGCGCAGCGCATGGTCGAACTTCGAGACCATGATGATGATCTTCGGCTTTACCGCGGCGTCGACGACCCGCGTCTTGATGTCGAACCGCGAGATCACCGGCTCGATCGCCTTCTCCACCGCCGCGCGCCCGACGCCGCCCGCGGCGGTGAAGGCGATGCGCATGAAGAAGCGGCCGGTGCCGCGGTCCCAGAACTGGCTGGACTCGGCGATGTTCGCGCCGATCGCGGCGAGCTCCGTGGTGACCGCGGCGACGATGCCCGGACGGTCGATGCAGGTCAGCGTCAGCACGAAGGAATTGTCGGCGGCGGTCTCGGACATCACGTCACTCCGGCTGGGGATGCATCTCGGGGCCTCTGGCCCGCCGCTCTACATAGCCGTCCCGCTGCCGGATGCATGAACGAAAATCGACCCTTCGCATCGCGTCCGCGACAGCGGCGTGACGCGGATGGGGCGGACGCAGGTTATCCACATCGCTTTTGTTGATATCAGGCATTTGCAGCCTGAATGCCGGGTTGCATCTGCCTGACTGCTATGAAACTGATCGTGCCTTGGATATCAGCGGGAACGACGCGTGAACGTGCCCCGCGGAAGGTCATGCTTGCGCCGGATCGGCGGACAAAGGCGGTTCATGGAATACTTTCTTCAACAGCTGATCAATGGGCTGACGCTCGGCTCGATCTACGGGCTGATCGCGATCGGCTATACGATGGTCTACGGCATCGTCGGCATGATCAACTTCGCGCATGGCGAAGTGTTCATGGTCGGATCATTCGTAGCCCTTACGACTTTGCTGGCGCTGGCGATGATCGGCGTCACGTTCTTTCCGATCGTGCTGATCATCATGCTGGTCGTGGCGATGGCGGTGACCGCGCTGTGGGGTTGGACGATCGAGCGGATCGCCTACCGGCCGTTGCGCGGCTCGTTCCGCCTGGCGCCGCTGATCACTGCTATCGGCATGTCGATCTTCATCCAGAACTTTGTCCAGGTGACCCAGGGCGCCCGTGCCAAGCCGCTGGCGCCGCAGCTTTCCGGCAACATCCAGCTCTGGCAGGGCAGCGGCAACATCAACGTCCAGATCTCCTACATGCAGATCCTCATCATCGTGACGACCGTCGTCCTGATGACCGTATTCTCGCTGGTGATCGCCAAGACCTCGCTCGGCCGCCAGCAGCGCGCCTGCGAACAGGATGCCAAGATGGCCTCGCTGCTCGGCGTCAACGTCGACCGGACGATCTCGCTGACCTTCGTCATGGGCGCGAGCTTGGCTGCCGTCGCCGGCATCATGTACCTCCTCTACTACGGCGTGATCGACTTTTACATCGGCTTCCTCGCCGGCGTGAAAGCCTTCACCGCGGCCGTCCTCGGCGGCATCGGCTCGCTGCCCGGCGCGATGCTCGGCGGCCTCCTGATCGGCCTTATCGAGACGTTCTTCGCCGGCTACTTCGCCGCCGAGTACAAGGACGTCGCGGCCTTCTCGATCCTGGCGATCGTCCTCATCTTCATGCCCTCCGGGCTGCTTGGCCGTCCGGAAGTGGAGAAGGTCTGATGTCGACGCTTGATCTGACGGGCAAGGCGCCCGCGGCGAAGGACAGCCGTCTCGTGCGCTCGGTGAAGGACGCCTGCGTCGCCGCGACCATTGCCGGCCTCCTCACCTTCTTCTTCTTCCTCCTGCGCACCGATACCGGCATCGGCGGCCTCGTGCTGTCGATCCGGCCGGAAATGTGGGCGATCGCGATCGGCCTCGTCTTCGTCGTCCGGCTCGCCCTCTCCTACTTCATCTTCCGCGCCGAGCCCGATCTGTCGAAGCCGGTGGCAGCGGCCAAGCCCGCCTCCGCTACGGCGGCGCGCAACAGCCGGATCTTCGGCAAGGTCTTCGGCATCCTGATGCTGCTGGTGGCGCTCGGTCTGCCGTTCATCATCAACACGCTGCTGCCGAGCCAGAACCGCTACCTCCTCGACCTCGCCATCCTGATCGTGACCTACGTCATGCTCGGCTGGGGCCTCAACATCGTCGTCGGTCTCGCCGGCTTGCTGGATCTTGGCTACGTCGCCTTCTATGCGGTCGGCGCCTATTCGTTCGCGCTGCTCGCCATCAACTTCGACCTCGGCTTCTGGGTCTGCCTGCCGATGTCCGGCCTGTTCGCCGCGCTCTGGGGCATCATGCTGGGCTTTCCCGTGCTGCGCCTGCGGGGCGACTACCTCGCCATCGTGACGCTTGCCTTCGGCGAGATCATCCGCGTGGTCCTCCTCAACTGGGGCGACGTGACGGGCGGACCAAACGGTCTCCTCGGCATCCCGAAGCCGACGCTCTTCGGCCTCGACTTCGTCCGCGGTCCCGATGGCTTCGCCGCCTATTTCGGCCTCGAGTTCTCCTCGATCCACCGCTTCATCTTCCTCTACTACATCATCCTCGCCCTCGCTCTCCTGACCAACTTCGTCACCGCGCGCATGCGCAAGATGCCGATAGGCCGGGCCTGGGAAGCGCTGCGCGAGGACGAGATCGCCTGCCGCTCGCTCGGCATCAACACCACCAACGTCAAGCTCACCGCCTTTGCGACGGGTGCGATGTTCGGCGGCTTCGCCGGCTCGTTCTTCGCCACGCGCCAAGGCTTCATCTCGCCGGAGAGCTTCACCTTCATCGAATCGGCGATCATCCTTGCCATCGTGGTGCTCGGCGGCCTCGGCTCGCAGCTCGGCGTCGTCATCGCCTCGGTGGTGATGATCGGCGGCATCGAGCTGCTGCGAAACCTCACGGTGCTGAAGCTGGTCTTCGGCGAGGGTTTCGACCCGACGCAATACCGCATGCTGATCTTCGGCCTCGCGATGATCGCCATCATGGTCTGGAAACCGCGCGGGCTGATCTCGTCGCGCATCCCGTCGGCCATCTACAAGGAACGCAAGCGCATTGGTGCCGACATGGTCGCCCAGGGAGAGGGTCACTGATGTCCGCCGCAACCGCCTCCCCGATGACCGCTTCGCCCCTACCCACCCCTGCCTCGCCCGAGCGCTGGCTGCACGACCCGATCCTGAAGGTTGAAAACCTCACCATGCGCTTCGGCGGCCTCACCGCCATCGACGCGCTCTCCTTCCAGGTCGGCCGCGGCGACATCACCGCGCTGATCGGCCCGAACGGCGCCGGCAAGACCACGGTTTTCAACTGCGTCACCGGCTTCTACAAGCCGACCGAAGGCCGCATCGCCTTGAAGCGTGGCCGCAACATCGACGACAGCGTCGTCGACAAGCTGACCGCCAGCGGCGCACAGCATCTCGAGGACACCAGCGGCTCGGTCTACCTGCTCGAGCGGATGGCGGATTTCCGGATTACCGAAAAGGCCGGCGTCGCCCGCACCTTCCAGAACATCCGCCTGTTCGGCGGCATGACCTGTCTCGAGAACCTCCTCGTCGCCCAGCACAACCGGCTGATGACGGCGTCGGGCTTCACCATCGGCGGTCTCATCGGCTTGCCGGGCTATCGCCGCGCCCGCAAGGCGGCGATGGACAAGGCGATCGCCTGGCTCGGCTATGCCGACCTCCTCGACCGTGCCGACGATCCGGCCGCCGACCTCTCCTACGGCGCCCAGCGGCGCCTCGAGATCGCCCGTGCCATGTGCACCAACCCGGCGCTGCTCTGCCTCGACGAGCCTGCCGCCGGCCTCAACCCGCGCGAATCGGGCGAATTGAACAAGCTGCTCCGGCTGATCCGCGACGAGCACGACGTGTCGCTGCTGCTGATCGAGCACGACATGGGCGTGGTCATGGAAATCTCCGACCACATCATCGTCCTCGACTACGGCAAGAAGATCGCCGACGGCACCGCGGAGAGCGTGCGGACCGACCCGAAGGTCATCGCCGCCTATCTCGGCGTCGACGACGAAGAGGTCGAGGCGGTGGAGCAGAGGCTGGAGGTCGGCGACATCGACGCGGCCATCGCGGAAGCGAAGGTCTCCGATACCCCGAGCGCCGAAGGGAAGCCCGCATGAGCGCGCTCGCCGACGCCCCGATGGGCACCCCGATGCTGACCATCCGCGGCCTGCAGACCTTCTACGGCAAGATCCAGGCGCTGCGCGGCGTCGACCTCGACGTCAACGCCGGCGAAATCGTCACCATCATCGGCGCGAACGGCGCCGGCAAGTCGACGCTGATGATGACGATCTGCGGCAGCCCGCGGGCGCGCGAGGGTAGCATCGTCTACCGCGGCGAGGACATCACCCAGCTGCCGACGCACGAGATCATGACCAAGGACATCGCCCAGTCCCCCGAGGGACGGCGTATCTTCGGGCGGATGACGGTGACCGAGAACCTGCAGATGGGCGCCACCTTGCAGGACGAGAAGCATTTCGACGACGACCTGAAGCGTGTGTTCACGCTGTTTCCGCGCCTCAAGGAGCGCGCCACCCAGCGCGGCGGCACGCTGTCGGGCGGCGAGCAGCAGATGCTGGCGATCGGCCGGGCGCTGATGGGCCGGCCCAAACTCCTGCTGCTCGACGAGCCCTCGCTCGGCCTCGCGCCGCTGATCGTCAAGCAGATCTTCGAGGTCATCCAGGAGCTCAACCGCAACGAGGGCCTCACCGTCTTCCTGGTCGAGCAGAACGCCTTCCATGCGCTGCGTCTCGCCCACCGCGGCTATGTCATGGTCAACGGCGCCATCACGATGACCGGCACCGGCCGCGAGCTTCTGGCACGGCCCGAAGTCCGCCAGGCCTACCTCGAAGGAGGAGCACACTGATGCCGCCGGAAATGAGCCTTCTCTGGGAAGTCAGCTGGATCGAGTTCCTGGTCGTCACCATCGCGCTGGGCGGCGGTGGCGCCTGGATGATCGGTCGCTCGACAGCCATCGGCTGGAGCGGCTGGGGCCTTCTGGTGTTCTACGTGCTGCTGCTGACGGTCGCCGCCCGCTTCATCCATTTCAGCCTGTTCGGCGGCAGCTTCTTTCTGCCGGCCTCGACCCTCGGCACCGCGCTCCATTATGCGCTGGTCGACTTCGTCATCCTGATGGCGATCGCTGCGGCGGGACGGCAGTTCATGCGCAACCGCCAGCGGGCACGCCAGTACGGCTTTCTGACCAGGACGAAAGCCTTGCGCTCCTAGACTGCATTTTGTTTGGGCACACGGATAAATATGTGCAGCGGCGCTATTCCGTCGCGGCCGTTCCTGGTCTTTAATCCTGCCCAGGCAGGGGGCTGATGCCCGAACCTGGTCCTCGTACACCGACGCTTACCACCCTCATATCCCTAGGAAAGTTGTCATGAAAAAAGCTCTTTTGGCCGGCGCCGCCCTCAATCTGGTCTTCGCCGGAATGGCCTTCGCCGACATCACCATCGGCGTCGCTGGCCCGATGACCGGCCAGTACGCGACCTTCGGCCAGCAGCTGAAGATCGGCGCGGAACAGGCTGTCGCGGACATCAACGCCGCTGGCGGCGTCAACGGCGAGAAGCTGGTCCTGTCGATCGGCGACGACGCCTGCGATCCGAAGCAGGCCGTGGCCGTGGCTAACTCCTTCGCCGGCCAGGGCGTCTCCTTCGTCGCCGGCCATTTCTGCTCGGGCTCGTCGATCCCCGCGAGCCAGGTCTATGCCGAGGAAGGCATCGTCGAGATCTCGCCGGCCTCGACCAACCCCAAGTACACCGACGACCGTCCGGGTGCCGGCATCTTCCGCGTCTGCGGCCGTGACGATCAGCAGGGCGAAGTCGCCGGCAAGTTCATCTTCGACACCTACAAGGACGGCGTCGTCGCCATCCTCAACGACAAGTCCGCCTACGGTAAGGGCCTCGCCGACGAGACCCAGAAGTACTACGAAGCCGCCGGCGGCAAGCCGGCCGTGGTCGAGTCCTACACCGCTGGTGAAAAGGACTACTCCTCGCTCGTCACCAAGCTGAAGCAGGCCGGCGTCACGCTCGTCTACATCGGCGGCTACCACACCGAGGCCGGCCTCATCGCCCGCCAGATGAAGGATCAGGGCGTCACCGCCAAGATCATGTCGGGCGACGCCATCGTCACCGACGAATACTGGGCGATCACGGGCGACGCCGGCGAAGGCACGCTGATGACCTTCTCGCCGGACCCGCGCAAGAACGAAGTGGCGGCCCCGGTCGTTGCCGCGCTCGACAAGAAGGGCCAGACCGCCGAGGGCTACGTGCTCTACACCTACGCCGCGATCCAGGCCTGGGCTGAAGCTGCCAAGACCGCCAAGGGCACCAAGTTCGAGGACGTGACCCAGGCGCTGAATGAAGGCACCTTCAAGACCGTGCTCGGCGACATCAAGTTCAACGACAAGGGCGACGTCACCTTGCCGGGCTACGTTGTCTACGAGTGGAAGGCCGGCAAGTACGACTACCTCGCCGCCAAGTAAGCAGCGACTGAGACCAGAGGGCCCGGTGCAGCGATGCGCCGGGCCTTTTTCGTTCGAGGCGCCGGGTGCTCAGCAAAGTCCGAGCAGCGCGGGACGCCGTGCGAGATCGGGCAGCCTCTAGCCAGACGAGATCACCCGATCGAGGGATACTGTCGGAGCGCTTGCAGGGCGGCCCGCCTCTCGCCTAGGGAAGGGAAAGCCGGCGCCCTGTCCGGTCCGGGGAGAGCGCGATGTCCAGCCTGAAATTCGGCACCAGCGGCCTGCGCGGCCTTGTCGTCGACCTCTTGGGAACGCCCAGCTACGCCTATACGCGAGCGTTTCTCGACCACCTCGAAGCCACCGGCAGCGCCGGCGCCCGTCGTGTTCTGATCGGCCGCGATCTGCGCGCCAGCAGCCCGGCGATCGCAGCCCTCTGCACGGCGGCGGCAGCCGATGCCGGCTGGGCGGTGCTGGATTGCGGCGCGGTCCCGACACCGGCACTGGCGCTGGCCGCCCTCACCCTCGGCTACCCCGCCATCATGGTCACCGGCAGCCATATCCCGGACGATCGCAACGGACTGAAATTCTACCGCGCGGACGGCGAGATCACCAAGGACGACGAGGCCGGGATCCTCTCGGCTTTCGCATCCCTGCCCGCTCTCCCGACGCCTTCCGTCACCGGCGTAAACCCTGCCGAGCCGTATGATGCCCTCGCCCCCTACATTGCCCGCAGCCTCGGCTTCTTCCGGCCGGACAGCCTCGCCGGCCTCACCATCGGCGTCTACGAGCAGAGCACCGTCGCCCGCGACGTGCTGACCGATGTGCTGCAGCAGCTCGGCGCGGACACCGTTTCGCTTGGCCGCTCGGAGGCCTTCATCCCGGTCGACACCGAGGCGCACCGCGATGAGGACAAGGCACTGCTCGCCGGCTGGGCGGAGGGGGGCGGCTTCGACGCGCTGGTCTCCGCCGATGGCGATGCCGACCGACCGCTGGTGGCCGACGCCGCCGGCACCATCCTGCGCGGCGACATCATCGGGCTGCTGACCGCCGCCCATCTCGGCCTCCAGACCATCGTGACGCCGGTGACGTCGAGTTCGGCGATCGAGTGCACCGGCATTGCCCGGACGGTCATCCGCACCCGCGTCGGCTCGCCTTTCGTCATCGCCGGCATGGCGGAGGCGGACGCCGCCGGCGGCATCATCGGCTTCGAGGCGAATGGCGGCGTCCTCCTCGGCACCGACATCGTCCGCGACGGCCGAACCCTACCCGCCTTGCCGACCCGCGACGCCCTGCTGCCGATCGTCAGCGTGCTCGCCACCATCGCCGCCAGGGGCGAGACGCTCAGCGCCATCGTCGCCAAGCTCGATGCCGGCCACACCGCGGCCTACCGCCTGCAGGACGTCCCAGCGGCCAGGAGCGGCGCGTTTCTGAAAAGCCTCTCGGAGGATGCCGGCTATCGCGAGACATTCATGCGGGACGTCGGCGAGGTGGTAGCGGTCGACCGCCTCGACGGCGTGCACATGCGCCTCGCCGACCACACGGTGGTTCACTACCGCGCCTCCGGCAATGCACCGGAATTGCGGTGCTACGTCGAGGCGGCCAGTGCGGAACGGGCGGCTGAGGTGCTGGCCTGGGGGCTGAAGCAGGCGTCGGAGGCAGTGGCGCAAGGGTAAGACCAGCCGCGTCCCAAGCTGACGCAAGCCCAGCAGATCAGCTGATCTCCCCCCTTGAGGGGGATATCAGCTGCTTCCCTCTTGGCAGCGTCTACAGCGGCGCCCTCAGCACCGCCCGCACCCCGGTCGGCACCGGCTCGTAGATCACTTCCGACTTCAGGCTGTGCGCCATCGCGCCCATCAGCCGGCGGCCGAGGCCGGTGCCGCGGGCGGTGCCGTCGGCGACGAAACCATGGCCGTCATCCTCGACCCGCAGCTCGAAGCCGTCGGCGCCCACCTTGGTCAGGAAAACCCGCACCTCGCCGGCGGTGGCCGGGTCGTAGGCGTATTTGCAGGCGTTGCTGACGAGCTCGTTGACGATCACGCCGACCGAGACCGCCATGTCGGTCTTCAGCCGCATCGGGTCGACCGCGAGCTTCAGCAGCCGCGGTGCGCTCGGGCTGGTCCAGGTCTCCTCGAGCTCTTCCAGCAGCGCGGTGAGGTAGTCGACCATGTCGACATTGTTGACCTCGTCCGAGGTGTAGAGCCGGCGGTGCACCTGGGCGATCGCCAAAATCCGGCGCTGGGTATCGAGGAGCGCGGCTTTCGCCGTCGGCTCGGACAGGCCGCTTGCCTGCATCTGCACGAAGCTTGAGACGATCTGCAGGCTGTTGGCGACGCGGTGGTTCACTTCCTTCAGCAGCGCCTCGAGCCGGGCGTTGGAAGCCTGCAGCGACTGCTCCGCCTCCTCCTTGTCCAGCCGAAGCTGGCGGCGCTCGATCGCCTGCAGGAAGGTCGTCGACAGAAGGTCGAAGAAATCGTCGCCGATCGTTTTCACGACGTAGTCGGTGGCGCCCGCCTTCATCGCGGCGACGGCGATGCGGCTTTCCTCCGAACCGGTGACGTAGACGATCGGCGGCCGGTAGGGCAGCTCGATCAGCATGGCCAGCGTCTCCAGCCCGTCCTGGCCGGGCATGTAGTGATCCACCGCGATAACGTCGAAGACGCTCTCGCTCGCCAGCGCCACGCCGGCGGCGCCCGATTCAGCCGTCACGACCTCATAGCCGCGCCGGCCGAGAGCCTTGGCGGTAATCCGCCGCAAGCCATCGTCGTCGTCGATATAGAGGACGCGCAAGGTCATCAGCCGTCGATTTCCGTCTCGGGCAGCTGGATGACGCTGAGGAACAGGCCGAGCTGCCGGATAGCCTGCGCGAAGGATTCGTAGTTCACCGGCTTGGTGATGTAGACGTTGGCACCCAGATCGTAGCAGCGCTGGATCTCCACCTTGTCGTCGGTCGTCGTCAGGACGACGACCGGGGTGCGGCGCAGCGGGCTGTCCGGGCTCTTCATCCGCGTCAGGATGTCGGTGCCGCTCATGTCGGGCAGGTTCAGGTCGAGCAGCACCAGCGCCGGGCCGTTCATCGCCGGTCCGTCCGGGGCATTGAACAGGTACTCGACCGCCGAGGTGCCATCGGTGAAGTGCTTGATGGCGTTGGTGACGCCGGCGCGGCGGATGTTCTTCTCGATCAGCCGGGCATGGCCGTCGTCGTCCTCGATCATGATGATGTTGACGGGGTGCGATCCGGTCATGGGGTCATCTCCTTGTTGATGCTGTAGCGCGGCGGCAGCGACAGGCTGAACGTCGCGCCTTCCCCGAGCGTCGACGCGCAGGTGATGATGCCGCCCAGACGATAGGCCAACGCCCGCACATGCGCGAGGCCGATGCCCTCACCGGGCTGGTCCTGGGCGCCGGAACGACGGAAAAGGTCGAAAATTCGCTCATGGTCCTTCGGGTCGATGCCGCGGCCATTGTCCGCGACCTCGAAGACGACGCGGCCCTCGGCGTGGCGTCCGCGGACGACGATGCGCCCGGGTCGGCCCGGCTTGAGGTACTTCACCGAATTCTCGACGAGGTTGGAGAGGATCTGCTCGATCGCGACCCGGTCGCTGACGATCCGCGGCATCGGCGTCTCCAGCGCGACCTCGGCGCCGATCTCGGTCAGCCGGTGCTGCAGGCTGCCGACGATGCCACCGAGCATCTCGGCGACGTCGAGCGGCTCCGGCGAGATGACGCGGCGCCCCTCGCGGGATAGCCGCAGGATCGCATTGATCAGCCGGTCCATCTTCTGCGTCGACGAGCGGATGAAGCCGATCGCCTCGGGCAGGTCCTCGCGGACGGCCAGCCGCGCCTCTTCCGTGACGATGCCGGGCGCCTCCTCCTCGGCGCGGGACAGCATGTCCGACAGCGGCTTCACCGAGGCATCGAGCTCGGCGGTGAAACCCATCACGTTCACCAGCGGCGAGCGGAGGTCGTGCGAGACGATGTAGGCGAAGCGCTGGATCTCGTCATTGGCGCGCTGCAGGTCGGCAGTCCGTGCCTGTACGGCGCCCTCGAGGTTCTCGTTGAGGTCCCGCAGCGTATCGCGGGAAAGCTTGACGTCGCGCAGGTTGCGCCGGATGGCCCAGATGGTGACGCCGCCGAGGATAATCACCAGCAAGGCCGATATGCCGAGGACGATGTAGGAGAAGACGAGACTGCGCTGCTCGAACGCCCGCCGCTCGACCAGCAGCGATTGCTCCTCGGTCGTCATCGCCGAGAGGATCTGGCGGAGGCTCAATACCAGATCGATGCCGTCGGAGATGAACTGCTGCGCCGCAACCGCTTCGCCCGCCTCCTGCCGCAAGGTGAAGCTGCGGTTCACCTGCGTGACCTGGCGTCCGCTGGTCTCGCGCAGCGTTTTCATGAGCTCGACCTGGCGCGGATTGTCCCGCGTCAGCTGCTCGAGCTTGTCGAGGCTCTCGCTCAATCCCGACGACGTGCGCGTGAAGGTTTCGACGAAACGCGGATCGGGATTGAGGATGAACCCCCGGCGGGCGGATTCGGCACGCTCCGTCAGACTGCGGACTTCGCTCACCGCCAGCTCGACCTGGTAGGTATGAGTGACCCACTGCCCAAGCTCGCTGTTGCGCAAGATGCCCCAGGCGGTCGCGGACACGGCAATGATCAGCGCCAGGAAACCGAGGGCCAGCGCGCCAAAGACAATACGGTTGAGCCGACGATCGGACATCTTCATTTCACGCAAGTCCGTAACCCCGATGAAGGGCAGCACGAGTCAGCTTTGAGGCGGAAAAGGGCCGACGCTGGCGCCAGCCCTTCCCTCGCTCCTATAGACGACATCTCGCTGCGGGCGATAGTGGATTTGCCGCCCAGCACAATTGAGGCGTTGTTCCCAGCAACAAGGTGGCCGGCACGGTAAACGAGGTACCAAGAGCCTTCGCGAAAGCTTAGGCGTGCCGGACCGCCGGGTAGAGGCGACGGTAGCGGCCATAGGCTTCCTCCACCGCACCGAACAGCGGCGCCTGCGGCTCGAAACGCCGTTCGATCGGCGGCTCCAGCATGACCGTCAGGGGATCGGCACCGGTTGCGGCACAAAGACCGAGGCGCGCGGCGCCGAGGGCCGCCCCGAAGTCGCCGTCTGCCGGCAGCACGATCTCGCAGTTGAGGACGGTCGCCATCAGGTCGAGCCAGTAGGTCGAGCGCGAGCCGGCGCCGACGGCGATCAGCCGGTCGACCTTGCCGCCGCCGGCCTCCAGGCAATCGCGCATCGAGAAGGCGACGCCCTCCAGCACCGCCCGGGTCATATCGGTCCGGTCCGTTCCAGCCTCGAGACCCACCAGAACGCCGCGCATCGCGGCGTCGTTGTGCGGCGTGCGCTCGCCCGAGAGGTACGGCAGGAACGTCAGACGGCCGGGCGCCTGCACCTCGCTGCCGAGCCCCCAGGTCAGCTCGCCCGGCTTCTCGCGCAGAAGCGTGCTCAGCCACTCCAGCGAGCCCGCCGCCGAAAGGGTCACGCCCATCTGGTGCCAGGTATCCGGCAAGGCGTGGCAGAAAGTGTGGACGGCGGTCTCCGGCCGCGGATCGTATCTCTCGGCGGCGGTGAAGAGGACGCCGGACGTGCCGAGCGACAGGAAACCGGAGCCCGGCCTGATGACGCCGACGCCGCAGGCCGACGCGGCATTGTCGCCACCGCCGCCGGCGATCACCACGCCGGACGGCAGGCCCCAGTCCGCCGCGAGCTCGGCGCGCAGCGTGCCGCTGGCCTCGGTGCCCTCGACGAGGCGCGGCATCTGCGCCATCGACAGTCCGGTGCGGGCCAGCATCCGCTCCGACCAGACCCGCCGCCCCGTATCCAGCCAGGACGTTCCCGCGGCGTCCGACATTTCCGACACGGCCTCGCCGGTCAGCCAGAGACGCAGATAGTCCTTCGGCAGGAGGACGAGACGGATCTGCTCGAAGATCTCCGGCTCGTGCCGCTGCACCCAGAGGAGCTTCGGCGCGGTGAAGCCGGGGAAGACGATGTTGCCGGTGATGCCGCGCGACTCGGCATCGTCGAGCTCGGCGGCCTCTGCATGCGAGCGGGTGTCGTTCCAGAGGATGCAAGGGCGCAAGGCGCCATGGTCCGCACCGACCAGCGTCGCGCCGTGCATGTGGCCGGACAGGCCGATGCCCGCGACGGCGGCGAGCGCTGCCGGGTGCGACGCCTTCAGCTGCCGCATCGCCTCGGAACAGGCGTTCAGCCAGCTCGTCGGGTGCTGCTCGGACCAGCCGAAGGCCGGCCGCTCGACGCTCAGCGGCACGCTGACGGTGGCGATCGGGGCCTGGCCCTCGCCGATGACGAGCACCTTCAGCGAGGAGGTGCCGAGGTCGAAACCGAGGTAGTTGGCCATGCTGGCTCCCTGTCTAACGTCGTCGGCCTCCGGGCGGCCGCGCTGCCGCACCGCATCGGGCCATGATCCCGGCCCGGTGATAACGGGTTGGGGTGTGTGCGCCTAGAGTTTGTCGGGCAAAAGTCGCAACCGGGCCTCTGCGGCCGGCGGAAGGGCGGGCGGGAGCGTGCAGACGGTGGCCGGCAGACGAAAGCTTCCCGCGCTGGCGCGACGGCGGTTTTTCCGATAGCTAGCGCCACCCGCCCTGCCCGCCGTGAGGATCCCATGAGCCGCATCGTCTACGTCAATGGCGCCTTCCTGCCCGAGGCCGAGGCCAAGGTCTCGGTGTTCGACCGCGGCTTCCTGATGGCCGACGGCGTCTACGAGGTGACCACCGTCGTCGACGGCAAGCTGATCGACTTCGCCGGCCACATGGCCCGCCTCACCCGCTCGCTCGGTGCGCTCGCGATGACCGCGCCCGCCGATGCCGAGGCGCTGCTGGCGATCCACCGTTCGCTGATCGTGCGCAACAAGCTGGTCGAGGGCATGATCTACCTGCAGGTGACGCGCGGCGTTGCCGACCGCGACTTCGCCTATCCCAAGGAGGGCACGCCGCCGTCCCTGGTGCTGTTCACGCAGGCGGTGCCGGTGCTCGAGCGCGAGAGTGTTCGCCAGGGTCTGAAGGTCGCGTCCGTGCCGGACCTGCGCTGGGCGCGGCGCGACATCAAGACGGTGCAGCTGCTCTATCCCTCGATGGCCAAGATGCAGGCGAAGGCGCAAGGCGCCGACGATGCCTGGATGGTTGCGCCGGACGGGCTGGTCACCGAGGGCTCGTCGAACAATGCCTACATCATCACCACGGACGGCGTCATCGTGACCCGCCCGCTGTCGCAAGAGATCCTGCACGGCATCACCCGCGTCGCGCTGCTGCGGCTGGCGGCCGAGAACGGCATGACGGTCGAGGAACGCGGCTTCACCGTCGACGAGGTCAAGGCGGCAGCGGAAGCCTTCATCACCTCCGCCTCGGCCTTCGTCACCCCGGTGGTCGAGATCGACGGGACGCCGATCGGCAGTGGCACCCCGGGCCCGGCGACGAAGCGGCTGCGCGAGATCTACATCGCCGAAAGCCGCAGGACGTCGATCTGAACGCAGCGGTGCCGTTCGCGAGGGCTCAATCCAGCCGCTGACGCCCGGGCGCGGCGGCCCCTCTCAGGCCTCGGCGGAAACCAGGCGGTGTCCGGCTTGATAGGTCTCGGCGGTGCCCCGTTGCCGGCGCTTGGCCGAGTACAGGGCGACGTCCGCCTGCCGCAGCAATTCGCTCCGGCCGATCGGCTCGCTGCCGAGCCAGGCGATGCCGATCGTGCCTGAAACGGGCAGCACGCCGTGCTCGTGCTCGACCACCATGCGCAAGCCGCAGAGCAGGTTCTGAACGATCCGGTCGATGGCATCGAGATCGGAGGGTTTCGAGAAGACCATCGCGAACTCGTCTCCGCCCAGTCGGGCCGCCAGGCAGTTCGAGAGATATGGCGCCTTGAACACCTCCGCGATCCGCCGAAGGAGATCGTCGCCGACGGCATGTCCGAAGCGATCATTGACGGACTTGAAGCCATCGAGGTCGATGAGGATCACCGCCAGGCGACGATTTTCCGCGCGCGCCTCGGTGATTTCGCCGTCCAGGACGCGGTTGAACTCGGCACGGTTCGCCATCTGCGTCAGCTCGTCGGTGCGCGACAGGCGAAGCAGTTCCTGGCCGAGGAGATGCGTCTCGGTGATATCCTGGAAGACGCCGATCACCGCGGCCAGCCTCTCCCCGTCCCGCTCCAGTTCCCCCATCAGCCGCACGCGCCGCGGATTGCCCCGTGCGGTGATGAAATCAGTCTCGAGTTCGAAGCGATTTCCCGTCGCGATTGTTTCCGCAAGGGCCGCCGCAACGATCTCCCGGTCCGGTTTTGGATAGAACTCGAAAGCCGTCTCGACCGGCACGGGGGCGTTCATCGGCAGTTCGTGGATCGCGAAGACGCCTTCCGACCAGCTCAGCGCGTTTTCGGGCAGCGACAGTCGCCAGGACCCCATCTGCGCCATGCGCTCGGCTTGCTTGAACTGCTGCTGCTCGCGCCCGAGCACGACGGCGACACCGTGGCTCTCCCGCGCAAAGTCGCTCGCCTGCAGCGCCGACGCCCGCGCCTCGATGAGAACCTCTGCAAGCCGGGCGAAGTCCCGCAAGGTGTCGAGTTCGCCGGCCGTCATCGACCGCGGTTCGTCGCCGATCACGCAGATGGTGCCGATCGAAACGCGCTCCCCCTCGGCCGAGACCGCCCGGACGGGAATGGCGGCATAGAAGCGGATGTACGGCGGCCCGAGCACGCCGGGACTGTTGGCGAACATCGGGTCCAGACGCGCGTCGGGCACGACCAGGGCCTCGTCCCTGTCGAGCGCCACGGAACAGAGGGAATTTTGCCGCGGGATCGACGATAGATCCAGACCGCATTTTGCCTTGAACCACAGGCGATCGGCATCGACGAGGCTCAACAGGGATATCTTGGCGCCGAGGGTTCGCCTCGCCATCTCCGCCAGAAGATCGAAGTCATGCTCCGGCGGCGAGTCGAGAAGCTTCAGCCGTGCGAGAATGTCCGCCCGGCTTTTCTCCATCTCCAAAATGCTCTGCCCCATCGCGGCCCTGCTCTCGTTTCCACCTTATAATCAGGGACATCTCTAAATAAAGTTACCTACCTAACAGTGCGCCGATGACGGACGACAACCGCTGCGACGTTTCTGCCGGGGAGCGACAAACTGCTTGTGAACGGGCATTTCCCACCTTTCGGCAGTCCAGCGACCGCAACGGGATAACCGCGTCGACGAAACTTCGTCGCGTCCGCTACAGCCAGCTCGTGGTCCGCCGGAGAACGCGAAAACGCTCGTTTGTTGCAGTGCGCTTTCGCTTTTCATCGAACGGCTTTCGTTTTAAGCAGGACAACCTTTCGTTGCCAGGGCCGCCCATGCTTTCCGATCGACAGCTGCTAATCCTCGAAATCGCCAAGCGTCAGGGCCGCGTGCAGGTCGAGGAGCTGTCGCAGCGCTTCGAGGTCTCGGTGCAGACCATCCGCAAGGATCTGAACGAGCTCTGCGACCAGCGGCTGCTGGCGCGGGTGCACGGGGGCGCCGTGCTGTCCTCCGGGGTCGAGAACGTCGGCTACGACGCCCGGCGGACGATCGCCGCCACCGAGAAGGCCGCGATCGGGCGTGCCGTCGCCGACCTCATCCCCGACCGCGCATCGCTCTTCGTCAACATCGGCACCACGACAGAGGCCGTGGCGCAGGCCCTGCTGCGGCATGCGGGGCTGATGGTCATCACCAACAACATCAACGTCGCCACCATTCTGCGGCCGTATCCGGAGATCGAGGTGGTGATCGCCGGCGGCGTCGTCCGGCGCTCCGACGGGGGCATTGTCGGCGAGGCCGCCGTCGATTTCATCAAGCAGTTTCGGGTCGATTTCGCCGTCATCGGCGTCTCCGCGATCGATGCCGACGGCTCCCTGCTGGACTACGACTACCGCGAAGTCCGCGTCGCGCAGGCGATCATCTCGAATGCCCGACACGTGATTCTGGCCGCCGATGCGACGAAGTTCGAGCGCAGCGCACCGGTGCGCGTCGGCCATCTCAGCCAGATCAACAGCTTCGTCACCGACCACTGCCCGTTGCCGCAGATCCGCCAGATCTGCACCGAGGAGCAGATCCGCCTCGTCGAGGCAGCTCCGGCAGCCCCGTCTTCCACAGGCGGAGAAGATCTAACGTGAATTGCGATTGACTTTCGTTTTACCTTCGCAGAACATCGCCTAAGTTTCGCAAGCGCAAGTTTTATGCTGCAATGCGAAAAGGGATGGCATGGATACGTTCGACATCTTCATCATTGGCGGCGGCATCAACGGCTGCGGCATCGCCCGCGACGCGGCCGGGCGGGGCTATGCGGTCGGCCTTGCCGAGATGAACGATCTGGCGTCCGGCACCTCGTCCTGGTCGACTAAGCTGGTGCATGGCGGCCTGCGCTATCTCGAGCACTACGAGTTTCGCCTGGTGCGCGAGTCGCTGATGGAGCGCGAGGTGCTCTGGCGCATCGCGCCGCATATCATCCGGCCGCTGCGCTTCGTCCTGCCGCATCACAAGGGCCTGCGCCCGGCCTGGCTGCTGCGGCTCGGCCTCTTCCTCTACGACCACCTCGGCGGCCGCAAGGATCTGAAAGCGACGGAGACGGTCGATCTGGCCTCGGGCCCGCTCGGCGCGCCGTTGAAGAAGGGCTATTCGAAAGGCTTCGAATACTCCGACGCGCGGGTCGACGATGCCCGGCTGGTGGTGCTGAACGCCCGCGACGCGCTGGCCCGCGGCGCCGAGATCATGGTGCGCACCATGGTCACCGAGGCCCGCCGCGAGAATGGCGTCTGGCGGATCACTTTGCGCGACAAGGACAGCGGCGCGACCCGCACGGTGACCGCGCGCTTCCTCGTCAATGTCGGCGGCCCGTGGGTCGACCGGATCATCCAGCAGGCGATGGGCCGCAACGAGGCGCGCCACATCCGCCTCGTCCAGGGCTCGCACATCGTCACGCGCAAGCTCTACGACCACGACCGCGCCTACATCTTCCAGAACGCCGACAACCGCATCATCTTCGCCATCCCCTACGAGGACGACTTCACCCTGATCGGCACCACCGACCAGGATTTCGAGGGCGAGCCGGGTGCGGCGAAGATCACGCCGGCCGAGACCGATTACCTCCTGAAGGCCGCGAGCGAGTACTTCGAGACGCCGGTGACCGCCGACCAGATCGTCTGGACCTATTCCGGCGTCCGCCCGCTCTACGACGACGGCGCCTCGAAGGCCCAGGAAGCGACGCGCGACTACGTGCTCAAGGTCGAGGGCGAAGCCGGCCAACCGGCGGTGCTGAATGCCTTCGGCGGCAAGATCACCACCTACCGCAAGCTGTCGGAGGAAGTGCTGGAGAAGATCGGCGAGCGCATCGGCGCCCGCGGAAAATCCTGGACCGGCACCGAACCGCTGCCGGGCGGCGCCTTCCCGATCGACGGCGTGCCCGCGCTGGAGGCAAGGGTACAGGCCGCCGCGCCGACGCTCGACGCCCGCACAGTGCGCCGGCTGGTGCGCAGCTACGGGCTCGACACGCTGTCGATTCTCGGCGGCAAGACATACCGCGCCGGACCACTCGGCGAAGACTTCGGCCATGGGCTGTTTCAGGCCGAGGTCGACTGGCTCATCGCGCGGGAATGGGCCCATACTGCCGAGGATATCCTCTGGCGGCGGACCAAGCTCGGCCTGCGCTTCTCCCAGGGAGGGGAAGAGCGCCTGAAGAATTACACCGCAGAGGCAGTCTCGCAGCGGACCGCCGCGGCCTGACATACCCGGCGGCGTCCGCGGACGCCGAGGGTCCTGTTGAGAATGAACGACAAGGTTGCGACCTGGGAGGGTTAGTTTCGTGCTCGAACTTATCGATGTCAGCAGAAGCGTGGGAGCCGATCGGCACATCGCCGACGTCTCGCTTCGGCTGGCCCGTGGCTCGCTGAACGTGCTGCTCGGCCCGACGCTCGCCGGCAAGACCAGCCTGATGCGGCTGATGGCCGGGCTCGACCGGCCGACATCCGGCCGCATCTTGATGGACGGCAAGGACGTCACCGGCGTGCCGGTGCGTAGGCGTAACGTCGCCATGGTCTACCAGCAGTTCATCAATTACCCCGCGATGACCGTCTACGAGAACATCGCCTCGCCGCTGCGGGTCGCCGGCAAGTCCGGCAAGGAGATCGATGCAGCCGTGCAGAAGGCGGCGGCGCTGATGAAGCTCGGCCCCTATCTCCAGCGCACGCCGCTGACGCTCTCCGGCGGCCAGCAGCAGCGCACCGCGCTCGCCCGGGCCCTTGTCAAGAACGCCGAACTCGTGCTGCTCGACGAGCCGCTCGCCAATCTCGACTACAAGCTGCGCGAGGAACTGCGCGAGGAACTGCCACGGCTTTTCGCCGAGGCCGGCGCCGTCTTCGTCTACGCGACGACCGAGCCGACCGAGGCGCTGCTTCTCGGTGGCAATACGGCGACGCTGTCGGAGGGCCGTGTCACGCAGTTCGGCGCGACGCCCGACGTCTATCGCCGCCCCACCGACCTCGTCACCGCGCGCACCTTCTCGGACCCGCCGCTCAACGTCCTTCCGCTCACCAAGCAAGGCGACCTCCTGACCTCCGCCTCCGGCCTGCGGGTGCCCGTGCCCGGTCGCTTCGGCTACCTCGCGGATGGCCCGTACCAGGTCGGTCTTCGCCCGCACCATCTGTCCCTCGGCGGTGGCGGCGGCACACGACTGCGCGGCAAGGTCGTGATCTCCGAGGTGACGGGGTCGGAAACCTTCCTGCACGTCGACTGGGACGCGTCGCGCATCGTCGCGCTTCTCTCCGGCATCCACCGCGTCGAGCCCGGCGATGCCGTCGAGCTCGGCTTCGATCCCGCCGACATGCAGATCTTCGATGCCTCCGGCCGCGCCGTCGCGCCGCCGACTGCGCTCGCAGCCTGAGGAGAGAGCATGGCCCGTATCCGCCTCGACCACATCCGCCACGCCTACACGCCCGAGCTCGCCCGTGCCGGCAATTACGCCCTTCGCGAAGTCGACCATAGCTTCGACGATGGCGGCGCCTATGCGCTGCTCGGCCCGTCCGGCTGCGGCAAGACCACCCTCCTCAACATCATCTCCGGCCTCCTGACGCCGTCGGAAGGCCGCGTCCTGTTCGGCGACAAGGATATGACGATGCTGACGCCGGAAGCGCGCAACATCGCCCAGGTCTTCCAGTTCCCGGTGATCTACGACACCATGACGGTGCGCGAAAACCTCGCCTTCCCGCTGAAGAACCGCAAGGTGCCGAAGGACGAGATCACCCGCCGGGTCGACGACATGCTGGTCCGCCTCGGCCTCGAGACGAAGGCCGACCGCAAGGCGCAAGGCCTGACCGCCGACGAGAAGCAGAAGATCTCCTTGGGCCGGGGTCTTGTCCGCCCGGACGTCAACGCGATCCTGTTCGACGAGCCGCTGACGGTGATCGACCCGCACATGAAGTGGCAGCTGCGCTCGCAGCTGAAAGAACTGCACCGGCAGTTCCAGATGACCATGGTCTACGTCACCCACGACCAGACGGAGGCGCTGACCTTCGCCGACAAGGTGGTGGTGATGTATGACGGCGAGGTCGTGCAGATCGGCACGCCCGAGGAACTGTTCGAGCGCCCGCAGCACACGTTCGTCGGCTACTTCATCGGCTCACCCGGCATGAACGTGCTCGCCTGCGAGGTCGACGGCACCGACGCGGTGATCTCGGGCACGCGCATCGCTTTGCCCGGCGGCGTCCGTCCGACCGGCGGCGCGGCGAAGACCGAGCTTGGCATCCGGCCGGAGTTCGTCAAGATCGTACCGCGCGGCCAGGGCATGCCGGTCGCCGTCACCCGGGTCGAGGACATCGGCTCGGAGCGCATCGTGCGGGCCGACTTCCAAGGCCAGAAACTCGTCTCGGTGATCGCCGAGGGCGCTGCTCTCGCGACGGATGTGGACGTCGTCTTCGACCCGTCGGCGCTCAATCTCTACGCCGATTCATGGCTGGTCGACCGCTCGGCCGGCACGCCGATTGAGGGGAGAGCGGCATGAACAAGCCCTTCGACAACAAGGCCTGGTTCTTCGTCCTGCCGGTGCTGGTGCTCGTCGCCTTCTCGGCGGTGATCCCGCTGATCACGGTGGTCAACTATTCCGTCCAGGACACGTTCGGCAACAACCAGTTCTTCTGGAACGGTACGAGCTGGTTCGTCGACACGCTGCAGTCGCCGCGCTTCCACGCCGCACTCCTGCGCAACCTCGCCTTCTCCGCGATCATCCTCGCCCTCGAGATTCCGCTCGGCATCCTCGTCGCGCTCGCCATGCCGAAGAAGGGCATCTGGGTGCCGGTCTGCCTCGTGCTGATGGCGCTGCCGCTGCTGATCCCGTGGAACGTCGTCGGCACGATCTGGCAGGTGTTCGGCCGGACCGACATCGGCCTCCTCGGCCGCTTCCTCACCGGCCTCGGCATCAACTACAACTATGTGCAGAACGCGTTCGACGCCTGGGCGACGCTCATCATCATGGACGTCTGGCACTGGACGAGCCTCGTCGTGCTGCTCTGCTACGCCGGCCTCGTCTCGATCCCCGACGCCTACTATCAGGCGGCCAAGATCGACGGCGCCTCGCGCTGGGCGGTGTTCCGCTACATCCAGCTGCCGAAGATGGGACGCGTCCTGTTGATCGCCGTGCTGCTGCGCTTCATGGACAGTTTCATGATCTACACCGAGCCCTTCGTCGTCACCGGCGGTGGCCCCGGCAACTCGACGACCTTCCTCTCGATCGATCTCGTCAAGATGGCGGTCGGCCAGTTCGACCTCGGTCCGGCGGCAGCGATGAGCCTGATCTACTTCCTGATCATCCTGCTGATGTCGTGGATCTTCTACACGGTGATGGAGAATGCGGGCCGCGACCGCAACGTGAAGGAGCCGGTGGAATGAGCACCGAAGCAATTTTCAACGCCCGGGTACCGGCCGGCGGCATCCCCTCTGCCGCCCATTCGGAGACCGCCCTCAAGGAGCGCGCGCGCCGCCGGTCCGGGCGCTTCAAACCGAAGGCGCTGATCCCGATCGTCTATATCCTTTTCCTGTTGCTGCCGATCTACTGGCTGGTCAACATGAGCTTCAAGACCAATACCGAGATCGTCAACCAGTTCACGCTGTTCCCGGCAGCGCCGACGCTCGCCAACTACCGCGTGATCTTCACCGATCCGTCCTGGTACAACGGCTACATCAACTCGATCATCTACGTCGTCATGAACATGGTGATCTCGGTAACGGTTGCCTTGCCTGCGGCCTACGCCTTCTCGCGTTACCGCTTCCTCGGCGACAAGCACCTGTTCTTCTGGCTGCTGACCAACCGCATGGCGCCGCCCGCGGTGTTCGCGCTGCCGTTCTTCCAGCTCTACTCGGCCTTCGGGCTGATCGACACGCACATCGCCGTGGCGCTGGCGCACTGCCTGTTCAACGTGCCGCTGGCGGTGTGGATTCTCGAGGGCTTCATGTCGGGCGTGCCGAAGGAGATCGACGAGACCGCCTATATCGACGGCTACTCCTTCCCGAAGTTCTTCTTCAAGATCTTCACGCCGCTGATCGCGTCCGGCATCGGCGTCGCCGCCTTCTTCTGCTTTATGTTCTCCTGGGTCGAACTCCTGATCGCTCGGACGCTGACGGTGACCGACGCCAAGCCGATCGCCGCGATCATGACCCGCACCGTCTCGGCGTCGGGCATGGACTGGGGCGTGCTCGCCGCCGCCGGCGTCCTCACCATCATCCCCGGCGCCATCGTCATCTGGTTCGTCCGCAACTACATCGCCAAGGGCTTCGCCCTCGGGAGGGTGTGATGGCGAACGGTAGTTTAGCGGCAAGACGAATCGCAGTGTCGGCTACGGCCGGCACGTCCCACAGGCATTTGAGCAGCGGGGATCACCTTGCCGGCCCCCTCGACAGAGACGACGGAGCCTCGGCATGATCAACCTCTCCTGGATGGCCTGGACTTGGCCGACGGCGATCTTCTTCCTGGCGATCTTCTCTTTGATCGCGCTGATGGGTGTCTGGGAATACGCTTCGCCCGGCGGCAATCCGCGCTTCGGAATCCTGCGCTTCGAGACGACGCGCGGCGACCGGCTGTTCCTGTCGCTGCTGGGCTCGGCCTTCATCTGCCTCGGCTGGCTCGGCCTCACCGAGGCGCCGCTTTGGTACGCGCTGATCGTCTGCGCCGCCTACGCGGTTCTGGTTTTCCGCTTCGTCTGAAGCGAACAGTTTCGCCCCGGGGGAACGGGGCGGGATACGGCGCGCGCGATCCTTGCCGGTCGACGCGACAAGCGCCCCTCACCGACCGGCCGTACACCTCTGGGAGGAGAACACGTGAAGAAACATTGGATGGTTTCGGCCGCTGCCATCGCCATGGCGATCGCCACCGGCCCGGCTTTCGCCGACATGGACGCGGCGAAGAAGTTCCTGGACGCCGAGATCAAGGATCTCTCGACGCTGCCCCGCGCCGACCAGGAAAAGGAGATGCAGTGGTACATCGATGCCGCCAAGCCCTTCGCCGGCATGGAGATCAAGGTCGTCTCCGAGACGCTGACCACGCATGAATACGAATCCAAGGTGCTGGCGCCCGCCTTCACCGCGATCACCGGCATCAAGATCACGCACGACCTGATCGGTGAGGGCGACGTCGTCGAGAAGCTGCAGACGCAGATGCAGTCGGGCGAGAACATCTACGACGCCTACGTCAACGATTCCGACCTCATCGGCACGCACTGGCGCTACAATCAGGTCCGCAACCTCACCGACTGGATGGCCGGCGAAGGCAAGGACGTGACCTCGCCGACGCTCGACATCGCCGACTACATCGGCACCTCGTTCACCACCGCGCCGGACAAGAAGCTCTACCAGCTGCCCGACCAGCAGTTCGCGAACCTCTACTGGTTCCGCTACGACTGGTTCAACGACGAGAAGAACAAGGCCGACTTCAAGGCGAAGTACGGCTACGACCTCGGCGTCCCCGTGAACTGGTCCGCCTACGAGGACATCGCCGAATTCTTCACCGGTCGCGAGATCGACGGGAAGAAGGTCTATGGCCACATGGACTACGGCAAGAAGGACCCGTCGCTCGGCTGGCGCTTCACCGATGCCTGGCTGTCGATGGCCGGCAACGGCGACAAGGGCCTGCCGAACGGCCTGCCGGTCGACGAATGGGGCATCCGCGTCAACGACAAGAGCCAGCCCGTCGGCTCCTGCGTCGCCCGCGGCGGCGACACCAACGGACCGGCCGCGGTCTATTCGATCCAGAAGTATCTCGACTGGATGAAGGCCTACGCGCCGCCGACCGCCCAGGGCATGAACTTCTCCGAATCCGGCCCGGTCCCGGCGCAGGGCGAAGTCGCCCAGCAGATCTTCTGGTACACCGCCTTCACCGCGGATGCCGTCAAGAAGGGCCTGCCGGTCGTCAACGAGGACGGCACGCCGAAGTGGCGCATGGCCCCCTCGCCGCACGGCGTCTACTGGAAGGAAGGCATGAAGCTCGGCTACCAGGACGTTGGTTCCTGGACGCTGATGCAGTCGACCCCGGTCGACCGCGCCCAGGCCGCTTGGCTCTACGCCCAGTTCGTCGGCTCGAAGACCGTCGACGTGAAGAAGAGCCATGTCGGCCTGACCTTCACCCGCGAGTCGACCATTCGCGACAAGAGCTTCACCGAGCGCGCCAAGAACCTTGGCGGCCTCGTCGAGTTCTACCGTTCGCCGGCCCGCGTTCAGTGGTCGCCGACCGGAACCAACGTTCCGGATTATCCGAAGCTCGCCCAGCTCTGGTGGCAGGCGATCGGCGATGCGTCCTCGGGCGACAAGACCCCGCAGGAGGCCATGGACTCGCTCTGCGCCGAGCAGGAAAAGGTCATGACCCGCATCGAGAAGTCGGGCGTCCAGGGCGAGAAGGGCCCGATGATGAACGAAGAGCACGACCTCGACTACTGGGTCGCCGAGGCCAAGAAGAACGGCACTCTCGCGCCGCAGCCGAAGATCGAGAACGAGAAGGAAAAGCCCCAGACCGTCAACTATGACGAGCTGGTCAAGAGCTGGGCCGACGCCAAGCAGTAAGGCTTTCGTTCGACAGGGAGAAGGAGAGGCCGGGACGTTCCCGGCCTCTCCTGTATCGGCCTGCGTGTGCCTAACCGGCACGCGCCGCACAAAAGGAGTTCGTCATGTCCGGCTATGTTCTCGCCATCGATCAGGGCACGACCTCGACCCGCGCCATCGTGTTCGACGACGCCTATCGCATCGTCGGCATCGGCCAGCAGGAGTTTCCGCAGATCTTCCCGCGCTCCGGCTGGGTCGAGCACGATCCGGAGGCGATCTGGTCGTCCGTCCTCGCCACCGTCCGGGCGGCGCTCGCCGACGCCTCGCTGTCGGCCTCCGACATTGCCGGCATCGGCATCACCAACCAGCGCGAGACGACGATCGTCTGGGACCGCGAGACCGGCAAGCCGATCTACAACGCCATCGTCTGGCAGGACCGCCGCACCGCCGAGTTCTGCCGGCAGCTGGTCGCCGACGGCGCGGAGCCGATGCTGACCGAGAAGACCGGTCTCATCGCCGACCCCTATTTTTCCGGCACCAAGCTGCGCTGGCTGCTCGACAACGTCGAGGGCGCCCGGGCCGATGCGGAGGCCGGCAAGCTCGCCTTCGGCACCGTCGACAGCTTTCTCCTCTGGCGCCTGACGGGCGGCAGAGTGCACGCGACCGACGCGACCAATGCCAGCCGGACGCTGCTCTTCGACATCGCCCGGAACGAGTGGAGCGAGGAGTTGCTGGCGCTCCTCGGCATTCCCCGGTCGCTGCTGCCGGAGGTGAAGGACTGTGCCGCGGATTTCGGCGTCACCGAACCCTCGCTGCTCGGCGTCGGCATCCCCATCCTCGGCATGGCCGGCGACCAGCATGCCGCGACGCTCGGGCAAGCCTGTTTCCAGCCGGGCATGCTGAAATCGACCTACGGCACCGGCTGCTTTGCGGTCATGAACACCGGCGCGACCAAGGTGACCTCGCAGAACCGCCTGCTGACCACCATCGCCTACCGCCTGGATGGCGTGACCACCTATGCGCTGGAGGGCTCGATCTTCATCGCCGGCGCTGCCGTGCAGTGGCTGCGCGACGGGTTGAAGCTGATGGACCGCGCCGACGTCTCCGGCGCCATGGCGGCGCAGGCGAACCCTGCCGAGGAGGTCTACCTCGTCCCCGCGTTCACAGGCCTCGGCGCGCCGTGGTGGGATGCCGAGGCGCGCGGCGCGATGTACGGCCTCACCCGCAATACCGGCCCGAACGAGATCGCCCGAGCGGCGCTGGAGGCGGTGTGCTTCCAGACCGCGGACCTGCTCGAGGCCATGCGCCTCGACTGGACGGCGGATGGCGGCACCGTGCTGCGCGTCGACGGCGGCATGGTCGCCTCGGACTGGACGATGCAGCGCCTTGCGGATCTCCTCGCCGCCCCGGTCGACCGGCCGGTGGTGCTGGAGACCACGGCGCTCGGCGCCGCCTGGCTTGCCGGGCACAAGGCCGGCGTCTGGCCGGGCCAGGAAGGCTTTGCCGAGCGCTGGCGGCTGGAGCGCCGCTTCGAGCCCGACATGACCGCGGCCGAGCGCACGCGCAAGCTCGGCGGCTGGCGCGATGCGGTGCGGCGGACGCTGACCACGGGGTGAGCGGGAACGCCGAACCGCAGCCGCAGGTCGATTGACCTTTCCCGCCGGATGCGGTCTCACGGAAACACGTCGAGGCCGACGCGGGGAAACCGTCCATGACCACACGCGATATCGTCTACATCGCCCTGTTCGCCGCCGTGATGGCGGTGCTGGCGGTGTTTCCGCCGCTGATCATTCCGGCCCTCGGCGTGCCCATCACCGCCCAGTCGATGGGGCCGATGCTGGCCGGCGGCGTCCTCGGCGCGCGGCGCGGCGGGCTGTCGATGCTGCTCTTCGTGGCGCTGGTGGCGATCGGCTTGCCGCTGCTGTCGGGCGGACGCGGCGGCATCGGCGCGCTGGTCGGTCCCTGGTCGGGCTTCATCTACGGCTGGATCGCCTCGGCCTTCGTCATCGGCTGGCTGACCGAACGCTTCTGGACCCGCCTCTCCTTCGTCTCGGCCTTCGCCATCGCGCTCGTCGGCGGCATCGGCGTCGTCTACGGCATCGGCGTTCCCTGGTTCTGGTGGATGTCGACCGCGAACGCCTCGGCGCCGACGATGAGCCTCGTCGATGCCTTCGTCGCCTCCGGCATCGCCTTCATCCCCGGCGATCTCATCAAGGCCGGCATCGCCGCCGCCGTCATCGTCACGGTCAAGCGCGCCTATCCGCTGATCGCCCCCCGGCTGCAGCGGGCGTGACCGCCAGCCGCCCGATCGCCCGACCGGAATGATCTCGCTCTCGGCGGTCTCGGTGTCGCGCGGCGGGCGCGCGGTGCTGTCGGACCTGACGCTGGCGCTCGGCGAGCGGCGCATCGGCGTCATCGGCGCCAACGGCTCGGGCAAGAGCACCTTCGTGCGGCTTCTCAACGGGCTGATCCTGCCGACCGAGGGAAGCGTTGACGTCGAGGGCATCGACACCCGCACCGACGTCAAAGCGGTCCGGCGGAAGGTCGGCTTCGTCTTTCAGAACCCCGACAGCCAGATCGTCTACCCGACCGTCGGCGAGGACATCGCTTTCGGCCTAAAGCACCGCGGCCTCCGCAAGGCGGAGATCGCCGCCCGCACCGCCGCCGCCCTCGCCCGCCACGGTCTTGACGGATTCGAGGATCGGCTGATCCACGAACTCTCTGGCGGCGAACGCCAGCTGGTGGCGCTGGCCGGGGTCATGGTGATGCAGCCCGAGGTCCTGGTGCTCGACGAGCCGACGACCCTCCTCGACCTCCGCAACACCCGCCGCATCATGGCAGCGGTCGAGGCGAGCGAGAGCCAGGTGGTGATGGTCACCCACGATCTCAGCCTTCTCGCCGACTTCGACCGGGTGCTGGTCTTCGACGCCGGCCGGCTGCAGGCCGACGGGAGGCCCGACGCGGCCGTTGCCGCCTATCTCGACCTCTGCCGGTGATCCAGGCGCTCTACATCGCGGCCGACAGCCCCGTTCACCGCCTCCGGCCAGGCGTGAAGCTCCTGCTGCTGCCGGTCTTCGCCACCGGGCTGTTCGCCACCGCCAACCTCTGGCTGGTGGCGGCCGGCCTCCTCCTGGTGCTCGCCGTCTTCGCTCTGGCGAAGATCCCGGCCGCGGTGCTGCTGCGCCAGCTGCGTCCGGCCGCGATCGCCATCGGCATGATCTTCCTCCTGCAGCTCTGGTTCGGCGGCTGGACCGTCGCGACGCTCGTCAGCCTGCGCTTTCTCGCGCTGATTCTGGCGGCATCGCTGGTGACGCTGACGACCCGCACCGGCGCGATGATCGCCGCGCTGGAAAGCTTCTTCTGGCGGTTCGCCTTTCTCGGCGTCGACGCGGAAAAGCTGAGCCTCGCGATCTCGCTGGTGATCCGCTTCATCCCGGTGATTCAGAGCGTCGCCGCCGAGGTGCGCGAGGCGCAGTCGGCACGCGGCCAGAACGCCAGCCTGTTCCGGCTGGCGGTGCCAGTGGTCGTGCGGACGCTGAAGATGGCCGACGAGATCGCCGAGGCGATCGACGCCCGCTCGTGAAGGAGTGCTTCCGCAGCGGTGACGCCGGTGCGAGACCTGCTATGCTCGCCTGGTGGGCGCCGTGACGACCGGATTCGGGAGAAACGGCATGGGCAGGATCTGGCGGGCAGCGCTGTGCGCGGCGGCGATGGCTTTCGGCTGGACGGGTTTAGCATCGGCCGCGGAAATCGTCAGGATCGGCGTCCTGAAGTTCGGCACCGTCAACTGGGAGCTCGACGCCATGCAGCGGCACGGCATCGACAAGAAGCACGGCGTCACCGTCGAGATGCTGCCCTTTGCCGGCGAGAACGCGACGACGACCGCCTTGCAGGGCGGCAGCGTCGATATGATCGTCTCCGACTGGCTGTTCGTCTCGCGCCAGCGTGCCGAAGGCGGCCGCTACGTCTTCGCCCCCTATTCCACCTCGGTCGGCTCGATCATGGTGCCGAAGGACAGCCCGATCAGGACGCTCGCGGACCTCAAGGGCCGGTCGCTCGGCGTCGCCGGCGGGCCGCTCGACAAGAACTTCCTGCTGATCCGGGCGCTGGCCGTCCGCGATGCCGGGCTCGATCTCACTGAAGACGCCACCATCGTCTACGGCGCCCCGCCGCTGCTGGCCGAAAAGGCCCGGGGCGGCGAACTCGATGCCGTCCTGATCTACTGGAACTATGCCGCCCGCCTCGAGGCCGAGGGAT
This sequence comes from Mesocryomonas fontinalis, assembly GCF_055730125.2. Taxonomy (NCBI): domain Bacteria; kingdom Pseudomonadati; phylum Pseudomonadota; class Alphaproteobacteria; order Hyphomicrobiales; family Aurantimonadaceae; genus Mesocryomonas; species Mesocryomonas fontinalis. Next base: position 858,872 of record NZ_JBUZWG020000001.1, on the reverse strand, counting down.
TTCGCCGGCTGGTCTCCGGCGAGGAGGCCGCCGAGGCCGCCGGCGCGCGCGGGCCGATCGCGGCGATCGGCTACGTCTTCGACGAGGCCTGGGCCGCGGCGCACCCAGAAGCCGCGGCGGGCTTCCTCGCCGCCTCGCGCGAGACCAAGGCGCTGCTGAAGGACAGCGACGCCGAGTGGACGGCGCTGCAGCCGCTGGTGCAGGCCGAGGACGACAAGACGCTGGCGGTCATGCGGCAGCGCTACCGCGACGGCATTCCGGCGCGCCCCGTCGAGGACGAGGAGAAGGATGCCGCGACGCTATACGGGGTGCTGGAGAGGCTCGCCGGCGAAAAGCTGGTCGGTCCCGGCAAGACGCTCGACCCCGGCACCTACTGGGCCGGCCTGAAGCGTGGCACCTGACATGGAGAGACTGCGTGCCGGCGCGGGCCGGCGCCGATCGACCTTTCTCGTCACCGCCGGCTCGATCGCCAGCCTCCTCGCCCTCTGGTGGCTGGCGGCGGACCTTGCTGGGTCCCGGCTGTTCCCGGGTCCGCCGGCGGTGCTCGCGGCGTTCTGGAAGGATGCGCGGACCGGCGAATTGCCCTACCACCTCGCGATGACGCTGATGCGCGTTGCCGCCTCCTTCGTGCTGGCGATGGCCATCGGCACGGCGATCGGCATCCTCCTCGGCGCCAGCCGGGGCGCCAACCGGTTCTTCGATCCCTGGCTCATCCTCTTCCTCAACCTGCCGGCGCTGGTGGTGATCTTCCTCCTGTTCATCTGGATCGGCACCAACGAGACCGCGGCGATCCTCGCCATCGCCATCAACAAGATCCCGAACGTCGTGGTGACCCTTCGCGAGGGCACGCGGGCGCTCGACCGGCCGCTGGCCGAGATGGCGACCGTCTACCGCCTCAGCCGGCTCGACCGTCTGCGCCATGTGATCCTACCGCAGCTGCAGCCCTATCTCGCCGCCGCCACCCGCTCCGGCCTCTCGCTGATCTGGAAGATCGCGCTGGTGGTCGAGCTGTTCGGCCTGTCGAGCGGCGTCGGCTTCCAGATCGCGCTGTACTTCTCGCTCTCCAACGTCGCGGCGATTCTCGCCTACTCGCTCTCCTTCGTCGCCGTCATGCTGGTGATCGAAGTGCTCCTCGTCCAGCCGCTCGAGGCGCATGCCACCCGCTGGCGGATGCGGCATGGCTGAGGGGCTCGACGTCAGCATCCGGCAGAAACGCTTTCGCTCGGCCGACGGGGAAGAGCTTCTCGCGATCAACGACATCGCCTTTTCAGCGCCGCCAGGCAGCTTCACCGCGTTGATCGGCCCTTCCGGCTGCGGCAAGACGACCACCTTGCGCATCCTCCTCGGCCTCGACACCGACTTCGACGGCCATGCCCGCCTGCCGGAAGGCCGCGTCGCCGCGGTGTTCCAGGAGCCGCGGCTGCTGCCCTGGCGCGACGTCGAAACCAATGTCCGGCTGGCGCTGCCGCCGGAGTTGCGGCACCTGGAACTCGCGCCGCTGTTCGAAGCGCTCGGCCTGTCCGAGCTGCGCACGCGCTATCCCGGCGAGCTGTCGCTCGGCCTTGCCCGCCGCGTCGCGCTCGCCCGCGCCTTCGCCATCCAGCCATCGCTACTGCTGCTCGACGAGCCCTTCGTCTCGCTCGACGAGACGACGGCCGCCAAGCTCCGGGCACTGCTGCTAGAGGTCTGGTCCGCCCGGCCGACGACCGCGGTCATGGTCACCCACAATCTCCGAGAAGCCGTCGACCTCGCCGACCGCCTCGTCCTCCTGACGCCCCGCCCTTCCCGCATCCGCGGCGTCTTCGACCTGCCGACACCCCGCGCCGAGCGCAACGCCGCCTGGCGCATGCGCGTGGTGGCGGAGGTGGACGCGCTGTTTCCGGGGGTGTTGTAGGGAGTGCGCAAGAGGGACCGTAGGGGTGTGCTTTGGGGAGGGCGACGGGTGGGCCGTCGTGAGTGACGTCGGTGGAAGCGATGGCCGCAGGAGAGCGACGGTTGGGCTTATCCTCAGGGGGATGCAGCGGTGAGCATCCGATCCGGGCCGTCGCTGCATCGACGCCTTCGCTTCAACTCATCGAAGGCTGTGCTACTCCAAAGCCGCAAAGCACGAGCCTCTCGATCTCCGAAAAGGCGAGTTCCCCAGCGTCGTTAAGGCATATCTAGCGTCTAACGTCTGACATATCAGCTATGACCCGTTGGCTGAGAGCGCTCATCTAACCCGTCTCCACGCGCCCCGCGCCTTAATCCCCACCCCTCACCCCCGCCGCATACCCGCTTTGCACGCTTCCCGCTTGACCTCCCGCGCCGCACAGCCGAATTTGCGGACATGAGCTCGATTCAATCCATCTGCGTCTATTGCGGTTCGTCTCCCGGCCGCGATCCCTCCCATCTCCAGGCCGCCGAGATCCTCGGCACCGCGATCGGCAAAGCCGGCATCCGGCTGATCTACGGCGGCGGCACCCGTGGCATCATGGGCGCCGTGTCCGATGCGGTGATCGCCGCCGGCGGCAAGGTCACCGGCGTCATCCCGCGCTTCCTCATCGACATGGAGGCGACCGAGAGCGAGCTGAAGCGGCTGGACGAGCTGATCGTCACCGAGGACATGCACCAGCGCAAGCACATCATGTTCGAGCGTTCGGACGCCTTCGTGGCGCTGCCCGGCGGCATCGGCACGCTGGAAGAGCTGATCGAGATCATGACCTGGGGCCAGCTCGGCCGCCATGCCAAGCCGATCGCCATCGCCAACATCGCCGGCTTCTGGGACCCGCTCTCGGCGCTGCTCGACCATATGCGCGGCGAAGGCTACATCCACACCGGACACCAGGTTCAGCCGCTGGTGATCGACCGCGCCGAAGACATCATCCCGCGCCTCCGGCACAAGGCGCCGGCCGACAACGACGATGGCGAGGCCGCGATCATCCAGCGGCTTTAGGCCGAACGCTCCCGGCTGAGCCGGGAGCCCGCGCAGCGCCGCCTTCCAACTGAGCTATGTCAGGCAGCCCGTCTCTGCGGCGAGGGCCGCCTGCCGGCGCCGTACGCGGCTTTTGCGCAGCATCGACCAGACATAGATCCCGACGGCCAGCCAGATCAGCGCGAAGGCGCCGAGATCGACGGCCGAGAACGGCTCGCCGAAGAAGAACACGGCGGTGACGAAGATCATCGTCGGGGCGATGTACTGCAGGATGCCGATGGTCGAATAGTCGAGCGCCCGCGCGCCGGCGGCGAAGAGGATCAACGGAATGGCGGTCAACGGACCGGCGCCGATCAGCAGCCAGGTCTCCGACGGGTCGACGCCGAAGTGCTGGGTGCCCCGGGCGATGGTCCAGGCGATCACGGCAAGGCACGGCGCCGTCAGCAGCACGACTTCCAGGAAGAAGCCTTCCGCCGCCCCGATCGGCAGAACCTTGCGCAGGAGGCCGTAGGTGGCGAAGGAAAAAGCGAGGACGAGCGAGATCCACGGCAGTCCGCCGGCCTGGAAGGTCAGCACCGCCACCGCCAGCACCGCCAGCAAAATCGCGCCGATCTGCGCACGGGTCGGCCGCTCGCCGAGAAACAGCGCCCCCATCAGCACATTGACCAGCGGGTTGATGTAGTAGCCGAGCGCCGCGTCGATCGCGTGGCCGGAGATGATGGCGTAGACGTAGAGCCCCCAGTTGACCGAGATGATGCTGGCCGTCAGCGCCGCGAAGGCGAGCGTCTTCGGCGAGCGGAACACCGGCCCGAGGCCCTTGAACCCGCCGAGGAAAGCCAGCACCACGGCGGTGAAAGGCACCGCCCAGACGATCCGGTGGGCGATGATCTCCAGCGCCGGAACGCCGGCGAGGAGCTTCATGTAAACCGGCAGGACCAGCCCCCAGATCAGGAAGGCCGACGTCGCCATGATGAAGCCGCGGGACGTCTCGGGAGAGTGTGATGCCATGGCTGATCGTCCGTCAGGGGCGAGCGGGGCCGTCATCACCGCTGCGCTGGAGGCGCCGAGGCATGGAGCCTCTCTCCCCCAAGGTCAAGCCGTCGGCAGTGTCCCCGCAAACCGGTCGGTCGCCGCCAGCAGCTGGTCGAGGATGCCGGGTTCCGAATAAGCGTGGCCGGCGCCCTCGACGAGGTGGAACTCGGCCTCCGGCCAGGCCTTGTGCAGGTCCCAGGCCGAGACGGCGGGCGTCGCGATATCGTAGCGGCCCTGGACGATCACCGCCGGGATGCCGCGCAGCCGCCCAACATCGCGCAGCAGCTGCGCCTCCTCCAGCCAGCCCTGGTGGACGAAGTAGTGATTCTCGATCCGCGCAAACGCCAGCGCGAACTCGTCCTCGTGGAATTTGTCGCTGGTCGCCGGCTCCGGCAAAAGGGTGATCGTCTCGCCCTCCCACTGGCTCCAGGCGCGGGCGGCGGCAATGCGGACGGCCGGGTCGGGATCGACCAGCCGGTTGCGGTAGGCGGTGACGAGGTCGCCTTGCTCGGCCTCCGGGATCGCCGCCAGGAACCGCTCCCACTTGTCGGGAAAGAGCAGCGAGGCGCCCTCCTGATAGTACCAGTGCAGCTCGAAGGCGCGCAGCAGGAAGATGCCGCGCAGCACGATCTCGCTGACCCGCGCTGGGTGCGCCTCGGCATAGGCGAGCCCGAGCGTCGAACCCCAGGAGCCGCCGAACACCAGCCATTGCTCGACGCCCGCCATCTCCCGCAGCCGTTCGATGTCGGCGACGAGGTGCCAGGTCGTGTTGGCCTCGAGCTCGGCATGCGGCGTCGAGCGGCCACAGCCGCGCTGGTCGAACAGCAACACGTCGTAGCGGGCGGGATCGAACAGCCGGCGGTGGCTCGGCGCGCATCCGCCCCCCGGACCGCCGTGCAGGAAGACCGCGGGCTTGCCGCCCGGCGTGCCGACGCGCTCCCAGTAGACGCGGTGCCCGTCGCCGACGTCGAGATGGCCAAAGGCATAGGGCTCGATCTCGGGATAGAGCTTGCGGTTTTCTGTCATCGGGCAAAACCTTCGGCGAAGTCGCTGTCGTCGGTATCGTGGTCGGGGTGCTGGTAGGAGATCAGGGTCGTCAGAAAGCCGGCGCTGTCGGCATCCTCCAGCGTCTTTCGCACCGGCAAGGACGGGATCCGGTCGGCATAGGGCAGCTTGCCCTCGAGGCCGAACTGGATCATCGGGGCGAGCGCCGAGGGATCGTCGAAGGCGCCGATGGCAAGCGCTGCGCCCGCCGGGTCCTCGTAGGTCAGCGGCGTGCCGCAGCCGGCGCAGAAGCCGCGGCGAACATGGTTCGACGACTGGAACAGCGCCCGCTCGCCGCGCGTCCAGGCAAGCGTCGCGTCGCCGAGCGAGACCAGCGGCGCGTAGAGGCCGCCGAACGCCTTCTGGCACATGCGGCAATGGCAGACGGAGGCGCGGCCGAGCGTACCCTCGATGCGAAAGCGCACCGCGCCGCATTGGCACCCGCCGCTGTAGACCGGCCTGTTGTCGAGCGTCATGTCAGACCTCTGGATCGGCGAAGCGGTCGGTGGCCGCGACGAGTTCAACGAGAATCCCGGGCTCGGAGAATCCATGGCCCGCACCCTCCACGAGCCGATAGTCGGCTTGGTGCCACGCCTTGTGCAAGGCCCAGCTGGTGTGCGCCGGCGTCACCACGTCGTATCGCCCCTGGATGATCACGCCGGGGATGCCGTTAAGCCGTCCGGCGTCGCGGATCAGCTGCCCCTCGTCGAACCAGAGCTTGTGCAGGAAGTAGTGATTCTCGATCCGGGCGAAGGCGATGGTGCCGTCGCTGGCCGTGTCCCCGCCGCCATGGCCGCCGCTGCCGCGCAGGCTCACCGTGCGCGCCTCCCACCCGGCCCAGGCGCTGGCGGCGCGGGCGCGCACCGCCCGGTCGGGATCGGTCAGCCGCGAGCGAAAGGCGGTGACGAGATCGCCGCGCTCGGCCTCGGGGATCGGTCGGAGGAAATCCTCCCAGCGGTCGGGAAACAGCAGGCTCGCCCCGCTCTGGTAGAACCAGTCGACCTCCCGCTGCCGGCCGGAGAAGACCCCGCGCAGGATCATCGCCGACACCCGCGCCGGATGGGTCTCGGCATAGGCGAGCGCCAGCGTCGCGCCCCAGGACCCGCCGAACAGCAGCCAGGTCTCCGCGCCGATCATCTCGCGCAGCCGCTCGAGATCGGCGACGAGGTGCCAGGTGGTGTTGGCCTCGAGCCCGCCCTGCGGCGTCGAGCGGCCGGCGCCGCGCTGGTCGAAGAGGAGGATCTTGTAGCGGGCCGGATCGAACAGGCGGCGGTGGTGAGCGCCCGAACCGCTGCCGGGGCCCCCGTGCAGGAACACCGCCGGCTGGCCGTCGGGATTGCCGCACAGCTCCCAGTAGAGTTCATGGCCGTCACCGACGTCGAGGCGGCCGGTGGCATAGGGCTCGATCGGGGGATAGGGCTGGGTCACGGACGGGCCGGGGCGAAGGATGCAGCATGGATCATGCCGCTGTCTTCGCGGATCGGGCGGCGGGTGGCAAGGCGCCAGCCCCGACGATCAATCGCCGGCGACGAAGAACTGCAGCTTGCCGTCGGGCGAGATGCCGACGCGGTAGAAGTTGTAGGCGCCGAAGCCCAGCATTTCCTGATAGTCGCCGGCGGTGACGAGCTCGAACAGCTCGACCTTCTGCGGGTTGGTCAGCTTGTCGATGGGAACGCCGGTGAAATACGGCCAGACGAAAATCTCGCCGTCGGTATCGGGCTCGCTGCGCACGTGCCCGGCCTGCAGGACCTCGAGCAGGATCGCCAGCATCTCGACGCCCTCGCCGTCGCCGGAGGCCGACTTCAGGAGCGTGATCGGATCGCCCTCGGCGCCGCCGAACGTCAGCACGGTCGCATCCTCCCCGCCCTGCAGATACGGGCGGAGCGCCTCGATATTGCCGGTGCGGCAGATCTCGATAAGCTTCTGGCGGAGATCGCGCACCGCCGGCGGCAGGCCGTCATCGCCGTAGAAGATCTGCGCCGGCGGCGTGTTGGCGCTCGCCGCCGCGGCCGGATCGCCGTCCGGCGCCGCCGCTGCAGGATCGGCAGCGCCTTCGCCCGGATCGTCTGTCTCGGCTGGCGCCTCGCCCTCTTCGGTCGTGCCGTCGTCCGGCGCGGGCTCGGCCGAAGGCGGCGCGGGCGCGGTCAGGGGCGAGGCAGCCGGCGCGCCGGACGAAGGCGGCGTCGCGGGCTCGGTCGGTGCCGCGGCCGGGCTCGCCGGTGTGGTAGCGGCCGGAGCGGCGGCGGCGGGGGCGACGCCGGTTGGCGCCGCGCCAGAAGGCGTCACGGCCGGGCTCTCCGCCACGGGCGGAGTGGCGGCACCGGGCAACGGCGGCAGCGGGACGGAGACGATCCCGTCCTTCTGGCGGTCCGAGCCGTCCTGCGATCCGATCTGGGAGAAGGCGGCAGCCGGCAAGGGCGTGGCGAGCAACCAGACGGCGGCCGCAAGCCCTGCGGAAAACCCTGCCGGGCGAATCAGCCTCGGCAGAGAAAGCGAATGCGGCCGGGACCGCCGGAGTGCGTCAGCTGACATGATTTGCGTCCTCGTGACATCCGCCGGACGGTGGCGGTGAAGATGGGCCTAGTGAAGGCCGCGATCGGCACGGAACTCGCCGAAACGGATGCGGTCGCGCAGGCCGTCGAGCAGCTGCAGGACTTCCTCTTCGCCATGCAGCCGAACGAGTTCGGTCAGCGCCGTCGAGATCGCCGTCTCGGCCAGGATTTCCGCTTCGATGCCGTCGGATATTCCGTCTGCCCAAGCTTCATTGTGATACTCGAACGCGACCTGCTTCTTCTCGGCTTCGATCATCGCGTCGAGTTCGGCATTCGGCAAATCGACCATCGCAATTCCTCTCATTTAGCCTTTCGGCTTCACGTGTCGTTAAGGTCCTAACACGATCCGCTGGCGGCAAATCACTGGTTTCTGCTGCATCATTAGCAAATCGTTAATTTCCGTACCTTGCGCTGATCTCGCGGCTGAGGGTCGCTCCCTCCTCCTGATATCGGGCCACCGCCACACGCGCCGCCGGGGTGCATTTCCGGTAGGTCGATTCGAACGCGCGGTACCCGCTGTTGAAGGCGGCGACCAGAATTTCCCGGTCGGCGGGGCTCGGCGACTGCGCCGTCAGGAGATCGCTCATCTTGGTGCGCCAGACATTGGCGTTCTCGTCGCCGCAGAGCTTTCGCAGGAAATGCACCGACCCCAGGATCGACGACAGCCGGCCGAGTGGCTTCATGAAAGCCGCGCCGCTCGCCCGCCCGGGTGTCGCAGCCGCGTCGGGAACAGCGACCTCGGCCGCCGGCGTCTTGCTCTGTGCATCAGCGCCGGTGCTGCCGATGAGGACGGCACACAGCAGCATCGCGCCGAACAATGGCAGGCGGACGGGAATCGAGCATTTCATGCCGCAGGTCTGCCGTCGCGTTAAGAAAATTGCAAGAATCGCGGCGCGCGGGCTTCGGAATGGTTTTCCGCTGCGCCATTCCCGCAACAAGCGCACCGGACGCCTCGCCGATGTCCCGGCGATGAATTGCCGGGGATCAGAGGCCCAGCAGATGGGACCGGTGGGCGCTCTCGACCAGCGGCACGAGACCCGTAGTCAGAAGACCTTGCTCGGCGAGGCCCGGCAGGTCGGCGATCTCAACGAAGTGACAGGATTTGACGTCGTCCGCCGCCACCGGATCCTCGCCGACCGGCACTTCCCGGACGCCGCGGTGAACGGCGATGACGACGTGCAATCCGTCCTCGATCACCTCGTGCAGGCAGAAGAAGGGATAGCTTGGCACTGCGAGGCCGGTCTCCTCTTGCACCTCGCGTGCGACCGCCTCGGCCAGCGGTTCGCCGAAGCGCACCTTGCCGCCGGGCAGCGAGAACTTGCCCGCGAACGGCTCCCGGCCGCGTTCGACCAGCAGCACCTTGCCGGCGCGGAACAGACAGGCGGAAACGGCGAGAAGGGGAAGATCGCTCATGGCAACGCCACCTAACACCCCGGCAGGGCTTGGCAAGGCCCTCCCCTTAGCGAACGGCGGCCGCGCCGCCTCTTGGCTTACCCGCCGGCTGCCCTCACTGCGCTTGACATGGCCGGAGCGCTCGGGCTCAACCGGCGCATGTGCGGTCGCTTCACCCTGACGGCGGCGCCCCGTGAGGTCGCCGAAATGCTGGCCCTCCTCGAGCTCGAGGAGTTTCCACCGCGCTACAACATCGCGCCGACGCAGCCGATCCTCATCGCCCTCGGCGGCACCGAGGCGCGGCCGGATGCCAACCGCCCGGGCCGCGAGGCGCGGCTGGTGCGCTGGGGCTTCATTCCGAGCTGGGTGAAGGAGCTGAAGGGCTTTCCGCTCCTAAACAATGCCCGTGCCGAGACGGCGGCGGAGAAGAACGCCTTCAAGGCGGCGATGAAGTACCGGCGCTGCCTGATCCCGGCGAGCGGCTTCTATGAGTGGCAGCGCGATGCCAAGGGCAAGCCGGTGCAGGCCTTTTTCCTGAAACCCCGTTCCGGCCGGCCGATCGCCTTTGCCGGCGTGATGGAGACCTGGCACGCGCCGGACGGCTCGGAGATCGATACGGCCGCGATCCTCACCACGGCGGCCAACCAGACGCTGCGCCCGATCCACGACCGCATGCCGGTGGTAATTCCCGAGGGCGGCTTCGAGATGTGGCTGAACTGCCGCGACTATGCGCCACCCGACGTCGCCGGCCTGATGGGGCGGGCCAACGAGGACGTGTTCGAAGCCATCGCCGTCTCCGACAAGGTCAACAAGGTGGCGAACGTCACGCCCGACGTCCAGGCACCGATCGCGCTTGCGGCCCGTCCCCGGCACGGGGATCTTGCGGCCCGTCGCCGGCCCGGGGATAAGGAAGGCGACGATGCCGCGCCAGACCTCGACCAGGGGCCGGCCCAGCAAAGCCTGTTCTGATCCCTTCCCAGGAGTTCGCCCGTGAACCTCGATCTTCTCAAGCGCCTGTGCGAAACGCCCGGCATTCCCGGCCGCGAGGAGCGCGTGCGCGCGCTGATCGAGACGGAGGCAAAGCTCCTGTTCGACGAGATCGCCACCGATCCGATGGGGTCCCTCGTCTGCACCCGGAAGGGCAAGGGCAAGAACCCCGAGAAGATCATGCTGGCCTGCCACATGGATGAGATCGGCTTCATCGTCAGCCACGTCACCGACAAGGGTTTCCTGCACGTCCAGCCGCTCGGCGGCTTCGACCCGCGCAACCTGTTCTCGCGCCGCGTCCTCGTGTGCAGCGAGACCGGCGACCACAAGGGCGTGATGAACGCCGAGGGCAAGCCGATCCACATCCAGTCGCCCGAAGACCGCAAGAAGGTACCCGAGCCCGCCGACTTCATCATCGACACCGGCCACGGCGCGGCGGCCAAGGACATCTTCAAGATCGGCGACAGCGTCGTCATGGACGAGCCCTTCACCGAAATGGGCGGCAAGATCGTCTCCAAGGCGCTCGACAACCGCATCGCCTGCTGGCTCGGCCTCGAAGCCGTCCGGCGCATGATCGACAAGGGCTGGTCGCACGACTGCGAGCTGACCGTCGCCTTCACCGTGCAGGAGGAGATCGGCCTGCGCGGCGCGCGCACGGTGGCGTTTGCGGTGAAGCCCGACATCGGCATCGGCGTCGACACCACGCTCTGCTGCGACACCCCCGGCGTGCCGGAGAAGGACCGCACCACGGTCCAGGGCGCCGGCGTCGGCATTCACCTGAAGGACGGCTCTTTCATTTCCGACCGCGGCCTCGTCGCCGAGTTCGAGGCCATCGCCACCGCCAAGGAGATCCCGTTCCAGCGCACCGTGCTGGCCAGCGGCGGCCAGGACGGCGCAGCCCTGCAGCAAGCGGCATCGGGTGCGCGCGCCATCGGCATCGTCGTCGGCACCCGCTACATCCACACCGTCGCCGAGATGATCGACAAGACCGATCTGAAAGCGGCGCGGGACCTGCTGGCGGCGTTCATCGCCAAGCACTGAGGCGGGCGCTCGGGCGGGGACGGGAGCGGCTTGGCGGGGCTCCCACCCCCCTCTGCCTGCCGGCATCTCCCCCTCAAGGGGGGAGATCGAGCGCATGGCCGGCTGGATTATCCGATCTCCCCCCTTGAGGGGGAGATGTCCGGCAGGACAGAGGGGGGTGAATTGCTACCTCCCTCTTTAAGGTGCGTACCACCCATCCCGGACCCCGCGTGACCACGGAACGCCTGATATGATCGAACCCGCCCTCCGCGGCTTTGCGCTCGGCCTCAGCCTGATCGTCGCGATCGGCGCGCAGAATGCTTTCATCCTGGAGCGCGGGCTGGTGCGCAACCATGTCTTCGTTCTGTGTCTGGTGTGCGCGCTCAGCGATGCGCTGCTGATCGCGGCGGGGGTCGCGGGTCTTGGCGCGGCGATCTCGGCGCATCCGACGCTGATTCTGGTTGTGACGCTGGGGGGCGCGGTCTTCCTCGCAGCCTATGCGGTGATCGCCTTACGGAGGGCGCTGAGGCCGGCGGCGATGGCGGTGCGCGGCGGCCGGCAATTATCGCTGAAGGCGGCGCTCGGCACGGTCCTCGGGCTGACTTTCCTCAACCCGCATGTCTATCTCGACACCGTGGTGCTGCTCGGCAGCCTGTCGGCGCGCTATCATGGGCTCGATGAGCGCCTCGCCTATGCCGGCGGGGCGATGCTCGCCTCGTTCGTCTGGTTCTTCGCGCTCGGCTACGGCGCAAGGCTTCTAGCGCCGCTGTTCGCCAGACCCGCTGCCTGGCGTGTTCTCGATGGGCTTATCGCGGCCGTGATGGCAGCCCTGTCGCTCAGCCTGCTGGCCAGCCTCCTCTGACGCTGGCGCGCCAGCGTCTCGTCGAAGGCAATCCTCGCGCGGACCGGCGGCTTTCGACTTAGTCGGCGTAGGCGACGATCTGCTGGCGGCGCGGCTCGGACTTCTGCGTCTTCTTGCGGAAGGTCTGGTTGGCGGCGGCGATGGCGGCGATGCCGATCTCGCGGTACTTGGCGAGCAGGTCGACTTCGTTGGCGCGGTCGCTCTTGGAACGGAACTTGGCGGAATTCTCGGACATGGTTTTTCCTAAGGGGCTCAATGCAGGCTTGAAGATAGCCGCGATTGAGTCAGTTTAGCGACCGAACCTAACTCAAACTTAAACACGTTTCTTATCATTCGGTATTACTCCACAGCAGTGGCGGAGAAGACACAAGATGCGGTGCAGCATGGTAAACCAAAGCTTAACTTGCCTCACCTGTCCGACGGCCCTGATTTGTCTTGGCAGCGAATTGCAGGTACCTGCTGCACTGCAGCATTGACGGAATGATGCCCGGCAGACGGGGAGGACACACGATGGACGACGGATACAGAGGCCTTCGGCTCACCAACACCATGACCCGCGCCAGGCAGGAGTTTCGTCCGCTCGACTGGTCGAACCCGGCCATTCCCGAAGCTGAAAGACAGGTGCGGATGTATGTCTGCGGGCCGACGGTCTACGACTTCGCCCATATCGGCAACGCGCGGCCGGTGATCGTGTTCGACGTGCTGTTCCGCCTGCTGCGCCATCTCTACGGCGCCGACCACGTGACCTATGTCAGAAACCTCACCGACGTCGACGACAAGATCAACGCGCGGGCGGCGCGCGATTTTCCCGGTCTGCCGCTGAACGAGGCGATTCGCCGGGTCACCGAAACGACGGCGGCGCAGTTCCAGAAGGACGCAACCGCGCTCGGCGCCTTGCCCCCGACGCACCAGCCGCGCGCCACCGACTTCGTTGGCGCCCGCAGCGACGGCAAGCCCGACATGGTGTCGATGATCTCCGCCCTCGTCGCCCGCGGCCATGCCTATGTCGCGGGGGGCGAGGTGCTGTTCGACGTCACCTCGATGCCGGACTATGGCAAGCTTTCCAACCGCAAGCTCGAGGACCAGCAGGCCGGAGCGCGCGTGGCGGTCGAGAGCCACAAGAAGAGCCCCGGCGACTTCGTCCTCTGGAAGCTGTCAGACGACAACGAGCCCGGCTGGGACAGCCCCTGGGGCCGCGGCCGGCCGGGCTGGCACATCGAGTGCTCCGTCATGTCGCAAGCCTATCTCGGCGAGGTCTTCGACATCCACGGCGGCGGGCTCGACCTGATCTTTCCGCACCACGAGAACGAGATCGCCCAGTCGCGCTGCGCCCACGGCACGCGCGACATGGCGTCGATCTGGATGCACAACGGCTTCCTGCAGCTCGAGGGCAAGAAGATGTCGAAGTCCGACGGCAACTTCATTACCATCGCCGAGCTCCTGGAGAGCGAGACCTTCGGCGGCCGGAAGTGGGACGGCGCGGTGCTGCGCTTGGCCATGCTGATGACCCACTACAAGGAACCGATCGACTTCTCGGTGAAGCGGCTGGAGGAGGCGGACGAAGCGCTGGCCGCCTGGAGCCGCGCCGCCGAAGGCGTTGCCGCGAGCCAGCCCTCGCAACGCTTCATCGACGCCTGGTCCGACGACCTCGGCGGCTCGGCCGCCATCGCCGAGCTGCACGTCCTGCGCAAGTCCGACCCGGCAGCGCTGAGGGCCTCGGCCGAGCTGATCGGACTCACGCTGGCAGTGGCGCCGACTGAAACCGCGGCGGAAGACCCCACGATTGCGGCCCGGGTGGCGGATCGTCTGGCGCTGTTGAAGGCGAAGGACTTTGCCGGCGCCGATGCGATCCGGGCGGAACTCCTCGCCGAAGGCATCCAGTTGAAGGACGGCAAGGATGCGGCCGGGGAACGCGTGACAACGTGGGAGGCGAAGCGGTAGGCGCCGGCCTACATACGGGCCCTCTTACTCGCCCTTTCGTGTATCGACGCGCACATGCCCTCGTCATCCTGGACTTGATCCGGGATGACGACGGTCGCGGGTGCGAATGGGTGCCGGAGATGACGCGCTGACGAAGCGGAGGCATGAACGCCTGTAGGTGCGACGAGAAGACCGCCGATGCAGACCGGTCCGAACTGTGCCATTCTGACGGCAGTGCCATCGTTGCTCAGCGTCGCTTCCGCTCCGGTTCGGTTCGCATCTGCCCGCAAATCGGAATTACAAACGATGCGATTCGCATGGGATCCTGGCAAGGCTCAGCGCAACCTTGCCAAGCACCACGTGTCCTTCGCCCTGGCGGAGCGCGTGTTCGACGATCCTTTGCATATGGTCGCATTCGACCGTGTCGTCGACGGCGAGGAGCGCTGGCATGCGATTGGCATCGTCGGCAGCGTTCTTGTCCTCCTCGTCGTTCATACATACCCTGATGGCGACGACGGAAATTCTGTCAGGATCATCGGCGCACGAAAGGCCACACCGCAGGAAAGGAGGATGTATGAGCAAGGATCTAACTGAGGGCGAGCGTGCCGAGATCGATGCGCTCAAAGCGCTCCCCGATGAGGAGATCGACACGCACGACATCCCGGAAACACTGTCGGAGAATTGGCTTCTAGGTCGGCGCTCCCCCACCGGGCATGCGCCTCAGCAGACGGTGATGATTCAGCTCGAACCCGATATCGTCGCCTGGTTCCGCGCCCATGCCTCCAAGGGGGGATACCAAGCCGAAATCAGCCGCGTGCTCCGCGGCTATGTCGATGAAGCCACGAAGCGGTAGAGAGCGAGGCTCTCGATTGTATCCAATCCCTGGATACAATCTCACCAGCGTCCCAACTCACCGGCGCCCCAGCGCCTCGCCGAACCGCACCGCCTCGCCGGTGCCGGCGGCGGTGATTTCCCCCTCCCACATCACCCGCCGCCCGCGGACCACGGTGCCGACCGGCCAGCCGGTGACGGTCTTGCCGTCATAGGGCGTCCACTGCGACTTCGAGCCGATCCAGGCGTTCTCGATGGTCTGCTGGCGCTTCAGGTCGACGACGGTGAAGTCGGCGTCGTAGCCGCAGGCGATCCGGCCTTTGTTGGCGATGCCGAAGATGCGCTGCGGGCCGGCGGAGGTGAGGTCGACGAAGCGCTGCAGCGACAGGCGGCCGTTGGCGACGTGGTCGAGCATGATCGGCACCAGCGTCTGCACGCCGGTCATGCCCGACGGCGAGGCCGGATAGGGCTTGGCCTTTTCCTCAAGCGTATGCGGTGCGTGGTCGGAGCCGAGGACGTCGATCACGCCCTGTACGATGCCATGCCAGATGCGGTCGCGGTGCTCGGCGGAACGCACCGGCGGGTTCATCTGCAGGAGGGTGCCGAGCCGGGCATAGTCGTCGGCGGTCATCGTGAGGTGGTGCGGCGTCGCCTCGGCGGTGGCGACGTCCTTGTGCGTCTGCAGGTAGTCGATCTCCGCGGCGGTCGAGATGTGGAGGACGTGGATGCGCGCGCCGACTTCCTCGGCGATCCCGACGAGGCGCTGCGTGCAGAGGAGCGCCGCCTCGGCGTCGCGCCAGACCGGGTGCGAGGACGGGTCGCCGGGAACCCGGAAATCCATCCGCTCGCGCAGCCGGAACTCGTCCTCGGAGTGGAAGGCGGCGCGCCGGCGGGTGCGCTTCAGGATCTCGCGCACGCCCGAATCGTCCTCGACCAGCAGCGAGCCGGTGGAGGAGCCCATGAACACCTTGATGCCGGCAGCGCCAGGCAGGCGCTCGAGCTCGGCGACATCCTTCGCGTTCTCCCGCGTGCCGCCGACCCAGAAGGCGAAGTCGCAGTGCATGCGGTGATGGCCCCGCGCCACCTTGTCGGCGAGCGCTGCCTCGCTCGTCGTCAGCGGGTCGGTGTTCGGCATCTCGAACACGGCTGTGACGCCGCCGAGCACGGCCGCGCGCGAGCCCGATCCGAGATCTTCCTTGTGGGTCGGGCCGGGCTCGCGGAAATGTACCTGGCTGTCGATGACGCCGGGCAGAATGTGCAGACCGGTGCAGTCGACGACCTCGCCGGCCGAGGCGGCGTCGATCGACCCGATGAAGGCGATGCGGCCGGCGGTGACGCCGACGTCTCTGATGCCTTCGCCGTCCTGGTTGACGACGGTGCCGCCCTTGAGAACGAGATCGTAGAGGGGGGTGGTGGACAAGAGGCGGCTCCTCGCTTGTTCCTGCATGGCTTGCGGCTTACGTAACCCTGACGCCCCTGACAAGCGACCGAAAGCGAACGGCATGTCCTATATCAGCCTGACCGACCGGTCCGTCCTCGACGTGACGGGCGAGGACGCCGAGAGCTTTCTGCAGAACCTCGTCACCTCCGACCTCGATCTGCTCGGCCCCGGCGAGGCGCGCCCTTCCGCCCTGTTGACGCCGCAGGGGAAGATCCTGTTCGATTTCCTCGTCAGCCGCATCGAGGGCGGCCTCCGGCTCGACGTGTCGGCCGCGGCCCGCGATGCCCTCGCCAAGCGACTGGCGCTCTACAAGCTGCGGGCCAAGGTGACGGTCACCGCCAGTCCGGACCGGGTCTTCGCCGTCGTCGATCGCCATCTCGAGAGTGATTTGCCGATCGACCGGCGGTTTTCCGACGGGACCGTCGGCCGGGCCTATGGCGCGCCGCCGCCCGGCAGCGAGGAGGCGCCCGCCGCGGCCTTCGAGGGGCTGCGGATCCGCGCCGGCATCGCCGAGGCGGAGAAGGACTTTCCGGCCTCGGACGTTTTCCCGCACGACGTGCTGCTGGACCAGAACGGCGGCGTCTCGTTCAAGAAGGGCTGCTATGTCGGCCAGGAGGTCGTCTCGCGCATGCAGCACCGCGGCACAGCGCGGCGGCGCATCGTGCTGGTGCAGGCGGACGGACACCTCTCGCCGGGCGCGACCCTGATGGCCGGCGACAAGCTGCTCGGCACCGTGCTGTCGGCGATTCCGGGCCTTGCCGGCGACGGTGGCGACGGCATGGCGCTGGTGCGGATCGACCGGCTGGCCCTCGCCCTTGCCCAGGATACCGTGCTGTCGGTCGACGGGGTGCCGGTGGACGTTACCATCCCCGCCTGGGCCGGCTACGCGCTGCCCGAGGTCACGGCGGTGGCGGAGGACGGCGAATGAGCCGCACCAAGGCGGCCGCACCGCCGCGCGTCTGGCAGCGGATGCTGTCGGGGCGGCGGCTCGACCTCCTCGACCCCTCGCCGCTCGACGTCGAGATCGAGGACATCGCGCATGGCCTAGCCCGCGTCGCCCGATGGAACGGCCAGACGTCGGGCGAGCACGCCTTCTCGGTGGCGCAGCATTCGCTGATCGTCGAGGCGGTGGTGGCGGCGAGCGAGCCCGACCCGCGCTGGCGGATGGCGGCGCTCCTGCACGACGGGCCCGAATACGTCATCGGCGACATGATCTCGCCGTTCAAGAGCGTGATGGGCGGCAACTACAGGCTGGTGGAGAAGCGCCTGCAGACGGCGATCCACCGGCGTTTCGGCTTGCCCGCGGACCTCCCGAAACCGGTGGAGAAGGCGATCAAGGCCGCCGACCGTCTGTCGGCCTATCGCGAGGCGACGCTGCTGGCGGGCTTCAAGCCGGCGGAGGCTGCCGCCTTCTTCGGCGCGCCGACCAGCGACGTGACGGACGCCGCGGTGTTCCAGCCCTGGCCCGCCGGCGAGGTGGAACGGCTGTTCATCGCGCGGTTCGAGGAACTCGACCGCCTGCTCCACCCTTCCACTCTCCCCAGGAACACGCCCGAAAGTCCGGCATGACCTATCTCGTCGTCTCCTCCCTTGCCGAACTGCCGGCGACCGTCGCCGCGCATGGCGCCCGCGATCTCATCACGCTGATCAACGTCAACACCGTGGTCGAGCGTCCCGCCGAGGTCGCGGCCGAGCGGCACCTCTTCCTCGGCATGAACGACATCGTCGCCGAGCTCGACGGCATGGTCGCGCCCGCCGAGACGCATCTCGACGAGCTCCTCGCCTTCGGCGCGCGCTGGGACCGCCAGACGCCGCTCGCCATCCACTGCTGGGCCGGCATCAGCCGATCGACCGCCGCCGCCTATATCCTCGCCCTCGCGATCAATCCCGAGCTCGACGAGGCCGCTCTGGCGAACGAGCTGCGGCGCCGCGCGCCCTCGGCGACGCCCAACGCCCGGCTGGTCGCGCTGGCCGATGAGAAGCTCGGCCGCGGCGGGCGCATGGTCGCCGCCATCAAGGCGATCGGCCGCGGCGCCGACGCCTTCGCCGGCACGCCCTTCGTGCTGCCGCTGACGCTCGAGACGAGCAGTGGCGACGCGGTTCTCGCGACGTCAGTATAAGAGAGCTCGGGTAGAAGCCGCACCCTTTGGCGCCCCCCTTTGGCCTGCCGGCCATCTCCCCCTTGGGTGGGGAGATCGGCAAGTCAGCTAGCGCTGCACGCCTCGTTCTCCCCCTTGAGGGGGAGATGCCGGCAGGCAGAGGGGGGTGAGCTGCCGCGCCCCCTGTGACTGATTGCGAGCCCCCTGATCGAGGTTTTCGCCGTCGGCGGTAATGATCGTCCGTGCGTCTTGAGGACGATCAGTCCTTCGGCAGGTATACGTTCTCCGCCCCCGGAAACGACCGGTCCTTCACCGCAGCGGCATAGGCCGCTACCGCGTCCGTCACCCCTTGCCCCAGGTCGCCGAATTTCCGGACGAAGCGGGGCACCCGCGGGGAGAAGCCGAGCATGTCTTCCAGCACCAGGATCTGGCCGTCGCACTCGGCCGAGGCGCCGATGCCGATGGTGGGGACCGCGACGGCGGCGGTGAGTTCGACGCTCAGCGGCTCGACGACGCCCTCGACCACGACGGCAAAGGCGCCGGCCTCGGCGACGGCGACGGCATCGGCCTTGATCGCGTCCCAGCCGGCGCGGTCGCGGCCTTGCGTCTTGAAGCCACCGAACGTGTTCACCGCCTGCGGCGTCAGCCCGATATGCGCCATTACCGGAATGCCGCGGCTGGTGAGGAAGGCGATGGTCTCGGCCATCAGGACGCCGCCCTCGAGCTTCACCGCGCCGCAGCCGGTCTCGGCCATCAGCCTTGCCGCGTTGCGAAAGGCGACGGCGGGGCTTTCCTCATAGCTGCCGAAGGGCAGATCGACGACGACCAACGCTGTCGAGGAGCCGCGCACGACGCTCGCGCCATGCAGGATCATCATTTCCAGCGTCGCGCCCACCGTCGAGTCCATGCCGTGCTCGACCATGGCGAGGCTGTCGCCGACCAGCAGGAAGTCGGCATGCGGATCGACCAGCCGCGCCGTCAGCGCGCTGTAGGCCGTCAGCGCGACGATCGGATCGCCGCCCTTCCGGGCGAGGATGCCGGGGGCGGTCATCCGCTTGAGGCTGGTCTGGGCGCTCATCGGCGATCTCCTGATGCAAGCGGGGTGCCGTTGATTTCGCGCTGGTCGATGAGGAGGACCTCTCCGAAACGGACGGTGACGAGCACCACGACCGGTGCGCTGGCGAGCGCATCGGCATCGATGCGATCGACCGTTCCGAGCGTCGCGGAGGTGCGGAGGTCGACGGATCGGACGGTGGCGCGGGGCTCGTCCGAGATGATCTCGCGCACCGTCGCCACCACCTTGCGCGGATCCCCCTCGCCGGCCGCGACCATCGCCTCCGCCTTATCCAGCGCCTGCGAGATCACTGCGGCCGCCGCACGGTCTTCCGGCGACAGGCGGACATTGCGCGACGACGCGGCAAGGCCGTCCGCCTCGCGCACGGTCTCGACGCCGACAATCTCGACCGGCAGCGAGAGGTCGTGCACCATCCGGCTGACGACCGCGAGCTGCTGGAAATCCTTCTTGCCGAAGAAGGCGCGATCAGGCTGGGCGATGTTCAGGAGCTTTGCGACGACGGTCGCGACGCCTTGGAAATGGCCGGGACGGTCGATGCCGATGAGAATCGACGACAGCGACGAGACGTCGATCGTGGTCTGCATCGGCTCGGGGTACATTTCCGCGACATCCGGCGCGAAGACCAGGTCAACACCGTGCGCGCGGCATAGCGCTAGGTCGGCTTCGAGGTCGCGCGGATAGCTGGCGAGGTCCTCGTTCGGGCCGAACTGCGTCGGATTGACGAAGATGCTGACGACGACGAGATCACACGCCGCCTTGGCCCGGTCCACCAGCGCCATGTGGCCACCGTGCAGATAGCCCATGGTCGGCACCAGGCCGATCGAGCGTCCGACGCGCCGCTCCGGTCCGAGCGCCTGGCGGAGGTCGGAAATCGTACGGATCAGTTTCAAGGTGCCCACCTGCCCATGTCTTGCGCACGCTTTGCCACTTTTACCGGCGGAGGTCACGGAAAAATGGCGGTCTCCGGTGCGGGTCGCAAGGTGATATGCGCGGGATGCATGGGGTGGCGGCTGTGGTGTAGCCGCGTCAGTCCCTAACGTGGCGCCACTTTTGAGGATCGTCCTCCTGGACTTGATCCGGGATGACGAAGGGCCAGGCGGACCGGCTCGCTCTACCCGTCTCTACCTGCTGCAATAGCCCCTCACCCTAGCAGCCCCTTGGCGATCGCGGCGATCATCGCCTCGCGGGCTGCCGGCTCGTCGAGGCCGCGGGGCGACCAGACGTGGCGGGCGAGGAAATAGCGCGTCAGGCGAAAGCCGTCGGCGAGCGCCGCTTCATCGGCACGGGCGCCGAGGGTGCCGAGGAAGGCCGGCAAGGCCAGCATCTTGTCGTGCCAGGGCGCGCCTGCCTCGGCGCTGACGGCGCGGCCGGATTTCGGCGAGACGTAGACGAGGTTCTCGCGCACGCCGGTGGCAACGCAGGTGTCGAGATCGAGCCCGAAACCGAGCTCTTCGAGCAGCGCGATCTCGAAGCGGAGCACCAGCTCGCCGACGGTCAGCGGGTCACTGAAGTGCGAGACGATGATCTTCAGGCCGTCATAGAGCCGCGGATGCGGGTCGCGTTCCGGCAGCAGGCGGATGTAGGCGGCGAGCAACTGGATGCCGTGCAGGCCGACCGGGCTCTCCATCAGCCGGGCAGCCCGCAGCTCGACCGGCTCCAGCGTCATCGTGCCCATGTGCTCGTCGAGCCGGGCGCGGCAGGTCACCTCGACCTGGTTGCCGGGCTGCAGCACCGGCTGCTGCTTGCGCGAGCGGCCGCCGCGGACGATGCCCATCTGCCGGCCGCGGTCGCGCGTGACCAGCTCGACCATCGCCGAGGTCTCACCGTGCCGGCGCACGCCGAGCACGATGCCCTCCTCGCGCCATTCCATCAGCCGGCCTCCGCAACGAAGCGAGGCCTGGCGAGCGACGGAGCCTGTCGGACGGGCGGCACAGCGCCTGCCTCAGCTGGAGAAGTCGAGGCCCATCTCGCGGTAGCGCTCGGGATCGTCGCCCCAGTTCTGCCGGACCTTCACAAACAGGAAGAGGTGGCAGGTCTCCTCGGCGGCTTCCGAGATCTCGCGGCGGGCGGACTGGCCGATCGCCTTGATGGTCTCGCCCTTGTGGCCGATGACGATCTTCTTCTGGCTCTCGCGCTCGACGAAGATGGTCTGCTCGATGCGGATCGAGCCATCCTCGCGCTTCTTCCAGAGCTCGGTCTCGACATGGCTCGCATAGGGCAGTTCCTGGTGCAGGCGCAGGAACAGCTTTTCGCGGGTGATCTCGGCGGCGAGCTGGCGGATCGGCAGGTCGGTGATCTGGTCCTCGGGATAGTACCAGGGGCCGGCCGGCAGGCGCTGGGCGAGCCAGGCCATCAGGTCGGGGCAGCCGGAGCCCTTCAGCGCCGAGATCATGAACACCTTCTCGAAGGCGATACCGCGCTCGGTGATGTCCTTGGTGAGGCCGAGCAGCCTGTCGCGCTGGATGAGGTCGACCTTGTTGAGAAGAAGCACGACCGGCAGCGGGCTCTCCTTCAGGCGCTCGAGGATCGCCTCGACCTCCTCGGTGAGGCCGCGTTCGACGTCGATGATGGCCAGCACGACGTCGGCGTCGCGCGCGCCGGTCCAGGCGGTCTTGACCATCGCGCGGTCGAGCCGGCGCTTCGGCGCAAAGACGCCGGGGGTGTCGACGAAGACGATCTGCGTCTTGTCCTCGATGGCGATGCCGCGCACCAGCGCCCGCGTCGTTTGGACCTTGTGGGTGACGATCGAGACCTTGGTGCCGACCAGCTTGTTGACCAGCGTCGACTTGCCGGCATTCGGCGCGCCGAGCAGCGAGACGAAGCCCGAGCGGGTGCCGGCCTCGACGGCCGCGGCATTGGCCGCCTCGGCCCGCGTCTCGACGGCAGGGCTCGCGCCCGTCTCGGGGATCCCAGCCGTCTTGGCTGTCTCGGGCTCAGGCTCAGGGTTAACCCGCTTGGGCTCGATCTCGGGGATATCCCCGTTGGGGGTCTCGTCGCTCAACTTTCGTCCTTCCAGATACCTTCGCGCAGCAGGACCGCGCTTGCCGCCTCCTGCTCCGCCAGCCGCTTGGAGCGGCCGGTGCCCTCGGCGGGCTGAACATTCTCGATCACCGCGCGCACGGTGAAGACCGGGTCGTGGTCGGGGCCGGTCCGCTCGACGATCTCGTAGCGCGGCGCCACCGTGGTGCGGGTGTGCACCCATTCCTGCAGGGCGGTCTTGGCGTCTCGGCGCGCTGAAACCGCGCTGCCGAGCTTGTCGCCCCAGAGCCGGTGGATGAAGTCGCGCGCATCCGCCAGCCCGTTGCCGAGATAGATCGCGGCGATCAGCGATTCTATCACATCGGCGCGGATGTTGCGGCTCTTCTCGTCCTTGACCTTCTTCACGTCGCCGCCGTGGCGGATGAAGTCGGCCAGGCCGATCTCGTCGGCGATCTCGGCGCAGGCCTCGGCCGAGACCAACGAGTTCAGCCGCAGCGACATCTCGCCTTCGCTGGCTTTCGGAAACATCTCGAACAGCTTTTCGGCGATGACCAGCCCAAGGACGCGGTCGCCGAGGAATTCGAGCCGCTCGTAGCTCGACGCCGTCCCGCCGCCGCGCAGGCTCGAATGGGTCACCGCCCGCTCGAGCCGCTTGCGGTCGGAAAGCTTGACCCCGATGCGGCGTTCGAGTTCGTCGAGCGAGCGGTCCGGCCTTAGCTTAGCCATGTCGCGACGCGGTCCAGCCGAAGCTCCGTCGGCCAGCGCCAGATCTTCAGGGGCGACTCGCCGCCGCCGATCGAGAAGAAGATCACCTGCGCCTTGCCGACGAGGTTCTCGGCGGGCACGTAGCCGACGTCGAAGCGGCTATCCAGCGAGTTGTCGCGGTTGTCGCCCATCATGAAGTAATGGTCCGGCGGCACCACGAACTCGCGCGTATTGTCGCCGGAGGAGTTCGGGTTGAGGTCGAGCGTCAGGTAGGTCACGCCGTTCGGCAGCGTCTCGCGGAACTGCGGCACCTTGCTGCCGTCCTCGGCGGTGAAGTCGCCCTCCGGCACGCGCGGCACGGCGACATCGTTGATGAAGAGGACGCCGTCCCGCACCTGGATACGGTCGCCCGGCAGGCCGATCAGACGCTTGATGTAGTCGGTCTCTTCCTCGTGCGGCTTGCGGAACACGACGACGTCGCCGCGGGTCGGCGTGAAGGCGAGCACCCGGCCCTCGGTCGGCAGGTAGCCGACATAGGGTGGCAGCGAAGGCAGCGAATACTTGCTGTAGCCGTAGCTCCACTTGGAGACGAAGAGGTAGTCGCCCTCGACCAGCGTTGGCATCATCGAGCCCGACGGGATCGAGAACGGCTGGAACAGCACGGTGCGGATCACCAGCGCCAGCAGCAGCGCCTGCACGATGACCTTGACCGTTTCGCCGAAACCGCCGCTTGCCTTTGCTTCGGCCCGATCGCCCATGCCCGTTCCTTCAGAGATCGCGAAAACGCAGTGTGTGTGGAAATTCGCGGCCGGGACCGCAGCGGCCTTACTAGCGGCTAAGCCCCGCCGGAGCAATTGGCCCGGGCGAACAAAGACCGAACCCGAGCCCGGACGCCCGTCGGCAGCGGCTCGTCAGGGCAAGGCGCCGTCGGCCGATGCCATGGCGGGGCGGGCCTCGATGATCACGAAAGCCTGGGCGAGCGGGTAGTCGTCGGTGATGGTCACGTGGATGTAGGGCTGATGGCCAGCCGGCATCAGCCTGGCGAGGCGCGCGGCGGCACCGCCGGTCAGCGCCATGGTCGGCGCGCCGCTCGGCAGGTTGACGACGCCCATGTCGCGCCAGAACACGCCTTGCGCGAGGCCGGTTCCCAGCGCCTTGGCGCAGGCCTCCTTGGCGGCGAAGCGCTTGGCATAGGAGGCCGCGCGCTGGTTGCGCCGCTCGGACTTCGCCTTCTCGATCGGCGTATAGATGCGGTCGATGAAGCGGGCGCCATGGCGCTCCAGCGTCTTCTCGATGCGGCGGATGTCGATGAGGTCGCTGCCGACGCCGATGATCATGACGCCTCCCCGGCCGCGCCGGCCCGGCTGGCATGCGCCGCCTCGACCCGCTGCAGGAGCTGGCGCGCGCGGCGCTGCTGGAAGCTGCGCGCGGTAGCGAAGACGAGGCCGTAGCCCGCCAGCGCAAAGCCGATGCCGAGCGGCAGCGAGCCGATCAGCATGGGCTTCAGCACCGGCTCCCAGATCGCTGCGATATTCATGTGCTCCAGCGCATGGCCGAGCGATTCCGGCGGCGGGCCGCCGAGTTCCGGCGCCCGGACGAAGTAGCGGCCGAGCTCGTAGGTCGAAGCCCAGATGAACGGGTAGGTCAAGGGATTGCCGCAGACCGTGCAGCCCAGCACCACCGCGGCGAGATTGCCGGCGACGAGGTAGGCGATGGCGAAGGCCAGGATGATGTGGAAGCCGAGGAAAGGCGTAAACGAGGCGAAGATGCCCGCGGCAAAGCCGGCGGCGATCGCATGCGGCGTCGCCCGCAGCCGCAGCACGCGCTTCTGCAGGTACCGCAGCGCACGGCCCCATGACCGGCGCGGCCACAGGCTACGCATCTTGGCGATGAAGCCGAGCTTTTCCCGCCGGCGAAACAGCATGTCGATCCTTCAGTGCGCCGGCCCGGCGAGGGTTGCAGGCTCTAGAATGGGGCTTCCCGGCATGGTGCGGAAGGCGTGACGGCCGCCGTGGTCAGCGGAAAAATCGGCAGCCCGATCAGAGCGAGCGGCTACCCGGTTTGATCGGCGGAATTGCGGCGAGCTCCGGCGGCAGGGCGTCGGCGGGATAGGCGGGAACTGCGACTTCCGCCAACGCGATCAGCGGCACGCCGACATCGGCCTTCCCCGCCGAGCGGTCGATCAGGCAAGCCGCCGCCACCACCTCGGCGCCGAGCTCGCGCATGCAGACGATGGTCTCGCGGATCGACAGGCCGGTGGTGACGATGTCCTCGACGATCACCACGCGCGCCCCCGGCTCCACCTCGAAGCGACGCAGGCGGAACTGGCCGTTCTCGCGCTCGACCCAGATCGCCGGCACCTTGAGGTGGCGCGACGTCTCGTAGGCCGGGATCAGTCCACCGACGGCGGGGCCGACGACGTAGTCGATGTCCCCCGGCACCTCGGCCTTAATCCGCGCCGCCAGTGCCCGGCAGAGCTTCTCGGTCAGGTCGGCATGCATGAAGACGCGCGCCTTCTGCAGGAAGATCGGGCTGCGCAGCCCCGAGGTCAGGATGAAATGGCCTTCGAGATAGGCGCCAGCCTTGCGGAAGACGTCGAGGACGTCCTGGCTGGTCATCGCGGTGTCGGTCATCTCGGTTTCCATCGGGGCAGGAAGGGAAAGGGGCTCAGCCGTTCATCCGCACGGCTTCGGACACGCAGGTCTTGGCGCGCAGCTGGTTGAGCGTGCGGGTCAGGTGCTGGAGGTCCCACACCTCGAGGTCGATGACCATGGTGGTGATGTCCGGCGCCGTCTTGACGGTCGAAAGGCTGTGGATATTGGCGTCGTTGGCGGCGATCGTCTCGGCGATCTCGGCAAGCGTGCCCGGCTCGTTCGAGACGGCGACGAGGATGCGGGCGGGGAAGCGGACGTTCATCTCCGCGTCGATCTCCCAGCGCACGTCGACCCAGCGGTCCGGCTCGTCGTCGAAAGCCATCAGCGCCGGCGCCTGGATCGGGTAGATGGTGATGCCCTTGCCGGGCTCGAGGATGCCGACGATGCGGTCGCCGGGCACAGCGCCGTCCGGCCCGAACTGCACCGGCGTATCGATGCCGGCGCCGCGGATCGGGATCGCCAGGCCGCGCTTCTCTGCCTCGGCGATGCTCGGAATGCGGAACATCATGCCGATGCCGGTGCGCAGGTTGAACCAGCCCTCCTCGTCGGTCCGCTTGGAGATCTTGGTGACGCGGCTGTCCTGGAAGTCCGGATGCACCGCCTTCAGCACGTCGGCGGCCGCAAGCTCGCCGCGCCCGACGGCGGCCATCGCGTCGTCCACGTCCTTCTGCCCGAGCTTGCCGAGATAGGGCTTCAACCCCTCGCGGCTGAACGTCTTGCCGGAGCGGGTGAAGCTGCGCGCCAGCATCTGCTGGCCGAGACCTGCATACTGCCGGCGGATGGCAAGCCGCGTCGCACGCCGGATCGCCGAGCGCGCCTTGCCGGTGACGGCGACGGTTTCCCAGGCGGCGGGCGGCGTTGCGCCCTTGGAGCGGATGATCTCGACCTCGTCGCCATTGGTCAGCTCGGTCACCACCGGCATGATGCGGCCGTCGATCTTGGCGCCGACGCAGGTATCGCCGACGTCGGTGTGCACGGCATAGGCGAAGTCGATGGGCGTCGCGCCACGCGGCAAGGCGATCAGGCGGCCTTTCGGGGTGAAGCAGAACACCTGGTCCTGGAACAGCTCGAGCTTGGTGTGCTCGAGGAACTCTTCCGGGTTGTCGCCCTCGGCCAGGAGATCGATGGTGCGGCGGAGCCAGCCATAGGCATTGCTCTCGGCCGACAGCACGACGCGGCCGTCATGGCCCTCCTCGGCGAAAGCGCCATCCTTGTAGAGCGCGTGCGCGGCGACGCCCTGCTCGGCGATCTGGTGCATCTCCTTGGTGCGGATCTGCAGCTCGACGCGCTGGCGCGACGGTCCGACGATCGTCGTGTGGATCGAGCGGTAGTCGTTCTGCTTGGGGATTGAGATGTAGTCCTTGAACCGGCCGGGCACGAGCGGCCAGGTGCGGTGGACGATGCCGAGCGTGCGGTAGCAGTCGTCCTCGGTCGGGACGAGCACCCGGAAACCGAAGATGTCGGACAGCTGCTCCAGCGAAAGCGCCTTGCGCTGCATCTTGGAGAACACCGAATAGGGCTTCTTCTGCCGTCCCTTGACGATGGCGTCGATGCCCTTTTCGCGCAGCCGGTCGGCCAGATCGCTCTCGATCTTGGCGATGGTGCCGGCATGCTTCTCGCGCAATTCAGCGAGGCGCATGGTGATGGTCTGGTAGGCCTCGCCGTTGACATAGCGGAAGGACAGGTCCTCCAGCTCCTCGCGCATGTCCTGCATGCCCATGCGCCCGGCGAGCGGGGCATAGATGTCCATCGTCTCCTGGGCGATTCGCTCCTGCTTGTCGGAACGCATGTGGCCGAGCGTGCGCATGTTGTGCAGCCGGTCGGCGAGCTTGACGAGAAGCACCCGGATGTCGTCGGCGATGGCCAGCAGCAGCTTGCGCAGGTTCTCCGCCTGCTCGGCCTTCTTGGAGACGAGGTCGAGCCGCTTCAGCTTGGTCAGGCCCTCGACCAGCTGGCCGATCTTGGCGCCGAAAAGGTGATCGATTTCCTTGCGGGTGGCGTCGGTGTCCTCGATCGTGTCGTGCAGCAGCGCGACGGCGATGGTCGCCTCGTCGAGGCGCATGTTGGTGAGGATCGCCGCCACTTCGAGCGGATGCGAGAAGTAGGGGTCGCCCGAGGCGCGCTTCTGCGCACCATGCTTCTGCATGGCGTAGACATAGGCGCGGTTGAGAAGCGCCTCATCGACGTCGGGCTTGTAGCTCGCCACCCGCTCGACGAGTTCATATTGTCGCATCATGGGATCAGGAACCGGCCTCTCGGGAGATCATCGGCCAAAAGAAAGGGCGCCTCGCAGCCCGCGAAGCGCCCTTTGCATATAAGTACGTAAAGCGTCCGGCCGAAAGGCCGGACTGCGCTGCGGCATCAGAAATCGTCGTTCTTTTCCGGGGCGATGAGGCCTTCGATGCCGGCGAGGAGTTCGTCCTCGTTCATCCGGTCGAACGAGACGTTGTCGTCGCTGTCGTCGCCGCTCTTGTCGTCGATGGCGCCGGCCGGCGGTGCCTGCGGCTCCGGCTCGTCGACCTCGACATGCTTCTGCAGCGAGTGGATCAGGTCTTCCTTGAGGTCGCCCGGCGACAGCGTCTCGTCGGCGATCTCGCGCAGCGCGACGACGGGATTCTTGTCGTTGTCGCGATCGATGGTGATCTGCTGGCCCTGCGCGATCTGGCGGGCGCGATGACTGGCAAGCAGGACAAGCTCGAAACGATTTTCGATCTTATCGACGCAATCTTCCACGGTGACGCGGGCCATGCCTGTCTCCTAACAACGACTTTGCAAGCTATGAAGTGCGCTCCATATCCGTTTCAGCCCAATGGCACAAGGGCGCAACGGGCAAGGTTTCGGACGGGGCAGCGGCTTTGGGAAACAAAACCCGCGTCGGCAAGGCTTATCCACCGCTACCGCACCGTTCTGCTTCTACCCATATGCCCCGTTGGCAATTGCCAGCCGCGTACGTATCGTGGGCACAGCCCCGACCGAGCCAGCGTTGCAGCGGACGACTTCGGGCGACAGCTTTTCAAGCAGCTCGTTTCAGTCTCCGTTCGAAAGAGGTTCATGTTCGATTCCCGCGAAAAGATCGCGCTCTTCATCGACGGCGCCAATCTCTACGCCGCCTCCCGGAGCCTTGGCTTCGACATCGACTACAAGAAGCTGCTCTCCGCCTTCCAGAAGCGCGGCTACCTCCTGCGCGCCTACTACTATACGGCGCTGCTCGAGGATCAGGAGTACTCGTCGATCCGCCCGCTGATCGATTGGCTCGACTATAACGGCTACACCCTCGTCACCAAGCCGGCGAAGGAGTTCACCGACGCCAGCGGCCGGCGCAAGGTGAAGGGCAATATGGACATCGAGCTGGCGGTCGATGCGATGGAGCTCTCAGATACCGTCGACCACTTCGTGCTGTTCTCGGGCGACGGCGACTTCCGCTCGCTGGTCGAGGCGTTGCAGCGCAAGGGCCGAAAGGTGTCCGTGGTCTCGACGCTGTCGACCAATCCGCCGATGATCGCCGATGACCTGCGCCGCCAGGCCGACCATTTCATCGACCTCGTCAGCCTGCGCGCCGAGATCGGTCGCAGCCCGGCCGAGCGCGAGGCACGGCTCGCACGGCGCGCCGAGGCGGATACGGATACGGATGCCGACGAAGATTATTGAGCCGTCGCGCGACTGCCCGCTCTGCCCTCGCCTCGTCGCCTTCCGCGAGGAGTGGCGACTGCGCGAGCCCGAATGGCACAACGCGCCCGTCCCCACATTCTTTCCCGCCGGAGGACCCGATGCGGTGGAGCTCCTCGTCGTCGGGCTGGCGCCTGGCGTGCGCGGCGCCAACAGGACGGGGCGGCCTTTCACCGGCGATTTCGCCGGCGACCTCCTCTACAAGACGCTGAACAGCTTCGGCTTTGCCAACGATCGTTTCGCGGCCCGCCCGGATGACGGGCTGGAGCTCCACGGGACGGCGATCATCAACGCCGTGCGCTGCGTGCCGCCGCAGAACAAGCCGGTGCCGCTCGAGATCAACACCTGCCGGCAGTTCCTGACGCCGACCATACTCGGCCTGCCGAACCTCCGTGCGATCGTCACCCTCGGCCGCATCGCCCACGAGTCGACCGTGCGGGCGCTGGGGCAGAAGCTGAAAGCTGCGCCGTTCTCGCATGGTGGAACGCACGAGATCGGCGGCATCCGCTTGACGTCGAGCTATCACTGCTCGCGCTACAACACCAACACCGGGGTCCTGACGGAGACGATGTTCTTCGACGTCTTCCGCGGCGTCGCCGAGCACCTTCGCCGCTGAACAGAGCCAGGGCCCTCGGGGCGATCGGCGCTAGCGGGGCGATCGACGGCGGCGCGGCTATCGGCGGCTGGCGAGATAGTCCGAGACATCCGCCGCATTCCGGTCCGGCGGGAAGACCGGATAGAACACCTTCTCGATCATCCCGTCCCTTGCAACGAGCGTCAGCCGCTTGAGCAGGACTTCGCCATCGGCTTCGAACGTCGGAAGGTCCAGCATCTCGGTCAGCTCGCCGTTCGCATCCGACAGCAAGGGGAACGGCAGATGCAGGCGTTCGGCCGCCTCCTTCTGGTAGGCGGTGGTCTGGGTGGAAACGCCGAAGACCCCAGCGACGCCGAGCGCCCGAAGCTCGGCGAAGAGATCGCGGAAGCCGCAGGCCTGCGGGGTACAGCCGCGGGCGCCCGGAATCTCGTCCCATCCGCCGGGCAGAGGATGGCCGGGCCGGCCGGTCATCGGATAGGCGAAAACCACCAGGATCCCGCGTATCTGGGCGAGATCGACGGCGCCCCCTTGCGTCGCGGGCAAGGCGACATGCGGCAGGCGCATGCCCGGCAGGTGCTGTGCGGCACCGTCGTCGTGCGCCGGCGGCAATCCTTCCGGCAGTCGTGTGTATTCAATGGACATCGCAAGCCTCCCAGCATCGCCCGTTCCATGGAACGCAGAAAGCCTGGCAAACGCAAGCCGGCAATCGATCGGGATGACCTGACCGGGGGCCTGGTCAGGCGGTCAGCGGAAACTCCCCGCTCAGCGGTTGTCCTTGAGGAGCCGCTCTTTCTGGCGGTTCCAGTCCTTCTGCTTCTCGGCCTCGCGCTTGTCGGGCGCGTTCTTGCCCTTGGCGACCGCGAGTTCGAGCTTGGCCATGCCGCGGTCGTTGAAATAGATCTTCAGCGGCACCAGCGTCATGCCGTCGCGCTGGATCGCGCCCGCCAGCCGGTTCAGCTGCACGGCGCGCACCAGAAGCTTCCGGCGGCGGCGCGGCTCGTGGTTGTTGCGGTTGGCCTGGAGATATTCCGGTACGTAGGAGTTGATCAGCCACAGCTCGCCGCCCTCCTCCGTCGCGTAGGATTCGGCGATGGTCGACCGGCCGAGGCGCAGCGACTTGACCTCGGTGCCGGTCAACACGATGCCGGTCTCGAGCGTGTCGATGATCGCGTAGTTGTGCCGCGCCTTGCGGTTTTCCGCGACGATGCCTGAATTGGTTCTGAGCGGTATCGATGCCATCGGCGTTCGGACGGTCCTGTGCGCCCGCCGTCAGTCGCGGCGGGCATCTTCTGTGATGATCCCCAGAGATGAGGACTTTCGGCGTCGGTTCAAGCGAGCGAAGTTCTGGCGAGCGACCGCTGGTCTCGCCCGGGCCGCCCTAGTTCAGCAGGCCGGCATGGCGGAGCGCGCTGTCGATCGCCTCCTCGGTCGACTTGTCGATGGTCGTCAGCGGCGAGCGCAGATGGTTCGCCATGTGCCCGAGCCGCGACAGCGCATACTTCGGGCCGCCCGGGTTCGGCTCGATGAACATCGCCTTGTGCAGCGGCATCAGCCGGTCCTGGATCTCCAGCGCCGCGGCGAAATCGCCGGACAGGCTGGCGGTCTGGAAGTCGGCGCAGAGGCGCGGCGCGACGTTGGCCGTCACCGAGATGCAGCCGGACCCGCCATGCGCGTTGAAGCCGAGCGCGGTCGCATCCTCGCCGGAGAGCTGGATGAAATCCTTGCCGCAGAGCATGCGCTGCTCGGAGACACGGTCGAGCTTGGCCGTCGCATCCTTGACGCCGACGATGTTCGGAAAGTCGGCCGCCAGCCGCGCCATGGTCTCGACGGTCATGTCGATCACCGAGCGCGGCGGGATGTTGTAGATGAAGATCGGCAGCGAGACCGCCTTGGCGATCGCCGAGAAGTGGGCGTAGAGGCCCTTCTGGCTCGGCTTGTTGTAGTAGGGCGTGACGACCAGCAGGCCGTCGGCCCCGGCCTTCTCGGCGAACTGCGCGAGGTCGATCGCCTCGGCCGTGTTGTTCGAACCGGCGCCCGCGATCACCGGCACGCGCTTGGCCGACACCTCGACGCAGAGCTCGACGATGTGCTTGTGCTCGGCATGCGTCAGCGTCGGGCTCTCGCCCGTGGTGCCGACCGGGACGAGGCCATGCGAGCCCTCGCCGATCTGCCATTCGACGAAGGCGCGGAACGCCGCCTCATCGATTGCGCCGTCCGCAGTGAAGGGCGTGACCAACGCCGGCATTGAACCCTTGAACATACCCACTCCCGCCGTCCGTCGTGCGGCCGAAGCCGCGCCGGACGTCCTGCCCGTTTGTCGCTGAGATAACGTCATCGTGCGATTGGTTGGCGGGCCTTGGAAAAGGCCGCATCCTCCCGCACGAAGCCCCGTACCTTAGTGAACAGGCGATGGGGAGACAAGCCGACGCGCTGACGGCCGAGGAAAACCGTCCTGCGTTTCACCGGAGCCTTTACGATTGTTTCATCGTGTCCGTGAGAGATTTACCAACCATAACATTACTCCCCCGGGGATGGGGCCGATCTTGACGGGATCGCCCTTCGAAAGGTTGCCATGACCGCGCAGGCATTCGCCAAGAGCTTGATCCTCAAGGGGCTGATGCTCACGCTGCTCTGCGAGGCGGCGACCGCCCAGACCTTGCCGCCGGCCGGTCCGATGCCGACGCTGCGCCCGATGGCGCGCGACAGCGGCGTCGCGATGGATCCATCGCGCTTCGGCGGGACCCCTGCCCGCGCCCAGAACCCGGTGCTTGCGCCGCGTCCATCATCGTCGTCGCCGGAGAATGTCGACACCAGCGCCAGCGCCTTCACCGCCTCGATCTCGGCGATCTCGGCCCGCCCGAGCGACATCCGCGCCATCAACGGCGAGTTGAAGGACGGCCTCACCGCCGTCTCGTCGGGCGATCTGCGCAAGGCACGTTCGATCCGCGAGGGCATGCCCGCGCGTGCGCTCGACCGCCAGATCCTGACCTGGGCGATCGCGCTGAACGGCGGCAAGGACGTGCCGGCCGCCGACATCGCCCGCGCCTCGGCCGAGCTCAAGGGCTGGCCGGGCATGAAGAAGCTGCGCGCCAATTCCGAGCGCGCGCTCTACCGCGAGCAGCCGTCGGCCTCGAACGTCATCAACGCCTTCGCCGGCAGCCAGCCTGAAACGCCGGAAGGCGCCATGGCGATCGCCCGCGCGCTGATCGAGACCGGCCGTCCGGGCGAGGCCAAGAAGGTCATCGCCCGCATCTGGCAGACCGAGCGTCTCGACCGCAACCTCGAGGGGCGGATCATGACGCAGTTCGGGCCGCTGCTGACCCGGACCGACCACAAGCGCCGCATGGACATGCTGCTCTACAAGGAGTGGATCTCCGACGCCGAGCGGATGAAGACGCTGGCCAATTCCGAGCGGCTGTTCGCCGCCCGCGCCGCGGCCGTTCGCGGCGATGCCAATGCCGGAAAGCTGCTCGCCGCCGTGCCGGCCGCACAGCGTTCCGACCCCGGCTACATCTACGCCACCGTCGAGGTGCTGCGGAAGCAAGGCAAGGTCGAGCAGGCTGCCGCCACGATGCTGTCGGCGCCGCAGGATAGCGCCTCGCTGGTCGATCCCGATGCCTGGTGGAACGAGCGTCGCATCGTCGCCCGCGATCTCCTCGACCTCAACCGGCCGAAGGATGCCTACCGGGTCGCCAGCGCGCATTCCGCGGAGAATCCGGCCGACGCGGCGGAAGCCGAGTTCCACGCCGGCTGGATCGCCCTCAGCTTCCTCAAGGACACCCGCACCGCCGGCAAGCATTTCGCCCGAATCGCGGAAATGTCGAACCGGCCGCTGTCGCAGTCGCGCGCCTACTACTGGCTCGGCCGCACCGCCGAGGCGGCAGGCTCCGGCAATGCCGCGAAGTATTACGGCCGCGCGGCGAGCTACCCCAGCACCTATTACGGCCAGCTCGCCACCGCCAAGATCGGCGCGCGCCCGCAGCAGGTGTCCTACCCGAAGCCATCGGGCGCCGAGCGCTCGCGTTTCGAGAGCCGCGAGCCGGTGCGGGCGATCAAGCGACTGGAGCAGCTCGACCTCGAGAGCCGCGCCAACGTTCTCTACCGCGCGCTGGCCGACGAGCTGGACAGCCCGGGCGAGCTGGCGATGCTGGCCGCGATGGCCGAGCGGCGCGGCGACTACTACATGGCGCTGAAGGTCGGCAAGCAAGCGAACAACCGCGGCGTCGACGCGCCGGCGCTCGCCTTCCCGATCGGCGTCATCCCGCAGACCGCCAACATCTCGGCGTCGGGCAAGGCGCTGGCCTATGCGATCGCGCGGCAGGAGAGCGAGTTCAACCCGGGCGCCCGCTCCGGCGCCGGCGCGCTCGGCCTGCTCCAGCTGATGCCGGGCACGGCGAAGTCCGTCGCCGCCAAGGCTGGCCTCGGATTCTCGCTGGCCCGGCTGACCTCGGATCCCGGCTACAACGCGACGCTCGGCGCCCGCTTCCTCGGCGAACAGATCGACACGTTCTCCGGCTCGTATGTGCTGACGTTCATCGCCTACAATGCCGGCCCGCGCCGCGCCCGCGAATGGGTCGAGCGCTTCGGCGACCCGCGCGGCAAGTCGGTCGACGAGGTCGTCGACTGGGTCGAGCGCATCCCCTTCACCGAGACGCGCAACTACGTCCAGCGGGTGATGGAGAACTACCAGGTCTACAAGATGCGGCTCGGCGCCGATGCCAGCATCGAGCGGGATCTGGTGATGGGACGGCGGGGGTAGAGCGCCACCCGGGAAGCGGGACGGGTATACCGTACTCCGCGAGACCGCTCAGGCGGTCGGGCCGGCCGGCCACAGCCAGTAGACGGCAG
Organism: Mesocryomonas fontinalis; assembly: GCF_055730125.2. Classification (NCBI taxonomy): domain Bacteria; kingdom Pseudomonadati; phylum Pseudomonadota; class Alphaproteobacteria; order Hyphomicrobiales; family Aurantimonadaceae; genus Mesocryomonas; species Mesocryomonas fontinalis. The sequence goes on along the minus strand of NZ_JBUZWG020000001.1, from coordinate 824,259 downwards.
CGCCGGCGCAGAGAAGCCAGAGCACGACGATGGCGGCAAGGCCCGCACGGCTCTTTGGCCGTCCCTCGCGCCGCGGCTGTCGCGCGGAACTCGGCCATCAGCGGGGCCGGCACGAGACGTACGGCGAGCATGACGCCGAGCGGCACGATCAGGAGATCGTCGAGATAGCCGAGGACCGGGATGAAATCCGGGATCATGTCGATCGGCGACAGCGCGTAGGCCGCCACGGCCCCGGCGGCGATCTTGGCGGCGACGGGCGTGCGCTTGTCGCGCGCAGCGATCCACAGCGCCACAACGTCCCGCTTCAGGCGTTTCGCCCAATCCTTCGCCCTCGACAGAAACGTCATGCCAAGCCCATTGCCTCCGTGTCACGACCCGCTGCACAGAGGCGCAGGCGCCGCGGCCGTCGCGCCTATCCGAACTTGTTGCTCTTCGGGAAACCGTTCGGCACCAGCCGGCCCGCCAGCGCCCGGTCCGTCCGCCATTCGAACAGCTCCTCCGCCGTGCGGGTGAAGCTGCGGCCGCCGGCGCCTTGCCAGGCGAGGCCGTCGGCAAGGGTGAAGACGCGGAGGTCTGAGAGGCCGCCCTCCTTGTAGCGCTGCAGGCGGACGCCCTTGCCGCGGACCATGGCGGGCACCTGGACCAGCGGGAAGACGATCATCTTGCGGTTCTCGCCGACGACCGCGACCGTATCGCCTTCGGCCGGCGGTGCCATGACGAGGGTCGCCGTGTCCGTGAGGTTCAAAAGCTGCTTGCCCTTGCGGGTCGAGGACAGCATGTCGCCTTCCGCCACCACGAAGCCGTAGCCGTCGGACGAGACCATCAGCCGGTTGCGGTTGGCGACCGAGACGAAGCCGAGCGCGATGTCGGCGGCATCCTCCAACTCGAAGGCGAGGCGGATCGGCTCGCCTTGCCCGCGCCCGCCCGCCAGCTTGTCGGCGCCGATCGTGTAGGCGCGTCCGTCGGTCGACAGGAACACGATCTTGTCCGTCGTCTGCGCGGGGAAGCCGAGCTTCAGCCCGTCGCCTTCCTTGAAGGTCAGCGTCGACAAGTCGGTGACGTGCCCCTTCAGGCTGCGCAAGAAGCCCTTCTTCGAGAGGACGACGGTGACCGGCTCGCGCTCGATGAAGGCGACGTTGAGATCGTCGAGATTGTGCACCGGCGCATCGGCGAAGGTGGTGCGGCGCTTGCCGAGCTTGGTGCGCTTGGAGAAGGTCTTGCCGACCTCGCGCACTTCCCCGGCGATCGCCGACCACTGCTGCTCGGGCGAGGCGAGCAGGGCTTCCTTCGCCGCCTTCTCCTCGGCCAGCGTGTCGTATTCCCGCTTCAGCTCGAATTCCTCGAGCTTGCGCAGCGAGCGCAGGCGCATGTTGAGGATCGCCTCGGCCTGGACCTCGGTCAGCGTGAACGTCTGGATCAGCACCGGCTTCGGCTCGTCCTCGGTCCGGATGATGCGGATGACCTCGTCGAGGTTGAGGAAGGCGATGAGGTAGCCGGAGAGGATCTCCAGCCGCCGCTCGATCTGGTCGAGCCGGAAGCGGGCACGGCGCAGCAGCACCTCGCGCTGGTGCGCCAGCCATTCGACCAGCACGTCGCGGAGGCTCATCACCCGCGGGATCTTGCCGCCCGAGAGGACGTTCATGTTGAGCGGAATGCGGGCCTCGAGATCGGTGAGGCGGAACAGCGATTCCATCAAGAGCTCGGGCGGCACGCCGCGGCTCTTCGGCTCGATCACCACCCGCACGTCTTCCGCCGACTCGTCGCGGATGTCGCCGAGCAGCGGCAGCTTCTTGGCCATCAGCAGGTCGGCGATCTTCTCGATCAGCCGCGACTTCTGCACCTGGTAGGGGATCTCGGTGACGACGATGACGTAGCCGCCCCTCCCCTGATCTTCCTTCTCCCAGCGGGCGCGCACGCGAAACGAGCCGCGGCCGGTGGCATAAGCCTCGCGGATCGAGGCTCGGCTGTCGACGATGATGCCGCCGGTCGGGAAGTCCGGACCCTCGACGAAGCGCATGAGGTCGTCGATGTCAGCATCGGGCTTGTCGATCAGCCGAAGCGCGGCCTCGCAGAGTTCGGCGGCGTTGTGCGGCGGGATCGAGGTCGCCATGCCGACGGCGATGCCGGCCGAGCCGTTGGCGAGGAGGTTCGGGAAGGCCCCCGGCAGCACGATCGGCTCCTGGTCCTCCTCGTTGTAGGTCGGGCGGAAGTCGACGGCATTCTCGTCGATGCCGCGCAGCAGCAGCATGGCGACGTCGGTCATCCGCGCTTCGGTGTAGCGCATGGCCGCCGCGCTATCGCCGTCGATGTTGCCGAAATTGCCCTGGCCGTCGATCAGCGGGTAGCGGATCGCGAAATCCTGGCTGAGCCGCACCAGTGCGTCGTAGATCGAGGCATCGCCGTGCGGGTGGAACTTGCCCATCACGTCGCCGACGATGCGCGCCGACTTCTTGTACCCCTGGCCGGGATCGAGACGGAGTACGCGCATGGCGTGGACGATGCGGCGGTGTACCGGCTTCAGCCCGTCGCGCACATCCGGCAGCGCGCGGCCCATGATCGTCGACAGCGCATAGGCAAGGTACCGCTCCTCGAGAGCGACCTTCAGGTCGACCGGTTCGATATCGCCGCCGCCCACTGGCGGATCCGCTGCCTTGCCCATGCCATCGCCTTTAGAGCAGCAGCCTGACAAGAACAAGAACGGAACAGCGGATATCCACCGTCGGTTGCCGCCGATCCGGTTCGAAAGAATTAGCCATGCAAACGGATCACGGCTTGACCGTTCGTAGGCCGTCCGGTGAAGCAGCAGTTCCGGAGTTCGACAACCCACGATGGCCGCAGTGGCCGCGATGGCCGGGAAGGCGATTTCGCCCTACAACCTTGCCGCCTGCCGGCAGACAGCCATTTCCCGTGCCAATGCCGCCACTCCGACACGATCGGCGCCCAAAAGCCCTTCCAACCCAACCGATGTAGAGGTTCTCCATGATCGCCACCCATTCCAAGCGGCTCATCGCCAGCCTCGCGCTGGTGCTCGCGGGCTCGACCAGCGTCCTCGCCGCCGACGCGCAGGCGTTCGCCGACCGGCTGCAGGCGATCGCCGCCAAGACCGGCGCTCCCGTCAACTTCGCCGGCGCCGAGTCGGTCGGCGACAACGTGGTGCTGAAGGGCGTGACACTCGGCGCCGGCGCGGATGCCGCCAATGTCGGCGACATCACCTTCGAGAGCGTCACCGGCTCGTCCGCCGAGGGCTGGACCGTCGCGCGCGTGCCGTTCGCCGACTTCAAGAAGGCCGAGGGCAGCAAGGAAGCATCGATCACCGGCATGGTCGTCGAGGGCTTGCAGCTCGCCGGCAGCGAGGGCGTTTCGAAACTGCCGGGGGAAGCGCAGTACTATTTCGACAGCGCGTCGATCCAGTCGGTCAAGGTCACCGAGGGCGGCAACAACCTATTCTCGCTGAGCGGCACCGACATCACCAATTCGGTGACCGCGGGCAGCGGCGAGATCGCCTCGTCGTTCACCCTCGGCGACTTCATGATCGATTTCGCCGGGATGCCGGCTGACGACACGACCCGCGCGATGCAGGCGATCGGTTATTCGCAGCTCAGCGGCAACGGCTCGAGCGACAGTTCCTGGGATCCGAAGACCGGCGAGCTGAGCCTCGATCCGCTCGAGCTGACCGTCGAGAATGCCGGCAAGCTGTCCTTCGCCTTCCAGCTGAACGGCTACACTTCGGCCTTCTCGAAGTCGCTGCAGCAGATCCAGGAGCAGATGGCGGCAGATCCCGCGGGCGCGCAGAACTCCGGCATGGCGATCATCGGCCTCGTCTCGCAGCTCAGCATCGCCTCGATGCAGCTCGATTTCACCGACGATTCGCTGACCAACAAGCTCCTGGACTACTACGCCAAGCAGAACGGGCAGACCAAGGAGCAGCTGATCGACGGGATCAGCGGGATGATGCCGGCCGTGCTCGCTTCGCTTCAGAACCCGGAATTCCAGAACGAGGTGACGACCGCCGTCACCACCTTCCTCAAGGACCCGAAGTCGCTGACGATCTCGGTCGATCCGGATGCACCGGTCGCCGCCACGCAGATCATGGGCGCCGCCATGGGCGCGCCGCAGACGCTGCCGACCGTGCTGTCGCTCGGCGTCGTCGCCAACGGCGTCGACGAGTAACCGTCCGACGCAAACCTGAAATGAAGAAGGCCGCCGCGGTGATCCGCGGCGGCCTTCTTCATTCTAGTGGGTCCGGCGCGGCGGCCGGTTGTCAGGGGACGAGACCGACGCCCGGAACTCGCTGCGCGTCCCCGCTCCGACGGTCGCTCGCCTCGGTAGAATAGAACTCGCGCTTCTGCCGGTACATCTCGAGATCGGCCCGCTTGACCGCCTCCTCCAGCCGCTCGCCGGCCTTGGCGGTCGCCGCGCCAATGGCGAAGGAGAGCGTACTGCCGGCGTAGAACTGGTTGTTGACGGCGACGAGGTTCCCGATGTTCTCGATCATCGTCTGCCCGTCGTTCTCGTCGCAGCCGGGCATCAGGATGGCGAACTCGTCGCCGCCGATGCGGCAGGCATGCTGCGGCTTCTTCACCAGTTCGTTCAGCACCTCGCCGGCGCGGCGCAACATGGCGTCGCCGGCGGCATGCCCGAGCTCGTCGTTCACCGTCTTCAGCCCGTTCATGTCGGCAATGAGGACGGTGACCGGATAAGGCCCGATGCGTTCGAGACGGTTCATCTCGTCGACGAAGAAGGAGCGGTTGAAGAGCTTGGTCAGCACCTCGTGCTTGCCGAGATATTCGAGATAGGCCTCGGCTTTCTTGCGCGCGGTAATGTCGGTCAGCGCGATCTGCACCTGCGACCAGTCGCGCTCACGCCCCGGCAGCACCGAGAACTGCATGTGGAGGCATAGCTCCTCGCCGTCCAGCGAGTAGTTCACCACCTCGCGCTGCTGGAACAGCTTGCCTTGCCAGAGGTCGACCAGCTGTTCCTTAAAGTGTTGCGTCATCGCGTCGCGAAACACCTCGCCGAGGCGCTTGTAGAGCGTCGCCTTGTCGGGCGCGCGAAACAGCTCGAGCGTGTGGCGGTTGACGTCGATGACGCGGATTTCGCTGAGGCAGCGGGTGATGAATTCCGGGTGCACGTCGACGAAGGTGCGGAAGTCGCTCACACCCTGGTCGCGGACGCCCTCGATCAGGCTCTTCACCGAGGAGAAGTCCTCGACCCAGAGCGACACCGGCGAGTGGTCGAACAGGCCGCGCGCGTAATTCTTGCTGAGGTCGGCGAGACGGCGCGCCTCCTCCCGCTCGGTGACATCCTCGGTGGCGATGAGGATGCGGCGCCAGTCGTCCTCGTGGCCGGACAGGATCTGGCCTTTCAGCTGGATGTCGAGGCGGCGTCCCGCGAGGGTATAGTTGACGGCCCGGCTGATGAACTCGGTCTCGCCGTTCCAGAGCTGCTGGAGCTCCTGGATGTGAACCTCCGGATGCTCGTCGGCAAACACCCGTGCCAGGTTCTCCACGAGGTGCGGCAGGTCGCGCGCGCCGAACAGCTGAAGCGTGCGCCGGTTCACCGTGACGACCTCGATCAGCCCCATGCAGCGCCGGACGCGGTCGAGATCCTCGCCGAGGAAGGCCGCGAGATCCTCGACGCCCTCCTGGCGCCAGGTGTCGAACAGCGCGCGGACCTTGGAAAAGTCCTCCAGCCACAGCGGCACCGGCGTCATCTCCATGAAGCTGAGGTCGGGTGCTGCGGGCACCCCCTTTCCTTCATCCTGCCGGAATGCCGTCATGCCCCTGTCCATCACCCGCTGTTATCGCCGTTGTGCGCCGCAGCAAGACGCACTGAACAACTATCATCCTTATTATTAAGGAAGCAGCCACACCTTTTTGCGTTCGCTGGACATCTCTCCTCCTGGCGACGTTGACGCCGACTCTCTCCCGCCGGAGCGGGCGTCGCCTACTTCGCCGGTGCCGTCACGCGCAGGCCGAGCTCGCGCATCTGGGTGGGCGAGGCCTCGTTCGGCGCGTTCATCAGAAGGTCGTAAGCCTGCTGGTTCATCGGGAACATGGTGATTTCCCGGAGGTTCTTGACGCCGCAGAGCAGCATGACGATGCGGTCGACGCCGGCCGCCATGCCGCCATGCGGCGGGGCACCGTACTGGAAGGCGCGGTAGAGGCCGCCGAAGCGCTCCTCGACCTCGGCACGGCTGTAGCCGGCGATCTCGAACGCCTTGACCATGGTCTCGGTCTGCTGGTTGCGGATGCCGCCCGACGCGATCTCGAAGCCGTTGCATACGATGTCGTACTGGAAGGCTTTCAGGCTCAACGGCTCCTGCGTCTCCAGCGCCTCCATGCCGCCCTGAGGCATCGAGAACGGGTTGTGCGCGAAGTCGACCTTCTTGTTGTCCTCGTCCCATTCGTAGAATGGGAAGTCGATGATCCAGGCGAGCTTGTACTGGTCGCGGTCGACAAGGTTCAGCTCTTCGCCGACCTGCGTGCGCGCCGCGCCCGCAAAGCTTGCAAAGGTCTTCGGCTTGCCGGCGACGAAGAAGCAGGCGTCGCCCGCGGCAAGGCCGAGCTGGGTACGCAGCGCCTCGGTGCGCTCCTCGCCGATGTTCTTGGCGAGCGGGCCGGCGCCGTTGATCTTGCCCTCTTCCTCGCGCCAGAAGATATAGCCGAGGCCCGGCTGGCCCTGGCCTTGCGCCCAGGAGTTCATCCGGTCGCAGAAGGCACGGGAGCCGCCGGTCTTGGCCGGGATCGCCCAGATCTCGACCTCGGGATCGGCGGCGATCATGCCGGCGAAGACCTTGAAGCCGGAGCCGGCGAAATGCTCGGTGACCGCCGACATCTCGATCGGGTTGCGTAGGTCCGGCTTGTCGGAGCCGTACTTGCGGATGGCCTCGGCATAGGGGATGCGCTCGAAGGTCTGCGTCACCGGCTTGCCGTCGGCGAAATCCTCGAACACGCCGCGGATCACCGGCTCCATGGTCTGGAAGATGTCCTCCTGCTCGACGAAGCTCATCTCGACGTCGAGCTGGTAGAACTCGCCCGGCAGACGGTCGGCGCGCGGGTCCTCGTCGCGGAAGCAAGGCGCGATCTGGAAGTAGCGGTCGAAGCCCGACATCATGATCAGCTGCTTGTACTGCTGCGGCGCCTGCGGCAGCGCGTAGAACTTGCCCTGATGGATGCGGCTCGGCACCAGGAAATCGCGCGCGCCCTCGGGCGAGGAGGCGGTGAGGATCGGCGTCGAGAACTCGGTGAAGGCCTGCTCCGTCATCCGCCGGCGCATCGCCGCGATGATCTGGGTGCGGCGCATGATGTTCTTGTGCAGCGTCTCGCGGCGGAGGTCGAGGAAGCGGTACTTCAGGCGCACATCTTCCGGGTAATCCTGGTCGCCGAACACCGGCAGCGGCAGTTCCTTCGAGGTCGACAGCACCTCGATGTCCTCGGCGAACAGCTCGACCTGGCCCGTCGGGAGCTTGGCGTTGGTGGTCTCCGGGCTGCGCGCCTTGACCGTGCCGGTCACCCGCACAACCCATTCGGCGCGGATCGTTTCGGCAACGGCGAAGGCCGGCGAATCGGGATCGACGACGATCTGGGTCAGGCCGTAATGGTCGCGCAGATCGATGAACAGCAGGCCGCCATGGTCGCGGACGCGGTGAGCCCAGCCGGAAAGCCGGACCGTCTGGCCGACATTCTCCTCGCGGAGGGCGGCGCAGGTGTGGCTGCGGTAGCGGTGCATGGCGTGTTCTTCCTGGCTTTTGCCGAACGGGGGCGCCATTGCGCCGCCGCTGGCGGACCCGATCGGGGCTTATCCTGATTTCGGCGGAAAAGCGCACGGCACCCCCGCGCTGTCAAGATTCGCGCGGCCGGCATGCAGCGGGATGGCCGCGCGGAATCGGTTCGCCTTTGCCCGGACTTCGGCTATGCAAGGATCATGGAGCCTATTACCACGACCGAGGGCCTTGCTGAGGCCTGCCGCATCCTTGCCGAAGCCCCCTTCGTCACCGTCGACACCGAGTTCATCCGGGAGACGACGTTCTGGCCGGAGCTCTGCCTGATCCAGATGGCGTCCGACACGCTGGCCGTGATCGTCGACCCGCTGGCGCCCGGCATCGATCTCGCGCCGTTCTTCGAGCTGATGCGGGACGAGCGCGTCATCAAGGTGTTCCACGCCGCCCGGCAGGATCTCGAAATCGTCTACAAGCTCGGCGGCCTGCTGCCGAAGCCGCTGTTCGACACCCAGATCGCGGCGATGGTGTGCGGCTTCGGCGAATCGATCGCCTACGACCAGCTGGTGGCGCGCACCAGCGATGGTCGGATCGACAAGACCTCCCGCTTCACCGACTGGCGCCGCCGGCCGCTGTCCGAGCAGCAGCTGCACTATGCGCTCGCCGACGTCACCTATCTCCGCGACGTCTACAAGGTGCTCGTCGCCCGCATCATCGCCGAGGGCCGCGAGCGCTGGGCCGACGAGGAGATGGCGGTGCTGTCGAACCCCGAGACCTACGACCTCCACCCGGACGATGCCTGGCGCCGCCTGAAGCTGCGGGTCCGCAAGCCGATCGAGCTCGCGGTTCTGAAGGAGGTCGCCGCCTGGCGCGAGCGCGAGGCGCGCAGCCGCGACCAGCCGCGCGGCCGCATCCTGAAGGACGACACGATCTTCGAGATCGCCCAGCAGCAGCCGCGCGACGAGCAGACGCTCGCCCGCCTGCGCACCATTCCCAAGGGTTTCGAGCGCTCGTCGAACGGCAAGGAGATCCTCGCCGCGATCGAGCGGGCGATGGCGATCCCGAAAGCCGACCTGCCGCCGCTGCCGAAGATGCCGAACCTGCCGGAAGGCACGGCCGCCGCGGTCGAGTTCCTGAAGGTGCTGCTGAAGATCGTCGTCGAGCAGGAGGGCGTCGCCGGCAAGATGATCGCCTCGGGCGACGACCTCGAGCACCTGGCAGCCAAGGGCGCCGACGCCGACATCCCCGCCATGTCCGGCTGGCGCCGCAAGATCTTCGGCGATCGCGCGCTGGAACTGCTCGACGGCAAGGCGGCGCTCTGCTTCCGCGACCGCAAGGTGGCGGTGGTGGCGCTGAAGTAGGATTGCGATCGCCGACGTAGCATGGGTGGTGGCATCGCTGGACGGAGTTTAGCTGTGCGGTTCGCCGTTGCGGCAGCTGCCCCCCCTCCAGTCGTCATCCTCGCCCGCAGGGCGGGGACCCATGCCAAGGCGTTGGCGCTGGCACTCCGGTACCGAAGCAAACACGGTACAACACACGGCATGGGTCCCCGCGCTATGCGCGAGGATGACGATGGGCGGGCGGAGCAGCACGCTTAGCAACCGCCGCCGCTAAACCACCAGGCGCTTACTCCCGCCAGCTCACCCCGTCGCCCGCCCGGCACCCCTTCGGCGCCGTCGTCTGCGGAAACCGCAGCCGCAGCTGCGCGCACCCCCAGACGTTCATCGGCCCCGGCATCAGCTCGCTCAACATCGTTCCGGTATCGTCGTGCGGGTTCGCGCCGCGCGTGACGTACCAGTACCATTGCGCGGTCATGAAAACCGCGACGCCGATCCCCACACCTACGGCGAGCGACAGGAATTTCAGCACGTCGCCCTCCCCCTAACTAGCGCAGGACGTCGAGCCGCAGCGTGCGCTCGACGACCTTGGCGAAGTGGTCGAGGCGCGCCTCGGGACGCTCGCCGGTGAGGCCGGCAAGGTCTTCCGGCAGCATCAGCGCGAAGCCGCCGCGCGGATCCTGGGTCCAGTTCAGCCGCGGCAGAAGGCCGGGCATCGAGGCGGTGAGCAGGTAGGTGACGCGGAACAGCGCGGCGAGGACGCGGGCGCGCTGCAGCAGCCGTGGCGTCAGGAGGTTCTCGATCTCCTGCATGCCCGGCGGGCCGAAATTGCCCTCGTGCCGGTAGTAGTTGGTAAGGCCGAGGAAGGCGCGGCCCTGGTGGTCGATCGCCGGGAACGCCGCGTGGGCGATGATCGACAGGCTCTGCTTGCCGCGATAGTCGGGATGCGCCCGCCAGCCGATGTCGGCAAGAAGGCACGCCGCCTCGCGCAGGCGCTCTTCCTGCGGAGTCTCGTCGATGCCGAGCGTCTCGAAGCTGCGACGGCTCCAGTCGACCAGTTCCACGGAATGGCGCGGCGAGCGCGAGCGCAGTATCGCCAGCTCCAGCGCCGCCTCGATCAGCGGATCCTTGGAGCGCTCGGCATCCGGCAGCAGCGAGTGCAGGAAACCCTCGCGCACGCCCAGCGCCGACAGGATGATGCTCGACGGCTTCACGTACTTGATGACGCTCTGCAGGGTCACCGCGCCGAAGGCCAGCAGCGCGCGACGGCTGCGCGAGACGGCGGCGATGCCCGGCAGCGCCTCCGGATCGCCCTTGGCGACGGCCTCGAGGAAGCCGGTCCAGTCGGCGCTCGGGATCTCGTAACCGTGCATGACGTGCAGCGGGTAGCGGGCCTGCTCCATGTGGAGTTTCGCAAGGTTGCGCCAGGTCCCGCCGACGGCGAAGAACGGGCGGCCCTCGCCGGCCCCGGCCAGCGCCGAGTTGCCGACCTCCTTGTCGGCGATGCGGCGGGCCTTGGCGATGTCGTTGCCCGAGAGGTCCTGCAGGCGAAGGCCACCGAGCGGCAGCGTCAGGCCCTTGCCGATCGCGCCATTGGCGACGTCGACAAGCTCGAGGCTGCCGCCGCCGAGATCACCGGCAATGCCATCCGGCGCGTGGAACCCGGCGATGACGCCCTCGGCGGCGAAATGCGCCTCGTCGGCACCCGAGAGGATGCGGATCGGGCAGCCGATCGCCGCTTCCGCCGCGGCGATGAAGTCCGGCCCGTTGGTCGCCTCGCGCGCGGCGGCGGTGGCGATCGGATAGAGCGCGGTAACGCCCGCCTGTGCCGCCAGCGCGCGGAAGCGCGACAGCGCCGAGAGGGCGCTTGCGACCGACTTCTCGTCCAGCCGCTTGCTCTGCGCCAGGCCCTTGCCGAGCCCCGACAAGACCTTTTCATTGAACAGCACCGTCAGCGAACGGGTGTTGCCCTCGTAGATCACGAGCCGCACGGAGTTCGAGCCGATGTCGACCACGCCCACGGGCTCACGCCCTGCAAGCCGGCCCTGGACGGGGGTATCAGTCAAATCGGGAATGTTCCGCACGCTGTCTGGCAATCAATCTCGGGGCGTCCGACTTCAAGGCCTTGCCGCGCCCGGAAAGGCTCGGATTGGTCATGAAGTAACGCTGGGTGTTGAAGGGCTGCTCGCCATCGGCGACGGCGATGCGGCGGGAGGTTCCATCGGACAGGACCGACCAGCTCTGCTGGTTGTCGAGGATGTTGCCCAGCATGATCTGCGACAGGATCTGGCTGTGCACCGTTGGATTGGTGATCGGCACCATGGTCTCGACCCGGCGGTCAAGGTTGCGCGGCATCATGTCGGCCGAGCCCATATAGACGAGCGCCTGTTCTGACGGCAAGCCGTAGCCGTTGCCGAAGCAGAAGATGCGGCTGTGCTCGAGGAAGCGGCCGACGATCGACTTGACGCGGATGTTGTCGGAAAGGCCGGGCACGCGGGGCCGCAGGCAGCATATGCCGCGCACGATGAGGTCGATCTCGACGCCGGCCTGGCTCGCCCGGTAGAGCGCGTCGATGATCTTGGCATCGACCAGCGAGTTCATCTTCATCCAGATCTGGCCGGTCCGCCCCGCCTTCACATGCGCGACCTCGGCGGCGATGCCGTCGAGGATGCGCTTGCGCATGTTCAGCGGCGAGACCGCGAGCTTGTGCAGGTCCTGCGGCTCGGCATAGCCGGTGATGTAGTTGAACACGAGGAGGACGTCGTGCGCGATGTCGGCGTCCGTCGTGAAGTAGGAGAGGTCGGTGTAGATCTTCGCCGTGATCGGGTGGTAGTTGCCGGTGCCGATGTGGACGAAGTTGACAAGCTTGCCCTCCTCACGGCGTACGACGAGCGAGAGCTTCGCGTGCGTTTTCTTCTCGATGAAGCCGAAGACGACCTGCACGCCGGCGCGTTCGAGATCGCGCGCCCATTTGATGTTCGCCTCCTCGTCGAAACGCGCCTTCAGCTCGACCAGCGCCGTCACCGACTTGCCGGATTCGGCCGCATCGATCAGCGCCCGGACGATCGGGCTGTCGTTCGAGGTGCGGTATAGCGTCTGCTTGATGGCGATGACGTTCGGGTCGAGCGCCGCCTGGCGGAGGAACTGCGCCACCACGTCGAACGACTCGTAGGGGTGGTGGACGATGATGTCCTTCTCGCGAATGGCCGCGAAGCAGTCGCCATTGTGCTCGCGGATGCGCTCGGGAAAGCGCGGGATATACGGCGTGAACTTCAGGTCCTCGCGCGGGCAGCGGACGATCTGCGACACAGAATCCAGCGCCAGCATGCCGTCCATCACCGAGACGCGGTTGTCCGGCACCTCCAGCTGGTTGGCGACGAAGGCCCGCAGGTCCTCCGGCATGATGCTGTCGAACTCGATACGGATCACCTGGCCGCGGCGGCGACGCTTCAGGGCGGACTCGAACAGCCGCACCAGGTCCTCCGCCTCCTCCTCGACCTCGATGTCGCTATCGCGGATCAGCCGGAAGGTGCCGGCGCCGCGCACGCGGTAGCCGGGGAACAGCCGGCCGATGAACAGCGCGACGACGCTTTCCAGCGGCACGAAGCGCAGGCCGAGCTCGGACGGCGGCAGTTCGACGAAGCGCGGCAGCGCCACCGGCAGGCGCAGGAGCGCGTTCATCCGCTGCGAGTCGCGCTCGCGCACCAGCGCCAACGCGATCGAGAAGCCGAGATTCGGGATGAAGGGGAACGGGTGCGCCGGGTCGATCGACAGCGGCGTCAGCACCGGGAAGATGGAGTCGGCGAAGTGCTGCTCCAGCCAGGCGCGGTCGTCCTTCTTCAGATCTCCGGCGCCGACGATCATGATCTTCTCGGCGCGCAGTTCCTTGACGAGATCGGCCAGCGACGCCTGCTGCTCCTCCTGCAGCCGGCCGACCTCCAGCAGGATATGGTCGAGCTGCTCCTGCGGGGTCAGGCCGTCATCGCTGCGCAGCGTGATCTTCTCGCGCACCTGCGCGGCAATCGCGGCGACGCGAACCATGAAGAACTCGTCGAGATTGCCGGCCGAGATCGACAGGAAGCGCACGCGCTCCAGCAGCGGATGGGCGGTATTCTGCGACTCGTCGAGCACCCGCCGGTTGAACTGCAACCAAGAGATCTCGCGGTTGATGAAGCGGTCGGCCGGCAGCGCCTCGTCCTGCGCCGAGACGATGGTCTCGATCAGCGGCAGCGCATCGGCGGAATTGGCTTCCAGCCGCTCGGCGATCCGCGCGACCGAGTTCGGCTTGGCGCGCGGCCGCTCAGCTGCCGCCTTCTCCGGCTCCGGCACGGTCACGGCGGCCAGCACCTCGATCGGGCTCGGGGTCTCGGCCGCGTCGTCCTCCTGGCGGATCTCGGCGGAGGCAGCCCGGGCCGGCGCGGCCGGCTTCTCGGCCTTCGGCGCCTTCGGCACGGCGGCAATGCGCTTGGCGGTGGCGACCACCTTGGCCTTGGCGCGCGCGGAGGCCCGCGGCTTGCCGGCGAGCGCTGGCTTCACCGCTGCCGGTTTCACGGCGGGCGTCGCGGCCCTCGGGCGACGGATGCGGGGCCGCGGGACAGGGGGCGTCACAAGATCGTCCAAGACTCAGTCCTCCATTCGCGGAATGTCGCGGGGCAGCGCAACGGCATCGTGCCCCCCCTCGCCCGCCCGGTCCAACGGCGTCTCGGCGAGGGAGGGCCGGCCTGCGGCGAACTCCGCGCGGTCGAGCACACGCTGCACCAAGGCCCGCGAGATCTTCTCGCGCGACGCCAGCGCCTCGCGGTCGATCGCGGCCACCAGCCGGCTTGCCGCCTCCAGCGAACGCTCCATCCGCAGCACCAGGAATTGCACCAGCCGCGGATCGACGGCGATCTGCCGGTCGGAGAACAGCTTGGTCAGGACGCCCGACAGGAGCGCCTCGTCGGGCGTGCCGGTCATCACGGTGGTGGCGGCCCGCAGGCGCGAGCGGAGATCTGCAAGCTGCAGGTCCATCGCCGGCGCCAGCGTTCGAGCTGTCGCCAGCACCGTGCCGCCGCCGAGGCGGGCGGCATTGACCGCCTTGAAGATCTCGATCTCCGGCAGCGCGCCGCTGTCGATATCGTCGATCACCACGGCGAAGCGGTGCGACAGTTCCGTCGGCAACGGGACAGCGCCGGTCATCTCCTGCCAGGCGGCGGCAAGATGCGACTTGCCCGAGCCGGGCGGGCCGACGACCAGCAGCACCGGGTGATGCCAGTTCGGCCAGCTGTCGATCGCGGCGACCGCCAGCCGGTTGGCGTCGGTGACGATGAGATCGTCCCGGGCCAGCGAGGCGCGGTGCGGCAGATCGAAGGGGAGCTGGGCGGGGTTCACGCTGGGGTCGATCCTCGGGACACGCGGCGGGCTCGCTGCGAAGGCTTGGCTAACACGGCCCTTTGTCACAAAAAAGCGCATCCCGTGCGCTCATTCAGGGGCAGCATCCCAAGGCTAACCGTCGGCGCCCCCACCGCCAAGCGGAGATCCCACGATTTGCCCGCTATTCCTTCGGCACCGGACGGAAACCCGATTCCAGCATCTCCTGCATCGGCTTTCCCTCGACCGTCTCGATCCGGGTGCCGGGCTGGCCGATGGTGCGGCCGTAATAGAGCTCGCTCTGCAGGTACTTGGTGATCGCGAAGCGGACGAGGACGCCGATGGCCGCCGCTGCGGGAACCGCGATCAGCAAGCCGACGAAGCCGAAAAGCGCGCCGAAGGCGAACAGCGCGAACATCAGCCAGACCGGGTGCAGCCCGACCGAGGCGCCGACGAGCTTCGGCTGCAGGATGTTGCCCTCGATGAACTGGCCGGTCATGAACACCGCGACCGTCGCGGCGATCCAGCCATAGTCCGGCCAGAACTGGACCAGCGCCACGCCGACCGCGAGCACTAGACCGAGGGTGGAGCCGACATAGGGGATGAACGAGATCATGCCGGCGAACAGGCCGATCAGCAGCCCGAAATTCAGCCCAATCAGCGACAGGCCGATGGCGTAGTAGCTGCCGAGGATGAGGCAGAGGCTCCCTTGCCCTCGGATGAAGCCCGCCACCGCGCGGTCGATCTCGCGGGCGAGGCGCCTGACGGTGTCGACGTGCTGGCGCGGGGTCCAAGCATCGATCTTCCCGATCATCCGGTCCCAGTCGAGCAGCAGGTAGAAGGCGACCACCGGCGTCACCACGAAGATCGAGATGAAGTTCACCACCGCGAGGCTCGACGTCCACAGCGAGCCGGCGAGCGTCGTCAGGAACGCCGAGCCCTGGGCTACCAGCTTGGCGAAATCGTCACGCATCGACTGCTCGTCGCCGGCGAACATCCAGGCGAGCGGTCCGCTCCGGGCCTGCGCGGCGAGCGACTGCAGCTTGTCGAGATATTCCGGCAGGCGCTGCAGGAAGGATCCGATCTGCCCGCCGACGACCGGCACCACAATCAGGATCACCGCGGTGAAGACGACGACGAAGAGCACGAGAATGACGACGCTCGCCATCATCCGCGACAGGCCGCGCCGCTCCAGCCAGTCGGCGACCGGATCGAGGAAATAGGCAATGGACATGCCGAAGACGAACGGCAGGAGGATGCTGGAAAACACCACCAGCAAGGCGATGGCGAAAAGAAAGGCCAGGCCCCAGAACATTAGCTGACGTCGCAGCAGCCGTCCCCGATCCGTTGTCATCTCAGGCGACTCCGCTGCTATTCTTCAGTTACAGGCCTGTCGCACGCTGCGGCAGCAAGGGAGATAGTCAGCCAAACACCTTGCGGTCAAGGGTTCCGCGCGCCGCGCCCGGTGACGGCCCGGCACAACCCGACGGCACCCGGACATCCGCCAAATGGCGGGGCTCCCTCTTGCCCGCTTGGGGCGATCCGTGTCAGTTCGCGGGCTTCCAGGGGAATGACGGCGATGAGCGAAAAGACCAACAACCTGACCTACCGCGATGCCGGCGTCGACATCGATGCGGGCAATGAGCTGGTGCAGCGGATCAAGCCGCACGTGCGCTCAACCCGCCGGCCCGGTGCCGACGGCGAGATCGGCGGCTTCGGCGGCCTGTTCGACCTCAAGGCCGCGGGCTTCACCGACCCGGTGCTGGTGGCGGCGAACGACGGCGTCGGCACCAAGCTGAAGATCGCCATCGACACCGGCATCCACGACACCATCGGCATCGACCTCGTCGCGATGTGCGTCAACGATCTCGTGGTGCAAGGCGCCGAGCCGCTGTTCTTCCTCGACTACTTCGCCACCGGCAAGCTCGACCCGGCGCAAGGCGAGGCCATCGTCAAGGGCATCGCCGAGGGCTGCCGCCAGGCCGGCTGCGCGCTGATCGGCGGCGAGACCGCCGAAATGCCCGGCCTCTACGCCGAGAAGGACTACGACCTCGCGGGCTTCGCCGTCGGCGCTGCCGAGCGCGGCCAGCTGCTGCCGAGCGCCGAACTGGCCGTCGGCGACATGATCCTCGGCCTCGCCTCGTCGGGCGTCCATTCCAACGGCTATTCGCTGGTGCGGCGGATCGTCGAGCTGTCGGGCGCCGCCTACAATGCCCCCGCTCCGTTCGATACCGAGAAGGCGAGCCTTGCCGAGGCGCTGATTGCCCCGACCCGGATCTACGTGAAGCCGCTGCTCGCCGCGATCCGCCAGTCCGGCGGCATCAAGGCGCTCGCCCACATCACCGGCGGCGGCTTCGTCGAGAACATCCCGCGCGTCTTGCCGGAGCACCTGGCCGCCGACATCGACCTCTTCGCCATCGACACGCCGCCGGTGTTCCGCTGGCTCGCCAAGGCCGGCGGCGTCGAAGCGCATGAGATGCTGCGGACCTTCAACTGCGGCATCGGCATGATCGTCGTCGTCTCGGAGGCGGAAGCGGCGACGGTGTCGGCGATCCTGCAGAGCGAGGGCGAAGAGGTGGTGCCGCTCGGCCGCATCCTCTCCCGCGATGACGCCGCCGTCACCTTCAACGGCGACCTCGCGCTGTGATCCAGGCGCGCGCTGTGACGCCGACATGAGTCATCCCCGCAAGCGCGTCGTCGTGCTCCTGTCCGGGCGTGGCTCCAACATGGTCGCCCTTCTCGCGGCGACGAAGGCGGCCGACTACCCGGGCGAGATCGTCGCCGTCTTCTCCGACCGCGGTGACGCCGGCGGTCTCGAGACGGCGCGCGCCGCGGGCATCCATGCCGAGGCAGTGCCGCGCAAGGGGCATCCCGACAAGGCTTCGCACGAGGCCGCAATGATAGCGGCGATCGAGGCGGCACGTCCGGACGTGATCTGCCTCGCCGGCTACATGCGGCTGCTTTCGGCCGGGTTCGTCGACCGCTTCGCCGGCCGGATGATCAATATCCACCCCTCTTTGCTGCCGCTGTTTCCCGGACTCGAGACCCACCGCCGGGCGATCGAGGCAGGCGTCAAGCTGCATGGCTGCACCGTCCACTTCGTCACCTTCGTCATGGATGGCGGCCCGATCATCGCCCAGACCGCCGTGCCGGTGGAGCCATCAGACACGCCGGAGACGCTCGCCGCACGGGTGCTGGTCGCCGAGCACGCGCTGTATCCGCAAGCGCTCGCGATGGTCCTCGATGGCAGAGTTGTGATGGTGGATGATAAGGCTGTATTAACTTCTTAGCCGACAAGGGTGCCCTTTACGTATCGTCAGCCTTGTCTGGAACGATCGGAACCCTGAACATGCAATGGCGCATTGCGCTCGGACGCCTGCGAGACCGCCTCAGCATTCGCGAGCAATCGGCAGCGCTGACTGTATTGCTGGCGCTGGCGACCGTCGCGATCATGACGCTGGCGACCGCCAACGTGGTGCGCCGGCATGCGGTGGATACAGCCAATGCCGATCTCCGCCAGCTCTCGCAGACCATGGCGCGGCAACTCGACCGGCAGATGTTCGAGCGCTATCGCGAGATCACCAACCTCGCCAACCTCGCCCCCCTCACCGCAGCCTGGACCGACGATGCCGGCGCGATCGGCCGCTTCCTCGACGAGACGCAGGCGACGCTGCCGAACTACGCCTGGATCGGCTATGCCACCGCCGACGGGACCGTCCGGGCCGCCACCCAGCGGATGCTGGAGGGCGTCTCGGTGGCCGAGCGGCCTTGGTTCAAGGCCGGCCTCTCCGGTCCCATCACCCAGGATGTCCATCAGGCCAAGCTGCTGGAGAAGCTCCTTCCGGCGGCAACGGACGGCGAGCCCTTCCGGTTTGTCGACGTCGCCGCGCCCGTGCGAAACGCCAGCGGCGGGGTCGGCGGTGTCCTCGGCGCGCATCTCAGCTGGACATGGGCGCGCGACATGCGCGACACGCTCCTGTCTGACATCGATCCGGCTCTCAAGACCGAGCTGTGGCTTACCTCGGCGGACGGCACCATTCTCCTCGGCCCACACCTCGTCAAACCGGCCCTGACGCCGCAGCAGATCGCCGACACCGCCGAAGGCGCGACGATCGGCTCGGTCGAGCCCTCGCCGGAGGGAGACGATCTCGTCGCCATCGTCGGCACACGCGGCCTTCGCTCCTATGACGGGCTTGGCTGGCGCGTCGTCGCACGGCGCCCGGTCACCGCGGCGCTGACGCATGCCAACGGCACGATCCTCATCATCTTCGTCATCGGCATCATCGCGGCCCTTGCCAGCTCGCTGGCCGCCGCCACGATCGCCGGACGGGTGACCCGCCCGCTGTCGCTTCTGGCCGACAATGCCGACAGGATCGGCCGCGATCCGAACATCGGCCTGATCCACCGGCAGTCAGGGTCGCTGGACATCGTCCGCCTGACCAACTCCTTGCGCTCGCTGGTGCGCCGGATCGATTTCGCCGAGGCGCATCTCAGCGCCGCCAAGCTGGAGGCCGATCGGTCGGAAGAGGCGATCGCCGAGCTGCGAACGCTGGCCAATACCGATCCGATGACCAGCCTCCTCAACCGCCGCGGCTTTCGGGAGTTCTCGACGAAGGCCGGCGTTTTCGGCGGACGCGAACGGAGCCAACTCGGCGTGCTGATGATCGACATCGATCATTTCAAGCGGATCAACGACCTCTACGGCCATGCCGCCGGCGATACGGTCATCGTCGAGATCGCCCAGCTGCTCGCCGGCTCGCTGCGCGCCAGCGACCGCATCGCGCGCTTCGGCGGCGAGGAGTTCGTCGTCTCGCTGCGCGATGTCGACGAGGCCGTCATCGGCACTTGGGCGGAGCGGATCCGCCGGCAGATCGAGGAGGCGGTGATTGTCTGGGAGGGCCAGTCGCTGAAGGTGACGGTCAGCATCGGCGCGACCGCGATGGCGCCGGACGATCGCGAGATCGAGGATGTCATCCACCGTGCCGACCTCGCGCTCTACGACGCCAAGTCGAACGGCCGCAACCGCGTCAGCTTCCAGTCGTCCCTGTGAGCTGCGGGAGCCAAGACGAGTTCGACCGTACTCGTTGATTTGCATTCCGCCGATTCCACGCAACGGCTCCGGCCCATCGGCTCAAACAAAGAATCATCAGGCTGAGAGATTGATTCAAATGCTTACCGAACCGGTCGGGAAACTTCCCATAAACATCTGATTAACCTTTGGATCTTGCCCCCGCATCGTCGCGCCGGAAATTGCCCGTTCCCAGCACATCCACCAAAAGGCCGGCTAGACCCGAACCCAGACCTGCGTGTCGTGGAAGGCTGCCCCGCCGGAGGGCGCGACCGGGTCGGAGCCGACCAGCGTGTTGATGCCCTCGCCGCCCTCGAAGTCCGAGTTTGCCCACAGCCCCTCGTGCACCAGCACGCCGGGCCTCACGGTATCGGAGACCGCGACCGGCAAGCGGATCTCGCCCCGGCGGTTGCCGATGGTGACCAGCGCATCGGTTTCGACGCCGAGGGTGGCGGCATCGTCCGGGTGCATCAGGAGTTCCGGCCGCCTTTCGCGCGAGCGCGAGCCGGCGGTCTCGGCAAAGCTGGAATTCAGGAACTGGCGTGCCGGCGAGGTCGCGAGCTTGAACGGATGGGCGTCGTCGCTCGCCTCTTCGAGGCCGGCATGGTCGGGCCATTCCGGCAGGCGGGCGACCGGACCTTGCGGGCCCATCGACGCCGGCGGCCGGTTCGGCGAGGAAGCGTTCGCCCAATCCGGCCGGAAATGGAACTTACGGTCCGGCCAACCGAAGCCGTTGAGGTAGTGCGCTTCCTCGAAGGCCGGCTGCGCGTCGAGCCAGCGGCCGGCCTCGAGATCCTCGAGCGTCCCGCGCCCGCTGCGCTGCAGCAGGTCCTCGATCAGCTCGCGCTCGGTCAGGCCGAACCCCAGACGATCGCCGACGCCGAGGCGCTTGCCGAGCTCCTCGACGACGAAGTGGTTGCTGCGCACCGTCACCGGCGGCTCGACCAGCTTCGGGCCGAGCAGGATGTGGCTCTGCCCGCCGGCGCGGTAGATGTCGTCGTGCTCGAGGAACATCGTCGCGGGGATCACGAGGTCGGCCAGCTTTGCCGTGTCGGTCATGAACTGCTCGTGCACGCAGACGAACAGGTCCTCGCGCCGGAAGCCCTCGATCACCAGCCGCTGCTCCGGCGCGACGTTGGCGGGGTTGGTGTTCTGGACGATCATCGCCGTCACCGGCGGACCGCCTTGCAACGCGCCGGGATCGCCGACGAGGATCTTGCCGATGCGCGACTGGTCGAGCGAGCGGACGGACGGATCCTTCATCGCCGAGCCCATGATGAGGCTTTTGTCGAACTGGAAGATATCCGAGTTGGTGTGGAACGCGCCGCCGCCGCGGTGCTGCCAGTGGCCGAACACCGCCGGCACCGACAGCGCCGCGTGCATGGCCGGTGCGCCGTTGCGCTGGCGGGTGAAACCGTAGCCGAGCCTGAAGAAGGTGCGCGGCGTCCGGCCGATCAGCGCGCCGAAGGCCTCGATCTCGGCGACGGAAAGCCCGGTGATCCCTGCTGCCCATTCCGGCGTCCGAGTGGCGAGATGCGCCTCTAGCCCGGCCGGATCGTCGGTGTATTCGGCCATATAGGCGCGGTCGGCGGTGCCGTCGCGAAAGCCGATGTGCATCAGCGCCGCGGCCAGCGCGCCGTCGCTGCCCGGCCGCAGCTTCAGCGCCATGTCGGCCTGCTTCATGGTCGCATTGTCGTAGATGTCGATGACGACGATCGCCGCCTTGCGCTCCTTGCGGGCGCGGATGGCGTGGGTCATCACGTTGACCTGCGTCGCCACCGCATTGGTGCCCCAGATCACCACGCAGTCGGCCTCGGCCATCTCGCGCGGGTCGACGCCGGCGAGCTTGCCCGTGCCGGCATGCCAGCCGCTCCAGGCCATGTTGGTGCAGATCGAATCGAACTGGTTGGAGTAGCGCTTGGCGTGGCGCAGTCGGTGGATGCCGTCGCGCTGCACCTGGCCCATGGTGCCGGCGTAGTAGTACGGCCAGACGCTCTCGGCGCCATGCCGGGCCTCGGCCTTGACGAAGGCTTCCGCCACCTGGTCGAGCGCAGCGTCCCAGGAGATCTCGCGCCAGCCGCCCTCGCCCTTCGCCCCGGTGCGCTGCAGCGGCTTCAGCAGGCGGTCGGGATGGTTGATCCGCTCGCCATACCGCGCGACCTTCGCGCAGATGACGCCGGCCGTGTAGCTATTGCCGGTGGCGCCACGGACGCGGCCGATGCTGTTGCCGATCAGCTCGACGTCGAGCGCGCAGGTCGACGGACAGTCATGCGGGCAGGCGCTGTGGCCGGTGCGAAGGGGGGTCAGGTCGTTCATGCCGGCAGTATAGGCGCGGTTCCGGCGCGCCGTCATGCGAATTGGCGACCGTTGCCCCAGCAAAAAGGGCCGAAGCTTTCGCTCCGGCCCTTCTCGATGTAGCCGTCGGCCGATCAGCCCGCTGCGGCGTAGCGGCTGATCTCCTCGGGGGTTAGCGCGGGATAGTCGGTGTAGCCCTTCTCGTCGCCGCCGTAGAAGGTCGCCTGGTCCCAGGGCAGCAGCGGCGCGCCGAGCTGCATGCGGACCGGCAGATCCGGATTGGAGATGAACAGCTTGCCGTAGCAGACGAGATCCACCTTGCCCTCGTCGACACGCTCGACGCCGAGCTCGGCATCGTAGTTGTTGTTGCCCATGTAGGTGCCGTGGAAGCGCTGGCGCAGGGCGTCGTAGTCGAACTTGTCCTTGTCGCGGTCGCCGCCGGTCTGGCCCTCGATGACGTGGAGATAGACCGGATGGCGCTTGTCGATCTCTTCGACATAGGCGTTGAACACGGCCTGCTGGTTGCTCTCGAACGAGCCGCCCATCACCGTCACCGGCGAGATGCGGACGCCCACATGCTCGGCATCCCAGGCGCCGATCACCGCATCCAGAACCTCGAGCGGGAAACGCATGCGGTTCTCGATCGAGCCGCCGTACTGGTCGGTCCGGAGGTTGGTGCCGTCGCGCAGGAACTGGTCGAGCAGGTAGCCATTGGCCGAATGCAGCTCGACGCCGTCGAAGCCGGCAGCCTTGGAGTTCTTCGTCGCCTTGACGTAGTCCTCGATCACCCGCGGCAGCTCGCTCTCCTCGAGCGCCCGCGGCGTCTCGTGGTCCTTGAAGCCCTCGACGGTGAAGGCCTTGCCGTCCGGCTTGACGGCCGAAGGGGCCACCGGCGCGGCATGGCCGGGCTGAAGGTCGGGGTGCGAGATGCGGCCGACGTGCCAGAGCTGCAGGAAGATCTTGCCGCCGGCAGCGTGCACGGCATCGGTCACCTTTTTCCAGCCGGCGACCTGCGCATCGTTGAAGATGCCCGGCGTATAGGCATAGCCACGACCCTCGGGCGAGATGTTGGTAGCCTCGGAAATGATCAGGCCGGCGCCGGCGCGCTGGCGGTAGTACTCGACGTGACGGTCGAGCAGGTTGCCCTCCTCGTCGGAGCGGCTGCGCGTCAGCGGCGCCATCACCAGACGGTTGGCCAGATGGTTCGGGCCGAGGTCGAAGGCATCGAAGAGCTTAGATTTTGCCATGACGGGCAATTCCTTTCGGGGGGTAACACTGTGTATGTCGCATGTAATGCGCATACGCCGCGCTGCAACGTGGCCCTCGCTGCAGCGCGTTCAAGGGGTGTGAACGCTGCGTTGCCGCCGGCTTCAGGAGAACCCGCATGAATTACCGCCACGCCTTCCACGCCGGAAATTTTGCCGATGTCGTGAAGCATGCGCTGCTGGTTTCGATCGTCGAATACCTGAAGCGCAAGGACAAGAAATTCCGGGTCATCGACACCCATGCCGGCCGCGGCCGCTACGACCTGTCGAGCGAGGAGGCGCAGCGCACCGGCGAGCATCGGGAGGGTATCGCGCGGCTGCTCGCCTCGCCCGCGGCCGAGGCGCCCGAGCTCCAGGCCTATCTCGACATCGTGCGGGCGGACGGCGCCGGCTCCTATCCCGGCTCGCCGCTGATCGCCCGCCGCCTGATGCGGCGCCAGGACCGGCTCTCGGCCTATGAGCTGCACCCGTTCGAGGCCGAGGCGCTGAAGGAGGTGTTCGCCGGCGATGTCCAGACCAAGGTGATCGCCCTCGATGCCTGGCTGGCGCTCGGGGCTCACCTGCCGCCGAAGGAGAAGCGCGGACTGGTGCTGATCGACCCGCCCTTCGAGAAGACCAGCGAGATCGACGACATCGTCGCCGGGGTCACCACTGCCTACAAGCGCTGGCCGGGCGGCATCTACGCCATCTGGTACCCGATCAAGCGGAAAGCCGAGCGCGCCCGGCTGCATGCGGGCCTCAAGGCCAGCGGCATTCCCGACATCGTCGCCGCCGACTTCTTTCGCGAGCCGTTCACGCCGACCGAAACCCTCGTCGGATCCGGCCTCGTGGTGATCAATCCGCCCTATACCTTCTCCGAGGAGGCGGCCCGCGTCATGGCAATTCTGAAACAGGTGCTCGGCAAAGAAGGCCGTGGCAGCTTCGAGATGGTTGCGATATCTTCAGAGCAATCCTAAACCGGTGGGATACCGAGCCAGCGGCGCCGACTCCGCGAAGGACCACAGCCATGCGTGACCGTCTTCTCAGCCTGTTGATGGGCGCAGCCCTTGCGACCACCGCTACCTTGCCTGCCTGGAGCGCCGACTATTACGGCCCCGCCCCGACGCAGCAGATCTACAGCGACGCCCTGGTCCCGACCTGCGACAACCCGAAAGTGCTGGCCGAGGTCGAGGACCAGTTCGAGCACGGCGCCGTCGAGATGCTGCAGACCGGCTATGTCATCGAGGAATTCAGCGACATGGCCGAGAAGGCCTACTTCCCGCTGAGCGAGGACCGGCCGATCGAGCGCCGCTACTGCCAGGGCGAAGCGATGATTTCCGACGGCCAGCGGCGGACGGTCTACTACACCGTCTCCCATCCGCTCGGTTACGCTTCGATCGGCTGGAAGGCCGAAGGCTGCGTGCTCGGCCTCGACAAGTGGCTGATCTACGGCGCCAACTGCCAGTCGCTCCGCCGTTTCTGACGAAAGCGCCCGCCGCGCGCGGGCTTCGACACGCACGCAGTTGTTCGAAAGCGCTGCGTCCAGACTGACGGGAGCCCGCATGCGGCTGTTCTATGCACCTGCCTCGCCCTTCGCCGCCAAGGTGCGGATGGCTGCTGCCCATTGCGGCATCGCGCTGACGCTGGTCCCGACCGATACGGGCGCCGAGCCCGCCGATCTCCTGGCGGTCAACCCGCTCGGCAAGATCCCGGCCCTCGTCGCCGAGGACGGCGCCCCGCTCTACGACAGCAGTGTCATCTGCGACTATTTCGACCGGCTCAGCGACCATCGCCTGGTGCCGCAGGACGGCCCGCAATGGCTGCTGGTCAAGCGGATCGCGGCGACCGCCGACGGTGTCGCCGACAGCGCGCTGCTCACCGTCTACGAGGCGCGCATGCGGCCGGAGGAGATGCGGCATCAGCCCTGGGTCGACCGCCAGCTCGGCAAGCTCTGGCGCGGCCTGGCCGTGCTGGAATCCAACATCGCCTCGCTCGGCAATGAACCAAACCTCGCCCATTTCGCCCTGGCGAGCCTCCTCGGCTACCTCGACCTGCGCTTCAAGGGCCAGTGGGAAGACAAGCACCCGCAACTCGTCGCCTGGATCGAGGCGTTTCCGGTGATTTTCCCGGAGTACGAGGCGCTGAAGCCGCAGGGTTGAGGGCGGGATCGACGTGAAACCAGCGTGGGCGACTCCGTCAGCTGCGCTGTGTCTCGGCTCATCCCCGCCGGGAGTACTCAGCCCCTAGCCGGGTTGAGTGCCGATGCTGAAGGTGAGCCCTCGTCCTCTGCCCATGCAGCAGCGACAACGGTGCGGCGTGGGTCCCCGCCCTGCGGGCGAGGATGACGACCGGTGTAGTGGGATTCCCGCCTCCGCTTCGCCGCCGAACCGCTCAGCGCTTTCCGTCAGAATGTTAATCTCCCGCCAGCCTTCCAGCTCGCTCGCCAACCTTCTAGCCCACTCGCCAGCCTTCCAGCCCGCTCGTCAGCCTGCCCGCCTTGCCAGCCCGCCAGCAACAAGCCGGCGCCTACCCAACCGGTCGTCATCCTCGCGCGCAGCGCGGGGACCCATGCCGATACGCCGGGGCGCATGCTGACGATGTCATTTGTTGTGCCCGCATGCGGCATCCGCAGTGCCATGGCGTCCGTTTCTGAAATCGGGATGAGGTCCCGCCGCGGGACGTGCCCCAGCATCAGTCGCGCACGGCTACCGCTAAAACTTCAGCGCCACGCCCGCGCGGATCGAATGCTCGTCGAAGCCGGTCGAGGTCGAGACCGGGCCGAGATCATAGGTCTTGCTGCCGAAATCGGAGTAGCGGTACTCGACGCGCGAGGTAACGTTGCCGCCGACCTTCGCCTCGACGCCGGCGCCGACGGTGTAGCCGAGATGCGTGTTGCTGTCCTCGGCGCCACCGGACGAGAGCTCGGCACCCTCAACCGCGACGCCGCCGGTGGCGAAGAACAGGAACGGGTCGTAGGCGACGCCGACGCGCGCGCGCAGCGACCCGAAGGCGTTGGCATCGGCCGAGAGCGGCGCGCCGGTCACCGCATCATAGCCGCCGGCATCCAGTCCGGAGGCGCCGAGATCGGCCTCGATGCCGTAGACGAACTGGTTGGTCTGCAGATTGTAGCCGGTATAGATGCCGCCGACGAAGCCTTCGCCGTCGAAGTCGGCGCCGCCGGCATGGTCGAGATGGGCGAAGTTGTAGCCGACAAAGCCGCCGGCATAGGGCCCGGACCAGATGAAGGACGGCGCGGAGGCCGGCGGCACGGCGGGATCGGCCACAGCGAGTTCGGTCACTGCGAGATCGGCCGAAACGCCTGGCGACGGGAGAACCGGCGCCGAGATGAGCAAGAGCGCCGCCAGAGCGAGGGAGCGTCGAAACGATGGCATGATCGACACTCCTTCCTGGGTGACGTCACAAATAAAATGGCGCTGCCGACGAGATCGCGCAAGCGCCGCTTGGGAAGAAGGTTAGCCACGCGTCGCGCCGCCGGACTAGTGGCCTGCTGCCGCATATCCGCCATAATCGAACCATGGCGGCTGTGCTCCCGCCTTTCTTTCGCCACTATGGCGGAACGGCCACATCGACCTTTTGGGGACCGGCGGTTTTGACGCTGCATTCTCGCCGCAGCGTTCGCATATAAGGGGACGACGAATCCCGCAGCGGCCAGCGCCTCGAAGCGCACGGGGCGCAGGATATTCCCACCGAGTCCGGGCGCCCGCGGCGCTCCCAACGAAGCAGACATGACCGACGCCGACGCCTCCCCCCTCGACACCGATCTCGACGACGACTTCGACCTCGACAGCGAGGCTGAGGGCGACGCCGCGCCCGACTCGCTGCCCTCGCCGACGGCTGCCCTTCTCGCCGCGATCGAGTGGGACGATGCCGGCACGCCGGAGGCGCAGGGCCTCGTCGGCGCAGAGCTGATCGCGGCCTTCGTCAAGCGCCTGCCGAATGGTCCGGGCGTCTACCGCATGTTCGGCGCGAGCGAGGACGTGCTCTACGTCGGCAAGGCGAAGTCGCTGAAGAAGCGCGTGACGAGCTACACCCGCACCGGCCTCCACACCAACCGCATCGCCCGGATGATCCGCGAGACGCGGCACATGGAGTTCGTGACGACGCGCACCGAGACCGAGGCGCTGCTGCTCGAGGCCAACCTCATCAAGCGCATGCGGCCGCGCTACAACGTGCTGATGCGGGACGACAAGTCGTTCCCCTACATCGTCGTCAGCGGCGGCCACGAAGCCCCGGCGATCATGAAGCACCGCGGCGCGCGCTCGCGACAGGGCAGCTATTTCGGCCCGTTCGCCTCGGCCGGCGCGGTCGGCCGCACCATCAACTCCCTGCAGCGCGCCTTCCTGCTGCGCACCTGCACGGACTCGGTCTACGAAAGCCGCACCCGGCCGTGCCTGCTCTACCAGATCAAGCGCTGCTCCGGCCCCTGCACCGGGGAGATCGCCATCCCCGACTATGCGAACCTCGTCGAGGAGGCGAAGGCGTTTCTGTCGGGCAAGTCGACCCAGGTGAAGCAGAACATGGCCGTCGCGATGCAGGAAGCTGCCGAGGACATGGAGTTCGAGCGCGCCGCGATCTACCGCGACCGGCTGACCTCGCTCAGCCAGATCCAGGCGCACCAGGGCATCAACCCGCAGAACACCGAGGAAGCCGACGTCTTCGCCATCCACCAGGAGGGCGGGCTGACCTGCATCCAGGTATTCTTCTTCCGCACCGGGCAGAACTGGGGCAACCGCGCCTATTTCCCGAAGGCGGACTCCTCGCTCGAGCCGCAGGAAGTGCTCGGCGCCTTCCTCGCGCAGTTCTACGACGACAAACCGGCCCCGCGCATGATCCTCCTGCCGATCGAGGTCGAGGACCGCGTCCTCCTGGCCGAGGCGCTTGGGGTGCGGGCGCAGCGGCGGGTGGTGATCGGCGTGCCCGCGCGCGGCGAGAAGAAGGACCTCGTCGACCATGCCACCGCCAATGCGCGCGAGGCGCTGGGGCGTCGTTTGGCCGAGACGTCCTCGCAGGGCCGGCTGCTGAAAGGCCTTGCCGAGACTTTCGGCCTTGCGCAGGTGCCGCGGCGGATCGAGGTCTACGACAACTCGCACATCATGGGCACGGCCGCGGTCGGGGCCATGGTCGTCGCCGGGCCGCTGGGCTTTGCCAAGAGCCAGTACCGTAAGTTCAACATCAAGGGCACCGACATCACCCCGGGCGACGACTTCGGCATGATGCGCGAAGTGATGACACGGCGCTTCTCCCGCCTGAAGAAGGAGCACGCCGAAGGGCCGCAGCCTGCCGCCGCCCCGGCCGAGACGGACGAGGACGCGGAAGAGGCGGAGATGCCAGCCTGGCCGGACCTGGTGCTGATCGACGGCGGCAAGGGGCAGATCTCCGCGGTGAAGGCGATCCTCGAGGAGCTCGGCATCGCCGACAAGGTCACCACGATCGGCATCGCCAAGGGTGTCGACCGCGACGCCGGGCGCGAGCGCTTCATCACCGCGGGTCGCGAGCCGTTCTCGCTACCGCCGCGCGATCCCGTGCTCTACTTCGTCCAGCGGCTGCGCGACGAGGCGCACCGCTTCGCCATCGGCACCCACCGCGCCAAGCGCAAAAAGGAGCTGGTGAAGAACCCGCTCGACGAGATCGCCGGCATCGGACCTTCCCGGAAAAGAGCGCTGCTGCACCATTTCGGCACCGCCAAGGAAGTCGGGCGGGCGGCGCTCGGCGATCTCAGAAAGGTCGAGGGGATCTCCGAGGCGATGGCCAAGCTCGTCTACGATCATTTCCACGACAGGGGATAGAAAGCCGTCCGTGCCGGTTTCGCGTGAACTCGGCGGTTGACGCGGCTCCCCCGTCGCTGTTCAAGAGGCGCAGCCCCAAACTATCGGACCGGACTCACCATGGCATCTCGGGCGCTCAGCCTCCCCAACATGTTGACCTATGCCCGCATCGTCGCGGTGCCGCTCGTCGTCATCTGCTTCTTCTGGGGCGGCAGCTTCGTCGCCAACGACAATGCGCGCTGGTGGGCCTTCGGCATCTTCGTCGTCGCCAGCATCACCGACTTCTTCGACGGTTACCTCGCCCGCGCCTGGCAGCAGACCTCGACCATCGGCCGCATGCTGGACCCGATCGCCGACAAGCTGCTTGTCGCCGCTTGCCTGCTGTTGCTCTCGGCCGACGGCACCATCGTCGGCTGGACGCTCTGGGCGGCGATCGTCATCCTCTGCCGCGAGATCCTGGTCTCGGGTCTCCGCGAATATCTGGCGGGCCTCAAGGTCAGCGTGCCCGTCACGCAGCTCGCCAAGTGGAAGACCACGGTGCAGATGGTGGCGGTCGCCTTCCTGCTGTCGGGCCCCGCCGGCGACAAGATCATGCCCTACATCACCGAGACTGGACTGGTGCTGCTGTGGATCTCGGCGGTGTTGACGCTCTACACCGGCTACGACTATTTCCGCGCCGGCGTGCGCCATATCCCGGACTGAGGCGTTTCAGACCTGAGCGACAACGCCAACACACTGGGGAGCACGTCGATGAAACTCGTCTATTTCGCCTGGGTCCGCGAGCGGATTGGCCTCCCCGAGGAAGACGTTGTTCTGCCCGCCGGCATCGTTACCGTCGATGACCTGCTGCACTGGTTGAAGGGCCGCGGCGAGGGCTACGAGGAAGCGCTGCAGGCGCCGGAGGTGATCCGCGTGGCGATCAACCAGGAACATGTCGACCATTCCGAGCCGATCGCCGGCGCCACCGAGATCGCCTTCTTCCCGCCGATGACCGGAGGCTGAGCCTTGGGCTGCTGGCCTGTCGTCGACATAAGGTCGGGCCGCATCGACCTCGGCGCCGAAACCGCCTCGATAGAGGCCGCAGCCCTCGGGGCGATGGGCGGCCTCGTCACCTTCATCGGCTACTGCCGTGACGAAGGCGGCCGGCTCGCGAGCCTCGAACTCGAGCATTATCCCGGCATGGCGTCGCGCGAGCTGACGGCAGTCGCCGAGGAGGCCTGTCGTCGCTGGCCGCTTCTCGCCTGCCGCGCCATCCACCGCCACGGCATGGTCGCGCCCGGCGAAGAGATCGTCCTCGTCGCCTGCGCTTCGGCGCATCGCGAGGCGGCGTTCGATGCCGCAAGTTTCCTAATGGACTACCTCAAGACCCGCGCGCCGTTCTGGAAGCGCGAACATCTCGCCGACGGCAGCATCGGTGGATGGGTCGAGGCGAAGGCCAGCGACGACGCGGCCGCGGCGCGCTGGGGTCTGTAACCTTCTGGTCCCCGGCAGACTGGCGGTCTTTGGATCTTTGGATCTCGGCATATTCGGATCTTCGGATCTCGGCATCTTCGGATCTTCGGAAGGCTCGAACGCCAAAACGTTCGTCATCCTCGCGCGCAGCGCGGGGACCCATGCCTCTCCCTTGAAAATAACGTCACGGTCGATGGCTCACGCCGCTTCCCGGCCCGAAGCGGCGGCATGGGTCCCCGGCCTGCGGCCGAGGATGACGATCTCAGGGGTTGTCGCCTCCCTGACCGAGCACGTTCTTGCCGATGACCTGCTCCGCTGCAACGAACTGCGCTGCGGCTAAAAACGAAAAAAGGGCGGCCGCCGCAGCAACCGCCCTCTTCTCACATCAGCTCGACCGAAAGACTCAGCCGACGACTTCGGTCTGCGAGAACCAGTAGGCGATCTCTTCCTTGGCGGTCTCGGGGGCGTCGGAGCCGTGCACCGAGTTTTCGCCGATCGACAGGGCATGCGCCTTGCGGATCGTGCCTTCGGCGGCGTCCTTTGGGTTGGTCGCGCCCATGATCTCGCGGTTGCGGGCGATGGCGTTCTCGCCTTCCAGCACCTGGACGACCGTCGGGCCGGCGCACATGGACTCGACGAGCTCGCCGAAGAACGGACGCTCCTTGTGCACGGCGTAGAAGCCTTCGGCCTCGCGCTTGCTCATCCAGACGCGCTTCGAGGCGACGATGCGAAGACCCGACTCTTCGAAGATCTTGGTGATCGCGCCGGTCAGGTTGCGACGGGTCGCATCGGGCTTGATCATGGAGAAGGTGCGTTCGACGGCCATGGGTGGTCCTCAGATTTCCAGGGAAAGGGATGGCGCTCTATAGCCGGGCCGCCTGCAGGCGGCAAGGCGTCCGCGCTGCCTCTCGGCTCAGGCTGCGGCCGAGACCTTGCGGCCCTCGCCGCCGTGGAGGTCGAGGCAGCGCTCGAACCAGTCGGTCACCGCATCGCCCGCCGGCAACACCTGCCAGGGCGAGACGATGCGCAGCCACTGGAAGGCACCGAAGACGATGTAGTCGGCAAACAGCGGCGTCGCGCCGCCGAGGAACTTCTGCCCATCGAGAAGACCGCGCAGTGGCTTCAGCTTGTCGAGAAATCCATCCAGCCGCGCCGCGTCGCCGACGATCACCGCCTCCAGCGGTTTGCCGAAAACCTTCTCGCGACTCTGGCGGAAATAGACCTGGTCGGGCGCGGCGAGGCTGTCGTGGATGTCGAGGAGCGCCCGGCTGGTGGAGACGAAAGGGTGGATGGTCCGCTGCGTCCAGCTTTCGACGAAGCGCGACAGAACCCGACCGCCCTCGCCACCGAACAGCGTCGGCGCATCGGGATAGGCCGCGTCGAGATATTCGGCGATCTTGAAAGAGTCGGCGACGCGGTGCTCGCCGTCGCGCAGGACCGGAACGATCGTCGCGAACCCGTCCTCCACCAGCGGCACCTCGGTGAACGGAACCGGGACGGTCTCGAAGGCCAAGCCCTTGTGCGCCAGCGCCATCCGCGCCTTCCAGCAATGCGGCGAGAAAGGCCGAGCGGCATCGGCGCCGACGAGTTCGTAGAGGAGCATGCCCATGGCTTGACCTTCGCGGTTCGCGGAATAAGGAAAAGAACGGATAGGAACGGATAGGAACGGAAGTCGGTACGGAAACGCCAGCGTACTCCTAGACCCTCGGCGACGCCGCTACCACAGCACATCCGATACCGGCCGCAAGGGCTGCGGCGCCGCCCGCTCGCCCCGCAACTGCTCGAGATCGATCTGGATCGTCCGGCAGATCGACGTCAGCGGAACGTCGTGCGCGCGGTTCTCGAACGGATCCTGCAGATCGCTGCCGACGCGGTCCATCGCCAGCAGCATGAAGCCGACGATGGTCGATGCCAGCGGCGTGTAGATGGTCAGGCTGTCGACGAGGCCGATGGGCAATAGAATGCAGAAGACGTGGACGAAAAGGGTCGGGAAGTAGCCGTACTCGCGCGGCAGCGGCGTGTTCTTGATCCGCTCCATGCCGCCTTGGGCATTGCTCATGTCGACCAGCAGGCTCTCGATATGCACATGCCGGATGGGGTCGATCCAGCCCTCCCCCGCCGCACTCCTGACCAGAGCGGCGGTTTCATTGAGAATCGCGTTCGGGACATTGGCGACGCTCTCCAGCCGCTCGATCTCGTCGGCCGGCAGGAACTCGGTGATTCCCTCCAGTGCCGGTTGACGCCGGAGATGGCAGCGCAGCGCATTGACGTAGGCGATCTGCCGGAGAACGAGCGCCTGGCGCAGATCGTGGCTCTCCGGCCGGTTGTCGACGAGATGAAACGCGGCCCGTCCGAAAGAGCGGGACACGTTGACCATGGCCCCCCAGAGCGTCCGGGCCTCCCACCAGCGGTTATAGGCGTTGTTGTTGCGAAAGCCGAGGAACAGCGCCAACGCCGAGCCGAGCAGCGTCATCGGCAGCGACGGCAGTTCGATGCCGGGATGCGGCACGTAGACATAGGCCAGCGTGACGATCACATCCCACACGAACAGCAGCGCCAGCGGCCATCCGGTGTAGTGGATCATGCGGTCGAGACGCGCGGATTCGGGAAGGACCATGGGTTTTCCGGTGCTGTTGAAGCTCCAGCGAACGGCAGAACTGCGGCTTGGTTGCGGCGCAGCAAAAGCGCGGAGGAAGCCCGGCCTAGCGGAAAGGTGCGGTTCCGACCGCGCCGCCCTGTCGCCCGGGGATTTGCGCGTCGGGCACTGCGGGGAATGACTTTCGCGCGAGCGGGCGGACATGCCATGAAGGACGGCCGGTGCCTTCCGCAGCGGAAATCAGCCTTGGGGGATGGGGTGTATCACGCGCTTTGCCGGATGTTCGCCGGCTACAATGAATGGGCGAATGCCCGCCTCTACGGGGTGGTCGAAACCCTGTCGCCCGACGAGTTCACGGCTGACCGCGGCGTCTTCTTCGGCAGCCTTTCGGGCACGCTGAACCATCTCCTCGCCACCGACCGGATCTGGCTGCGCCGCTTCACCGGCGCCGGCACCGCACCGACATCGCTCGACGCCATCCTCCACGCCGATTTCGCCGCACTCCGCCAGGCCCGTGCGGCGGAAGATGCCCGGATCATCGCCTGGATCGACAGCCTCGACGAGGCCGGGCTCGCCGCAAGCTTCACCTACCGGCCGGTGACCAACCCGCGCGACATCACCCAGCCGCTCGCCCCGGCGCTGGCCCATCTCTTCAACCACCAGACCCATCATCGAGGACAAGCGCACGCGATCCTCACCGGCTTCGGCAAGGCGGTGCCGAGCTTGGACCTGATCCAGTTCCAGCGGGAGGTGGCGGGTTGACGGCGTGCGCCGCAAGAGAGAGCGAACTACTCGTAGCGCTTGAGGCCGAGTGCATCTTCCATCAGTCCGAGATCGCGATCATTGTGGATGATGCGCGCACCAACCGAGAGGCACCAAGTCGCGATGATCACGTCGATCGTGCCGCGGATGGTGATCCCCCGGCGACGCAGGAACCGGTAATTTGCAGCAGATTCCTCGGCAATCGCAGCCCCACAAAGGGTCTGCACCGGGTGGGTATAGAGCAAGGCGGCGGCAGTCCGGACGTCGCGTTCATGCCGGATGCCCTGAAGTACCTCCGCGAGAATGAGATCTCCGACGACGACATCCTCAAAGACCAGCGCCCGTTTAAGGCTGGAGGCAGCCTCGGTCCGCGGCCCATTCAGGTAGTCGATCCAAGCGCTGGTGTCGGGCAGGATCACCTGTTTCGCCGCATGGCGTCGAGGTCACCATCCCACTCAATCTTTCCCTCCAGTTCCAACAGCTTGCGCTGGACACGACGCCGGTCGGCCATCTCGCTCAGTGCCTTGTCGACAACCGCCTGACGCGTCGTCAGCCCCGTCAGTTCCATCAGTTCGCTGACCACCGCCTCGTCGATCTCGATCTTCTCCATGCTCCGTGCCCTCCAGCAAGCCTTCACCCATCATGCGCCCGCCCGCCCCCGGCAACAACGCCCTTCCCCGCCGCCCCCCGCCATGGCAGAAGCCTATCCATGCTGCAGATCACCGACCTTTCCGCGCGCGTCGCCGGACGCCTTCTCATCGACCATGCGACGCTGACGCTGCCGGCGGGGACCAAGGCCGGCCTTATCGGGCGCAACGGCGCGGGCAAGTCGACGCTGTTCCGGGTGATCACAGGCGATCTCGCCTCGGAGAGCGGCAGCGTCTCGCTGCCGCGCAACACCCGCATCGGCCAGGTGGCGCAGGAGGCGCCGGGCACCGAGGAATCGCTGATCGAGATCGTGCTGAAGGCCGACGAGGAGCGCCTCGCGCTGCTGGCCGAAGCCGAGACGGCGACCGACGCCAACCGCATCGCCGACATTCAGATCCGCCTCACCGACATCGAGGCGCATTCGGCCGAGGCGCGGGCGAGCGCCATTCTCTCCGGCCTCGGCTTCGACGCGGCGGCGCAGGCGCGGCCGGCCTCGTCCTTTTCCGGTGGCTGGCGCATGCGCGTGGCGCTCGGCGCCGTGCTGTTCTCGCGACCGGACCTCCTGCTGCTCGACGAGCCGACCAACTATCTCGACCTCGAGGGCACGCTCTGGCTCGAAAACTTCGTCGCCCGCTATCCCTACACCGTCATCATCATCAGCCATGACCGCGACGTCCTGAACAACGCCGTCAACGCCATCGTCCATCTCGACCAGCAGAAGCTCGTCTTCTACCGCGGCAGCTACGACCAGTTCGAGCGCCAGCGGGCCGAGAAGATGGAGCACCTCGTCAAGGCCAAGGTGAAGCAGGACGCCGAGCGTAAGCACATGGAGGCCTTCGTCGAGCGCTTCCGCGCCAAGGCGACCAAGGCGCGGCAAGCGCAGAGCCGGCTGAAGGCGCTGGAGAAGATGAAGCCGCTGGCCTCGGTGATCGAGGAAAACGTCGTGCCCTTCCACTTCGAGCCACCGGAGAAGCGCCCGGCTTCACCGATCATCCGGATGGAGAAGGTCGCCGTCGGCTATGGCGATGCCAAGCCGATCCTCTCCGGGCTGACGCTGCGCATCGACACCGACGACCGCATCGCGCTGCTCGGTGCCAACGGCAACGGCAAGTCGACCTTCGCCAAACTCCTGGCCGAGCGGCTGACGGCGCAGTCGGGCGAGGTGGTGCGCGCGCCGGGCCTGAAGATCGCCTTCTTCGCCCAGCACCAGATCGACGATCTCCGCCCGACCGAGAGCGCCGTGCAGC
This sequence comes from Mesocryomonas fontinalis, assembly GCF_055730125.2. NCBI lineage: Bacteria > Pseudomonadati > Pseudomonadota > Alphaproteobacteria > Hyphomicrobiales > Aurantimonadaceae > Mesocryomonas > Mesocryomonas fontinalis. Next base: position 788,755 of record NZ_JBUZWG020000001.1, on the reverse strand, counting down.
ACGTCCGCCGCCTGATGCCGGAAGCACCTGAGGCAAAAGTGCGCGCCCGCGTCGCCCGCATGGGCCTTGCCACCCTGAAGATGGACACGCCCGCCGACACGCTGTCCGGTGGCGAGAAGGCGCGGCTCCTGATGGGCCTCGCCACCTTCGATTCGCCGAACCTCCTGATCCTCGACGAGCCGACCAACCATCTCGACATCGACTCGCGCGAGGCGCTGGTGCACGCGCTGAACGACTTTCCCGGCGCCGTCATCCTGATCAGCCACGACCGGCACATGGTGGAGGCGACCGTCGACCGGCTCTGGCTGGTCGGCGACGGCACGGTCACGCGCTACGAGGGCGATCTCGACGAGTACAAGCAGCTGATTCTGTCCGCCCGCCGCGGCGGCGACGCCAGGGATGCCGGCGACGAGGGCAAGACGACAAAGGTCGACCAGCGCCGCGACGCCGCGCAGAAGCGCGAGACGCTTGCTCCCTTGCGCAAGGAGATCAAGGCGATCGAGACGAAGATGGCCAAGCTGCAGACGAGCGTCGCGGACCTCGACCTGAAGCTCGCCGATGTCGCCCTCTACACCCGCGATCCCTCGCAGGCCGCCAAGCTCGCCAAGCAGCGTTCGGACGCCGTCAAATCGATCGGCGAACTGGAAGAGCAGTGGCTGGCGCGCTCAGAGGAACACGACAGCGCGATGGCCGACTGACGCTTTCTGGGTGAAACCAAACGCACGGCCTACGCTCCCGCCGATGGGGAGCATCGTCGTGCGGTGGAACGGGCACTTTCGGAGCACAAGACGCGGTCGGGCGACATCACCTGCGGCTGAGCCGCGACCGCCGCCTCGGCGGTACCAGACCAGCGTTGAGCAAAACCACATCCCCGGCCATCATGGCCAACGGCTCTCCGGCAGGGCAACACCATATGAGAGGCCTTGGATGTCCGCGCAGGTGACCCTTCGCTTCGACTTTGCTGCCGACCGTCGCCTCGGCCACGGCAAGGTATCGCTGCTCGAGGCGATCCGCCGGACCGGATCGATCGCCGCTGCCGGGCGTGATTTCGGCATGTCCTACCGCCGCGCCTGGCTGCTGGTCGACGAGATGAACCGGATGTTCCGCGAACCCGTGGTCGAGGCCCGTGGCGGCGGCCGCAATGGCGGCGGGGCGGTTCTGACGGCGCTCGGCGAGAGCGTCGTCGCTCTCTATCGGTGCGCCGAGGCGAAGATCATGGCGGGCGCGGCGGCTGAGATTTCCGCGCTGGAAGCCGTCTTGTCGTCCCCCGAGCCCCCCAGCGTGATAGGCTGACGCCGGCGGATCACGCGAAGGCGGCAGCCCATGACCGACGTCGAAACCTTCTTCTTCGAAAGCGATGACGGTCTGCGTCTGGCGGGACGGCGTCACCCCGGTGGGACACGGCCCTCCCTCCCCCTCGTCTGCTTGCCCGGCCTGACGCGCAATGCCCGAGACTTCGACGCCCTGGCCGAGGCGATCGCGCGACAGCCCGGTTCTCCGCCGCTGATCGCCTTCGACTATCGCGGCCGCGGCCGCTCGGCTTGGGCCGCAGACCCCGGATCCTACACCGTGCCGCGCGAAGCCGCAGACGTGCTGACGGGCCTTGCGCATCTCGGCATCGATCGCGCGGTGTTCGTCGGCACGTCACGCGGCGCGCTGATCATCCAGGTGCTGGCCTTGCTCCAGCCGAGCCTGATCGCCGGCGCCGTCCTCAACGACGCCGGTCCGAGGATCGAAGCCGAAGGTCTGGCGATGATCCGGACCTATCTTGCCGGTCAGCCTCCCGCACCGGACTGGGAAACCGCGACCGCCCGCGTCCGCGCCGCGCTCGGCCCGACGTTTCCAGCGCTCACGGACGCGCATTTTGCCGGAATGGCCAAGGCCGGCCAGATCGAAACGGCGGCCGGCATCGTCGGGGATCACGATCCACGTCTGACCGAAGCCTTGGCTCTGCTGGATCTCGACCAGCCTCTGCCGGAACTCTGGCCGGCCTTTGCGGCACTGAGCACGGTGCCGCTCCTGGTTATCCGCGGCGAGCACTCCCGCCTCCTCAGCCGGGAGACGGTGAAGAGGATGGGCGAGCAGCATCCGGACCTGCGGGCGATCGAGGTCGCCGGTCAAGGCCACGCGCCGTTGCTGGAGACCGGGCAGCTGCCATTGGAAATCCTGGCGCTGGCAGCCCGGGCTGCTTCGGCCAGGGGTGCAGCCCCAACCGACTGACTGGGGGCGCGGGGTTACAGAGGAAGCGGCTGCATCAGGCGAGCGGCCTGCTCGGCCCATTTCTCCCGCGCCGCCCGGCCGCGGAAGCCGGTGAGATCATCCGCCCAGCGCTCCTGCTCGGTCGACCAGCCGGCGATCTGCTGGAAATGGAAGACGCCGTTGTCGAACAGCAATCTTTCGATCGACGGGCCAATGCCCACGATGCGCGTCAGGTCGTCGGGAACCCCATCGCGAGCCATTTCACGTCGGGCCAAGAGCCCCTGATCGGCCGACGACGAGCCCGACTGTGTTTTGGTCGTGCCATCGTCTTGCACCGCATCGTCATCGCCGCGAGAAGCGTCGGGGTCAGGCGCCCCGTGCACCGTGCCCGAGCCGCCACCGGACTTGAAGGCCGCCGGGCTCTCGTCGTAAACGGGCCGGCTCTCGCCAACCGCCTCCTCGGGGACAGTCCAGCCATCGTCGCGGGACCGCGCTTCTGCCGCCGATCGCTCTGCCGCCTTGGCATTTCCGTAGTCGACGGTCCGGAAGTCCAGCTCGTCGCTGCCGTGCCGCGATGCCAGTGGATCGTCCGGCAAACCCGAGCGCGCCTCGGCAGTGCCCGTCCTGCCGTGCGGATCGGGCGCCGCGAGGAGCTCGGGGTCGCCGTTCAGCAAGGAGGTGTCCCTGCCCGCGTCGCCATCGATAATCACGGCGGCCGAGAAGCCACTTCCGCCGTAACTCGCAAAGGTCGGCTGCGAGACGCCAGCGACCGGTTCGGGTTTCTCACCGGAAGACGTCCTCGTCTCCGTTGCCGAACCCGCCCTGCTCGCAACCCTCCGGAGGGTGTCCGTCCGATCATTGCCTTCGAGCCGAGTACCCCTCTTCGGAACAGCACTTGCGCGCTCGGTGCCGCCTCGCCGAGTCTTGCGCGTTCCGCGCCCGCCGATGAGGCCAAGACTGAAGGCCGCAGCCAGCAGCAGGAAAATTCGGGTGAGGAAGGTCAGCATCGTGGCGTCTCCGCAAGCCGGACGTCGATCCACCCAAACTAGTGCGGTGCGGGGGAAACGCTAGCGCCGGCGCTGCAGGCCGATTGCGGTCGTACGACCAGAGGACGCCATCCCGTCCGGCCGGCCGGCTTGAAAGGACAAGGAAGGTTCCTTCAACACAGGCCGGGGACGTTGATGGGCCGGGCAACAAGCGTCTCAGCCGACAGGCAGATGCGGACCGGCGTTCATCAACCGGCCAAAGCACGTGCTGAAACGCAAGAGGCCCGGCGTTGCCGCCGGGCCTCTCGTCAGATCGATCTTTTGGGATCGATTAGAAGGTGCGCTTCAGTTCCAGGAAGCCGCCGGTCTGGTCGTAGTTGTCGATGCCAGCTGGCAGGTCGACGTCGCGGTACGAGACTTCGCCGAGAACCGAAAGGTTCGTGGTGATCTGGTAGCCGAGGTTGACGGCACCGCCGTAGTAGTCAGCACCGCTCGAGTTGAAGCTGTTGATGCCAGCAACGTTGAACACGGTGGTGTTCAGGTCGAAGGTCTTGCCGTAGACGCCGGAGATGGCAGCGAAGACCTTGCCGAACTGCTGCTGGTAACCAGCACCGATCTGGTACTCGCTCGGCAGGTTCGAAGCGTAGGTGTTGACGCCGAGGCCGTAGTTGTCGCCGAAGACGTAGTCGGTGACAGCGTACTCGGTCGGGTCGGTGGCGTAGTGGCCTTCAACCTTGAACTGCGAGTCGGCGACGAAGATGTCCTTCAGGGTCACGCCGGCCTTGATAGCGAACGCGTCGCTGTCAGACTGGAAGTCACGGGTACGAAGGATGTTGATGTTGCCATCGGTGTAGTCGATTTCGTTGCTGAAATCGCCGTAGGTGTTGCCGAATTCCTGCTCGTCGTAGACGCCCGAAGCGTAGATTTCGCCCCATGCGCCTTCGTAGGCGAGCTGAGCAACAACGTCAGGAACGAAATCGCCCGTGCCGTCGTCTTCGAGCGACAGAGCGGCCGAGAAGCCGTTCGCGGTGTAGGTGTAGGAAATGCGGTTCTGCTGGTAATCACCAACCGACCAGTCGGCGTCGGTGAAGAGGCCGTCACGCTCGGCCCAGAGCGAGTCGAGGTAACCGACGGTCAGGCCGCCGAGCTGGATGTAGGCTTCGTCCATGCCGTAGCCGGCGTCGTTGGTGCCGAAGCCGTCGCCGCGGTTGGTAGCCTGAACGCGGACCTTGGCGCGCAGGGTGCCGAGCTCGGTCTCTTCGCGGGCATCGAAGTCGAGGCGGGCACGAACGCGGGTGTTGAAGCCCGAGTTGCCGCTATCGTTGTCGAGGTCCGAGATGTTGGCGTGGTCGCCAGCGTTAACGCGCATGCGGACGTAGCCGCCGATCTTCAGGCAGGTCTCGGTGCCCGGGATGTAGAAGAAGCCAGCGCCGTAAACGTCGCAAACGCGAACGTATTCAACCGGCTCCGGCTCGACCATTACGACAGCGTCCGCAGCACGGGCGCCGGAAACTGCGACGAGAGCCGCAGCGGATCCAAGCAGGATGCTCTTGATGTTCATGTCCTGACCTCCAGTCAAGTTAACAGGTTAGGGTTGGGCCTTGCTTTTCGAGGACAAAACCTGCCCCTGCCGCATCCCCTGATTTGAAAGGTCCGAAGCACCGCCCCGTCTCTCTCTGAAATGACCATCACCCAGCGAGAGATTCGATGCAATCACGCAATCGCCATCCGGGGGGTCATGAGCCGTATTGAACACACCCCTGTGGCGTGAATGCCACGATTTCGTTCACCCCCTCTTAACCATGATGAAGAAAGGGTTAATTTTGGCGCTGAACCGGCGATGGCGGGGCAAATGAGGCCGGTTCATTCGCTGAATCCGGCCAAAGGCGGGCAAACTTGGCCGACGGCCTCATTTGACAGTTTGGGGGTTTCGTCCGGCTAGATCCGGAAGATCTTGCCACCGAGGCCGCGGAAGTCACGCTCGCGGCAGGTCAGCACGATGATCTGCATCGACTCGGCCGCCAGCTGCAAGACGAGATGCATCCGGGCGAGGCGCTGCTCGTCGGTGTTGACGAGCGCATCGTCTAGAATCACCAAAGCGGGGTGGCCGCCGGACTTCAGCACCTTGGCGAGCGCCAGCCGGGTGACCACCGCCACCTGCTCGCGTGCGCCGGCCGACAGCCGCTTGAACTCCTCGGCGACGCCGCGGCGGTGAAGGCCGGTGATCGCCAGCGTCGCGTCGTCGAAAGCGACCTCGCTCTCGGGGTGGATCAGCTTCAGATAGGGCGCGACCTGCGCCTTGATCGGCCCGAGCCAATGCTCGCGGGCATCGCGCTGGGCACCGATCAGCGTCTCGTGCAGAAGCCGCGACGCTTCCGCCTCCAGCGCCAGGCGCTGCCGGCGCGCATCGAGCCTCTCGATCTCGCCACCGATGCGCTCGATATCCTCGCCGAGGGCGCTGAGCCCCTGGGCCCGCAACTCGCCTTCCAGGGCTGCGGTCTCGTCCTTCAGCTGGCCGACGACCCGGCGAACCTCCTCCAGCGCACGGCGACTGGCCTGCAGCGAGCGGACGGCGGTCTCGGGGTCGGCTTCGTCAAGGTCGCGCTGGCGCAAGGCGACCACGGCGTTCTTGGCGCTGCGCTCCAGCTCGGCGGCGGCCAGATCCTCGTTCAGCGCCACTTGTCCGCGCGCAGCCTCGGCGTCGCCGAGTTCGCGCTGCAACCGGGCGGCCGCCTCGGCAAGGTGCTCGGCCTCGGCTTCCGCCTTGGCGAGCCGCGCCGCGTGGGCGGAAGCTTCGCTTCGAGCGAGTTCCAGCGCGGCATCGGCGGCGCTCGAGCGGGACTGCGCCTGCTTGCGAAGGGCCCGCGCGGCCTCGGCAGCATCGGGGCCGGCGTCGCTCGCTCCGCCGACAGGCTGCGGCGCGAGACGGGAAAGCTTGGCGCGGGCTTCGGCGAGCGCCTTGGCGGCAACGGCCTCCCCCTCCGGCAGGATGGCTTCGACCTGGCGCCGCAGCAGGACGATCTCGCGCTGGCGCGCCTCGATCTGTGCCAGCCGGCGACGCGCGGCTTCGACATCGGCGACGCGGTGACGCGCCAGCAGGGACGTCAGGGCGGCATCGGCCGCCTCGAAACCGCGACGAAGCTCGCCGGCATCGCCGCCCGGCTCGATCGTCACCGCGCCGAAACCCTCGAGCAGGAACGTGCTGAGCGCCAGAACCGGCAGCGGCGCAGCCCCATCGACCGACGCGCCCGACGGCAGCTGCACGCGCCTGCCCGCGTCGGGCGCAAAACTGATCGTCGGCGCAGCGGCGGTGACCAGGATCTCGGCCTCGCGGCGCTTTCGCTCGGACTGTTCGAGGGCCTGCAGCGCCTTCGCGTCGAGCGGAGGCCCCAGATCCTCCGCCGAGAGGGCGGCAAGCTGCCGTGCGAGCGCCGCCGCCTGGCCGAGCCGCGTCTCCAGCGCCAGGATATCGGCGGTCAGCCGGCGATGCCCGGCGCCGGCTGCAGCGGCCTCGTCGCCGGCCTCGGCCGCTGCAAGGGCCGCGCGGGCTCTCACGCGCTCCTCCTCGAGACGGCCGAGCCCTTCAAGGCCCGCCTTCTCGGCGCTGCGGCTATCGGCGAGCCCGGCCGCCGCTTCCTGCGCCGCAGTTCCCGCCAGCCGGACGCGGCGGGCGAGGTCCTCGCGGGCCGAAAGCCGCTCGCCCGCCGCCTGGCGCTGCAGGGCGGCGTGGTCGAGCGCCCGCCGCGCCTCCTGCAGCTCGCGCTCATAACCCTCGATGGTGCGCGCGCGGCGCTCGCCAACCTCGACCGTCCGCTCCGCGGCGCCGATCGCGTCCTCGCTGAGATAGGCATGCAGGACTTCGCGGCGGCTGCGCAGCCGGTCGATCTTCTCCTCGTAGTCGCGGCGCAGCGCCTGCTTCTCCGCAAGCTCGGACCGCAGCGAGGCGAGAGCCTCCTCGGCCTTGCCGAGCGGGCTCGACGACGCCATCCGGCCGGTCGTGGTGAAGAAGCGGTCCTGCAGCGCCTTGGCCGCGCCGAGCAGCGCGCGCCCCCGGTCGCCGCCGAGGATCTGGCCGATCTCGCCCTCGAGCGAGGCGGTCACCGCGTTCTTGCCGACGCCAAGGTTCAGGTCATGCTCGTGCGACCGTCCCTGTTCGACCCAGAGCAGGCCGAAGGCGCCCTGGTGCTCGTCGAGCTTGGGGCGGCCGCTGCCGGGATGGGCGAAGCGCAGCAGCTCGGCGAGACGCTCCTCGACGGCATCGCCCGACAGCGCGCCGCCCGGCCAGGACAGCTCGGCCTCCGGCCGCTGGAGGAAACTCTTGCGCAGCTGGTAGCGGGTCCCCGCGGTCTCGAAGGCGACCGAGATCTCAGGCCGCGCGGCCCGCCCATAGGGCGCCAGCGCCTTGGTCGCCTCGCCGCTCGCCCGGTGCTTCTGAAAGAAGGCGGCCCTTAGCGCCAGCAGCAAGGTCGACTTGCCGGCCTCGTTGTCGCCGACGATGACGTTCAGCCCCGGCTCGAAGCCGTCGAGATCGACAGCACCGAGCCCGGCAAAATCCTTGAGCGTGAGATGGCCGAGATACATCAGGCGTCTCCCGCATCCGCAGCGCTCACGCGCGCGTGTTCTATATATGCCATTCGCAGTGCCAGCGCCGCCGCCGCGCGCTGCGGGTCGGCGGGGTCGGCGGCCTTCAGGCGCAGCCGGTCGATGGCGACCCGCACGAAGCCGGCGACGTCGATGCGGTCGAGGTCCTCCTCGTCCGGCGCGTCGATCAGGCCGGCGTCGGAAACCCTGAGGTCGAAGACACTGGCGCCGAGGGCCGCCAGGCGCTCGTCGAGGACGACGCGCTCGCGCAGCGGCATGGCGCCGGACAGGTTGAGGTCGAGGAGCGTGTCTCTCGGCCGGCGCAGATCGGCCATCGCATCGTCGAGACCCGCGGCCTCCGTCAGCACCACGTCGCGCGAGATCCAGATGAAGTGGCCGGTCGCGACCGGTTCGACGCGCGGCGCGGCGCCCGGCGCGTCGATCTCCACCAGAGCGACGAAGCCCGGCCGGTTGGCGGGATAGCGCTCGGGCTCGGGCGTGCCGCTGTAATAGGTGCGCGCGGCGATCTCGAGGAAGCCGTGCCAGTCGCCGAGCGCGAGATAGTCGAGGCGCGCACGGACGGCGCGGTCGTCGGCGATCGGATTACCGCTCTCGGCCTTCTCCGGCAGCCGGTTGGCGACGGAGCCGTGCGCGAGGCCCACCCGCACCGCACCCGGCGGCGTTTCGGCCTCGTCGAACCAGGCGGTGAGGTCGGCGCCCTCGTGCCGGCGGGTGAGCGGCGCGGGCAGCACCACGAGCCGCCCGTCGGCAAGCGTCAGCGGCAGCGGCGCATCGGCGATCAGGAGGTTGGCCGGCGGCCCCATCCGGCGCAACCGGCTCCAGACCGAGACGCTCAGCGCCGCATCGTGATTGCCGGGCAGCATCACCCATGGCCCGGCGAAGCCTGCCATCGCCTCCAGCGTCCGGCGGATTTCCCGCTCGCTCACGGTATTGTCGTCGAAGGCGTCGCCGGCGACCAGCACGGCGTCGCAGCCGCGCTCGGCGGCCAGCCGCGCGATGCGCTCGACGGCGCGGAAGCGCTCCGCCTTCAGCTCGCCGCGGGTATCGGCGTCATAGCCGCCGAAGGGCTTGCCGATCTGCCAGTCGGCGGTGTGCAGGAAGCGGATCACGGTCGCCCAATCTGAAGCTGTGCCAAGCAACCTTGCTGCGAAACGGCGCGGGCAAAAGCAAGGCGTCCCTCCTGCAACCCTTGGATATCAACCGCTTTCCCGCAACTCGGCCCTTGTCGCTTGACCCTCCCTCCTAGCTGCCGCACGGTTCGGGAGACGGACAGGAGGATACGGCATGGCGATCTATTCGCTCGACGGCGAGGCACCGGACATCGCGGAGGGCGTCTACGTCGCCGATGGCGCCCGGGTGATCGGACGTGTCCGGCTGGGGCGCGGCGTCGGCATCTGGTTCGGCGCCGTCCTGCGCGGCGACAACGAGTGGATGACCATCGGCGCCGAGACCAACGTGCAAGACAACGCCACCTTGCACAGCGATGCCGGCCTGCCGCTCGCCATCGGCGCCGGCTGCACCATCGGCCACGGCGCCATCGTCCATGGCTGCACGATCGGCGACAACACGCTGGTCGGCATGGGCGCAACCATCCTCAACGGCGCCAGCATCGGTCGCAACTCGATCGTTGGCGCCAATGCCCTGGTTACCGAAGGCAAGGCGTTTCCGGACAATTCGCTGATTGTCGGTTCGCCGGCGAAGGTCGTGCGCGAACTCGACGACGCCACTGCCGAGGCGCTCAAACTCTCGGCGGCGCACTACGTCGCCAACGCCCGCCGCTTTGCGGAAGGGCTGAAGCGGATCGACGGCGTACCCTCGGACGTCGACTAGCCCCACACGGCAAGGGCGACGCCGAGCAGCAGCGCGCTGGCCACGGCAAAGCCGGCATCGCGCCAGGAAAAGCCGGGTACGTCGGTCAGCGTCCGCTTTCGCCCGGGCGAGAAGCCACGGGCTTCCATGGCGATGGCGGTGCGCCCGGCGCGGCGGATGGCGAAGGCGAGAAGCGGGATCAACAGCCGCAGGATCGCGCCGGGAGAGGGAAAGCGGCGGAGCGGGCGCCCCCGCCGCATGGCGTCGGCGATGCGGATCTGCTGCGCCTTGGCGGCAAGGTCCGGCACCATCTGCATCGCCGCAAACAGCGCATAGGCGATGCCGGCGGGCAGCCGGAGATAGGCCATCAACGCCCGCACGAAGCCGCCGGGATCGATCGCCCGGGCAAAGAAGATCGAGACCATCCCGCCGGCGATCGCGCGCAGGAACAGCACCAGCCCCGCCCGCCCCGCCTCGGAGGCCGCAAGGTCGGCGGAGAACACGGCGACGGCGGAGTTCTCCTGCCGGAAGAGGATGTTGGTGGTGAGGAAGCCGAAACCGAACAGCACGAAGGGCACGGTCAGGCCGAGAAGCACCAGAACCCGCGTGCGGGTGAGCGTCACGGTCATCCCGGCAAACAGCAGGATGGCGAAGAGCTGGAAGCCGGGGGTGAACACCATGGTCGTCGCCAGGATCCAGGCGAGGCAGGCGCCGAGCACGGTCAGCGGGTTGACGGCGCCCATCACCGTGCCGCCAGCCAGCGAAGCGCCGGCGCGAGCAGCGGCTCGGCGAGGCCGTTCTCAGTCATCAGCGCCGCATCCAGCAGCAACTCGCGCGCCGGCCCGATCGCCTGCAGGCGTCCCTCCCCGAGGATCGCCACCCGGTCCGCCAGCCGCAGCGCCAGGTCCATATCGTGGGTGATGACGACGATGGCGCGGCCGCAGGCGCGGAGAGCGTCGATCCGCGCGGTCAAATCGGCCGTGCCGGCCGCGTCGAGCCCGGCGCTCGGCTCGTCCAGCACCAACAGCGGCCAGCGGTCGGCGGCATCGATCGCGGCCAGCGCCAACCGCCGCTTCTGGCCCTCGGACAGCGTGAAGGGATGGCGGTCCTCGAGCCCCCCGATGCCGAAGCGGTCGAGAGCGACGTTGAGACGCGCTGCCCGCTCCGCCGCGGGCATGGCCGGCGGCAGCATGGCACCGATCTCGTCGCGGACCGAGCCGGTCGCGAACTGGTCCTCGGGATGCTGCAGGGCGATGGCGCCGGGCGGGCCGCTCCGCGCGCCGCGTTTCAGGCGCAGCAGCCCGGCAAGGCTTGCACCGAGCGTCGACTTCCCCGCCCCGTTGCGCCCAAGGAGCACCAGCACCTCGCCGGCATAGACTTTGAGGGAGATTTCCCGCAGCACGACGGGGCCGAGAAACGGCGCGCAGTCGGCCTTGTCGAGGCGGACGATTTCCGCGCCCGGCTGCGTTCTCCCTTGCAAAGGAAGCCGCTCGGCCAGGAAACCTGCCACCGCGGCCCTTGCCGCCGCCTGAAGCTCGGGCGGCAGCCGCTGCAGCGGCGCGAGCGCTTCGGCAGGGGTCAGCGGCGGCGGGTCGAGGGTGATGCCGGCCGCGATCAGCGCCGCGTCGAGATGGGCGGCCAGCGGCTGCCAGAGCCCTTCCGCGCGGAGGACGGCATGGCTTGCCCGGAACACCTCGCGCGGCGGCCCCTCGGCGATCACCTGCCCGGATCGGCCGAGCACGACGACGCGGTCGATGGCGTCGATCAGCCCGTCCAGCCGATGGTCGACGACGAGGCAGGCGCGGCCTCCCGCCGTGTCGTGCAGGACCGCATGCAGCCGCGCGGCCGCCTCGGGCGAGAGGTGCGCGGTTGGCTCGTCGGCGAGGAGGATCGGCGCGTCCTGCGCAAGGATTGCCGCGAGCGCCACCAGCTGCCGCTCGCCGCCGGACATCGAGAGCGAGCGCCGCTCCCGCCATTCGCCGGGCAGGCCGAGGCGCTGCATCACATCCGACACCCGGGCCTCGATCGCATCCGGCGCCATGCCGAGGTTCTCGCAGGCGAAGGCGATCTCGTCGCGCACGCGCATGCCGCAGAGCACCTGGTCGGCGTCCTGGAAATAATGCCCGACGGTATCGGACCACTCGGCCGGCGAGCGGCTGTCACCGGGCCGGCCGAACAGGCGCGTCGAGCCCGAGACGTCGGCGGGAAGGTTCGCCGGCACCAGCCCGGTCAACGCCAGCAGCAGCGAGGACTTGCCGGAACCGGAGGCGCCGAGCAGCAGCACCCGCTCGCCCGGCAGGAGCCGCACGTCGACCGGGCCGATGGTCGGCGTGCCGGCGAAGGTGATCGCCGTCCGCCGCCATTCCGCCGCGGCCACCCCGTCGCCGGAGGGTGCGCCGGCGCCGAGGGGGTGTGCGTCAGGCAAGCGCCGCCCGCCGGTCGGTATCGATCTTCAGCCCGTGCAGCACGCCGGTCCGGTAGAGCGCGGCGACGATGGCGTGGCCGAGCCAGCCGCCGAGCAGCGCGCCCGACAGGCAGCGCAGCGCGAACATGGCGATCAGCAGGCCGGGCGCCAGCGCGCCGTAGTCGAAGCGGATCCAGGTGTAGATGAAGCTCGCGATCGCCGCGCCGACGCCGGCCGCCATCAGCACCGGCAGCGAGTAGTTGCGCCAGCGGGTCGCGGCGAACACGGCTTCCGCACCGGCGCCCTGGATCATGCCCGAGAGGATCAGCAGGAGACCGCCGGGGCTGCCGAGCAGGATCTCGACCGCCGCCGCCATCACTTCGGCGGCGAAGGCGACGCCGGGCTTGCGGATGATCGCCGCGGCGACCACCGAGGCGATGAACCAGAAGCCCATGAAGACGTCCATCGAGACGGCGCCGAGGGCGGCCTGGGCGATCAGCCAGATCTGCACCCAGCCGAGATAGAGCACCGCAAAAACCGCGCCGAGGACGGCGACGACGAGCGTTTCGCGCAGGGTCCAGCCTGTTCGCATGGCAGTTCTCCGGATGTGAGGGGGCAGTCTGGGGACGTCAGGAAAGGCTGGCGACCGCCGGGCTAACAGCCGAAGGACTGTTCGCCGGGCTAACAGCCGAAGGACTGTTCGCCGACAGGGTCACGTCGAGGGCGACATGGGCCCCCTCGGGTGCAAAGCGCAGAAAAGCTTCCGACAGCGTCGCGAAGACCATCCCGGCATCACCGGACAGTTTCGTGCAAAAGTTCTTAGAGCGGTCGAAGACGCCGGACTGCTTGAGGAAGTCAATGCAGGCGTAGATCTCGTCCATGTGCTCGCCGCGGCCGAGCGGATAGTAGGAGAACTGCGCCGATATTGTCTGGCCGGTGGGGGCAGCAGCCGCGACGGCGGCAAGGCTTTGTGCGACGCGCTGGTCGAGCGGACCGAGCGGGGCGAAGCCGCCTTCCGGCGGCGAGCAGATCGCATCGTCCGGCTCGCCGGGACAGCCGCGCGACACCGTGGCCGACAGCACCGTGTGCACCCCGCCACGGGCGGCGGAGACGAAGAGGTCGCGCATGGCCGGGAAGAGTTCCTCCGGCGGGCCGACGACGAGCGTCGAGAGGTCGTCGGTCTCGATCCTGAACCGCGGGCGGTAGGGATCGAGCGCGCCAAGCGCACCGAGGATGACGGCGACGAAATCGTCGGTCATCGGATAAAGGGAAATCTGTGCGCCTGAAAACATCGCTCGCCTCGCTCCGCTGGCATTACCCAGATCAGCTTGAGGGTTTGAAGGCCTGCGCCCTCGTCTCAGCCCCGGCATTGCGGAGCACCCCTGTCGTGACGGCGTTTCTACGCCCCGCGGAGGGCGGGCACAAGGGCTTTTCGAGAGGGCGCGCGCACCCCGACGTTGCCCGGCGGCGCCGCGGGCAGCCTTGCGTCTCCCGCCGCAACTGGCACTCCTGCGAAAAATTCGGCAGAAGGGGCGGCCAACCAGGACCTTGCCATGACGCGCACGCTGTTTTCGCCCCTCACCCGCTCGCTGCCCGCCAGCATTCCCTTCGTCGGGCCGGAAGCACTGGAGCGACAGGCCGGCACGGCCTTCAAGGCGCGTCTCGGGGCGAACGAGAGCGTGTTCGGCCCTTCCCCTGCCGCCATCGAGGCGATGCGCGCTGCGGCCTCGGAAAGCTGGGCCTATGGCGATCCCGAGCAGGCCGAGCTGAAGTCGGCGCTCGCCGCGCATCATGGGCTAAAGCCGGAGAACATCACCGTCGGCGAGGGCATCGACGGCCTGCTGGGCCTCTTGGTGCAGCTCGCCACCGAGCCGGGCGATGGCGTGCTGACCTCGCGCGGGGCGTATCCGACCTTCAACTACCACGTCGCCGGCCATGGCGCGGTGCTCGACATGGTGCCCTACCGCGACGCCCGTCCGGAGATCGCCGAGAACATCGACGCGCTGATCGAGCGCGCCCGCGAGACCCGGCCGCGCCTCCTCTACTTCGCCAATCCGGACAACCCAACGGGCTCTTGGCATTCGGCCGAAGCGGTCGGGCGGCTGATCGCCGAGACGCCGGAGGAGACGATCCTGGTGCTCGACGAGGCCTATTGCGATTTCGCGCCGGCGTCCGCGCTGCCGCCGATCGATCTTCTCCGGCCGAACCTCCTGCGCTTCCGCACCTTCTCGAAGGCCTACGGCATGGCGGGCGTCAGGGTCGGCTACGCCATCGGCGAGGCCGGCTCGATCCGCCAGTTCGACAAGGTGCGCAATCATTTCGGCGTATCGCGGATCGCGCAAGCCGGCGCGCTCGCGGCGCTCGGCGACCAGGCGTTTCTCGCGGATGTCGTGCAAAAGGTTGCGGCGGGACGCGCGCGGCTGGCCGCGATCGCGACGGCGGCAGGGCTTTTACCGCTGGCCTCGGCGACGAACTTCGTCGCCATCGACTGCGGCCGGGATGCGGCCTACGCCAAGGCGGTGCTCGCCGGCATTCTGGCGGAGGGCGTCTTCATCCGCATGCCCGGCGTCGCGCCGCTCGACCGGATGATCCGCGTCACCGTCGGCCGTGAGCCGGACCTCGCGCTGTTCGAACAGGCGCTGCACACTGCCCTGGACGGGCTCGGTCGCAACGGCTGATGCAGCTGGCCTCGCGGGCCGTGGGTGCAATGCCAGCCGCTTAGTTCCAAGCGATCAGTGCCGGGCGATCCAGTCGCGGGCGGCGCGCAGCGCCTTGGCGAGTTCCGCCTTCGACATCTGGTCGGCGACTTCCTGGCGGTGGAAGGCGGCATCCTCGACACCGTCGCGGGCGGCGAGGTTGAAGTACATGTGGGCGGCCACGAGATCGACAGCGCCGTCGCGGCCGAGCGCGCAGAGCAGGCCCATCTGGAACAGGACGTCCGGCGACGGGGTAAAGACGGTGGCGCCGATGGTGCCGGTGGAGTGATCCGAGAAATCGAAGCGTGCCATGTCCGAAGGTCTCCTGATGGTGCGGTTCGCCGGTTGCCCCGGCCGCTCTCTGCTGCCCTGGAGAATGCACCCTTCGCTTCAACACCCGCTTAAAAGGCGTGGCTAATTTGAACTAAACACCATGCTCATCTTTCACTAACCTTTGGCCATCCGCCCATCTGCAGCCCCTATACGCCAGCGGCGACAGCAAATGCGGCGGGATACGGGCAAGCGGACGGTGAACGCTTGCGTAACCATTCCGAGAATCAAAGCGTCATCTTCGGCGTTTGCGCCGAAACGCGAAAAGCCCTGTCGCGCAGCGGCCAAATCACGCTTTGTCAGCGCCACCCGCCTGGTTTACGTCTTTGCTCCGGGGACAGCGCAAGCGCCGGCATGGCGCCGCATCCCGGCTGGGGAGGATGAGAATGAATCGCATCATGATCGCTGCCGCATCGCTCGCGATGATCAGCTGGAGCGCCGTGGCCGCGGAGCCGGTCGTCGGCAGCTGGAAGACCGCCAGCGGCGAGACCGCAAAGATCGCGCCGTGTGGCGGCGACTACTGCATCACGGTGACCACCGGCAAGTTCAAGGGCAAGCAGATCGGCAAGATGAGCGGCTCGGGCGCGGACTACGAAGGCGAGATCCTCGACCCGCAGGCGGACAAGACCTATTCCGGCAGCGCAAAGGTCGGCGGCGCCTCGCTGAAACTCACCGGCTGCGCGCTGAAGATCTTCTGCAAGAGCCAGACCTGGTCGCGGTTGTGACCCCCGGCAGATAGCCGCGCGCCGCCACGGCGGATGTGCGGGCGGGCGAATTGGTGCTCAGGCCGCCCGGCGCTCTGCCCGCTCGCAGCGGCCCTTGCCCCGGCGCTTGGCGTAGTAGAGCGCGTCGTCGGCATGCCGGACGAGATCGTCGGGGGCTTCCAGGCTGTTCTGGTCGCAGCCGACGAAGCCGATGCTGACGCCGATCTCGGCGGCCGTGCCTTCGATCATGAAGGGCATGGCGATCTCGCGGACGATCGTGCTGGCCAGCAGCGCAGCGCTCGACCCGACCTCCTGCGCGTCACTGCAGAGGACGGCAAACTCGTCGCCGCCGAGCCGTGCGCAGAAGGCGTCGGCCGGGGCCAGCGCCCGGATGCGATCGGCGACCTGGCGCAGCAGCTCGTCCCCGGCGTAATGGCCGAGCGTATCGTTGATGTCCTTGAAGCCGTCGAGGTCCAGCAGCAGCAGCGCGAAGCTGTGCCCCTCGCCGCGCACCCGTTCGATCTGCCGGGTCAGTTCCGTCGCAAACAGCGCCCGGTTGGCGAGCCCTGTCAGCGGATCGAAATGCGCCATGCGGTCGAGTTGCTGGTTGCGCACCGTCAGTCTGTCGGAGGTCGCCCGCAGTTCGTCCAACAGCAGCTGCCGCGCATCGTGCGCTTTGGCCAGCAGGCCATTCGCCCGCAGGACCATCGAGAGGAGCAGCGCGCCGAGGGCGACGAGCGCGAGGGTGATGTAGACGGACACTTCCTGCAGGCGAAGCAGGTCGCGCTGGCCGTCGGCCGCCGTCTGCGCGCCGTACTGGTTGGCCTCGGAGGCAAGGCCCATCAGCGGGCGCTCGTAGAACGCCAGCATGTCGCTCATCCGGTTAGCCGAGGCCGGCGACAACCCTTCCGCCATCACGCCGCCGACCTCGGCGATCGCCTCGGCGTAGGATCCGAGCAGCAGGTCGCGCCGGGGCGAGGCCCGCATGAAGGCGCCGAACTCACCGTTGGAAATCGTCGCCAGCCGGTTCAGCAGGATGTCGAAGCGCAGGCGGATCTGCTGGGCGGAGGCGTCCGTCGGGGTCGACACGTAGTCCCGCAACTGACCGCGAAACCGCAGCAGCTCGGCCACCGACTGGCTGCCGATGAAGACGGTGTTGTTGTTGGAGATCTGCGCGATGGCCAGGTGCTGGCGCTCGATGATCAACGAAACATAGGCGAAGGCAGCGATCGTGACCGCCACCAGCACCAGAAGGATGATCTTGAGCTGTCGCATGCCGCCGATGTCTACTCGACGATAAAGCTGGCGACCTGCCAGACCGAGCGCGTGTAGAAGACGTCGCTCCTGAGGTTTGAAGCGCTGTCATAGGGATAGACGATGAACAGCGGGCCCTTGTCGCTGACCGGCATCGGGACACCGTTGCGCCGGTAGGCCAGGATCGGGCGATAGTTTTTGAAATCGGAGATCGGCACGCTGACCTGGTAGTCGTTCAGCGCCGTGACGATGATCGTATCGCCCTTCGCGCCCACCGCCTGCATCAGCTTGTCGAGGTCGACGCCGACGAAGGTCTGCTCGCCCTCCGTCCAGGGGGTGGTGGTGACGATCTCGGTCGCGTCCAGCGCTTCGAGCGACGCCAGGTCGAAACGCGCCTGGCCTTCACCGTTGTGATTGTCGATCTTACCGCCGATGCTGAGGACGATCTCGCCCTTCGGCACCGGCAGTTCACCCGCCGACGCCGCCGGCAAAAACGCCGAGGCAGCGACGCAGAGAACAAGACCTATCGCAAACCTGACCATGCTTCCCCCGGCTTTCCGTTGGGTTCACAATGGGTGCGGACACCTAAGTTTGCTTTAAGAAGTAATTGTCAAAGGTGCGACGCGAAGCAATATTTCGCGGCGCACCCAACACAACTGTAGCAACCGTACCGAGATTGCCGGAGGTCGTAAGCTAACCTGTCTATTCGGGCAGGCGCTGGGAATGTCCGAAAGTCCTACTCCGCGCGCTGGCCGAACAGCACCTTCTGCGCATCGGCATCATCAGCGAGGTTCTTGCGGTGCTCGGCGCCGATGGCAAGGCCCTTCTCGACCGCAGGACGTGCCTTTACGGCCTCGAACCAGCGCTTGAGGTTCGGGAATTCCTCGAGGTTCTGCCCCTGATTCTCGTGCGGCACGATCCAGCCGATCGAGGCCATGTCGGCGATCGAATAATCGCCGGCGAGATATTCGACCGCGCCGAGACGCTTGTTCATCACGCCGTAGAGCCGATGCACCTCGTTGGTGTAGCGGTCGATGCCGTAGGCGATCTTCTCGGGCGCATACTGGCGGAAGTGATGCGCCTGGCCGGCCATCGGGCCGAGGCCGCCGACCTGCCAGAACAGCCACTCGTCCACCGCAACGCGCGCGCGCTCGTCGGTCGGATAGAACTGGCCGAACTTGCGTCCGAGATACTGCAAGATGGCGCCGGACTCGAAGACGGAGATCGGTGCGCCGCCCGGCCCTTCCGGATCGACGATCGCGGGCATGCGGTTGTTCGGGGCGATCTTCAGAAAATCCGGCTCGAACTGCTCGCCCTTGCCGATGTTGACGTAGTGCATCTCGTAGGGAACGCCGAGTTCTTCCAGCATGATGGAGACCTTCCAGCCGTTCGGCGTCGGCCAGTAGTGCAGCTCGATGGGCTTGGTCTGGGTGGTCATGTCGGCTTCCTCTTGCGGATGGCAGATGCGTCTGAGCTAGGGCGGCAGACGGATGGCGCAATCGCCGCGTCCCTGAACGAAGCGTTCAACGGCCCTTGCCCAGCCTGGCGCCATCGTTCCGGCGCATATTTGACGTCTCGGCTTCCGCCAGGGACCCCCGGCGATTAGAGATATGGCATGACAAAGTTCTTCACCGCCCGCCCTGCCCCGATCCTCGCCACGCCGCCGGCCGCGCCCATGAAGGTGTTCGAGGACCCGGCCGCGGCCGTCGCCGAACTGCAGCGGCTCTACCAGCGCGCCGTCTCCTTTCTGTGCGAGAGCTTCGAGGAGGTGCTGGCGAGCGGCGATACCACGCGACGCTTCCGGGCCTACTACCCGCAGGTCTCGCTGGTCACCGACAGCCATGCCCGCGTCGACAGCCGCCTCTCCTTCGGCCATGTCCCCGGCCCCGGCAGCTATGCGGCGAGCATCACCCGGCCCGACCTCTTCGAGACCTATCTCACCGAGCAGATCGGCCTCCTCATCCGCAATCACGGGGTCCCGGTCTCGGTGGGCGACTCCGGCACGCCGATGCCGCTGCATTTCGCCTTCCCCGAGGGTTCCTATGTCGATGGCGCCTCGGCCGAGAAGCTCGACAAGCCGCTGCGCGATATCTTCGACGTGCCGGATCTCGCCTCGACCGACGACCGCATCGTCAACGGCAATTACGAGCCGAGCCCCGGCGAGCCGATGCCGCTCGCGCCGTTCACCGCGCAGCGCGTCGACTACTCGCTGCACCGCCTGGCGCACTACACCGCCACCAGTCCGAAGCATTTCCAGAACTACGTGCTGTTCACCAACTACCAGTTCTACATCGACGAGTTCTGCATGCTGGCGCGCGAGCTGATGGGCCGTGGCGGTGGCGGCTATACCGGCTTTATCGAACCCGGCAACATCGTGACGCTGCCCGGCCACGATGCGCCGGAAAAGGGCATGGCGCCGCTGCGGCTGCCGCAGATGCCGGCCTATCACCTGATGCGCGAGGGTGGCGCCGGGATCACCATGGTCAACATCGGCGTCGGCCCGTCCAACGCCAAGACCATCACCGACCACATCGCCGTGCTGCGACCGCATGCCTGGCTGATGCTCGGCCATTGCGCCGGCCTGCGCAACAGCCAAGCCCTCGGCGACTACGTCCTGGCGCATGCCTATGTCCGCGAGGACCACGTGCTCGATGCCGACCTGCCGGTCTGGGTGCCGATCCCGCCGCTCGCCGAGGTCCAGGTCGCCCTGGAGGAGGCGGTCGAGGAGATCACCGGGCTCGAGGGCTACGAGCTGAAGAAGATCATGCGCACCGGCACGGTGGCGACCATCGACAACCGCAACTGGGAGCTTCGCGACCAGAAGGAGCCGGTCGAGCGGCTGTCCCGGTCACGGGCGATCGCACTCGACATGGAATCGGCGACGATCGCGGCCAATGGCTTCCGGTTTCGGGTGCCCTATGGGACACTGCTCTGCGTCTCCGACAAGCCGTTGCACGGCGAATTGAAACTGCCGGGCATGGCGACCGACTTCTACAAGCGGCAGATCGCCCAGCACCTGCGCATCGGCATCCGGACCATGGAGAAGCTGGCGGACATGCCGCCCGAGCGGCTGCATTCGCGCAAGCTGCGCTCCTTCTTCGAAACCGCGTTCCAGTAGGCGCCCGCATGGCCCCGCTTTCCCAGCGCCGGCAGATCGCCGGCGGCGTCTTCCTGTTCGCGGCTGTCGGCCTCGGTTTCGGCTTGCTCGCCGGCTTCTTCGGCGACCGCGTCCATCTGTTCGACACCGCCGCGCACTTCCGCGCGCACGCCGCCGTGCTGCTGCTGGTCGTGGCGATCGCGCTGATCTGGTCGCGGCTCTACGCGGCAGCGCTCGCCTCGGTCGTCGCCGCCGTGCTCGGTCTCGCAACGGTCCTTCCCTACATGCTGCCGCTGCCCCAAACCTCGATCGCCGCAGCCGGTGCCCCGCGCTACACGCTGCTGCAGATGAACCTGCGCTACGACTCGCCGGACAAGCCAGCAGCCGTCAGGCTGATCGGCACGCTCTCGCCGGACGTCATCACCGTGCAGGAGGTCTTCGACGGCTGGCGGCCTGTCTTTGACGCCATTGCCGAGCGCTATCCCTACCAGTTCTACTGCAACCATTCCGACGGCTCGAGCGACGTCGCGATCCTGTCGCGCCGGCCGTTCGCCGATGGCGATGTCGGGGTCTGCGATCCCACCAGCGGCTTCACGGCAAAGCGTGTCGACTTCAACGGGCTGCAGGTGATCGTCGGATCCCAGCACCTGCGCTGGCCTTCCCCCGGGCGGCAGTGGATCCAGGTGGCGCGGCTGACCCCGACGCTGGCAAAGCTAGGCGATCCGCTGGTGATCGCCGGCGACTTCAACGCCGCGCCCTGGAGCGCTTCGGTGCGCACCATGGCGGCCAACAGCGGAACCCGGATCGCCACGGGCATCGGCCCGACCTGGTTCGTCAACTTCCTGCCGCCGGTCTTCGCCCGCTTCATTGGGCTGCCGATCGACAACATCCTGACATCGGCCGGGATCGAGATCATCAAGATCGAACGCACGGAAGCGACGGCCTCCGACCACCTGCCGGTGCTCCTGACCTTCACTTTGCCCTTCGCCGATCCGGAAGAGCCGAAAGTGCAGACCGTCGCCCGGTAAGTGGCTTGGGCGGGCCAGCCAACTGTCCGGCCGGCCGGCTATTGCGGCTCGATGTTCTCCAGAACCGACTTCAGCGCCTCGGTCCGCTGCTCGATGATCGCGGCCCGGCAGGCGGGATAGGAGAGATCGCGGCCGTTCGAGCCGTATTCGGCCTGGTCGAGATAGATCAGGCAGGACTTGTCGCGGTAGGCGAGCCACGCCCGCTGCTCGTCCAGCAGCGCCGGCTTGCTGTCCTCGGCGATCCCCGCCATCAGCTTCTTCCAGGCGACGTTGAGGCGGGCGTCCTCCCGGTCCACCCAGGCCCCGCCGCATTCGCCCATGTCCACCATCGTGGCGTCCGCATCGCCGACGCACGCATCGTATTTCTCATCCGCCAGAGCCGGCGCGGCAAGGAGGGGCAGGAGCAGAAGGAGCGGCGAGAAAAGGCGCATGTTGGTCTCCATCAGGGATGCCCTCCGGATCGGGCTGAGGTCTACGCCGGCAAGATACCATCACATTGTCTGGTAGACCGGTCCCTCGCCACCCTGTGGCGGCACCCAGTTGATGTTCTGGTTGGGATCCTTGATGTCGCAGGTCTTGCAGTGGACGCAGTTCTGCGCGTTGATCACGTAGCGCGGCTCGCCCTCGGCCTCGACCCATTCATAGACGCCGGCCGGGCAGTAGCGCTGCGAGAGGCCTGCATAGACGTCGTGCTCCGAGGTCTTCTGCAGCGCCATGTCCTTCACCTGAAGGTGCACGGGCTGGTCTTCCTCGTGGTTGGTGTTCGACAGGAACACCGAGGAAAGCCGGTCGAAGGTCAGCTTGCCGTCCGGGCGGGGATAGTCGATCGGCGTGTGCTCGGCCGCCGGCTCGGTCGAAGCGTAGTCCGGCTTGCCGTGTTTCATCATCCCGAACAGCGACACGCCGAGAAGCTGGTGCGCCCACATGTCGATGCCGCCGAGCGCGACGCCGAGCGCCGTGCCGAACTTCGACCAGAGCGGCTTGACGTTGCGCACGCGCTTCAGGTCCTTGCCGATCGAGGAGGTCCGCCAGCCCGCCTCGTAGTCCGACAGCCGGTCGTGCGCGCGGCCCGAGGCGATCGCGCCTTGCGCCGCTTCCGCCGCCTGCATGCCCGAGGCGATGGCGTTGTGGACGCCCTTGATCCGCGGCACGTTGACGAAGCCCGCCGAGCAGCCGATCAGCGCGCCGCCGGGGAAGACCAGCTTCGGCACCGACTGCCAGCCGCCCTCGGTGATGGCTCGGGCGCCATAGGCGATGCGCTTGCCGCCCTCGAGCAGCGCAGCGATATCGGGATGCGTCTTGTAGCGCTGGAACTCTTCGAAGGGCGAGAGATACGGGTTCTTGTAGTTGAGGTGGACGACGAAACCGACATACACCTGGTTGTTCTCGAGGTGGTAGAGGAACGAGCCGCCGCCTGTCTTCATGTCGAGCGGCCAGCCGAACGAGTGCTGCACGAGGCCGGGCTTGGCCTTTGCCGGATCGATCTCCCACAACTCCTTGATGCCGAGGCCGAACTTCTGCGGCTCGCGGCCCTCGGCGAGGCCGTAGGTGCGGATGAGGTCCTTGGCCAGCGAGCCGCGCACGCCTTCGCCGATGAAGACGTACTTGCCGAGCAGCGCCATGCCGCGCTGGTGCATCGGACCGGGCTCGCCGGATTTCTCGATGCCCATGTCGCCGGTGGCGACGCCGATCACCGCATTGGATTCGTCGTAGAGGATTTCGGTCGCGGCAAAGCCCGGATAGATCTCGACGCCCAGTGCCTCGGCCTTCTCCGCCAGCCACTTGCAGACGAGGCCGAGCGAAACGACGAAGTTGCCGTGGTTGTCCATGAGCTTGGGCATCAACGCGTTCGGCAGCCGCATTCCGCCTTGCGCGCCATAGAAGTAGAAGCGGTCCTCGGTCACCTCCTGGCGGATCGGCGTCTCCTCGCCGCGCCATTCCGGAAGGAGGACGTCGAGCGTCGAGGGATCGAGCACGCAGCCAGAGAGGATGTGGGCACCGACCTCGGCAGCCTTTTCGAGGACGACGACCGTCCGCTCGGGGTCGAGCTGTTTCAGCCGGATCGCCGCGGCAAGACCTGCCGGCCCTGCGCCGACGATCACTACGTCGAATTCCATGCTTTCGCGCTCGGGGGTCTCGCTCATGTCGTCTCCATCGTCATTCGGCAGAAGTGTCCGGGCCCGCCGGTGTGGGCGAGGGTCCGGGCCGTCGGTCGAGGCTGTGCAGGTGGTGCCGCGCGCGGCGGACTATGCATCGGTCGCCCGGGAGAGGCGGCGTTTCCTGCTCCATCCGATGCCGCATTTAGAATAGCTCGAAAATTGCCCAAAGCGAGGCCCGATCAGCGCTTTCGCACCGCTGACCCCGCGCCCGCAACCGACTGAGGCGGTCGGCTTGCCCGGCGTCGCGTCCTTGCGCGCGCCGAGCCACCGCCGGACAGTCGCGCTTTTGCCGCCGGTGGCACCCGGTCGCGCTTTGCCGCCGGCCCGGCTTGCGCTAAGACGATCGCATGATGCCGAGCGGAACCCCTGCCCAGATGCGTGCCGCCGCGGCCGCCCTTCTCGACTGGTACGCGGCCGCCGGCATTGACACGGTGATGCTGGATGCGCCGCGCGACCGCTTCGCCGAGACCGAGGCGGAACTCGCCGCCCGCGCCGGCCGCCGCCAGGGTTCCGCCGAGGCGCCCGCCACGGCGAGAGGCGCTGCGTCGGCGCCGGCAGAACGGGTCGCGCCGCCGCCGCGACCGGCGCCGATCGAGAGCTTCCCCGCCGCGGGCATTGCCGTCCCCGACGAGATAGCCATCGCCGACGCGCATGCCCGCGCTACCTCCGCCACGACGCTCGCCGAGCTCGAGACGGCGCTGGCCGGCTTCCAGGGCTGCAACCTCCGCCTCACCGCCCGCTCGCTGGTCTTCGGCAGCGGCCGCGAGGATGCCGATATCATGCTGATCGGCGAGGCCCCGGACCGCGACGAGGATGTCGCGGGCGAGCCCTTCGTCGGCAAGTCCGGCCAGTTGCTGACCCGGATGCTCCAGGCGATCGGCTTCACCCGCGAGGATGTCCGGCTGGCCAACGCCGTGCCCTGGCGCCCCGCCGGCAACCGCCCGCCGACGGCGCTCGAGACCCAGATCTGCCAGCCCTTCATCGCCCGGCAGATCGAACTGGTGCAGCCGAAACTCGTCGTCTGCTTCGGCCCCTATGCCGCGAAAGCGATCCTCAACCTCGACGAAAGCTTCCTGCGCCTGCGCGGTCAGTGGCAGACCTACAGTTTCGGGGTGGACTGCAACGAATCGATTCCCGCTTTGCCGATGCTGAGCCCGACCTATCTCCTGAAGCACCCGAACCAGAAGAAGCTCGCCTGGCGCGACCTCCAGTCGGTCAAAGCGCGGCTCGACGAACTGATGGCGCCGGCAGTCTAGCGCGCTCTGGATCCGACGGCTGGATCCGACGAGATGCCCGAAGACGCCCGATCCTCTGGATCTAAAGCGCCGTGCGCAAGACACCGGCGGCTGCCAGCATGCGGATCTGGTCGGCGACGGACGGGTCGACCGGGTTGTAGACGATCATCCCGAGATCCGGACGGCCGTCAACGGCGAAGGCCGAGTATTCGAGCTCGATCCAGCCGAGCACGGGATGCCGGATCCGCTTCAGCCCTTCTCCATGCGCATTGACGTCGTTGTCCTGCCAGAGCGCGGCGAATTCGGGGCTGGCCCTGCTGAGTTCGTCCACGAGGTCGGCGACCTCCGAGGCGGCGCCGGCCCGTGCCGCATCCGCCCGGAACGCGCCGACGACGAACCGTGCCAGGCTGTCCCAGTCGTGCTGCACGGCACGGACCGCCGGGTCGCAGAAGATGCGGCGCAGGATGTTGCGCTCGGCTGGGGGAACCGCGCCATAGTCGGTCAGCACCACGGCTGTGGCACGGTTCCAGGCGACCACTTCCCAGGTCGCGGTCTTGATCAAAGCGGGACAGACCTCGAACGTATCGAGCAGGCGTTGCAGCCGCGGGGTCACCGCACCGACGGGTTTGTAGCGGGTTTCCGGAGGCCGCCCGAGGCCCAGCATGAAGAGATGCTCGCGCTCGGTCTCGGTCAGCATCAGGCCGCCGGCGATGCGGTTGAGCACGTCCGCCGAGGGCGCACCGCCACGCCCCTGTTCCAGCCAGGTGTACCAGGTCGGGCTGATGTTGGAGCGCTGCGCCACCTCTTCGCGGCGCAGTCCCGGCGTGCGGCGTCGCCCCGAAAACCCGAAGGCCGCCGGATCGAGCTTGCCGCGCCGGTCCCTCAGATAGGAACCCAGAGGATTATCGACCTCGATCGTCATCATCGATCCTGTTAGTTCTTATAATAGGATAAGATCACTACTTTAATGGAAAAGTATTTAGCGCATTTGATGTGACCAGACAACAAAGGAGACTTCAGATGCGCATCTTCCTGACCGGAGCCAATGGCTTCATAGGCTCCCGGATCGTTCCCGAACTCATCGGTGCCGGCCATCAGGTGCTCGGCCTGACGCGGTCGGACTCAGGCGCCCGCGCGCTCGTCGAGGGCGGGGCCGAAGTCCACCGCGGCGTGCTCGAGGACCTCGAAAGCTTGCGCAGCGGCGCGGCCCAGGCGGACGCGGTGATCCACACCGCCTTCGACCACAACATGACCGACTTCGCCGCGAACTGCGAGAAGGACAGCCGCGCCATCCTCGCCCTTGGTTCGGCGCTCAAAGGCTCCAACCGCCCCCTCGTCATCACGTCGGGCACCGGCTTGGGCAACGGCGCGCCGGGCCAGCCCGCCACCGAGGACGCCTTCGACACCGCGCACGCGACCCCGCGCATCGCCTCGGAACTCGCCGGCGCGACACTTCTCGCAGAGGGCGTCAACGTCTCGGTCGTAAGGCTCCCGCAGGTGCACGACACGGTCAAGCAGGGCCTCATTCCCTACTTCATCGCCTTGGCCCGGGAAAAGCGCCTCTCGGCCTATGTCGGCGAAGGGCGCAACCGCATGTCGGCAGCGCACGTGCTGGACGTCGCCCGCCTCTATAGGCTGGCCGTCGAGCGGGGGGAGGCAGGCGCCCGCTATCACGCCGTCGCCGAGGAGGGCATTTCGGTACGCGAGATCGCCGAAGTCGTCGGACGCGGCCTCGGGGTCCCGGTGGCTTCGATCCCAAAAGAGCAAGCCGTCGCGCATTTCGGATGGCTCGCCGCGTTCGCCGGCATGGACCTTGCCGCATCGAGTGCCGTAACGCGGGAAAAGCTCGGCTGGCACCCATCCGGCCCAGGCCTGATCGCCGACCTCGAGGCCATGGACTACGCGGCGTCCTGAAGCATAGCCTGCACCCGCGGCTTCGAGATCCAACGTCATTTCGGCAGATGCCCGCCGGAATGACGCAGCCGGACACGCCGCTGTCCAAATCACCGGGCATGGGTTAGGGGTCGGCACGCGATCCGCCCGCCACACCTCGACAGGTCGACCGCCTTTCCACTTCGGGGCGGCACACCGACGGTTCGTGCTTCGCCCCGCTGTTCGTGGGGAAATGTCTACTGTCGCTTGTGCCGCTGGCGCGCGCCGGCCCGTCGTCGAAAGCCTGCCATGTCGTCGTTGCTGCCCATCGTCTCGCTGCTGATCTCGACCTTCTTCCTGATGGCGGGTGCAGGTCTGCAGGGCATTCTCCTCCCCGTTCGCGGCGCGATCGAGGGCTGGTCGACCTACGAGATCGGCTTGCTCGGCACCGGCTACGCCATCGCCTTCACCATCGGCTGCCTCGTCGTGCCGCGCATCGTGCGCCAGGCCGGGCACGTCCGGACCTTTTCCAGCCTCTGCGCGCTGCTCGCCATCGGCGTTCTCATGCTGGCGATGATCGTCCACCCGATCGCCTGGATCCTGATCCGCGGCCTCGCCGGCTTCGCGCTGGCCGGCAGCTACATGATCATCGAGAGCTGGCTGAACGAGCGCGTCACCAACGACACCCGCGGCCGGGTGTTCTCGCTCTACATGATCATCTCGATGCTCGCGATGGCCGGCGGCCAGTACGTCATGCCGCTCTCGCGCCCCGAGCTGACGACGCCGTTCATGATCTGCGCCATCCTGTTCGCGCTGGCGGTGATCCCGACCGCGCTGTCGAAAGCGCCCTCGCCCAAACCGCTGACCACGACCAGTCTCGACCTGAAGCTCATCTACCGCAACTCGCCGGCGGCAGCGGTCGGGGTGTTCCTCGCCGGCGTCCTGTCGGGCGCCTGGAACAACATGTCGCCGGTGTTCGGCCAGCGCCTCGGCTTCTCCAACACCGAGATCGCGACGCTGCTCGCCGCCACCATGGCCGGCGGCATCGTCTTCCAGTACCCGCTCGGGCGCCTTTCCGACCGCATGGACCGGCGCTACGTGATGACCGTCGCCGGCCTCATCGGCGTCGCCATCGCGCTCGTGGCGCTGGTGTCGCAGAGCGGCAATGCCTACTGGCTTTTCGCCACCGCCTTCGTGCTCGGCGGCGTCATCTACCCCGCCTATTCGCTGACCGTCGCGCACGCCAACGACTATGCAAGGCCGGAGGACTTCGTGAAGGTCTCGGGCGGCCTTCTCATCCTCTACGGGTTCGGCACCATGGGCGGGCCACTGCTCGCCGCCTGGCTGATGGAGACTTTCGGTCCCTCCGGCATCTTTGCGGCCACCGGGGCGGCGCATGCGATCTTCGCCGGCTATGCCTACTACCGTACCTTCCGCCGCAGCGCGCCGCCGGCCTCCGAGCGGTCGGACTTCCAGACGACGCCGCTGGCGAGAACGCAGACGCCCGCCTCCTTCGCGCTCGATCCCCGCGCCGAGAGCGCGCCGCAGAACGCCTGAGGCAGCAGCTTCGACAGGCCCGGCCGCCCTGCGCCGATGAAACGGCCTGGCTTGCGGGCCCCCAAGGCGCCTGTTCCCGGTACGCTCACCCCGCCGGCGGCGAGACCTTGCGCGCCTTGTTGCGCTCGATGCCGAGGCGGTGCTCGCGGTAGATGATGAAGATGCCGGCGCTGACGACGATGAGCGAGCCGAGGAGCGTCGTCCACGTCACGTCCTCGGCGAACAGGAAGTAGCCGAGCCCGACCGCGAGGATCAGCGAGGTGTACTCGAACGGCGCGATGGTCGAGGCGTCGGCGTAGCGGTAGCAGGCCGTCAGCAGCAACTGCCCGACGCCGCCGCAGAGGCCGGCGAGCACCAGGACGCAAGCCTGGCCGGGCGTCGGCCAGACCCAGCCGAAGGGAAGGCTGACCAGCGAGATCGCCGAGCAGGTCAGCGAGAAGTAGATGACGATCGTCGCCGTCTTCTCGTGCCGCACCAGGCGCCGCACCTGGATCATCGCGACGGCGGCGACGGCGGCCGATCCCAGCGAAGCGAGGATGCCGACCGCCTGCGCCCGGTCGAAGCCGGCCTCGAAGAAGGTGAGGTTCGGCAGCGCCACCACCAGCACGCCGACAAGGCCGACCAGCACCGCCGACCAGCGGTAGAGCCGCACGACCTCCTTCAGGAACACCGCGGCGAAGACGACGGTGAGGAGTGGCGAGGCATAGGAGATCGAGATCCACTCGGGATAGGGCAGCCGCGTCAGCGCGAAGAAGCCGAGCGACATCGAGCTGACGCCGATCACCCCGCGCCAGACATGGCCCGGCAGATCGTCGGTCTTCAGCGCGGTGCGGAGATCGCCGAGCCAGGCGAGATAGGCGACGACCGGGATGAGCGCGAAGAACGAGCGGAAGAAGACGATCTGGCCGGGGGGAATGTCGTCGCCCGACAGCTTGATGAAGGTCTGCATCCCGACGAAGACCACCACGGAGACGATCTTCAGTCCGATGCCCCGCGCCGGGTCCGATTGGAGCCCGCTCGCCACTGCTCTGCTCATGCCGCTCATGCCTCTCGGCAGCACGTCCGCGCCGCCTTCTCGCCGGGCGCGGCGTGATGCCGGCCAGTCCGGCTGCGCTGGCGCCCGCGTCCCTTGTCGCCGAGGCCGCCGGCCGTGGCAACCGTCGTGGCAAACCGCCGGCGTCACCATTTGTCTCCCGCCATGCCGCTTCGTCATCACCGGCATAGCGCCGCATTCTCGCGGAAACGGCGGAAGACGGTTACAGCCGAAGATTGCAGGCCTACAGTCCCTGCGACGCGTCACGCCATTTGCAAACCCCGCGGGGCAGTCTATCCCGGCTGACCAAACGCTGGCCGCTCCGAAGGATTCTCCATGCTGCGCACCGAACAGGGCCTCGCCATTCGCCTCGAGGACTATCGCCCGACCGATTTCGTCGTGCACACGGTGGACATGCTTGTTCAACTCTTCGACGGGCACACCGACGTCCTGACAACGCTGGTGCTGGAGCGGCGCGCCGGTACGTCTGAGGCGGCGCCGCTGGTGCTCGCTGGCGACGAGCTGGCGCTGGCCTCGCTGACGCTGGACGGCGTTGCGGTCGCGCCGTCGGCCTATGCCGCCAGCCCGCGCGAGCTGTCGGTCTCGGGCTTGCCGCCCGCGGGCCGTTTCTCGCTCGCCATCGGCACCCGGCTCGACCCGGCCGCCAACACCAAGCTGATGGGCCTCTACCGCTCGAACGGCGTCTGGTGCACCCAGTGCGAGGCCGAAGGCTTTCGCCGCATCACCTATTTCCTCGACCGGCCGGATGTCCTCGCCACCTACCGGGTGCGGCTGGAGGCGGACAAGGCGAGCGTCCCGGTGCTGCTGTCGAACGGCAATCCCGGCGAGCACGGGCCGCTGGCGGACGGCCGCCACTTCGCCGTCTGGGACGACCCGCACCCGAAGCCGGCCTACCTCTTCGCCCTCGTCGCCGGCGACCTCGACCGGCTCGACGACCACTTCACCACGCTCTCCGGCCGCCGCGTGGCGCTGGCGATCTACACCGAGAAGGGCCGCGCGCACGAATCGCTCTACGCCATGGATGCGCTGAAGCGCTCGATGGTCTGGGACGAGCAGCGTTTCGGCCGGGAATACGATCTCGACGTGTTCTCGATCGTGGCGATCTCCGACTTCAACATGGGCGCCATGGAGAACAAGGGGCTCAACGTCTTCAACCACAAATACGTGCTACTCGACCCCGAGAGCGCCACCGACGCCGACTATGCCGGCGTCGAGACGGTGATCGCGCACGAGTACTTCCACAACTGGACCGGCAACCGCATCACCTGCCGCGACTGGTTCCAGCTCTGCCTGAAGGAAGGCCTCACGGTCTTCCGCGACCAGGAGTTCTCGGCCGACGAGCGCTCGGCGGCGGTCAAGCGCATCGCCTCGGTGCGCGGCCTCAAGGCGCATCAGTTCCCCGAGGACCAAGGCCCGCTGCAGCACCCCGTCCGGCCGCGCGAGTACCGCGAGATCTCCAACTTCTACACCGCGACGATCTACGACAAGGGCGCCGAGCTTGTGCGGATGATCGAGACCATCCTCGGGGCCGACGGCTTCCGGAAGGGGATGGACCTCTATTTCGACCGGCACGACGGCGATGCGGCGACGATCGAGGACTTCATCCGCTGCTTCGAGGACGCGACCTCCGCCGACCTCAGCCAGTTCGCGCTCTGGTACGACCAGGCGGGCACGCCGACCCTGTCGGTGCGCGAGGAGTATGACGCAGCGCTCGGCCAGCTGACCTTGACGCTCTGCCAGTCGCTCACCCAGGGCACCGCCCGCACCGGCACGAAGCCGATGCACATACCGGTCCGTTTCGGTCTGGTCGGCTCGAACGGGCAGGACATGGCGGCGCGGCCGCTGCGCGGCGCCGAGGTCGAGGGCGACGTGATCCATCTGCGCGAAGCCGAGGAGACCGTGGTGTTCGAGGGCCTCGGCGAGCGGCCCTACGTCTCGATCCTGCGCGACTTCTCCGCGCCGGTCACCTTGCGCTTTGCCCAGAGCGGCACCGACCGGCTGGCGCTGGCGCGCCTCGACCCGAACCCGTTCAACCGCTGGCGGGCGCTGTCCGATCTCGCCGGCGAGGCGCTGGAGGCGGCGGCCCGCGACGCCCGCGGCGGCCGCGCCCCTACGATCGATCCGGCGATCGTCGATGCGCTCGTCGCCACCGCCACCGACCCGTCGCTGGAACCCGCCTTGCGCGCGCAGACGCTGGCGCTGCCGAGCGAGGCCGACATCGCCCGGCTGATCGGCGACAACGTCGATCCCGACGTCATCCACACCGCGCGCATCGCGATCATCGGCGCCATCGGCGAGCGCGGCCGCGCGGCCTTCACCGCGTTGCGGGCGGAGCTTGCCGATGCCGCCGACTTCGCGCCGGACGCGGCGAGCGCCGGACGCCGGTCGCTGCGCAATGCGGTGCTCGACTTCCTCTGTGCGGCCGCCGGCGAGCCGGACCTTGCCGCCGAGCAGTACGGGGAAGCCCGCAACATGACCGACAGGCTGGTCGCCCTCACCGTGCTCTGCCACCGCTTCCCGGATGCCCCGGCGACGCGCCAGGCGCTCGCCGACTTCTACGACCGCTTCGAGACCAATGCGCTGGTCATCGACAAATGGTTCTCGCTGCAGGCCACGGCACCGACGACGCGGGCGCTCGAGACGGTGAAGGCGCTGGCCAGCCACCCGAAATTCCAGCTCGCCAACCCCAACCGGGCGAGAGCGCTGATCGGCGCTTTCGCTGCCGGCAACCAGGTCGGTTTCAACCGGGCCGACGGGGCTGGTTATGCCTGGGTGGCGGAAATGATTCACTCGCTCGACGAACTCAATCCGCAGATCTCCGCGCGCATCGCCACGGCCTTCCGGTCATGGCGATGCTTCGAGCAGGGCCGGCGCGAGCAGGCCCGGGCTATCCTTGCCCAACTTGCTGAAAAGAATGATCTTTCGGTTGACCTGCGCGATATTGTGGACAGATCCTTGGCCTGATTGACTCCAAGTCAACGGTAAAAATTCACCTTTTCTCAAGCTATGGACAAGGTGATTCGCGTCTGATCAAGTGGCAGTGATTCGGATGTGCGGCGTGCCGGATCGTCGAGGTGTCTTTCAAAGGTTTGGCGGTATGGGTGCGGACGCAGCAAGCGTGCCGGCAGGGGGACGTTTGTCCCGATTCGAGGGTCTGCTGAAACGTTTTTCGGACATCGTCCTTCGGGCCAGGGGGCTCGTTCGACCAAGCCATACCGGCACCCTCATGTCGGCGGAACCGGCGCTGCGGCGCGCCATCCCCATCCTCATCGTCTGCTTCCTGGCGGTCCTCGCGATCGCCCGCTTCCTGTCGCTGGTCGAGGACCGGCGGCTGGTCGAGGACGAGGCGGTCCAGAGCCTGAAGATCGGCGCCAGCCTGATGCGCGCCGAGCGCGCCGCGCTGATCAACACCGCCCCGCTGGAAGGCGCGACGCTCGCCGACGAAGCCGACGCCCTCCTGACCAGCGCCTTGCCGGGCGAGCTGATCGAGAACGGCCGCTTCGCCCTCATCTCCGATCCCGCCGGCACCGTCGTCGGTGCCTTGCCGGGCTACGAGCGCCACCTCGGCGCCAGCCTCGACACGCTTCTGTCCGGCATCCAGCCGCTGATGATGTTCGGCGAGCGCGCCGGCGTCATCGAGACCAGCTTCGAGGGCGAGCCGGCCCTCGTCTCCAGCGCCACCCTCGCCGTCCCGCTCGGATCGATCACCTTCATTCAGAAGGAGAGCGACCTCTACGCCGACTGGCGCCGCTCGGTCTCGATCAACGTCACCCTCTTCGCCCTCACCAGCCTCGTGATGCTGGTCGTGCTCTACGCCTACTTCCGCCAGACCGTCCGGGCGCGCGAGGCCGACGCGCTCTACATGATGGCCCACCAGCGGGTCGACACTGCCCTGTCGCGCGGCCGCTGCGGCCTCTGGGACTGGGACCTCGCCCGCGGCCGGATGTACTGGTCGCGCTCGATGTACGAGATCCTCGGCATGCCCGCCAAGAACGGCGTCCTGTCCTTCTCCGAGGTCGCGCAGCTTCTCCACCCTGACGACGGCAGCCTTTTCCAGGTCGCCCGTGCCGCCGCCTCCGGCAAGGTGCTGAACCTCGACCGCTCCTTCCGCATGCGCCGCAGCGATGGCCAGTACATCTGGCTGCGCGCCCGTGCCGAGGTCACCCGCAACGCCGACAACGAGATCCACGTCATCGGCGTCGCCGTCGACGTCTCCGAGCAGCATGCGTTGGCCAAGCGCACCGACGAGGCGAACACCCGCCTGCAGAACGCCGTCGAGAACATTTCCGAGAGCTTCGTGCTCTGGGATAGCCGCGGCCGGCTGGTGCTCTGCAACAAGCGCTACCAGGAGGTCTACGGCCTCGCCGATGCCGAAGTGACCGCCGGCACCAGCTACGAGACCGTGATGGCGCGCGCCCGCAAGCCGATCGAGACGCGCCAGCTGACCAGCCCGAGCTTCGTCGCCGGCGAGCGTGCGGCAGAAGCGATGCTCGCCGACGGGCGCTGGCTGCAGGTCTCCGAGCGGCGCACCAGCGATGGCGGCTTCGTCTCCATCGGCACCGACGTCACCCAGCTGAAGGTCCACCAGGAGCGCCTCAGCGATTCCGAGCGCCGCCTGATGGCGACGATCAACGACCTCTCCGCCGCCCGCCGCGATGCCGAGGCCAAGGCCCGGCAGCTGTCCGACGTCAACGAGTCCTACATCGTCGAGAAGGAACGGGCGGAAGGCGCGAACCGCGCCAAGACCACGTTCCTCGCCAATATGAGCCACGAGCTGCGCACGCCGCTCAACGCCATCATCGGCTTCTCCGAGATCATGCGCGACGGCTCCTTCGGGCCGATCGGCTCGGCGAAATACACCGAGTATGCCGCCGACATCCACGACAGCGGCCACTACCTCCTGAAGCTGATCAACGACATCCTCGACATGTCGAAGATCGAGGCGGGACGCCTGATGCTCTCGCCCGAGCCGATCGATCTCAGCGAGATCATCGGCGAGGCGACGCGCTTCGTCGAGATCCAGGCTGAGCAGAAGCGGCTGGCCTTGCGCACCGTCGTGCCGCGCCAGCTGAACCTTGCCGCCGACCGCCGCGCCACCAAGCAGATCCTGCTCAACCTCCTCGCCAACGCGGTGAAGTTCACCGATCCCGGCGGCACGGTCGATCTCAGGGCCCGCCAGATCGGCGAGACGGCGGTCATCACCATCCGCGATTCCGGCATCGGCATCCCGCGCACCGCCCTCGGCAGCCTTGGCCGCCCGTTCGAGCAGGTGGAAAACGAGCTGACGCGCACCAACAAGGGCACCGGCCTCGGCCTCGCCATCGCCCGCTCGCTGGTCGAGCTGCATGGCGGCACCATGCGCATCGCCTCGCAGGTCGGCATCGGCACCGTCGTCTCGGTCCGGCTGCCGCTGGATGCCCGCTTCGTCGCTCCAGTCGACAGCTACCGCGCCGAAGCTGCCTGACCCCCGAGACGCCCGCCCGCCCCATCGAACGCCCGCCACAATAACCGCCCACCACAATGACGGCCCGCAAAAAGGCCCCGGATCGCTCCGGGGCCTTTCTCATGTCGTCATCGTCTCCGGGTGCCTGCGGACTATTCCCCGCGCGGGCCTTCCATCGACTTGCCGTGGTGGTGACGCCACTCCTTGCCGCCGTCGTGACGCCCGCCGTGATGGCGGCCCTCCCCGTGCGGGCCCTTGCCATGACCCTTCATGCCGTGACCCTTCATGCCATGCCCCTTCATGTCAGGGCCGATGCCCCGGTGCGCCTCGCGCAGTTCGCGGGCATCGATCTTGCCGTCATTGTTGAGGTCGAGCACGGCGAAGCGCTTGTCGCGCATGCCCTCGCTCTCGGCCAGCGTGACGACGCCGTCGCCGTCGATGTCGAGGCGCTTCATCATCCGCGCCGCGCGGCGCTCGGCCATCTGCTTCAACACCATGGCCTCGAGCTCGTCCTCGGACAGCGTGCCGTCGCCATTGGTGTCGGCCGCCTTCAGGCGCTCGAGCTTGCCAGCCTGGAACTCGGCCTTGTCGATGGTGCCGTCCCGGTTCTTGTCCATCCAGCCCATCGGTCCGCGCCGGCCCTGTTCGGCCGCGGCACCCGGGCCCGGCATCGGCCGCACGTCCGCATCATCGGCGTCGTCGTCGTCATCGCCGGCCATGGCGTCGCCCTGCATGTCATTGCCCGGCATGTCATTGCCCGGCATGTCGTCGCCCGGCATCGCTTCGTCGGACATCTCGCCCGCCGGCGCGGTGGCGCCCGGCATCGCTGCATTGGGGGCGGGGGCAGCGGCGGCCGGTGGCGCCGGCGGTGTTGCGGTCTGCGCATAGGCGAGGCCGGACGCGCCGATCGTCATGACGACGCCGCAGAGAGCCAGTTGCTTGATACGGTTCATGTAAACTCCTTCTGCACCGCGGGGTGCACTCCGGGCGGCGTCAGACGCCGTCCTCGGAAACCAGGGGAAGCAGCCGCTCGAACGTCGAACGCACGAGGGCCGCGGTTTCTCCAATGACCGGCTCGATCCCCTCGGACCCGTCGACGCCGAGGGCTTTCGCCACCCGCTCGGCCAGGCCTTGCGGGAGAGAGGCGATCCCATGGACATCGGACGGGCCGAGCCGGGTCAGTTGAATAACCCTGGTGTAGGCGTCCATCGATGAACGCAGACTGACTGCCGCCTTACCAATTCGTAAGGCTGGCAGATCATCGAGCGCCGCCAGCACGCTTGCGGTGGGCATCCCCACCATGTCCGCGCCGACGAGACCGTCGAGCACCGCCCACTGCGCCAGGAATTCGAGGTCGGTCAGCCCGCCGGACAGCCGCTTCAGATCGAGAGCGCCCCGCGGCGGCTTGTCGCGCGACAGCCGCGCCCGCATCGCGGCGACGTCGGCGCGCAAGGTGTCGGCATCGCGCGGCGCGGCAATGACGTCGCGCACGGTCTCGTCCACCGCCGCGCAGAGATCCGCATCGCCGGCAAGGTTGCGCGAGCGGGTCAGCGCCATCCGCTCCCAGGTCCAGGCCTCGGTCTGCTGGTAGCGCCGGAAGGCGTCGACATGGGTGGCGAGCGGACCCTTGTTGCCGGACGGGCGGAGACGGAAGTCGACGTCGTAGAGCACGCCCTCTCCCATCGGTGCCGTCAGCGCCGCGATCAGCCGCTGCGTCAGGCGGATGTAGTAGACGCTGACCGGCAGCGGCTTCGGGCCGTCGGACTCTTCGGCCTCGACGTCGTGGTCGTAGAGCAGCAGCAGATCGAGGTCGGAGCCCGCCGTCATCTCGCGGCTGCCGAGCCGGCCCATTCCACGCAGCACGACGCGGCCGCCCGGGACCCGCCCGTGCCGCTCGGCAAAATCCGCCTGGACCGCCGCGAATGCCGCCGCCAGCACAACGTCGGCGATGGCCGAATATCCGTAGCCCGCCGCCTCGCCCTCGATCGCCCCGACCAATAGCCGGGCGCCGACGAGGAACTTTTGCTCGGACGTGAAGATCCGCAGCCGGATCAGGCTGTCCTCATATCCATCCGCCTCGGCGAGGAAGGCGGCCAGCCGCCCGGCGAGATCGGCCGCGCGCGGCATCTCGCGGAAGAAGGCCGGCTCCAGCAGCGCATCGAAGACGTGCGGCCGGTGCGAGATCGTCTCGGCAAGGCGCGGCGCCGCGCTCATGATCAGCGCGAGCAGATCGAGCAGCCGCGGATTGGACGCGATCAGCGAGAAGAACTGCAGCCCCGCCGGCAGCTTGCCGACGAAGCCGTCGAAGCTCGCCATCGCCGCGTCCGGGTCGCCGGCCTTGGCGAAGGCCGAGAGCAGTGCCGGCAGCACCCGCGCCAGATGCTGGCGCGTCGCCTCCGCGCGGGTCGCGCGCGTGCGCCCCTCGCCCCAGTTGCGCAGCATCCTTGCGACGTCACCGGGGCGCTGGAAGCCGAGCGCGCTCAAGCGTTCGAGCAAGGCCGCATCTTCCTCGCCGCCGAGCAGGCTGTCGACCGACGGCGCGTCCGATCCCCTCTCCTCGCCGGCGAAGAGCTGCGAGAACCGTCGCTCCACCGCCCGCATCCGGCCGAGCAAGGCGCCGGAAAACCCGTCGAGATCGGCGAATCCCGCCAGCCGCGCGACGCGCTCGAGGCCCGGCACGTCGTCGGGCAGCGTGTGGGTCTGATCGTCGGCGACCATCTGGATGGCATGCTCGACGCGGCGCAGGAACCAGTAGGCCTCGATCAGCTCGTCGGCGACCGCGCGGTCGATCCAGCCGCCGTCCGCCAGCGCCAGCAGCGTCTCCTCCGTCCGCCGCAGCCGAAGCCCCGGTGCCCTCCCGCCGGCGATCAGCTGCTGGGTCTGGGCGAAGAACTCCACCTCGCGGATGCCGCCCGGCCCGAGCTTGACGTTGTGCCCGGCCACCGCCACGCCATCGAAGCCGCGGTGCCGGTCGATCCGATGCTTCATCGCCTGGATCTCGGCGATCGAGGCGAAGTCGAGATATTTGCGCCAGACGAAGGGCGTCATCTCGTCGAGGAAGGCGTCGGCTGCCGCCGCGTCGCCGGCCACGCAGCGCGCCTTGATCATCGCCGCCCGTTCCCAGTTGCGGCCCGACGCCTCGTAATAGGCGATCGCCCCCGGCACCGGGATGGCCAACGGCATGGCGCCCGGATCGGGCCGCAGCCGGAGGTCGGTGCGGAAGACGTAGCCGTCGCCGGTGCGCTCGCCGATCATTTGGATCAGCCGCCGCACCGCCCGCGAGAACATGTCGATCGCCTCGTCCGCGTCGAGGATGGCCGGAGCCTCGGGATCGAACAGGACGATGAGGTCGATGTCGCTCGAATAGTTCAGCTCGCCCCCGCCGAGCTTGCCCATGCCGAGCACGAAGAGGCCGCAGCCGGTTTCGGGCCGCAGCGGATCGGGCAGCGACAGCTTCCCCCGGCCGTGCAGATCCAGAAGCAGAAAGCGCACCGCCGCCCGCACCGAGGCCTCGGCAAGGTCCGACAGGTCGGCGGTGGTCTCGCGCCCGTCCGCCGCGCCGAAGAGGTCACGCAGCGCGATCAGCATCGAAGCCTCGCGCTTGGCCTCCCGCAGCAGCGTCATCAGCGAGCTCTCGGTCGCGGCCTCGCCCGGCAAGGCGCCGAGCCCCGCGATGATCGCGTGGATCTGCGCGCGCGCATCGCCGTCGAACAGCTGCTCCAGCCAATCCGGCCGCGCGAGTAGGATGGCGTTGAGATGGCCGGAAAGGTCGAGCACCGCGCCCAGCCGGTCGCGGTCGGCTCCCGGCACCGAGAGGAGCGCGGACAGGCGCGCGCAGCCGTCCTCGTCTGCCCGGCGGCGGAGATCGTCGATCCACGCCGTAGCGCGCGCGGCATCGAGCGGCAGCAGCTGCGCCCTGCCGCCGATCCTCAGGCCGTCAGCCGGCGTCGGTCCTTCTGGCATCGTCGCGGGCCTTTCCGTCGAGGGGGAAGTCGAGCACGACCTTAAGGCCGGGACCGGCATCCTCAAGCGAAACATGCCCGCCATGCAATTGCGCGATCGCCTGGACCAGCGACAGGCCGAGCCCGGAGCCCGGTTTGGAACGGCTGTCGTCGAGCCGGTAGAAGCGCTCCAGCACGCGGCCACGCTTGTCCTCGGGAATGCCGGGACCATTGTCGGCGACCGACAGTAGGCAGCGGTCGCCCCGCGTCTCCAGGCCGACCGTCACGACGGTCTCGGCACCCTCCCGCGGCGCGTATTTCAGGGCGTTGTCGATGAGGTTCGAGAGCGCCTGGCTGATCAGCTCGCGGCTGGCATGCGCCTCGACCGGCCCCGATGCCCGCACCTCCAGGCGCCCGCCGGCATCCTCGGCCATCGGCTCGTAGAGCTCGGCGACGTCGGCGACGATCGCCGCGACGTCCGTCGTGTCCTTCTCGGCGGGATGGAAGCCGGCCTCGACGCGGCTGATCATCAGCAACGCGTCGAAGGTGCGGATCATCTGGTCGGCCTCGGCGATGTTGCTCTCCAGCGCCGCCCGCGGATCGCCGCCGGACGCGGCATCCGCCAGCGCGCCTTCCGCACGGTTGCGCAGCCGTGTCAGCGGCGTCTTCAGATCATGCGCGATGTTGTCGGAGACCTGGCGCAAGCCCTCCTGGAGCAAGGCGATCCGCGCCAGCAGCGTGTTGAGGTTGGCCGACAGCCGGTCGAACTCGTCTTCCGCCCCGGTCACCGGCAGGCGCTCGCCGAGGTCGCCGGCGAGGATCCGCGCGCTCGACGCCGACATCTGGTCGAGCCGGCGCAGCGCGCGCCGACCGACGACGAACCAGGCGAACAGCGCCCCGGCGCCCATCAGCGCCAGCGCCAGGATCAGCGCCCGCTGCACGATGTAGCGAAACCGAACCTGCTCGCTCTGGTCACGCCCGACCAGCACCCGCATGCCGTTCGGCAGGCTCACGATCTCCGCCAGCGCCATGTGGTAGCGGTCGTTGACGTCGTCGGCGTAGCGCTCGTAGCCGAAAGCCTTCTCGGTAAAGCCGCTGTCGTCGAGGACGCCCGGCTCGAGGCTCTCGACGTTGCCGGCAAGAATCCGCCCGGTCGCGTCGGTGACGAGGTAGAGCGAGGCGCCCGGCTGGCGCGAGCGGCGCTCGATCGCCCGCACCAGGCCGACGATGCCGCCATTCTGGTAGATCTGGCCGAGCTCGGCGATCTCCTCGGAAATGGTCTCGTGGCTCTGGTTCTGCAGGATGCCGCCGGCGGTCGCCGTGACGTAGACCACCAGCACCACCGCGAAGATGGCGAACAGCGCGAGGTACACCGCCGAGAGACGGACGGCGGTCATCCGCATCAGCGCGCGCAGGCGGCGCATCAGGTCGCCCTTCCCGTCGCGGGACCGATCAGGGCATGGGCGATGCGCACGGCTACTCGGCGCGCATGATGTAGCCGGCGCCGCGCACGGTGTGCAGCAAGGCAGAGCCGAACTCGCGCTCGATCTTGGAGCGCAGCCGCGAGACGTGGACGTCGATGACGTTGGTCTGTGGGTCGAAATGGTAGTCCCAGACGTTCTCCAGCAGCATGGTGCGGGTCACCACCTGGCCGGCATTCTTCATCATGTATTCGAGCAGGCGGAACTCGCGCGGCTGCAGCACGATCGGTTTGCCGCCGCGCTTGACCTCGTGCGACAGCCGGTCGAGCTCGAGATCGCCGACTTTGTACGCGGTCTCGACGTCGCGCCCGCCCCGGCGCCGGCCCAGCACCTCGACGCGGGCGAGCAGCTCGGCGATCGCATAGGGCTTGGCGAGATAGTCGTCGCCGCCGGCCCTGAGGCCCGTCACGCGGTCGTCGACCTGGCCCAGCGCCGAGAGGATCAACGCCGGCGTGCCGTTGCCCTTCTCGCGCAGGCCGGAGATCACCGACAGCCCGTCGCGCTCGGGCAGCATTCGGTCGACCACCATGACGTCGTAGTCGCGGGTGTCGGCCATGTGGAAGCCGGACGCGCCGTCGGCCGCATGGTCCGGCACGTGCCCGGCTTCCTTCAGCGCCTTGACGAGATAGGCCGCCGCCTCGCGATCGTCTTCGATGATCAGAATTCGCATGCACTCGGATGTAGCGGATTCAGCGGACAACGCCATGGCGCTGCGCTCCTTTCATCATGCCCCATGAAAAAGGGCGGCGGAACAAGCCGCCGCCCCTACTCAAACGACTGGGCTTTCGCCCGGCCTGTTAGCCCTTGGCGATCGGCAAGGCGACGAAGCGGTTCTGCTCGCCATTGCGCAGCTGGAACAGCGCCGCCTTGCGGCCGCCCTTGTCGGCTTCCTTCAGCGCGGACTGAACCTGCGCCTGCGAGGTCACCGCCTTGCCGTTGACCGAGACGATCACGTCGCCGGCCTGCACGCCCTTGTCTGCCGCCGAGGAGGACGGATCGACCTCGGTGACCACGACGCCGCTGCCGTCTTCCGAGGGCGTCAGCGTCAGGCCGTAGCCCGACAGCGCCGACGGATCGACCGGTGCGCCCTCGCTGGAGCCTGCCGCCGACGAAGCCTCGTCGAGGCTGGCGATGTTGCCGAGCTTCACCGCGATCGTCTTCGCCGCATTGTCGCGCCACACCGTGACGTCGATCGAGGTGTTCGGCGCGAACTCGGCGACCTTGCGCGCCAGCTCCTTCGGGCCCTTGACCGTCTCACCGTTCACCGCGGTGATGACGTCGCCGGTCTTGATGCCCGCTTCCGACGCCGGGGTCGAATTGTCCGGCAGCGTCACGATGGCGCCGTCCTCGTTGGCAAGACCGACCGCGTCCGAGATGTCGCCGGTGACCGAGGCGATCTGCACGCCGAGCCAGCCGCGCTGGACCGAACCCTTGTCGCGCAGCGACTGGACGACGCCCTTGGCGGTCGAGGCGGGAATTGCGAACGCGATGCCGACATTGCCGCCCGACGGCGAGAAGATCGCGGTGTTGACGCCGATCACCTTGCCCGAGAGGTCGAAGGCCGGGCCGCCGGAATTGCCGCGGTTCACCGCCGCGTCGATCTGCAGGAAGTCGTCGTAGGGACCCGCGCCGATGTCGCGGCCACGCGCCGAGATGATGCCGGCCGTCACCGAGCCGCCGAGGCCGAACGGGTTGCCGACCGCCACGACCCACTCGCCGACGCGTGCCTTGGCGTCGTCGCCGAACTCGACATAGGTGAACTTGACGTTCTTGGCGTCGACCTTCAGCACCGCGAGATCGGTCCGCTTGTCGGTGCCGATCAGCTTGGCGTCGTATTCCTTGCCGTCGTTCATCACCACGGTGAAGTTCTCGCCGCCCTCGACGACGTGGTTGTTGGTCACGAGGAAG
Organism: Mesocryomonas fontinalis; assembly: GCF_055730125.2. Lineage (NCBI taxonomy): Bacteria > Pseudomonadati > Pseudomonadota > Alphaproteobacteria > Hyphomicrobiales > Aurantimonadaceae > Mesocryomonas > Mesocryomonas fontinalis. The sequence goes on along the minus strand of NZ_JBUZWG020000001.1, from coordinate 746,996 downwards.
CCGTCATCGCTGACGAAGAAGCCCGAACCCTGCGCGGTCGCCTGGCGGTTCTCGCGGCGCGGCTGGCTGTTCTTCGGCATGCCGGGCTTGCCCTGCTCGCCGCGCTGGCCGAACTCGAAGAAGCGGCGCATCGGGTGATCTTCGGGGAGGTTCTCGAAGGGATTGGCCTGGTCGCTGTCGCTGTCGTTCATCGCGACCGTCGCCTTCTCCTTGACGCGGACAGACACGACGGCGGGGGTCACCTTCTCGACGACGTCGGCAAAGCCGAAATTCGTCATCGGAGCGTCGATGGTCACCGGCGCCGCGTAGCTCGGCACCATGTTGACCATCACGCCGCCGGCGAAGGCGGAGCCGGCGACGCCCGCGGCGAGGGCAGCGGCGAGGAGGCGATTGCGCTTGGACTTCTGGATCACGTCTGGCATCGAAATCATCCTTTTCCCTAAGGTCCCCGAAAACGACGATGCCCAACCGGCGCTTCGTCTTTTTCGTGAGTTCTCTCGCGGCGGCATCCTCGATGTCTCCCGCTTCGCAGATAGAAATAGGGGAGTTCAGATTACGGGACCCCTTCGGATGCGTGAAAGCTTGGTAATGTTGCGGAACATCGCCAGGGCTGCCGGACGTGGCCAGCCGGGCCGCCCCCTGCCCCGATGGCCGAAGCGCGACAACCGCACCGTCCGCCTGGCCCGCCAGTTAACACCGGGTGCAATTGCCGAAACCCAGCAGCTGCCGAGAACGCAGAAAGCCTAAAGGCCGCGCTCCGCGAGCGCCCGCTCGACCGCATTCTCCTCGTCTGCGGTCAGCCCGGCGCTCGCGCCTTCGCGCTGGCGTCGCCGCGAGGCGAATAGGGCAAAACCGGCGCCCGCCAGGATCAGCGCGACCGGCGTCGACCAGAGCAGCACCGTCGCCATCGACAGCCGCGGCTTGAGGAGCACGAACTCGCCATAGCGCGCGACGATATAGCTGATCACGCCCTCGTCGCTGTCGCCGGCGACCAGGCGCTCGCGCACGAGGATTCGCAGATCCTTGGCGAGGGCGGCATCGCTCTCGTCGATCGACTGGTTCTGGCAGACGAGGCACCGCAGCCCCTCGGAGAGTTTTCGCGCCCGGATTTCCAGCCCGGCATCCGGCAGCACCTCGTCCGGCTGAACGGCGAAGGCCATGCCGGAGACGAAGAGGCCGTCGGATGGCACCGGGGGGATCGCCGGCAGCATGACCGGTGCCATCAGGAGCCCAGCCGCGACCATGGCGATTTCCGCCAGCCGCTTCATGCCGGCACTTCCTGGCCGCGTTTCGGCCGGGCCTTCGCCCGTGCCGGCGCGCCGACCCGCAGGCGCCGGTCCGCGAGCGAGACCGTGCCGCCGAACGCCATCATCACGGCGCCGAGCCAGATCAGCGTGATCAGCGGCTTGTACCAGATGCGCACCACGGTCTTGCCGCCGTTCGAAATGGTATCCCCGAGCGAGACGTAGGTCTGGCTGAACCAGTGGGTGTGGATGCCGGCTTCCGTCGTCGGCATCTGCCGCGCGGGGTAGAAGCGCTTGGCGCTCTCCAGCGTCTTCTGCGCCACCCCGCCTTGGCTGAGTACGAAGGTGCCGACTTCCTCGGTGTAGTTCGGCCCCTGGCGCGGCGTGATGCCGTCGAAGCGCACCTGGTAGCCGCCGGCATCGCGTACCTCGCCTGCCTGCATGGTGGTGATCGTCTCGGTCTGGAACGCCGAGGTGGTGACGATGCCGAGCACCGTGATGCCGAGGCCGCAATGGGCGAGCGCCGTCCCGAAGGCGGAGCGCGGCAGCCCGGCAAAGCGCCGCAGCGCAACGCCCGCCTTCGCCTTCGGCAGGCCCGAGCGAAGCGCGAGGTCGACGCCGGCACCGGCGATCAGCCAGACCGCGAGGCCGAAGCCGAAAGCGGCGACAATGCGCGTCCCTTGCGTCACCGCCAGCGTGACGATGACCGCGGCGAGCGAGACGCCGACGGCGAAGTACAGCCGCTGCGCCGCCGCCAGGAGGTCGCCGCGCTTCCACGCCATCAGAGGCCCGAAAGGCACCGCCAGCAGCAGCGGGATCATCAGCGGCCCGAAGGTCAGGTCGAAGAACGGCGCGCCGACGGAGATCTTCTCGCCGGTCAGCACCTCCAGTGCCAGCGGGTAGAGAGTGCCGATGAGGACGGTCGCGCAGGCCGTTGTCAGGAACAGGTTGTTGAACACCAGCGCGCCCTCGCGCGAGATCGGCGCGAACAGCCCGCCCGATTCCAGCGACTGCGCCCGGAAGGCGAACAGCGCCAGCGATCCGCCGATGAAGATCGTCAGGATGGCGAGGATGAAGACGCCGCGCGACGGATCGGTGGCGAAGGCGTGCACCGAGGTCAGGACGCCCGAGCGGACGAGGAACGTGCCGAGCAGCGACAGCGAGAAGGTCAGGATCGCCAGCAGCACCGTCCAGATCTTCAGCGCCGCCCGCTTCTCCATCACCAGCGCCGAATGCAGCAGCGCGGTACCGGAGAGCCAAGGCATGAACGACGCGTTCTCGACCGGATCCCAGAACCACCAGCCGCCCCAGCCGAGCTCGTAATAGGCCCAGTAGGAGCCCATCGCGATGCCGAGCGTCAGGAAGATCCATGCCGTCAGCGTCCACGGCCGCACCCAGCGCGCCCATGCCGCGTCGATCCGCCCGTCGATGAGGGCGGCGACCGCGAAGGAGAAGGCGACGGAGAAGCCGACATAGCCGAGATAGAGCATCGGCGGATGCACCGCGAGGCCGATGTCCTGCAGCACCGGGTTGAGGTCCTGTCCCTCGAAAGGCGCCGGCGACAGGCGCTGGAACGGGTTCGACGTCGTCAGGATGAACAGGAGGAAGGCCGCGGTGATCCAGGCCTGCACCGCCAGCACGTTGGCCTTGAGGCTGCCCGGAATGTCCCGGCCGAACAGCGCGACGAGGCTGCTGAACAGGCTGAGGATCAGCACCCAGAGCAGCATCGACCCCTCGTGATTGCCCCAGACGCCGGTGAAGCGGTAGAGCATCGGGATCGCCGAATGCGAGTTCTCGAAGACGTTCTTGACGGAGAAATCCGAGGTGACGTGCGCCGCCGTCAGCGCGCCGAAGGAGAGACCGATCAGCGCGAAGCAGGCGATGGCGGTGACCTCGCCGGTCTCCATCAGCCTGTTGTCTCCAGTCCTCGCGCCGATCAGCGGCAGGATCGACTGGACGATGGCGGTGGCGAGCGCCAGCACCAGGGCGTAGTGGCCGATCTCGACGATCATGTTCCAGCTCCCGTCGGCGCGGCCGCCGCGCCCATCGCCTTCGACGGCATCGGCTTGCCCTTGCCGTCTTCCCAGAGGCCACGCTTCTTCAGGTCGTCGACGACTTCCTTCGGCATGTAGGTCTCGTCGTGCTTGGCCAGCACGGTGTCGGCGACGAAAACCCGGTCGGGCCCGAGCACGCCCTCGGTCACCACGCCTTGCCCCTCGCGGAAGAGGTCCGGCAGCAGGCCGTGATACTCGACCGCCACGCTCTCGACGCTGTCGGTCACGCGGAAACGGACGAGTTCGCCGGCCTCGCGGTCGACCGAGCCTTGCTCCACCAGCCCGCCGAGCCGGATACGCTGGGTCGAGCCCACCTGATGCGCCATGATGTCGGTCGGCGAGTTGAAGTAGGCGACGCTGCTCGACATCGCCGAAAGAACCAGCGCCACCGCGCCGCCGATGACGACGAGGATGGCACCGATGGAGCCCAGCCGCTTCTGCTTGCGCGTCATTTCACCCCCCCGGCGGGCGCCACGCCCAGCTGTGCCGCCACCCCGTCGATCGCCGTCCGCTCGGGCGTACCTTGTGCAAACGCAGCGCTCGCCTCGGCATAGGCACCGCGAACCCGGTCGCCATCGCCGAGCACGCTATAGGATTGCATCAGCCGCTTCCAACCCTCGACATCGTTCGGGGCGGTTTTCAGGCGCTCGGCCAGTTGCGACACCATTCCCTCGATCATCGCCTTGCGGTCGTCCTCGCTCATGCCGGACGCCGCCGCGATGTCGCTGCCGCTCGGCCCGCGCGGCGCCGTGCTTGCAATCTCAGGGGCCGCGGCGACTTCGGGAGCCCCAGCAGCCCCTTGAACATTCTCTGCGGGTGCGCCGTTGGCCGCGGCGATTTTCTGCTGCGCGTCGGCCAGCGCCATTTCCGCAAGCTGCAGCCAGGGGGAACCCGGAGGGCTCGCCGCGATCAGCTTCTGCCAGGCGGGGCCGGCTTCCTGGAAGCGGTTTTCCTGCGACAAGTCGAGCGCCAGGAAGAATTTTGCCGGCAGGTAGTCGGCGTTCAGCGCCAGCGCCCGCTCGAAGCTCGCCTTGGCGAGATCCGTCACCTCGCCCGACGCCACCTGGGTCAACGCCTCGCCCAGCCCGGCCTCGCGCTCGGGGCTGTCGCCGAGGATCCGGATGGCGTTCTGGATCGCCGTCACCGCCTCGTCGGCGCGGCCGCTCCGCAGGTAGATCGGGCCTAGCAGATCCCAGCCGGCGCCGTCATTGGGGTTGCTGCGCAGCCGTGCCTCGGCCTGCGCCACGAGGGTCGGCAGATCAGCCCGCGCCGGATCGACCGCGAGGCGCGCCTGCAGCGGCAGGTCCGGCATCTCCGGCGAGCCGGTTTCGAAGTAGAAAGCCACCGCCGCAACGGGCATCGCGGCGCCGACGAGCCCGGCCGCCATCCAGCGCCTGATCTTGCCAGGCGTCCGCTTCGTTGCGCCGGCCGGCGTCTCGGCCTCGGCCGTCGCCTTCAGCAGCCGCCGGCCGATCTCGGCGCGGGCGATTCCCGCCTCGTCGGCCGAGATCGTGCCGCGCGCCAGATCCGCCTTCAGTTCGCCCATCTGCGCGGAATAGACCTCGACGTCGTACTCGGCCCGCAGCGGCGTCGGGACGTCGCGCTTGCGCAGGATCGGCCAGACGGCGGCGAGCGTCACGACGACGGTCAGGAGGACGACGATGATCCAGAACAAAACGATGCGATTCCTCCCGCGGGCCGTGCGCCCGTGGCTTTCCGCCCGGCCCAAGGCCGTTCGACGCCACTCTTCAGGGCGTTGACATAGCAAGCCCTGCGCGGCCCTGCCACCGTCAGGAGAAGATGCCGCAACGGGGAGGCAGCCCTACACCGTCACTTTATGGCGATCACCGGTTATGCCGGCCGCCTGCTGACGAGAAACACTGCGGTTCAGACCACAGGCCGCCACAAGCCGTCTTCGCCCCGGCAGGCAGTGCCCACCGTCTTGGTCGACGCGCCCTTGGCGACCAGCGTGTGGGCATAGCCGCGGCAATCCTTCTCGCCGATGCGGTAGAGCTGCGTCGGGACGACGGAGCCCTGGTAGCGGTCCTCGGTCCAGTCGACGGGCGTTCCGGCCGGGGCGAACTGCAGGGCCTGGAACTCGGCCTCCAGCGCCTTGGCCCGGACATCGCCCGGCAGGCGCACACGCGTCTGGCCGACCAGGCCGTCGCCGAGCGCCACGACGCCCTCCGACGCCGGGGCGAGACGGCTGGTGCCGCCGGTCAGGCAGCCGCCAAGCGTAGCGGCAAGGGCGGCGATCAGAAGCGGGCGCAGAACGTTCGACATGGTATTTTCCCAGTGTGACCACCCGTCACCGGCTTCGGCAAACCGCGCCGGGCATCCGTGGTTCCCGCGCATTCCCTATCTATGGACTCTCGCTGCCGAGAGCCAGCGGCAGAACCACCTCGGCCTTCAAGCCGCCAAGGGTGGAGCGCTGGAGCAACAGCGCGCCGCGGTATTCCCGCGCGGTGTCCGAGACGATCGACAGGCCGAGGCCGCTTCCGGGCTTCTTCTCGTCCAGCCGCCGCCCGCGCTTGACCGCCTCCACCATCTCGGCCTCGGTCAGGCCCGGCCCGTCATCCTCGATCACCGTCCGGAAACGGCCGTCGCCGGCGGTCTCGGCCGACACGCGAATCGTGTCTGTCGCCCATTTAGCGGCGTTCTCGAGAAGATTGCCGACGATCTCCTCGTAGTCCTGGCGCTCGCCGGCGAAAACCGGCGCACCGGCGAGATGCGGCCCGTCGAGATGAAGCTCCGGGTTCAGCTTGGCCATCACCCGCACCAGCCGCTCCAGCGCCGGCCGGACCGGCGAGCGGAACACTACGCCCTCGCTCTGGGCGGCGACCTGCGCCCGGTCGAGATGGTGCTGCACCTGCTGGCGCATGCGCTCGGTCTGTTCGCCGACCAGCCGGCCCTTCTCGCCGCCGATCGCCGCCACCTCGTTGGTCAGCACCGCGATCGGCGTCTTCAGCGAATGCGCGAGGTTGCCGACCTGGGTGCGCGCGCGCTCGACGATGCGGCGGTTGTTGTCGATCAGCCCGTTCATCTCGAAGGCGAGCGAGCGCAGCTCCGCCGGGAAAGGCCCTTGCAGCCGCTCCGCCCGCCCTGCCCGCACCTCTCCGAGCGCCCGCCGCACTTTGGCGAGCGGCCTGAGGCCGAACAGGATGGCGCCGCCGTTGATCAGGATCGAGCCGAGGCCGAAGCCGCCGAGATAGAAGCCGAGCCGCCAGTCGAACTGCGCGATGTCGGCGTTGAGAAGGCTCGCATTGCCCATTACCCGGAAGCGGGCGATGTGGTTCTCCTGGTCGAGCACGATCTCGGTCTCCACCACCTTCAGCGTCTCGCCGTCGAGCCCCACCGCCTCGTAGTCGCGGCGATAGTAGAGGTCGAACGGCTTCTCCTTGGGGTCGGGCGCGGCGATGTCGGCCGGCCCGATCGACACCGAGGCGAGCCGTCCCTTGGTGTTCGGGCTCGCCGGCAGCACCTCCCAGTACCAGCCCGACAGCGGCTGCGAATAGCGGAGGTCGCCAAGATCCGGCGATCCCGCGAGCTGTCCCTCAGGCGTGACGGTGACGGCGTTGACGATGTTGTAGAGCTGCGCCGTCAAGAGTTCCTCGAAGCCCCGCGACGCCGTCTGGCTGTAGAGCGCCGAGATCAGCCCGCCGATCACGGTAAACGCGGCGATCGCCCAGAAACTGGAGAACGCGATGACGCGGACGGTGAGCGAATCAAACGCCCGGAGCTTCATCCCGCATCCTGTAGCCGAGGCCGCGCACGGTCTCGATGAGGTCGATGCCGATCTTGCGGCGGAGGCGCCCGACGAAGACCTCGATCGTGTTGGAATCGCGGTCGAAGTCCTGGTCGTAGAGGTGCTCGATCAGCTCGGTGCGCGAGACGATCTCGCCGTGATGGTGCATGAGATAGGCGAGCAGCCTGTACTCGTGCGAGGTGAGCTTCAGCGGCGTGCCGTCGACGGTCGCCTTCGAGGCTTTGGTGTCGAGCCGCAGCGGCCCGCAGTTGATCTCCGACGAGGCATGTCCGGCCGCCCGGCGGATCAGTGCCCTCAGCCGCGCCAGCACTTCCTCGATGTGGAAAGGCTTCGTCACGTAATCGTCGGCCCCGGCGTCGATGCCGGCGACCTTGTCGCTCCAGCGGTCGCGCGCGGTCAGGATCAGCACCGGCATGGTCCGCCCGTCCCGGCGCCAGCGCTCGAGCACGCTGATCCCGTCCATCGACGGCAGGCCGACGTCGAGGATCACCGCGTCGTATGGCTCGCTGTCGCCGAGGAAATGCCCCTCCTCGCCATCGAAGGCGCGATCGACGACATAGCCGGCGCCGATCAGCGCCTCGTGCAGCTGGCGGTTGAGGTTGGGATCGTCCTCGACGATGAGAATGCGCATGGGTATCCGTTCAGTCTCGTCCGCGACGCCCGTCCGCGGAAACGCCCCGGCGTTCCCGTTTCCGGCGAGCCCGCACTATTGCGGAAGGGTGATCGTCTGCTTGCGCGGCCGGCCCCCGTCGGAGCCCGGCACCAGCACGGTCACCACGCACACCGTCCGGCCGTTCTGCTGCCGGCTCGACACCGACAGCACCTGCCCGCCGCTGTCAGCCGCCGCCTGCGCCGCCGCGCCCGAACAATCCGCCGCCGCCATCAGCACCGGGATCTCGATCGGCTGAAGGCTGCCAGGAAGGTCGCTCGCCCTTTCGAAGGCCTCCGCCGTCCGCACGGGTACCCCGTCACGCCCGAGGTTTGCCATCGCCGGAAAACAGATTCCCAGCCCAGCCAGAAGGCTGGCGAGGCGAAGAGCGCGGGAGGAAAGGCGGATGATCATGATGGGTCCGGAGTGTGAGCAGGATCAACCTATCGCAGCGGCACTGAATGTCGAATGAACAGGCCTGGCGCGTCCGATACGACGTTCTCGCAAAGCCATCCGGCCCGGATCCGATGCCGTCAGACCAGCTCGACCAATCGCCCCGCCATGCGCTCCGACTTGCCGCGGTCCAGCATCGCGTTTGCCATTCCACAGCAAGCATGCAGCTCTGACCGTCCACAACCGGAATAAAGGGCCGCGGACAACCATCCCCGCGCCCCTCCTTCTAACCTCAGCGGATCGTTTTCACCGCGTCCAGCCGGCCGAGGATCGCCACCACGGCGCCGACAGCCGCCGCCGCATTGGCGAGGCCCAGCGCCAGCGCGTCGCTGGTGGCGGCGTCGATGTCGATGCCGGCAATGCCCGCCAGCGCCGCGCCGAGGGCGACGAGGCCGCCCCAGATGGTCCTCGACTGGTACCAGTGTTTTTCGTCCGTCATCTCTCGTCCTTCCCTGTTGATGATGTCGTCGATGTCCGGTGGGCGCGCGTGGCTGAGAAAGGCTAGTTCCGAAGGCCCCTGCGCCGTGCCGTCTCAGGACGGACGCGCCACCGTCGCGTGCCGCGCGGTGCCAGCGCCTGAGGACAGCGACAGCTGCGCCACCCCCACATCGAGCGCCGCCGGCGCCGTGCCGAAGGCGGCGACCTGCTCGGCCAGGCTGACCGTCGCCGCCGGCCCCGGCGTCTCCAGCACCAGCCGCGTCCCCGCCGCATCGACGAGGTCGACCCGGTAGCGCTCGATCTCCTCGCCGAGCGGCACGTCGAGCCCGTCCCAGCCGTCGCCGCCGAGGCGCGTGCGCCGGATCCAGCCGAGCGCCAGCGCGCCACCCTCGAGGAACCGGCCGGACAGCTGCACCGGCGACAGCGGCCGCACCGCGCGCAGGCCGAGCGTGACGGTCCGCACGAGCACCGCGGGGTCGTCGAGCGGCCGGCCGGCCGGCGACAGGCGCCAGTCGAGCGCCCGCCCGATCTCGTCCGCCCGCAGCCCCGGCGACACGGGGCCCCCGTCGAGCAGCACGAAGGCAGCGCCCAGCACCGCGCCTGCCGCCATCGCATCCTCGGTTCCGCCCTGCGCCCGCAACAGGCCCGTCAGGCGAAACCGCATCGGCGCCACCTCCTCGGCGGTCTCGAACTGCAGCACCTCCCATTCGCCGTTGGCGCACAGCACCGCCGACAGATTGCCGCCTGACAGCAGCGCGTCCCGGCCGATCGAGGCGAGCGCACCGCGGGAGAGGTCGACGGTGAGGCTGTTCGCCGCGTCGATCCGCCCCTCCGGCCCCGGCGGCAGCGCGGCCGTCAGCGTGCCGAGCGTCGCGGCGGCGCTGATCACCAGCCGCCGGGCAAAACCGCCGCCTCCCGCCGCCTCGACCACCACCGGCAGGAAGGGCGCGGCGAAGACGGCAAGCCGGGGCGCGGCTTCCGGCAGGCTGTCCGTCCCCATCGGCAGGTCGAGGAAATGCGCCAGCGGCCGCGACGCCGTCGTCGGCCCCGTCGGCACCGGCGCCGGCGGCGCAGCTGCCGTCCGCTCGGCCGCCCGCTCGCCGGCCTCCGGCAGCCGCCGGGCCTCGACGCGCCGCGTCGCGCCGCTCTCGATCCGGGTAATCAGCCAGCGCCCCGGCACGTCCGACAGCTGCAGCACATCGCCGGCCTCGGCAGCGATCTCGGCCGGCGACAGCGAGAACCGCGCCGTCTCCCGCGACCCCGCGAGGTCCGCGAGGAGATCGGCGGCAAAGCGCCGCGCCTGGCTCTCCTCCAGCGTCACCGGCAGCTCGATCGTCTCCTGCCGCGGGCTGTCGGCCAGCGCCAGCAAGGCCTCGGCGGCCGCCGGCTGGTAGCTGCGGCCGGGATCGGAGAAGCCGACCACCACCTCGTCCGGGATCTCGCTCGCCTCGCGGCGGCGGAACTCGACCAGCGGCCCGTCCTCCTCCTCGGCGTAGACCGAGATCGGCCGCCCCGCCGGCAGGTTGGCGAGCGAGCGGAACACCAGCCGCGTGCCGTCGGCATGGCAGACGACGCCGGTCAGCCGCAGCAGATCCTCCAGCTGCGCCCGCGCCGTGCCGGGACCGCCGACGACATAGCCGCCGACCAGCGCGTCGACGCCGGCAACGTCGACATCGGTGAAGCCGTGGTCGGCGAGCAGCCGTCGGATCAGGTCGCCGACCGGCGCCGTGCCGAGCCGGCCGTTCAGCCAGTGGCCGAGCCGCCAGTTGTCGCCGTCGCGCCAGACGTCGGTGCGGCCGGGGAACGCCGGATAGGGCCGCGCATCCCAGGTCCAGAGATGGATCGCCGACGGCTCCACCATGCGCCCGCCATAGACCGGCGATAGCGGGTTGGCGGCCCCGTCGAAGCCCGGCACGGCCGGGTCCCACCAGCCAAGATGCGCGTCGAGGAACCGGCGCTGGATCAGATCGTCCCGCGCTCCCGTCGAGAAATAGGGGATGAAGCTCTCCGAGGATTTCGGGTCGACGAAGACGTTCGGCTGGTTCGCGCCCTTGTCGACGGCGGGACAGCCGAGTTCGGTCAGCCAGATCGGCTTGGACCGCGGCATCCAGGCGGTCTGTCCGCCCACCTCCACCCCGCCGCGCCGCTCGACATGCGGCTCGGCCCACCAGCGGGCGATGTCCTTGGCGCGGTAGACCCAGGGCTTGGCCGCCGCGCCGTCGGTGATCGCCGTGCGGGTCCGTGCCGCCCGGTCGGCGTCACTGCGATAGTACCAGTCGGCATGCTCGCCGCCGGTGATCCCCCGCCGCAGCGCATCGAGGTCGTAGGCCGAGCGCGCGCCGTCCGGGCCGCCCCCGCCGGCATCCTCGGCCCGCCAGTCGGCGAGCGGCAGATAGTTGTCGATGCCGACGAAGGCGATCGCCGGATGCGCCCAGAGCGGGTCGAGATTGTAGAACACGTCGCCCGAGCCGTCCGCCGGCTGGTAGCCGAAATACTCGCTCCAGTCGGCGGCATAGCCGAGCTTTGCCTCCGGCAGCACCGTCTTCACGTCGGCGGCGAGCGCCATCAGCGCGGCGACGAAGGGGAAGCCCCCGGCGCCGTCGCGCACCCGCGTCAGCCCGCGCATTTCCGAGCCGATGACGAAGGCGTCGACGCCGCCGGCGAGCTTGGCGAGGAACGCCTGGTGCAGCACCATGCGCCGGTGCGACCACTCCGGCGGCCCGCTGTAGGAAACCCGCCCGCCGGCGAGACTGAAATGCGCCGGCAGCGCGGTCCCGGCGAAGCGGGCGATGTCGGCGGCCGCCGCGGCACTGCCGTCCACCGAGCCCGGCCGCCCGACCGCGACGTCGAGGCTGATGCGCCCGCGCCAGGGATAATCCGCCTGTCGCGCGGCGCCGTAGGGGTCCGGCAGCCCGTTGCCCGCCGGCACGTCCATCAGCAGGAACGGGTAGTAGGTCACCGCCAGCCCCCGCGCGGCCAGCGCCCGGATCGCGTCGACGACGCCGGCATCGTTCGGCGTCCCGCCATAGGCCGGCCCGCCGCCGCTCCAGCTGACCAGCGGCGCGTCGGCGCGCCCGACGCCGTTCACTTGCCACGCCCGCGTCTCTTCGCGCTGCGCCACCTCGACCGCCGGCCGGATCCGGCAGTGCCCGGCGCGCAGGTCGTCGCCGAACCAGGTCACCGCCAGCGCCACGCGCTGCAGCTTCGGGCAGAGGCCCTCAAGATCGTCGAGCGCCGCCTCGAGATCCGTCGCGGCGGTCGTCGCATGCCGGTTCAGCACCACGTCCTCGCCGCCGCGCAGGGTCTCTCGCACCGGCGCCGGGTCCAGCCCGTGCTCGGTCGCGCCGGGGATAAGTGTCACCGCGCGCACCCGCTCCTCCAGCGTGCCGACCGGCCGGATCACCTCGCAGGCGATCTGCGGCAGGCGGTTGCCGAAAGGCTCCAGCGCCAGCCGCTCGAACACGGCATAGGCGAGGCCGCGATAGGCCGGCGCGTTGCCCATGCCTTGCTTCGCCTCGATCAGCGGATCCGGCATCTGGTCCTCGCCGCCGCGGTAGACCCGCAGCGTAACGCCGGTGAGGTCCAGCTCCTCGCCATCCGCCCAGACCCGCCTGATGCCGGCGATCGGCCCCTCGGAGAGCCCGACCGCGAAGTTGCCGGCATAGCTGTAGGTCGTCGTCTCGCTGGTCTGCCCGCCGCCCTTGCCGCCTTGCCGCTCGGTCTGGCTGGTCTCCTCGAAGCGCGTCGCCCAGATCACCTGGCCCGCGATCCGCGCCGTGCCGTAGAGCCGCGGCACGCCCGCCCCCTCGTCGGCTTCCATGATGCGGCTGGCGCCGAGCCTTGCGCCTTCGCTCCGCCGCGTCGTGCCGAACAGCGCGCTGTCGAGTGCGTATCCGCCGAGCCCGCCGACCGCCCGGCCGAGAACCGCGCCGAAAGGCCCGCCGATCAGCCCGCCGACGGCGCCGCCCACAGCCTGCAGAAGGATCGTCGCCATGGCCTACTCCGGAAATCTGAAAGCGGCCGCGATCCTGCGGACCCAGGCCATCGGCATCGGCGATGACACCACCGCCGTGCCCTCGTAGGCGTGGAGGAGACGCGAGCCGCCGCCGGGCCGTCCCTGCCCCACACCGCCGACATCCCGGGCTTCCCCAGCATCGCCGATGTCGAGGACACCGCAGTGCTTGGCCGTCATCCCGGTCCGCCAGCGGAACAGCACGACATCCCCCGGCAGCGCGTCGCCGACCGCGATCGGCCGCAGATGCCGCCCCGCCGCCTCGATCAGCGGCTCGCCGGGCGAGCGCTCGGCCCAGTCGGGCGTATACGGCCCCGGATCCTCCGGCTCTTCCCCGTAGAGCTCGCGCCAGATTCCCCTGATCAGGCCGAGGCAGTCGCAGCCGATGCCCTTGCGGCTGCCCTGATGCCGATAGGGCGTCCCGATGAAGCCGCGCGCCGCCGCCAGCACCCGCTCCCGCACCGCGTCGCCGTGGTCGCTCCCGCCGCCCCGCACCGCAGCGGTTTCCGGCAGAACGCCATCCGCCTCCCCGCCGCTCATGGCACCACCGGTCCGCCATCGTGCCGGCCGTCCGAGCGGGCGTAGTTCATCGCCGCGTCATTGCCCGGCAGGTGCGGAAAACCGCGAAAATTCAGCGCATTGCTGAAGCGCGCCTTGCAGGTGGCGAAACTCTTGTCGCAGCCGGCAAACAGCCGCAGCGGATCACCGGCGACGATGCCCGCCGACGTCCCGCCCACCAGCGACAGCCGCACCCTCCCGTCCAGCCCCCGCTGCGCCGCCGAGACCTCCGCCTTCAGCCCCGCCGCCGCCCCGCCGAGCCAGAGGAGATGCCCTTGCCCGAAACGCTCAAGATCGCCGTCGATGCCGGGCACGACCAGCGCCCCGCCGGACAGGGCGAAGAGCACCGTGTCGACCGACCGGCCCGCGGCCGACAGGTCGACCCGGCAGCGCGTATCGCCCAGCACCGCGTCGCAGCGGCGCCGGTAGAGCCGGCCGCGCTGGCGGTCGAGCCGGCTGGCGATGCCGCGCAGCTCGGCCGTGAACGCCTGCCCGCCGCGCTTCACCTCGCCCAGCATCCACGCATCGATCCGCAGCATTTGCTCCGGCGCCTGCCAGTTGACGAGGAACACCTCGACCCCCGCCCCGTCATAGCGCCCGTCCAGAATGTCCGCCTCGCGGATCGCCAGCGAGGACAGCGCCCCCTCCACCTCCTGCGTTCCGGCCGACAGGCCGAGCGCGGTCTCCGCCTCGCTCGCCGTCAAACCCGTGGCCGCCTGAAAATCCGTTCCATCGAAGCGGATCGTCTCGTCGTGGTCGGTGAAGCCGAGCACCACCCCGTCCGTCCGGGTCAGCCGCCAGCACTGCGCCGTGGTCGTCGCTTGTCCCGTCAGATGCGCCTTCAGCGCCTCGGGCACGTCTCTCATGGCCGGATCTCCACCAGGGGAATCGTCGGGATGTCGCCGGCCTCGAAGGCCGCAAGGTTCACCACCAGCTGGTCGAGGTCGAAGCGCACCGGCACGTCGAAGGCGAACCCCGCCGTCACCACGGTCCCCGCCGCCGGCGCCGTCGCCAGCTGGACGATCCCGGTCGCGGCATCGACCGTGAAGGCCGCCGTCACCGCCCCGTTCACCGCCACCACGACGCTCCCCGCCACCGGCTTCGTGACCGGCCGGACATAGGCGTCGGCCCCCGTGCCGTAGCGCTTGCAGAGCGCGAAGCTGCTGACCGTCCCGTCGCCCGTCCCGATCGCCTGGTCGAACGCCGTCGGCGCGTGGCCGTAGGTGGCGGACCCATGGTCCAGCGGATCGCGGAACCGGAAGCCGACGAGCTTGCCCCGCCGCGCCTCGAAGAAGCCGAGCACGGCCGAAAGGTCGGCAAGGCTCCTGACGCCCGATCCCGCGTCGTAGCGGCGAAAGGCGTGCCGGTGCCGCTGGTTGCGCGTCTCGAAGCCCGTCGACAGCCGGACGACGTCGGTCCGCCGCTCCGGCCCGCCCGACGTGCCGAAGGCGATGCGCAGGGGAAAGCGTTCTTCGCTGAAGGATTCCATCTCAAAGCCCCCGCCGTCCGCGCTGCGTCGCCCGTGCGAGCATCGCCTGGATCTGCGCCTCGGAGCGGCGGAAGCTCGCCGCATCGCTTGCCGTCACGTTGAAGACGATCGTCGGCGCCGCCTTCGCACCTCCCCCGCCCGCGGCGACGCCGAGCGAGCCGTCGGCGCCGCGCTTCAGCGGCAGGATCGCCTCGGCCCCCGCCTCGCCCATCAGCCCGATCTGCCCGCCGCTCGGAAAATAGCTGGGGGACGCGACGACGCCTCCCTTGGCGAACGGCGTCACCGTGGCGCCCGCCCCGCCGCCGCCGAACAAGCTGCCGAGCCCGCCGAAGATCTGCCCGGCGACGCCGCCGAGCGCGTTCTCCAGCGGCTTCAGCGCCGCGCCGAGCGCGATCGAGGAGAGCCGCGTCGCCAGCTGCTGCAGCACCCCGTCCAGCGACTTGCCGCCGGTCGTTGCCCCGCGCAGCGCCGAGGTCAGCGCCGCCCCGAAGGCGTTCGCCTTGCCCGACAGGTCCCCCAGCGCCTTGTCGAACGCGGTGGTGTCCGCCTCGACCGCCACCGTCAGCGTCTCGTCGGCCATGGCTCACCTCGCCTCATCGGGAAATTGTTGCATCAGCGACGCCAGCCCGGCCCGCCCGATCGGCACGGGTCGCGCCGGCAGGAAGGGCGCGATCGCCCAGGCGAACTCGCGCGGCGTCATCCGCCAGAAGTCGGAGGGCGCCAGCCGCAGCACGCCGAGCCCGACCGCGATCACCGCGTCCCAGGGAAACGCCCCGCCATCCTCATCCGGCGCTATTTTCATGGAAGCGCCGGCGCGCCGCCGTCGCCGAAGGCCGCGCCGAGAAGATCGGCCACCACCCTCGCGGCACCGGCCGTGCCGCCCTCGATCCGCATCGCCGCCACCTCCGCCGCGCTCGCGCTCTCGCCGCCGCCGCGCAGGCCCGCCGCGATGATCAGGATCAGGTCTCGCGCCGCGAGCCGGCCAGAGCCGAAGCGCTGCACCAGCGCCGCGACATCCTCCACCGCGAACGCATCCTCGAGTTCGGCCAGCGCCCCGAGCGTCAGGCAGAGCACGCGCTCGCGCCCGTCGATCAGGGCGCCCACCTCGCCGCGCCGCCGGTTCGCCATCACAGCGCCACGAAGGCGAGCGCGCCCGCCGATTCCAGCGTCACCTCGAAGCTGACCTCGCCATTGTGCTCGCCGGCATATTCGAGTGCGGTCAGCTGGAACGGCCCGGTGATCCGGCCGAAATCCGGGATCACCGCCTGGAAGGCCGCGATCCGCGCCTCGAAGAAGATCTGCCGCACCGCCGCGTCGGACGCCGCGTCCTTGAAGATCCCGGCCCCCGACAGTGCCGCGCGCTGCACACCGGCGCCGCCGAGCAGTTCGCGCCATCGCCCGGCGCTCTCGGCATCGGTCACGTCCACCGTCTCGGTGTTGAAAGCGATCCGCCGTGTCCGCAGCCCCGCCACCGTCTCGAACGTGCCGCTGCCCGCCGCGTCGAGCCTCAGCAAAAGATCCTTGCCCCTCTGCGCCGCCATCTCAGCTTCTCCCAAAGAAAAAGGCGGCCCCGGGGGACCGCCTGTTGTCAGTGCTAATGTCTATTGTCGGAGCTAATGTCTGTCGTCGATGCTGTTGTCTGTCGTCTGTGCTGGAATTTCGGCCGCGGCCGATCGGCCTAGTCGGTTTCTGCTTACGCCACCGGCTCGGTCACCGCCCGGAACCGCAGGATCCCGTGATAGGTCGTCGACTCCGGCTCCTGCCGCGCCTCGGCGAACTGCAGCTGCAGGTTCACCAGCGTGTGGCCGGAAACCGGCAGGTGCGCATCGTGCAGCCTGTTGGTGACCTGGTTCATGATCTCGTAGGTCTCGGCCTTGCCGCCGCCCTTGCCCCAGACATGCAGCGTCAGCAGGTGTTCGGCGCCGTCCTCCGTGCCGGTCGACCAGTCGACCACGGTCGTGCGGCCGAAGGTCAGGTACGGAAACCGCGCCTTTTCCGGAATATGATCGAAGACTTTTGGCCCGCCGAGCAGCGCGGTCAGCGCCGGATCACCGGTCAGGGTCTGGAAAATGGTCGTCTGCAACTCGGCGCTCGCCTGCATCATGGTCAGAAACCTCCGGCATCACCCATCGTGTTGCATCAAAATATGCTGTGAGGCCTCTCGAAAGTCGATGCGCCCGAGCGTTAATTTTCGTCAATCTTTCCGGAGGCAGTCTCGGCCGCCGCTTCAGCCCCGCCGCGGGCGACAGGGTGCAGCAGCGCCGGCAGCATCGAGGTTCCCGGCAACCGGCCGATCCCCCCGCCGCCGCCCATGCCAGCACCGCCCCCACCGTCGATGCCGGCGCCGACGGATGCCCGCGCCGCGGCCCGCCGCATCGCCGCCCGCAGCCGTGGCTCGGGCAGCCGCACCCGCACGACGACCCTCACGTTTCCTCCCGGCAGCGACAGACGAGATAGCGCCCGCTCTCGTCGGGATCGCGGACATCCTCGACCACCAGCTGCCGCGGCCCGATCGCAAACGCCATCCCCCGCTCCACGTCGCCCCGCGCCCGGCAGGTCACCCGGTGCGTCACCGCGACATCGTTCTGTCCGAAGCGCTGCTGGCGATCGGCAGAGATCGGCTCGACATGCACCGAGACCTCCGCCACCTCGTGCCAGGCGGCCACCGCGCCACCGCTGTCGTCCGGCACGAGCTCTGCCGCCTGCAACACGGCGCGCCGGCGCAGGAGGCCGGGATCGATGAAGCTCAGCGCCATCAGAGCCGCACCTGCCGGAACGGCTGCAGCAGTGCGCGGGCCGAGGGCGGCACCAGCCCCGGCTGCATCGCCACCGGCACAGCCGCCCGCAGCTCGTAGGAGACCGCGACGATCCGCCGGATCGCCAGCTGCAGGTTCTCCGGCACCTCGCCCGGCGCGAAACCGGCCTCGATCTCGATCTCCACCCCGTTCGCGGCGGCCGCCACGACGCGGCGCGACACCCGCACCGCCTCGACGCCCAGCGCCCGCTCGATCACCGCCTCCTCCGGCCCGAAAGCCGTGGCAACGCCCGAAGCGTCATAGGCGACGATCGCCGACACCTCGTGCAGCGGATGCCGCTCCACCTCGATCCAGCCGTCGCGCGGCACGGGATCGACGGCGAGCCGGAACGGCCGCCGCACCAGCACCAGCCGCGTCTCCGCCTCGATGGTCTCGCGCGCGGCCTTCGCCAGGGCGGCGATCAGCCCGTCCTCGTCGTCCCGCTCGATGCGGCAGAAGGTCTTCAGATCGGCGATGCTCACCGGCTCCGCCAGCACGCCCCCGAGGTCGATCAACGTCATCACCTGCATCCTTCCTGAAATTCGAATGGTGTCGAAATGCGAAAGGCCGGACGTTTCCGCCCGGCCTTTCCTGTCGTCTGTTCCTGTCGTCTGTTCCTGTCGTCTGTTCCCGGTCGCCCGGGGCGCCGCCGGCACCTGTCGCCGGCGCCGCTTCCGGCTATGCGGCGAAGGCCAGCAGCTTCACCGCGTCGAAATCCTGCACCCCGCCGCCAACCCGCTTGGTGGTGTAGAAGAGGACGTAGGGCTTGGCCGAATAGGGGTCGCGCAGCACCCGCACGCCCTGGCGGTCGACGATAAGGTAGAAGCGCTGGAAGTCGCCGAAGGCGATCGCCTTGGAGCCCGCCGCGATGTCCGGCATGTCCTCGGCCTCGACCATCGGAAAGCCCATCAGCGTCGCCTTGGCGCCGGCACCGGCCGGCGGTAGCCAGAGATAGTTGCCGTCGGCGTCCTTCAGCTTTCGCACCGCACTCTGCGTGCGCCGGTTCATCACGAAACTGCCGTTCTGGCGGTAGCCGGCCTTCACGGCGTAGACGAGGTCGATCAGCGCATCGGCGCCGAGCCCCGGCAGGAAGCCGCCCGCCTGGCCGGTCGAGATGGCGCCGACCTTGCCCCAGACCCAGGCGTTCTCCGCCACCGTGTCGTAGGTCATGAAGCCTTTCGGCCGGGCGACCCCGTTGCCGGTGACGAAGGCCGAGGACTCCTGCGCGGCAAACGCCTGCTCGACCTCCTCGCCGATCCAGCGGTCGATGTCGACGGCGCTGTCGTCGAGCAGCGCGTTGGTCGCCGCCGGCATGGCGTAGAGCTCCATCGTCGGGAAGCTCAGTTCGGCCAGTGTCGGCGCCGCGGTGCCCGGGCGAATGTCGGTCTCGGCCACCCAGCCGGTCTGGGCGCCGGACACCGCGAACGGCTTCTTCAGCACCGAGGACGACACGGTGCGGACGCTCGCGATGGCGCGGATCGGCGAGATCGCCGCCAGCCGCCGGCCGATCTCGGTCTCCGTCTCCGCCGGCACCAGAAAGCCGCCATCGGCGCCGGTGACGCCCGACATCGCCTTCTCCTCGAGGCGCCGCACCTGCCGCTCGTCGCCGCCGCGGATATAGGCCTCGAACGCCGTCTTGTGCTCGCTCGGCCGCGCCTCGTGCCCCTCGCCGCCGCCGCCGCCGAGGGCCGGCCGCATCTGCTTCAGCACCAGCCGCTCCAGCCGCCGCTCCTGCTCGTCGAGCGCCCGGCCGATGCGGTCGACCTTCTCCTCGCTGACGACGTCCGCCGTCATCCGCCGCTCGATCTCCGACAGGCGTCCGTCGTTCGCCTCGCGAAATCCTTCGAACGCCTGCATGAACTGATCGAAGGCCTGGCCGACCTCCCCTGTCGCGGGCCCCATCTCCGTCTGAGCCTTGATCTCCGGTGCGCTCATGGTCTGCGGCATGTCTTCTCCTCCTTGGGTTGAAAACGTGTCTTTCGGCGGAGCGGGTCTCAGGGCCCGACCGCGATCTTTTGCGCGCCGTCGCGCAGCCGCAGCGCCAGGGGAGCCAGAGGCGCGGCCCCGTTGCCGACCGCCCGCACCCGGGCGCCTTGCTGCATCGGAAAGGTGACGACCGAGATCTCCCAGAGGTCGATCTCCACCAGCCGCCGCCTGGCGCCACCCGGCGCCGTCTCCCGCGCCGCCCGCGTCGTCCGGAAGCCGATCGACAGCCCGTCCACCGCCCCGGCCGCGATCAGCTGGAAAGCCTCGCGCCCGCCGCGCGTCTCCATCGCCAGCCGGCCCTCGACCAGCAGCCCCCGCGCATCCTCGGCGACGCGGGTCCAGACCCCGATCGGCCGCCCCGGCTCATGCTGCCAGAGCATCCGGATGCCGGCCGCGCCGCGCCGCGCCAGCGAGGCGGCGAACGCCCCCGGCAGGATGCGGTCGCCGGCGAGGTCCACCTGGTGGAACAGCGCGGCATAGCCCCGCACGGTCCCGGCCGCCGCCGCCGCGCTGTCGTCCCGCGCCACCGCAGGCACCGACGCCATCGCGCCGCTCGGCCGCCCGCCGAAGGCCCGGCCCATCCCACCGTTTGTG
Organism: Mesocryomonas fontinalis; assembly: GCF_055730125.2. NCBI lineage: Bacteria > Pseudomonadati > Pseudomonadota > Alphaproteobacteria > Hyphomicrobiales > Aurantimonadaceae > Mesocryomonas > Mesocryomonas fontinalis. Next base: position 726,958 of record NZ_JBUZWG020000001.1, on the reverse strand, counting down.
CGAAGGCCGACGCCCGGCGCGCCGACGGCCTTGGTCTGCCCCGCCACCAGCGCGGCCGCCTTCGTCTGCAGCGGCGCCGGCCGGCCGGCGGCAAGCTTCGTCTGCAGCGGCGCCGGTCGGCCGGCGGCAAGGCTCGCTGTCGCCGTGCCGGGCCGTGCCGCCGCCGTCTCCGGCGGCCGGGCGGCGCGCGTCTCCGGTTCGCCCTGTCGCGGTCCCGCGGGGCTTGCCATGCTCAGCCCTCCCCGCCGGCGGCGGCCCCGCCCTTGCCGGGCATCATCTGCGCCGCGAGGCGCGCGAGGATCCCCAGCGCCCACCAGGCGCAGAGGCTTGCCGCCGCCGAGCCCATCATGATCCGCTCGCCCGCCGACAGCGCCTCGTCGAGGCCGAGCCAGGCGGCGAGCGCAAGGCCCGCCGGCGCGCCGAAGACGAGGCCGGTGACGACGCCGATCATGAAGCGCGCCCCCGCCTCGCGCCGCCCGTGCGGCAGGAGGTAGGCGACCGAGATCGCCGACCCCGCCGCCGCCCCCGCAAGCTTTGCCACCCACACCGCCGCCGCGGTGATCGGTTCTACCGTCATGGCCGGTCTCCCCTTTGCTCGTCTGCCCAATGCCACCCGTCACCGCGGCCCGTAGCCGACGGCCGCACGCTTCTCGTCGTCGCTGAGGAAGTCCGCAGCGCTCACCCGCGCCCAGCGTGCCTCGCGCTCGGCGCTAAGGCCCTCGATGCGGTCGGCGTCGAAGGCGAGGCGCAGTTCCGGCTCACCGAAATGCCCGCCCAGCCAGTCGCCGATCGCGCCGGCGAGCCGCGCCAGCAGCGGCAGCACCGTCAGCCGGAAGAAGGCGCGGTTGGCCTCGGCATAGTTCGAATAGGTGTTGTCTCCGGGGATCCCGAGCAGCATCGGCGGCACGCCGAAGGCCAGCGCGATCTCGCGCGCCGCCTGGTTCTTCGCCTCGATGAAGTCCATGTCCTTCGGCGACAGGCCCATCGCCTTCCAGTCGAGCCCGCCTTCCAGCAGCATCGGCCGCCCGGCCCGCGCCGCCCCGGTATAGCCGCCCTCGAGTTCGGCCTTCAGCCGGTCGAACTGGTCCGGCGAAAGGTTGCCGGCCTCGCCCGGCTGGTAGACCAGCGCACCGGAGGGCCGCGCGGAATTGTCGAGCAGCGCCTTGTTCCAGCGGGCCGCCGCATTGTGCAGGTCGAGCGCGCTGCGGGCCGCCGACAGCGGCGCAAAGCCGTTGGCATCCGCCAGCGGGTGGAAGAGCTTCAGGTGCAGCACCCGCCCCGGCCGCTCCCTCCCGCCGTTTTCCGCTCCGCCGCCGTCCGCCCCGCCGCTGTCCGGCACCTGCGGGTCGAGGCCGATGCTCGCCGACCCGCCCTCGGCCGCGATCCGCCGGACATAGCTGCCGATGCGGTACTCGTAGGCCTCCGGCCAGCCGTCGCTCCCCTCCACCACCCGCACCCGGTCGGGTCTCAGCGCAAAGAGGGCGCGCGGCCGGTCGACCACGGACACTTCGAGAAAACCGTCGCCGGCGAGCAGAAGATGCCCGCACAGCGTCTCGATCAGCCCGGTCCCGTCCTGCATCCCGTTCGGCCGCCGCAGCAGCGCCAGCAGCGGATGCGCCTCGATCTCCCGGGTTCCGTCGTAAAGCAGCAGCGGGATCGCCGCGGCGTTCTCGGCGATCAGCCGGATCGAGCGGTAGACCACCGGGTTCTGCATGAAGCCGGCCTTCGCCAGGCCCTGGTAGCTCTGCTCCCCGAAAGCCCCGTCGGAGGCGTCGGTGAACACCAGCGTGCCGCCGCCGATGCTCTTGCCCTCGGCCGGCCGCGAAAGGGCCGCCGGCGGGTTCGTCAAGGCGCGCGTCATCATCCCCGCGAGCGTCGATCGCAGTCCCATGTCGGTCTCCCCGTGATGTCGGAATTGTCGAAGGCGCCGCAGCGCTTACCTAAAGCCCGCGCACCCGCGGCACTTGTTGCTGCAGCCCGCGCACCCGCGGCACCTGTTGCTAGAGCCCGCGCACCCGCGGCTCGGCGACCGGCGCGAGCAGCGCCGTCACCGCCCAGACCAGCGCGTCCAGCCGGTCGGGCGAGCGCCCGTTCGACAGCCCGTCCGGCCCGAAATCGCACATCTCGTCTTCCAGCGCCGCGAAGCTCCCGGCGTGCCGGACGCGGCCTTGCTCGTAGAGGGCGGCCACCGGCTCGGCCCGCACCCATTTGCCGCGCGTCGCCCGGACGCTGCGCACCGGCACTGCCGGCGAGACGGCGCGGATCACCGCCTCCACCATGTCGCCGCCCTGGTTCACCTCGGCGACGATCCGGTCGGCCTCCAGCCGCTCGTAGAGCGCCACCGCCGCCGCCGCCCATTCATGCGGCTTGGCGCCTTGCCGGCTGGCATCGGCGAGCACGTAGATCGTCCCGTCCGCCGCCCGGCCGGCGGCGACGATGCCGCAGGCGTCCGAGTTCTTCGACGCCGTCGCCGGCGGGTCGACGCCGACGACGATGCGCTGCAGCGGCGGAGCCGCCCGTACCCGCAGCCGGTCGATCGCCGCGCGGTCGAACAGCGCGTCCTCGCGGGCCGCGATGCACTCGCCCTCCAGCTCCTGCCGCGCCAGCCGCGAGCCGCCGTAGCGGGCCGCCATCGCCTCGACGAAACCGGCCCCGAGGTTCCCCGCATTCTCCGCCGTCCGCATCCGCGTCGCGACTGTCATCGACTTCAGCAGGATAGGCCGCGCCCCCACCGCTCCGATCTCCCCCCTTGAGGGGAAGATGGCCGGCAAGCCGGATACAGGATGGCCAGAGGGGGGTGCCTCACACGATACTCCGACCAACCCCCCACCAATCCCGCCCCCCAGCACCCCGGCCTCGACCAGCAACCGCTTCAACAGCGGCACCGGCCGCGGCGTCGTCGTGAACAGCGCCCGCGCCTGGTCGCCGAGCCGCAAGCCCATCTGCAGATTGTCGAAACAGGCCTCGGGATGTTTCCATTTCGCCAGCTCGTCGCCCCAGGCCGCATCGAACTGGTAGCCGCGCAGCGCCTCGGGATCCTCCGAGGAGAACACCTGCGCCACCGCGCCATTGCCGAACACCAGCCGCCGCCGCGTCGATTCATAGACCGGGCGGACACCGCCGACATTCGCCCGAAGCCCGCTCTCGCCCTCGATCATCACCTCGCGGGCATCGCCCAGCGTCTCCGCCACCAGAGCGATCCGGCCGTAAGGCTTTGCACCGGCATGCCCCTCGACCAGCGCCCGCACCCATTCCGCTCCCGCCCGCGTCTTGCCCGAGCCACGCCCGCCGATCAGCAGCCATTGCCGCCATTCACCCGCCGGCGGCAATTGCTCCGGCCGGGCAAGGCTCGCCCATCCCGGCATCGCCGCCGCAAGGACCGCCGGCGGGCAGTCCGCCATCGCCGCCCCGACGGCCGCCCAGAACGCCTCGTCATCCAGCGTCATCGCGGTGCCTTCCACCCGGCCCGTCAGGCCGTTTCCCGGGCTGCGGCCCCAGCGGACTGACCGAGATCCTCCCCCGCGAACCGCCCCTCGCCGTCGAACAGCATCGGCCCGCCCCGCCGCCGCGCGTCCAGCGACTGAAGCCGGCGCAGCATTTCGGCCCGCAGCCGTGCGGTCTCGCCGTCTCCGTCCTCGCCGCCGCGCGCCTCCAACACCTCCAGGCGCTTCAGCTCCAGCAGCTTCTCCAGCGTCCGCGTCATCTGCCCGACCGCCTCGATCCGCCCCTTGGCGCCGCCGGGCGGCCCGTCCCCGCACGCACACTCCGCCTCCAGCGCCGCCATCTCGCCCGTCAGCACCGCCAGCAACCGCTCCGACAAGGACGAACCCGCCATCTCCGCCATTCCCGCACCCTCCGGACATGAAAAAGGCGGCCGGACCAAAAGCCCGCCGCCACACTTTTCCGACTGTACCCGAAAGCTACCCGACCACCGTCACGCTGTCAAGGCATATTTTCTTATAGAGGATCTTTTTCTTACGCCATCGATACGGGCAGCGCAGCGGCCTGTTGGCGGAAGCTTCTACCGCCGCCCCTCCCCCGGATCGTCCCCCGGCCAGTCCGCCAGATGCTCCTCGAAATCCTCCATCTCCATCCCGTCCTCGGAGATCGTCCTGTCGCGGACGGAGATGCCGGCATGGTGCACCGTCTCCGGATCGCCGGAGACGAGGTGGTGCCACCAGTAGAGGTCGCGGCCCTCGCGCACGAGGCGGTAGGCGCAGGTCGGCGGTAGCCAGGCGATCTTCCTGACCGCCTCGACGTCGAGGCCGATGCAGTCGGGCACGGTGGCGCGGCGGTTCTCGTAGTCCGAACAGCGACAGCTGTGGCCGTCGAGCAGCGTGCAGGCGACATTGGTCCAGGCGATCTCGCCGGTGTCCCAGTCCTCCAGCTTGTTGAGGCAGCAGCGCCCGCAGCCGTCGCAGAGGCTCTCCCATTCCTGTGGGGTCAAGGCCTCGAGGGTGGTATCCTTCCAGAACGGTTTGTTGCCGAAATCACGCATGGGGAATTTCGTTCATAAGCTCAAGGTCTTCTTGTTGTCGCCGCATAATCCGGCCACTTAATCTCATCGAAGGGACTGCGGTGCTAGAGCCTTCCGAAAGACGGCTCCGGCCGCTGGAGAACAGGTCGAACGTGCCATCATCGTCACCCAAGACCCCGAAACGCTGGAACCCGTCGCGGCTGATCGAGCTCGACGCGTGGATCGATTCCAGCCTGTGGCGGTTTTTCCACGCCTTTTCCGCGATCTGGGAAAGCATTACCATCTTCTCCCGGCGGTTTCGCGCCACCGGCTTCAAGCGCTTTCTCGTCGAGCTGTCCTGCGAGGGGCTGACTCTCGGCCTTGCCGGCATGGTGCTGATGCTCGTCCTCGCCCAGCCGGCGATGAAGCTCACGGTCGACGGCTTGCCGCTCGAAACCGACTATTCCGTGTTGTTCCTCGACCGGCACGGCAATGAGATCGGCCGGCGCGGCGTGCTGCGCTCGGACGCCATCCCGATCGACGAGATGCCCGACCAGTTCGTCAAGGCGGTGCTGGCCACCGAGGACCGGCGCTTTTTCGACCATTGGGGCATCGACTTCTTCGGCCTCGCGCGGGCGCTGAGCGAGAATGCCCGGGCCGGCGGCGTTGTCCAGGGCGGCTCGACGCTGACCCAGCAGCTCGCGAAAAACCTGTTCCTGTCGAACGAGCGCACCATCGACCGCAAGATCAACGAGGCCTTCCTGTCGCTCTGGCTGGAATCCAATCTCACCAAGCGCGAAATCCTCGGCATGTATCTCGACCGCGCCTATATGGGCGGCGGCAGCTTTGGCGCGGCGGGGGCGGCCGAGTTCTATTTTGCGAAAAACATCCGCGAGGTCAGCCTTGCCGAGGCGGCGATGCTCGCCGGACTGTTCAAGGCCCCGGCAAAATATGCCCCCCACATCAATCTCCCGGCGGCCCGCGCCCGCGCCAACGAAGTCCTGTCCAACATGGTGCAGGCCGGCTTCATGACCGAGGGCCAGGTCGTCGCCGCCCGCCGCCAGCCGGCCACCGCCGTCGACCGCTCGGCCATCACCTCGCCCGACTATTTCCTCGACTTCGCCTTTGCCGAGGTGCAGCGCATCGCCGAGAAGATCCCGCACCGCAACTTCGTCGCCCGCACCTCGTTCGACGCCGGCCTGCAGCAGCTCGCCGACGAGTCCGTCGAGTACCACCTGCAGCAGTTCGGCAAGCCTTATGGCGTCGACGAGGCGGCGATGGTGGTGCTCGACGACGAGGGCGGCGTGCGCGCCATGGTCGGTGGTCGCGATTACGGCCTGTCGCAGTTCAACCGCGCCACCAAGGCACTCCGCCAGCCCGGCTCCTCGTTCAAGGGCTACGTCTACGCCGCGGCGATGGAGAACGGCTATAAGCCGCTGGACGTCATCTCGGACGGCCCGATCACCGTCGGCAACTGGTCGCCGCAGAACTACGGCCGCTCGTTTGCCGGCCGGGTGACGCTGGAGGATGCGATCGCCCGCTCGATCAACACCGTGCCGGTCCGGCTCAGCCAGAAGATCGGCATGGCCAAGGTTACCGCCCTGGCCAAGGCGATGGGCGTCGAGAGCCCCTTGCGCGGCGACAAGACCATGGCGCTCGGCACCTCCGAGGTCACCGTTCTCGACCAGGCGACCGGCTATGCCGTCTTCCCCGCCGGCGGCATGGATTCGCACCGCCATGCCATCCTGTCGCTCGCCGATGGCAGCGGCGACATCCTGTGGGATGCGAACCGCGACATGCCCCCCCGCCACCGCGTCCTGTCCGAGCAGGCGGCCAAGTCGATGAACGAGATGCTGGTGCAGGTGCCGATCAAGGGCACCGCCCGCAAGGCGCAGCTGACCATGACGCGCGCCGCCGGCAAGACCGGCACTACGCAAGGCTACCGTGACGCCTGGTTCGTCGGCTACACCGGCAACTTCACCGCCGCCGTCTGGTTCGGCAATGACAGTTTCCGCCCGACCAACAAGCTGACCGGCGGCTCGCTGCCGGTGCAGACCTGGCACCGCTTCATGGAGGCGGCGCACCAGGGCATCGAGCTGAAGCCGATCCCCTACATCGCCGACCCGCTGCCGGCGCCGTCCACCGCAAAGGTCGCCGCGGTCCCCGATGCCGCCCCGCGGCCGGTGCGCCCGCTATCGCTGAACAATGCCGCGCAGAAGCTGCTGCTCGACCTCGGACGCCAGTTCGAGACGGCCCCGCCGCTCGGGCCGGAAAAGGTCGCCGCCAACCGCCCGGCCGGTCCCGCGCCATCGCCGCAGTAAGCGCCGCACCCCGCCGGCGCCGCGGCGCTCCGGCTGGCGGCTTCGGGCTTGCCAGCGGCGGCGGGAAGTGAAATGAGCCGCATCGGCCCGCCCTGGAACGAGACCGTATGCGCTTCCTGATCCTTCTCGCCGTGTCGATCGCGATCGCCCTCGGCCTCGGCACCTGGAGCGCCAACTGGGCGCTGGGGGAAGCCGCCGATTTCGGCGCCGTCGAGGTCGGCCCGTGGCGCGCCAACCCGCTCGCCGGCTCGGTCGATGCAGATCCCTATTCCAAGGCCCGCCTCGCCCGCATCGGCAACCTGACGCTCGGCATCGGCGAGGGCATCCTGTTCCGCGCCACGCGCGACAGCGGCGGCGAGGTGCTTAGGCGCGAATGCAGCTATGTCCTGGCCGGCCAGACGCCGCCCGCCCGCATCTGGACGCTCGCCGCCTTCGCGCCGGCCGGGCAGCTGGTGCCGGCGGGCGAGAACCGTCCGGGCTGGCTGAGCTCGCGCGGCCTGATGCGGGCGGAGGACAACAGCGTCGGCATCGCGATCTCCCCGGTCGCGCAACCCGGCAACTGGCTCGCCGTCACCGGGCGCGGCGCCTATGTGCTGGCGCTGACGCTCTACGACACCCCCGCCAGTTCCTCGAGCGGCCTTGGCCAGCTCGACATGCCGAGCCTCGTGCGCGGAGACTGCCTCGATGGTTAGAGTGCTCTTCGCCCTTATAGCCGGCCTCATCGGGGCGGCGGCGGTCCACATCGCGGCGATCTTCGCCATCCCGGAGCTCGCCGAGAACAACGCCTGGGGCCGGCTGGCGCGGATTGCCGAGATCAACCTCGTGGCCCGCATCGACTCGCTGAGTGGCGAGGCAGCGGCCTCCACCGACAAGCCCGGCGTGCACGACTTCGCCTTCATCGACCCGAGCTTCGTCACCGCCGCCTGCCGCTTCTCTCTGGCCGAGGGTCCGGTCCGGCTCCTCGCGAACGGCCGGATCGATTTTTGGTCGGCCTCGATCTATTCGCGTTCGGGTGACAATCTCTACTCGATCAACGATCGCTCGGCCGTCGAGGGCCAGTTCAATCTCCTGGTGGCGACGCCCGAGCAGCTGACAGAGGCGGGAACCTCCGACGAGCGCGACGAGACCGCCATCCCCGTCGGCGTCGACATCGACGAGGGCTATCTGACGCTGCGCATCCTGGTCGACGAGGAGAGCAAGCGGCCGGAAGTGGACGCCTTCGTCCGTTCGCTCACCTGCGATCCCGTGCCGCCACCGAGCGACGAATAATGGGTTGGAATGTCTGCCTCCGGGCGGGTCGCCCGCGGCGACAGGATCAGGCTTGAAGCTGCTCGAGCAGGTCACCCGCCGCCTTGGCGCCGCCGGTCATCGGCTCGCGGCGGATGCACGGCAGGATCACCACCTCGGCGGTCGCGCCGGCTCGGCGTGACGGGGTCGCCATCGGCGGGCGCTCCGGAAAGCGAAGTACGGTTGCCATTGCCACGAACCCTTGCCTGCCCCTGACGAATGCTCGTCAGCCTCTGACCTCCGGCAGACTATGAGCAGCCTACCTTTCGCGGAGCTAACGCTACGTCGCCTCCGCACAACCCGCTGCCGGCCGGGTGTTTGCGCAGTTCCCAGGCCACATGGCTCCAGGCAATTGCGATGGTTCCCCAACCTTCCGGTGTCCCGTCATCGCGCCGAAACCCTCGGGAAAGCGATCATGCTTAACAGCTTGCTAAGACATCTTAGCTAATTGTTTGCATCTGACGTTCTGACCAGCCCACCGGAGTCCCATGAAGGACGAGAGCCCGCGCATCTTCCGCAATCTTGAAAAGACCGCCGGACGGGACGGCTTTGACACGATCGTCGGTGCGGCCGTGGCTTCCTACGGCTCGCTGCGCCTGCCGAACGACACGCAGGTGCGTGATTTCGGCCGTCTCGTCGATCCGCTGTGGACGAAGATCACCCCCGAGACCCGTCGCTCCGTGGCCGCCGCGCTGTCCAACAGCAGCCGCGTTCCCCGGGCGATCGTCGCCCGTCTCGTCGCCGAACCCATCGAGATTTCCGCCCCCTTCCTGATGTCCAGCCCGGTGCTGGAGCCCGCCGACCTCGACGTCCTCAGGGCAAGTTCCGACACCCGCATGCAGAAGATCGTCGAGGGCCGCAATCCGATCGCCCCGGCAGCGCCCGCCTTCATGACCGAGCCGGTCGCCGACGAGCCGGCAGCCAACGCCACAACCGCCGCCCCGGTGCCCGTCGCCGCGAAAGCCGCCACGGTGGCAACGTCGGCTGCCGCCCCAGTGGCAACGTCGGCTGCCGTGCACCCGGCAGCGGCCGCGCCATCCGCGGCACCCTCCCCCCGTCCCGCGCCGCCCGTCGAGGCGACGCCGGCCCCGCCGCTGCTGCGCGCCCGCAGCGCGCCGGTCGCAACGCCGCCCGCACCCTCCGCCACCCGCGCCGATCTGGTGCGCGAGACGCTGCGGCGCCTGGCGCTCGCCGGCCGCCAGGCCGGACCGACCGCCGATCCCGCCCCGAAGCTCGAGGACCTCGTCGCCCTCGCGGTGCAGCAGGACGCCGACCGCTTCTACACTGGCCTCCGCCGCAAGCTGATGCTGCCGATGGACATGCTGGGGAAGATCGTCGAGGACGAGACCGGCGACCGGCTCGCAGTGGCGCTGAAGGCGATGAACGCCGGGGCTGCCGACGCGCTTACCATCCTGATGATGATGAAGCCGCGCATCGGTCTCGACGTCGAGGCTTTCGGCCGGATGACCAAGTATTACCGCGCGCTGAAGGTCGAGGACTGCGCCTCTCTGACCGGCGCTGCACTGCGCCGCCAGACCGTCGCCGCCCCCAGCCTCGAGCCGCAATACCAGGATCTCGAGCCGCTCGAGCGCCAGGCCCCCCGCCCGATCTTCGGCCGCCGCGCCAGCCGCCCCGGCGAGACCGACAAGGGCAGCAAAAGGGCCTAAGGTTCTCGATAGGCGAGAAAACACTGTGGAAGCGCTGCTGCCGAAGACCGAGCTCGCCGCGACGTCTCATCGAGATTTCAGCAGGACACTTGAGCCACAGACTAGAGCGTCCTTGGCGCGTGCTTCCGGACGCATGGCGCTCGGGCGGCTTATTTCAGGCGCGGGCTACTGGTGAAATAGAGAACGGCAAGGCCCGTCACGACAACGGCCAAAGGCCCTATGAAAGCGACCGCCATATCGAGCGTCATCGGCTGAGCTCCCGCTTGAGATAGGCTCTGGCACACAGATGTAGCGCCACGCTACCGCCCATGCAACTGACTGGCATCAGCAGCAAAATGCTGGCCGTCGACAGCGCAGACGCGTTGGGCACCACGATGTTCATGATGGGGCCGATACCGCCGACGATGGTCAATCCGATCGCCAGGCCGTTCACATAGACCGCCGTCAGCTTAGCCGTTTCCTCTCGTGGTGATTTGCGATCCCGAAGGCTGAACATGGCGCGGTTTCCGCATGAAGGCTTGCGGGAAGGTTTCACGGGCCGAACGCGTGTGTCTATGGGCTGCCCATCAGTAGTTTCGTTGCCTGGACACAGGCTCTTCCCCCTATCCCTGCCCCTATCCCTGCACCGCGTCGGGATCGATGATCTCGAGATAGGTTTCGGGCGCTGCCGTCTCGATCTCCACCACCCAGAAGTCCGGATCGAACCGCGCCTCCTGCTCGAAGCGGCGGGTCAGCGCCGCGTCGTCGGTCACGGCCTCGGTCATGAAGCTGCGGTCGCCGCTGCCGGAAGACATCGTCTGGACGGCCGGACCGAACAGGCGGATCGAGCCGTCCCGGTTCCGGGCGATGATGTAGATCGCCCCGGCCGCCTCGGCGCCCCGGCGCTCGACCGCGGCAAAGCCGCCATCGGCAAACACCCGCCGCAGCAGCTGCGAGACGAAGAGGTCGCTGGTCACGCGCATGCGGTCACTCCTGCGGTGCCGGCGTCGCCGGCCTCAGGATCCCGCTCTACTGCACCGCGCCAATGGAGACCAGCCGCTCGAGGATGCGCTTGTCGGGATGGCCGGTGACCTCGAGCCCCTCCAGCGCCTCGAAGGTGCGGATTGCCTCACGCGTCCGTTCGCCGAGAATGCCGTCGGCATCGAGCTTGGCGACGTCGGCATGGGTCAGGCCGCTCTGGATCCGACGCACCAGCTCGCGCTCCGGCAGCGAGCCGGTGGTGCCGGGATCGCGCGCCTCGCCGTCGTTCGCGGTCGCGGCGGTGTTGCTGGCATAGCGCTCGGGCGCTGGCTGGGCGACCGGCACGGCGCCCGCCGGCGCCTCGGCGTCGGCGACCCGCATGTGCGCCTCGATCTGCCGCAGGAGCTGCGTCGAGGGCTCGCCGTCGACCCGCAAGGCGTATTCCGTCTGGAAGGCCTTGATCGCCGCGGTGGTCGCCTTGCCCGGCTTGCCGTCGAGCGCGGCGCTATAGTGCCCCGTCCGCGCAAGGAGGTTCTGCACCTCCAGCACCAGCGGCACCGCCATCAGGCTCTCGTCCACACCGGCATCGCTGGTGACCAGCGGCGCCATGTCGAGCGGGCCGCCGCGCGTCGCCATCATCGGCCGCGGGTGGCGGCTCGGCTGCGAATAGAACGCGTTGCCGGCCACGAAGGCGAACAGCACGACGACCCCGGCAATGCCGCCCGACAGCACGGGACGGGCCGCGATCGGGGCACCGATCTTGCCGAGGAGCGCGGTCGAGCCGCCGATCAGCCGCGCCGAGACGCTAGGCCGAACGACGCGTCTGCCGGTTGTCCTGCGCGGTGGTTGGGCTTTTTTTGCGGGCATCGGTGAGCGCTACGATCTTGTCGTTGGAGGTCTGTAGTTCTGCGATTCGGGCGGGACAGTCGAGCGGAATCCGGACGCTGACGGTGGTGCCGCGGCCGAGCGCACTGGCGATCTCCATCGACCCGCCGTGCAGCTCGCTCAGCGCCTTCACCAGCGACAGGCCGAGACCCGTGCCCTGGTAGCGCCGCGCCGGGCCGGTGGAGGCCTGGACGAAAGGCTGGCCGAGGCGCGGGATGTCGGCGTCGGCAATGCCGATGCCGGTATCGGAGACGCGGATGAGGAGCGCGCCGTCGCGCCGCTCCGCCTCGAGCGCGATGCTGCCGCTGTCGGTAAACTTCACCGCGTTCGACAGGAGGTTGAGGAGGATCTGGTGGCAGGCACGGGGATCGGCGACCATCTCGGCCGCGCCCGATCCCAGCCTGACGTCGAAGCGCAGGCCCTTGCGTTCGGCTTCCGGCCGCATCAGGTCGACAGCCGCCTTCAGCGCGGGTTCGATGCCGAAAGGCTCGAGGTGCAGTTCGTAACGGCCGGCCTCGATCTTGGAGATGTCGAGGAGGCTGTTGACCACCGAGAGCAGGTGCTCGCCAGACTGGCGGATCAGACCGACATATTCCTTCTGCCGCGGGTTTTCGAAGCTGCCAAAGAACTCCTGGTCGAGCACGTCGGAGAAGCCGATGATGGCGTTGAGCGGCGTGCGCAGCTCGTGGCTGACCGAGGCGAGGAACTGGCTCTTGGCGTCCGAGCTCTTCTTGGCCAGCGCCAGGGCGTCGCTGAGTTCGGCGGTGCGCAGCCGGTCGGCGGTGACGTCGCGCGCCAGGCACAGCACCGCCTGCAGCGCACCGGCCTCGCGCAGCGCGATCAGCTTCATGACGATGTCGGAAAACCCGCCGCCGGTCGCACGCTGCAGCCGCAGCTCGGTGCAGACCGTGTCGGCACCCGCCTTGATGTCGCCGAAGGCCTTCAGGTAGCGCACGCGGTCGGTGACGTGCAGCTGCTGGAAGATCGTGGCATCGTCGAGCGGGCTGCCGCCGAAGAGGCTTTCCGCCGCCTTCGAGGCAGAGACCAGACGGCCGTCGGCGGCAAAGCGAAGCACCGCATCCGACAGAGCGTTCTCGATCAGCACGGTCTCGGCCGATTCCAGCGCGCGCACCCTCTGGCCGGCGCTGCGGGTCCTGGCGAGGCGGAGCGTCTGCAGGCCGGTGAAGGCGAGGCCGAGGACGACGGCGAGCGGGGCTTCGGCGGCAAAGCCCGCCCCGGCGATCGCGCCGCTCCACTCGGCCAGCGCGACACCGCCAAGGGTCAGGCACGCCATGCCGCCGGCAAAGCCTGCCAGCGAGCGGCGTCCGGCGACCAGCGCCTCGACCGGGGCCAGCAGCAGCAGCCAGAGCAGGGGCGAGGCAAGCCCCGCGCCGAGGCCGGCGACAAGGCCGAGCAGCACGGCAAGGCTCGTGATGGCGCAGGAGAGGACGAGACCGAGGCGACCTGTCGAGGCAAGGAGCCCGGCGAGCGCAAGGCAAAGGCCGGCGACGATGATCGGCAGCACGACGCCGCGGGTGCCGAGTTCGGCAAGACTTGCAAAGGGCGACAGCAAGGCGGCGGCGAGCCCGGCTGCGACCAGCGCGCCGATGGCCTTGGCCTGCGTGCGGCGCGCGTCAGCCTCCAGGATGGCGGGCGCGACGAGGCCCTCGAAACGCCCGAGGAGAACTTTTGCGAGAGACCCGGCACGCTTGGCCGTCCCCCTGCTGTCTGCCCCGTTCAATCCAGTCATTCACAACCCGCGTCCGCTTCGATGCCGGGCCGGGTTTCCGACTCCACGTGAGTCGAGGCGCCCTCCCCGGTTGAAACGATCATGGCCCCGAACGGTTTAAGGAAGGCATAAGCGCTTGCCGATTGCCGCCCGCCCAAACCCCGCAGCGCGGCCCTCGACAAGGCCATCAAGCGCCAAGTGCAATCATGGTTAACGCGGTCTAAAGACGCCCTTCGAAACGCCAAGCCTTTGACTCAAATGCGTTTCGAGCTTTCCCTTTTGCCGCGATCCTCGAAATCCCTCGCATTTGAATCAAATTCGTCCACCGTTTTGAACGCCGCTTTCGCGTGGGCTCTGGCATGGTCCGTTTCACAGGGCAGACAGACGGCTTTTGCGGGCCGGACGATCCCCGGCAAGGCGCCGGCGGACGGCTCGGGGAAAGGGGCACACCGATGCGGTTCATCTTGAAGGCGGCGTTCTTTCTCGGGCTGATCGCCTTCTTCATGCCGTTCGGCGGCGCGCCGAAGGAAGCCAATATCTCGATGCTCGGCGCCTTCGTCGGCGCCCAGCAGGCGATCGCCGACCTCACCGGCTTCTGCGACCGTGCACCGCAGGCCTGCGACACCGGAAGGGAGCTGGCGGTCTTCGCCGGCGAGCGGATCACCGACGGTGCGGCTTTCGCCTACAGCCTGGTGCAGGAGAAGGTCGAGGGGCGCGACGCCCCGATGGTCGCCGCCACCTTGCCGACCGATCCGGTGAACACCGGCGCCGTGCCCGGCGCCGCGCTGCCGGCGATCCCCGCCGAGGCTGCCGCGCCGAAAGGCCCGCTGCCCTACATGCCGCCGAAGCGGATGACGGCAGAGGCGGACATCGATGCCGCCGCCGCGATCGCCGAGACGCCCGCGCCCGCCATCGGTGCCCGGCCGCACCACGCCGTCATCCCGGCCATCCCGACCCCGGCCCCGCGGGTCTGACCCCTGACAAGCCGGGCGGAACCGCCTATATCCGCCGGAGCACCTTCAGTGGCGGACACGGCATGAACAGCATCGACGACATCGAGGCGGATTTCGAACTTCTCGACGACTGGGAAGACCGCTACCGCTATCTCATCGAGCTCGGCCGCCAGCTGCCGGACATGCCCGAGGCAACCCGCAACGACCAGAGCAAGGTGCCGGGCTGCGTCAGCCAGGTCTGGCTGACCAGCGAGACCGAGGCGACGACACCGCCGCGGCTGACCTTCAAGGGCGAGTCCGACGCGCATATCGTGCGCGGCCTCGTCGCCATCACGCTGGCGCTGTTCTCCGGCCAGACCGCGCCCGACATCCTCGCCATCGACGCCGAGGCCCGCTTCGCCAAGCTCGGGCTGCAGGAACATCTGACGCCGCAGCGCTCCAACGGCCTGCGCTCGATGGTCGGCCGGATCAAGGAAGACGCGCGGAAGGCGATGAGCCCGGCCTGAGCCGCACACCGGCCGACGCGAAGTCCGCCCGGCCTCAGCCGCCGCCGACCGTCGGGCGGTAGTCCGCCGACCCCCAGCGCCTGATCTTGCCCTCGCCGGATCCTCCGGCCTCGGCGGCATAGCCGTAATGCCGCGACAGCGCGCCGAGCCCGGCCTTCAGGAGGAGCTTGGCGGACCGCGCCGGCCACTGCCGTTCCCGCTCGACCAGTTCCAGGCCCTTCAGGAAACAGCAGACGTCGAGGACGACGCCGGCAAGCTCCGGCCCAACCGCATCGAGCGCTTGGAAGACGCGCGCCTTGGCGTCGAGCGCGCTGTCGGAGAGATCGCCCGCGCCGCCTGCGGTCCCGGAGGCGCGCGGCGTCAGCGACCAGCGCTGGGTGACGCTCGGGGTCAGGCCGGCGCGGGTAAAATCCACCCGCAACCGCTCCCCCGCCATCGCTTCCGCCGCGCCGAGAAACGGGGCCCCGTCCTTGCCGCGCCGGGTGGCGAGCCGGGCGAGCGGCGATTCATCGGCGTTGAAGCCGGGAGCGGCAGGCGGCCGCGGGCTCAACGCAAGCCTCCCGCCAGCTGGTCGCGCAGGGCTTCCGCTTGCCGTTCGTGCCGGGTCAGAAGCGCATCGAACCCGCCATCGTCGCGCCGCGCCTCGACCTGCCGCACGGCATAGCCGACCGAACTGCGGTGACGCCCGAACCCCCGGGCGACGGCCCGAAGCGACAGCTGGAACACGACATGCGCGAGATACATGCCGACGTGCCGCGCGGCGCAGATTTCCTGCTGCGACCGGCCGGGCGCGGCGAGCGCCGCAGCGGGAACCCGCAACATCATCCCGGCGACCGCCCGGGCGAGGTCGCAGCGGCGGCCAACGGCGTCGTCGCCAGCACTCGCCGGCGAGACGGCGTGACCGCACGGCGCGGGGGACGGACGACAGCCATCCTTGGGGCGAATGTTCGATATCGGAGGGGTGCGGCGTGACGGACGGATGCCGTCCGACGGGCGGGGAAAGGTGTGCGACATGGGACCTCCTGGAGAATCCCAGGCAGCATGCACCCAATCCGGCGATATAGGAATAATATCTTTTACAATTTTTGCAGGTCACACCTAACTACCATGATACGGCCGTTCAGGATCGACGCCCCAATAAGATGCAAGGATAGTTTTCCTCCACCCCTCCCCACCGGTGCATGCTCGTCCGACCACCACCGGCGAGGACAGCATGGACGAGATCGAGAAGATGGAAGCGGCACTCCGGGCGGCCGTCCTGGCGCACCGGGTCGCGCTGCGGGCGCGTCTCCAGTCGGAGACCAAAGGGTTCGAGCTGCGGTTCCTCTGCGCCCGGCTGGGCTTTGCAGCTGAGGACCTCGACGCCATCGCCGCCAGCCCGGACGCCGCGCGGCTGCCGCCGGCGTTGCGGGAAACGCTGCGGCAGCGGCTGGCGGCCGAGGCGACGCGCCTTGCCCGGCTCGCCCGCGCCGCAAGCCCCGGCTACGACCTCAACCGGCACATCGCGGTGCGCCGGGCGATCGCCTGGACCGAGGCGGTACCGCCCCCGCCAATGCCCGGCGCCCCGTGCGACAAGCGCTCCGGCTGGATGTTGAACGGGCGTTTCCGCCGGTCTCACAGGAGCCGCCGTCATCCGCCGCATCGCCCCGCGCCGGAAGGGATGCCGGCACCGCTTGGGGGCGGCTAGTCCTTTCGGATGATCCCACGGCCTATCGTGCCGTCCCGCCTTGACAGGTTTTGCCGCACCGGCCCAAATCCCGGGGGAATGCGGGCCAGGCGGAAGAGGAAAACCTCACGCCGGCCAGAGGGATCTGGGAGGATCGATATGCGCCACCACACCGCCATGCTCGCCGCGACCGTCGCAGCGCTTGCTCTCGGCCCCGTCGGCGCTTCGGCGCAAGCGGTCTCGAACGACGTCGTGAAGATCGGCATCCTCAACGACCAGTCGGGCGTCTACGCCGATTTCGGCGGCAAATGGTCGGTCGAGGCGGCGAAGATGGCGGTCGAGGATTTCGGCGGCACCGTTCTCGGCAAGCCGATCGAGATCATCGACGCCGACCACCAGAACAAGGCCGACATCGCTTCCAACATCGCCCGCGAATGGTACGACGTGCAGAATGTCGACGCCATCATGGAGCTGACCACCTCCTCCGTCGCCCTCGCCGTGCAAGGCGTTTCGAAGGAGAAGGAGAAGATCGACATCGTCACCGGCGCGGCGACGACCGAGCTCA
This sequence comes from Mesocryomonas fontinalis, assembly GCF_055730125.2. Lineage (NCBI taxonomy): Bacteria > Pseudomonadati > Pseudomonadota > Alphaproteobacteria > Hyphomicrobiales > Aurantimonadaceae > Mesocryomonas > Mesocryomonas fontinalis. Next base: position 709,963 of record NZ_JBUZWG020000001.1, on the reverse strand, counting down.
CCGGCAAGCAGTGCAGCCCCTACGGTTTCCACTGGGCCTACGACACCCATGCGCTGGCCGTCGGCACGGGCGGCGCGCTGGTCAAGGCCGGCGGCGACAGCTGGTTCTTCCTCACCGCCGACTACGCTTTCGGCTATTCGCTGGAGCAGCAGACCGGAGATTTCGTCAAGGCGAATGGCGGCACCATCCTCGGCTCGGTGCGCCATCCCCTCTCCTCCACCGACTTCTCCTCCTTCCTGCTGCAGGCGCAGAGCTCCGGCGCGAAAGTGATCGGCTTCGCCAATGCCGGGCTCGACACCGCCAACGCCATCAAGCAGGCGGCCGAGTTCGGCATCGTGCAGGGCGGCCAGCAGCTGGCGGCGCTGCTCTTCACCGTCGCCGAGGTGAACGGCCTCGGGCTAGAGGCGGCGCAGGGCATCAACCTCACCGAGGGCTGGTACTGGGACCAGAGCGACGAGAACCGCGCCTTCGCCGAAAAATTCATGAAGCGCACCCAGCGCATGCCGAACACCATCCAGGTCGGCACGTACTCAGCGGTGCTGCAGTATCTGAAGGCGGTGGACGCGGCGAAGACCGACGCCACCAAGCCGGTCGCGGCCAAGCTGCACGAGATGCCGGTCGAGGACGTTTTTGCCAAGAAAGGCACCGTCCAGGCCAATGGCCGCATGGTCTACGACATGTACCTCTTCCAGGTGAAGGCGCCGGCGGACTCGACCAAGCCCTGGGACTATTTCAAGCAGGTCTCCGTCGTGCCGGGTTCGGAGGCGTATTTGCCGGTGGACAAGGCCGGCTGCGACACCGCGAGCTTCCCGAAATAGACGGCCGCGCGATGACCTCTGCTGCAGCCCCGGTCTCCCGCCCCGCCCCGTCCGGCGGGGCGATCCTGTCGGCGCGCGGGCTGACCAAGCAGTTCTTCGGCTTCAACGCCGTGCGCGACGTCGACCTCGACATCCACGAGGGCACCATCCACGCGCTGATCGGCCCGAACGGCGCCGGCAAGACGACGGTGTTCAACCTCCTCACCAAGTTCTTCGCGCCGACGTCGGGCACCATCATTTTCGCCGGCCGCGACATCACGAGGCTCGCACCCGCCGAGGTGGCGCGGCTCGGGCTGGTGCGCTCGTTCCAGATCTCGGCGGTCTTCCCGAACCTCACCGTGCTCGACAATGTCCGCGTCGCGCTGCAGCGGCCAGAGGGCCTCGCCACCCAGTTCTGGCGCTCCAACCGCGTGCTGCGCCGGCTCGACGAGCGGGCGATGGAGCTGCTCGAAGCGGTCAACCTGGCCGACAGCGCCGACCTTCCGGCGGTCGAGCTCTCCTATGGCCGCAAGCGCGCGCTGGAGATCGCCACCACGCTCGCCCTCGACCCGCCGATGATGCTGTTCGACGAGCCGATGGCCGGCATGGGCGCCGAGGACATCGGCCGCATCTCCGCCCTCATCCGGCGCATCGCCAAGGGGCGCACGGTGCTGATGGTTGAGCACAACCTCAACGTCGTCGCCGACCTCTGCGACCACGTCACGGTGCTCGCGCGCGGCGAAATCCTGTCGCAAGGGACCTATGCCGAGGTCAGCGCCGACCCGCGCGTCCGCGAAGCCTATCTCGGGACCGAGCATGAATAGCGCCGCCGTCTCCGCCTCGCCGGTCACCCGCCAGCCGCTCCTGGAAGTGCGCGATCTCGACGCCTGGTACGGCGAGAGCCATGTGCTGCACGGCGTGTCGCTCGATCTCTTCGAGGGCGAGACCATCACCCTCGTCGGCCGCAATGGCGCCGGCAAGACGACGACGCTGCGCGCCATCATGGGGCTCCTGTCCAAGCGCCGCGGCACCATCCGCATGGCCGGCCGCGACATGACGAAGGTGCCGCTGCACCGCACCGCGCATGCCGGCATCGGCTACGTGCCGGAGGAGCGCGGCATCTTCGCCAGCCTCTCGGTCGAGGAAAATCTGATGCTGCCGCCGAAGGTCGCCGAGGGCGGCCTGTCGGTCGAGGAGATCTATACGCTCTTCCCGAACCTTGCCGAACGACGCGCCTCGCCTGGCACGAAGCTCTCCGGCGGCGAGCAGCAGATGCTGGCGATCGCCCGGATCCTGCGCACCGGCGCGCGCGTCATCCTCCTCGACGAGCCGACGGAGGGCCTCGCCCCGGTGATCGTCCAGCGCATTGGCGACGTGCTGGTGCAGCTGAAGGCCAAGGGGATGACGCTGCTCCTCGTCGAGCAGAATTTCCGCTTCGCCCGCAAGGTCGCCGACCGCTTCTTCCTGATGGAGGACGGCCACATCCTCGAAAGCTTCGCGACCGCCGAGCTCGACGCCAAGATGGACCGGCTGCGCCAGGTCGTGGGGGTGTGACGCGATGACCATGATCTTCGGGGTCCCGCTCCCGGCGCTTGCCGGGCAATTGCTGGTCGGGCTGATCAACGGCTCGTTCTACGCGCTGCTGAGCCTTGGCCTTGCCGTCATCTTCGGGCTGCTCAGGGTGATCAACTTCGCCCATGGCGCGCAGTACATGCTCGGCGCGTTCACCGCCTACCTGCTGCTGCACCATGGCGGCATCGGATTCTGGCCGGCGCTGGTCGTCGCACCGGTGATCGTCGCGGTGATCTCGGGCGTCATCGAGCGGACCATGCTGTCGCGGCTCTACGGGCTCGACCCGCTCTACGGCCTGCTCTTCACTTTCGGGCTGGCGCTGATCCTCGAGGGCCTGTTCCGCTGGCAGTTCGGCGCCGCCGGCCAGCCCTATGCCGCCCCGGCGCTGCTTGCCGGCGGCACCAATCTTGGCTTCATGTTCCTGCCGAACTATCGCGGCTTCGTCATCCTCGCCTCGCTGGTGATCTGCCTGTCGACGTGGTTCCTGATCGAGAAGACCCGGCTCGGCGCCTATCTCCGCGCCGCCACCGAAAACGCCCCGCTGGTACAGGCCTTCGGCGTCAACGTGCCGCTGCTGCTGACGCTGACCTACGCGCTCGGGGCGGGCCTTGCCGCCATCGCCGGCGTTCTGGCGGCGCCGATCTACCAGGTCAGCCCGCTGATGGGGACGAACCTCATCATCGTCGTCTTCGCCGTGGTGGTGGTCGGCGGCATGGGCTCGATCATGGGCGCCATCGTCACCGGCTACCTCCTCGGCCTCTTGGAGGGGCTCACCAAGGTGTTCTACCCCGAGGCTTCGAACATCGTCATCTTCGTCGTCATGGCCGTGGTGCTGATCGCCCGGCCTGCCGGCCTGTTCGGACGGGAAGCCTAGATGTCCGCTGCCGAAACCGCCCCGGCCGTCCCCGCGACGCCCCCGTCCCGCCGTGCCGGCCAGCGGCCGCTCGGCCGTATCGGCCTTGCCATCGCCTTGCTGGCGCTGGTCGGGCTCGTCGCCGCGCCTTTCCTCGTCTACCCCGTCTTCCTGATGAGCGTGCTCTGCTTCGCGCTCTTCGCCTGCGCCTTCAACCTCCTCATCGGCTATGCCGGCCTCCTCTCCTTCGGCCACGCCGCCTTCTTCGGCGGCGCCGCCTATTTCACCGCCCATGCGGTGAAGGAATGGGGTTTCGAGCCGCTGTCGGCGATCCTCTTGGGCACCCTGGGCGCGGCCGGCATCGGGCTCGTCATCGGGCTGCTGGCCATCCGCCGGCAAGGCATCTACTTCGCGATGATCACGCTGGCGCTGTCGCAGATGATCGCCTTCATCTTCCTGCAGACGCCCTTCACCCATGGCGAGGACGGCATCCAGAACATTCCGCGGGGGCTGCTGCTGGGCGTCATCGACCTCAACCAGCCGCTCGCCATGTACTTCTTCGTCCTCGCCATCTTCCTCGCCGGCTTCGGCGCGGTCTGGCGCATCGTCCACTCGCCATTCGGCCACATCCTGCAGGCGATCCGTGAGAACGAGAACCGCGCGGTCTCGCTCGGCTACCGCGTCCACCGCTACAAGCTCGGCGCCTTCGTGATGTCGGCGGCGCTCGCCGGTACCGCCGGCTCGACCAAGGCCCTGGTGACGCAGATCGCGACGCTCACCGACGTGCAGTGGCAGATGTCGGGCGAAGTCATCCTGATGACGCTGCTCGGCGGCATGGGCACCATGCTCGGCCCGGCCGTCGGCGCCGGTCTCGTCATCCTCCTGCAGAATTATCTTGCCGCGGTCGGCTTCCCCGTGACCGTCTTGATCGGCATCATCTTCGTCCTCTGCGTCCTCGTCTTCCGGCGTGGCATCGTCGGCGAAGCCATCCGCCTCCTGAAGCGCTGATTGCGCTTCGTCTTCCTCTTCGAAGCGTCGATGGCGCTTCCAGCCAGAAAGCACATCTCATGACCACGATCGGTTTCATCGGGCTCGGTTTCATGGGCCACGGCATGGCGAAGAACATCGTCGAGAAGGGTTTTGCCCTGCAGGCGAAGGCCAACACCAAGCGCGAGGCGATCGAGGATCTCATCGCGCGCGGCGCCACGGAGAACGCCGACATCGCCGCCATCGGCGCGACCTCGGACCGGGTGGTGCTGTGCCTGCCCGGCTCCGACCAGGTCGAGGCGGTCATCGCCGGCGCCGGCGGCCTGCTCACCGACCCGAAGCCCGGCCTGATCATCCTCGACAGCTCGACCTCGAACCCGGTCTCGACCCGGCGCCTGTTCGAGCTCTGCGCCGAGAAGGGCGTGACACTCATCGACGCGCCGCTCGGCCGCACGCCGAAGGAGGCCATGGCCGGCACGCTCGACACCATGGTCGGCGCGACGCCCGAAATGTTTGAGACGGTGAAGCCGCTGATCGAGACCTGGTCGGGCAAGATCGTCCACACCGGCGGGCCCGGCTCCGGCCACACGATGAAGCTTCTCAACAACTTCGTCTCGCTCGGCTACGCCGCGCTCTACGCGGAAGCTTTGGCGATCGGCGCCAAGGCCGACATCTCCGCCGAAACCTTCCACGGCGTCCTCTCCGGCGGCCGGATGGACTGCGGCTTCTACCAGACCTTCATGCAGTACGTCGTCGGCCGCGACCGCGACGCGCACAAGTTCACCTTGAAGAACGCCCACAAGGACACCCGCTACCTCGTCTCCATGGCGAACGAAGCCGGCATCGCCAGCCATGTCGCCAGCGCTGTCAAGAACAGCTTCGCCACCGCCGAAGCGATTGGCAGAGGCGACGATTTCGTGCCGATGCTGTCGGACATCGTGGCCGAGCTGAACGGGATCAAGCGGGCGGAGTAAGAGCGCCGGGGCGGATGAAAGAAGGGCGCTCGTTCGACGGGCGCTCACCCGTCAGTTTCGTCATCCCGGACTTGATCCGGGATCCATTCCTCAGCGCTCGCGCCGCTCTCCCTATCAGAACGGGGCGTTGTTGAAACAGGAATGTCCACCCAAGCAGTCATACCCGGTGGTTTGGAATGGATCCCGGATCAAGTCCGGGATGACGAACGTCGAGGGATACCAGAGCTGGACAGGCTGCACCGCAAGGCGGCGACGACGCACACGCAGACGCAGACACACCCAGACGATCGAACCCACCGGGATGACGAAGCGCCGAGCCTCGCCTAGGCTCCCCCGAGCATTTCTCCCCACCCGCAGGACGCCCCATGCAGCTCTTCTTCGATCCCGCCCAGGCCGACCACCGCCCCACCCAATACGGCGTGCACGGCAAGTTCATCCGGCCGTTGGAGAACCCCGACCGGGCGGCGACGCTGGTCGAGGGGCTTGCCAAGCTCGGCCTCATCCACGAGACGCCCGCCGACCATGGCCTCGGGCCGATCCTGAAGGTGCATGCCGACCACTACGTCGCCTATCTCCAGGAAGCCTTCGCGCTGTTCCAGCAGCTGCCGAATGCCGGACCGGAGGTGTTTCCGAACGTCCACCCCTACGTCTCCTCCGGGCCTGACTTCGCGCCGCGCGGAAAACCCCGCACCACCGGCATTCTCGGGCGGACCGGCTGGTACATCGGCGATCTCTCCTGCGCCATGATGGAGGGGACCTGGCGGGCCGCCTATGCCTCGGCGCAGACGGCGGCGAGCGCGGCCGAGAGCGTGCGCGCGGGGGCGGCGGCAAGCTTTGCGCTCTGCCGCCCGCCCGGCCACCACGCCTATGCCGACCGGGCCAACGGCTTCTGCTTCCTCAACAATGCCGCGATCGCCGCCGAGCACCTGCGCCAGCGGTTTTCCCGCGTCGCCATTCTCGACTTCGACACCCACCACGGCGACGGGACGCAGGCGATCTTCTACCGCCGCAGTGACGTGCTGGTGGCCTCGACCCACACTGATCCGACCGCCTACTACCCGCATTTCGCCGGCTATGCCGACGAGACCGGCGCCGGCGAAGGCGAGGGCTTCAACCTCAACGTGCCGCTGGCGCAGGGATCCGCCGACGCCGAGTTCCTCGCCGCCGTGGAAGCGCTGGCAGCCCGGGTGAAGAGCTTCGGCGCAGAGGCGTTGGTGATCTCGGCCGGCTGGGACGCGCACCGCGACGATCCGCTGTCGAAGCTTGCCGTCACCAGCGAGGCCTACAGCGAGGTCGGCCGCATCCTCGGCGGGCTCGGCCTGCCGACGGTGATCGTCCAGGAAGGCGGGTATTCGCTCGCCGCCGTCGCCGAGGCCGCGCCGCGCTTCGTCGAGGCGTTCAGGCAAGCGCACCCGTAGACGCTACTCCACGAACACCCGGCTGGAGGCGGCAGCCCCCTTGGCGTCGACCACCGAGATGTCGACGAAGCCCGGCTCCCTCGGGCGCCATGCCGCCTGGCGGTCGTAGAGACCGCGCAGCACCGGGGCGCCGTCGATGTACCAGGTGAAGGGCGGCGCGCCATTGCGCACCTTGAGCGAGAGGTCGGCGGCGAGGCCCTCCGCCAGGCCGAGCTCGACATGGGCGGCGTCGGGCGGAAAGGTGATCTCCGGCCGCGGCCCCTCGCCCGGCCGGCCACCGATAGCGCCGACGCGGCGCAGCGGCGGCGGCAGCGCTTTGCCGGTGGCGGCGAGAATGCCGGGCGGCGGGCCGGGCAGCCTCACGCCGGGGCCGATGCGGGCGAAGACGTCCGACATCACCGGCACCGCCGCATCCTGCCCGACGAGGCCCGCCACCGGCGCACCGTCGGGGCGGCCGAGCCAGACGCCGACGACATGGGCGCCGTCATAGCCGATCGACCAGGCGTCGCGGTAGCCGAAGGAGGTGCCGGTCTTGTGCGCGATGGTGCCGGGCGAGCCCTTCACCGTCGCGGTCGCACCGGCGAGGATCGAGGTGACGTACCAGGCGGCTTGCTCTGTGAGGACGCGCGCGCCAGGTTTGGCCGAGAGGATCGCGGCCGGATCGGCATCGAGCCGCAGCGGCTTGGCCATGCCGGCATTGGCGATGCCGGCATAGATCGCCACCAGATCCTGCAGCGAGAGCCCGAGGCCGCCGAGGCCGATGGCGAGCCCTGGAATGGTGCGGCTGCCGAGCTCGGGATCGGCGCCGGCGCGGCGCATGCGCTGCACCAGCCGCGAGGGGCCGACGGCGCTGAGCAACTCCACCGCCGGCAGGTTGCGCGACAGCTGCAGCGCCCGGCGTGCGGTGATCAGCCCCTCGAAGCTGTGGTCGAAGTTCTGCGGGGTGTAGCCGGCGAAATCGGTCGGCCGGTCGTCGACGAGGCTCTCGGGATGGGCCACGCCGCGCTCGAAGGCGAGGCCGTAGATCAGCGGCTTCAGCGTCGAGCCGGGCGAGCGCTGCGCCAGCGTCAGGTCGACGAACCCCTGCCGCTCGGCGTCGAACAGGTCGGGCGAGCCGAGGCTGGCGAGGATCTCGCCGGTGTGGTGGTCGGCGACCATGAAGGCGAGGCTCACCGGCTTCACCATGACGGCCACCCGGGCGCGGGCATAGGCCTCGAGCCGCTCCTGCAGCGGCTTGTCGATGGTCAGGCGGAACTGGCGCACCAGCGGCTGCGCCCGGTGCAGGCGGTCGGCGGCATGCGCGGCGAGCATCGGCATGGCGCGGCGGCCGGCCGGCATCGGCTCGGCGATGCCGCGCTGCGCCTCGCCGGGGGTGAGGATGCCGAGCTCGGCCATGCGCCCGATGACCTTGTCGCGGGCGCGTTTCGCGCGCTCGGGATGAAGGTCCGGCCGGTAGCGCTCGGGCGCCTGCGGCAGCGCGACGAGGAGCGCGGCCTCGGCCACCGTCAGCCGCCGCGGCTCCTTGCCGAGCCAGGCAAGGCTTGCCGCCCGGATGCCCTCGATATTGCCGCCATAGGGCGCGAGCTGCAAATAGAGCTCGAGGATCTCCGGCTTGGTGCGGGCCCGCTCCAGCGCGAAGGCGAAGAGGATCTGCTCGGCCTTGGCGGTAAAGCTGCGGGTCGGCAGGCCCCGCATCATCCGCGCCACCTGCATGGTCAGCGTCGAACCGCCGGAAACCAGCCGCAGGTGCCGCACCGACTGCCAGGCCGCGCGCAGGAACGCCTGGCCGTCGACGCCGGAATGCGTCTGGAAGCGCTTGTCCTCCCAGGCGGTGAGCATGGCGACGAAACGCGGATCGACCTCGGCCGGCGTCACCTGCAGCCGCCAGCGCCCATCGGCATTGGCGAAAGCCCGCAGCAGCTGGCCGTCGCGGGCGTTGACGACGACGCCGGTCTCCGGCTCGGCGATGGCGGCAACACGGGTGGCGATGGCGGCGTCGAGCCAGCGCTCGGCAGCGACAAAGCTGGCTGCGGCCAGCAGGATGAGGGCGGCGGGGAGGACGAGGCGCTTACGCATGGGACCGACGGCATGATGCCGAGCGGGGTGGCGCCCACCCCCCTCTGCCTGCCGGCATCTCCCCCTCAAGGGGGGAGATCAGTCTCACCGCCGTCTGCGACAAGCCGATCTCCCCACCTGAGGGGGAGATGGCCGGCAGGCCAGAGGGGGGTGCGCCGAGACGTCCTCGGCTGAACATCGGCTTCCCGCCCCTACCGCAACGCGCCGACCACCGTCACGCTCGACTGGTCGGTGCTGCCGCGGCGGTCGGGGCGGTACATGTCTTCCACCACCGCGGCGGGGTGGACGAAGGTGCCGGGCGAGATGGCGCGGACGATGTAGGCAAAGCGCATCGCCGCCGTCGCCCCGCTTGCCTTGTTGACCGAGACGATGAACCGGTCGGCGCGGAACTCGGTGTGCGCGGCCGTCCCCGTCAACTCCAGGAAGTCGAGCGCCGCGACATCGCCGCCACGCAGGATCGCCGGGTTGTCGATCTCGAAGCCGGCCGGCAGCGGATCGTTGACGATCAGCCGCGCGGCGTCGCCGTCCGTCGGCTGAACCTCGATGAGCGCGACGAGGCGGTCGCCCTGGCCGACCGTCGTCGGATCGGCCTCGGCGCCGTCCAGCGTGTAGTAGCTGCGGGTGATGGCGTAGCCGCTGGTATCGGCCGGCGGCGCGACCTTCGGCACGCCGGCAAGCGTCATCTCGGCCGACACCTTCTCGGCGCCACGGTTGACGAAACTCTTCGGCACCGTCAAGGCGGCGATGTCGTAGGCGCCGGCGAAGGCGCCCTCGCGGTCCTCGCCATCGATGGTGAGGCTGGGCGGCCGGCTGGAGAGCAGCGCATGGGCGGCCATCAAGGACCAGGCGTCTTCCTGGGTCGAGGTGTAGCGCTTTTCCGACCGCTTCAGCCCGACCTGCCGGACCAGCCCGGCGAAGTCGACGCCGTCGATCTGGCTCTCGACGCCAAGGGTCAGGACCGCGGCGCCATCGCGGAGCGCCGTGCCGTAGTCGCTGCGGATGGCGCGGGCCGGGTCGCTGTCGTTTTCGGCCGCGCCGACCGCGGTGCGGAAGACGCTCTCGGCCCGCACCCGGTCGCCGTAGAGGGCGAGCGCTGCGGCGAGGTGCGCCTTGGCGAGCGGCGTCGCGAAATTCTGCACCTCGTTGTCGGCGTAGTAGCGGAGATCGCCGATCGCCGCGCGGCCATTGCGGGCGAGCACGTAATAGGCGTATGCGACCGGCCCGAAGTCCGGCTTCTCCGGCAGGTAGTTGATGCTGTTCTTGAGGTTGTCGAGCGCCAGCGTGAAGCTCTCGGCGGGCACGGCGTAGCCGGTCTCGCGGGCGCGGGTGAGGAAGTCGGTGACGTAGGCATCGAGCCAGAGATCGCCCGAGTCCGGCTGCCAGAGACCGAAGCCGCCGGAGGACGACTGGTTGGCGAGAACGCCGGAGATGGCGTCGTTGACCCGCTTGGCGACATCCTCGCCGCCGGAGAGGCCGGCCGCGAGGATGGTCTGGTCGAGGTAGACCAGCGGCATGGCGCGGCTGGTCAGCTGCTCGGTGCAGCCGTAGGGATAGCGGTCGAGCGCCCGCACGACGCCGGCGACGTCGAAGCCGCCGAGGCCGGTGATCGAGACCGTCGCCCGCGCCGTATCCGGCACGAAGTCGGCGAAGATGTCGTCGCCGAGCGTCAGAGTGCCGCCTTTGGCGGCCAGCTCGAACGCTGATTTCGCCACCGTCTCCGGCGCGATGGAGCGCACCGGCAAGCCGAAGTTCTTGGTGAGGACGGTGCCGTCCGGCGTCGTCATCGCCAGCGTCATGCCGGCATCGCCGACCGTCTCGGCGGTGACCGGCACGAGGATGCGCTGGTGGCCCTTTTCGCCGAGAGTAATGTCCGCCGTGGCATTGGCCTCGAGCTTGACGATGCCGTCACCCCCGGTGAGCGCCAGCCGCACAGCGCCGACCGGGCCCTCGACATGGGTGATGTCGATGGAGATGCGCGAGGTGTCGCCCGGCGCGAGGAAGCGCGGCTGGCTGACCTGCATGACGATGGGATCGCGGACCACCATGTCCTGGCTCGCCTGGCCGACGCCGGTCTTCGACCAGCCGACGGCCATCAGCTTCAGCGTGCCGTTGAAATCGGGCACGGTGACGGGAATGCTGGCCTTGCCGTCCGGCCCGATGGTGACGATGCCGGAGAAGATCGCAACGAGGTCGTCCATTGGCGGCGGCGAGACCATCGAGGCGCCGGCGTCGCCGCCCGAGCGAACCGCGCCGGGCGCGCCTTGCATGCGGTCGATCAGCTTCGAGTAGAGGTCGCGGATCTCGACGCCGAGGCGGCGCTGGCCGAAATAGAACTCCTGTGGCGATGGCGCCTCGAAGCTGGTGATGTTGAGGATGCCGACGTCGACGGCGGCGAGCGTGACATAGGCGGTGTCGCCCGGCGAGACGCCCTCGACGGTGAGGCCGACATCGATCGTCTGGCGCGGCTCGATCGTCGCCGGCGCGGTGAGCGAGACGGCCAGCGCCCGTGCGCCGGGATCGACGGCGGCGTGCGTCAGGCCGATCGCCCGGCCCGGCATGCGCTTCTCGGTGATGTCCATCGGGCGGTAGAGCACGGCGGCGACGTAGACGCCCGGGCCCCAGTCGCGGGTGACGTCGAGCGTGACGTCGCCGCCCTCCGCCGGAATATCGGCGCTCTGCATGGCGATGACGCGCTCGTCCATCACGAGCACCTCGACCTTGCCGGCAAAGCGCGGCTCGACATGGACGACGGCCTTCTCGCCGATGGCGTATTTCGGCTTGTCGAGCGAGACCTTCAGGATATCCGGCGTCTCGGCGGTAGCGGCGGCGACGTACCAGCCGGCGTCGAAGGCGACGCTGGCCGGCAGAGCGTTGCCCGCGGGGTCGGTCAGCACCAGCTCATAGCCGCCCCACTTCACCGGCACGGCGATCCGGCCGAGCTCGGCCTTTGTGAGGTCGAGCGTGCCGCTCGCCACCCGTTCCTCGGTGCGGACCGGCTCATAGTTCCAGCGGCCATTGGTCTGGTACCACTGGTAGTCGAGGTTCACCTTGTTCAGCACCCAGGCGACCTTCGGCAGCGCGGCGCGCTGCATCGCCGGGTCGAGCGCCACCACCTCGAACGCCGCCTCGGCGCCTTCGCCTACCGCGCCGTCGAACAGCGGCTTCACGCCGATGCGCGGCTTGGTGCCGGCGAGCGGCAGGTCGAGGCTCTGCTCCACCGGCCGGCCGCCGGCATCGGTCACCCAGACCACCACCGAGGCCTCCAGCGGCCGCGTGGTCGAGGGTGCCTCGAAAGGCGCCACGGCGAGATCGGCATGGCCCTCATCGTCGGTCGTCCCGGCGTCGAAGGACATGCGCGTCGCGGTCGGGGCGTCGTCGGCAAGGCCGAAACTGTATCCGGCAAACCCCGCGATCCCGCTCGCCGGCTGGATGACGGCGTCGGCGGTGACCTCGAGGCCCGGCGCCACGGCACCGAAGAGATAGCGCACGTCGACCGAGGCGGTCGGTGGCGCGGCGGGGTCGAAGACCTCTGCGTCGAGCCCGAGGTCGAACGCGATCTTCTGCGGCTCGAAATCGTCGACGAGCACGGTCTTCTCGGTCAGCGAGGGGCGCTTCGGATCGGTGTAGAGCGCCATCTTCCAGGTGCCGCGCATGGCGTTGTCGGGGAAGACCACGGTCCAGTCGAAGCCGCCGGCCGCCTCGTCGACGATCTGCTCGCGCGAGAACTCGACGCCGTCGGGGCGGGTCACGATGCCGGTCAGCGTCAGGCCGGTGACGCCCTCGCCGCGCGCGTCGCGCATCATGCCGGTGAAGAAGGCGGTGTCGCCGGTCCGGTAGATGCCGCGGTCGGAGGTCAGGAACACGTCCAGCGCGCCGGCGGGCGCCCTGCCCTCGACGCCGCGGTCGGTGAGGTCGAAGGGCGTCGCAGTGAGGTCGAGGAAGGAGAAGTCCGCGGCATCCTTGCCAGCGGCGTCCTTCCCGGCGGCGGTGAGGACGGCGGGCCGGTCGCCGGCGGTGCCGCGCATCAGCCCGGCGGACAGCCGCGCATAGCCCTTGTCGTCGGTGGTGACGGTGCCCAGCACGTTGTTGTTGGCGGCGATGAGGTCGAGCTTGATGCCGGCCAGCGGCCCGGCGGTGCCGAGCGAGCGGGCGAAGACATGGAAACCGTCCTCGGCGGCAAACGTCGTCAGGCCGATGTCGGTGAGGACGAACCACTGCGTCGCCTGCGTCTCATAGGTCTCCTTACCGTTGCGCGCCTTGGCAGACAGCAGGTAGACGCCGGGCTTCAGGTCCTTGACCAGCGCCGAGACGGGGATCGCGGTGACGACCTCCTCATTGGTCTTGCGGGCGACGTCGACGACGCCCTTCCAGACTTCTTCGCCCTGGTTCTGGGCGATGTCGTCGACCTCGTAGGACGAGAACTGCTGCAGGAAGCGGCTGTCGGTGATGGTGCGGGCGAGCTGGCGGTCGCCGACCCGCATCAGCCGGGCCTCGATCACGTCGGTGTTGACGGTGGTGACGGGGATCGACGCCTCGCCGCCGGCCGGCAGGACATAGGCGTTGGAGGCGAAACGGGCTGTGGGATCGCGGTCGCGGACGTAGACGGAGATGTCGGCGGGCTTGGTCAGCATCTCGCCCGAGGCGGCGAGGATGCCGCGGCGGGCGAGGATGCGGTAGCGCGCGCCGTGGGTGACGCCATCGACGCAGATCTGCGAGCCGGTGGCCGAGACCGGCAGGCTGTCGCCGCCCTCGACCGAGATGAAGTCGCCAGCGGTTTCCGAGTTGATCAGCGACGGCGCCAGCGGCTCGGAGAAGATCAGGCAGATGCGCGGATGCGCGGCATTGTTGTCGACGGTGTTCTCGGAGATGCGGAAGCCATGGCTGCCGATCGCGTCGGCGAGGCGCTTCTCGGCGCCAGCGTCGGCGACGAGCTTGACGCTGGCGCGCCAGCTCTTGATCGCGCTGACCCAGTCCTCGCCGATCGCCTGGCCTTGCGCCAGGAGGTCGAGGGCCGCGGCCTTGCCCGCGTCATCGGCCGCGGTGACGTAGGCGTTGATGGCGGACGGGCCGCGCAGCGCGTCGTTGTCGGATTTCTGCTGATAGTCGTCGGAGGTGAAGGCGAGCGTCGCCCGCGCGAGGCCGGTCCAGGCCTCGGACTGCATGGCATCGCGCTTCAGCGCCTCGCGGTAGAGACGGGCGCGCTCGCCCGCATCGCCTGCAGCCGCGGCATCGGCGAGCAGCGAGGCATCGTCGAGGCTGGTGTCCTTCTCCTCGTCCACCACCGCGAGCCGAAGCTGCGCGGCAGCCTCGATCTGCGGACGCGGCAGGAAGGCGAGCTCTGCCTCGCGCTCGGCGACCTGGTCCTCGGAGACCGCGACGACAGCGGCGATCCGGCCGGACGTTGCGCCCTCGGAAAAGCGCAGCTCGCCGATCGATTCCTTGAGGAAGCACCATTTGGTCTTGGTGTTGAGGGTGAACGCCTGGCAGCGGTCGTCGGCAAGACAGGCGGTCTCGCAGATGTTCGCGTCGACATTCTTCAGGACATCGTAGTCGCCGCCGAAATAGTCGGACTTCGGCGCCGCGATGATGCGGCGCTCGGTCTCCTCGGCCTTGGCGGCACTGGCCGACAGCAGCAGCAGGCCTGCCACGAGAGACGCCCCGACGCGCAGGCCAGCTCTGCCGCAGATGTCCCGAATGACCCGAAGCCCCATGACCTATCCCCCGCCCCCGCAGACTGTTCCCCGGCGGAAAGTTAGTCTGCTTCCCCGTCGCATACCAGCGGTTTGATGGGCGGTCGGCAGAGCTCCAGCCGGCCGTGCGTCGACCCTCTTCCCTGCCAAGGCGGGCGCCAGAGCGCCGTGCGGCGGCAGGTGTTTCAGTTGCCGGTGGCGCCGGCCGCGACCGAAACCAGCGGTAGGCCGGGCGCGGTGGCGGGGCCGTCAGGGCGGAAGTTCAGCAGGAATTCCGGCAGATCCTTCAACGGCTTGGGTGTCGAGAAGAAATAGCCCTGCATCTCCTCGCAGGACTCGCCGAGCAGGATGTCACGCTGCTCTGCGGTCTCGACGCCCTCGGCGATGACGGCGATGCCCATCGCCTTCGACAGGCCTATGACCGCGCGCACGACCGCAAGGTTCTCGCGCTTCGACAGGTCGCGCACGAAGGACTGATCGATCTTGACCTTGTCGAACGGAAATTTCGATAGGTAGCCAAGGGAAGAATAGCCGGTGCCGAAATCGTCCATCGAGATGCGGATGCCGAGTTTGCGGAACGCCGTCAGCACCGAGAGGACGCCGGCGGTGTCGTGCAGCAGGACGCTTTCGGTCACCTCGAGCTGCAGCCGGTTGGGCTCGAGGCCGCTGGCAAGGACGATGCGGCGCACGTCGGCAAACAGCGTCTGGCTGCGGAACTGCACCGGCGACAGGTTGACCGACACCGAGAGGTTGGCGGGCCATTCCGCCGCATGCCGACAGGCGGTCTCCAGCACCCAGAGGCCGATCGGCTCGATCAGCCCGACCTCCTCGGCGATCGGGATGAAGTCGGCCGGCGAAATCATGCCGCGCGTCGGATGGCGCCAGCGCAGCAGCGCCTCGAAGCCGGAAACCAGGTGCCGCCGCACGTTGACGAAGGGCTGGTAGGCCAGCTCGAGCTCGTTCTGCTCGAGCGCCTTGCCGAGGTCGATCTCGGTGGCGCGGCGTAGCCGGATCCGCTCGTCCATCGCCGGCTCGAAGAAGCAGTAGGTGTTGCGCCCGCGGCTCTTGGCGGCATAGAGCGCAAGGTCGGCGCTCTTCATCAGCGAGAAGCCGCCGCTGTCGCTGGTGTCGGTTACGCCGCGCGGCGCGGCGCCGGCGACGACGATGCCGATCGACACGCCGATCGAGATCCGGTGGTGCTCGATCTGGAAAGGCTGGCCGAGGGCGGTGGTCACCTGCTGGGCCAGCGCTTCCGCCGCGATCGGCTGCAGCTTGCCGACCTGGACGATGGCGAACTCGTCGCCGCCGATCCGCGCGACCAGATCCTCGGCGCCGGTGGATTCGAGCAGACGCTCGGCTACGGCCCGCAGCAACTGGTCGCCGACCGGATGGCCGAGCGTGTCGTTGACGAACTTGAAGCCGTCGAGGTCGAGACAGAGCACGGCGGCGGGCGGGCCCTTGCCGGTATCGCGGTCGACCTCCTCCAGCCGCTCGCGCAGACGGGTGCGGTTGGGAAGGTCGGTCAGGGGATCGTGGTTGGCGAGGTAGGTCAGGCGCTCGGCGGCGTTGTGGCTCTCGGTGACGTCCTCGAAGGTGAAGACCTGGCCCCCGGCGCTGATGATCTGGCGCGAGACGGCAAGCATGCGGCCGCCCTGCATCTCGCGCGTGACAAAGCCGCCGTTCGCCGCAGTGAGGACGCCGTCGAGGTTCGGGTGCCGGGCGATCGTCGCCAGCGGGAGGCCGAGCTCGAAGCTGCCGAAGAGCTCGGTGAAGCGGCGGTTGACGACGACCAGCCGGGCCTTGTTGTCGAACATGCAGAGGCCCTGCGTCATGTTGTTCAGCGCCGCCTCGAAGCGGACGTTCTGGATGGCGATCTGTCCGTCGTAGACGTCGGCCTGCGTCGCCACCTGCGTCTCGATCTTGCCGAAGTGCTGGGAGATGCTGTCCTGCATCACGGCGAGCGCGGTCAGGAGCTCGGCGGTCTCGCTGCCGCCGCTCGGGGTGATCGTGTTCTGGAAGTTGCCGGCGGCGATCGACTTGGCGATGGCGAGGGCGTTGCGCATGGCCGGAACGATGGTGCGCGAAAGGCTGTAGGAGATCGCCACGGCGATCAGCATCGCCAGCCCCATCGCCATCCAGGTCCGGTCGACGGAGACCGCGATGAGACGCTCGACATTGTTGCGCACGCCGTAAGCGTCGGCCGCGAACACCCGCACGGCGGCCTCGACCTCCTCGTTGGCAGCGGCGAGCTCGCGCAGCAGCATCCGGCCGGTCAGCGCGCCGTTGCTCGCCTTCAGCCGCATCAGCCGGCGCTGGATGGCGTCCGTCGCCGCCCTCCCGTCCTCCGAGATCGAGCCCTCGCCGGCGACCGAGAGATCGGCGATGACGGCGGCGATCTCTGAACTGAAATACTGGCTCTGCGCGGGGGTGAGCGGCGTCGCGTCGTTCTCGCCCTTCTCCCGCCGGAAGACGGCGTCGAGCTGGACCATGTGGTTCTGCGCCGAACGAAGGCCGTTGCTGGACAAAAGCGCGTCGTCGTAGATCTGCACGGCAAGATCGCCGATCCGGATCTGCGAATGCTGCGCGAACATCCCGACGACGATCGTCACGATGGTCAAGCAAAGACATCCGAGCAGGAGCTTGAGCTTTATCGACATGCTGAGACTGCCGGCACCGTCACCACGCCGCGGCACCCTGTGCGTGCGCGCGCCGATACTGCTGCAGCCCCAGGCGCATCAGTATTGATCCGGTCGTCGCGGTCTGGTTGCATGCCTGGTCCGATTTCGGGCTTAGTCGGCAGAACCATGCGGTCAAACCCCCCAAGTTTCCCTTAATAGACTTTAGCCGGGCAAAAGCTTTCGACAGCAAGCCTACTGCTCTCTGACCTCATCGCCAGTTTTTTCCGGACGGCCCCAGGCGGTATCTTCTCAACCGGCGAAAGGAATGATCTCGTTCCGGTGCAACCGCCCGTGCGTGAGGATGCTTTACGCCCGGCCCCGGCTGTGGTCAGGAAAGCCTTTTACGTCAACAGGATCGCTCCCCTGGAAACCACCCTCTCCGCCCCCGTGAAGACCTTCCTCGAAACCCTCGGCTTCACCGTCAAGGGCGAGGTCGGCAGCTGCGACCTGATGGGTCTCAGCAGCGATGCGCCGCCGCTGGTCGTCGTCTGCGAGCTGAAGATGAGCTTCAACCTCGAGCTGGTCCTGCAGGGCGTCGAGCGCGCGGCGGTAGCCGACGAGGTCTGGCTGGCGGCGCGGCTGTCGAAGAAGGGCAAGGGACGCGAGGGCGACAAGCGCTTTCGCAACCTCTGTCGGCGGCTCGGCTTCGGGCTGCTCGGCGTCACCGAGGCCGGCGCGGTAGAGGTGCTGCTCAGCCCCGACGCGGCGGCGCAAAAGCGCAATCCGCGCAAGCGCTCGCAGCTGATCTCGGAGCACCAGCGACGGCGCGGCGACCCGGTGCTCGGCGGCGGCACGCGGGCGCCGGTGATGACCGCCTACCGGCAAGCGGCGCTCACCTGCGCGGCGATGCTGGAGGCCGGGCCCTTGCGGCCGCGCGACATCACGCCGGTGGTGGAGAAGGCGCCGACGATCCTCCGGCGCAACGTCTATGGCTGGTTCGTCAATCCCGCGCGCGGGATCTACGCGATCACCGAGGCCGGCCGCGCCGCGCTGCAGCGCTGGCCGCAGGCGCCGGAGGCCACACCCGGCGAACCGCCCGCGCCATAACGAGCCCGGTGCGGACAATGCGCCCGGACAATGCGCCCGGGCCGGGGGAAAGCGTTCGTGCGACCGGCTGCCAGGATTAGCCGAACTGGCTGAACATCGGCGTTGCCGCCTGCACCTGTTCGGGCAACTCGGCCTCGGCCGCCGGGCGGGCGCCGAGATAGTCGAGCTTGCCGAGCGGCACGCCCTCGGCGCGCAGGATGCCGTAGGCGATCGAGACGTGGAAGAAGAAGTTCGGCAGCGCGAACTGCTCGAGATAGTCGGCGCCGCGGAAGCTGCGGATGGTGCCGCCCGCCTTCAGCTCGACGGTGCGGTCGGCGCTGGCATCCACTTCGGCGCGGTCGACGCTGCCGATGAAGGCGATCGTCTTGGCGATCCGCTCCTTGAGTTCGGCCATCGTCGCCTCGGTGTCGGCAAAGCTCGGCGCCTCGACGCCGGCGAGCCGGGCACCGGCGCCCTTGGCGCTGTCGCTGGCGAACTGGATCTGCGCCGACAGCGGCTTCATGTCGGGCGCGAGGCAGGCGGTGACATAGCTGTTGGGGTCGATGCCGTTCTTCTCGGCATGCGCGACCGCGAGATCAAGGAGCGTCGAGAGGTTGCCGAGCATCCGCGTCATGATGCCGACACTGGCGCTGTGGATCGAAAGGGACATGGAAATCTCCTGCTGAGGGACGGAAAACGAGGGATCGAGGGCGCCCGGGCTCGCGGCGAGCCCGGTGGATGTCAGCGGGGCGCGGGCCCGCCGGGGGAAGGCTGGCCGGCCGGGGCGGAGACCGCCGAGCGGGTCTCGCCGAGCAGCAGCACGACGACGCCGGCGGCCAGCAGCGCCATCACGCCACCGAACAGCATGGCGCCGGAGACGCCGATGCCATCTACCACGAGACCGCCGAACAGCGCACCCGACGCGATCGAGATCTGGAAGGTCGAGACCAGCAGCGCCGAGCCGCTCTCCAGCGCATCGGGGGCCGCCTTGAACATCCAGGTCTGCACCGAGATCGGCACCGCACCGAAGGCGAGCCCCCAGAGCGCGACGAGACCGATGGTGGCGGCCGGCACGTGGCCGAAGGCCGCGGTGGCCAGCAGCGCCGTGCCGAGCATCAGCGTGGTGACGAGGAGGCCGGCGCGGACGTTGCGCGCGACCAGCATGCCGCCGAGGAAATTGCCGGCGATGCCGGTGGCGCCGTAGGCGACCAGCACCAGCGTGATCGTCGACGGGTCGAGCCGGGCGATCTCCTCCAGCAAGGGCGCGAGATAGGTGTAGGCGGCGAAGTGGCCGGTGATCGCGAGCGCCGTCGCGACGAGGCCGAGACGCGCCTTGGCGACGCGGAACAGCGCCAGGAGGTCGCTGGTGCTGACCACGCGCAGCGCCGGCAGCCGCGGCAGGCAGGAGATCTGGACGAGGAGCACGACGGCTGAGAGGACCGCAGTGAGGATGAAGGCCATGCGCCAGCCGAAGGCATCGCCGACGAGCGCCCCGGCCGGGACACCGCAGACGGTGCCGAGCGAGATGCCGGTGAGGATGACCGCCGTCGCCCTTTCCGCCGAGGCGGTGTGGACGAGCCGCAGGCCGAGGCTGACGGCGAAGGACCAGAAGCCGCCGATGCTGAAACCGAGCAGGATGCGGCCGGCGAGGAGGATCGTCAGGTCCGGCGCGAAGGCGACGATGAGGTTGGAGACGATCACCAACGCGGTGAGGAGACAAAGCACCAGCTTGCGATCGAGCTTGCCGGCGGCGACGGTGAGGAAAGGCGCGGCGATGGCGCCGAGGATGCCGGGCATGGTCACCATCTGGCCGGCCGCCCCGGCGCTGACGCCGAGATCGGCGGCGATCCGGGTCAGGAGGCCGACCGGCAGGAACTCGCTGGTGACGAAGGCGAAGGCGCCGACGGCGACCGACAGGACGGCGAGCCAGGAGCGCAGCAGCGATGTCGCCGGCAACGGCGCGGCGACGCCGTCCTCAGGGATGCAGGTCACAGACATGGGCCGTCTCTCTGGGATAGGGGAGCTCGAAACGCCTGCGGCAGTGCGCAGGCGAGCCAAGGACACCCGTGGACCGCTGCTGGAGGTAGCGGTCCACGGGCAGAACGGCTCCAGGCCGGGTCGCACGCCTCGGGCCATTGGCCAGCCGAGGCGGTGAACTCCGGCAAGGGCCGAGGCGAAAAGGATCAGACGATAAATACCGCCGGACGAACGTCGGGACGGCGACAGGCACCGATTTGTTTTGTACTCATCGGTATATATCTAGGGAGAGGCGGCGATGTCAACGGCGGATGCGCCGTGGGCGGTAATTTGTCCGCGGCTCCGGCCGCAGCTAGACCAGCCCGTCCCCGTCGCGGCAGCCGGTCAGCTCGGCCAGGCGCGGAGCGTCATCTCGGCCACCTTGTAGAGCGCCGCACGGTCGGCGCCGGCGACGGCCTGGACGGCCATGCCCTGCGCCACGGTCATGACGTAGCAAGCGAGATCGACCGGGTCTGAGTCGGCTGGCAGGTCGCCCTCCTCCTTCGCCCGCGCCAGCCGCTCGGCCAACGCCTGCTCGCCGAACTTGCGCTTCTCGATCACCGCGCGCTGCACCTCGGCCGACGCCTCGCTGCAGGCCATGGCCGCGTTGATGCCCATGCAGCCGCCGGGGTTGCAGGTGGCCGTCAGCGCGTCGACATAGGATTGCAGCATGAACTCGACGACGCCGCGCGAGGTCGGCTTGTCCATCGCCACGCGGAAGAAGCCCATATAGCCTTGCTCGTAGCGCTCCAGCGCCTTGCGGAACAGCTCTTCCTTGTTGCCAAAAGTGCCGTAGAGGCTAGGGCGGGTGATGCCCATGCCCTCGGTCAGGTCCGTGAGCGAGGTGCCCTCGTATCCCTTGCGCCAGAACAGCACCATTGCGGCTTGAAGCGCCTCGTCGACGTCGAACTCGCGGGGCCGGCCCATTGTCTTGGTCTCCTAAAAGAAAATTACTGACCGGTATATAATAGCGGTTGACAGGGTGTACCAGAGGCACCTATCTGGGACCTATACCGACCGGTATGAAACGTCAACTAAACGTTCCGTAACCGGTCGACGCCGCCAGCGAGGAGCATTCTCATGACCCATCGGCCCCTTTTCCGCAACGTTCTTCTCGGTGGCGTCGTGCTTGTCGCAGCGCTTGCGGCCGCACCATCGGTGTTCGATGTCAGCGCCATCCTCGGCTCTGCCGCCACGCCCGCTGAGGCCGCGGCGCCGGCGGCGATGCCGGCCATGCCGGTCTCGGTCGCGGTCGTCACCCGCCAGCCGATCACGCCGTGGAACAGCTTCTCCGGCCGCCTCGAGGCGGTCGATCATGTCGATCTGCGCTCGCGGGTCGCCGGCGCCATCGACAAGGTGAACTTCAAGGAAGGCGCGCTGGTCAACAAGGGCGATCTCCTCGTCACCGTCGACCCGCGCCCTTACGTCGCAGAGGTGGCCCGCGCCAAGGCCGCCGTGACCGCCGCCGAGTCGCGGGTCGCCTTTGCCCGCAGCGAGCTCGACCGCGGCAAGAAGCTGGTGCAGTCGCGCACCGTGTCCGAGAGCAATTTCGACCAGCGGATCAACACCGAGCTCGGCGCCATCGCCGACCTCGAGGCCGCCAAGGCCGGGCTGCAGACCGCCGAACTCAACCTCAGCTATACCGAGATCCGGGCGCCGATCGCCGGGCGCGTCGGCAAGATCGAGGTCACCGCCGGCAACCTGATCGAGGCCGGCCCGTCCTCCCCGGTGCTGACGCGGCTGGTGTCGCTGAGCCCGATCTATGCGAGCTTCGAGGCGGACGAGGACGTCGTCGCCAAGGCGCTCTCGGGCCTTCCAGAAGGCCCCAACGCCCGTGACTTCGTCGGCAGCATCCCGGTGCAGATGGATGCGGGCGGGCGCACCGGCGTCGTGGGCCGGCTGCAGCTGATCGACAACACGGTGGACGCCGCCAGCGGCACGGTCCGCGTGCGCGCGGCCTTCGACAATGCCGACGGCAGCCTGATGCCCGGCCAGTTCGCGCGGCTCTCGATGGGACGCGCCCACGACGAGGACGCGCTGCTGATCTCCGAGCGCGCCGTCGGCACCGACCAGGACAAGAAGTACGTCTTCGTCGTCGGCACCGACAACAAGGCGCAATACAGGGCCGTCGAACTCGGCGAGCGGGCCGAGGGCCTGCGCATCGTCACTGCGGGCTTGAAGCCGGACGAGCGCATCGTCGTCAACGGCCTGCAGCGGGTGAGGCCGGGCGCCGAGGTGGCGCCGGAAGTCGTCGACATGCGCGCGGCCGAGCCGGCCGAGTTGCAGGTCTCCGAGGCGACCCCGCCGAAGTAGCCCCGCTTTTCGACCGCCCGGGGCGATCCGGGCGGTCCAAGCCAGCGACATCAGACTGCCAGAGCGCCCTCCCCGTCCCGGGAGGCTTCGCGCTCCGAGGGACCTTGCGCCATGAACATCTCCAATTTCTTCATCGACCGGCCGGTCTTCGCGGGCGTCCTGTCGTTCATGATCTTCATCGGCGGCTTGCTGTCTTTGACCGCGCTGCCGATCTCGGAATATCCGGAAGTGGTGCCGCCCTCGGTGGTGGTGCGCGCCAACTACCCCGGCGCTAATCCGAAAGTGATTGCCGAGACGGTGGCGACGCCGATCGAGGAGGCCATCAACGGCGTCGAGGGCATGCTCTACATGGGCAGCCAGGCGACCACCGACGGGCTGATGACGCTGACCGTCACCTTCCGCATCGGCACCGATCCCGACCAGGCGCAGCAGCTGGTGCAGAACCGCGTCAGCCAGGCCGAGCCGCGGCTGCCCGAGGAGGTGCGCCAGCTCGGGGTGACGACGATCAAGAGCTCGCCCGACCTGATGCTTCTCGTCCACCTTACCTCGCCCAAGGGCCGCTACGACGTCACCTATCTCCGGAACTACGCCCTCCTCAACGTCAAGGACCGGCTCGCCCGAATCGACGGCGTCGGCGACGTGCAGCTGTTCGGCTCCGGCGACTACTCGATGCGGATCTGGCTCGACCCGCAGAAGACGGCGGAGCTTGGCCTGTCGGCCAGCGACATCGTGACGGAAATCCGCGCCCAGAACGTCCAGGCCGCCGCCGGCACCGTCGGCGCCTCGCCGGGCGAGCCGGACGTCGACCTGCAGCTCTCGGTGAACGCGCAAGGCCGCCTCGCGACCGAGGAGGAGTTCGGCGACATCATCGTCAAGACCAGCCCGTCCGGGGCGATCACCCATCTCCGGGACGTCGCGCGGATCGAACTCGGTGCCTCCAGCTATGCGCTGCGCTCGCTCCTCAACAACAAGCAGGCCGTCGCCGTGCCGGTGTTCCAGGCCCCCGGCTCCAACGCCATCGATATCGCCGACAAGATCCGGGCGACGATGAAGGAGATCAAGGCCGGCATGCCGGAGGATGTCGACTACGAGATCGTCTACGACACCACCCAGTTCGTCCGCGCCTCGATCGAGGCCGTCGTGCACACGCTGATCGAGGCGATCATCCTCGTCGTGCTCGTCGTCATCCTGTTCCTGCAGACCTGGCGGGCCTCGATCATCCCGCTGATCGCCGTGCCGGTGTCGATCGTCGGGACGTTCGCGGTGATGCATCTCTTCGGCTTCTCGATCAACGCGCTGAGCCTGTTCGGCCTGGTGCTGGCGATCGGCATCGTCGTCGACGACGCCATCGTCGTGGTCGAGAACGTCGAGCGCAACATCGAGAAGGGGCTTAACCCGCGCGACGCCACCTACCAGGCGATGCGCGAGGTCTCCGGGCCGATCGTGGCGATCGCGCTGGTGCTGGTCGCGGTGTTCGTGCCGCTCGCCTTCATCACCGGCCTCACCGGCCAGTTCTACAAGCAGTTCGCGCTCACCATCGCGATCTCGACGGTGATCTCCGCCTTCAACTCGCTGACGCTCTCGCCGGCGCTGGCAGCTCTCCTGCTGCGCAGCCACGACGCGCCGAAGGACCGCCTGACGCGGGGCATGGACTTCCTGTTCGGCTGGCTGTTCCGCGGCTTCAACAAGGTGTTCGCGCGCGGCTCGAATGCCTATGCGAAGGGTGTCGGCGGCGTCATCTCCCGGAAGACGCTGATGATGGGCGTCTATCTCGTGCTCGTCGGCGCGACCGTCCTGATGTTCCGCACCGTGCCCGGCGGCTTCGTGCCGCCGCAGGACAAGCAGTATCTCGTCGGCTTCACGCAATTGCCGGACGGCGCCTCGCTCGACCGCACCGAAGAGGTGATCCGCCGGATGAGCGACATCGCGTTGAAGGTGCCGGGCGTCGCCAACGCCATCGCCTTCCCCGGCCTGTCGATCAACGGTTTCACCAACTCGTCGAACTCCGGCATCGTCTTCATCGGCCTCGCGCCGTTCGAGGAGCGCACGACGCCCGACCTTTCGGCCGGCGCCATCGCGATGACGATGAACCAGAACCTCGGCGCCATCAAAGAGAGCTTCAGCGCCATCTTCCCGCCGCCGCCGGTGTCGGGTCTCGGGGCGATCGGCGGCTTCAAGCTGCAGATCGAGGACCGTGGCGGCCTTGGCTACGACGCGCTGGACACGGCCGTGAAGGGCTTCCTTGCCAAGGCGCAGACGGCGCCGGAGCTGGTCGGCCTGTTCTCGTCCTACCAGGTGAACGTGCCGCAGCTCTATGCCGACGTCGACCGCACCAAGGCGCGGCAGCTGGCGGTGCCGCTGCCGGAGATCTTCAACACGCTGCAGATCTATCTCGGCTCGCTCTACGTCAACGACTTCAACAAGTTCGGCCGAACCTATTCGGTCCGCGTGCAGGCGGATGCCGCGTACCGGGCGCATGCCGAGGACATCGGCAGACTGAAGGTGCGCTCGACCTCCGGCGAGATGATCCCGCTCTCGGCGCTGTTGAAGGTCACCGAGACGGCGGGGCCCGAACGGGCGATGCGCTACAACGGCTTCCTCTCGGCCGACGTCAACGGCAACACCGCGCCCGGCTTCTCGTCCGGCCAGGCGCAGGAGGCGGTGTCGCGGATCGCCGCCGAAACGCTCCCGGCGGGCATCAGCTTCGAATGGACCGAGCTGACCTACCAGCAGATCATCGCCGGCAATTCCGCGGTGCTGATCTTCCCGCTGTCGATCCTCCTGGTCTTCCTCGTCCTCGCCGCGCAGTACGAGAGCCTGGCCCTGCCGATCTCGATCGTGCTGATCGTGCCGATGGGCCTCCTCGCCGCGCTGTTCGGCGTCTGGCTGACGGGAGGCGACAACAACGTCTTCACCCAGATCGGCCTGATCGTGCTGGTCGGGCTGTCGGCGAAGAACGCCATCCTGATCGTCGAGTTCGCGCGCGAGCTGGAGTTCGAGGGGATGACGCCGATGAAGGCGGCTGTGGAAGCCTCGAGGCTGCGTCTCCGGCCGATCCTGATGACCTCCTTCGCCTTCATCATGGGCGTGCTGCCGCTGGTCTCCTCGACCGGGGCCGGCGCCGAGATGCGGCACGCGATGGGCGTCGCGGTGTTTTCGGGCATGATCGGCGTCACCGCTTTCGGCCTGTTTCTGACGCCGGTGTTCTACGTGCTGGTGCGGGCGCTCGGCGGCAACAGGCCGCTGAAGAAGAGCGGCGACGCGCCGCCGGCGCATGCGGCGGTGCCGATGGCGCTGGCGCATGCCGACAGCGGTCCGGCCGCAGGCCACTAGGGCATCCTGCGATTGGGTGGATTCACCCCATCAAAGAAAGATGCCCAAGATTCGAAGAGATAGAGCGTCCTTTGCGCGTCGTTACGGACGCACGGCGCTCTAGGGCTCCGCGCCCTTCCCCTTCGCACCGGCCGATCCCCCCCCAGGCCGGTGCGGACAGAAGGCGCGTGCCGCAAGGCGCGCGCCTTCGCCGTTTTCAGGCAGCCAGCGCTTCATGCCGGCAGGGCGCCGAGACGCCGGTACCCGGCCCCCGCTGCAGGGCTACAGGGGCTTCAGGAGCTCCGGCGCTGTCGAGCTTCAGATGGCGGAGCACACACCGGAACGCCCGGTTGGCTCGCGCTCAGTCCATCGCCTTGCCGCAGGCGAATTTTCTGAGATCCATCGCCCGCACCGGGAACGGGCGGAAGAAATCGCCGAGCTGGGCCGTCGGCTTCAGCCCGGCAAAGCCGTTGTCGAGCAGCGCCGCGGCCTGGTCGCCGCGGGCCTTGCCGCTGGGCGCGCCGAGGACGACGGCCACCAGATGCCGGCCACCGCGCGCGGCGGTGGCGACGAGGTTGAAGCCGGAGGCGCAGACATAGCCGGTCTTCATCCCGTCGATGCCGGGATATTTGCCGATCAGCGGGTTGGTGTTCTTCCAGCGCTTGCCGTCGACGCTGACGCCCGGTGCGGCGAACATGTCGAGATAGCGCGGATGGCCGCGCTGGATGCTGATCGCCAGCACCGCCATGTCGCGGGCGGTGGTCACCTGTCGCTCGTCGTGCAGGCCGTTGGCGTTGACGAAATACGTCGCATCCATCCTGAGCCGCACCGCCTCGGCGTTCATCGCCTGGACGAAGCGATCCTCCGACCCGCCGCCGAGCGTCTCGGCGATGGCGACGGCGAGATCGTTGGTCGAGTGCACCAGCATGATCCGCAGTGCATCCTCCAGCCGCAGCTGTTCGCCGATTTTCAGGCCGAGCTTCGAGGGCGGCTGGGCGGCGGCGAGCGCCGACATCACCACCGGCGTATCGAGGCTGGCGCGGCCGGCTTCGATCGCGGTGAGCGCCAGGTGCGCCGTCATCATCTTGGTCAGCGAAGCCGGGTGCCAGGAGGCCGCGGCATCCTCGGCATAGAGCACCGCGCCGGTCTCGGCATCGACGAGGATGCGCGGCGTCGCGAGAGCCGGCAGCGCGACAGAACCGGCGATCAGCGCCGCGAGCGCGAGCCGCACGGCCGCATGCCGGCGGCGAAGGGGCGTCTGCCCCGGTGTCAGAACGGTCAAGCTGCAACTCCCGCGGCGGGATCGGCCGGCGCGCAAGCGGGCCTTCTGGGCCATGGTCGATCGGTCGGCGCACCATCACGCCAGTTCGCGGCGCGCCGCAAGCGCCCTTCGCCGCCCCGCGCCCGGCACCGCCGCGAATGTCGCGCCGCTGATGACGCAAGGCCACACCCCGCGCCCACGAAATGCCGGCCGCACCGCCCTTCCCCCGGCGCCATCCCCACCCTTCGAACGGTCGCGATCCTCAAACGCCAGCTTCTTCTTGACAGCCGCGCCGCCCGAACCCTATATCCCGCCCGGTCCGACGCAGTCGACGCCGGGGCGGGGTAGCTCAGTTGGTTAGAGCAGCGGAATCATAATCCGCGTGTCGGGGGTTCAAGTCCCTCTCCCGCTACCAAATCATCGTCTGAAGCTGATGAGGCAGTGAAGGTGGCTTTTGGCCGCGTATCGCCGTCATTGCATTCCAGACGTTGACCCGAGCCGAGTTCCTGCCGCTATTCTTTCTGCGGTCTTGGAAAAAAAGCCTGTCTCTTCACGCAGCTTGATCAGCGGTTGCAGTCTTACCAACCGTATCAGGTCCAGTCTGCCAGCTTGCCCATGCCGTTGCGTGGCAGCTCGGCGCCGAAGCGGTAGGTTTTCGGGCGTTCGACAGGGGTGAGTTTTGTCGACGCGACCTGTTCCAGAACCTCCTGAAGATCAGCCGGCGTAAGATGGGTGTCCGGAACGACGAATGCTTTCAGGCGGCCATTCTTGCCGAGCCTTACCGCGACATCTGCAACGCCATCGGTTTCGCGGAGAACGGCGGCCGCCCGGCCTGGCCAGACATTCAGCCCGCCGATTTTCACCGCACTGTCACGGCGTCCAGCCGGTCTGATGCGGCGCGGTCCCAGTTGCTCGATGTGATCGGGCAGCGCGGCGGTGAGGCCGTTCCGATCGACGATCTGGAATCCATCACCGCCCGCCAGGAGTTCCCAACGCGGCAGAAGCGCGTATCCGGCGGCGGGCGCGTCGCGCATGGCAATCGCCCCCGTTTCGGAGGAGCCGTAGACATCGACGACCCGGCTGAAGCCGGCCTCGAGCAGGTCGGCCGCCATGCTGTCCGTCAGGACGCCGGCAGAACTGATCGCGACGCACCCGGCAGGCACGGCTGGTTTCAGTCTGAGGAACGCCCCCCACTGCGCGGGCACTGCGACGACCAGATCGCCCGGCATCAGACCGAGCGAACTGCCCAGCGCACGGTCGGCCCGCGGAACACCCAAGGACGCCGGCAGCAGGACCGTCCAGATGATTCCATAGAGATGGCTCGCCGGTACCAGTGCGACGACCCGGCGGCAGTGCGGAAACCCGGTTGCGAGATATTCCGCCTCGTCGACGAGGTCGGCGACATCGTGCAGGCAAGTCTTGGGTACGCCGGTCGACCCGGAGGTTTTCACACAAAACGAGTTTTTACCCGCCTGCCGACCGCGCTCGAGCCAATCGAGCCAGTCACCTACCCTCGCCGGGGTTGTCTCCGAAAGGAGGTCGTCGCCGAGCAGGAAGGTCTCGGCCAGGGCGCCCAGCGCTCCCAGCTGCTCCAGCGAGTCGAGACCTAGTCCGTCGTCTCCGATTGCCATCTCGTCCGCCCAGTCGCCCGGAGGGAGATGGTGCGACGAGCCGCCCCGCAACCGTTGCACTTCCGCCCGGACAACGGCGCCGAGAAGGCGGCGGAGCGCCGACCGCGCCGACATTCGCGCGGTCACGCGGCAGTACTGACAGCGTCGATATCCAAGGGTTGAACCCGATTGCGGCCAGCCTCTTTGGCTGCGTACAAACGTCGATCCGCGAGAGCGATCAGCTCGTCGGTCGAGCCCGATGCCTCATCCAGCGCGGCACAGCCAAAACTGGCGGTCACCCTTAGAGCTCCGCCTTCGAAGATGACTTCGAGGGCCTCGATCGCTCCCCGCAGCAGTTCGGCATATCTGAACGCATCGGTCAGTCGGCACTGCGGTAGAAGGACCGCAAACTCCTCGCCGCCGAGACGCGCGAACAAGGAACGCTGCGGCAACAGGCCTTTGCAGAGCTCGGCCACGCGCTGTAGGAGAATATCGCCAACGGGATGGCCATGGGTATCGTTGACGGCTTTGAAGTGGTCGAGGTCGAGCACGACAAGGCCCAGCGGATGCCGGAGCTGTTCCCAGCGTTTGCGTTCACGCTCCAGCGTCTGACTGAAATGCATCCGGTTGGCGGCGCCGGTGAGGTGGTCGCGCGTGAGAAGGCGTCGCAGATCGTCGGATGCCGAGTCGCGATAGGGAACGTCGCGCAGGATAACCCGGAAGCTCACCGGGGCCTCGGCTTCTCCGTCGCGCCGAGCGACGACAAGCCGCTGGCACCAGAATCGCTGTCCATCGAGACGCATCTGCCAGCTCTCCTGAAGATGCCAGCCGTCTCTGGCCGCAAGCTCCATCTGGTCTCTCAGCGGCAGGATCTCGTCTGCGGTATTATAGCCAAGCGCCGCCGCGAGCGATCGTCCAATAAGCTCGTCGCGGTTCTGACCGAGTTGCGTGAGGAAGGCGTCGTCGAACGTGACGATCATTCCCTCCGGCGTGATGGTCACCACGGAGTAGTTGTTGATCTTATCCAGGAGCGTCGAAAACCACGCGTTCGCCTGGCTCAATCGCTCTTCCTGTGCGACTTGCCGGCTGATGTCACTCAAGGTGATCATATGCCGGTTTGGTCCGAGCTTGATGATCGCGCAGTCGAGCACGACCGGCTGGCCGCCAATCCGGCCTTTGCCGAGATCAACGACGATGCGGTGGTTCTCGCAAACCCGCCCTGCCTGCTTTGGAAAACTGGTGACGAGGTTGCGCAGTTCGGGCGCGTGTTGCTCGAAGGCTGCAAAGAGGTTGCCGACATCGCGTTGCGCGGCCACCGGCAGCAGAAGCTGCATGGCATGCGGATTGATCATCACGATCTCGCCCTTGCCGTCGCACTCGATGAGCCCGACGGGGCAGGCGTACAGGAACTCGAGCAGTTTCTCTTCGTCGGAAGCCAAGCTCGTGATCCTCAGTCTCAGCGCTCAATCAGTATGTAGCGGCGCGGATGGTCGGCCGAGGCGAGAAGCCGAAGCCTCACGCGCGTCGGACGCATGCGCAGGGTCAGGACATAGGGCACGATCGCATCGAGTTCGGGTTCATCCTCAAACCGCTGAGCGACCATGAAGTTGTTCATGCACTGACCAACTGCCTCGAAGAACGGAACACCCATAACGGTTTCCGCATCGAGCCCGGCCATACGAGCCTCCGCGGCATTATAGACTTCGACAGCTGTATCGGCGGCAATTCCCACGACCCCGAAGCTGAGTGCGTTGCACTCAGCTGTTCCCATGGTTTCAAGATCCGTCAGGGTGACCGTCTCGAATGTCCTGTCCTGCAAAGCCAAAGTCCACTCTCCCTGTTCTCCGTAGGCTACAGTAAGTTTGCTAAGGAATGACTAGCGGGTCGCGCTCGTTCGACAGGCCAAGTTGGGGGGCGGTGATCGGCCGTGGCGGCAGGTCGGCGCTGCAAACCGTGACGCGGCCGGCAGTCATGCCCTGGCGCCCTTGTGGTCGGGCCGCGCGCGTGGTCGATGGGCGGGAACGGCGCGCAATCGCAGCAGAGGACCTGGCGGATGGGGAACGACGCGGCTGCGGTTACCTTCCTGGCGCGCGCCCGTCTTGCGATACCGCTGGCGCTTTGCGGGCTCTGGGCGATCATCATTGCCGGCGGGCTCGGCGGGCTGATCGTCGGGAAAGAGCAGTTCAGCCTCTGGCTGTTCCTGCGGCAGGATCTGGCCGTCCTGCTGACCCTCGGTATATTCCTGCGTTTCAGCCTGAAGGCCGACACGCCGGAAGGCGAGAACGCCTGGATAACGGCCGTGGCGCGTCACCCCTTGATGCTGGCTTTCGGTCTCGGTCTCCTCTGCTGGGGCGGCCATACCGTGGTGCTCGCCGGCTACGACCTGACGCGCGACGAACAGATGGCGAGCTTCGATAGGCTGGTCTTCGCCGGCGGCCGGCTGGCCTTCCCGATTCAGCAGGCCTGGCAGCCGATGGCCGAGGCGCTGAACCAGTCCTTCGTTCTGCCGATCGCCGAGCGTCAGGCCTGGATATCGGGCTATCTGCCGGTCAATGCCGCCGCCCGAGTCCTCGCCGGCTGGATGGGCGACCCGAACCTTGCCAGCCCCGCCTTCACCGCGGTCGGCGCGCTGGCGCTGTGGCGCATCACGGTTCGGCTCTGGCCGGACGATGCCGGCGCGCGGGCCGTCGCCCTTCTGCTCTATGCCGGATCCTCGCAGGTCATCCTTCTCGGCATGACATCCTATGCGATGGCCGGGCATCTGGCCCTCAACCTCGTCTGGCTCGCGTTGTTTCTCGCCGGCGGCTGGTGGCATGCGGCAGCGATCGGCATCGGCTTCCTCGCCACGGGCCTGCACCAGCCGCTGTTCCATCCGCTCTTCGTGCTGCCGTTTCTCGTTGGCCTTCTGGTCGGGAGACGCTGGGCGCTGGCGATCCTCTATGCCGGTGCCTACCTCGCCATCGGCCTGTTCTGGCTGAGCTGGCCGCAACTCGTTGCGCACACGGCGGGCGGCGCCATGGAAACCCTCTCGGCCACCGGCGATCGCTTCGGCTACATCGATCGCGTCGCCGGGATGCTCCAGCAGACCGGTCTCGTCGCCCTCCCCGTGATGGCGATGAACCTCCTGCGCTTCGTCGCCTGGCAGCATCTGCTGCTGCTGCCCTTGCTCATGGCCGGCTTCTGCCTTTGTTGGCGCGCGCCGCTGGTGATGCCGCTCGCGGCCGGCATCCTTGCCACCATCGCCGTCGTCGGCTTGCTGTTGGCTTATCAGGGCCATGGCTGGGGCTATCGCTACCTGCACGGGCTGATCGGCAGCGCTTGCCTGATCGGCGGCCATGGCTGGCGGGCCCTGCGCGGTGTCTGGCCGGGGCGAAGGCTATGGGCCCTCGCCAATGCGGCGACCTTCCTGCTGCTGCTGCCGCTCCACCTCGTGATGGCGTCCCTGTTCACCGTGCCCTATGCCGATGCCGCCGCGGCGATCGCCCGCCTGCCGGCAGCGATCGCGGTGATCGACGAGGGGGCCGCGGCCTTCGCATCCGATCTGGTGATCAACCGGCCAGACCTGTCCAATCGCCCGATCCGGCTCCTGGCAGGCAGCCTAACGACAGAACAGGTCGCCCGGATGTGCTCGAGTGAGGACGTCGCCTTCGTCGGCCGGGCCGAGCTGACGGGGATCAACCAGCGGATCGCCATGTCACCCGGCGACGACAGCCATTTCAGGGCGCTCGAGCAGGCCTGTCACGAGGACGCGCAGCCGACAGCTTCTCCGCCAGCATCGCGCTGATTGCCTCCGCCATCGCCGACCAGCGGTAGGTGTCTTCGGCATATTCCGCCATCCTCCGGCGATCGGCAGCGGCCATCGGCGGTGCATTGAGGGCCCGCATCACCGCCTGGGCATTGATCTCGGGACGGCCCGGATCGATCGGCAGCCCGGTGAGGAAGCCTTGCGCGCCGGGATCGGCCCGGCGGCTGTCGAGGCCGCAGATGACCGGCAGCCCGCAGGCCATCGCCTCCTGGATCACCAGCGGAAAGCCTTCACCGACGCTCGGCAGCAACAACTGGTCGGCTGCCTGGTAGAGCTCGGCCAGCGCCCGTCCGCTGACGCCCCGCACCACAAGGACATTGGCGAGTTTCCAGGCGGCCGGATCGATCGGCCCCCTGCCGGCGAGAACGATGGAGAGGTCCGGACGGGCTCTCGCGAGCGCCTCGATCGTCGCCAGCCCCTTCTTCTCGACGAAGCGGCCGACGAACAGGATCATCCGCTGCCCGGCAGGGAGGCCGAGGCGCCGGCGCAAGACGTCCCGGCTTTCGGACGTGGCGCGGAAGACCGTCGTGTCGACGCCATTGAACAGCAGCCGGGCCGGCGCCCGCAGCCGCACACGGGAAAAGTGGGCCGCCGTGGTCGCGCTGATGAAGACCACGCGGTCCGCCGCGGCCAGCATAACGCGGCCGACGACACGGTTGCCGAGCGCGGCAAGGCCCCGCAGAAGACGGTTGCGGAAAGGCAGGTCTCCAACGTGCTGCACCAGCAGCACCGGCCTTCGCCGCAGCCAACAGGCGAGCATTGCCGCGACGGAGGTGAGGTAGAGCGCGTCGTGGATGACGACGCCATCGCAATAGCCGACCGCGCGCCAGAGCCGCGCCAGCGCCCGGGGCCCCGGGACCGGCATCGGCAAGCCGGTGCCGCGCTCGATGCCGTTCCACGATGGCAGCTGGATGGCGGCGACATTTGCCTCGGGCAAGCCGCTCGCGGCCCAGGCCGCCTGATGCCCCGCTGCCTCGAAAGCGCGGCAGAGATGGCCGGCAACCCGCTCGATGCCGCCGCCATGCGGCTCGAAGAAATGCGTTACCGTCAGGATCCTCATGGAGATCAGGCGGGCTCCCAGCGCATCGTCGTTTCCAGCCGGTTGGGAAACAGCGCGCTGTAAAGCCCGTGCCGGTAGCGGCCGCAGGTCTCGGTAGCGATGCGAAAGCCGCTCGCCGACGCCAGGTGGTCCCAATCGGACCGGGACAGATAGAGCGCCTTCACCATGCCGCCGAAGGGGATGTTGCCGATGGCATCGAGCAGCCCAAGCCGGGCGTGGTCGAGGCGGTTCTTCGCCAGATGATCCTTGATATAGAGCGGGCCGGCGACGACACGGCGGATCTCGCGAAACAGCTGCACCCGCGAGGCCACCGGGACATGGTGGACCACGTTGTGGAGCGCTGCGGCGTCGAATTCACCATCGGAGAACGGCAGCGTTACCCCGTCGAAAACCCGGTGGGCGATCGAGAGGCTGGCACAGAAGCGATCGACCACATCGACCGACAGGACTTCGCCGACCGGGAACAGATCCTGCATGCACTGGCCGATCACGCCGGTACCGCCGCCGACATCCAGCAGACGCCGATGCGGGCGCTGCCAGAGGCGCAGCGTATTGTTCAGCATCTCGGTCTGATAGTGAGGTGCCTTATGGCGATACATCGCCAGATGCGCCCCGAGGCTTTCGGCGACGTCCTCCAGCGTCAGATCTGGTTCCTGCTGACCGGCCCGTGCCGCGCTCATTCGCCTTCCCGCCCGATCGCCGGATATCGGCGCTCTCCCGCCAGAGCCCAGCGGCTGACCAGGAAATTATACGCCGTCAGTGCCAGCGTCGACAGCGGTGCGGCCATCAGCATCGGCAGCCCCAGGCGTCCGATCAGCAACCACAGCAACAGCCATTGCGCCGGAAGATTACCCGCCATCGCCAGCGCATAGCGGGCAAAGCCAGCGCCATTGCTCGCGGTGCGGAAGCTATAGGCGGAGTGCAGACGGTATCCGGCGACCACAACGATCGCATAGCTCAATATCGCGGCGATGACGTAGTTCAAGCCGGCGGCATCCGCCGCGACCAGGATCAGATTGTGCAAAAGCAGGCAAACGGCCGACACACCGCCGAAACGCAGAAGGCTCGGCAAGAGCGTCATAGGGCTCGGGCCCTGCGGCAGCGCACGAGGTAGACGCAGCCATTGTCGTCCTTCACCTGGCGGGGGGTGATGCGGTCCTCCAGCAAGGCCCGCAGGTTCATGATCACGGCGAGGATGTTGGCGAAAGATCGGCCAACCACCGGCACCTGCCGCAGAGCCCAGGCGAAACTGGTCAGGCGGATCAACGTGGTCGTCGCAAGCGGTCCGACGATCGAGACGATGTCCTCGACGACGAAACCGCGGGTCTCGATGTCGCGCTGCAGCCCCGTCCGGGTCCAGCGCCGGAAATCTTGGGGATGGGGATGGTAGAGCCAAGTGCCGTGCGTCGACAGCAAGAGTACCCCGTCATCCGACAGCGCGCGGGCGATCTCGCTGAAATAGAGGTCGAGGTCGCCGACATGCTCGAGCACCTGCATCGAAATGACGGTGTCGACGGGTTCGAGATCGGGTGGAAGGGTGCCATCCGGCGCAATCGCAATCTCCGCGGCGGTTCCAAAGTCGGCGCCGCTGTAGCGCAGCCCATGGCTGACCGCGAGGTCGCGATAGGGCTGGGTGCCGCAGCCGAAGTCGAGCACGCTGCCGGAACCGATCCGTCCGAGCATCCGGTCGAGCTGGGCGGCAAGGCCCCGCAGCAGCAGCCAATCGGTGTTCCAGATCGCCGGGGCCTGCCGGCGAAGCGCTTCGGTATCGGTGTTCGCATGTCCGGTCATGGCGGCGGCATCCTGGCGATGGCGAAGTCCGTGGCGAAGTTGGCGTCGTGCCCGGCCATGATGGCCAGCATGAAGCTGCCGAGCATCGTCTGCACCCCGACCGTCGCCAGGACGGTCGCGACCACCAGCGGCAGGATGTTGCCAAGGGCGCCGAAGCTGGTCTGCGCCCAGTAGACGCCGATCGCCAGCAGGCCGGCGCCTCCCAGAACCACCAGCGAAGCGCCCGCCGCCAGCGTCGTCTCCAGCGTCAGCCGGGCCGAATGGCGACGCAGCACGGGCCGCAGCGGGCGATAGCCCTGGCGGTAGCCGTGAAGATGGGTTGCCAGCGCCAGGATGGCGGCGAGATAACCGCTGGTGAACAGAAAGCCCGCGACGATCGACCAGCTGGTGCCGAAGGTCGGCGGCAGCAGCGCCGGTGCAAGGATATGGCCGAGCGCGAACAGGAGGATGAAGCTCGCAATGCCCATCGCCAACGCCGCGGGGACGCCGAAGACCCAGGTCGGGCTCAGCATCAGCAGATAGCGCAGATGACGCCAGCCGTCGCGCCAAGGCCGGAGATGCGGCCGGCGCTCTCGAAGATCGACCGAAAGGCCGGCCGGCACCTCGGTGATGACGCAGCCCCGGAGACTGGCCTTGATGACCATCTCGCTCGCAAACTCCATGCCGCTGCCGGAGAGGCCGAGCGACAGAAAGCATTCCCGGGTGATCGCCCGGAGCCCGCAGTGCGCATCGCTGACGCCGGCCCGGAAGAACAGGTTGAGAATGCCGGTCAGCACGGGATTGCCGATGTAACGGTTCTTCCACGGCATGGCACCGCGCTGGATCCCGCCCTTGAACCGCGACCCCATGCAGAGATCCGCGCCGGCGATGAGACGGCCGATCATCGCGACGCCGTCGGTGAAGTCGTAGCTGCCGTCGCAGTCGCCCATCAGCAGGTAGCGCCCGTCGGCACTGCTGCAGCCGCCGATCAGCGCCGCGCCGTAGCCGCGTCTGTCGACCGAGACGACACGGGCGCCGAGCCGGATCGCCAGTTCCCGGCTTCCATCGGTCGAGCCGTTGTCGGCGATCACGATGTCGCCTTGCAGGCCGTGCTGCGCTTCGATCAGCGCGAGGGCCTGGTGGGCATTGGCGATGCAGTGCGGCAGGCTGACCGCCTCATTGAGACAGGGCATGACGATCGAGACAGCGATCACCCTTGCCGGATGATGCGACGCACTCAGTCCCCGGCTGGTATCGACGAACATCACCGTCCTCGCAAAATGGCGTCAGACAGTCATAAGCGTTGCCGGTTAACGACCTTTTGCCGCCGGCCACCGCGATCACGCTCGACGGGAACTCGGCAGGACTTTTGCAGCGGTCAGATCGCGCTCCGGTCACGCGGCCGGCCATTGCCCCAGATCGCCGACGTCAGGGCAATGGCGACGGCAGCTGGCGACGTGATCGCGAGGGTAATCTCTCGTCCGGTGCAATGGAACGCCAAGCTTCGGCAGCCATTCGCTTGATTTACATCCGAAACTTATGCTCCTCGGGAACAGCTCTTCCGCCAGCCGGCCGATGTTTTGCCCTCCGGCTCAGCATTTCGACCAGACCTTGCATTTGTTCTCGCCCTCGGACCACATCCGGTACTGCGAATTGCTGGTCGCGCCGATGCCGAAGCGGGTATCCTTGGTGGAACGCTGCTTGTCCTGGGCGAGGAAAACCTTGCGCGCCTCGGTCCAGCGGCCGAGCCGGTGGTTGGCCCAGCCGCGCAGCAGCTCGGCGCCATATTCCTTGCCGCTGCGGGCCTCCCGCCGGTCGAGCGCCTGCAGCGTCCCCTGGAAGTCGCCCTCCTTGTAGAGACGGTTGGCTTCCGCCATCAGCGGGTCGCCGGTCCTGCTGCGCCCCTTGCCGCCACTGCGACGGTTCGCGGCGCCAGACCGATCGGCCTTCGACGCGGATGCCGTTCGCGAGGCTTGCGGGACGGCGTCCTTGAAGTCGGCGACGGCCGGGAAGTCCGCCGCGTACTCAGCCTTGATCTTCTTCAGTTCGCTCGGCTGCTTCAGCCGCGCCGCGACCACCGCAAGGCCGATCACGCCTTCCTGCGTTGGCTTCCAGTCGACCGAACGCTGGAACCACTCCTTGGCGCCCTGATAGTCCTTGGCATAGACGAGATGCCATCCGAGCGACTGCGCGCCGAGCGGCGATTGCAGGTCCTCGACGATCGTCTCGAAGCGCTCCACCGCCGTGTCCGGCATCTTCTTGGCGCCGTCGTCGGCGGTCAGGTCGTCGGCTACCATCTCGACGTAGATCTTGGCGATCTCGGGCGAGTTCCTGTAGCTCTCCGCCGCGATGTCCTGCGCCTCGGAAACGCGGTCGCCATTGCGCAGCGCCAGGATGTAGCCTTCGGTCAGCTTGGCGTCGCCGCCCGCCGCCATGCCGGCCTGAAACCACTCCGCCGCCCGCTGCCAGTTCTCCTGGCCGAAGAAATACCAGCCGATCAGTCCCATGTCGGACGCCGAGCGGGAGCGGCGGACGTAGTCGGCATAGGCCTGCAGTTCCTCGGTGGGCGGAAGCTGTGCCGTCTTGCCGGAGCCGACCTCCGCCATGCGCTGGCGCAGGCTGTCGAAGCGCAGGCTGTCGAACTCGCCTTGCCCGTTCGGCAGAACCCGCGAATAGGCGAGGAGCGCGGTGACGCCTTCCGCCGGCAGCAAGGCGCTGGCCTTCTGGAACGTGGCGAGGCGCTCCGGCGCGGCGTCGCAATTGGCCAGCACATAGGCGTAGAGATCGTAGGCGCGGGCCATGTCGGACATCCGCGCGAAGCTTTCGCCCACCGTCCAGAGAACGTCGATGCTGCTGCAGACGAGGAGGCTCGGCCGCGCCTGCGCAGCGGCGATCGCCGCGGCCCAGTTGCCGACGGCTGCAGCGCTCGTCACCGCCTGGCGGGCCTTGCCGTCCGCAAGCTTCTGCGCAAGGTCGTCGGTCGGCGCCCAACCGGGCTTTTCCGTCTTGATCCGCTCGATCTCGGCCTCGATCGCAGCAAACTCCCCCTTGGCGAACATCGCCCACAAAGGCTGCTCGTCGGCGCCACCGCTCGGGGCGAAGAGATCGCTCGGCGGAGCCCAGTTCGGGTAGAGGGTCTTCAGCCGGCGGATTTCGGCGCCGACCCGCACGAGGTCGCGCTGCGCGGCGTAATAGCGAAGCGCGGTATCGTCGGCATCATTGGCCGGGGCGGCGGCGGGTGCGTCCCCGGCAAGGCTCCCGGCGGCGGGCGTTGTCGCCGCGCGAGCCGGGGCGAAGGGGTTGGCCAGGGGCGGTACGGCGGCCGGCGGGGTCGCGGTGCCGATGGCAAAGCCCGTCGCCAAGGGGACGGGCGCCGGAGCGATGGCTACGGGCGCGGGAAGACCAGGGTTCGGCGCAGCACCAAGGCCGGGGGCCGGCGGGAACGCCGCGGCGCCCGGCGCCGGTGCGGCCCCAAAGGCCAGCGCGGCGGCATCGGCCTGCAGCGGGGCCGGCGCGGCCACGGCGACGGACGGCAGCGGCGGCACGCTGAACGGATCGGACAGGGCGCGCGCCGCGATCTGGCTGTTGACCCCGGCCTGCTGCGCCGTGGCGACCGAAACGCCGATGGCGGCGATCGAGGCGAGAAGAAGCGTCTTCCTCACAAACATTGCGGATACCTTTCCGAAAGCGCCATCAGGCTGAGGATGTGGAGAGTGCTGGGGTAGTAGCTGGTCGGCACGAAGGCGGCGGCGGCCGCCGCATGCGCCTGGCGCTTCAAGCTGCACGCCATCAGGTCGGCGATGGCAAGATAGCCGGGTCCGGCCATCGGGTTGACGGTCTCGCCACTGGCGACGTCGACGGCGCGCGGGGCGGTCGTGCCGGTCGCCGTCCAGGCATCGGCGAAGGGCATCAGCAGGGCGTCGTCGGCGCGTGAGGCCCAAGCGAGGTAGAGCGGCACCCGCACCGCGTTGTAGGCATACTGGGCGGGGAAGTTCTTCGCCGGCGCCGCCGTGCCGCCGCCGAGCGCGATCCAGTCGCTCGGGAGGGCGGCCGGGCCGAAACGGGCGGCCTTGGCGAGGGCGAGGCCGCTGTCGAGGAGTTTGGCCTTCGAAAGTTTCGGCGAGATGGCGCTGAGTTCCTCGATTGCCGGAAACACCCAGTAGGAAAGATTGACCACCGGGCCGTCCGGCTGGGCGGCCGCGTCGAAACCCGCCACCGCCGGCAAAAGGACCTTGCCGTAGCGGCTGTCGATGACGGCGAGGTCGACGACATCGTCGACGATCGAACGGGCCTCGCGGCGGAAGGCGCTGACATTCCACCGCTCCGAGGCACGCAGCAGCGCCCAGGCGATCAAGAGGTCGCCGTCCGTCGCATCGTTCCTGTCGGTGACATGCGGAGAGGCATCGGGATCCCAGCGCCAGGCGGCCAGCGCGTCGTCGCGCACCAGGAGCTCCGTCTCGGTCCACTTCCAGATCCGGTCGAACGACGGGCGGTCTCCCGCCGCCGCGGCGAAGAGGAGCCCGTAGCCTTGCCCCTCGCTGTGGCTGATCATGCCATTGTCGTCGTCGGTGATGCGGCCTTCCGCGGTGACGAACTTGGCGCGGTAGAGCTCCCAGGAGCCGACGACGTAGTCCTCGGGCTGCACCGCCAGCGGAGCGTCGTTCGCCGATGCCGCGCCCGCGAGGGCCAGCAGCACGGTCGCCATTGCCATGATGACCGCCCTCACCGGCGCTTCTCGCCGATGTTGCGCAGGAAGAGGTTGGTGGTCAGCCCGAGCGCGAGGCACGCGATCAGCAGCGCCGCGATGTAGCTCTCGGAATGGCGCGAGAACCAGCCGGCGATGACCAGCCGCCCATTGGCGAGCGAGGTCGCCTGCGTCTCGAACAACTGCTCGTCGCGGGCGGCGACGCTCGTCATCGACTTCCCCTCCCCGCTCATGCTGGTCACGGCGCCGGCCAGCTGATCCCAGCGGCCGGTGGACGTCAGCACGTCGACGCCCTCTGAGAGGGTGGCCGCATCCCGGGCCGCGACGACCGTCCAGGCGGCACCCCGGTGCTCTGGCGCCGATCCTTGAGCGACCACCAGCGAGGTGTCCGCGGCCGGCTGGAAAAAGTTTGCAGGATCGACGGTGTCGGAGAGCGGGTTCTGCTGGAAACCGATCAGGCCGAAGACGCCGTCGGCCGCAGCCGACCCCATCGACATCAGCGTGTCGGAGAAGCTTTCGCTTTGCGAGAAGGCCGAGAGGAAACGATCGAATTCGGTCTCGCCGGATGGCGCGGGAGCAGCCCCGGGAGCAGCCGCCTCATCGGCGCCGCCACCCTTGAACAGGAGCTTCCAGCTACTGCCGACCTCCGCCGCATCCGCCGGAGAAACCAGAAGGTTTTCGCGCGCAGCCGCTTTTTCGGTCCCGGCAGGCGCGAGGCGCACGGCCTGCATCAGTTCCCTTGGCAGGCCGGCGAAGGTACCGAACGCGACGAGGTTGCCGGTTGCCTCGCGCGGCATCGCGGTGAGGACACGCGTGTCGAAGGTCTTGCCGGACGAAGCGGCGAGCTTTGCGGTGAACGTCGCCGCGGTGCCAAGGCTGTTCGGCGAGAGGTCCGCGACGAGCAGCGACAGATCGGGCGATCCGTTGCTGCCGCCCATCGCCATCGCGGCGAGATCCGGGG
This sequence comes from Mesocryomonas fontinalis, assembly GCF_055730125.2. NCBI lineage: Bacteria > Pseudomonadati > Pseudomonadota > Alphaproteobacteria > Hyphomicrobiales > Aurantimonadaceae > Mesocryomonas > Mesocryomonas fontinalis. The sequence continues at coordinate 669,079 of NZ_JBUZWG020000001.1, read as the reverse complement.
TGTGGCCCACCCGCGCGAGCACGGGCAATGTCAGCGCCGAGGTGCCGGAGACGAACAGCCGTGTCGGCGGGTTCGCCTGTGCCGCCGGGTCGCAGGCCGCATCGCTTTCGTTCGAGACCGTTGCCTCGAGCGTCAGGACGTTGTTGCCCGGCTGCAGGGCGCTGAGCGGCAGCCGCATCTTCTGTCGATCGATGAGGCCGCGCTTGCTGGAGCTCAGCGGAATGGTCGAGATCACGCGGTCATTGGCCCGGATCACCAGCTCGGCGTGCCGGTCGAGACCGGCGGCATAGCTGGCATCCAGCGTCAGGCTGCCCTCGGCATAGTCGGCCGGGTAGAAATCCGCCGGAAGCCGGAAGCGCACGCTGTCGCGGAAGAAGCGGCCGGCGAACTGCCGGTCGGCAAGGCCGAGATCATGCAGCGTCACCACCTCCCCGCCGGAGAGCAGCCGTCCGCCGGCATCGCGCAGGGCCTGCAAGCCTTCGGGCGTGCCGACGGGCGCGTGGCCTTTCGATGCAGCCGCAAGACCCGCGATACCCCGGTCGATCTCGTCCGGGCTGGTGCCGGTGACGATCAGGCGGGCGGGTTGGCCGGCCGCCCCCGGCTCAAAGCTGACGGCAGGGATGGTGGTGTTGCCGACAAGGCGGCTGGCATCGAGACCGACCTCGACAGCAAGCGCCGCGCCGTCGGCGCTCGCGCCAAATTCGACCGCGGGATGGCGAAAACCGCCGAGCAGCACGGCCGACTGGACCGCCGACAGGGTTTGCTCGATATCCTTCGGAGTGGCACCGGCCGGCAGCACGCCGTGGATCCGCGTGACGCCGTCGGTCTCGAGCCGAGCGAGGGCGGGAAGGTCCTCGATCGCCGAAACCGGCCCGATGTCGCCGTCGAACAGGAGGCCGCTTTGCGCCGGGTCGATCGCCGTCCACAGCTCATAGGTGCCGGCGATGGAGCAGTCGACGCGGTGGTGCTGATCGACGACGATGCGGACCTGGTTGAAGCCGGGCTGCAAGGTGCCGGGCGAGAGGTCGGCCGTCAGGCTGCGGACGCCGCCGAGCCCCAGGCGGGTCTCGGCCACCGGGCGGTTGTTGACGAAGACCTGCAGCGACGAGGACTCCGGCATGATCGACACCGTGCTCTGATAGGACAGAGCGATCTTCGCCGCCTTGGTGGTCTCGCCGGGCCGCACGAAGACCGCAAACTGGCGCGTCGCATTCTCGCCGGTCAGCATCAGCTGTTCGGCACTGCTCGACAGCGTCGCCAGCCGCCCGGTCGACACAGCCGCGGCGGGGGCAGCGGCGGCGGCCGGCCCGCCGATGGCGAACGGCGTGCCAGCCTCGGCGTTCGAGAGGGTCACCGCCGTGAGGGCGACGAGCGACAGACCGGCCAGGCTCTTGCTCAAATATGAAGAATAACGGGACATCACACTCTCCAGGTCAGGCCAGCGGCGCGGCGAGCGGGTTCTTGTTCGGCTCGATCTTTTCGGGCGCGACGGCATCGGCGTCCTGCGCCGGGGTATCGCGGTCGAAGATCAGGTGATGGGTGGCGACCAGCGGGTAGAGAAGGCTCCATTTCAGGAAGCCGAAGGTTCCCGCGATGATGCCCTGCCGCCGCTGGCGGGCCGAGCGCTGCGCCCGGACCGCGTCGATGTCGGCCAGCATCAGTTCGGCGATGATCGGATAGTGCTCCGCTTGCGCATTGAAGCGCAGGCCGATGACGCCGTCGCCGGCATTGTCCTGCACCGACACCGGGATGCTGCCGAATACACCGCCATCGCGCGCCGACAGCACCGTCAGGCTTTGCTGCGAACCGCCGAAGGGGACCGCCAGTCCGGGCGCTGCGACGACCTTGGCGCCGCCGAGCGAGATGTCGTTGACGCGGACCGGGGTCTCGACGCCGTCGATCATCAGCACGGCATCGCGCAGGCAGACGAGGCGGGGCGACGTCCGGCGCTCGCGGCGTTCCGTGACGACGCCGAGTGCGGCGGCGGCGACGAAGAGGTTCAGGACGTTCCAGGCGCCCACGACGAGCAGCAGGCCGCCGATCTGTGGCTCCGTGTTGTAGCGGTAGACGGAGACGCCGAGCGCGAAGAGCAGCACGCCGACGATCGCGAAGTAGGGCCAGGCGAGCTCGGAAAGCCGCGTCTCCTGCAGCGTCTCACCCTTGGCCGTCACGGTGAAGGTCGGGCGGCGCGGGTTGATCAGCACGCTGATGATCGCCCGGAACAGGTAGACCGACTGGACGTACTCGTAGACCTCCGACACCCAGGGCCAGCGCACCTGTCCGAAGAGGTAGTTGCGCATGATCTCGCCGATGACGAGGTAGGTGATGGTGTAGGCGACGAACTCCTCGACCGAGGCATCGTAGATCTTGAGGTTGAAGAGGATGAACAGGAGCGGCGCCGCCATGAACACCATGCGCATGAACGGGAAGAACCAGAACAGCGCGCTGGAGAGGTAACAGATGCGCTGCGGCAGGCTGAGACCCTTGCGCATCAGCGGGTTCTTCAAGAGCAGGATCTGGATCATGCCGCGGCACCATCGGGAGCGCTGGCCGATGAAGCTCGAGAAGGTATCGGGCTGCAGGCCGGAGATCATCGGGCGGTTGACGTAGAGGCTCTTCCAGCCACGCGAATGCAGGTCGAGCGCGGTCTCGCAGTCCTCGGTGATCGAAACGCCGGAGAAGCCCCCGACCTCTTCCAGCGCGGCCCGGCGCAGCACCGCCGCCGAACCGCAGAAGTAGGCGGCGTTCCACTTGTCCAGACCCTTCTGGATGGTGCCGTAGAACATCTCGTTCTCCGACGGCATCCGGTCGAACGTGCCGAGGTTGCGCTCGAGCGGATCGGGGTTGGAGAAGAAGTGCGGCGTCTGGACGAGGAAGAGCTTGGCCTCGTCGACGAAGTAGCCGACGGTTTCGCGCAGGAATTCGCGGGCCGGCGCATGGTCGGCGTCGAACACGACGACGAGGTCGCCGCTTGTGCCCGACAGCCCGCTGTTGAGGTTGCCGGCCTTGGCCCGCAGATTGGCGGCCCGGGTTCGATAGTGCACGCCGAGCTGGCGGCAGAGCTCGGTCAACTCGGCACGCCGCCGGTGGGCGGCGCCGGACACCGCCGGATCGCGCGAATTGCGCTTCTGGTCTGTGCCGCCATCGTCGAGCAGATAGACGTTGAACTTGTCCGCCGGGTAATCCAGCGCCTTGGCCGAGGCGAGCGTCAGCGACAGGATGTCGGCGCCCTCGTTATAGGAAGGAACGAAGATGTCGACCGTCGGCAGCTCGTCGTCGCTCAGCTGCCGGGCGCGCGGCCGCTCGATCGGATCGGCGATGACGAAGAGGCTCATCGCCAGCATCAGCAGGCAATACATTTCCGCGACGTAGAGGAGGACCGCCGGGACGAAGTAGAGCAGATGCTCCGGCGACGGCAAGGTCGACGTCGTTCGCCAGTAGGCATAGCGCAGGATGACCGCGGTGGCCGTCGCCAGGAAGACATAGCGCCAGGGTCCGCGCAGCCGGAGAAGGTAGATCGTCAGACAGATGGCAATGGCGGAAAGCGCGATGCCGAGTTGCGCCTGGACACTGACCGGCTGCGTGATGAGCACCAGGCCGACGAGGGCCGAAGCAAGCCATAGAATTCCGAGCAGCACGACCCGCATGTCATCCACCTCTTCAAGATTGCAGCTTTTTCCCGCGGACCTTGAGAGGTCCGTTCGGTATCTAGCTACTGAGCATCTTGAGGCGCCGGCAAGCAAATGAAAACTAGTGAGAGCCCTTCAAAACTCGACTAAAGGTTAATGTTTCAAGTTCATTCGACTTTTAAGCTTGGTCTTAAAATATATAACAATCTTGTATTTTGATATGGAAGCCTTTGTATTTTTACTCTGGCCTCGCCTTCCGCGGAAGCTTGCCGTCTAAAGCTACTCGTGCCTCATCAAACCATCGACGATGATACCATCCCGTTTGTGCCAGAGTACAAGAAGCCGGTACCGCTGCAGTTGAAGACGGAGCGGAGATGGAGCGGATACGGGAGGTGGCTCGTCGATCGAAGGCCCGAGGCTGATGCTTGCGGCCGGTGCCCTGCCGCGACGACCGCCTTACATTTACGGGGCAGCAGGCCGGCGCGCGCCTCACCGAAAAAGCCTGCCCTCTCCCTCCCCGATGCGCCGAGCGGCGTTCGCCCCTTGCTCTCGCCGTCCGCGCGACGCACAAGCAGGGCGCACCGAGTATTGCCCGTGAACCGCCCATGATCTCATCCTCTCTGGCTCGGCGTATCGATCTCGTCACGCTGCAGCTCTTCGTCACCGTCTGCGAGGAGGAGCACCTGACGCGGGCCGCCGAGCGGGCCGGCATCGCGCCGTCCGCGCTTTCCAAGCGCGTGGCGGAGCTCGAGGCGACGCTCGGGAGCGAGCTCTTCCAGCGCCACGCCCGCGGCATGACGGTGACGGCATCGGGCGAGACCTTGCTGCACCATGCGCGCTCGATTTTGCGCTCGGTCGACAAGATGGCGGCCGAACTCGCCGACCATGCGCAAGGCCTGCTCGGCCATGTCCGCATCCTCGCCAACATCTCGTCGATCGTGCAGTTTCTGCCCGAGGACCTCTCCGACTTCTACCAGGCGAACGGGCGCGTGCGCATCGAGCTGGAGGAGCGCACGAGCTATGCCGTGGTGAAGGGCATCGAGGAGGGAGTGGGCGACATCGGCCTCTGCGTCTCCACCGTCGACAGCCGCGACCTGGTGGCGGCCCCCTACCGGCGCGATCGGCTGGTGCTCGCCGTCCGGCGCGACCATCCGCTCGCCGGCCGCGCCCGCGTCGGCTTTCTCGAGACGCTCGACTACGAGCACATCGGCCTGCACCAGGACAGCGCGATCTACCGCCGCTCGGCCGTCGAGGCGGCACATGCCGGCCGCGACGTGAAGCTGCGCATCCACGTCCCCGGCTTCGACGCGGTCCTGCGCATGGTGGAAAGCGGCCTCGGCGTCGGGCTCATTCCGGACCGGGCCTTCGCCGTGGTGGCGCGGGGCATGGACCTCGTGGCGATCCCGCTGTCCGACCCCTGGACGTCGCGCGAGCTGAAGCTCGTTTCGCGCGATCCCGCCGGCCTGCCGGAGGCGACGCGCCTCCTGCGCGCGCACCTCATCCAGCGCGGCAGTTCGCAGGCCGCGAACGGCGGTTGACCGGAGACGACTGGACCCCTCCCCCGCTCCGCGCGGAAGATGACGGATCACCATGCCGATCGGGTGCGACGGGAGAAAGCAGCCATGACCGCATCGAACCATGAGAGCACGCCGGCCGCGGCGCCAACCGGTCCCCTTTCGGGGCTGAAGATCCTGGAACTCGGCCATTTCGTCGCCGCCCCGTTCGCGACGCGGCTGCTGGCGGATCTCGGCGCCGACGTCGTGAAGATCGAGCCGCCGGGCGGCGACCCGGTCCGGCAATGGGGCGAGCAGGCCAGCGGCCAGTCGCCCTGGTGGTCGATGCACGCGCGCAACAAGCGGTGCCTGTCGCTGGACCTCAAGCATCCCGGCGCGCGCAGCGTCGTCCTGAGGCTCGCGGGCGGCGCGGATGCGCTGGTCGAGAATTTTCGGCCGGGACAACTCGACCGGCTGGGCCTCGGCGAGGCGGTCCTGCGCGAAGCCCGGCCGAACCTCGTGATCGCCCGCATCTCCGGCTTCGGCCAGGACGGCCCCTATCGCGACCGCGCCTCCTTCGGGGTCATCGGCGAGGCGATGGGCGGGCTGCGCTACCTCACCAACCACCCGCCGGAGGAGACCGACCTGCCGCCGTCCCGCGTCGGCATCTCGATCGGCGATTCGATCGCTGGCCTCTATGCCGCCTTCGGGGTCATGGCCGCGCTCTGGCAGCGCGACCGCGCCGGCGGGGCGCCCGCTCCGTTCACGCTCGACGTGGCGCTGACCGAGGCGATGCTCTCGATGATGGAGGGCACGCTGCCCGAATACGGCGTGTTCGGCACGGTGCGCCAGCCGCAGGGCTCTCGGATCAAGACCGCGGCGCCGACCAACGCCTATCCGACCCGCGACGGCAAATGGCTGCTGATCGCGGCGAACTCGGACCCGCTCTTCCGGCGCCTCGCCCAAACGATCGGCCGCCCCGAACTCGCCGACGATCCGGACTTTGCCAAAAATCCCGGTCGCCTGCGGAATGTCGAGCGGCTCGACGGCATCATCGCGGACTGGTCGCGTGGCTTCGACGCCGCCGAGGCTGACCGGATCCTGCGCGAGGCCGACATTCCCTCGACGCTCTGCTTCAACGCCGCCGAGATCGCCGGCGACGAACAGTTCCGCGCGCGCGGCATGGTGCGCGAGATCGAGGACCCGCTGATCGGCAAGGTCCTGCAGGCTGGCATCGTGCCGCACGTACCCGAGGCGCCCGGCACCGTGCGCTGGACCGGCCCGGCGATCGGCGCGCATACCGACGAGGTGCTCGGCGAGGCCGGTTTCGGCTTGGACGAGATCCGGGAACTGAGAGAGCAAGGCGTGGTGCGATGAACCTTCTCGACCGGAAGACCGACGTGGAGATCGTGGAGGTGGCGCCGCGCGACGGCTTCCAGCCGATCGGGCCCTTCATCGAGACCGCCGTGAAGGTGGACTTCGTCCGGCGCCTCAACGCGGCAGGCTTGCGCCGGATGGAGATCGGGTCCTTCGTCAGCGCTTCGGCGGTGCCGCAGATGGCGGACACGCCGGCGGTGCTCGGCGCGGTGCGCGGCACGGCGAGCCTCCTGCCGCAGCTGCTGGTGCCGACCGAGCGGCGCGGCATCTCAGCGCTCGACGCCGGCGCGCCGATGATCGCCTACGTGCTGTCGGTCTCCGAGGCCCATAACCGCAACAATGTGCGTCGGTCGCCGACCGAGTCCGCCGAGGACTACGAGCGCCTCGCGGCCCGCGTGCCGCCCGACGTGCCGCTGCGGCTCAGCCTTGCCACCGCGTTCGACTGCCCGTTTGACGGCCGCGTCGATCCCGCGGCGGTGCTGGAAATCCTCGACCGGCTGGTACCGGTTCGCCCGGACGCCGAGATCTGTCTCTGCGACACGACCGGACGCGCATCGCCGGACATGATGCGCCGCCTGTTCGGCGAGGCCATGGCCCGCTTTCCCGATGTCCGGCACTGGGCCATGCACGGCCACGACACGTACGGGCTCGGTCTTGCCAACGTCTTTGCCGCCTTTGAGGAAGGCGTGCGCGTCTTCGATGCCGCCGCCGGCGGGCTCGGCGGCTGTCCGTTTGCGCCGGGGGCGACGGGCAATGTCGCGACGGAGGATGTCGCTTGGATGTTCGAGCGGATGGGCGTCTCGACGGGGGTGGATATCGAGGCCTTGCGTCTCGTCGCCGAGGACGCTGCCCGGCTGCCGGGCGCCCAGTCCGGCGGCCGGGTGCGGGACGCGCTGCGCTCGCGGCCCGAGGCCTGCGCCGCCTGAGCATTCTCCGGTGGGAAACGCGCGTTGCACCCAAACGCATGTTACTTAAGCCCGACGATCATCTAGGCTGAACATCCAACGACGTCGGGAGGACGGCGATGAATGAATCATACGCGTCACGCGCCGGGAGGCCGTGGCTGAGAGACACCATGCGGAGTTCGGCGGGATGCTGAGCACTGCCGAAAATATGCGCGCGCGCTCGGGAGCAGCCGCAGCACCGGAACGGGCGCAGGCGATCGGCCTGTCGCAGGTCGAGATCGCCTTCCGGCTTGCCAATGGCGGTCGCTTCGAGGCGGTCGCCCCGACCGATCTCGAAGTGCGCGAGGGCGAGTTCGTCGCCGTCGTCGGCCCGACCGGCTGCGGCAAGTCCACGCTGCTCAACGCCGCGGCGGGCTTGCTGAAGCCCTCCGCCGGCGCCGTCAGGATCTATGGGCGGAACCTCTCCGGCCTCAACGGCGAGGCGGGCTATCTCTTCCAGCAGGACGCGCTGATGCCCTGGAAGACGGTGCTCGACAATGTGGCGATCCCGCTGACGATTGCGGGGACCGCGAAGCGCGAGGCCGAGGATCGCGCCGGCGAATGGCTGGCCCGCGTCGGCCTCTCGGCGTTTGCGGACCGCTATCCGCACATGCTCTCGGGCGGGCAGCGCAAGCGCGTCGGGCTCGCCCAAGTGCTGATCCGCAACCCGCGCATCCTCCTGATGGACGAGCCTTTCGGCCCCCTCGACGCTCAGACGCGCGTCATCATGGGCGGGCTGCTGCTCGACCTCTGGTCGGCGGAGCGCAAGGCGGTGATGTTCGTGACGCACGACCTCGAGGAGGCCATCGCGCTTTCGGACCGCGTCGTCATCATGTCGGCCGGCCCACGCGCCCGCATCATCGGCGACTACGAGATTCCCATCAGCCGTCCGCGCGAGATCGCCGACGTGCGGCTCGACCCGCTTTTCCACGACATCCACCGCGAGATCTGGAACGCCCTGAAGGAAGAGGTCGTGAAGGGCTATCGCCAGACAAACGGACTGCCGGCATGACCAGGCCGATCCTTCTTCTGCTGCAGATCTCGGTGGGCGTGGCGGTGCTGCTGGTCTGGCACCTGTTCACGGCGACGAGCCTCTTCGGCAACCCCGCCGACGCGCGCTTCTTCTTCGCGACGCCGATCGACGTCGGCGTGCGCATCGTGGAGTGGTTCGTCTCCGGATCGATCTGGTATCACCTCGGCATCACGCTGGCGGAGTCGACGCTGGCGTTTGCCATCGGCTCGCTCGGCGGCGTCGCGATCGGCTTCTGGTTCGCCCGCAAGCCGCTCCTCGCCATGGTCTTCGACCCCTATGTGAAGGCGGCGAACGCCTTGCCGCGCGTGGTCCTCGCGCCGATCTTCGCGCTCTGGCTCGGCCTCGGGATCTGGTCGAAGGTCGCGCTCGGCGTCACCCTCGTCTTCTTCATCGTGTTCTTCAACGTCTACCAGGGCGTGAAGGAGGTGAACCAGACCGTGCTGTCGAACGCCCGCATGCTGGGCATGACCGAGCGCCAATTGCTGCGCCACGTCTATATGCCGTCGGCCCTGTCCTGGATGTTCTCGTCGCTGCACACGGCCGTCGGCTTTGCCATGGTCGGCGCGGTGGTCGGCGAGTATCTCGGCTCGTCGGCGGGCCTCGGCTACCTCATCCAGCAGGCAGAGGGCGTGTTCGACGTCACCGGCGTCTTTGCCGGCATGTTCGTGCTGATGGGCTTCGTGCTGGTGATTGACGCCCTCGTGACGGTGGTCGAGGACCGGCTGCTGGTCTGGCGCCCGCAGGCGCAGGTGTCGACCAGCTGAGCTTTCGCCGTTCGATACAGAATTGAAACTTGGCCTTGGGAGGGGCTTTCAAGATGAAACGCAGAGATTTCCTGGCCGCCGGCGCCAGCGCCGCAGCCTTCGCCGCCTTGTCCGCCCGGCTACCCGCCTATGCACAGGATGCCGGCGCGACGATCGAGAAGCCGTCGCTGACGCTCGGCGTCGGTGGCAAGCCGCTGCTTTACTATCTGCCGCTGACGATCGCCGAGCGGCGCGGCTTCTTCGAGGAGGAAGGCCTGACGGTCGCGATCAACGACTTCGGCGGCGGGGCGAAATCCCTGCAGGCGCTGGTCGGCGGATCGGTCGATGTCGTCACCGGCGCCTACGAGCATACGCTGCGCATGCAGCACCGCAGCCAGGACATCCGCGCCGTTGCCGACCTCGGCCGCTTTCCCGGCATCACCATCGCCATCCGCAAGGAGCTCGCCGGCGAAATCAAGTCGATCGCCGATCTCAAGGGACGCGCGATGGGCGTCACTGCGCCGGGCTCCTCCACCGCCCTGATGCTGCAATACGCGCTGGTCAAGGCTGGCCTGAAGCCCGACGACGTCTCGATCGTCGGCATCGGCGGCGGCACCAGCGCGGTGGCGGCGGTCAAGCGTGGCGAGATCGCCGGCCTGTCGCATCTCGATCCGGTGACATCGCGGCTCGAGATCGACGGCGCCGTCGTGCCGCTGATCGACACGCGCACCGAGGAAGGCACCCGACAGCTGTTCGGCGGCACCAACCCGGCGGCGACCGTCTACCTCCGCCACGACTTCGTCGAAGCCAACCCGGTGACCACGCAGCGCATCGTCAACGCCTTCCTGAAGTCGCTGGCCTGGCTGCAGTCGGCAACGCCCGACCAGGTCGCGGACACCATTCCCGAAGATTATCTTTTCGGCGACCGCGAATTCTACAAGACGGCCTTCGAGAAGGCCCGGCCGATGTATTCGCCCGATGGCATGATCACCGAGGATGGCTTCACGTCGATGCTGGCCATGCTGAAGACGCTGGAGCCCGCCGAGTTCGGCAATGCCGAGATCACCTTCGCGCAGACGTTCGACGACCGTTTCGTCAAGGCGGCGAAAGGCTGAAGGCCGATCGACCGGAGCATTTCGCCGGCCTACTTGGCCGAGATATACCGCTGGCGCCATGAACGGCGCCGGCGGGAAGCATTCAAACCCTTTCACGGGTTAATCAATTAGCGCCCGGATAGGCTAGCGCCGTTCGCCGCCGGCGGGGTTGCCGTCCGAGGTCCGATGCTGCGGGTCGCTTTCGCCCTCGATCTCCTGCGCGGCATGCGCCCAGAATTCATGCTCGCGGCCCTGCGGCCTGCCGGCTTCCTCCCAGAGATGGTACGCCCTGTCGCGAACCTTCGGGGTGTTATCAATCGTCATCATCACCATCCCATTTACTACGTCCCGACCGGAGCCTTAACCGGCTCGCGGTGTTAAGCTGTTGAATTAGCGCAGCAAGGACGAGCCTCAATGTCGACTGTCAGTTGGAAAGACGTAGCGTCCACCGAGACCCCCGGTCCGGCGAGTTTCGGTGATCTGACCCTCACCATCACCGAGGAAAACATCGCCCAGTGGAAGGAAGATCCAGACGGCCGCTTTGCGGTGCTGGAAACTCCCGACGGTGTTTCTCCCGTCAACCTCGGCAAGTTCTTCCCGAGCCTCTAGAAACTCTTACGACCTAAGCTGTCGTGCTTTGCGCCGGCTGCCGCGTCGACACCACGCGTCATGCCGCGATAGCCGAAGAGCCGAGCGTTTCAAACCATTCGGCATAAGGCGTATTCTTCGCCATGTGCCGATTGTAGTCCGGGGCACCGTCCGCCCACCACACCGGTCCCCGCTCGCCAAGCGCCGTCTTCGCCGTATCGACCCGCGCACGAGCATCAGCAACCGCAGCGACATCGCCCTTGGCGTCGCGAACCGCGCGACGGGCCGCCATCAGATCCTTGACCAGCGCTTGGCGGCTTTGAGGTTCGAGGGCCGGGTTGCTGCAACGCCATAGCCGGCCGCGGACGACGAAATATCGCCCGTCTGGCGTGCCCGGAAAATCAGGCACCGATCAGCCCTTTACCGCACGGATCGCCGCGATGACGGCCGCAAGCCTTGCTTCGCCAGCGCTGGTGAAGCGGGCCCTCGCCCCATCGATCTCGATGAGGTCCGCGTCCGCGAGTTCGGTCAGGCCATCGGGGTCGGCGACATGACCGTTGCCGTCGTCGATGACGACTTGCCCGACGGTCTCGCCACTCGACAGGGCGTGGTAGGCAGCAAATGTCAGGATCGACAATGCCTTGTCGGAATGAGGGTTCTCGGACATCTCGGTCACTTCCAAGGTCTGCGGATCGGTTGCGGCATCGGCGTTCGCCGCCGATGCCGGTGTAGGAGGGTCCGCCAAAGCGAGCCCTGAAGCTCAGTCCATCAGGTCGGCGGGCACCTTGCCACCGTTCTCGGAGAGCTTCTTCATGACCGCCTTCTGCAGCCAAACGTTCATCGCGGCGCTATCGCCGGTGTCGCCGGTATAGTTCAGCTCCTTCGCCAGCTCCTTGCGGGCGGCAATGTCGCTGTCGAGGCCCAGCGCCTTCAACGTGTCGACGATCGAGGTGCGCCAGTTCAGCGTCTGGCCGGACTTCTTCACCGCGGCGTCCATGATGGCGGCGACGTCGACGACAGCCGGTGCCGCGGCCGGCGCAGAGGCAGCCGGCGTCGAGGGCGCGCCGACGGCAGGTGCGGGCGTCGGGGCAGCCTCGGCGACAATGCTCGTCGGCGCGTTCGGCGAGGACGGCGAGACGGCCTGCGTCGGGGCGGGTGCCGCGCCTGCCGTCGGCGGTGCTGCGGCTGCCGGGGTTTCGGCGGCCTCCGCATGGCGGTGGAACAGGGCGTTCTTGATCTTGTCGAAAATGCTCATGGTGAAATGTCCGTCTGTTTGAGGGTGAAGTTTGAACGGCAGCCAACCGCGCCCGTTCCGCCTCGTCGCGGCAAAACCATCGCCTCGCGTCCGCAATCCGGCGGGTGCCCTCGCTGCCAGACGGGCTTTCCGCGGGACCTTGGCCGCCGGATGTGCTCTGATTGGCGCGAGGGTTTTGCGGGGCGGGGCAAGGGCGTGACGGACGACGGCGGACCGATCTTCGACGCAGGGTTCCTCGGACAGCTGGAACTCCTTCTGCGGTGGCGCCGCGACGTCCGGCATTTCCGGCCGGACAAGGTGGCGCCGGAAATCCTTGCGCACCTGCTGGAACTTGCGGACCTTGCGCCTTCCGTCGGCCTCAGCCAGCCCTGGCGCTTCGTGCTGGTGGACGACGCCGCGCGCCGGGCCGCGGTCCTGGCTAATTTCGAGGCGTGCAACGCCGCCGCGCTGGCAGCGTACGACGGCGGGCAGGCGAGCCTCTACGCCCGGCTGAAGCTGGAAGGGCTGAGCCAGGCGCCGTGTCACCTCGCGATCTTCGCCGAGGCGGCAACGCGCCAGGGCGCCGGCCTCGGCCGTGCGACGATGCCCGAGACCATCCACTACTCCGCAGCGATGGCGGCGCATACGCTGTGGCTCGCGGCGCGCGCCGTCGGCATCGGCCTCGGCTGGGTCTCGATCCTCGACCCCCACGCTGTCGCCGCGGCACTCGACGTGCCGACGGGCTGGACGCTGATCGGCTATTTCTGCCTCGGCTATCCCCGACACCCTGCCGACACACCCGAACTCGAGACCGAAGGCTGGGAGGCCCGGCAGCCCGTGGTGAGCCGCATCCTGCAACGCTGACCCTGTCGGGCATCGCGCAAGGTAAGGCTTTGACCCTCGACGCTGGGCGCACCGTCGGCGCGCGCCTTCCGAGGTGGATGAAGACACGACGGATGCGGACGCGGCGGATGGGGACGCGGCGGGAGAATTCGGCAACTCGAACGCCGGCTACGTCGAACACCCGATCGTAAAGCCCGCGGGCATGGCGCTGGGCGAGGGTTTGTGCAGAATGTTAACCTAGCGATATTAAGGTCGAGCCCGTTCGTCCTTTTCCGCGGCAGAGGTGTGGCATGGCGTACGCCCTAACTTCGCCGCGGCGGTTACCGGTCGGAATGTCATGACGCGTTCTGCCTTGACCCAGAGTGAACAGGCGCTTCCCCTGTCGGCCCTGCCGCGCCCGCGCGAGGCGCCGGACGCTTCCGTCGAGGTCGCCGACATCTGGTGGATCATCTGGCGCCGCCGCCTGCTGGTCGCGTCCGTCGCCGCCGTCCTCGTCGTGCTCGCCGCCGCCTATGGGCTCCTCACGCCGCCGCAGTATTCCGCGCACGGCCAGATTTTGATCGACCCGCGCGACCGCGTGGTGGTGGCCAACGACGTCAACCCGGCGGCGATGTCGCCGGATGGCGGCGTGGCGCAGGTCGAGAGCCAGACCAAGGTGCTGGAATCCTCGGGCGTCCTCTTGCGCGCCATCGAGATGCTCGACCTCGAGAACGACGACGAGTTCGGCGTCCGCCCCAGCACCATCGCCTCGCTCGGCGGCACGCTGCGCAGCCTCCTCGGCCTGCCGCCCGCCGCCGCGCCAAAGGGCGAGACGAGCGCCATCGTACTGCGGGCGATCCGCCAGAAGCTCGGCATCCAGCGCGCCGACAAGGTCTTCGTCATCGACGTCGCGATGACCGCCCGCGATCCGGACAAGGCCGCCGAGATCGTCAACGCCATTCTGAAAAGCTATCTCGCAGACCAGGCGCAGGCGCGCACCGACGCGGCGGTCGAGGCGTCGCAATCGCTGACGGGCGGTCTCGAAAAGCAGCGCGACAAGGTGCGCGAGGCCGAGAGCGCGCTCGAGCGCTACAAGGCGGAGAACGGCATCGTCGAGGCCAACAACCTCCTCGTCAGCGACCAGGAACTGGCGCGCCTCGCCTCCCAGCTGAGTGCGGCGGAAGCCAGCACCGCTCTGCTGCGCACCCGGATTGGCCGCTCCGGCGACGATGCGGCGACCGCCGAGGCGATGACGTCGGCGACCGTCTCCCAGCTGCGCAGCCAGGAGGCGACGCTGGTGCAGCAGATGTCCGGCCTGCAGCGCCAGTTCGGCCCGCGGCACCCGTCGCTGCGCAACGCCGCCTTGCAGCTGACCGACCTTCGCCAGCTGATCGCCGGCGAGCTGGCACGGCTGAAGCGGTCGAGCTCGAACGACTATGCGCGGGCGCTCGCCTACGAGAAGTCGCTCGCCGACGCCCTCGCCGCCGCCAAGGTGAAGAAGGCCGAGAGCGACCAGCTGCTGATCGGCATGCGGGCGCTGGAACGCGACCTCGACGTGAACCGCACGGTCTATGCCTCGTTCTCGCAGCGCGCGCAGGAAACCGGGGACCAGTCCGGCATCGATTCCACCAATGCGCGGGTGATCTCCTGGGCCTTGCCGCCGCTTGACAAGAGCTGGCCGAAGACGACGCTGTTCGTCATCGCCGCCGCCGCCGCAGGGCTCGGGCTGGGCGTCTTCGCCGCGCTGCTGGCCGAATACCGCGCGCCGACGATCGTCTCGCGCATCGACATGCGCCGCGTTTCGGGGGCGTCGGAACTCGGGCTGATCTCGCTCGACCGGGGACGCCGCCTCTGGCCCTGGCCGCGGTCGCGGGCCCGGCGCTCGTTCCACCGCGAGACGGACGTCGCGATGGCCCGCGCGCTGCAGCTGCTGCAAGGTGCGTCCGGCGGCGGCCGCAGCATCTTCCTCACCTCGGGCGACGGCGAGAACGAGGAGCGCGTCACTATCGTGCTGATGCTCGCGACGATCGCGCTGCGGCTGTCGAAGCGCGTGCTGTTCATCGACGGCAGCTCGGTCGAGCTGTCGAACCCGCAATCGCCGGGCCTTCTCGAAATCCTGCGCGGCGAGCAGTCGCTGGCCTCGGCGATCACCATCGACCATGCGACCGGCCTTGCCGTGCTCGGCCGCGGCCAGGGCGTGATCCCCGGCGGCGGCGGCAACGGGTTCGAACGGGTGCTCGCGGAGGCCTGCAGCCGGTTCGACCTCGTGCTCATCGACGGCTGCGTCATCACCGAGGATCTTGGCGCCTTGCCGATCGCCGGCGGCGCCGACGAGGTGGTGTTCGTCGCGCGGCTCGGCGCCACGCGCCGCGAAGAGGTGACGATGGCAGCCGACGTCCTGGCGACGCTCGGCCGGCGGATTTCGGCGACGCTGTTGATCAAGCCGGCATCGCTGGTCTGAGATGACGCCGGCGGCCCGCCCTTTCCCGCCGCGGAGCCACCTGCCGCCGGCCGGTAGCATCGAAGTTTTGACACCCAGGTCCCCTCGCCGCCCGGTGACGCGGCTTTTCGTGGTCGTCAAATTGGCGGTGCTGTTCGCCGTCTCCGGCGGCCTGCTCTGGGACCTCGGCATCAATTACGAAGGCCTCAGCGGCAGCGGCGCCTCGAAGATCCACCCCTCGACCTACCTGATGATCCTCCTGTTCGGCTGGATGACCCTCACCTCCGGCAATATCGTCGCGTACATCGTCGACGTCGCCGGCCGCCGGCCGGCCAGCGTCTTCCTCGTGGTCGCGACCCTCATCACCTTCGTGCAGACGGTACTCCGCCACGGACCGGGCATGGCCGGGCTCCTCGATACCTTCCTGCCGGCTGCCCTCGTCGTGATGATGATGGCGCGCTTCGCCGACCGCAGTCTTCGCGACGCCGAGCTTCTCATCCACGTCGTCATGACCGTGAACGCGGTGATGGCGCTGGTCGAGCTCGCAAGCGGGCACCTGTTCTTCCCCTACCGCTTCGACGGCGCGGTGTTCGAGACCGACCTCCGCTCCTCGGCGCTGCAAGGCCATCCGCTGGCCAATGCACTGATCACCGCGCCCTACGCGCTGGCGGTGATCAGCGGCGGCGGCACGCTGTCCGGGCCGACACGCCTCGTCCTCTTCGCCTTGCAATGCCTCGCCCTCGTCGCCTTCGGCGGGCGCTCGGGCATGGTGGTGACGCTGGTGCTCGGCGGCGGCTATCTCGTCGTCGCCGCACACCGGGCACTGTCGAGCGGGCGCATTCCGCTGATCGCCGGCGCGGCGGTGGCGCTGATCCTCACCATGCTGCCGATCGCGCTCGGCGGCCTCGCCGTCTCCGGCTTCTTCTCGACGCTGACGGACCGTTTCGTCGAGGACGGCGGCAGCGCCAATGCGCGGGTGAAGATGTTCGACATCTTCGGCTACCTGCCGGCGAGCGATATCATCTTCGGCCCGGACGCCGCCTTCGTCGACAGCGTCCGGCGGATCAACGGGCTGGAATGGGGCATCGAGAACCCGATCGTCAGAACGCTCCTCTACCAGGGCGCGCTGATCACCGTGCTGCAGACCATCGCGGTGACGTGGTTCCTGTTCGAGATCGCGAAATTCACCCGCCGCGGCATCTTCCTGCCGATGCTCGGCTTCGTCATCCTCCTCAACACCGCCGAGAGCATCGGCGCCAAGACAACGCTGCTGACGAAGTTCGCGGTGATGATGCTGTGCTTCTACCCGCCGTCCCAGGCGCTCAGCCGGGTGCGGCGAGGCCCAGCGCCGACGTGATGGCGGGGTCGAGGCGGCGGGTGGTCTCGTCCATCATGCCGAGCCCGTCGAAGAGGTTCCAGAACGCCCAGCCGAAGCCGCTCTCCTCGGCCGCACGGCGGACATCGCCGACGTAGCGCGCACGGTCGTCCGGATCCGCCGCGACATAGCGCCCGCCGCTCTTCAACGCCCCGAACTCGCCAAGCAGGATTTGATCGCGCGGAATGGCGTTGCGGTCGGCGAAGGCCAACATGTCGGCGAAGAAGCCGTCGATGAACCCGCGGTCCGGCTGCGCCTCGAAATACTGCCGTAGCACGGTCTCGGTCTCGGCATAGGCGCTGGCCTTGTCCGCCGCGGACGTTTGGCGGTCGGCGGCCATCTGCCGGCGCACAGCGGCCAGCGTGTGGTCGAGGGTGCCGGCCGAACCAGGCCAGGGCACCGCGTTGAGCGCGCGGTAGACCGGCTCCGACATCCACGGCGCGCCCTGGTGGGTGAAGAGGTAGGGCTCGTAGAAATGGAAGGTGAAGAGCATCGGCCCGCCATCGGCCGCCGCCTGCGGTTGCCCCTCGGCAAAGCCGGACACCATGCTGCCGCAGGCCCCGGTCGCGACGTAGGTGAGGTCCGGCGCCGCACGCCGCGACGCCCTGACGAGCGAGCGCTGCACCGCCTGCCATTCCCGCGCACCGCACGCCTGGAAAGGCTCGTTCACCGGCTCCAGCGCAACGCGGTCCTGCGGAAAGTCGGCAAGGCCGGCAGCGAGATCGCCGACCAGACGCCGGAACGCGTCGAAGGCCGGCGCGTCGACGCTCGCAAACATTCGCTCGGGCCGCCAATGGTGCGTCGCGGCATTCGCCTGCAGGTTGACGATGACGCCGAGGTCCGCCGACAGGCCGAGGCGCACGGCGTCGAAGAGCTCGGCGAGCAGCGCGGTACGGCGGCGACCGGAAAAGGCGATGAACGGCCCGGGATCGACCGGCAAGCGGATGAAGTCAAAGCCCGCCGACCGCAAAGCCTTGAGATCGGCCGACGTCGGCACCGGACGATCCGCCTGGAACGGCGGCCAGGCATAGTCGGTGCGGGGCGCCGGGTATTCGGTGGTCAGCGAGAACCAGGGCCAAGTGCTGATCCCGCGCCGGAATACCGCGGGCGCCGGCGCGGCAGGCGCGGGACGTGCAACCTTCGCGGGAACAGCGAGCGGCAGCAGCGCCGCGGTGCCGGCGGCGGCGAGGAGGCGGCGGCGGCTCCAGCCCGTCCCGCCGGCGCTCATCGCGGACGACGCGATCCATTGGCGGCGCGCTGCTCATCCGTCGGCGCGGCCGCAGCCTTGCCCGCGACAGCCAGCGGCGTGCGCGCGTCCGGAAGGACGCTGCGGGGAGCGTCGCGGGGCGGGACGTCGGCCGGGCGCCGGGCCGCGCCGCGCCGCGAGGGCCGCTCCTGCGCGATGATCTCCCGCTCATAGGACTCGAGGATCTCCGTCCAGTCGAAGCGGGCCGCCTCGGCATGGGCGATCGCCCGGGTTTCGCCTTGCGAACGCCCGCCTTCCAGAGCGTCCTGCATCAGCCGCTCGCAGCTGTCGGCATCGGCGAAGAAGACCCCGGCCTGGCCGGCCGTCCACCGGTTGAACTTGTTGTCATGCGCGATCACCGCATTGCCGGCCGCCAGCGCCTCGACCAGCGATGGGTTGGTGCCGCCGACCATGTGGCCGTGCAGATAGGCGGCGGCGTGGAAGCGCAGCGCGCGCACGGTCTCGGCGTCGTAGATCGCGCCGGGAAACAGCACCTCGTCGCTGGCCGCGGCCTGGATGGCGCGGTGGTAGGCATTGGTCTCGTCGAGCGTGCCGAGCACCACCAGCCGAGCCCCGCGCGGCCGGCGCGAGAAAGCCTCGACCATCGTGAGGATGCTGTTGTCTGGCTCGAGGCGGGCGATCGAGACGAGATAGCGCCTGGGCGTCAGGCCGAGGGCCTCGACCGGCTCGGTCGGGGCGGCGTGAAATATGTCCGCGCCGTAGGGGATCATCACGCTGGCGCTGCGCGGCCGGCGGCGCGCGAGATGGTCCTGGATCGCCGGATGATCGGCGATGAGGCGGTTCGACGTCCAGGCGGCGATCCACTCATTGACCCAGAACCAGGCCTTGACCAGCGGGCCCCATTTCTCGCGGCGCCATTCGATGCCGTCCATGTTGGTGAGGAGGCGCCGGCCGCGAAGCCGCAGATAGGGCAGGAAGACGGCGCCGTTGTAGCCGAGGACGAGGCAGACGGCGGACCGCCCTGCGGCATGCCGGATGCAGCGCCAGTCGAACAGCAACGTCGCCGCCGGCCCCTTGGCCGCGACCTTGACGACGATCTGCTCGATGCCATTCCAGTGGTGCGAAGCGATGCTCTCGTCCTCGCCGGCCAGAACCTCTTCCTGGCAATAGACGCCGACATCCCAGCCGCGCCGGACTAGAAACAGCGCGAGGTTTTCGGCAAACGTCTCGAAGCCGCCGTGCGAGGCCGGCACACCGCGCGTTCCCAAAATGAGCACGGAGTGTTTATCAATGGGCACGATTGAAATTCCTTCAAGCAGGCATCTCGCCTATCACCGCCCGAGTACATAAGCTATAAAAGCTTCCGTCATAATCCCGAAATGCCCCTAATCATTGGCATTAATACTTATTAAGAAGCGCTCCGTTAGCCCACGCCGTTCAAAAACTTGAGAATTGTATGAAAATTATCTGCGTTCATCAAGGCTATGAACTCTACGGCTCCGACCGCAGCTTTATCGAAAGCGTTGCTGCCATGCGCGCGGCCTATCCTGCCGCAGATATCGAGGTCGTCCTGCCCCGCGACGGCCCCATCGTCGGGCCGCTGCGCAAGCTGGCGACGCGCATCGCCTTCGAACCGCTCTTCATTCTTCGTCGGCGCGGTCTTGTCCGCATGCTCGTCACCGCGCCGGTCCGGCTGCCGCTGGCCGTGGCGCGCGCGGCCCGGCGCTTTCGGAACGCCGATATCATCTACATCAATACGACGGTGGTAATCGACTACGCATTGGCGTCGCGGCTATTCCCCGGCAAGGCGGCGCTGCACGTGCACGAGATCCCGGAGGGGCGGGCGATGGCGGTATTTCGCCGGCTCCTGCTCTGGAGCCGGGCGCGGATCGTCTTCAACTCGCGCGCGACGCGCGATGCCTACGCCCTGCCGCCGGGGACGCCGACGCGCATCATCTACAACGGTATCCCGATCCCCGCGCAGCCGCCTCGGGCTCCCCGCGACGCCGGACAGGGCCTGAACGTGCTGATGCTCGGCCGGATCAACCGGATCAAGGGCCAGGAAGTACTGATCGAGGCCGTCGACCGCCTCCCGCCGAACCTCAAGACGCGGGTCGCGGTGCGCGTCGTCGGCGATGCGTTCGAGGACCCTGCGCGCGAGCAGTCGCTGCGGGCTCTCGTCGCGGCGAAGGGCCTCTCCCGGACCATCGCCTTCTCACCCTTCATGGCCGACCCCTCGGCGCATTTCGAATGGGCGGACATTCTCGCCATCCCGTCGCGCCGACCGGAATCGCTCGGGCGGGTCGCGATCGAGGCAATGGCCTACGGGCGGCCGCCCCTCGCCTCCGCCATCGGCGGACTGGCGGAGATCGTCGAGGACGGCGTCACCGGGTGGCTGGTCCCGCCGGACGATGCGGGTGCGCTGTCGGCACGGCTTGCCGACATCATCGAGAACCCGGCGGGCTGGTCGGGCTTTGCCGCCGAGGGCCGCCAGCGCTACGAGACGGTGTTCAGCGCCGAGGCGGCCTCTGCGGCCATCGCGTCGCTGATCGCCGAGATGGCGGCGCAACCAGAGAAACCCCAGCCGGCGACGGGCGAAACTTCAGCGGCATGATGTCCAAACTGATCCACCTCGGCAAGCGCTCGGCCATCATGCTGGGCGGCGAGATCATGCAGAGTGCGTTTCATTTCGCGCTGAGCATCGTCCTCATGCACGCCCTCACGCCGAACGATTACGGCGTCTTCGCCATCGTCCTCCTGATGGGCGGGCTGTCGTTGACCTACATGCGCTCGCTGGTCGGCATGCCCGCGGCGCTCCTGATCCCGCCGCATGCCGGCACGCGCCGAACCTTGCCGCACGAGGTGGCGCTCGGCTCCGCAGCGCTCGCCTATGCCGTGCTGATCGGGCTGATCGTCGCGCTGGTGCTGCATTTCTGGCTGCAGGCCGATGCGGTGGCGGGCGGCCTGTTCGTCGGGCTCTGGTCGCTCCGCAGTTCGCTGCGCAGCACGATGTTCGCCAAGAACAGCCAGGGGCTCGCCAGCCTCAGCGACATGGCCTTCACCGCCAGCGGCGCCCTGTTGTCGACCCTCCTGTTGACCGGGCTGCCGGCCGTCGACCCGCTGCAGGGCGTGTTCGTGGTGCTGGCGCTCGCCAATGCCATCGCCATCCTCGCCGCGCTGCTGCTGCAGCGCCAGCGGCCGCGCCTCAGCTACCGCCGGCAGCGGCTGCGCCACTACGCCCGGATGTCGCGGCAGATCGCGTGGTCGACGGCGGGAACGACGATGGGCAACATCCAGGCGCAAGGCCAGGTGCTGCTGATCGCCGCGATCGCCGGGCCGGCCGCCTATGCGCCGGTAGCCGCGATGCTGGTGTTCTTCGCCCCCTTGCGGCTGGTCTCCTCGGCGCTGGCGAACATGATCCAGCCGGAGCTCTCCGCCCTCACCGCCCGCGGCGAGGAGAAGCAGGCTGCCGCGCTGACGCGCCGCTGGACGGTGGCGACCGGCGGCATCGGCGTCGTCTATGGCCTCGCGGTGGCCGTGGGCATGCCGATGCTGGCGACGCCGATCTTCGAGGGCCAGCCGCGAACGCTGATCGCGGGCCTCGCCTGGTGCATCTCGATGGCGCCGCTGCTGTACGTCATGCCGAAGATCCTCCTGGAGGTCCGTCACCGCTTTCGCACCCTGGCGGCGATCAGCGCGGTCAGCGCGGTCCTCGGCATGGCGCTGGTGGCCATCCTGCTGGTGCTGACGACGCCGGTCTATTCGCTGGCCGGAAGCCTTGCCTCGGAGATCCTCGTCCTCCTGTGCTGCTGGGTGGCGGTCAACCGATCGCGCGCGGGCCGGCAGCCCGCGGGACGGTCCGCCGCCACCTCGGTTTGACGCGGCGTCCAAGACGCCGTCGCAGCCCGAAAGTCTCCGACGCGGACGCCTTCGGCCGAAATCAGAAGCGCCGCGGTGCCGTTGCGGAACCGTCGATGAACTCGAAGGAACCCGAGCGGTTGAGGGTGTGCAGGCGACGGCCGGGCCAGCCGGGACCGGCCCGGAGGATCGTCTCCACCGTCTGGGCGAAACCGCCATCGTCGAGCCGCTCTACGCGCGCCAGCCCGAGCGCTGCGCCATAGCCGTTGCGGCAGTCCTGCACCGGGCGCCAGAGAACGCCGTCGCGCTCAACCATCCGGCCGGCCGGCCGCGCCGAGGCGATGTCGATCAATACGGGATTTCCGGCATGCGGCCGGAAGGGGCCGCGGAAGCTGTCCGCCGACCAGAGGTGCAGCACGTCGGAGAACGCCCCGGCATTGCCGTCGCGGACGGTCGCGAACATCCAGAAGCGACCGTCGCGCTCGATGAGGGTGGCGTCGCTCGCCACGATCCCGGAGAGCAGCGTCTCCTCCTTGACCCAGCCGCCGGGAAAGGCGGTCGCGCGGTAGAGTTCGACGGTGCCGGCGCCGCTGCTCTCCGGGATCATCCACAACTCCCCCTCGGCGGCGAAGACGAAGGGATAGGAGAGATGGCAAGGCCGCTCGAGCACGGGTTCGGGCCGCCCGATCGGACCGTCCGCGCCCATTTCCACCACGGAGATGATGCCCCGGCCGAGGGCATGCTGGAAATCCTCGACGAAGAGGAAGGTCCGCCCCTGATGCTCGATGGCGAAAGGATCGGCATAGAACCGCTTGCCGTCGTCGGGAAGGTCCGTCCATCCGCCGGCGGGATGCTGTGGCCGGTCGACGAGATCCGGGCCGTCGATCCGCCTCCAGCCGACCCGCCAGTGCGGCGAGGCGAAGCACAGTCTGTAGCTGTGGCGGACGGCGGCGCGCGCCATGGTCCTGGCGGCCCGCACCGCGAGGCGACGGGGCCGCAGGTGGTGATGGCAGGGAGTGGCATAGGCGATCGCCGCGGCCGGGGCCCTCGCCGGCGCCTGCAGAGTGGCAAGGGCCGAGAGGATCACCGTGACGACGCGCGACAGCCCGTCCTCGAACGCCTCGCGCGTCACGCCCGGGTTCTCGGTGCCGAGCCGGGCGGCGATCACCAGATGCGCTCCCTCGCGGATCTCGGCGACCGGGGCGTGGTGCGCGAAGACGGAGGCGAGAAGCCCGCCCTCGCCCGCGATGCCGTCATAAGTCAGCCGCCAACGGCGCGGCGGCGCCGGTGCCTCGCCACCATCATCAGGGGAGCTGCACCCGCCATCGGTGAGGTCGAGGACAAGGCCCGGGCTTGCCGCTCCCGTCCCGAATTTGGCGAAGGCGCCGGGCAGGACGCTCGCGCTGGCGGCCGGCGGCGAAAGGCCGTAGGCGGCGGCCTCGAGGCGGAAGATCCGCTCGGCCCCGACCGGCAGACCCGGTCCGTCGTCGACGAGCACCGCTTCCACCGCCAGCCCGCACGTGGCCGACATCCGCTCGAGCAGGTCGAGCTGCCACTGCCGCAGTGCTTGCGCCTGCAGCAACACCCGCACCCCGAGCGCCTGATTCCTCACCATGCATTTCCCCAAGCGCAGAGGTCGACGGTCCTGCCGCCCGCGTCGGTCACGCCCATTTCCGCACGCCACGGAAACAACGCGAAACATGCCGTCCCGCTGAGGAATTCGCCGCAGGCGCCGCCTATGCCACGATCATTGCCGCGCGCCAAGGCATGCCGTTGCCGGACCGCCCCGACTTCATGCCAAGGTCGACACGCCTGCACAATCTAGACGCGTGCGTATTCGGCGGAATGTACGAAGCTGGCGCGATAGAATTTCGCTGGCACTCCCACACGCGCGCTACGCATCCTCGGCGGCCGCCATCGGAACCGGGCGCGCCTGCCGCGCCCGGAAGGCGCGGAAGGTCTCGGCCGAGCGCTCGGCGATGACGGCCAGCGCGCCGGGCAAGGTCCTCTGGCCGATGACCGAATCCAGGCGGACGCTGGTATTGGCGAAACGCTGCTTGAACGGCTCGGCACCGCAGAGGAAGTCGACCATGCCGATCCCGTGGTCGATCGACCACTGGATGTAGTCCATCATCAGCACCATGCCGGGCGATCCCCGCTCGACCGCCGGGTCGTAGCTGGTGACGAAGGCCATCATCGTGCCGGCCTGCTCGAAGTTGATGGAGATGGCGATGACGGCGCCGTCGCACTCGAGCACGAAGATCCGCAGGATGCCGGCCTCGGCCAAAACGTCGACGAGAGCCGACAGCGTCTGCGCGCCGTCGTCGTAGAGATCGGAGCGGTTGCCGGTGGTGGCGAGCCATTGCCGCTTGAAGGTGCCGAGGCACTCCAGGATGGGGCCGCGCGGCGCATCGGCCGGCAGCAGGCGAAACGCCAGCGTGCCGGTCTCGCCGAGGAATTTCTGGCCGCGGCGATAGTTCTGCCGGGTCTTCTTGGAATGTCCCTGCAGCCAGGCGGCACCATCGGTGAAAGGACCGGCGACGCGGTAGCTGGTCTCGGCGCGGTGATGCGGGCTCAGCCGGCTGCGGCGCGCCGGCGCGAGCAGCGCGCGGGCCGCGGCGGTCGGCAGGAGACGGTTGAGGTAGACGAGATCGAAGCCGCCGGCCGCCGAGAGATGTTCCCACATCCGCGGCAGGATCGCGGTATCGGCGCCAGGCGCGAGGAGCGCGTCGCCGTAGTCGGTATGGTCCTTCGCCGCCCATTCCAGGAGGCGCAGGCCCCGCCGGCGGCAGGTCGCCAGCGGCAGCACGGCGATCAGCCGCTCGCCCTCCCAGGCGAGGACGATCATCAGCTTGCGCCGCTCGCGGTCCGGCAGCGTCCGCCACCAGGCGCCGATCCAGTGCGGGCTCTGGAAGATCAGCGCGCCGGCTTCGCACCAGAGACCGTGCCAGGCTTCAGTGACCGCCGTGAGGCGATCGGCGGTTCGGACGATCTCCAGCCGCTCCGGTGCGGGCCCGGCGTCCGCAATGGCTGCCGGCGCCGCCCCGTTCACGAGAGGGTTTCGGGCTGCGCGGCCGGCTTGACGCGGCGGCGATACGCCTTGGCGATCAGGCGTCCCATCTTCTTCAGCGGCAGAATGTAGAGCCCGGACAGCGACTGGTAGTCCCTGACGTCCCGGTCCATCAGCCCGAACTTGAAGTCCTCGTCGCGCTCGGGAACGCAGAGCGTGCCGAACAGCCGGTCCCAGAACGAGAACAGCAGGCCGAAATTCTTGTCGTAGTGCCGGGGATCGACGCTGTGGTGCAGCTGGTGCCAGTGCGGGCAGAGGACGACGTTGTTCAGCGGCCCGAACGAGATCTTGAAATGCGTGTGCCGCACGAAGTCCATCATCAGGATATTGCGCATGACGTAGACGTTGATGCCGAAGACCGTCAGCTCGACGAGGTTCAGCTGCAGCACCGCCCAGATGCCGAAGCAGATGCCGGGGATGACGCCGTCCCAGATGCGGTTCATCAGCTCGTCCAGCGGATGCACCCGGTCCTTTGTGATGCCGACCATCACCTCGGCGGAGTGGTGCACCTTGTGCAGCTCCCAGAGGATCGGGAAGCGGTGCTGGGCCGTGTGGTAGAGGTAGTAGGAGATGTCGTAGGCGAGCAGCATGGTGATGGTGAACAGCACAACCGTCACCGGTCCCGCCGGCCCGGCGATCAACGGGGCCTCGATGCCGAAGGCGCTGGTGATGGCGAGCTTGGTGACATAGCCGACGGCGACGACGAAGGTGATGCCGGCCGGGATCAGCAGGAGGGGCATCAGCGCCTTCTTGGTGATCCAGAACAGCAGATCCGCCTTGGCCGAAGGGTGGAGCGCGACTTCCTTCGGCAGCGCGAACTCGAAGAATTCGCCGAAGGAGCGATGCTCGCTGGTGCGGAAATAGGCGACGATCGCCGAGACCAGTGCCGTCAGGAACAGGAGGCCGGTGGCCACGAGCCCGGAGACCGACAGCTTCTCGTAAAGGGTTTCCAGCAGCGCTGCGTTCACGGCCTATCCCCTGGACCATCTACATCGGGCGTCGCCAGCCGCAAACGCCATCCGCAAAGGCATACGCCCTGCGGCTCCCGACGCCATTTTCTCAACTGGCAGATGTCGGCATAGGCTAACCGATCTACCGCCGGCTTGTCGAATTGCCCTGCCCTGACGCTAAAGCATTCCTGAGCACATGGTAAATGTCACGAACAGTTTTTCCAGCTTCGTCAGAAGATTACGGCATTCTACTGCCGCTAACCATTCGGCGCTCGATAATGCAATGGATCGAAAACCGGGCGGAAACGAAAGGCTTCGTCAAACATTGCTGGCTACCAACGCTATGTAGCTAGTGAGTAGAGCCCTTTGCCCCAAGTTCGCGCCCGTTTTTCACGACAACTTGCGGTGCTGATGGCGGCGGTCTTCATGGCGTCGCTCGCCATGCTGGTCTTCTACGTGCTGTCGGGCGCATCGACGGTTGACGCCAGTTCGCTGGAGCGGGACCGCTCGCTGCTGGCGCAGGCGGTCAGCGAGGCGAAGCGCGACATGAGCCGGGATCAGCAGACGATCGCCTTCAACGACGAGGCCGTGACGCGGACGCGGGATGGCGACCTGTCCTGGCTCGAGGCTCATATCGCAGACCGCATGCGGCAGTTGTTCGGTCATGACCGGACCTACGTTCTCGGCCCGGACGATCAGCCGATCTATGCCATGGAAAATGGCGAGACCGTCCCAGCCGCGCGTTTCGACGAGATCGCCGGCACTGTGGGACCGCTGGTGCGCAAGCTACGCGCCCAGATGGACATCGGACGGTATCGGACGAGCAATTCCATCGCCGACATCGGCACGATCGGCACCTTGCCGGCGATCATCGGCGTCAGTGCGATCCTCCGGTCGGGCGATCTGACGGAGCGCGAGCCGAACCGTACGCCGCTTATCGTCTCCACCCGGTCGATCGACACCAAGCTGCTCGACGGCATCGGCATGGAGTACATGATCCCGAACATCGCCTTCTCGCCGGGCGACAATCATTCGTCGGACCGTGCCAGCCTCGAACTGCGGAACAGCCGCGGCAAGCAGATCGGGTTCATCACCTGGGAGCAGCGCCGGCCCGGCCGCCGGCTGATGAACGAGACGGCACCGGTGATGGGCAGCGTGTTCGTGCTCATCGTGCTCCTGATCGCGGTCCTCTCCGAGCGGCTTCGGCGCTCGGGATCGCGGCTGGAGGCGAGTGAATCCCATGCCAATCACATCGCCTTCCACGACGGCCTGACGGGCCTTGCCAACCGGTCGCAGTTCCACAAGAGGCTCAACGCCATGCTGGATGCCCGGCAGGCCGATGATCGCGGTTTCGGGCTGCTCTGCCTCGACCTCGACCGCTTCAAGGAAATCAACGACACTCTGGGCCATCCCGCCGGCGACGATCTGATCCGCCAGGTCGCCCGGCGCTTCCAGTCGGTCATCGGCCCGCGCGACCTGCTGGCGCGGCTGAGCGGCGACGAGTTCGCCATCCTGACGCCGGACATCGCAACGATCGACACCCTGGCGGCGCGTCTGATCGCCGTCACCAACGAGAAGTTCGATCTCGGCGGGTCGCCCGCCTGGGTCAGCGTCAGCATCGGCGGCGTCCCGATCGCGGATCCCTCGCTGACCGGCACCGAGATCCTGCGGCGCGCCGATCTGGCGCTCTACCAGGCGAAGGCGATGGGCCGCGCGCGCAGCTTCATCTTCGACGCGACGCTCGATGCCCTGGCCCGCGAGAAACGCCTGCTCGAGGCCGATCTGCGCGCGGCACTGGAGACCGGCCAAGGCTTGAGCCTCGCCTACCAGCCGCTGTTCGGCGCCGATCTCGCGACCATCGTCGGTGCCGAGGCGCTGATCCGCTGGCGGCATGCGGAGCGCGGCAACGTCTCGCCGGCCTACTTCATCCCGATCGCCGAGGAACGCGGCCTGGTCGCTGCCCTCGGCGAGTGGGTGATACGCGAGGCGTGCCGGACGCTGGACGAGATCGACATCCCCTGGATCGCCGTCAACGTCTCGCCGATCCAGCTGAAAACCGCGGGCTTTGCGGCGAAGGCGATGGCGATCCTCGCGGAGGCGCGCATCGATCCGCGGCGCATCCAGATCGAGATCACCGAGGGCGTGCTGATCGACCCGACGCCGACCATCGTCGCAGCGCTCGCCGCCTTCCGCGCGGCGGGCGTGCGGGTCGCCCTCGACGATTTCGGGACGGGGTATGCCTCGGTGCAGTATCTCGCGCGCTACAGCGTCGACAAGATCAAGATCGACCGCTCCTTCGTCCAGGATGTCGGCAATCCCGAGGTTTCCCCCGCCATCGTCCGGGCGATGGTGGATCTTGCGGGCGCCCTCGGGATCGCGGTGGCCGCCGAGGGCGTCGAGACGGTGCGCCAGCGTGACGGGCTGATCGCGCTCGGCTGCGGCGAACTGCAGGGCTATCTCCTGTCCCGTCCGATCTCGCAGACCGACCTTGCCGTCCTCTGCGCCACCACGCAGTTGCGCCTGTTGCTGCGCGATGTTCCCGCCGAGCCGCTGCGGCGCCTGCACGCCTGACCGGCGCCGAAACGCTTGCGACCGCCGGGATACCCGATATAGCCAAGCTCAGTCGCCCGCCATCGTCAGAAGGCGACGGCGCGGGCTGGCGGGAAAGGGCGGAGATCATGGAGGTCGCGATCATCGGCGGCGGGCCGGCGGGGCTGATGGCGGCCGAGAGGCTGGCCGGCACGGGTCATGCCGTGACCGTCTACGATGCCATGCCGACGCTTGGCCGGAAGTTCCTGCTCGCCGGCAAGTCCGGGTTGAACCTCACCCACTCCGAAGACCTCGCCAGCTTCATCGCGCGCTATGGCGCGGCAGAAGGGCGGATGGGCCCGGTGGTCGCGGCGTTTGGCCCGCCGGAGGTGACCGAATGGGCGGAGGGGCTGGGCACGCAAACCTTCGTCGGCTCGTCGGGCCGGGTCTTCCCGACGGCGATGAAGGCCTCGCCGCTGCTTCGCGCCTGGCTTGGGCGGCTCACCGAGCTCGGTGTCCGCCTAAGGCCGCGGCACCGCTGGACCGGCTTTGATGCCGCCGGTGGCCTCGTCTTCGACACGCCCGAGGGACCGCTGACGGTCCAGCCGGACGCGACGGTGCTGGCGCTCGGCGGGGCAAGCTGGCCGCAACTCGGCTCGAATGCCGCCTGGGTGCCCTGGCTCACGGACCGCGGTGTCGCCATCCTGCCGTTCCAGCCGGCCAATTGCGGCTTCGACGTCGACTGGAGCCCGCATTTCCGCGACCGCTTCGCCGGCGAACCGGTGAAGTCCGTCGTGGCGACCTCGGCGGCCGGCACGATCCAGGGCGAGTTCGTGATCAGCCGGGACGGCATCGAGGGCAGTCTCGTCTACGCGCATGCGGCAGCGCTGCGCGACCAGTTGGCAGCGGACGGCGCCGCGCATCTCCTGCTCGATCTGGCGCCGGGGCGGACGGCAGAGCAGCTGTCGCGCGACTTCGCCCGGCAGCCGGGCAAGGCGAGCTTCTCGAACCGGCTGCGCAAGAGCACCGGGCTTTCCGGCGTGAAGGCCGGCCTGCTGCACGAGTTCGCGGGGGGCACCGACCTGCTGGTGCCCGACCGGCTGGCGGCGCGCATCCAGGCGCTGGCGGTGCCGGTGGTGCGGCCGCGGCCGATCGCCGAGGCGATCTCCTCGGCCGGCGGCATCGCGCTCGATGCGGTCGACGAACGCTCGATGCTGACGGCGGTGCCCGGCGTGTTCGTCGCCGGCGAGATGCTGGACTGGGAAGCGCCGACCGGCGGCTATCTGCTGACCGCCTGCTTCGCGTCCGGACGGGCGGCGGCCCTCGGCATCGAAGCCTGGGCGGCGGCCCGGTAGGCCGCAGCGTCGGAGCGTCGGAGCGTTACAGCGTCAGCGGCGCGGCGTAGCCGGTGAGTTCGAGATAGCCGCGGCCGCCCGGGGTCCGCACGGCGCCCTCCCAGTAGACCGGCAGGCCGCCCGAGCGCCCGTCGAGTTCCTGGTCGTCGAACAGCGGCGTCAGCGGCATCCGCCGCTCGCCCTCCGGCAGCCGGATCGTCAGCACCTGCTCCACCGGATAGCGCGCCTGGGTGCGCGGCGACGTCCAGCGGCGGACCGGTTCAAGAGTTATGTCACCGGGGGCGAGGCGGACGATCGTCCCGTCCGGGCGGCGGTACGATCCGCCGGCCCACAGCGTCGCATCGTCCTTACCACGGATGCGGAAGGCGACGAGGGCGCTGCCGTCGTCGAAGTTGAGGCCCGTCCAGTCCCAGCCCTCGGCGTCGGCGGACAGGAAATCCGAGGACCATTCCCGGTCGAGCCAGGCCTCGCCGGTCACCGCGACCGGCTTGCCCGCGCGGACGAGCGTGCCGGACACCGTAAGATGCGGCATCGAATAGTAGTAGCTTGCCTCCTCGGGCCTCCCGCCCTTGCGGCTGACGCCGTTCTCGCCCTGCAGGAAGATGCCTTGCGTCGGCGCGAAGGCGAGGTCGAAGCTGAAGTCGGGGGTTGCGACCTTCGTGGTAAAGCGGTCGTCGGCGCCGCGCTGGAACGTCCAGTCCCGGAGCACGATGTCCGCATCCTTCGTCGCGGCTTCCGCGATGCCGAAGCCGGCCCGGGCCGAGCGCTCGGCGTGGAGGAGATGGCCGACCGAGGGATCCGACAGCGCCGCATGGGCGAAGAGGATCTGCTGGGGCGCAAAGCGGCTGGGGTTCTCCGCATCGATCTCCGGCCGCGAGCGGAAGAAGGTCACCTGGAAGCCGAGGTCCTCCCCGTCTGGCGTCTTCAGCCAGCCGGTGACGTACCACCATTCGGTTCGGAAGGCGGGATGGGCGCCGTGGTCGGCGGGAAACTGCAGCGCGGTTCCAGGGGTCACTACCGGATAGTCAGCCGGAAACGCCGCCGTGACGCCCAGGAGCAGCGCGAAGATAACCTGCAGCCAGCGCATCACCAGTCCTCCCGTACCGCCAGCACGGCGTTCATCGCCGTCGCCCGTCGGCCCGCCAGCATCGCCGTCACCGCCGCCGCCAGCACCAAGGCGACGACGACGCCGGCGATGGTGCCGAGCGGCAGGCGCGTCGTCATCGTCCAGTTGAAGGATTGCGGGTTGATAACGTGGATCAGCACCTGCGACAGCACGCCGCCAAGGAGGACGCCCGCAAGGCCGCCGATCGCGCCGAGCAGCGCCCCCTCCAGGCCGAGCATCGCCGTGATCTGGCGCTTGCCGAGCCCGAGATGGCGCAGCATGCCGAACTCGCGCACGCGGGCGATGGTCTGCGACGACATGGTGGCGGCGACGCCAGCGAGCCCGACGAGGATCGCCACCGCCTCCAGCACGTAGGTCACGAGGAAGCTGCGGTCGAAGAGGTCGAGCGCGAAGGCGCGGAGCGTCGCGGGCCGGGCCAACGAGACGCCGGCGCGGGTCTCAGGCGGTAGTGCCTCGAGCAGCGCCCGGCCGACGGCATCGGCGTCGGCTCCCGGCGCCAGCATGATGCCGGCCTCGCTGCGGCCGGCGTCCTCGGTCAGGCGGGTATAGTCGTCGCTGCGGACCACCAGCGCGCCTTGCTGGCGGGCATAGTCCCGCCAGACGCCCGCGACGGTGAAGCGCGTCCCGCCGCCGAGCGGCAGCGTCACGGGATCGCCGATGCGCCAGCCGTAGAGCCGGGCGGCCGGCTCGGACACCCAGACCGGCGTCGCGCCGGGCGGCGGCGTCAGCCCGCCCTCGATCAGCACCAGAGGGGTCGCGGGCGTATCCACCGGCCGCGCGATCAGCACCACTGGTGGCCGGTCGGCGGCGAGCGTCAACGGGATCTGGCGGCTGAAGGAGATCGAGGCGACGCCGGGCATGGCAGCGAGCCGTGCCCGCAGCGCGGGATCGAAGCCCGCGCCGGCCTCCCCCCGCAGATAGAGGTCGGACGACAGCACCTCGCCGAGCCACTCGTCGACGGCGCCGCGAAAGCTCGTGACCATGGTCGCCATGGCGATCATCAGCGCGGTGCTGGCGACAATGCCGCAGAGCGCCGTCGCCGCCTCGCCCGGCGCGCCGTGGACGTGGCGGACCGCGAGCGATCCGACAACGCCGCCGCCTGTCCGGCGGGCGAGCGGGGCAAGGAGACGGCGGGCAAGCCAGGGCACGCCGGCGACGCCCCCGGCCAGCATCAGCGCCATGCCGCCGAAACCGAACAGCGGCAGGTTGCCGACCGGGGGCAGCAGGCTGGCAACCCCTCCCGCGGCGAGCAGAACGAGGGCCGGCTTCCACGGCACGGGGCTGCGGGGGTCGATGATGTCGCCGCTGTTCTTCAGTGCCGCCGCCGGCGCCGCCTTCGAGGCCGCCCGCGCGGGAAGGATGCTGCCAAGGAGCGCTGCCGCGACGCCCAGCGCGAAGAAGGCCGAGGCCGCCACTGGCTGGAACACGATGCTGACGCCGCCGCCCCTGAAATAGCCGGCGCCGAGATCGCCGCCGAGAAGCGTCAACGCCGCCACCGCAAGGCCATAGCCGGCGGCAAGACCCGCGAGCGAGCCGATGATGCCGATCACCAGCCCCTCGAGCGCCACCATGGCGACGATGCCGCGCTTCGGCAGGCCGAGCGTGCGCACCAGCGCGAAAGCCCGCAGCCGCCGCGCCACCGACAGCGACTGCGCCGAGAAGACGAGGAACCCGCCGGTCAGCAGCGCCACCAGCGCCAGCATGTCGAGGTTGACGCGGTAGGCGCGCGACAAGGCGCTGCCTTGCGCCGCCTCGCTGTCGGAACTGCCGAGGACGATGTCGCCGGGCAGGATGTGGCCGAGCGCGGCCTCGGCCACCGCCCGGTCGGCAAGCTTCAGGTCGATCCGGTCGAGCCGGCCGAGCCGGTCGAAGCGCCATTGCGCAGCGGCGATATCGACGACGCCGATCGACTGCCCGTCCGGCGCTGCGGCGAGGATGCCGGCGACGGTGAGATCGGCGGTCCGGCCATTGGCGCTGACCTTCAGACTGTCGCCGACCTTGCTGCCGGTCGCCGCCAGCGCGGCCCGCGACAGGAAGAGCGCGCTTTCGTCGAACAGGCCGGGTCCGCTGATGCCGTTGGTGCGCTGCCCGATGAGGCTCGGCGTGACGCCCGCGGCGCGGATGACGTCGAGGCCGAGCAGGCTGAAGGATGCCGTGCCAGCCGTCGCGTCAAGACTGATGACCGGGCTCGCATCGGCAACGCCAGGTGCGGCGATCACCTTGGCGTAGAGCGCCTCGTCGAAGCCGAGCGGGCTTGCCGCGCGGACCGACACGTCGGCGGCACCGTTGACGCCGCGTACCGCGCCGTCGAAGGAGGCCAGCGCCGAGCCGTTGACGAGATGCACGGCAAAGCCCAGCGCGACACCGACGGCGATGGCGATGGCGGTGCCGAGGAAGCGGGCGGGATGCGCCCTCGCCTCGCCGAGGACAAGCCAGCGCAAGGCGAGACGGGCGGAGAGGATCTCACCCATGCCGCGCCACGAGGCCTCCGGCGGTCAACGTCAGCACGTGGTCGGCGATCGCCGCGGTGGCGCTGGAATGGGTGACGATGATCGCCGCCGCGCGGTCGCGCCGCACCGCCTCGGCAAAGAGGTGCAGCACCTTCTCCGCGGTTTCCGGGTCGAGATTGCCGGTCGGCTCGTCGGCAAGGATCAGCGCCGGCCGGTGCACCAGCGCCCGGGCGATGGCGACGCGCTGCAGTTCGCCGCCGGACAGGTCGCGGGCGTAGCCGTCGCCGCGGGTGCCGAGCCCGACGGCATCCAGCATCGCCTCGGCCCGCTGCTCGATGCCCGGCGCCTCTGCCGAGACCAGCGCCAGCGGCAGAGCGACGTTCTGGCGGAGCGTCAGGTAAGGCAGGACGTGGAAGGCCTGGAAGACGAAGCCGATCCGCTGGCGGCGCAGCCGCGTGCGCGCGGCCTCGTCGAGATCGCCGAGAACCGTCCCCTCGATCGCGACGCTGCCCGCATCGCTGTCGTCGAGGCCAGCCAGAATGTTGAGAAGCGTCGACTTGCCGACGCCGGATTCGCCAATGATCGCCACGACCTCGCCGGGGGAAACATCGAGGTCGAGCCCTGCGAACAGGACCCGCCCGCCCGGCACCGATTTGGACAGCGATCGGACGCTGAGGGTACTGGCATCGGCAAGGGTCAAGATGGCAGGTCTCTCGGTGGGGCGGCCGCTTAGCGGCCGGCCGTGTCGGCATGCCAGCGGATATGCGTCAGCCGCCGGATGAGGCAACCGGCGCGGTGGCGGCGTGACGCCGCAGACCCCGGGGGATCCGGCACCGACTGCGCCTGCAGGTGGCCCGCGCGATCAGGCCGCGTCGAACAGCGCCGGCTCGAGGGTGCTGGCATCGCCGGTGAAGGCGAACACCTCGACGGGCTCGCCAAGACCCTTCAGCGGGAAGCGGCCGAGGCTTTCCAGAACGTTCCGGCAGCCGGCCATGGCGACGAAGGCACTGGAGAGGAGCACCGGGCGGTGGACCTCCTTGGTCAGGCTCTCCAGCCGCGAGGCGACGTTGACCGCGGGTCCGATGACGGTGAAATCCAGCCGCTTGCGCGAGCCGATATTGCCGTACATCACGTCGCCGACATGCACCCCGACGCCGTAACCGAGAGGCTTGCGGCCGTGCAGGACATGATCCTCGTTCAACACCGTCACCGCGGCACGCGCCTCGACCACCGCGGCCAAGAGGTTCTGGGCGGCGTTCGGATCGGTCAGCGGGAAGATCGCCAGCAGGCCGTCGCCCATGAACTTCAGGATTTCGCCGCCGTGCTTCTCGATCGGATCCGACATCGCGTCGAAATAGTCGTTGAGCAGCCGGATGACGTCGTCGCGCGGCCACATCTCGGAGATGGCGGTGAAGTCGCGGAGGTCGCAGATGAGGATCGCCGCGCCGACGGTGGTGCCGCTGCCACGGGTGGTCGCCCCGGCGAGGATCTGCTCGCTGGCATGCGGGCCGACATAGGTCTCAAGATAGGTCCGGGCGAGCCGGTTCTTCAACCGGATCTCGCTGACCATGGCGAAGGCCGGCAGCAGATCAGCCAGGGCGTCGATGTCGGCATCGCTGAAGCCGCGCGGCCGATCGGCCGCGAAGCTTGCGCTGTGGCGCTTGCCGAGCGTGTGCTGGATCGGCCAGCTGATGTAGTCCGTCAGGCCCTCGGCGCGCAGTTCATGAAAGATCGGATAGTCCCGGCCAGGCTGGTCTCCCTCGGCGTCGAGCCGCCGCCGAACCTCGTCGGCGCCGCTCTGCAGCTCATACATCGGACTGTTCAGGTATTGCGGCGTGTCGATGACGTCGTAGTCGAAGGTCATCATCTCCGCTTGCTTCAGGCCCGGCCGCCAGAGCAGGCGGGCACCCAGCCATTGCGGATTGTGGGTGCGGAAATGCAGCGTCGCGCGGGCCAGCGGCATCCCCCCCGCCACCAGGCGCTCGCACATCTCGACGAAGATGTTGTCGATGAAGCGCTCGCTGCGCGTCTCGTTCATCAGCCAGTCGATGATATCGGTGCGATGCGCCGGCCAGACGCCTTCGTGCGCCGCGGCTGCCGTCAGCGGCGCGGTAAGGGACGCGATCGCGCTGGTCTCGGCGGCCTGGAGGGTTCCGGTCGCCTCGGGCTGGGTTTTGGGCAAGGGCATCGGCAACTCTCCGTCGAAATTCTATCCACCGTCAGCATACCGCAACAGCCGATTTCGGAACATGCGGCCCCGTCGAGCAGACTTTGAACAGATCGTAACGGGTCGCCCTCGGGTCAACCCAAGGGCCGAACGGAAAACGGCGTCCGCCCCGATCGGGAGCGGACGCCGTTCTTCTGACGGTAGCCTCGCCCTCAGACGAGAGGACGCATCGTCAGCTAGAGATTGCAGCGGTAGGCGTTGCCGTCATAACCGACGAAGGTGTCGCTGCGCGGATCGTAGGAGCGGTAGCGGGCAAGGCAGGCGTCGACGTGGCTGTAGCCGCCGCGATAGACCGGGGCCGGACGATAGCGCGGCGCGTAGCGGACCGGGCGGTCGACGTAGCCGACGGGACCCTCGTAGGTGTCGTAGCGGCGGCCGCCGTCGCTGGCGAGCGCGCCGCCGAGCAGTGCCCCGACGCCCAGGCCGATGACGCCCGCTGCCACGGCATCGCCATGGCCGCCGCCGTGCCGGCGGTAGTCGCCGCGGTAGCCGCGCCGGTCGTAGTCACGGTAGCCGCCGTGCCGGCCGTAATCACGGTAGTAGCCATCTGCGGCAGCCGGCGTTGCAGAGGCGACGACGCCGGTCGTCAGCATGGCGAAAGCGCCGAGAGCAGCAATAACGTTCTTCATGGTCACACCCTGTGGTTCTGGAGGTGGCGGCCCCTCGGGTCGTCTCATCTCCGGCGATGGGAGGACAATGGGCTTTTCAATCTGAACCGCAGCTTAACAAACTGCGGGCTCCGGAACCGCCGCTTTAGCCGGCCTTCGCCAGCTGGATCGAGGCCTGGTGGACGAGGCTGTCGGCATCGGCCCCCAGCATCGGCCGGCCGAGGTGGTAGCCTTGGGCGGCATCGCAGCCGATGGCCCGGAGCATGCTGAGTTGCACCTCGGTCTCGACGCCTTCGGCCAGCGTGGAGATCCCGACGTCCTGGCCGAGACGGGTGATAGCCTTCAGCACTGCCATCGAGTGGATGTCGGTCGCGGCCGAGTCGACGAAGCTTCGGTCGATCTTGATGCGGTCGACCGGCAGGTCCCGGAAGTGCGCCAGCGACGAGTAGCCGGTGCCGAAGTCGTCCATCGCCACCGTCACGCCGCAGTTGCGCAGCGATTCCAAAACCCTTGCGATCTGCGGCCCATCCTCGACGATGGCGGTCTCGGTCAGCTCGATCTCCAGCCGGTGGGCGGGCAGGCCCGCGTCGGCGAGAGCCTTGGTGATGCCAACCAGCAAGGTCGGCGAGCGGAACTGGACGGGCGAGACATTGACGGCGATCTTGATGTCCGGACCCCAGTTCGAAGCCTGCCGGCAGGCGGTCTCCAGCACCCACTGGCCGATCCCGAGGATGGAGCCCGCCTCCTCCGCGAGCGGGATGAAATCGGCGGGCGAGACCATGCCGCGGGTCGGATGGTTCCAGCGGATGAGAGCCTCGAAGGCGAGCAGGCGCTGCGTCTGGAGATCGAACACCGGCTGGTAGTGAAGAACCAGCTGTTCCTTCTCGACCGCGGTCCTCAGATCGTATTCGAGAAGGGTCCGCTCGGCGACCTTTTCCAGCATGCCGGGAACATAGCAGAACACCCGGCCCCGTCCCTGACGCTTCGCCTCGTAGAGCGCGAGGTCGGCCCGCTGCATCAGGCTGTCGACATCCTCGGCATCGTCGGTGCAGCAGAGGCCGATGCTGCAACCGATCGACAAATGATGTCCCTGCAGCTCGAACGGACGCCCGATGGCGGCAACGATCTCGTTCGCCGCCGCCATGGCCACGACGTTGTCTCCATAGACCAGCACCGCGAGTTCATCGCCGCCGATGCGCGCGACAAAGCCAGTCTCGGCGGCAACGGCGCGGACTCGCTTGGAGACCTCGACCAGCAGCCGGTCGCCGACGCCGTGACCGAAAGTATCGTTGACCGCCTTGAAGCGATCGAGATCGATCAGCAGCAGCTTGAAACGGTTGGCTGCGTCGAAGCCTTCTTCCATGCGGGTCTTCAGCGCGCGGCGGTTGGCAAGACCGGTCAGCGGATCATGGAAAGCCATGAACGCGACCTGGCTTTGCGTCCGGCGCTCGACCGTCACGTCGTCGAACGTTACCACGGCGCCCCCGTCGGGCAACGGCCGGCATTCCATGGCGAGGATCCGCTTGTCGGCGAGCTCCCATTCCGTCCGGCTGATGCGCGGCTTCGACATCCATTCGGTCAGCGTCCGCGTCACCATCGTCTTGCGCTCACGGTCCCAGCCGATGGCCACCGCCATCTCGTCCAGCAGCGCGGCGAGCGGCATCTCGACGCGCAGCGCTGCGCTGTCGAGGGAGAACTGCTCGAGGAAACGGGCATTGAAGAGCTTCAGCGTCCCCTTGCCGTCGACGAAGATGAGCCCGTTCGACATGTTGTGCAGGGCCGTCGCGAGCACCGTCGAATGCGCCTTTTCCTGCATCTCGAAGCGCTGGGCGACGAGAAGCGAGATGAACGCACCCGCAAACAGCAGCACGGCCCCGAGCGCGACGAAGATGGTCAGCACCGCCTTGCCGCTTTGCGTTCCCGTGCCGACGACGACGTTGGTGACCGAGATATCGGCCATGGCAGTGAAATGCGCACCGCAGACGGCCAGGGTGAACAGCAAGCAGGAGGTTCCGCGCGACAGGAAGCGGCGCGGCAGTCCCCGCGCCATCGCCATGATGCTGCCGCCGATGGCGAACGCCAGAACCTGGCCGAACGTCGTCTGCTCCACGGTGCAGCCCTGGACGGCCGCCATGCCGAGGAAGTGCATCACGCCGACGCCAAGTCCGGCCGTCAAACCGAGAAGGCCCTTGCCCCACTGGCTGGAGACGAGCGTGGACAAGGCGATCGGACCGCCGACGAAGGCGATGCCCATCAGGGCGGACACGGCGGTGTTGCGGGCGTCGTAGCTAAGCAGCATGTCGGCGCGGTAGCCGAGCATGGCGATGAAATGCGTGGTCCAGACGCCGAGCCCCGCGACAACCGCGACGGTCGCGAGCCAGAAATAGCTCGATTCGAGGTTGTCCTGTTCCAGCCAGTCGACGAGGACCGTGAGGAGCCATGCGGCGGAAAGGCAAAGACCAGCCGCGACGGCAATGAAGCCGAGCGAGTGATCGGCCACTAGCTGGGAGAGAGCGCTAAACATGCGCTTTCTCTAAGCTAAATTCGCAAATGACACCTGAAGACCATTGAGCCTTTACCGACAAAACCCGCGGAGGGTAAAGCGTTCGTAAAGATCGCGAGAAAATTTGGTTGGCGACGACCAGACTTGCGATCACGCCGGCGCAAGCCCTCGCAGGGGCCGCGGTGGAAGACCACCGCGGCCGGCCTTCTCACGGGATCTGGGCGCCCTGGCGGTTGGTGTGAACCGCATAGACCGAGGTCGTCGCAGTGATGAACATGCGGGACCGGTCGGGGCCTCCGAAGGTGAGGTTGGCGACCGTCTCGGGCACCAGGATGCGCCCCATTCGCTTGCCTTCCGGCGTGTAGCAGTGGACGCCGTCCTGCGCCGAGATCCAGAGCAGGCCCTCGGTGTCGACGCGCAGCCCGTCCGGCACCATGTCGATATCGGCCACCACCCGGCTTTCCCCAAGCCGGACGCCGTCGACCACCGCGAGGGCGCGCACATGGTGCGGGCGGTGGTCCTCGTAGCCGAAGCCCGAGCCGCGCGCCCGGCCGGAATCGGCGATGTAGAGGACGCTCTCGTCCGGCGAGAAGGCAAGGCCGTTCGGCCGGTCGAAATCGTCGGCGACGACGGTCACCTCCCCCGTCTCCGGGTCGAGCCGGTAGACCTGGTTCTTGCCGATCACGCTGTCGGCGCGGATCCCCTCATGGTCGGAGATGATGCCGTAAGGCGGATCGGTGAACCAGACCGAGCCGTCCGACTTCACCACCACGTCGTTCGGCGAGTTCAGTCGCTGGCCTTGCCAGTGGCTGGCCAGCACCGTGTACGTGCCGTCGAGCGTCGTGCGGCTGACGCAGCGACCGCCATGCTCGCCCGAGAGGATCGCCCCGGAGCGGTCCCGCGTGCTGCCATTGGTGCGCTGCGACGGCTGACGGAAGGTCTTCAGGCCGCCGATCTCCGACCAGGACATCATCCGGTTGTTGGGAATGTCGGAGAACCGCAGCTCGGCGAGCTCGTCGATCCAGACCGGGCCCTCGGCCCAGATGAAGCCGGTCGCGATCTTCTCGAGGGCGACGCCCTCCGGAAAGAAAGCGGAAAAGCCCGCTTCGTCGGCGGCAAGAAATTCTTGAACCATCATCTATCGGCCCTCCCAAGCCGTCATGCTGTCTGTCGTCACCGGCCGCCCTGCGGTCAGCCGGTGGCGTCCCCGTGAACGGAACGCGGGGCAGCGCCCGCCCCCTCCCCCGTACCGGCGAGAAAGCCCGTATAGAGATCACGCGTCCGTTCGATGTGCGACAAGAGCAGGTCGGCGGCTTTCTTGCTACGCCTATTCCCGACCATTTCCAGCAATTGCACATGCTCGTCGAGCGAGGCGGCATTGAGGGCCGGGGCGAGCGACAGACGGCTGCGCAGCGCCTGGATGCGAAAGGCAATGGCGGTGAAGGCCTCGCCGAGAAAGCGATTGCCGGCGGCATCGACGATGGCCTGGTGGAAGTCGCCGTCGAGACCGCGGTAGGTTTCGGCATCGTCGCCGGCCGCGGCCTCCTGCATGGCGGCGACGATCGGCTCCCACCGGCGGCAGAGCCCATCGCCATCCCGCTCCGTCGCCAGCCGGAGGGCGGCGCCCTCGAGGACGGCGCGCATTTCAGCGAGGTCGCGAACCTCTTCGGCCGTCATCGCGAAGACGAAGGTGCCGCGCTGTGGGTGGATCTCGACGAGGCCCTGGCGCTTCAACTCGATCAGCGCCTCGCGCACCGGGGTCTTGGAGACGCCGAGTTCCTGGGCGAGGGCGATCTCCGACAGCGGCGCGCCGGGCAGCAGCAGGCCACGGACGATGCGGTCGCGGATCGACTGCGCCGCCTGTTCGGTGAGGGAAGGATGACGGGTCAGGGCCAGGGTCACGGTCAGCCTCGCAGGGTCAATATTGCCACGGTCTTTAAGCTGAGATATCAGATGTGCAACACCAGGCGCCAGACATCAGCAGGGATTTGTCATGCCGGAAACCCTGATAGACGCCCTCGCGCTTGCCACGAGGGCCGCCGGCAGCCTGCGCCAGGCCGGCGTCTCCGAGGTCTCGGCCGCCGCCACCGTGCGGGCGCTGATGCATGCCTCGCTGGCGGGCGTCGACAGCCACGGCGTGCGCCTGCTGCCGCACTACTGCAGCGTCGTCGCCGGCGGGCGGGTCAACGGCGATCCCCGCGTCACGGTCCGGCGCACCGGGCCGGCGACGGCGATCGTCGATGGCGACGACGGGCTCGGCCACCTCACCGCCTACCGCGCCG
This sequence comes from Mesocryomonas fontinalis, assembly GCF_055730125.2. Classification (NCBI taxonomy): domain Bacteria; kingdom Pseudomonadati; phylum Pseudomonadota; class Alphaproteobacteria; order Hyphomicrobiales; family Aurantimonadaceae; genus Mesocryomonas; species Mesocryomonas fontinalis. The sequence continues at coordinate 628,142 of NZ_JBUZWG020000001.1, read as the reverse complement.
CCGAAACGGCCGTCGAGATCGCCCGCGAGACCGGCATCGGCGCGGTCGGGGCCATCCGCTCGTCGCATTTCGGCGCGGCGGGTGCCTACGCTCTGGCGATCGCCGAGGCGGGCATGGTCGGCTTTGCCACCACCAACAGCGATTCCATCGTCGGCCTGTTCACCGGCCAGAAGCCCTTCCACGGCACCAACCCGCTGGCCTTCGCCGCCCCGGTGCCGGGGGAAAAGCCATGGCTGTTCGACATGGCGACATCCTCGATCCCCTACAACCGCATTCTCCTCTACCGCTCGCTCGGAAAGGCGCTTCCGCCCGGCGTCGCGGCAGACGTCGACGGCGTGCCGACCGAGGACGCGGCCGCTGCCGAAATGCTCCTGCCGGTCGGTGGCGAGGGCTTTGGCTTCAAGGGCGCCGCGCTCGCGGGGGTCGCGACGCTGCTCTCGGCGATCCTGATGGGCACGTCGCTCGACCATGAGATGCTGCCGATGGCGGGCAAGGACGTCTCGACGCCGCGCAACATGGGCCACTTCTTCATTGCCATCGATCCCCAGCGCTTTGCCGGCGCCGAGGTTTTCGCGGCTGGCATGCGACGCTACCTCGACGCGCTGCGCTCGGCGCCGGCGGTCGAGGGTGGCACGGTGATGGCCCCCGGCGACCGGGAGTGGGCCACGGCCCGCCATCGCCAGCAGCACGGCATTCCGCTCGACCCGGACACGGCGGCGTTCTTCGGGCTCGGCAACGAGGACTGATCGACCCGGCTCAGCCAGTCGAGGCCCGCCGTCTTGCGGGCGACAGCTCGATGGACAGCGGCGAGCGGCTCAGGCGCTGGCGGCAGCCCGTTCGGCGGGCGCCGAAAGGTGCATCGCCTGTTCGGCCACCGACACGGTGCGGGCGATGATGCCGCCGCCGAGGACCCGGGCACCGGCACCCTCGCCGGCATAGAAGACGCAAGCCTGGCCGGGCGCGATGCCGTCCTCGCCGGCGGCAAGGTCCACGGTGATCTCGCCGCCGTCCTCGCCGAGCCGGGCCGGCGCCGGCGGCCGGGTCGAGCGGACCTTGACGAAGAGATCCTCGCCAGCGGTGGCGGCCTCGGCGAGGGCGACGTCGCCCAGCCAGTTCACCGTGCGCAGCACCAGGCGCCGCGTCGCCAGCGCCTCGCGCGGGCCGACGACCACCTGGCCGGTCGCCGAGTCGAGGGCGACGACATAGAGCGGCTCGGGCGTCGACAGCTTGATGCCGCGGCGCTGGCCGATGGTGAAGTGCACGATGCCCTCGTGCCGGCCGAGATGCCGTCCGTCGACGTGGACGATATCGCCGGGCGTCCCCGCCCCCGGCATCAGCCGCTCGATCACGTCGGCATAGCGCCCCTTTGAGACGAAGCAGATGTCCTGGCTGTCGGGCTTGTCGGCGACGATCAGGCCGAGCTTTGCGGCGATCTCGCGCGTTTCCGGCTTGGTCAGGCCGCCCAGCGGAAAGCGCAGGAAGTCGATCTGCGCCTGCGTGGTCGCATAGAGGAAGTAGCTCTGGTCGCGGTCGAGGTCGGCCGGCCGATAGAGCCCGCGGTGCGGCGACCCCGCCTGCCCCGGCCGGCTGTCGATATAGTGCCCGGTCGCCAGCGCCTCCGCGCCGAGGTCCTGCGCCGTCGCCAGGAGATCGCGGAACTTCACCGTCTGATTGCAGGAGACGCAAGGGATCGGCGTTTCGCCGGCGATGTAGCTCGCCGCGAAGGGATCGATCACCGACTTGCGGAAGATCTCCTCGTAATCGAGGACGTAGTGCGGAATGCCGAGCGTCTCGGCCACCCGGCGGGCATCGTGAATATCCTGCCCGGCGCAACAGGATCCCGCCCGCCGCGGCCCATCGCCGCTGCTGTAGAGCTGCAGCGTGATCCCGACGACGTCGTAGCCCTCACCCTTGAGGATCGCCGCGACCACCGAAGAGTCCACGCCGCCCGACATCGCGACGACGATCCGCGTGTCCTTTGGGGCCTTGGGCAGATCGAGGCTGTTCAGCATGTTGGGCTCCTCCGCCGCCAAAAACGGCGAAAATAAATCACTGACGGGCTTTTAGCCCCCGGGACGGCAGATGCCAACGCAGTGCGGCTTTTGTACCGCAGCCCGCAGCGGATTCACGCCAATGTGCTGTAATCCCGAGACTATTGCGGCATGCCGCGATCGTTAGGCGGCGAGCGATCGGCGCTGGCGGCCGTTCAACGTCTTATCAAATGATTACAGTGGGTTTAGCGGAATTTTAAAAGCGACGCGGTAGGTTTTCATGGCGATTAGGTCTTTGAGTTTGATGTAGAGAGTACAATGACCGATCAGGTTAGACCACGTGTCAAGTACGTTATCGGGCCCGATGGGAGCCCGTTGACGATAGCAGACCTTCCCCCGTCGAACACCCGTCGCTGGGTCATCCGCCGCAAGGCGGAGGTCGTGGCGGCGGTGCGCGGTGGGCTACTGAGCCTCGATGAAGCGTGCTCGCGCTATACCCTGACGGTGGAGGAGTTCCTCTCCTGGCAGGTCTCGATCGACAGCCACGGTCTTGCCGGGCTTCGGACGACCCAGCTGCAGGAATATCGCAAGAAAATCGACATGCATCACTAAAACGGTCTGCGACCGCAACGACAAATCAGCCGGCTCTCGCCGGCTTTTTTGTGTCCAGAATTATCAGGGCAAGGCTGCAGAGAGAGAAGCTGCGCTTCTGTCTGACGCCGGAAGACTTCGCGCGCCTCGGCGGCTCAAGCGCCCTCGCCGTCGCGCGCTTGCTTTCGGCGGTCTCATCGAACACCGGCGCCAGCAAAAAGCACGCAGCGTCCGGCGCCGCTGAAGGCGCGATAGGGTGGGCCGCACAGTTGTGCTGCCGGCGCATGGCCCATACCGAGCAGACGGGCGCTACCCGCCGACGCTTCCGTCCAGGCCGACCCTCTCGATGAGGCCGGCCAGCGCCCTCGAGGGCGCCGATCCGTTTCAGGCGTTCGCGGCGCGGCGGTCCTCGGCCTCGTCGCGCTGTTCCAGCTTCTCGGCATTCACCAGTTCCGCCTCGGATTCCTCCTGGGCGATCTTGGCGGCGTTGAGCTGGACGCGAAGATCCTTGACGGAATTCATCAAATTGTCGCGACGTGCGCGGGCCGCCTTGGCGAAGGTCGGATAGGCGAAGTGGGTGATATCGGTGATCCCCGCCTTCTTCTCTTCGTTGACGATCTGGGCTTCGAGATCCCCCGCCATCCGCGCGAACTCGCCCATCATGAGCTCGAGTTGCTCGACCTGACGGCGTTTCTCGTTCACCTTGAAACGCGTCAAGCGTACGAGATTATCCCGCTTCATCCTGTCATCCCTGATCCTGGAGGCGGCCTTGGCGGCAACCTATCTCTGCGCGTGCGACGGAGGTTTCAGGCAAGCCTCGCGGCCTATGGCTTTAACGATCTGTTTACGCGCAACGTTAATCATAGGCGTCAGGATTTAAGGCTCGGTAAATCGAAAGCCGCGGATTTCTCCCGAAAGTCGGAGCGGGAATGCGTGGCGAAAGCCGCATCGAGACACTGGGACGCACGTGACTGCCTCGACCCCGCCGACGTTCGGCTACAAGAATTGTTAACCATTCCGTGCCAAATTTCAGGAACGGAACTCGACGAACGAAGACGATTGCCGGACGGGATAATCCGGCAGGCTCTGCGAAAAAGGAAATGCTGATGCGCGTTCTATTGATCGAGGATGATAGTGCGGTCGCGCAGAGCATCGAACTGATGCTGAAATCCGAGAGCTTCAACGTCTACACGACGGATCTCGGCGAAGAGGGCGTAGACCTCGGAAAACTCTACGACTACGACATCATCCTGCTCGACCTCAACCTGCCGGATATGTCCGGCTACGAAGTCCTGCGGACGCTGCGCCTCTCCAAGGTCAAGACGCCGATCCTGATCCTCTCCGGCATGGCCGGCATCGAGGACAAGGTGCGCGGCCTCGGCTTCGGCGCCGACGACTACATGACCAAGCCGTTCCACAAGGACGAGCTCGTCGCCCGCATCCACGCCATCGTCCGCCGTTCCAAGGGACACGCCCAGTCGGTCATCAACACCGGCGACCTGACGGTCAACCTCGACGCCAAGACGGTCGAAGTGAACGGCACCCGCGTGCACCTGACCGGCAAGGAATACGCGATGCTGGAGCTGCTCTCGCTGCGCAAGGGCACGACGCTCACCAAGGAAATGTTTCTCAACCACCTCTACGGCGGCATGGACGAGCCGGAACTGAAGATCATCGACGTCTTCATCTGCAAGCTGCGCAAGAAGCTGGCCACCGCCACCGAGGGCAAGAACTACATCGAGACCGTCTGGGGCCGCGGCTACGTGCTGCGCGAGCCGGAAATGGACACCAAGGCCGCCTGATACCCGTCAGGTCAGGGCTTTCGACAAGACACCCGCGGTGCCCCGGCATCGCGGGTTTTTTCGTTTTGTGACCAGGCCGGAGCCGGCGCCCGGAGGCCGCCCTCGACGGCGTTAACGGACGCTCAACCATAGCGCACGGTTCGCCGGAACGGTGTGGCGGGCAAACGCATTTGCGGCACAGATTGTCCTGCTGCAGATAGACGTGATCCCCCTACCGATGAGCATACTGACAACCACGCAGCGCCGCGGCTTACCCGGCTATCCCGCGCGAACGGCGCTGGCCGCGATGGCCGGCGCCTGTCTGATCGCAGGTTTCGTCGCCGATCTTGCCTTTCTCGGCACGGCAGACCCGTCCTGGACGATCCAAGCCGCGTGGCTTGTTCTTGGAGGTTCGGTCTTGAGCGGCTTCGCGGCGATGGCAGCCCTCCTCGCGGCAGCCCGGCAGCGCGGCGAACGGCGCGGGCTGAGCTGGACAGGGCTTCCCGGATATTGCGCCGTATGGGGATTGTCGCTGGCGAGCGCCATCTTCCACAGCCATGGGGTGGCCGGCTTCCCGGCGGCTGCGGTGCTGTCGGCGCTGGTCGCGGCACTCGTGATGGCGATGGGCCGGGCGCATTGGCAAGCGGTTCGCACCGCCGGTTCCGACGACTGACGCATCACAGCTGAGACGCATTCCAGCTGAACTGGACGACGGCAGATACGCTGGCAAATGATGGAAAGGCCTGCCCGGTTTTGCGACCGTGCAGGCCGTTTGTCGTCAGGCCGCCTTGGTGACGTAGGGGCTCAGCCAGTCGCCGAGGCTCTGGCGGGTGAAGGGCTTATAGATGAAGCCGGTGCAGCCGGCCCGCTTCAGCCGCGTCATCAGGCCGAGATTGGCTTCGACGAGACAGGCGAGCACCACGGGCTTGGTGCCTTGCGGCATCGCCCGGACGGACTTGACGAACGTTTCGGCCGGTACGTCGGACAGGTTGCCCGACACGATGATGATGTCGGGCAGTTCGCGCTGGCCGAGAACTTCCATCGCCTCGGCGCCCGAGGCGGCGTTCGCCACCGTGAAGTCGAGCTGGAAGATGATCCGGGTCGCGACCTTCCGGATAACGCTGGACTCGTCGATGATCAGGCAGGTCTGCATCGCTCACTCCCGGAGAGGCGACGGATGCGAGGCATCCGCCGGCTTTCCCCGAGAGCTAACCTATCATGTTTGCGTTATCGTTAGAGAGCACGGGTAAGATTGAGTGAATGGCGGCCAATCTTCCGGTGCCGAGGAGACAGCCTCAGGGCTCAGGCTTCGGCGGTGACCGGCTGCGGGTCGGCCGTGACGGTGACGGCCTCCGTGTCCTCGACCTCGGCGATCGCCTTCGGACCGACGGTAAAGGTCGCGGTATCGTCGGTCTGCGTCAGCTCGACCGTCAAGCCGAGTTCCTGGGCCAAGAGAAGCGTGTAGTAGGGCTGGACGCCATGCGCGTCGATCGGCTCGGTTACCGGTTCGTCCGAGAGGAGTGCGCGGAACTTCGCCGGCACCCGCAACGGCGTCCCGATCGCCTGCAGCGTAAATTTCGGCTCCGGCGTCAGCTGGGTGATGTCGACGCGCACCTCGCGGCCGCGCGGGACGGAGGCATTGGCGATGACGACGAGGTTGAGGATCAGCTTGGCGATGTTCTTGGCGACATAGGCCCGCTCCCCGCTCCAGCTGAGGGCGGCCCGTTCGAAACCCATCAGGCCCTCCGCGACCTGCTTGGCATCGCCGAGATCGATCTGGGCGGCCGACGATCCGGACGCGCCATAGGCGATGCGGGCGAACTGCAGCTTGGCGACCGCACTCTTGGTGGAGTTGCGCACCAGGGCCATGGACTCCTCGTCGCCCGGCATCTCGTCGAGCAGCTCGAGGCCGCTCTGGACGGCGCCGACCGGCGAAATGATATCGTGGCAGAGCTTGCTGGCAAGAAGCGCGGCAAGGTCGGGCGCCGATACGTGAGGGAGATCCGTCATCGTTGATCCGTTCGAAATGCTGAAAGAGTGGGGTCGTGCGTGGAACGCGAATCACCGTCCCCGGCGTTCGCGGCCAGAATGAGTCCGCGGTCCCCTGCAGTCAATGCGCGAGGGAAGCACACGCCGCCGGAGTGACGCCACCTGAGGGCGTTAGCGGTTTGAAAAGCATATTCTGATGAGATGCGGGGAAACGGGCCCCTGCGGCTCCGGCGCGTCTTCGGCATCACGCCCTGCGGATGCCTTGCGGTCCGCACGACCGAAAGATCGAGAGGAAACCGACATGCATCGCTTTTTCCACAAGATGAGCGGGCTCGTTGTCCTGGCCGTCGCCGCTGCTACGCTGAGCGCCGGCGCGGCGTCCCCGGCCATGGCCCAGCAGCAGCCGCAGAGCGGCGGCTACCAGATGGAAGAGATCGTCGCCGAGGGGCACCGCTTCTTCGGCTCCACCTCGGGGGGCCTTGCGAGCGTCGTCGAGAAGGCCTTCAAGACCTACGGACTGCCGAACGGCTACATCCTGGGTGAAGAGGCCTCGGGTGCCTTCATCGCCGGCCTGCGTTTCGGCGAGGGCACGCTGTTCACCAAGAATGCCGGCGAGCACCGGCTGTTCTGGCAAGGCCCCTCGCTCGGTCTCGACGCCGGCGGCGACGGGGCGCGGACGATGATGCTGGTCTACAACCTGCCGTCGGTCGAAGGCGTCTACGGCCGGTTCGGCGGCGTCACCGGAAGTGCCTACCTCGTCGGCGGCGTCGGCATGACGCTGCTCACCCGCGACGACGTGATGATCGTGCCGGTCAAGACCGGCCTCGGTGCGCGCCTCGGCGTCAATCTCGGCTACCTCAAGATCACGCCGATGCCGACCTGGAACCCGTTCTGATCCATCAGAACAATCGATAAACATCGGAAAGGTCGGCGCGACCGGCACCGGCGTGTCGTCTTCCGACCACCGGGCGCATGGCGTTCCAGCCAATGATCGACAGCCAATGATCGAGCCGGGCGAACCAGCCTCCGCACCGTTCCGGTTTGTCCGGGAGTGTTGTAGGTTCATTGCCTTACGGTCGCCCGCCGGCACCTTTCCCAGACGACACTTGCCTCAGCCGCTCCAGGATTTCGATGATCGCCACCGGTTTGACGTTCCTTTTCGGCGTGCTCGTGACCCTTCTGGCGGCGATCCTCGTCATGCCGCTGGTATGGCGCAAGGCGCAGAGCCTGGCGCGGCGCGATTTCGAGGCGACGATCCCGACCTCGGCCAATGAAATTCGCGCCGGCTACGACCGGGTCCGCGCCGAGGCCGCGATGTCGGTCCGGCGCCAGGAGATCCTGGCGGCCCGCGCCAACGAGAAATCCGCCCGCACCCAGGCCGAGCTCGGACGCGGCACGGTGGAAAACGTCGAGCTGTTGAAGCGGGTCCGCGGCCTGACCGGCACGATCGAACAGCGGGACTCCGAGATCGCCAGCCTGTCCGCCGAGGCGGCGCGGCTGTCGGCCGAGCACGAGACGCTCTCCACCCAGCTCGCCGCGGTGAAGGCGGAGGCGGCCACCACCGCCGAAGAGCTCGCAGCGCTCGCCGACCGCTTCGACGAACTCAGCGAGATCGCCGAGGAGCGTAAGATCCAGCTGATCGCTGCCGAGGCCAAGCTCGACCGGTTTGCCGATGACGGCCGCGCCACCCAGCGGGGCGAGCGCGAGGCGCAGTCCGCGATCGACCGGCTGCACGACGAGGTCACCTCGGCCCAGCGCAGTAGCGCCGAGGAAAAGGCAGCCACTGCGGCGCTGCGCGTCAAGCTCGACGCCAAGATCGGCGAACTCGCCGACCGCGACGACGAGATTATCGGCTTGAAACAGCAAATCGCCGACGCCACCACGAAGGACGCCAACGTGGCAGCAGCAGCCTTGCCGCAGACGGTGGGAAGCGGCTCTGCCGGGCAGCGCCTGCGGGCAGCGCTCGAGCGCCAGAACGGCCGAGCGGACGCCACCTCCGCCAGTCCTGCCGAGATCGGCGACGCGATCTCCGACCTTGCCGCCCGCGTCATCCGCATGGTGGCGGTGTCCGAGGGACCGACGTCGCCGCTGGCCCCCTTGATGAAGGCCGAGACCGCCGTCGCCCGTCCGGGCCCGCGGACGCTGGCCGAGCGCGTGGCCTCGCTGACGGACGCTGAGGCGCGCGGCGCGGCAGCTAGCGCTCAACCGGAGCCGGCGCGACCGGCATAGATCCGGTGAAGGGCGATGGCGGCCGAGGTCGCGACGTTGAGGCTGTCGAAGCCCGGCGCCATGTCGATCCGCACCGCCTCCATCGCCTGCATCAGCGAAACCGGCAGCCCCTCCCCTTCCGTCCCGAGAAACAGCGCGGTCGCTCCGGGGCGCTCCAGCGCTTCGGCGCCGAGCTGCCCGCCCGGCGATAGCGCGACACAGCGGAAGCCTGCCGCGGCCAATTGCGCCGCCGCCGCCGCTCCCGTCGCCACCCGCCGGTAGGGGACGGTGAAGACGCTGCCGACGGAGACGCGGATCGCCTTGCGGTAGAGCGGGTCGCATGCGGCATCGTCGACGAGCACCATGCCGGCCCCGAAAGCCGCGGAATTGCGGAAAATCGCGCCCATGTTGTCGTGGTTGGATATCCCGACCGCCACGACGACGCAGCCGCCGGTCTTGGCCAGGCGGCGGAGCGTCCCGTCGTCCTCGACAGCATCGGGGAAGCGCTGCTCGCCATGGGCGAGGACGCCGCGGTGGACGGGGAAGCCGGCAATGCCGTCGAAGGTCGCGCGATCGGTGACGTGAACCGGCGTCGAGGCCGGCAGGCGCGCCAGCAGCGGCTTCAGCCCTTCCAGCCGGTTTTCCAGGATGAGCAGCCGGGTGGCGGCAAAGCGCGGCGATTCGATCAGCTGGCCGATCACCACCGTTCCCTCGGCGATGAAGCCGTTGCGCCCGACGAGATCGCGCTCGCGCACGTCGCGGAAGACCGAGACGCGCGGGTCGTCCAGGTCGGTCACGCGCAGATATCGCTCGTCCATCGCTCGCTTTCGAAAGGTGGCGGCTCGGCGCCAGGTCAGGGCCCAGCGCGGCCGGGCGTCAGTTTCGTGGAGCCGCCCGGCCGCCGCATGACGGCGATGCGAACGGCGGCTTCACGAAATGCGTTCTGCCGCGTGACAAAGTGTCCGCGCCATGCGGACGAAAGTCTTTACTTATCAGGTGAATCAGAAGAACCAAGTCGCATGCGCCATCGTCTCATCATTGCCGGCCTGATCATCACGAGCCTTAGCGGCTGCTCCGGCATGAACGCCCCGAAGATCGATCTCTCGGGCATGGCGCTGCCGCGTTTCGAGCTGTTTCGCTATGGCGTGCCGGAAGCCAGCGTGGCGACGACGCCCTACACGCTGACGCCGGTGCAGCTGGCCGACGTGAAGGCGCAGTTCTCCGCCGAATTCGAGGATGGACGGACGCTGGAGTTCGGTCCGGTCTCGGCGCGGCGCCAGTCCTCGGGCGACCTGGTGATCTGCGGTCTCGTCAACATCAACGAGGCCAGCGGCTCCGCGTCGGGGATGACGCTGTTCGACGGCAGCGGCAAGCCGAACACCGCCGATGGCACCCTCGCCTTCAAGGCACGCCGGGTGGCCGGTGCCAATGCGAAGGCGATCGACATCTACAGCGCGTGCCGCGACGCCGGCGTGCTCTAGATCCAATAAGACAGAGCGTTCTTTATGCGTCCTTCGGGACGTACGGCGCTCTGAGGCCGGACATACCGAACGCTCCCCACCGCCCGTGCAGCACGATCACAAAGGCCACCGACCGCGTGTCGCGACCGGTAGCCTGGTGTCTTTAAATTGCGTGAGGCTGCCGTATCAGCGGCGGACGCGGACGGTCAGAATTCTTCCCAGCCGTCCTGGGCCACCACAGCCTTGACGGCGGCGCCGCCGCTCCCGGTCTGACGCATCTGGACGACCTGGCCGGTGCCCCTCGCGACCGGCGCGCGCGCCAGCGCGGCCTGCCGCTTGGCCGGTGCCGAATGGCTGGTCCGGAACTGCTGGACGAGCCCGGCGAGTTCCGTCGTCTCGGTCGACAGGTTCTGAGCCGCGGCGGTGGTCTCCTCGACCATCGCCGCGTTCTGCTGGGTCACCTTGTCCATCTGGTCGGCGGCGACCGAGACTTCGCGCAGGCTGACGGCCTGCTCGCGGGCCTTGGTGGCGATGCCGGCGACGGCACCGGCCATTTCCGCCACTTGCGTCACGATCTCGTCGAGCGATTTTCCAGACGCCGTCACCAGCGCGACGCCTTGCTCGACTTGGCTGCGCGAGGTGGAAATCAGCGTCTTGATTTCCCTTGCGGCATCGGCAGAGCGCTGGGCGAGGCCGCGCACTTCCTGGGCGACGACGGCAAAGCCCCTGCCCGCCTCGCCGGCCCGCGCCGCCTCGACGCCGGCATTGAGCGCCAGGAGATTGGTCTGGAAGGCGATCTCATCGATCACCCCGATGATCTTGCCGATCCTGTCGGACGAGGTCTCGATCTGGTTCATCGCCTCGACCGCACGCCCGACGACCTCGCCGCCGCGTTCGGCATTCTGCTGCGCGGTGGCGGCGGTCGCCTGCGCCTTTTCCGCGCTCGTCGCCGCCTCGTTGACGGAGCGCGTGACCTCGCTCAGCGCCGCGACCGTTTGCTCGAGGCTCGCGGCCTGCTGCTCGGTGCGCTGCGCGAGGTCTCCGGACGCCACCGAGATCTCGTTGAGGCCGATCCGGATGACGCCGACGGCACCGACCACGGACCCGATCGTCGTCTCCAGCTTGCCGACGCTTTCGTTGAAGGTCGCGCGGATCGGCTCGAACTCGGGCGCCACCGCCTGATCCATGCGAACGGTGAGATCGCCGTCCGAAAGGGCCGCGAAGCCCCGCTCGACCGTCTGGACGAAGAGCCTGAGATCATCGGCCTTGGCGTGATCGACGGCCTTCTGCTCGTCCTGCCGCGCCTCCTGGGAGCGCTGCGCGACGACCGCCGCCTCCTCGAGCCGGATCTTTTCGAGGGCCGCCAGCTTGAAGCTCTCGACCGCCCTCGCCATTTCGCCCACCTCGTCGCGGCGATGGGTCGAGGGAACGTCGAGGTGCGTGTCGCCATCGGCGAGGCCGCGCATCGCCTGCGTCATCTGGGTGATCGGCCGGCCGACGGATCGGGCGAGAAGCAGGCCGAGCCCGATCGCCAGAAGCCCCTCGAAAACCGCGCTGCCGGCGAGAACCTTCACCGCCGTCGCCTCGGCTTCATCGGAGGCGGCGACCCGTCCGGCGACGATGGATTTCTGGGCCTCGGCGATAGACGCGAGGATCGCCTCGCCGTCGCCGAGCCCCATCTTGCCGGTCATCGCCAGGGCCTGCTTGCGCTTGGCCGGCTCCCGCCAGAGCGCCATCTGCGGCTCTGCCTGCTCCTTCTGCCAATTCGCCACGAAGGCCTGCAGCTGCGAGATGCGCTTGCGCTGCTCCGGCAGGACCGTCTCCTGCTGGAAGCGATCCGCCTTCGACGCGAAATCCGCCTGCGCTGCCTGGTAGGCAGCGACGAAGCTCTCGTCACCGGTCAAAAGGAAGCCACGGACCGCGCTCTGCTGCTCGATCATGGACTTCGACAGGTGCTCGACCTCGGTCGAGAGGATCATGCTGTTGCGGTTGGCATCGTCCAGCGCGGCGACGGCCTGGATCTTCTCGTAGACGAGGCCGGTGGCGACGCTCGACATCACGAAGATGGTCGCGAAAGCGATCAGCAGCTTCCGCGAGATGCGAAGGTTCTGGAAGGACATGGACTCTGCTTTCAGGTATGCGGGCGCATGCCTGAAACATAAGTCGCGGCTAATAAAATCCCGTTAAGGTTGATGCTTCTTTGATGTCCGGCTTGCCCGGACATGTCGCGCGCTCGAAAGAGTGTGTCACCGGCCTTGCAGCCCCCCCGGCCGCGCCCCCCACCCGGACGGACCGACGCCAGATGGCAGATGCCGCAGGCGTGCCGCGTCCCGACGGGCTCTGTCCGGCTCAGAAGAACTCGGTTTCGCCTTCATCCTCGGCCTCGACAGCGGCATCCGGCGCATCCTCGAGGCGGCGGCGGAGGTCGCCGAGGGTGATGAGCTGCAGCGCCTGGGTCGGGTTGAGCGTCAGGTCCACCGGCGACGCCATGGCGAGGCAAGCGGTGAACTCCGAGAGGTTGGCAAGGATCTGCTGGGTGTGATCGATGCTCTGCGTCGCACGGATGTATTCGGCATCGTTCAGGCGAGCCGCCACATCGTCCGAGAAGGCGAGGTGGTGGAAATCGTCCGTCGCATCGGCCAGCGCGTGCAGCTCGTACGAAAGGCGGGCGAGGATCGAAGAAACTTGCGTTTGCGACATGGGAGCGGTCCTGGTCGGAAAGGGAGCAGACACTAGAAGAGTTCGAGGTCGCCGTTGGATTGCTGCAGACGAACCGGTGGTGCCGGCAGTGCTGCGGACTTTTCGAGAAGGATCTGACGGGCTCGGCCGGTGTGCGGCCAGTATTCCAGCCGCCGGCCGTTCTCGCCGCCGACATTGCCCCCGGTGTAGGTGATGCCCTCCACGTCCAGAAACTGCTTGGCGAAGGCAGCGTTCTTGGCGCCGATGTCCGACAGGCCGCCGACCGTGCGGGCGCCGCCGAAGAGCTTTGCCTCCAGACGCTCGCGCCGGGCGCCGAGCTTCAGCAAGCCGTTGATCAAGAGCTCCATCAGGTAGAGCCCGTAACTCTCGGAACGCGACTGGCCGTGTCCCTCGCCGCCGCCGGGCAGCAGGAAATGGTTCATCCCGCCGACGCCGGCGATCGGGTCCCGGATGCAGGCCGAGACGCACGAGCCGAGCAGCGTGGTGAGGACGAGGTCCTCGCCCCTGCCCCACTTGGCCTCGCCTTGAATGATGTGCAGGCGTCTTCTCGGTAAGGCTTCGTTCACTGGAGTCTCCCCAGCACGGTTTCGAGGGTCTTCAGGAGCACGGGCGCCGTCAGCGGCTTGATCAGGAAGTTGTTGGCCCCGAGGGCGGCCGCCTTCTGCACCAGTTCGCGGTCGCCACGACCGGTCAGGATGAAGAACGGGGTCTTCTTGGTCGCGGGGAAGGCGCGGATCGCCTTCAGGAGCTGCAGGCCATCGAGCTTGGGCATGTTGAAGTCGGAGATCACGACGTGGCTCGGCGCGGTCATCATCATCTTCAGGGCCTCCTCGCCATCGGCAGCGAAGGCGATCTGGCGGATACCGATCTGGTCCAGCGCGTCGTTGATCAGCATGCGGCTGGTCCTCTGGTCGTCGACCACGAGAACTTTGAGCTGTGCCTTGAAAGCCATGGCTGGCTCCTTTGCATTTTAGAATTGAAGGGTGTCAGACAAGCTCTCGGCATGACGTGCCCGGCCTGCAGAAAGAGGTTGCTCGCTTATCCGAATGTTTCCCGCGCGACGTCGCGCAAGGCTACCTGCTGGGCGGCGGCGCCGATGTCGAAGGCGACCCGCGGCATGCCGTAGACGAGCGAGGTCGCCTCGTCCTGGGCCATGGTCCGCGCGCCGCGTTCGCGCATGCGCAGAAGTCCTTCGGCACCGTCCCGGCCCATCCCTGTGAGGATGATGCCGGTGGCGCGTCCGTCGAAATTGTCGGCGATCGAGTGGAAGAGACGGTCGACCGACGGCCGGTGTCCGGTCATCGGATCCTCCTGATCGAGCTTCAGCCGAGGGCCCCGGCGCCCCTGCACGGTCATGTGCTGGCCGCCGGGCGCGATGTAGACATGGCCGGCCTTCAGCTCCTCGCCATCCTTCGCCTCGCCGACACTGGCACGGCAGATCTTGTCGAGCCGGGCCGAGAACGACGTGGTGAACGCCGCCGGCAGATGCTGGACGATCAGCGTCGGCGGGCAGGCCGCCGGGAAATCCGAGAGCACCTGGATCAGCGCCTCGACGCCGCCGGTCGAAGACCCGATGGCCACGAGATCAGGCCAGCGAGCGCTGTGGACAGCGTCGGGCCGCTGCAGATGCGGCGCCTTCACCTGCGCGTGCTGCTGGGCCATGCGGCGCTTCGCCTTCGCCGCCTCCTTGATCAGCCCCGGCAGATGATCCAGCGTGTTGCCACCGGCGCCGCCCGGCTTGGAGATGCAGTCGAAGGCGCCGATCTCCAGCGCGCGCAAGGTGGCGCCCGCCCCCGGCTGCGTCAGGTTGGAGACCATGATCACGGGCGTTGGCCGCAACCGCATGATCTTCTCGAGAAATTCGAGGCCGTTCATCTTCGGCATCTCGATGTCGAGCGTCACGACATCGGGGTCCAGCGCTTTGATCATGTCGCGGGCCTCGACCGGGCTCGCCGCCTCGCCGACTACCTCGATCCCCGCGTCCTGAACGAGCGCATGCCTCAGCAAGGCCCGCATGGTGCGCGAATCGTCGACGATGAGCACCTTGACCGGGATCATGCCACCGCTCCCTCGAGCCGGCGGTACGAGGTCGTCCCCTCGTAGACGAGGTGGTTGGTGGCAGCCCCCGTCAGCCGCTCGGAATGGCCCATGAACAGGAACCCCTGCGGATGCAGCTGCTGGCAGAAGCGGTGCCAGATCTTCTCGCGCGTCGGCTGGTCGAAGTAGATCGTCACGTTGCGGCAGAAGATGGCGTCGAAGCCGCCGCGCATCGGCCAGGCGCCGATCAGGTTGAGCTCGCGGAAGGAGACGAGCTCGCGCATCGGGTCGGTGACCTCGAGGCCGCCTTGCGCCGGCCGGAACCAGCGCTGCTGCATCGGCCGCGGCACCGGCTCCAGCGCGTTCTCGTCGTAGATGCCGGCGCGGCCGAACGCGACGACATTGGGATCGATGTCGGAAGCGAGGATCTTGATGTCACGCTCGGCGGCATCGGGCATCATCGACAGGATGGTGAGGGCGATGGAATAGGGTTCGTGGCCGTTCGAGCAGCCGGCCGACCAGATCCGGACGCGCCCGCCGCGCTTGGCGGCGTCGAGCAGCGGCGGCAGGACCTGGGCCTTCAGGAACTCGAAATGGTGCTTCTCGCGAAAAAAATGCGTGACGTTGGTGGTCAACGCCGCCAGCATGGTCATCCGCTCGGTGGCACCCTCGGCGCCGGCGATGTAGCCGCAGTATTCCTTGAAGCTGCCGAGGCCGAGCGCCCGCAGCCGCTTGGCAAGGCGCGAATAGACGAGATCACGCTTCGCCGGCACGAGCAGGATGCCGGAATCGTCGTGCAGGATCTTGGCGATGGTCGCAAAATCGTTTTCCGACAGGATGTACTCGTTCGAGCCGCCGCGCTGGCTGGCTTCGGCTCGCTCTGCTTCTGGTCTGGCCATCGGGGCGCCCTTGCGCGAAGTTCAGGCGTCGCCGGGTCTGCCCGGACGACGCACCTTGAAGAAGTCAGTATCAGGCGGCGAGTTCGGTCTGCGGCAGCACCGAGTCGACCGCGATCATCGAGATCATCCGCCCCTCGAAGGCCATGACCCCCCGCACGAAGCTGCGGGCGATCTCCGAGGCGACGTCGGGCGTCGGCTGCAGCAGGTCGTCGGTGACGGTCAGGATGTCCGACACCGCGTCGACCAGGAGACCGACGAGCTGGCGACCGATCCGCACCACGATAACGACCGAACGGGCCGTCGGAACGGTCGGGCCGAAGCCGAGACGGGCGGCGAGGTCGACGATCGGCAGCACCGTGCCGCGCAGGTTGATGACGCCGACCACGAAGTTCGGGGCGTGCGGCAGCGGGGTCGCCGCCGCGAAGCCGCGGATTTCGCGCACGGTGATGATGTCGACGCAGAATTCCTGCTCGCCGATCCGGAAGGCGATGAGCTCGCGCATGCCGGCGTTTTCGCTATGACTGTCCATGGTCACTCCGCTGCCTGTAGATTGTTTGAAAAGAAGCTTGCCTCGAACCGCGAGGTGGCAGTGACGGCGTCGACGTCGAGGATGAGGGCCACCCGCCCGTCGCCCATGATGGTCGCGGCGGCGACGCCCGGCACGTGGCCGTAATTGGCCTCGAGGCTCTTGATCACGACCTGGCGCTGGCCCTGGATGCCATCGAGCAGAAGCGCCGAACGGCTGCCGTTCTCGGCTTCGACGAGGATCGCTACACCGGTCATCGCGTCGGTGGCGCCTTCGCGGTAGCCGAGCTGCTGGGCGACGTCGATCAGCGGCAGGAAGCTGTCGCGCACCGAGATCAGCCGCTGGTCGCTGCCGAAGCCGCGAACGTCGCTCGCCTTCGGCTTTAGCGTCTCGATGATGGCGGTGAGCGGCACCACCAGGGTCTGGGTGCCGGCTGAGACGATCATGCCGTCGAGCACGGCCAGCGTCAGCGGCAGGCTCATCGAGAAGATCGAGCCCTCGCCGGGCTTGGAGGCGATGGACACCCGGCCGCCGAGAGCCTGGATCGAGCGCTTGACCACGTCCATGCCGACGCCCCGGCCCGACAGCTCGGAGACTTCCTCCTTGGTGGAGAAGCCCGGCAGGAAGATCAGGTTGTCCGTCTCTTCGTCGGTCAGCGCCGCGTCCGGCGGGATCAGGCCCTTCTTGATGGCGATGTCGCGGACGACCGGCCGGTTGATGCCGGCGCCGTCGTCGGAGATCTCGATGACGATGCGTCCCGAGCGGTGCATGGCGGCGACGCGGACCGTGCCTTCCTCCGGCTTGCCGGCGGCGAGACGCTTGGCCGGCAGTTCGAGGCCGTGGTCGATGGCGTTGCGGATCATGTGCGTCAAGGGATCCGACAGACGCTCGATGACCGTCTTGTCGACCTCGGTGCCTTCGCCCTCGGTCACCAGCTTGACCATCTTCTTGGTCGCGTCGGCCACCTCGCGCACGAGGCGCGGCAGTCGCTGGAACACCGACTTCACCGGCTGGGCGCGGATCGCCATGACGCTGTCCTGGATTTCGCGGGTCAGCTGCTCCAGCTCGTCTAGTCCGACGGCAACGTCGGTCGCCCGCGCCAGACCGGCGAGCGTCACGCGCTGCGAGAGCATGACCTGGTGGATCACCAGCTCGCCGACGAGGTCGATCAGGCGATCGACGCGCTCGAGATCGACGCGGATGGTGGCGCCCGGCTGGGCACCGCCGCCCTCGCCGGATGTGGCCGCGGGCGCCGCCGCGGCAGGCTTGGCAGCCTTCTGGGCGGCCGGCTCCTCGGCCTTCGACGCGACAGGCTTTGCGGCAGCGGGCATGGCCGCCGCTGCCGGAGCCGGTGCGGCTTCCGGGTCCTCGGCTCCACCGCCGGCCATCAAGCGGGCGAGAAGCGCCGCGGTCTCGGCGTCGACCGCCTCGTTGCCATCGTCATCCGGACCTTCCGGGTTCTCGGTGATCAGCGGCTCGATGGTCAGGGCGCAATCGAACTCGGCAAACTCGAAGATTTCGCGGACCGCGTCCTCGCCGACTTCCGTGTTCAGCGTGACCGTCCAGGACAGGAAGGCGCTTTCCGGATCAAGGTCGCTGAGAAGCGGGGTTTCGGACGTGTCGCAATCGATGTCGATCGCGCCGAGTGCGGCGAGCTCGCGGATCAGCCGGGCGCTCTCGTTCGCCTTGGCGTACATATCGGAGGTCGGCTTGAAGGTGATGCGAAATCCCGACAGCGTGCCGCCCATCAGGTCGTCGAAGTCGATCGCCACCGGGACGAAATCGAACCCGTCCATGCCGTCGCCATCGCCATCGGGGAAGAGCGCGCCCTCGTCCTCGTCCATCGGCTCGGGCACGGCGGCCATCCGGGCGCTGGCGGCGCCCGGGACCAGGTCTTTCAGTTCGGCGACGAGGACCTTGGTGCGCGCCGCATCGACCGAACCGCCGTCGCGGGCGACGGTGATGAGGTCGGCGAGCACGTCGGCGGCGCGCAGCATGATCTTGACGACGTCGTTCGTCGCCTCCAGCCGGTCGGAGCGGACCTCGTCCAGGGTCGTCTCGAAAATATGGGCGAAGTGGACGAGATCGTTCAGGTTGAACGCTCCCGCCCCGCCCTTGACCGAATGAACGGCGCGGAAGACGGCGTTGACGGTGTCGGAATCGGCCTCACCGTTCTCCATGGCCAAAAGGCCGATTTCCAGTTCACCCAGCTGCTCGACGCATTCTTCAAAGAATGTCGCCCGGATTTCCGCCATCGCGTCCATCGCTCAGTCCTCTTTAGCCAGCTCTCTTGGCCGCGCCGTAAGGCGAGTCGGCCATTCCCGCCGCTCGGACGGGATGGTTACGGATGCGGTTTCAACCGGGCTCGCCGTGGCGAGTGTCAGGCTGCGACGCGCCGAATGGCGTCGACCAGCTTGACCGGGTCGAAGGGCTTGACGATCCAGCCGGTGGCGCCGGCCTTGCGGGCACGGGCCTTCTTCTCGACATCGCTCTCGGTCGACAGAACGAGGATCGGGATGACCCGGCGGGCGTGCTCGCTGCGCACTTCCTCGATGAAGGTCAGCCCGTCCATGCGGGGCATGTTGACGTCGGTGATGATCACGTCCGGGTGTTCCATGCCGTCGAGGACCTCGAGGCCGTGCACGCCGTCCTCGGCCTGCACCACGTTGAAACCGCTTTCCTCGAGCGCCCGGCGCAGCATCTCGCGCATGGTCCGGGAATCATCGACCGTCAGAATGGTCATTTTCATTGGGAAATCTCCTTGTCGAGCAAGCTGTCGAGGCTAAGGCCGAGCAGCCTGAGGCCGCCCTCGAAACCGGGTGAGGCGTTGGCGATGTGAAGCGGAACCGAGTCCGCCTTCCAGGTGACGACCGCCGAGAGAAGCACCTGCAGGCACTGCCCGCCGAGGCTTTCGACCTTGGACGCATCGATCTCGAGCGCTTCTCCGCGCAGGCCGAGCAATTGCTCATGCAGCGGTGCAGCGGCGGTCAGATCGAGGCGCGCGGGCAACTCGACGGCCGCGCCCTTTGATGTGTCGCTCGTCATCAGAAGCCTCCACGGGCGCTGGCTGGCCGAATGGGGGTGGTGTTCAGGCGCATGAAAAGACCTTTCTTGAGGACTGCGCTTCGCGTGTCGTCGGCGGCGGCAGGGTTCCGGGCACTCATGCCCGGGCCCCGAAAGCCTGGGTGACCCGTCTGTTCAGCTGGTGCACCGGGGATCCCTGGCGGGTGTGCGCACCGTCTCCGAGGCTGAAGCCTTCGAGCAGATCCGTCAGCGAGTGGGCCTGTTCAGCCAGCTCGTTGCTGGCCGCGGTCGACTCCTCGACCATGGCGGCATTCTGCTGCGTGCCCTTGTCGATCGTGCCGACGGCTAGGCTGATCTCTTGAAGCCCTGTCGACTGGCTGTGGGTCGATTGCACGATCGAGGACACGTGGCTGTCGACCTCGGCCACCCGCCGGGCGATCGACTCCAGCGCCTCGCCAGTCTGGCTCACCAGCCGGACGCCGGCCTCGACCTGATGGCCGGAGGTCGAGATCAGTTGCTTGATCTCCTTGGCCGCCGTCGCCGAACGCTGGGCAAGGCCACGCACCTCCTGCGCCACCACGGCAAACCCCCTGCCCGCTTCACCCGCCCGTGCCGCCTCGACGCCGGCGTTGAGCGCCAGGAGATTGGTCTGGAACGAGATCTCGTCGATGACGCCGATGATCTTGCCGATCTCGTCCGACGAGGTCTCGATGAGGCTCATCGCCGCGATGGCCTCGCCGACGATCAGGCCGGAGCGTTCCGCGTCGGCCCGGGTCTTGGCCACGAGGACACCGGCCTCGTCGGCCCGGCTGCTGGAGAGCTTCAACGTGCCGGCCATCTCAGACAGGGCGGCCGAGGTTTCCTCCACCGCTGCAGCCTGCTGCTCGGTACGGCGGGCAAGATCGTCAGCGGCAGAACGGAGCTGGTCGGCACTCGAATGGATCGCCGTGGCGTTGTCGCTGACGGAGCGCATGGCGACGTTGAGCTTCTGGACGGACTGGTTGAAGTTGGTCCGCAGCGATTCCAGCGAGGGAATAAAAGCCGCATCGAGGTGCTGGTCGAGGTCGCCCTCGGCCAGCCGTCCGAGGGCGAGGCCGATGGTGTCGACCGCCTTCATCCGGTCCGTCAGGTCGGTTGCGAACTTCACCACCTTGGTCACGGCGCCGCGGTCGTCGAGGATCGGGTTGTAGGAGGCCTGGATCCAGACCTCGCGACCGCCTTTGCCGAAGCGCTTGAAGTCCGCGGCCTGATACTCGCCATTGCGCAAGGCGGTCCAGAAGGCCGCGTATTCAGGGCTCCGGGCATAGGAGGGGTCGACGAACATGCTGTGGTGCCGGCCGACGACTTCGTTGGCGGTATAGCCGAGGGCCTCGAGGAAGTTGCCGTTGGCCGCCAGGATGTCACCTTTCGGGGTGAACTCGATGATGGCCTGGGACTTGCCGAGGGCCGCCAGCTTGCTGGCTTCTTCAAGGGCGATGCGCTTGGCGGCGGTGACGTCGCTGGCGAACTTCACCACCTTGTAGACCTTGCCGCGGGCATTGGTGACGGCGTTGTAGGAGGCCTCGATCCAGACGGCTTCGCCGGTCTTCGAGAGCCGCTTGAACTGTCCGGAGACGAACTCGCCGGCCGCCAGCCGCGTCCAGAAGTCTCTGTATTCCGCAGAGTGGCCGTAGGCGGGATCGACGAAAATCGAATGATGCTGACCGACGATGTCAGGGAGTTCGTAACCAAGGACGTGGCAAAAGTTCTTGTTGGCCGTCAGGATCTTGCCGGTGGGGTCGAGTTCGATGATGGCAAAGGATTTACCCATCGCGTTCAACACGTCGGCAGCACTGGACTTGAAGAATGAAACCATCAGGGACTCCTACGCCAACTGCGTCGTCCTTTAGCCTGCTAACAATATGCGACAATCGCTAAGACGCCTCTAATTTCTTAGGTGACTAAAATGTTTCGTCGGGTCAGGTCTTCGATGCCCGTCTGTCGATGCCCCCCCGCAGGCCTTGGAAAAGCCGCTACGCGGTTCCTTCGGTCACGACGCGACGGCGCTGTCCGGTGGCGGGAATTGGTGTTTCAGCCGGAAGGGCGCATAAGCACGGTTTACCAAGCAAAGCAGGGATCACACATGGCCGGCAGGGCAGCATACGAAGACCGCGTCTATACCGTCGTCGAAACCGTCGAACTGGATGGCGGCATCACGCTGACCAAAGGGCAGTATCCCGGACGGTTGCAGTGGACGGAATTCGCCCAGCCAGGCGGCGAGCCGCGGATCGTCAGCAAGCGCTTCGTCCTGCCGCTCTCGGGAGAGCAGGTTCTCGCCCTCGGCGGCAAGCTTGGCCGAACGCAGAAGCTGCGGGAACTCGACGTGACCAAGCTGATCGCAAGCGGCTCGATCACCGTCTGATCCGCAGCCTCCTCGGCGACCCGCGGCTGAAGCCGGATCGTTCCCGGTCGAGGGTCGCCGAGGAAGTACGCCCAACTCTTCGCGCGGCGGCGGGACCGACAGGCTGATCGGGGCATCGAGCCTGAATGTCTACGAAGGGGTACGGCTCTTCGGCGAGGCGGGCTTCGCATCGAGGCGCGCCCGTCATCCGCCGCGCGCTCGGAAGAGCCGTCGACGTCGCGACGTGCCATCCGCAGCCAGCGGCTGTCGCCATTTCACAAGGTTCTCGCGATCAAGCGCAAGCAACACCGGAATTCAGATAGTTATTTAGAAGGGGAGCCTGGTACGCCCAAGGGGAATCGAACCCCTGTTTACGCCGTGAGAGGGCGTCGTCCTAACCGCTAGACGATGGGCGCGTGACCAGTGACGCGGATATAGCCAGGGGCTTTCGGGATGGCAACCCCTTTTCTGCGCCGGAGAGGCGAGCTTGTGGAAAAACCTGCGGGGCGCAGGCGATCAGGGCGCAGAGATACGATAGCGGGCGGTGATGATGCCGGTGGCGAGATCGACCCGGACGAGATCGTCCGCACCGCCCGAAAGCCGCAGCAGCGCCTCGCCGCCATCCAGTGCCATGCTCTCGATCCGGCTTCCGGCGGGCAGCTGCAAGGCGATCTCGGCGGTGCTGGGAACGGCGCGCGTCTGGTTGATCTTGTAGACAACGGCGCCGAGCACCGCCATAACGCCGATCAGCATGGTCGCCACGGCGACCGCCAGCAGCCGCACCATCTTTCGGCGCAGGCGCTCGGTGGCGGGATCGAGCGGGGCCTCGTCGTCGGGCAGGTCGGTCATATCAGTCGCTTTCTTTCCATCGCCCGCAAAGACCCTTCCGCGCGCGGCCGAAGCGGGCGCGGGTCATCGGGGCCGCAGAACTGTCCCGCCATGTCGGAGGATTTCATCGTTACCGGTCCTACAATCCCCGAAGATGCGGAAGCAAGCAGCTTCACCGTCGATGAGGCCTCCAGCGGGCTGAGGCTCGACCAGTTTCTCAGCGCGCAGTTTCCGGGCGTGCTCTCGCGCAGCCGCATCCAGGCGCTGATCGAGGCAGGCGACGTGACGGTGGGCGGAGCCCCGGCGCGCATCACCAAGCGCAAGGTGGCAGAGGGCGACGTCGTCGAGATACTGGTGCCGGAAGCGGTCGATGCCGACCCTCTGCCGGAGAACATTCCGCTGACGATCCTCTACGAGGATGCAAGCTTCGTCGTCGTCGACAAGCCGTCGGGGCTGGTCGTGCATGCCGGCCCCGGCAACTGGACGGGCACCCTGGTCAACGCCCTCCTCCACCATTGCGGCGACAGCCTGTCCGGCATTGGCGGGGTGAAACGCCCCGGCATCGTCCACCGGCTGGACAAGGACACGACGGGCGTCATGGTGGTCGCCAAGAGCGACATCGCGCACCGCTCGCTCGCCGAGCAGTTCGCCGCACACGGCCGCGACGGGCGGATGCAGCGGGCCTACCGGGCGCTGGTCTGGGGCGCCCCGCTCCGGCGCAGCGGCTCGATCGAGGCCGCGCTCGGCCGGTCGAATACCGACCGCACCAAGCGTACCGTCGTCGCCGCCGACCGGCCGGACGCCCGCGAGGCGATCACCCATTTCGACGTCATCGCGCGCTCTTCTCCCGGCGAGGATACGCTGGCCTCGCTGGTCGAATGCCGGCTGGAGACCGGGCGAACGCACCAGATTCGCGTGCACATGGCCCATATCGGTCACCCGCTGATCGGCGACGAGACCTATGGCGGCGGGTTCATGACCAAGGTGAACAAATTGGAGCCATCGGATCGCGTCGTCGTGGAGCAGTTCGGGCGCCAGGCGCTGCATGCCTTCCAGTTGGGCTTCGAGCATCCGGTGACCGGGGAACCGATGCTGTTCGAAAGCGATATCCCTTCAGACATGCGCAATCTCGCCACTGCCCTCGGAATGACGGTCTGAAATCCGGATCTCCCAAACGAGCGCTGCGGCTTCCCGGACGAAGATGCGCACGATCGTGTGAAAAGGGCTGGCGGTTTTATACCGACCGGTCTATTTAAGAGGTCACGCCGCATTTCAGGCGCGAACCTTTGCGATGTCAGGAGAACATCGAGTTGGCCGGGATCGGCGGAGACGCGGTCCAAGGCACGGTCGGCCTCAGAAGAGGCTGCCGGTCACGTCAAGGAGGGTGCAGTATCATGGCCCAGTCCAATCTGCCGAGCATTGCCTCGGGCGAAGGCGGCCTCAGCCGCTATCTCGAGGAAATCCGCAAGTTCCCCATGCTGGAACCGCAGGAAGAATACATGCTCGCCAAGCGGTATGCCGAGCATGACGACCGCAAGGCCGCCCACCGCCTCGTGACCAGCCATCTGCGCCTGGTGGCGAAGATCGCCATGGGCTACCGCGGATACGGCCTGCCGATCGGTGAGGTCGTGTCGGAAGGCAATGTCGGCCTGATGCAGGCGGTCAAGCGCTTCGACGCCGAGCGCGGCTTCCGCCTGGCGACCTATGCGATGTGGTGGATCAAGGCTTCGATCCAGGAATACATCCTGCGCTCGTGGAGCCTCGTGAAGATGGGGACGACCGCCAATCAGAAGCGGCTGTTCTTCAACCTGCGCAAGATGAAGTCGAAGATCCAGGCGCTGGAGGAAGGCGACCTGAAGCCCGACCAGGTGGCGCACATTGCGACCCAACTCGGCGTCAGCGAGGAGGAGGTCATCTCGATGAACCGCCGCCTCTCTGGCGACGCCTCGCTGAACGCACCGATCCGCGCGACAGAGGGCGAGTCCGGCGAGTGGCAGGACTGGCTGGTCGACCAGTCGGAGAGCCAGGAGGCGATGCTGGTCGAACAGGACGAACTCGACCAGCGGCGCAGCATGCTGCACCGGGCGATGGACGTCCTCAACGACCGCGAGCGTCGGATCTTCGAGGCACGGCGGCTGTCGGAAGACCCGCTGACGCTCGAGGCGCTGTCGGACGAGTTCGACATCAGCCGCGAGCGCGTGCGCCAGATCGAGGTGCGTGCCTTCGAGAAGGTGCAGAAGGCGGTGAAGGACACCGCCGAGGCCGCCCAGCGGCAGTTGCGGGTCCTCGAGCCAGCCTGATCAGCGCCTCTCCGATGACGAAAACAAAAAAGGCCCCGAAATTCGGGGCCTTTTCTTTTTGGCGGGACTTTTCCAACCCCGGATAGCGGCGCGGAACGCCGCAGATGGGGTTTAGGTTTTGGCGGCCCAGGCGTCCATCGCCTGCTTGAACACGCGGTCGCCCGGAATGCCCTTCTCGATGGAGATCAGCGCACGGCGTCCGCTGGAATAGGCGAGCGGAATGTCGATCCACTGTTCCTTGCCGAGCAGGCCGAGATTGGTCTGCGTCGCCTGCGCCAGATTGTTCAGCGCGACGATGAAGAAGCCGTCCGAGATCTTGCCGGCAACGCCGATCAGCGGCTCGCCGCGGGCTTCCTCCGTCGGCTTCAAGGCCAGCCGCTGCACATTGGCGATCTGGCCACCGGCAAAGTTCGCGGGAACGTCGAACATCATCTCGATGACGTGGCTCGCCGGCAGCGTGTCGTCGGTGTTGCGGCGGATGGTCATGGTCAGCCGCAGGTTCTCCTCCGGCACATCGGCAACGGCGCGAATCGCCGGCTCCGGCGGGGCCCCGTCGCTCGGCGCTTCCTCGACGACGCTCCAGACGACGTTGCCGCCGCGCTGCGAGCCTTGCTCGGTCTCGGTGCGCTCCTCGTAGAAGACGGCCTTCTGCGCGACCGCGGGCACTGCCGCATCGCCGGGCGTCAGCGCAGCCGTTTCGGTCGTGGGCGCAGGCGTCGCCTCGGCAGCGGCCGGCGGCGCGTCCGCTTCCGCTTCCGGATCCGTCCCTTCGGGGTCGGTCCCTTCCGTCGCGGTGTCCTCCGGCGTCGTCGCTTCGGGCGCGGTCGCCACCTGTGGCACCAGCGGCGCCGGGCTCACGTCCGGCGAGGCGGCGGCGATGTTGGTACCCTCGCCGAAGTCTGCGCCGGTGCCGGCACCGGGGCCCTCGTCGACCTCGGTCCCGTCCGGCATCAGCCGCTGGGTGAAGCGGCGCTTCGGCGCGGCGGTGCCGGTGCTCGTGCCGGTAGCGGACGGCGGCGAGAGAGCCGCGACATCGCCGCCATCGACGGTCGCCGGCGTGGAAGCGGAGGTACCGGCGGACGGCGTCGCCGTGGCGGTCGCCGTCGTGTCGGCCGTGTTCGGCCCCACCAGCATCGCTTCGAGCTGGTCCTTGTAGACATAGGCAAGCGCTGCCGCACCGCCGAGCCCGATGACCACGGCGATGCCGGCCAGCGCCGGGGAGCGGCTGCGGGTCTTCTGGCTGGGCCGGCGGCCATTGGCATAGCGCGGGGCGGCGACATCGGCGACCGGGATGGCGGAAGTGTCGAGACCGGAAGCGCCACTCGTCCGGGCGCCCGGCGACGGCATCATGCCCTCGGCGCTCGGCTCCCGCCGCTCGGGCGGACGGTTCGCGCGGACTTCTGTCCGCGGGGCGTCGAGGCCGCTTCGGCCGGCGTCGGGGACGCGCGGCGCGTCCGGCTCGCCGCGCACCGGGTCGCGGCGCGGATCGGCGCGTATGGCAAGTTCGCTGCCGCTGCTCGTCGCCGTCGGCCAGGCCGGCTTCTGGACGCCTGCCGAAGGACGAGGGCCACGATCGACGTGCGGCAGCGGCGCGGAGGACGCGGGCGGGGCGGACGGGGTCGCGACTGGCGCTCTCGGCGGCGGCGCCGGCGTCGCCGCCCGCTGCTCGACAGCAGGGGCTGCCGGCTTCGGGGCCACCGGCGCCATAGCTGGAACGGGCGCGTCCTCCTGCCCAAGGTAATGATCCTCGGTGCGGTCGATCGCGTCGGCCAAAGCCGAGCGACGGGCCTCGATCAGCTCCTCCGCGAGCGGCGGATTGGCAGCGGCGATCTGCCGCTCGATCGCAGCGCGGGCCTTGTCATAGACCTTGGCCCGCAGTTCGGGCGATGCATTCGGCAGGCCATCGATCGTCTTGCGCAGAACCGCGCTCAAATCCGCCATGGATCGCAGCCCCTTACTGATCGTCTAGGTGTTTGTTGCAGATGCATATTTCGACGTCGACCCTACTGCATATCACCAGCGACCGAAAGCACGGCTGCAGCCGCCGGTGCGGCTTGCCGGTCAGTACATCATCGCTGCGAAAACCGGAATCGATTTTCGACAAGTTCTCTGCAGCATCAATGTGTTCGATCACAGGCAGCTTGCGTCAGGCCGACCCGAAGCAGCCTCAGTCCTGGAACGGATCGCGGACGAGAATGGTGTCGTCCCGCTCCGGCGACGTCGACAGCAGCGTCACCGGGCAGCCGACGAGTTCCTCGATCTGGCGGACGTACTTCACTGCCTGCGCCGGCAGGTCGCTCCAGCGGCGTGCGCCGGCGGTGGTTTCCTTCCAGCCTTCCAGCGTCTCGTAGATCGGCTCCAGCCGCTCGGTCGCGCCGAGCGTTGCCGGAAGGTAGTCGATCTCCTTGCCGTCGAGGCGGTAGCCGACGCAGATCCTCAGCTCGTCGAGGCCGTCGAGCACGTCGAGCTTGGTCAGCGCCATGCCGGTCATGCCGTTGATCGCGACGGCCTGGCGCACCAGCACCGCGTCGAACCAGCCGCAGCGGCGCTTCCGGCCGGTGACGGTGCCGTATTCGTGGCCTTTCTCGCCGAGGAAATCACCGATCTCGTTCAGCTGCTCGGTCGGGAACGGCCCCTCGCCGACGCGCGTGGTGTAGGCCTTGGTGATGCCGAGGATGAAGCCGAGGCTGCCCGGGCCCATGCCGGAACCGGCGGAAGCTTGCCCCGCGACGGTGTTCGACGACGTCACGAACGGATAGGTGCCGTGGTCGATGTCGAGCATCGTGCCCTGCGCGCCCTCGAAGAGGATGCGGTCGCCGGCGCGGCGACGGGTGTCGAGCAATTTCCAGACGTGGTCGATATACGGCACGATCTCGTGTGCGACGCTGGTCAGTTCATCGAGGATCGTCTGCGCCGACACTTCTTCGACGCCGAGGCCACGCCGCAGCGGGTTGTGGTGGGCGAGCAGGCGCTCGACGCGCTCCGGCAGGATCTCCGAATCGGCAAGGTCCATGACGCGGATGGCGCGGCGGCCGACCTTGTCCTCGTAGGCCGGGCCGATGCCGCGGCGCGTGGTGCCGATCTTGGTGCCGGAGTTGGCATTCTCGCGGATCGCATCGAGCTCGCGGTGGAGCGACAGGATCAGCGAGGCATTGTCGGAAATGCGCAGCGATTCGGGGGTGATCGAGACGCCCTGCGCCCCGAGCCGGGTCTTCTCGGCGACGAAGGCATGCGGATCGAAGACCACGCCATTGCCGATCACCGAGAGCTTGCCCGAGCGCACGACGCCGGACGGCAGCAGCGAGAGCTTGTAGGAGACACCGTCGACCACCAGCGTGTGGCCGGCGTTATGGCCGCCCTGGAAGCGAACGACGACATCGGCCCGCTCGGACAGCCAGTCGACGATCTTGCCCTTCCCTTCGTCGCCCCACTGCGATCCGACGACGACGACATTGGCCATGCAACTCTCCTTGGGGCGGGTCGCCCTCTCCTGCATCGCCCTCCGGCCTCAGGCCATGAAAAACGACGCCGCCCGACGTTCGGCCAAATGAAGGCTGGGAACGGGGCTTCGCAAAACGGCCGGACTATAGTCAGGGAGCGCCGGGGAAGCGAGGGTGCAGCGCGCGTTTTCCGCCGGCATCCCCCGCGATATCGCCAGCAGAAGCGGGAGGGACAGGACGCCCCTCCCCCAACGCCTTTCGGCGCGATCAGATGTCGAAAGACAGGAGCTTCGCCTGACCGATCTTCTTCAGCCCGCGGATCTCATCCATCACAGCTTCCGACAAGGGCTCGTCGAGGTAGAGGATGGCGATGGCATCGCCGCCCTTCTCGTTGCGGCCGAGATGGAAGTTGGCGATGTTGATGTTGTTGCGGCCGCAGAGCGAGCCGAGCTCGCCGATGATGCCGGGCTCGTCCTTGTTGGTGGTGTAGAGCATGTGGCGGCCGACCTCGGCCTCCATGTTGATGTCCTTGATCTGGATGAAGCGCGGCTTGCCGTCCGAGAACGAGGTGCCGGCGACCGAGCGCGAGAACTTCTCGGTGGTGACCGTCAGCTTGATGTAGCCGTCGAAGACGCCCGACTTGTCGCGCCGCACCTCGGAGACGAGGATGCCGCGCTCCTTGGCCATCAGCGGCGCGGAGACCATGTTGACCGACTGCATCAGCGGCTTCAGGAGGCCGGCCAGCGCAGCGCTGGTCAGCGCCCGCGTGTTCATCGCACCCGGCGCGCCGTCATAGACGATCTCGACCGACTTGATCGGATCCTCGGTGACCTGGCCGACGAAGGAGCCGAGGATTTCCGCGAGCTTGACGAAAGGCGTCAGCAGCGGCGCCTCCTCGGCCGAGATCGAGGGCATGTTGAGGGCGTTCTGCACGGCGCCGGAGATGAGGTAATCCGACATCTGCTCGGCGACCTGAAGCGCGACGTTCTCCTGCGCTTCCTCGGTGGAGGCGCCGAGATGCGGGGTGCAGACGACGTTCGGCAGGTTGAACAGCGGCGAGTCGGTCGCCGGCTCGGTCTCGAACACGTCGACGCCGGCACCGGCCACCTTGCCGGACCGGATGCCGTCGGCGAGGTCCTGCTCGACGACCAGCCCGCCGCGGGCGCAATTGATGATGCGCACGCCGTCCTTCATCTTGGCGATTGCGGCGGCGTCGATGATGCCGCGGGTCTTGTCGGTCATCGGCGTGTGCAAGGTGATGAAATCGGCGCGCTGGAACAGCGTCTCCAGCTCGACCTTCTCGATGCCGAGCTGGGCGGCGCGCTCGGAGGAGAGGAAGGGATCGAAGGCGATGACCTTCATCTTCAGGCCGACGCCGCGCGTCGCGACGATGGCGCCGATGTTGCCGCAGCCGATGATGCCGAGCACCTTGCCGGTGATCTCGACGCCCATGAAGCGGTTTTTCTCCCACTTGCCGGCCTGGGTGGAAATATCGGCGGCGGGGAGCTGGCGGGCGACGGCGAACATCAGCGCGATGGCATGCTCGGCGGTGGTGATCGAATTGCCGAAGGGCGTGTTCATCACGATGATGCCCTTCCGCGAGGCGGCGGGGATGTCGACATTGTCGACGCCGATGCCGGCGCGGCCGATCACCTTCAGCTTCGTCGCAGCGGCGATGAGCTTTTCGGTCACCTTGGTGGCGGAGCGGATGGCGAGGCCGTCATACTGGTCGATGACGGCGAGGAGCTTGTCCTTGTCCTTGCCGAGGTCCGGGATGTAGTCGACCTCGACGCCGCGATCCTTGAAGATCTGGACGGCGGTGGGAGAAAGCTGATCGGAAACGAGAACGCGGGGGGCCATGGGGTGAGTCCTTGGGGTGTCGTGCGTGAATGGACGGAATTAGCAATCGGGGAGTTTGGAGACTCGGACCAACCCCGGCCTCGTCATCCCGGCCTTGAGCCGGGATCCATTCCAAATCGCTCAACGAGGTCACACGGGTGGACCTTACGTTCTGCATCGGAGTGATGCGGATACGGAGAGGAATGGATCCCGGCGAAACCAATGGTTTCGCAGAGCTGAAGGCCGGGATGACGAGGTCCAAGGTGGACGGATCAATTCAAACGTAGCAAGCGCTCTGCGTCTTCAGGCCGCCTGAGCCAGCGTCGCCTTCTGTGCCGCGTAGGCATAGGCGAGCCACGGCATCAGGGCCTCGAGGTCGGAGGCCTCGACGGTAGCGCCGCACCAGATGCGGAGGCCCGGAGGGGCGTCGCGGTAGGCGCCGATGTCGAGGGCGACGCCCTCCTTCTCCAGCATCGCGACGACGCTCTTTGCGAAGGCTTCCTGCGCATCAGCCGGTAGTGCGACGATCGCGGGATCGACGAATTGCAGGCAGACGGAGGTGTTGGAGCGGATCGCCTTGGAGGTCGCGAGGAAGCCGAGCCACAGGTTGGCGTCGACGAAGCGCTCGATTACCGCAAGGTTGGCGTCGGCGCGGGCCTTCAGGCCGTCGAGGCCGCCGACCGTCTTCGCCCAGCCGAGCGCATCGAGGTAGTCCTCGACGCAAAGCATAGACGGGGTATTGATCGTCTCGCCCTTGAACAGGCCCTCGATCAGCTTGCCGCCCGAGGTCATGCGGAAGATCTTCGGCAGCGGCCAGGCCGGCTTGTAGGTGACGAGGCGCTCGACGGCGCGGGGGCTGAGGATCAGCATGCCGTGCGCGGCCTCGCCGCCCAGCACCTTCTGCCAGGAGAAAGTGACGACATCGAGCTTGTCGTAGGGCAGGTCCTGCGCGAAGGCGGCCGAGGTCGCATCGCAGATCGTCAGGCCCTGGCGGTCGGCCGGGATCGCATCGCCGTTCGGCAGGCGCACACCCGACGTGGTGCCGTTCCAGGTGAAGACGACGTCGCGGTCGAAGTCGACGGTCGCGAAATCGACGATGTCGCCATAGCCGGCTTCCAGCGTGCGGACGTCGGCGAGCTTCAGCTGCTTGACCGCATCGGTGACCCAGCCGGCGCCGAAGCTCTCCCATGCGACGAGGTCGACGCCGCGGGCGCCGAGCAGCGACCACATGGCCATTTCGACCGCGCCGGTATCTGAGGCGGGGACGATGGCGATACGATAATCGGCGGGGACGCCGAGAATTTCGCGGGTTTCGTCGATGGCTTGTTGGAGCTTGGTCTTGCCGACCTTGGCGCGGTGCGAGCGGCCGAGCGCTGCATCTTCGAGCGCCTGGAGCGACCATCCGGGGCGCTTGGCGCAGGGGCCGGACGAAAATCGAGGATTGGCCGGACGGATGTCCGGCTTCGTAGTGTTTGTCATCTCTGCTATCCTCACAGATAGATTGCATCCCGTTGGGGGGATGTGTCCCACTGACCGGGCTATGCTTCTCCAAGGCCGCCGTCAAGCGTCAGTTGTGTGAAGCCAGAGATTTCAGGAGGCCGCGGGACGCCTTCCCCGCCAACGCAAAAACGGCAGGGGTTTCCCCCCGCCGTTCGGCATATCCGGTTCTTAGCCGACGCTCGGTCTAGAAGAGCGAGTAGCGCAGGCCGGCGGTGATCGTGTGACGGTCGAAGCCGTTGTCGCGGCCCTGGACGCCCGTGGCGCCGAGGCCGGCGGTGTAATCGTCGAAGCCGAACATGTCGCCGTCATCGACATTCACGTAGCGGTAGCCGACATCGAGCTTCAGCGACTGCGTCAGGTCGTAGGAAGCGCCTGCCATCAGGGCGTAGGCGAAGCGCCAGGAGTTCTCGCCTTCCAGCGTGATGGTATCGAAGTCCTGGCCGGCCGCGTAGTTGGTCGACTTGAAATCGTCATAGCTGACGTTGACCGCACCGACGCCGCCGCCGATGTAAGGCGTGAAGCCGGCGAAAGTCCCCAGGTCGACATAGGCGTTCGCCATCAGTTCCCAGGCCTTGGCCTTGCTGGTCTCGACCGAGCCGCAGAAGCCGAGCTGGCAGTTCTCGCCCTCGTTGCGGCCGTCGACGTCCGCCTGCCAGTAGTGTGCGGTCAGGTCGCCGCGGAAGTAGTCGGTGAACTGGTAACCGAAACCGAGACCGACATCCGGGCCGGCGTCGAACTTCCAGCTGTCGTATTCCTGAGTGTCGTAGCCGGTGCCGCAATCGACGCCGCACGCGACCGAGCCCGGAGGAGCGTAGGTGCGGTAGTTGCCGTCGGTCTTCGACTTGAAGTCGTAGGAGACGTCGCCGCGGAGGTACCAGCCGGAGCCGATCTCGACCGGCACGATCTCCGGCACTTCGTCATAGGTCGGCTCGATCATGTCGGCCGCGACGGCGACGTTTGCGAGGGGAATGAACCCGACAACGCCCAGCAACAGTACCTTGATAAGCGTCTTCATCGCCGTTGCTCTCTTCCTCTGACAACCTTGCACCGGGAGATTCCCGAACTGACTGGCTGCAATGTGGAGGAGAAAACTTAACTGGAGATTAACTGTGTTTGTTTACCGCGTTCGTTAGCGAAGTTTAAAGCATAGGGAGCCAAGGATGGCGCCCCGGTGTTGTCGGGCCGCCACTTGACCGGCCGCCACCTCCCGGGCAAGCCCACCGGGCAACGCCGGCAAACGTTGCCGGCGCCTGGTTCAAATGTCCTGTCATCTCGCTGAAGGCGATGTCGCTACGTGCGACTTAAGCGGCAACCTGGCCGAGGGCGCCGACGATATCGTCGACGACACTGCGCACCAGCAAGGGATCGTCACCCTCGGCCATGACCCGGATGAGGGGCTCGGTGCCCGACGGACGGATGACCAGACGCCCCGAATTGCCGAGCCGCTCGCGCCCGGCGGTGATGGCCGACTGCACCTGCGGCTTTTCCAGTGGCTCGCCGGTCGAGAAGCGGACGTTCTTGAGGATCTGCGGCACCGGCTCGAACTTGCGGCAGGCTTCCGACACCGGACGACCGCTCTTGCGCACCACGGCCAGCACCTGCAGGGCGGAGATCAGACCGTCACCGGTGGTGCCGTAGTCCGACAGGATGATGTGGCCGGACTGTTCGCCGCCGACATTGTAGCCGTGCTGGCGCATGTGCTCGACCACATGGCGATCGCCGACCTTGGTGCGCGCCAGCGCCATGCCGTGGTCGCCGAGGAAACGCTCGAGCCCGAGATTGGACATGATGGTGGCGACGATGCCGCCCGCGGCGAGCCGCCCGTCCTCCTGCCAGGACTCGGCGATGACCGCCATGATCTGGTCGCCGTCGACAACCTCGCCGTTCTCGTCGGCGATCAGCACGCGGTCGGCGTCGCCATCGAGGGCGATGCCGATGTCGGCGCGCACTTCACGCACCTTGGCGCAGAGCGCCGCCGGGCTGGTGGAGCCGCAACCCTTGTTGATGTTGACGCCGTTCGGGTCGACGCCGAGCTTCACCACCTCGGCCCCGAGCTCCCACAGCACCTCCGGCGCCACCTTGTAAGCGGCCCCGTTGGCGCAATCGATGACGATCCTCAGGCCGTCGAGCGTCAGCGTCTTTGGCAAGGTGCGCTTGGCGAATTCGATGTACCGGTCACGCCCGCCATCATCGTAGCGCTTGGCGCGGCCAAGCCGCTCGCCGGTCGCCAGCTGCCGCGACATGTCCTCGCCGACGAGGTGCTCGATCTTCGCCTCGATCTCGTCCGAGAGCTTGTACCCATCCGGGCCGAACAGCTTGATGCCGTTGTCCTCGAACGGATTATGCGAGGCCGAGATCATCACGCCGAGATCGGCCCGCATCGACCGGGTGAGCATGGCCACCGCCGGCGTCGGCATCGGGCCGAGCATCAGGACATCCATACCCACGGAGGTGAAGCCGGCGCAGAGGGCGGGTTCGATCATGTAGCCGGAAAGCCGGGTGTCTTTGCCGATCACCACACGGTGGCGATAGTCGCCGCGGCGGAAGGCGATACCGGCGGCCATCCCGACCTTCATCGCGATCTCGGCCGTCATCGGATAGGTGTTTGCGGTACCCCGGATGCCGTCGGTGCCGAAAAACTTCCTCGTCATGGCTGTTCCTTGAAAAGGGTAGAGACGTCTGCCGCCATTGGAGATGGCTGTAAGGCGCCGAGCATGCCGCAAAAAGTAAAATAGAATGTCAGTATATCTCGCTGGCCTTACCGCCGAGCGTTCAGCCTTCCACACCACAACGAAAAAGCGGCCCGGAGGCCGCTTCAACGTTGGGCCCAACGCCCGTCCTGTATCTGCCGTTTATGTCCACCGTCAGGCGGTGGGCTGCGGCTCCAGGCCAGCCTCAGGCTTCGGCCGCGGCGACGATCCGGTCTTCGGGACAGCCGAGCCGCGCGAGGGCGGAGTATCATCGCCCATGTCGCGGGCCAGCGTCTTGCCGGCGATCAGGTCGCGAACCTCGTCACCCGAAAGCGTCTCGAACTCGAGCAGTCCCTTGGCGACGATGTGCAGTTCGTCGAGATGCTCGTTCAGGATCTTGCGCGCCTTGTTCTCGGCCGCCTCGATGATGCCGCGCACCTCCGAGTCGATCATCCGCGAGGTGTCCTCGGACATGTTCTGCTGCTGCGATACGGAATGGCCAAGGAAAATTTCCTCCTGGTTCTGCCGGTAGCGCAGGCGGCCGAGCTTCTCGCTCATGCCGTACTCCATCACCATCGCGCGGGCCATGTTGGTCGCCTGCTGGATGTCGTTGGAGGCTCCCGTCGTGACGTTGTCGAGGCCGTAGATAATCTCTTCGGCGGCACGACCGCCGAAGATCATCACGAGACGCGCTTCCATCTCGTTCTTGCGCATGCCGTAGCGGTCGCGCTCCGGCAGGTTCATCGTCACGCCCAAGGCACGGCCGCGCGGGATGATTGTCACCTTGTGCAGCGGGTCGTTGAACGGCTCGTGAATGCCGACCAGAGCATGACCGGCCTCGTGATAGGCGGTCAGCGCCTTCTCGTCCTCGGTCATGGCCATCGAGCGACGCTCGGCACCCATCATCACCTTGTCCTTGGCATCCTCGAACTCGAGCATGGTGACCAGGCGCTTCGAACGACGGGCGGCCATCAGAGCCGCCTCGTTGACGAGGTTGGCAAGATCGGCACCGGAGAAGCCGGGCGTGCCGCGGGCGATGGTGCGCAGGTCGACGTTCGGGGCCAGCGGCACGTTGCGCACGTGCACCTTCAGGATCTTCTCGCGGCCGCCGACATCCGGGTTCGGCACCATGACCTGGCGATCGAAACGGCCTGGGCGAAGCAGCGCTGGATCGAGAACGTCGGGACGGTTAGTCGCGGCGATGAGGATAATGCCCTCGTTCGTCTCGAAGCCGTCCATCTCGACGAGAAGCTGGTTCAACGTCTGCTCGCGCTCGTCGTTGCCGCCGCCGAGACCGGCGCCGCGATGGCGACCGACGGCGTCGATTTCGTCGATGAAGATGATGCAGGGGCTATTCTTCTTGGCCTGCTCGAACATGTCGCGCACGCGGCTGGCGCCGACGCCGACGAACATTTCCACGAAGTCGGAACCGGAAATCGTGAAGAACGGCACATTGGCTTCGCCAGCGACCGAACGGGCCAGCAGCGTCTTACCCGTGCCGGGAGGGCCGACGAGCAGCACGCCGCGCGGGATCTTGCCGCCGAGACGCTGGAACTTCTGCGGCTCTCGCAGGAATTCGACGATCTCCTCGAGATCCTGCTTCGCCTCGTCGACGCCGGCGACGTCCTGGAAGGTGACGCGGCCGTGTGCTTCGGTCAGGAGCTTTGCCTTCGACTTACCGAAGCCCATCGCCTTGCCACCGGCACCACCCTGCATCTGCCGCATCAGGAACACCCAGACGCCGAGGATCAGGAGGATTGGGCCGAAGGACAGCAGCATCGACCAGATCGGGTTCGAATTGTCGCTCGGCGGGGTCGCGGTGATCGCGACGTTCTTCGACTCGAGCCGCTGGATCAGGTTGGGATCGCCAGGCGCATAAGTCTGGAATGGCGTTGCGCCATCGGTGTAGCTACCCGAAATCCGCGGTCCCTGAATGGTGACGGACCGAACGCGACCCGCGTCGACGTCGCTCAGAAATTTGGAATAGGCGACATCGGTCGCGCCGGCGGATTGCGAGTTGCCCGAAAACAACTGGAACACCGCGATCAACAACAGCGCAATGATGGCCCACAGCGCGAAATTGCGAAAATTCTGGTTCATTTGAGGTCCTGAGATTCACGCCGCTGGCGTCATGAGACCGCGCCAACGCTCCCGCAGAAGATAGGAGCCCGGCTGTCCCTTGCCAACAGGCTTCGGCGCTTTTGCCGCGATTTGCGGCCCCGGAGTTAATGCAAAGGATCGTAGACGCGAGAATTCCGCGGATTGTCCGTTGCGCAAGTTTCTGGGAGGTCGGCGGCTAGACGCCAGGAAACGCGCTGACAAAGGCCGAGAACCGGGAGGCCGGCCCCGAGCTTGTCGTACAGGACCTCGGGCACGGCCAGGAGATCGCCGGAGGGGCCGACGAGGACCGGCAAGCAGCGCTGTGTCGCATTGCCGCGTCCAAGGCTCCCCAACGCGACAAAGCGGGCGGCCCCGGCGAACGCCGGCCAGTCGACGTCGAAACGGCCATCGAAGACGGCATGGCGATGGTGCGGCGACACAGCGAAAAAAGCCGGACCGACCCTTCCGAACTCACGCTGAAAAACGATGCGCCTCCCCGCCTCCACGATGACGCCGCCGAGTGTCTGAACCTGCCGTTCATTGCCCGCCCGCACCGTCAGCAGGGAGGCCTGCAGCCGTGCCGTCGCCTTGCGCTCGGGCGGATAGGCGGTTCCGCCGACGGCCGGCAGGATCCGGGCCAAAAGTTCGAAGCCGAGAACGCCGTCGAGGTCCGCGAAGGCCGCGGCATCGAGCGTCAGCGTGCCGCAGGGGTCGACGTCGAGACGGCCATCGGCGAGGAGACCGCCGATCAGGCCGCCGAGCTGCGCGTCCTGACGGTCGCGGACGGTGCCATGGTGTTCGATGCGGCAGAGCATCGCAGCGCGGTCGAACCCGCCTGACGCCAACGTGCCGCGAAGCCGGACGCGGTCGTAGCGGCGGTCGTGGTTGCTGGGGTCGTCGACCGGCTGCAGGGGTGCGGCCGCGGCCTTGAGGAGAGCGCCGGGCACGCCGAGGAAGGGCCTCAGCAAGACGAGGCCGGGCGCCAGTGCCCGTGCCGGCCGCATGGCGGCGAGACCGCGGTCACCGGATTTCCGCGCGGCGGCCAAAAGATGGGTCTCGATCTGGTCGTCCTGGTGGTGGGCGGTCATCACCGCCTCAGCGCCAAGGTCGCGTGCGGCTTCCGTGAGAAGGCGATAGCGGGCATCGCGGGCGCGGCCCTGCAGATTGCCGGCCAGCTTGTCGCCCTCCCAGCGCCGGACCGAATGCGCCAGCCCCAGCCCGCGCGCGAGGCGGCCAACGAAGAGGGCCTCCTCGGCCGACCGGGACCGGAGGCCATGATCTACGGTCACCACATGAAAACGCGTTCCTGCCTCACCATAGGCAGCTGCCGCCGACATCAGCGCCAGCGAGTCCGGACCGCCGGAGACGGCGAGGACGATCGTTCTGGTCGCGTCGGGTCTGATATTGGGGAGAAAGCCGAGGGAGGCCGACAACCGATCGCGCGCAAGCTCTGGCCAAAGCGCCGAGGGCGGGCATTCGACCGAGGTCGCCGGGATTGTGGCAGGCAGGCTCAGCAGTTGCTGGCGGCCGATTCCGCCTGCAGCTTCTTCTTCACGTTGGCGCTCATCTGCGGGTAGCGCTTGCTGACTTCGCGGAAGGTGATGCAGGCGGTATCGCGGTTGTCGAGCTTGGCCAGCGACATGCCGAGCTTCAGCATCATCTCCGGCGCCTTCGGGTTCTTCGGGTAGCTCTTCTGTGCGCCAAGGAAGACTTCGGCGGCATCGGTGAATTTCTGCTGCTGGAAGAGGCTCTCGCCCAGCCAGTACTTCGCGTCCGGCACGTCCTTGGCATCGGGATAGGTGTCGGCATACTGCCGGAACGAAGATTCCGCGAGCTGGTAGTCGCCCGCCAGCATGTAGTTGTAGGCGAGATCGTACATCTCCCCTGCCCCGTTCGGCCTGACGGTGGCGACCGTCGACGAGCCCGAGCCGGCCGTCGCGCGCGACGGAGCGGCACCGGTACCGGCGCCGAGGCCCGACGTATCGAGGCCGCCATCGCCGAGGAGATCGCCGATCGCGTCCCCGTTCGGCGCGGCACCGGCGGGCGGCGGGGTCGCGGAGGCGGTGGCCGTCGCCGGCGCACGTGCGGGGAGCTGAGCCGTCGCGGTGGGGGCAGCGGGAGCTGCCGTTGCCGGGGCCGCCTCGCTGCGCTTGCCGGGCGCGGCACTGCCCTTGCCTTCGATCTCCTGGAAGCGGAACTCGTTGTCTTCCTGCGTCTTGCGCAGCTGCTCCTGCAGCTGCAGCACCTGGAAGGACAGTTCCTCGAGCTTGCCGTTCAGCCTGCGGTTATCCTCTTCCAGCTGGTTGATACGCTGGATCGGGTCGCTCGCCTGGGCGTAGCGCACCGGTGCCTCGGCTTGCACCGCAGGAGCCCGGCGCTCCGCTGCCTGCTCATCCTTGCCGAGCCCGAAAGGCAAGGTCAGCGCCTGGGCCGGCATGGCTGCGCCGAGCAACAGAAGCGTCGTCGCCCAGCGGGCCAGCTTCAACATCTTCATTCCCGCATATTCTCCTTGAGCCGCCGAGAGGCAGGCCACCCCGGCATACCGGACGGCAGCGATACCATTCTGGGCAGATCGACTTGGCCAAAGTTGGGCCGGCACGCCGGTGCTGGCCGACATATCGCGTGGCATCTTTACCAAGATCGGGCACAAACGAAAGCGGCCCCGAAGGGCCGCCACGTCATTTCATCCAGGTAGTCGGTCGGCGAGCGATCAGCTGCCGGCGCCGTTGAGCACGGTGACCGCGCGACGGTTCTGCGACCAGCAGGAGATGTCGTCGCAAACCGCGACCGGACGTTCCTTGCCGTAGGAGATGGTGCGCATCCGGTTGCCGGAGACGCCCTGGCGGGCCAGGTACTCGCGGGTCGCGGCAGCGCGGCGGGCGCCGAGCGCCAGGTTGTACTCGCGGGTGCCGCGCTCGTCGGCATGGCCTTCGACGGTGATCGAGTACTGCGAGTACTGGTTCAGCCAGCGCGCCTGGGCGGTGAGGATCTGCTGGGCATCGGCGCGGACGACCGAGGAGTCCGTGTCGAAGAAGATGCGGTCGCCGACGTTGACGGTGAAGTCCTGGCTGGTGCCCGGCGCGGCATTGCCGCCGCGGCCGTTCAGGCCACCGGCACCGCCGGCTCCGTCCAGACCAAGACCCGAGGCATTGTCCGGCAGGCCGCCGTTCTTCTTCGCGCAACCGGCGACGGCCAGGGCGGCCATGAGGGCAAGGGCAATGCGGCTATGGGCCAAAACAGCGATCCGGCTCATGGCCAGCTCCTTCGTATTTGATATGTTGTCGTTACCAGACGTTTACGCTGAACAGACTTAAGACCGAGTAAACGCCGGCAATGAAACACTGAATCGAATTGACGATTCCCCTGCCTGCACAGCCTTTTGAGTCCGCATGAAGGCAGGCGGGCAAGAACCGCCGTCGCACCGTTCAACCGCGTTCGTTCTGCTGCAAACAGTGACGCCCGCGCATCACTGCGCGGGCGTCGTCATTCTGGCAAGCGGTCAATTCACCTGCGCGATAACGCGCAGTCTACTCCCGCGATGGCGACCAGGCCGGGTCCGAGGCGTAGCCCGGCGTTCCGATCTTCTGCTCGTTCCGCCCGGTGAGGTCGATCGAGTAGAGCTGCGGGCCGGCGCCGCCCTGCGGATCACGGAAGAACATCAGGACTCGGCCATTCGGCGCCCAGGTCGGGCCCTCGTTGTGGAAGCCCGAGGTCAGGATGCGCTCGCCCGAGCCGTCGGGCCGCATGACGCCGATCTGGAACTGGCCACCGGTCTGCTTGGTGAAGGCGATGAGATCGCCGCGCGGCGACCAGACGGGGGTGGAGTAGGAGCCGTCGCCGAACGAGATGCGCTGCTGGCCGGAGCCGTCGGTGCCCATCATGTAGAGCTGCGGGCGCCCGCCGCGGTCGCTCTCGAAGACGATCCGCGAGCCGTCCGGCGCATAGGACGGCGCCGTGTCGATGGCGGTGGTCGAGGTCAGCCGCGTCGTGGCGCGCGAGCGCAGGTCCATCGCGTAGATGTTGGCATTGCCATCCTGCTGCAGGCTCATGATCACCTTCTGGCCGTCCGGCGAGAAGCGCGGCGCGAAGGTCATGCCGGGGAAGTTGCCGACAGCCTCGCGCTGGCCGGTCTCAAGCTGCAGGAGGTAGACCCGCGGCTCCGACTTGCCGAACGACATGTAGGTGATTTCCTGGCGGTTCGGCGAGAAACGCGGGGTCAGCACGAGGTCGGAACCATCGGAGAGATAGTTCACGTTGGCGCCGTCCTGGTCCATGATCGCCAGCCGCTTGACGCGGGCGGTCTTCGGACCGCTCTCCGAGACGAAGACGATGCGGGTGTCGAAATAGCCCTTCTCGCCGGTAAGCCGCTCGTAGATTGCGTCGGCGATGATATGGGCGACGCGGCGCCAGTTGTCGGGGGTGGTGTAGAACTGCTGACCGTCGAGCTGGGTGCCCGCGAACGTATCCCACAGCCGGAACTCGACGCGCAGCCGACCATCCGCCTCGGGCGTGACCTTGCCGGTGACGATCGCCTGGGCATTGATGACCGTCCAGTCGGCGAAGCGCGGCGCGGCATCCGGACCCAGATCCTTCTGGATGAAGGCGGACGGGTCGATCGGCTTGAACAGCCCGGTGCGGTTCAGGTCGGCGGTGACCACCTGGCTGATCTGCTGGCCGATCTTGCCGCTGGCCTGGAACGTGTTGATGGCGATCGGCAGCGGATCGACGTTGCCGCTGGTGATATCGATCTCGATGGCGGCGGACGCCGGCGTCAGCGTCGCTGTCGCACCAACGAACAGCGCCAGCGCAGCGAACAGCAGCTTGAGTTCTCTTTTCATGTCAGACCTTCATCAACTCGGGTAGAGGGAACAGCCGAGCGGGTCGACATGCGCCTCGATCTCGTGCCCTGCCGCGCCGCGACAAGGCCTCAGGTTCTCAATACATCGCGCTCGGGTCGAAATTCAGCGTCGTCTCTTCCCAGCCGCCGGCATACATCTCGGCCGGAAGGTTGAACGGGGCGCAGCGACGGATCGCGCGCACGGCCGCTTCCGCCGCGATCCGCTCGGCACCCGAGCCGCCCCCGCCGCGCACGATCTCCGGCGCGCCGACGAGGCCGCCGGACGGATCGAACTGGATCTTGATCGAGACCTTCAGCGAATCCGGCTCTGCACCACCCGCCGGCACGGAATAGCAGCGCCGCATCTGCTCGTTCAAAAGCCCCTGGATCTCGCCGAGCTGGCTGCGCGACAGCTTGGTGCCGGTCGTGCGCTCGCTGCCGAGCGAGGCCTGTTCGGTCGAGCGCTTGGCTCCGCCGCCGGCGGCCTTCTGCTTGTTGATCACGGCGGCCGCCATCGCCTCGAAGTCGGAATCGCTGTCGGCTTCGCTCGGCTTCTTGGAGTCGGACTTGTTCTGCTTGGCCGGCTTCGGGGTCTCGGTCTTGGTCTCCGCGGGCTTGGCGTCGGCGACCTTCACCGGGGTCGGCGGACGAGGCTTGGCAGCCGGCACCGGCACTTTCTCGAGCGCCGGCTCGGGCTTCGGCTGCTCTTCCGGCGTCGGCTCGGTCTTGTCCTCGGCGATCATCTCGGCGAGCGGATCGATCTCGGGCGTGACTTCCTTCGGCGGCGTCGG
This sequence comes from Mesocryomonas fontinalis, assembly GCF_055730125.2. Taxonomy (NCBI): domain Bacteria; kingdom Pseudomonadati; phylum Pseudomonadota; class Alphaproteobacteria; order Hyphomicrobiales; family Aurantimonadaceae; genus Mesocryomonas; species Mesocryomonas fontinalis. Next base: position 586,231 of record NZ_JBUZWG020000001.1, on the reverse strand, counting down.
CTTCGCCGCTTCCTTCACCGGCTCAGGCTTCGGCTCGGGCGGCTTCGGCGGCGGCGGCGGGGCCTCCGCGACCTTCGGCGCCTCGGGCTCGGGCTTCGGCTCGACCTTCGGCTGCGCGACGGGTTTCGCGCCACCGGTCTGCGGGGTCACGTTGCGCGTCTTGTCGGGCGTCGGCGGGGTGTCGAGGTCCGCCTCGTTGTCGCCGGTGTTCTCCGCCGGCATCGGCAGCGTGGCCGGGCGCGTCGTCGGGGTCGGTGCCGGCTTCTCGGAGACCGGCGCCTTCTTCTCGCCCTTCACACCCTCGAACTGGTCCGACAGGATGATCTCGACCGGCAGCGCCTCGGCATAGCTCGCGTCAAGCGGCTTCGGGCCGGAGATCGACCAGAGACCCCAGGTGAGGAGCGCGACGTGCAGGACGGAGGATGTGACGAGGCCGGACTTCATAGCCGTTCGATCAGCTCGTGGTTTCGGTATCGGTGACGAGACCGATATTGGTGAAGCCGGCGGCCGAGATCAGCGCCATGACGCGGATCACGCTGCCATAGTCGACGTCCTTGGCGGCGCGCACGAAGATGCGCTCCTGGTAACCGGTCTTGGCGATCTCGGTGAGCTTGGAAACGACTTCGGCCTCGGCGATCTCGGTCTCCTGGATGAACACCATGCCGTCTCCGCGCACGGAGACGCTGATCGGCTGGGTCTCGGCGTTGAGCGCCTTCGCCGCCGTCTTCGGCAGCTCCAGCGGAACGCCGACCGTCAGCATCGGCGCGGCGACCATGAAGATAATGAGCAGCACCAGCATGACGTCGACCATCGGCGTCACGTTGATCTCGCTCATCGGCCCCCGCCCGCGGCGTCTGCGCCGACGGGAACCGCCCGATGCCGCTCCGCCTGTGGACATGCCCATATCGTCGGCTCCTTCGCCCTCGAAGCTCTACGCTCCGATCGTGTCAGCTTGAGAGCGCCGCAGTGGCGCTCGCGTGTCGTCGGGCGTTCAGCGCGCCGGGGTCTTCTCGTCGATCTGACGCGACAGGATCGCCGAGAACTCGTCGGCGAAGGCCTCGAGGCGCATGCCGAGCTTGCCAGCATCGGCCGACAGCTTGTTGTAGGCGATAACCGCGGGGATCGCCGCGACGAGGCCGATGGCCGTGGCGAGCAGCGCCTCGGCGATGCCGGGTGCGACGACGGCAAGGTTCGTCTGCTTGGAGGCAGCGATCGCCTGGAACGAGGTCATGATGCCGATGACCGTGCCAAACAGACCGACGAAGGGGCCGGCCGAGCCGACGGTGGCGAGGAAGCCGAGGCGCGACTCCAGGCTGTCCATCTCCCGCGCCAGGGTGACGTCCATCGCCTTCTCGATGCGGTTGTGCAGGCCGATCGGCGAGCGTGCGCCCTTCTCGAAGGACTTTTTCCACTCGCGCATGGCGGCAACGAACAGGGCACCCATGCCCGTCGTCTTGCGCTCGGAGAGGGTCTGGTAGAGCTCCTCCAGCGACTGACCGGACCAGAAATTGTTCTCGAACGTGTTCAGCTGACGCCGGAAAGCACCGAAGCGCATGGTCTTGTCGACGATGATCGCCCAGGTCCAGACCGAGGCCATCAGCAGCCCGAGCATCACCATCTTCACGATGAAGCCGGCCTGCCAGAACAGATCCCAAAGTCCCACGCCGTGCTCCGGAGCTGCCAAAGCGCTCTGCGCGATCTCGTTCATGCGATTGACCCTCGAATCGATGCCGCTGAAGCAGCCGTGCGGCCGTGTGGACCGCGATGCACCATCGTCGTCCCGGACCACCTGTCCGTTCCGCTGTTAGGCTCAGTGCTTCAGAAGACCCGCCATGCTCTAACAATTTGAATCAAGCGAAAGAATGGCAAGCGACATCAGCGCTTTGAGCCCGGCTATTCAAACAGCATTAACGTTAAGCAATCGTTGCGAATTGTTGCGGTGCCGTCACGGCAGCGGCAGCGGCCGCTCCAGAATGGCCGAAACCGCCTCGGGCATCCGGCGTGGTTTGCCTTCGGGCGAGATCACGGCGACCTTCACCTTGGCTTCCACCAGCATCGTTCCGCCTGCGAAAATCCGCTGGTCGAGAATGATCCGCGCGCCGCCGAGCAGAACCGTGCGCGTCTCGACGGTCAGCACATCGTCGATCCGGGCGGGCCGCAGAAAGTCGATCTCCATGTGGCGGACGGCGAAGGCCATCGGCTCGCCGAAGGCGCCCTCCGCCAGTTCGCGGTGGCCGATGCCCTTCAGCCGGAGGAAGTCGGTCCGTCCGCGCTCCAGGAAGTGCAGGTAGCGCGCGTGGTAGACGACACCGGAAAAGTCCGTGTCCTCGAAATAGACGCGCACGTCGAGCGCATGGCCGTAATCGGTCAGCCGTCCGGAAAGATGATCGGTCATGCCGCCGCAATAAGAGATCGCACGGGATTTGTCATGCCGGAGGGTGTCATCGCCCTGTCACGCAGAGCTGCTTAGGGACCACGACCTTTCCGCTATCCCGAGAGCAACGATGACCTTCCCGAAGACCGCATCCCTTGCCGCCTTGCTGCTGGCGTCCACCGCACTCGCGGCCGCGGCCGAACCCGTGTTCAACCGGATCGCCTCGTTTCCCGTCGCCAGCAACCTGCCGGAAGGCACCGACCCGAAGACCCCGACATCCTCGGAGATCGTCTCGGCCTCGCAGGACGGCATGACGCTGGTCTACTCCGACAGTCCGCATGGCGGCATCGGCTTCGTCGACATCACCGACCCGAAGGCACCCAAGGCCGGCGGCTACGTGAAGTTCGAGGGCGAGCCGACATCGGTCGCCTTCGCCGGCAGCAAGGCGCTCGTCGGCTTCCGGACATCGGAGACCAAGGCCAATCCGTCGGGAGAGCTCGGCGCCGTCGACATCGCCACGAAGGCGCAGAGCCCGGTCTGCGAACTCGGCGGCCAGCCGGACTCGGTCGCCGTCGCGCCGGACGGCAGCTTTGCCGCGATCGCCATCGAGAACGAGCGCGACGAGGATCTGAACGACGGTGCCCTGCCGCAGATGCCCGCAGGCTTCCTCGTCACCGTACCGCTCTCCGCCGACGGCACGCCGGACTGCGCGGGCCTCAGGAAAATCGAGATGACCGGCCTTGCCGAAATCTCGCCCGAGGATCCGGAGCCGGAATTCGTCGACATCAACGCCAAAGGCGAGATCGTCGTCTCGCTGCAGGAAAACAACCATATCGTCATCGTCGACGGCAAGACCGGCACGGTGACCTCGCATTTCTCGGCCGGCAGCCTCGCACTTGAGGGCGTTGACACGGCAAAGGACGGCAAGCTCGACTTCTCCGGATCGGTCGAGGCGCGTCCGCGCGAGCCCGACACCGTCAAATGGCTGAAGGGCGACCGCATCGCCGCCGCCAACGAGGGCGACTGGAAGGGCGGCACGCGCTCGTTCACGATCTACAACCGCGACGGCAGCATCTCCTACGAGTCCGGCCCGTCCTTCGAGCAGGCCGTCGCCCGCCTCGGGCATTTCCCCGACAAGCGCGCCGACAAGAAGGGCATCGAGCCCGAAGGCTTGGCCACCGGCACTTTCGACGGCGAGGATTTCCTGTTCGTCCTCTCCGAGCGCGGCTCGGTCGTCGGCGTCTATAAGGACACCGGCAATGAGCCCGTCCTGACGCAAATCCTGCCGTCGGGCATCGCGCCGGAAGGCGCGACGACCATCGCGTCCCGCAACCTTCTCGTCACCGCCAACGAGAGCGATCTCGTCGAGGACGGCGCAGCCCGCTCGCATGTGATGCTCTACGGGCGCGCCGAGGGCACGCCCGCGTATCCGCAGATCGTCAGCCAGGACGTCGACGGCAAGATCCAGGGTTTCGGCGCCCTCTCCGGCCTCGTCGCGGCGGACACGCCGAACCAGTTCTATGCGATCAGCGACTCCGTCTATTCGTCGGCGCCCAGCATCTACACCGTCGACGCATCCCAGAAGCCGGCGAAGATCACCGCCACCACCGTCGTCACCCGCGACGGCAAGCCGGCCAAGAAGCTCGACCTCGAGGGCATCGCGCTCGACGGCAAGGGCGGCTTCTGGCTCGGCAGCGAGGGCAACACCGAAAAGGAAGTGCCGCACGCGCTGCTGCACGTCGACGCCAAGGGCGCGATCATCGAGGAGATCGCCTTTCCGAAGGAGTTGCTGGATGGCGAGACCCGCTTCGGCACCGAGGGCGTGACCCTCGTCGACGGCAAGATCTGGCTCGCCATCCAGCGGCCGTGGAAGAACGACCCGAAGAACCAGACCAAGCTCGTCTCCTACGACCCGGCCGCCAAGACCTGGGGCGCCGTGCTCTACCCGCTCGATGCAGCCGAAGACGGTCTGTGGACCGGCCTGTCCGAGATCACCGCGCATGGCGACCACGTCTACCTGATCGAGCGCGACAACGGCATCGGCCAGACCGCCAAGCTGAAGACGATCACCCGCGTCGCCATCGCCGACCTCAAGCCTGCGCCGCTTGGAGGCAGCCTGCCGGTGGTGAAGAAGGAACTGGTGCGCGATCTGTTGCCGGCCCTGAAGTCGGCGACCAACGGCTATGTCGTCGATAAGGTCGAGGGCCACGCGATCGATCAGGACGGCCTGATGACCATCGTCACCGACAATGACGGCGTCGACGACTCGTCGGGCGAGACGCTGTTCTTCCAGGTCGGCAAGACGACGGAGAAGTCGGCGTCGCTGAACTGAGCAAAAGACCGGGCGCTAGAGCATGCTGCGATTGGGTAGACTTGCCCAATCAAAGAAAGATGCTTTCGTTTCAGAGAGATAGAGCGTCCTTTGTGCATCCAATTGGATGCACGGGGTCTAGCAAGCACGGCGTTTCACCGCCAACCTCACCGCTCGTCATCCTCGCGCGCCAGCGCGGGGACCCATGCCTCGGCGTTGCCGCGCCGGTTCGGTACCGGAGCAGCGCGGCCCCGTCATGGCATGGGTCCCCGGGGCCAAGGCCCCGAGGATGACGAGGCGAACGGAGAGCGCGAACCTCAACCGCCGAAAGAGGAAGCCGCCAGCAAAGGCTTTCATTACCGCTTCATCGCGCCGCCCCGCCCCAGCCCTCAAATCAATCAACGTCCGGCGCATCTTCGAACAGCGTCGTCTGCGCGCCTTGCCAGCCCTGCGGAACCGCGAGGCCGATGTGGCGGAAGGCGTGGGCGGTCAGCACGCGGCCGCGCGGCGTCCGCTGCAGGAACCCCTGCTGCAGGAGATAGGGCTCGACGATGTCCTCGATCGCATCGCGCGGCTCCGACAGGGCGGCCGCGATGGTTTCGATGCCGACCGGGCCGCCGCCGAAGTTCAGAGAAATCAGGTCGAGATAGCGCCGGTCGAGCTGGTCGAGGCCGAGGCTGTCGACCTCGAGCCGCGTCAGTGCGGCATCGGCGATCTTGCGGTCGACGATGCCCTCCTCCGCCACATGGGCGAAGTCGCGCACCCGGCGCAGCAGGCGCCCGGCGATGCGGGGCGTGCCGCGCGACCGTCGTGCGATCTCGCGGGCACCGTCGTCTGACAGCGACAGCCCCATGATCCGGGCGCCGCGCTTGACGATCAGTTCGAGCTCCTCGACCGTATAGAAGTTCAGCCGCACCGGGATGCCGAAGCGGTCACGCAACGGCGTCGTCAGCAGGCCGACGCGGGTGGTGGCGGCGACAAGAGTGAATTTTGCGAGGTCGATCTTCACCGAGCGCGCCGCCGGCCCCTCGCCGATGATGAGGTCGAGCTGGAAATCCTCCATGGCGGGATAGAGGATTTCCTCCACCGCCGGGTTCAAGCGGTGGATCTCGTCGATGAACAACACGTCGCGGTCTTCGAGATTGGTGAGGAGCGCCGCGAGATCACCCGCGCGGGCGATGACCGGGCCGGAGGTCGAGCGGAAATTGACGCCGAGTTCCTTGGCCATGATCTGCGCGAGCGTCGTCTTGCCAAGGCCCGGCGGCCCGACGAAGAGCACGTGGTCGAGCGCCTCGCCCCGCCCCTTGGCCGCCTCGATGAACACCTTCAGATTGGCCCGCGCCGCCGCCTGCCCGACGAATTCGTCAAGACGCTGCGGGCGCAGCGAGCTGTCGGCATCGTCGCCGCTGAGTTCGGGGGTGAGCAGGCGCGTGGGCTCAGTCAAGAAATTGCCTCGCAGAGGTTTGAAAGCGGCACATCACTGGCCATTGAGCTGAGGAAGTCCGCCAGACCGGTTTACGCAACCAGTACCATGGGTTCGAGCTGTCGGCTGGCGTCGCGGTCAAGGGTCAGCGTTCGATCGCATCCAGCGGCTTCATTGCCGAGAGCGATGAGGGCATCCGAAAACCCGGCTCCCGCCCGTGCCCGTTCGACGGCACCGAGGACGAGATCGAGCCTGTCGACCCGGACGCCCGGCCGTTGGCAAAGGCCGGCGACCACGTCGAGAATGTCCGGCATGGCGTATCCATAGCGCGAGCGGAGGGTCCAGACGAGTTCGACAAGAACGATCCAGCTCACCTGCACCGGGGTCTGCGGCGACCGCGACTGAAAGAAAGCCCGCGCCAGCTGTGTCTGGAGGCTGTCGTCATCGACGAACAGGCGCAGAAGCACGTTCGTGTCGACCCCGCTCGGCTTCATCCGCCTGCGTCTTCGTCGAGAACATGCGATGACACGGCCGCCGCCACCACGTCGTCCATGTCCTCGACCTTCAGCCCCGCGCCTTTCGGAGGGCGCCCCAGAATGCCCGCCATGTCGGAAATCCGTTCCTTGCGCGGGATGACAACGGCGCGACCATTGTCCACCTTCCACTCGATCAGAGATCCTTCGTCGAGCCCCAGTTGATCCCGCACAGCCTTCGGGATCGTCGTCTGGCCCTTCGAGGTCACCGTTCCCATCGTTGCCATCGCGACCCCGCCCACTTCCTTACTTTCTTCGCGGTAAGGAGTAGCATGGGGGCCCCTACCCGTCACGACCGGGCGAGCTCGCGCAAGCCCAGGCGAATCAGCGTCGCCGAGCTCGGTTCTTCGCCCGCGCCCTTCAGCGCGGCCGACACGGCCGTCGCGGCCTGTTCGCGGGAATAGCCGAGGTTGACGAGCGCCGAGACCGCGTCGGTGATCGGCGCCGGGGCGAGGCCGTCGCCGAGATTGCGCTTCAGGTCCATGGCGGGGGCGTCGAGTGCGCCGGCGAAGGCAGGCGCCTTGTCCTTCAGCTCGGCGACGATGCGGGCCGCGACTTTCGGGCCGACGCCCGGGGCGCGGGAGACCATCGCCTTGTCCTGCAAGGCAATGGCGCTCGCGAGTTCGCCCGTCGACAGCGTGCCGAGAATGGCCAGCGCCACCTTGGAGCCGACACCCTGGACGTTCTGCAGGAGGCGGAACCAGCCGCGCTCGAGGTCGCTGGCAAAGCCGTAGAGCCGCAGCATGTCCTCGCGCACGTAGGTTTCGATGAAGAGGACCACCGCCTCGCCCGGGCCCGGCATTGCGCCGAGCGTGCGGGCGCCGCAGAAGGCGATGTAGCCGACCCCGTGCACGTCGACCACGACATGATCCTCGCCGATCTCGTCGATCGTCCCCTTCAGCTTTCCGATCACGTGTGGGTCTCCGGGGAAATGATGTCGAGGTCCGGGAAATAGCTGCGGTAGCGGGGGGCATCGCGGGTCAGCAGTCGATGCCCTCCGACGAGCGCATGGGCGCCGATCAGGAAATCCGGCAAGGTCCGCTCCCGGCGACCGCCCCGCCGGCGGTAGCGGGCCTGCGCAAGACCTGCAGGGAAAGCGGCCGCGACCGGAAAATCCTCACGCCGCGGCTTGAGCCACGCCAGACGTTCCAGAAGATGCGCTTCCCCGACATCGGCAAAGGCGAGTTCCGACCAGACGATGGCGCTGATGATGACCGCCCCATTCCTCAATCCGTCGATCGCCGCTTCGACCGACGGCTCAAACATCGGCCCGTCCCCCAGCATGTCGATAAAGACGTTGGTATCAATGAGAGTCGAGGTCATCGCGCGCTCCCCTCATGTCGTCGACATAGGCTTTTCCATCGAGACCGCCGGTATCGATCGTGCCGCGCATCTGTTCGATCTGGAAGTCGAATTGCTGCCGCAGCAGCTGCCGGTCAGAGGACGGCTGGCGGCGGGCGATCTCGACGCCGTGCGCCCGCTCGATGAACTCGACCTCGCTGCCAGGCTTGATGCCCAGCCGATCGCGGATCGCCTTGGGGATGGTCACCTGGCCCTTCTCCGTCACCCTCATCGCGACCCCTCGGCGTCGAGTAATACCTTGTCGGTATTACCTACGCAGCCCAAGAGAACAAGTCAAGAACATCAGAGCTTCTCGAACGCCGCGCGGGCGGCGGCGGACTGGCGGTGGTGAGTGTGGCAGATGGCGATGGCAAGGGCGTCGGCAGCGTCCTCGGTGTCGAAGGTGGCGCGCGGCATCAGCACCTTGACCATCATATGGATCTGCTTCTTGTCGCCGTGGCCGACGCCGATCACCGCCTTCTTGACGGCGTTCGGCGCGTATTCCGCGACCTTCAGACCGGCCAACGCCGGCACGACCATGGCGATGCCGCGGGCCTGGCCGAGCTTCAGCGTGGCGACCGCGTCCTTGTTGACGAAAGTCTGCTCCACCGCCGCCTCGTCCGGCTTGTAGCCGTGCACGATGGTGCTGAGCCCCTCGTAGAGCTGGCAGAGCCGCGAGGCGAGATCGAGCGTCGCGTCGGAGGTCACGGTCCCCGCCGCGACGAAACTCAGGGAATTGCCGATGCTCTCGACGACGCCCCAGCCGGTCCGGCGCAGGCCGGGGTCGATGCCGATGATGCGGATGACCGCTCGCTGCAACACTTTACTCTCCCCTTGCCACCTCGAATCATCCGGAGATAGCAGACAAAGAGTGAACGAAGTGGAACAAATCGCCAACAAGCCGGAGATCGGACGAACCGATCACCGTCGTGTCCCACTGTTGCCGACCCCCACCGGGGCGGGATGCCCGGATCAGGCCGCCGACAGCTTCGCCATCAACGCGTCGTCGACCTCGAAGTTCGCGTAGACGCTCTGCACGTCGTCGTCGTCCTCGAGATTGGCGATGAGGCGCATGACGCTTTCCGCCTTTTCCTCGTCGACCGGCACGCCGTTCTGCGGGCGCCACACGATCTTGACGCTCTCGCTGGGGCCGAGCGCCGCCTCGAGCGCGCTCGACACCTCGTTGAGGCTCTCGAAACTGGTGGTGACGGTGTGGCCTTCCTCGTCGGAGACCACGTCATCCGCGCCGGCCTCGATCGCCGCCTCCATCACCGCATCGTCGCCGCCGGCTTTCGGCGCGAAGACGATCTCGCCGACCTTATCGAACATGAAGGAGACCGAGCCGGTGGCGCCCAGCGCACCGCCGGACTTGGTGAAGTAGGAGCGCACGTTCGAAGCGGTGCGGTTGCGGTTGTCGGTCAGCGCCTCGACGATGACGGCGACGCCGCCCGGCCCAAAGCCCTCGTAGCGGACCTCGTCGTAGTTCTCGGCATCGGCGCCGGAGCCCTTCTTGACCGCCCGCTCGATGTTGTCCTTCGGCATCGACTGCGCCTTGGCGTTGTTGATCGCCAGGCGGAGGCGCGAGTTCATGTCGGGGTCAGGCAAGCCGGCCTTGGCAGCCACGACGATCTCGCGGGCGAGCTTGGAAAACAGCTTCGACTTGATGCCGTCCTGACGCCCCTTGCGGTGCATGATGTTCTTGAACTGGGAATGACCTGCCATGGGGCACCTGTCTCGTCGTGTCGTCGGATGATCGCGAAGCTATAAAAAATCGCGCGCCAAAGGTCCAGAACGCTTCGCGCCGCCCGCATGACGCACTGCAAGGGTCAGACGGTATTGTTCGCGCTCCAGCACACCCTTGAAGCGCGTGGCGGTTTCCGCCCGAGGGTACGGCGGAAACGAAAGAAGCCGGCTCGCGCCGGCTCCCCTCGTCTTTGTCTTATGTGCTCAAGATGCTCAGCTGCCCTTGCGGGAGTCCGAACGGCTCTTGAGGAGGCTTGCTACCGTCGTGATCACCAGGATGCCGACGATGACCGAAAGCGAGAAGCTCGTCTCGATGTGCGGCAGGCCCGCGATCCCCTCACCCCCGTTGATGAACGGCAAGGTGTTCGCCTCCATCGCGTGGATGATCAGCTTGACGCCGATGAAGGCGAGGATCAGCGACAGGCCGATGCCGAGATAGACCAACCTGTCGAGCAGGCCACCGAGCAGGAAGTAGAGCTGCAGGAGGCCGAGCAGGGCGAAGGCGTTGGCGGTGAAGACGATATAGGGCGCATCGGTCAGGCCATAGATCGCCGGGATCGAGTCCAACGCGAACAGGAGATCGGTCATGCCGAGCGCCAGGATCACGATGAACATCGGCGTGAAGAAGCGCTTGCCGTTCTCGATGACGGTCAGCGCATTGCCGCGGAAGTCCGGCACGGTCGGCAGATGGCGCTGGACGTATTTGACGATCGCGTTCGGTTCGTACTCCTCGTCCGTCGACTTGGCGCCATGCTTCAGGCTCTCGGAGGCGAGCTTCCACGCCGTCCAGATCAGGAAGATGCCGAAGATGTAGAACACCCAGGAGAACTGCTCGATCGCCGCGGCGCCGAGGGCGATGAAGATGCCGCGCATGACCAGCGCGATCACGATGCCGATCAGCAGTGCCTTCTGCTGATAGGCGGCCGGGACGGCGAAGCTCTTCATGATGATGACGAAGACGAAGAGGTTGTCGACCGACAGCGACTTCTCGGTCACGAAGCCCGCGAAATACTCGATGCCGTGCTGGCGGTCCCAGTACACCCAGACGCCCCAGCCGAACAGCAAGGCGATGCCGACATAGAAGGTCGACCAGAGCGCCGCTTCCTTGAAGCTCGGCTCATGCGGCTTGCGCACATGGGTCAGGAAGTCGAAGACGAAGAGGGCGCCGATTGCGCCGACCGTCGCAAGCCACACCCAGGTGGGCACCGTGTCCGGCGAGATTCCGGTTAGCGCGGTTTCCGCCGCTGCGGTCGATATCGGCTGCTCCAACACATTCTCCTTGGCGCCCGATCATCCGGATCAGGGCGTCTCTTCGTTCGCAGCGCGGGGCCGCGGCTGTCAGCGAGACGACTGGAGGGTGTTGTCGACCGGCGGCAAGGCTGCTGCCGGCGGATAACGCTCTTCCCACGTCCCGAGACCGGAGCCCTCATGGCGCCCGGCAATCGACAGATGGCGATGGATTCGGGAAGCGCAATGTGCCGCAAGCCGCCATTGCGACATTTCGTCACCAGAGACGGATGAACCGGCCATCAGAAGCTGGTGATCCCGTCACCGGCGGTTGGTAATCCCGCCACGGGAGACTGGTGAACTCGTCACCGGCGGCCAGCAATTCCATCACCAGAAGCTGGGGATCGTCTCTTCCAGCCGGGGACCGATGCGCAGCGGCGCGACCTTTTCGGCAAGGCCGGTCCTGTCGGAAATCTCGACGGCCAGGCCGGCGATCGTCGCGGGCCCTTGCGCCGCATCGAAGCGCCCGCGTGGGATCTTGGTGAGGAAGCGGTTCAGCGGCTCCTCCTTCTCCATGCCGAGCGACGAATCGTAGTCGCCGCACATGCCGGCATCCGACTGGTAGGCGGTGCCGCCCGGCAGGATCTGGTGATCGGCGGTCGGCACATGGGTATGGGTGCCGACGACCAAGCTGACCCGTCCGTCGAGGAAATGGCCAAAACACTGCTTCTCGCTGGTCGCCTCGGCATGGAAGTCGAAGATGATGGCGTCCGCCTGCTCGCCGAGCGGACACGCGGCGACGATGTCGCCGGCGCAGCGGAAGGGCTCGTCGAGCTCGGGGTGCATGAAGACGCGGCCCATGACGTTGGCGACGAGCACGCGGGCGCCGTTGCGAGCCTCGAACAGGCCGGAGCCGTTGCCGGGCGCGCCTTTGGGATAGTTGGCGGGCCGCAGGAACCGGTCGTGCCGGGTCGAGAACTCCAGCGCCTCGCGCTGGTCCCAGACATGGTTGCCGGTGGTCATCACGTCGGCGCCGGCGCGGCGGGTTTCCTCGAAGATCTCCTCGGTGATGCCGAAGCCGCCGGCGGCGTTCTCGCCGTTGACGACGACGAAGTCGAGCTTCAGGTCGGCAATCAGACCGGGCAGCTTCTGGTAGACCGCCGTGCGGCCGGAGCGGCCGACCATGTCGCCGAGAAAGAGAAAACGCATGGCGCGGCCTTCTGTACTGGGTTGGAGGCCCGCGACCACGAAGAAGGGCCGCTGCGGCTGATGGGAACAGGTCATTCCTGGCTGCGGCGGGTAACACGCAGGGCATGACGAGGTCCAGCAAGACGGGCGCTGCCTCGCGGCAGCGTGCAGGAGGGCGATTACGCGCCGCTTGCCCCGGCGACGAAGATCATGCCGGCGACCGGCAGTCCGCGGTCCTGACGCAGCACCACCGTTTTCCGGCCGAGCACCCGCATCCCGTTGGCGATCAGCAAGGCTTCGACCGATGCCGGCGAATGGGCATAGCGGAGCGACGCGCCGAGCACGTAGGGCTCAGTGCCTTCAGAGGTTTCGATCGAGAAGGCGAAGAGGCCCGCGGGCTGCAGCAAGGCGGCGATCCGGACGAGGAGCGGCGCGAGCTCGCCGATATAGATCAAGACGTCCGCCGCGGTGACGAGGTCGAAGAGCCGGCCGCCGGGATCGAAGGCGACGATGTCGGCGCACACCAGCGCATCGTAGACTTTCTTGCGCCGGGCCTTCTCGAGCATGCCGCCGGACAGGTCGACACCGGTCAGACGGTCGACCGAGGCCCGCAGGCGCTCGCCCAACAGGCCCGTGCCGCAGCCGAGGTCGAGCACCTCGGCAAAGCGGTGGTCGGCGCCGACCACCGCCTCGACAGCGATCATCAGTTGCAAGGGCGCGCCATAGCCGAGCCGGTCGACCAGCGAGGTCTCGAACCGATCGGCATACTGGTCGAACAGGCCGCGGACGAAGGCCGGCGAGGCGGTTTCCGGCACGGGCGCAGCGCCAAGGGCGGCGAGCTTCAACCGCGCGCCGTGGCCGTCGAGGGCATCGAGCGACGCAGCAAGGCGATAGGCGTCGAGGGCTGCCTCGACATCGCCCGCCTTCTCTAGGAACCCGCCGAGCACGACCCAGCCGGCGGCCCACCGGGGCGCGAGGTCGAGCGCCTGGCGCATCAGATCGGCAGCTGCGGCGAACGCGCCCTCCCCCGCCAGCTCTGCGGCATAGTCGGCACGCCGGTCGGCGAGAGGCTCGCAGGAACCGTTTAAATCCTGGATCATGGGAATTGCTTTTTGCCGGAGGCAGCGATGGCTGCTGCATGCGCCGCATTCCGCCTTCCGGCAAGGGGAGTGCCTTCCTCCAAGGGCAGAGCGGCTTGCGCCTTCTCCCGCGCCCGGCCGCGCGATCTGGCTCCCGCGCCCAGCCGCGCTATCTGGCTTCTAGATGATGCGCTCCGAAGATCTCCTCCGCCCGACGCCCAACGGCCTCTACTGCCCGCCCGGCGATTTCTACATCGATCCGGTGAAGCCGGTGGAGCGCGCGCTGATCACGCATGGCCACGCCGACCATGCCCGGCCGGGCAACACCAAGGTCCTGGCGACGCGGCAGACCCTGGAGATCATGGCGATCCGCTACGGCGAGGATTTCGCCGTCGAGCGCCAGGCGGCCGAGCTCGGCGAGCGCATCGAGGTCAACGGCGTCGGCATCTCCTACCATCCCGCCGGACATGTGCTCGGCTCGGCGCAGATCCGGGTCGAGAAGGACGGCCTCGCGATCGTCGCCTCCGGCGACTACAAGCGGCGGAGCGATCCGACCTGCGAGGATTTCGTGCCGGTCACCTGCGACGTCTTCATCACCGAGGCGACGTTCGGCCTGCCGGTGTTTCGGCATCCGTCCGGCCGCGAGGAAATCCGCAAGCTGATCCAGTCGACCCGGCAGTTTCCGGAGCGCGCCCACCTCGTCGGCGCCTACGCGCTCGGCAAGGCGCAGCGGGTGATCCGGCTGCTGCGCGACGAGGGCTACGACGCGCCGATCTATATTCATGGCGCGCTGAAGAAGCTCTGCGACTATTACGAGAGCCAGGGCATCGCGCTTGGCGAGCTGCTTCCCGCCACATCCGAGACGGCGAAGAAGGGCGACTTCGCCGGAGCGATCGTCGTCGGCCCGCCCTCGGCCTTCGCCGATCGGTGGGCGCGGCGGTTTCCCGATCCGGTCTCGTGCTTCGCCTCCGGCTGGATGCGGGTTCGCCAGCGCGCCCGGCAGCGCGGCGTCGAGCTGCCGCTGATCATCTCCGATCACTGCGACTGGGACGAGCTGACCGAGACCATCACCGAGATCGCTCCGTCCGAGGTCTGGGTGACCCATGGCCGCGAGGAGGCGCTGGTGCGCTGGTGCGCGCTGCAGGGGATCGCCGCCAAGCCGCTGCACCTCGTCGGCTACGAGGACGAAGGCGACTGAGCGTGCCACGCCGGCAAGTACGCGATCAGGCGCGTCCCGGCGGCTCGGCAGTAGCTGTACTTTCGGCCATCTGAGCCTCGGCTTCGGCTTCGCGCTCGGCCAGCGCCAGCGCATCCAGGCGATCGGCCGCGCGGGCCTCGCGCCGGGCGCGGCGGGCCGCCAGTCCGGCCTTCGCGATCCGCACGATGTCGCGGATGTTGAGGAAGATCGGGATGCGCGGGCGGCCGCCTTCCGGCTCCAGCGAGAGCCCGACATCGACGATGTTGCCGAGGCCGTCGGTATCCCTGACGATGAGTTCCACCGGCCCCATCGGCACCCGGTCGCCGTATTCGGCACGGCCACCGAGCTGCTCGGTCATCAGTTCGGCGATGGTCTTCTCGGCAGCTTCCGGCAGGAGCCCGATCCCGTAGGCGGCATCGAGGAACTTCGCAGGCTTGGCGGGGTCGACGGTGAACTCGCCAAAGAACTCCGCATCGTCCTCGCCGACCGCCAGCGAGTGGGCGAACAGCCGGTCGAGCAGGCGGGGATAGCGCGGCGAGATGAAGAGGTAGACGTAGTCTCCCTCCCGAAGCCGCCCGGCATATTGGTAGCGCATCGACTTGCCGTCGCGGATCACCAGCGACGGCCGCGCCCAGCGCGGCACCCGCTCGCCGCGAGCGACGGGACTACCGGCGACGACCTTGTAGGACAGAAGCTCGTGGTGCGCGGTGCCCGGCAGTTCCAGCTCGACCTTCTCGACCGGGCCGATCCGCGGCGGCACGATCAGGCCAAGCTTGGTCGCGACGAAGCCGATGGTCCAGCCCTGCACCAGCAGCGAGGCCAGGACGATGATAAAGCCGACGTTGAACAGGACCCGGTTCTCGTCGATGCCGCCCAGCAGCGGCAGGATGGCGAGAAGGATCGACACCGAGCCGCGCAGGCCGACCCAGGAGATGAAGGCGGTCTCGCGGCTGTTGAAGTCGAACGGCAGCATCGAGAACCACACCGCGACCGGCCGCGCGACGAAGATCAGGAACGCGGCGAGCCCTATGGCCGGCAGCGCGATCGAGGGGAACTGCGACGGCGTGGCGAGAAGGCCCAGCACCAGGAACATGATGATCTGCGCGAGCCAGGTCATGCCGTCCTGGAACTGCTTCAGCGAGGCGTGCGAGCGGATGTTGCTGTTGCCCGCATAGAGCCCGGCGACATAGACCGCCAGGAACCCCGACCCATCGAGCGCCCCGGTGACGGAAAAGACCAGGAAAGACAGCGCAAGGGTGAAGATCGGCGTCAGCCCGCGCTCGAGCTTCAGCCGGTTGACGAGAAAGCGGATCATCCATCCGCCGACGAGACCGAACACCAGGCCGAGCCCCATCTGCTGGGCGAACAGGACGAGGAGCTCGATGCCGATCTCCTCGGCGCCCCCACCCTTGGCGACGATCTCGACCAGCGCGATGGTGAGGAAGATCGCCATCGGGTCGTTGGTGCCCGATTCCACCTCCAGCGTGGAGCGCACGCGGTCGCGGATGTTGATGCCGCCGATGCGCAGCAGGAAGAACACCGCCGCCGCGTCCGTCGAGCCGACGATCGAGCCGAGCAGAACGCCCTCCAGCCAGGGGATGTCGAGCACGTAGGACGCGGCCGTGCCGAAGATCGCCGCCGTCAGCGGCACCCCGAGCGTTGCCAGCGTCAGTGCGGGTGCTGCCGCGTGCTTGAACGAGGACAGCTCGGTGCCGAAGCCTGAATCGAACAGGATGATCGACAGCGCGATGGAGCCGACGAAATAGGCCAGCTGCGCATTGTCGAACTCCAGTCCTAGCCCGTCGACCCCGGTAAACAGGCCGATCGACAGGAAGAGCAGCAGCAGGGGGGCGCCGAAGCGCAAGGCGAGAAGGCTGGAGAACGCCGCGACGAGCACGAGGATCGTGCCGACCAGAATCACGAGATACATGGATTCGTGCATGGCGTTCGCTTCTCGTCGGCAGCGGCTCCCGGCGTGGCCACGGCGATCGTCTGCCCCTCGGATCCGGATCGGACGCAAAGGGCTGGCTTCAGGATGTCGGGTCGACGTGCCGGGCTGATCCCGGAACAGCGGTGTCGAAGCGGTCTGTGCATTGCAGCAAGGCCGAATGGTCGAAGCAAGGCATTTCGGGCGAGGCCGTCTGACCAAGGCGAAGCTTCGACTGGCAAACGCAGAACGCCCGGAGCACGGCCCCGGGCGTTCTGGATCTCACGATGTTCCGCCGGGCGCCACGCGCCCGCCGAGGTCAGACCTTGGAGAAGGCGACCGCGGTGTCGGACATGCGGTTCGAGAAGCCCCACTCGTTGTCGTACCAGGACAGGATGCGCACGAAGGTGCCGTCCATGACCTTGGTCTGGTCCATGTGGAAGACCGACGAATGCGGGTCGTGGTTGAAGTCATGGCTGACGTTCGGCGCGTCGGTGTAGCCGAGGATGCCCTTCAGCGGGCCGTCGGCGGCGGCGCGGATGAGACCCTGGATCTCCTCGACCGTGGTCGAGCGCTTGGCGACGAACTTGAAGTCGACCACCGAGACGTTCGGCGTCGGCACGCGGATCGACGAGCCGTCGAGCTTGCCCTTGAGGGCCGGCAGCACGAGGCCGATCGCCTTGGCGGCACCGGTCGAGGTCGGGATCATCGACAGCGCCGCGGCGCGGGCGCGGTAGAGATCCTTGTGCATCGTGTCCAGCGTCGGCTGGTCGCCGGTGTAGGAATGGATGGTCGTCATGAAGCCGGTCTCGATGCCGATGGCATCGTTCAGCACCATGGCGACGGGCGCGAGGCAGTTCGTCGTGCAGGAGGCGTTGGAGATGATCGTGTCGCCGGCGACCAGCGTGTCGTGGTTGACGCCGTAGACAATGGTCTTCTCGCCGTTGGGCGAGGCCGAGAGCGGGCCGGAGATGACCACCTTCTTGGCGCCGGCCTCGATGTGGGCGGCAGCCTTGGCGGCATCGGTGAAGATGCCGGTGCACTCCAGCGCGATGTCGACGCCGAGTTCCTTCCACGGCAGGTTCTTCGGGTCGCGCTCGGCGGAGACGCGGATCGGGCCGCGGCCGACGTCGATCGTGTCGCCCGAGACCGTCACGGTGCCCGGAAAGCGGCCATGGACCGAATCGAAGCGGATCAGGTGGGCATTGGTCTCGACCGGGCCGAGGTCGTTGATGCCGACGACCTCGATGTCGGTGCGACCGGACTCGATGATCGCCCGGAGGACGTTGCGGCCGATGCGGCCAAACCCGTTGATTGCGACGCGAACTGCCATTGTCATTCCTCCAGAAGGATCTGCCCAGCCATGGTCTCGGGGCATCCGCGGGCCGGTTCTCGGCGCGTTCATGGGGGTGCCCCAAGAGAGCGCGCCGTCTGCGATGGCCGCATGCGGACACGCGGTGTTCTTAGCGATATTCCCCCCGAGGTAAACCCGCAGGGCAAGATAATGCCACGACGCTGCGAATTCCCATCGGCTTCGGCACGGGCACGGACGCGCGTCTGGT
Organism: Mesocryomonas fontinalis; assembly: GCF_055730125.2. NCBI lineage: Bacteria > Pseudomonadati > Pseudomonadota > Alphaproteobacteria > Hyphomicrobiales > Aurantimonadaceae > Mesocryomonas > Mesocryomonas fontinalis. Next base: position 568,325 of record NZ_JBUZWG020000001.1, on the reverse strand, counting down.
CTGCGCCTGCGCCGCTTCGCCGAGCGCCTTCCGGACCGGCTGGTTTCCACCGCGATCTGCCGGGCTGCCGTTTTGACAGTTGCAAGCCGGGGCCGAATGCCGCAGGAATCACCGCACTTACGATCGTCCGCTGGACCGGATCGTGAGGCGTTGAGGAGTTGCCGACACCATGCCCGAAGAAAGCCCGCTCGATGCCGCGTCCCGCCGTCTCGACAAGGCGTTGCAGCGGCTCGGCCATGCCGTGGACGGCCAGCTGGCGCGCGAGCATCTGGTGCGCGAGGCCGAGGCCGAGGTGCAGCGCATGACCGCCGACCGCAGCCGCCTCGCCGGCGAGCTCGACACCTGCCTGTCGCGCGCCGAACGCCTGGAGCATGCCAACCGCGAGGTCTCGCGCCGCCTCGTCGCAGCGATGGAGACGATCCGCAGCGTGCTCGAACGCCGCAAGGAGGCCTGAGATGCCGCAAGTCGTGGTGACGATCGACGGAAAGACCTTCCGCATGGCATGTGCCGAGGGCGAGGAGGATCACCTGACCGGCCTTGCCGCCGCGGTGGACGACCGCGTCAACGAGTTGCGCAAGAGCTTTGGCGAGATCGGCGACCAGCGCCTGGTGGTCATGGCGGCGATCATGGCGACGGACGAGCTGGCCGAGCAGCGCCGCAAGGTCGCCGCGCTCGAGCAGGCGCTCGCCGACGCCGGCAACGACCGCGCCGACGCGATCAACGGGCTGAATGCTGGCGAGACCCGCTTCGTCGCCCACATGAACGAGGTCGCGGCGGCGATCGAGAGCGTCGCGGCGAAGATCGACGGCCGGGCCTGATCCCCGGCCGCCGTCGCTATTATCGGGCTACGACTTGAAGCGGTATCCGGTCTTGAAGATCCAGAAGATGCCGGCAAGACAGGCCGCCATGAACAGCACGGTCATGCCGAGGCTGACGCCGATGGCGACGTCGGAAATGCCGTAGAAGCTCCAGCGGAAGCCGGAGATCAGGTAGACTACCGGGTTGAACATGGTCACATCCTGCCAGAACGGCGGCAGCATCGAGATCGAGTAGAAGCTTCCCCCAAGGAATGTCAGTGGCGTGATCACCAGCAGCGGCACGATCTGCAGCTGCTCGAAGCCATCCGCCCAGATGCCGATGATGAAGCCGAACAGGCTGAACGTGACCGCCGTCAGCACCAGGAAGAGCAGCATGAAGACCGGGTGCTCGATCCGCAGCGGCACGAACAGCGTCGCGGTCGCGAGGATGATCAGGCCGAGGATGATCGACTTCGTCGCCGCCGCGCCGACATAGGCGATGGTAATCTCCATGGCGGAGATCGGGGCCGAGAGCAGTTCGTAGATCGTGCCGGAGAAGCGCGGGAAGTAGATGCCGAACGAGGCGTTGGAGATGCTCTGCGTCAGCAGCGACAGCATCATCAGGCCCGGCACGATGAAGGCGCCGTAGCTGATGCCGTCGATTTCGGTCATGCGCGAGCCGATCGCCGCGCCGAACACGACGAAGTAGAGCGAGGTCGAGATCACCGGCGCGACGATGCTTTGGAACACCGTCCGGCGGGCGCGCGCCATCTCGAACAGGTAGATGGCTTTGATCGCGTGGACGTTCATGGCCGCTCTTCCCTGACGAGGCTGACGAAGATTTCCTCCAGCGAACTCTGCTTGGTCCGAAGGTCGCGGAAGCTGATGGAAACATCGGCCAGCGCCTTCAGCAGCGCCGTGATGCCGGTGCGCTCGCCTTGGGTATCATAGGTGTAGACGAGCTCGCTGCCGTTCTCGGCGAGCGACAGGTCGAAGCCCGCCAGTTCCTGCGGCACCGCGGCGAGCGGCTTGTGGAGGCTGAGGATCAGCTGCTTGCGGCCGAGCTTGCGCATCAGCTCGGCGGTTTCCTCGACGAGGATGATCTCGCCATGCGAGATGACGCCGATCCGGTCGGCCATCTCCTCGGCCTCCTCGATGTAGTGGGTCGTCAGGATCACCGTGACGCCGCTGTCGCGCAGCCCCCGCACCACCTGCCACATCTCCTGGCGCAGCTGCACGTCGACGCCGGCCGACGGTTCGTCGAGGAAGAGGATCCCCGGCTCGTGGCTCAGCGCCTTGGCGATCAGCACCCGCCGCTTCATGCCGCCGGATAGCGTCATGATCTTGGCGTCGCGCTTGTCCCATAGGGACAGCTCTTTCAGCACCTTCTGGATATAGGCGGGATTGGCCGGCTTGCCGAACAGGCCACGGCTGAAGGTGACGGTGTCGAACACCGTCTCGAACGCGTCGGTGGTCAGTTCCTGCGGCACGAGGCCGATCGTCGCGCGGGCGGCGCGGTAGTCGCGGACGATGTCGTGGCCGTCGGCGGTCACGGTGCCGTGGCTCGCGGTGACGATCCCGCAGATGATGCTGATCAGCGTCGTCTTGCCCGCGCCGTTCGGTCCGAGCAGCGCGAAGATCTCGCCGCGGCGGATTTCGAGATCGACGTTCTTCAGCGCCTGGAAGCCGGACTTGTAGGTCTTCGCCAGCCCCGAAATCTTGATGATGGGCGGCGCGCCCGCCGACGCCGGCGGCGGATTCGTCTGGGGAGATATGGCTGACACGGGGGGTATCCTTCGGAGAGGCCGTCACCGGCCCTTGGTCAAACGCTACAAGTCGGTCGAAAGCGCCCGGGAACAAGGGGCAGCTTGCCGACCAAGGATATTCGCCAAATCGAGCTTCGTGCTCTGGCGGGGTTCCACGATCCCGCCTATATCAAGGGCCGGCGAGCTGCGCGGTCCGACAGGGGTAACATTTCCTCGGGGCCTTACGCATCCCCTAGGGAGCTGTCCCTGTTCCGGCCCGTGGGCTGGAGTATATGGCGCCCACCTACATTGTAGGTTCCCGGGATCGATCATCTCATCGGCCGATGTGGCTCGTCGACCTTTCCCTCTCCGATCTGCCGCCGTATCAACCGGGCTGAACCAGTCTCGGGCGGGGTAGTGCGCATGGACGCGATCAGGCAGGCAAAGGCGGCGTTGCGGCGCGAGGTGCTTGCACGCCGTGACGCGCTCGATCCAGCCGACCGGCTTGCCGCATCGCTGACCATCGCCGACGCCGTCGCCGCCATGCTGGAGTTTCCGCCGGGCACGATCGTGTCCGGCTTCCTGCCGATCCGCTCCGAACTCGATCCGCAGCCGCTGATGCGGCAGCTTGCTGATCGCGGTGCAAGGATTTGCGTGCCCGCGATCGTCGACGGCCAGCTGCAATTCCGTGAGCTCGGGCCGGACTCGCCCCTCGTCGTGCAGGGTTTCGGGACCCTCGCGCCCGGACCGGAGGCTGCGGTCCTAGACCCCAAGATCATGCTGGTGCCGATGGCGGCCTTCGACGCACAGTGCCACCGGATGGGCTACGGCCGCGGCTTCTACGACCGGGCGATCGAGGCGCTGCGGGCCAAGGGCATCACACCCCTGCTCGTCGGCCTTGCCTTCGCGGCACAGGAGGTCGCGGCGGTGCCGGTCGAGGCGCATGACGTCGGCCTCGACCTGGTGGCGACTGAGCGCGAAATGCACAGGAGACCGGCAGAGCACGGCCATTGACGAAGGCAGCTGACGGCCTTCAATAGTAAATATTGCATTGCAGCAATCCGGAGCCCTGCCCATGCCGTTCAACGAAAAGGCCGATCGCCGGCGCGGCCTGTTCGGCAACTGGCAGGCGACGGCGACGCGGCACACGCCGCTCGAGGACGCGCAGGCGATCTTCACCGGCACGGTGCTGACCGCCCTCGGCATCGCCATCCTCGCGCATCTCGGCTTCCTCACCGGCGGCACTGCGGGCCTCGCCTTCATCCTGCACTATGCGACCGGCTGGAATTTCGGCCTGCTCTTCTTCCTGATCAACCTTCCCTTCTACATCCTCGCCATCCAGCGCATGGGCTGGGCGTTCACCGTCAAGACCTTCATCGGCGTCGCCATGCTCTCCCTGATGACAGCGGTGCAGCCCGCGCTCCTCGCCTTCGGCCCGATCGACCGCACGACCGGCGCCGTTCTCGGCGGCCTCCTGATGGGCTTTGGGCTGCTCGCGCTGTTCCGCCACCGGGCGAGCCTCGGCGGCGTCGGGATCCTTGCGATCTACCTGCAGGACCGCTTCAAATGGCGTGCCGGGCTGACGCAGCTGTCGATCGACCTTCTGGTGCTGGCGCTGTCCTTTACCGTCGCCGACCCCGTCGCGATCGCCTTTTCCATCCTCGGCGTCATCGTGCTGAACCTCTTTCTGGCGATCAATCACCGCGCCGACCGCTATATCGCGATGTAGGCGCCTTGCGCGGCGCAGCGGCCGGCTTACCTCTTCCCGGGTGAGCAGCCCTTCCCCCCTCCCCCTCGCCGCAGATTTTCCGGAAGCTTTTCAAGCCTGGTTCACGGCGAAAGGCTGGGTGCCGCGGCCGCACCAGCTGGACCTCCTGCAACGGGCCGAGGCCGGCGCCTCCGTGCTGTTGATCGCCCCGACGGGAGCCGGCAAGACGCTTGCGGGCTTCCTGCCGGCGCTCGTCGACATCACCCGGCGCGGCAAGCCGAAGCCCGGCACGCGCTCACGCGGCATCCATACGCTCTACATCTCGCCGCTGAAGGCGCTCGCCACCGACATCGAGCGAAACCTGCAGAAGCCGGTGGCCGAGATCGGCATCGCGGTGACGCTGGAGACGCGCACCGGCGATACCAGCCAGTCGAAGCGGCAGCGCCAGAAGCTGAAGCCGCCGGACATCCTGCTGACGACGCCCGAGCAGCTGGCATTGCTGATCGCCTCGAAGGACGCGCGCAGCTTCTTTTCGGACCTGCGCTACGTCATCTTCGACGAGCTGCATTCGCTCGTCACCTCGAAACGCGGGGAGCTGCTGTCGCTTGGGCTGGCGCGGCTGCGCATGCTGCAGCCCCATCTGCAAACGATCGGCCTATCCGCCACCGTCGCCGAGCCGGACGATCTGAGGGCCTGGCTTGTCGCACAGTCGCCGGGGACGTCGCCGCTGTCCGACCTCATCACCGTCGAAGGCGGCGCGCGGCCGGAGATCACCATCCTGAAATCCAATGAGCGCGTGCCCTGGCAAGGGCATACCTCGCGCTATGCGATGCCCGAGGTCTACGAGGCCATCAAGGCGCACCGGACGACGCTGCTGTTCGTCAACACCCGCAACCAGGCGGAAAACCTCTTCCAGGAACTCTGGCGCATCAACGAGGAGACGCTGCCGATCGCGCTTCATCACGGCTCGCTCGACGTCGGCCAGCGCCGACGTGTCGAGGCGGCGATGGCGGCGAACAAGCTGCGTGCCGTGGTCGCGACCTCGACGCTGGACCTCGGCATCGACTGGGGCGACGTCGATCTCGTCGTCCACATCGGGGCGCCGAAGGGTGCCTCGCGCCTCGCCCAGCGCATCGGCCGCTCCAACCACCGGATGGACGAGCCGTCGAAGGCGATCCTCGTTCCCGCCAACCGCTTCGAGGTCATGGAGTGCCAGGCAGCGCTCGACGCCAATTATCTCGGCCACCAGGACACCCCCCCGATCCGCATCGGCGGCCTCGACGTCCTCGCGCAGCACGTGCTCGGCATGGCCTGCGCCGAGCCTTTCCGCAGCGAGGACCTCTACCGCGAGGTGACGTCGGCTGCGCCCTACCGCGACCTCGATCTCGAGACCTTCGAGCGTGTCATCGACTTCGTCGCGACCGGCGGCTACGCGCTGAAGGTCTACGAGCGCTATGCCAAGATCAAGCTCGCGGAAGACGGCACCTGGCGCATCGCGCACCCGCGCGTCGCCCAGCAGTACCGGATGAATTCGGGGACCATCATCGAGGCCGAGTCGCTGAATGTCCGGCTGATCGGCAAGAAGACGCGCGCCACCAACAGCCGCGGCGGCATGGTGCTCGGCAAGATCGAGGAGGGTTTTCTCGAGACGCTGTCGATCGGGGATACCTTCCTGTTCGCCGGCAAGGTGCTGCGCTACGAGGGCATTCTCGAGAACGTCTGCCTGGTCACCAAGACCGTCGCCGACGACGCGAAGGTCCCGTCCTATGCCGGCTCGAAGTTTCCGCTGACGACCTTCCTGGCGGCGAAGGTCCGGCAGATCCTCGCCGATCCCGAGCGCTGGGGTGCCTTGCCCGAACAGGTCGGCGACTGGCTGAAGATCCAGAAGCGCAAATCGATCATCCCGCGCGCCGACCAGCTGCTGATCGAGACGTTTCCGGTCGGGCGGCGGTTCTTTATGGTCGCCTACCCGTTCGAAGGGCGGCTGGCACACCAGACGCTCGGCATGCTGCTGACGCGCCGGCTGGAGCGTGCGCGGGCCAAACCCCTCGGCTTCGTCGCCACCGACTACGCCATCTCGATCTGGGGGCTCGGAGACATCGGCGGGATGATCTCGAAAGGCAAGATCTCGCTCGACGAGCTCTTCGACGAGGACATGATGGGCGACGATCTCGATGCCTGGATGGCCGACTCCTACCTTCTGAAGCGGACCTTCCGGCAGTGTGCGGTGATCGCCGGGCTGATCGACCGCCGGCATCCCGGACAGGAGAAGACCGGGCGGCAGGTGACCGTCTCGGCCGATCTCGTCTACGACGTGCTGCGCCAGCACGAGCCGGACCACATCCTGATGCGGGCGACCTGGGCGGATGCGGCGAGCGGGCTTCTGGACGTCGGGCGGGTGTCGGACATGCTGGCGCGCATCAAGCACCACATCGTCCACCAGGACCTTCCGGAGATTTCCCCGCTGGCGGTCCCGATCATGCTCGAAGCCGGGCGCGAGAGCATCGTTGGCGAGGCACAGGACGAGCTTCTGTCGGTCGCGGCGGAGGCGGCGATGATCGAACGGGCGCTGAGCTGAGCTGAAAAGCTGTGTTACAATTCGCCTCGGCCCGTTACCCGAAATTCGCGACTAAAAGTCCGCTCGAGGCAAGTTTCTCGGCGTCGAGCGTGCCTCATTCAGCGCAGGTTAAGATTTCCAGGAATCGTTAACCGGCTTCTGATCGATGCCGTCTTGTGGTGCGCGCCGGCAACCGGCGCGCCGATCAGGCCTTGGAGGCCTGAAGCTGATCGCGCACGAAAGCGATCGCCACGTCCATCGCCTTCAGCGACCGATCGATCTCTTCCTTCTGTTCCAGAAGCACTTCCTGCTGCTCCTCGAACCGGTTCAGCGCAGTCTCCATCTGGCGGCGCTTGCCATTGGCCTCGTGATAGATCTCGATCAGCTGCTTGGCTTCCGTCAGCGAGAAGCCAAGTGTTTTCGCCAGCAAAATCAACCGCAGGCGCGCCCGGTCACGGCGCGAATAGAGACGCGTGGTGCCGCGACGCTCGGGATTGAGCAGGCCGCGATCCTCGTAAAAGCGCAGCGTCCGCAGCGTCACGTCAAACTCGCGGGCGAGGTCGCCGATCTTGAAAACACTTTTCTGGGGCTGCTCATCGACAGTGCGCCCGAGCAGAAAGTCGATGTCGAGAGGGACGGCTTGAGCGTCGCTCATCTCATTTTCGGTCAGTTTTTTCATCAGCAGTCCAGAACGAAACACTGACAGGAATCGGGAGAACCTGTGAGCGATAGGGGCGGGAAATCAGGCAGTCCCCGGGACTATCTCAGCAATTGCGGCGCTTACAAGACAGGTTGCCTTAAGCGGCAATCCAGCTTCGCTCCTCCCTCACGTCCTAAACCCGCAGAATGTAATGGTCATTAACCGACTGTTTACCCTGTTCGAAGATTTCTGGCTTCGTCGGGTATCGATGCAAAAAACTGTCTGTGGCGAGAGTCAACGGGCTCAAGAGCCTCAAGGGATCTGACGATGGTCAAGTCGAATACACCTTTGAAACTGCCACAGAGAGACGACGACCATTCGCCCCTGGCATCGCTCAGCCGGACCCTCGAAGCGCTCGAGATCAGGCTCGCCAAGATCACCCCAGCCAAGCCGAGGACGGAGACCGGCCCGGTCGCGCCCTCCTTCGCCCCGACGGTCGATACCGCTCCGGCCGGCCAGCCGGCGCCGGCGCCCGTTGGCGAGAAGCGCCGCTCGACGCTGGCGGACGCCGTTTCCGAGATCGTCATGCGCCGGCAGATGCTGGACCAGGCGCCGCATCTGGCAGCGCCGGTGCGCCAGCATGAGCCGCGCGCTCACACCAACATCGCCGCACAGGGAACCGGTGCGGGCATCGGCCAGCGCTTCGAGGCGCTTGCCGGCGATGTCGAGGCACTGCGCCGCGAAGGCAGCAACTATTCGCTGATGGCCGAGGTCGCAGAGGAACTTCAGCGTCTTCGCCAGGAGATGAAGGCAGAGGGCACGCCGCGCAGCGACCCGCGCTTCGATGCGATGCGCGAGGCTTTCGACGCGCTGCGCCAGATGATCGAGACCCGGCAGAGCCCGGAAGCGATCGACGGCGGCATGAGCGAGATCTCGCAATCGCTGGCCCGCATGACCGAGGAAGGCGCCGACCGCTCGACGCTGAACACGCTGCGCGCCGAGCTCGAGGAGTTGCGCGGCCTCTTCGGCGAGCTCGCCAAGGAGCGCACGCTGGCGGCTGTCGGCCGTCGCTGGGACGCCTTCGAGAACCGCTTCTCGGTGCAGTCCGAGCGCGAGACCGAGTCCCGCAGCGATCTGAAGAACGAGCTCGAGCGGCTGCGCGAGTCGCTGCGCTCGCTTGCCAGCGAGGATCAGGTCCGCGCCGTCGAGAAGCGCTGGGACGAGTTCGAGGACCGCTACCTCGGCGCCACCATGGCGGCACCGCAGGATCCGGCGATCTCGCAGCATCTGCGCGACGAACTCGAGGGCCTGCGCGAGAAGCTCGAGGGCATGAGCGACGCGGCAGCCGTCTACGGCGATCCCGACCGCTGGGGCGCGATCGAGAAGCATCTCGACTCCAAGGAAGTCGAGATCAGCATCCAGCGCCTCGCCGACCGCATGGCCGACATCGAGACCGTCCTTGCCCGGCTGCCCCAGAGCCTTGGCATCGGTCCTCTGGAGGAGCGTATCCATTCCCTGACCGTCGGCGTCGACGCGCTGGCCCGCCGCAGCAACGAAGCCGACCTCGAGAACTTCGTGGCACTGGAGGAGCGGCTCGACGAGATCTCGCGCGCGATCGTCGCCACCTCGCTGCAGCCGGCGCCCATGCTGGACATGGCCCCGATCGAGCGGATCGAAGCCCGCATCGCGACGCTGACCTCGCGGGTCGACCGGATTGCCGACGAGGGCGATGTTGAGGTCCTGTCGCTGCGCATCGCCGAGCTGTCCGACCGCGTCGAGGAACTGGCCATCAACCCCGCCGCCGATGCGCTGGCGCAGCGGATGACGGATCTTGCCGACCGGCTGGAAGTCGCCTTCACCGAGATGGAGCAGCCGCGGATCGACACCGAGGCGATCGAGCAGCGCCTCTCGGCGCTCGCGCTGCGCCTGGAAGACGCGGTGCAGCCGCGCGCCGACAACGAGATGATGCGCTCGCTCGAAGCCCAGATCGCCCGCCTGTCGGAGCATCTCGGCAATTCTGCCGGCCTGTCGGACGAGTTCGAGATCGAGTTCGACCGCCGGCTTGCCGCCGTCGAGCAGCGGATGGAGGAAAACCGCGAGGCCCTGATCATCGCCGCCCGCGAGGCCGCCGACGAGACCGCCTTGCGCATGCAGGCCGCCGGTGACCGCCGCCAGGGCGAGCACGTCGCTCAGTTGTCGGAGAACCTGCGGTCGCTGGAAGCCCTGTCGCGCGAGACCGACGATCGCTCCAACAAGGTGTTCGAGGCCGTCCACGCCACGCTCCTGAAGATCGTCGACCGGCTGGAGCAGATCGAGACCGATATCAGCGGCAAGGCTGAGAGCGAAGACGACCTCGAGGACGCCCGGCATGACCGCGTCGCCGCGCACAAGGCAGCGGCAAGCCTCGACCTTGCGGCAGAGAGCCGCGAGCCCGCCGGCTTGCGCAGCTCCCCGATGCAGCCGCTGCGGGCGCACCACCAGGAAGCGTCCGAGACGATCGTCGCCGAGCGCACGGTCGGCTTCTCGGCCGGCACCGCCGACGATCGTTCGCTGGAACAGGTTTCCGCGCCGTCGATCGACGCGTCCGACATGATCGACCGGAGCGAGGTCAACCGGCCGCTGGAGCCGGGCTCGGGCGCGCCCGACATCGGCGCCCTCCTGGAACGCGTGCGCCTGCAGCAGCGCAGCAAGCTCGAAGGCACCAATGAGCCGACGGGCGAGGCCGAGACCCGCGCCGCCGCCCGGCGTGCGGCACAGGCTGCTGTCGCCGAGGCCGAGATGCTGCGCTCGCCGGCCGGCGGCATCGGCGCTGCCAGCGACAAGCTGTCGCTGGTGCAGCGCATCGCCCGCCGCCGCAAGACCATCCTCACCGGTGTCGTCGCGGTGCTGGCCGCGCTGGCCGCGCTGCCTGTCGGAAAGACGCTGATGGACAATTATGGATCTGGCGAAGGCGTTCGCATCGAAAGCAATGCCGCGCCCGCGCAGACGTCGATGCAGGCCGCCATCGTCGAGACACCCTCTTCCGCTACCGCCCCGACCGCTGGCTCTTCCGACACGATCGAGACCGCCTCGGTCGCAGCACAACCCGAGGCGATGGCTGCACCGCTGGCACCGACCGTCAGCGCCCGCGCCTCCGCTTCCCCTTCCGCCCGCAGCGCGGCGACGGTCAGCTATCCTGCGGCCGCCACCGTGGCCCCGCAGGAAACGGCCGACACAGGAGCGACGGTGCCAGCATCCGGCAAGACCGAAATGACCGGCAGCAGCGATCCCCAGATCATCCTCGCCTCGGCCATCGCCAAGCTGCCGGCCTCGGCCAGCGGCGCCGCTCCTGCCCTGCCGGCCAGCATCACCGCCCCCGCGCTGATCGAAGCCGCCGGAAAGGCGGATCCGATGGCGCAGTTCGAGATCGGGCTGCGGCTGCTCGAAGGCCGCGGTGCCGAGCCAGACGCCGCCGCCGCGCTGAACTGGTTCGCGCAGGGTGCCCGCAACGGCTTCGCGCCGGCGCAGTACAGCCTCGGCACGCTGTTCGAGAAGGGCAACGGCGTCACCCGCGACACCGGCGCCGCCCGCGACTGGTATCTCCTCGCCGCCAAGCAGGGCAACATTCGCGCCATGCACAACCTGGCCGTCCTCTACGCCACCGGCATCGAGGGCAAGTCGGATCCGGAGACCGCGGCCACCTGGTTCGAGAAAGCCGCCGACTACGGCATGCGCGACAGCCAGTACAACCTCGGCATCCTCTACGCCCGCGGCTCGGGCGTCGAGCAGAGCCTCGTCCAGTCCTACAAGTGGTTCGCCATCGTGGCGGCGGCCGGCGACAAGGATGCCGAGTCCAAGCAGAACGAGATCGGGGCATCGCTGTCGGCGGACGAGCGCAAGGCGGCGGACGCCGCAGTCGTCGCCTGGACGCCGATGGAGCGCAACGAGCGGGCCAACACGGTGGAAGTGCCGCAGGAATGGACCGAGCTGAAGGCGGAGAAGACCGCCTCCGTCGACATGAAGCGCGCCGTGCGCAACATCCAGGCGATCCTCTCCAAGCTCGGCTACGATGCCGGAACACCCGACGGCGTGCTCGGCGGCAAGACCGTCAGCGCCATCTCCAAGTTCCAGAAGGAAGCCGGCCTCGATGCCACCGGCAAGATCGACGAGCCGCTGATCCGGGCGCTGCTGGCGCGCAAGAACGGTTGAGGCGCAGGAGCGCCCGGTTAACCCTTTGGGGGCGCGAAAGACTGGCGGGAAATTGACATGTGGAAGGGGTCAGGCCAAGACGGTCTGGCCCCTTTGTCGCATTGCGGCAAAGCACCGAGACCGTGCCCTTGAACCTTTACCTGCCGATTGCCGAGATCTCCGTGAACATGCTGGTCATTATCGGCATGGGAGCCGCCGTCGGCTTTTTGTCGGGCATGTTCGGGGTCGGCGGCGGCTTCCTCATCACCCCGCTCCTGATCTTTTATAACATTCCCCCTGCGGTCGCGGTCGCCACCGGCGGCAACCAGGTGATCGCCGCGTCCTTCTCGGGAGCGCTCGCGCACTACAAGCGCGGCACGATCGACCTCAAGCTCGGCAGCATGCTGCTGATCGGCGGTGCGCTCGGCTCGGTCGTGGGCGTTGCGATCTTCACCATCCTCCGACGGATCGGCCAGCTCGATCTCGTCGTCTCGATCCTCTACGTCGTGATGCTTGGAACGGTCGGCGGGCTGATGCTGGTCGAGAGCATCAACGCCATGCGCCGGGTCGGCGCCGGCGGCTCCGGCGAGGTGGCGGGGCATAGCCGCAACAACTGGGTCAACAAGCTGCCGCTGAAGATGCGCTTCCAGCGCTCCAAGCTCTACGTCTCGATCATCCCGGTGCTCGGACTCGGCTTCGCCATCGGCATTCTCGGCGCGGTGATGGGCGTCGGCGGCGGTTTCATCATGGTGCCGGCGATGATCTATCTGCTGCGCGTGCCGACGAACGTCGTCATCGGCACCTCGCTGTTCCAGATCATCTTCACGGCAGCCATCTCCACCGTCCTGCAAGCGGCGACCAACACGACGGTCGACGTCGTGCTGGCCTTCCTCCTGATGGTCGGCGGCGTCGTCGGCGCGCAGTTCGGCGCCCAGGCCGGCCGCAAGCTGCGCGGCGAGCAACTGCGGGCACTCCTGGCGATCCTCGTCCTCGCCGTCTGCGCCCGCCTCGGCGGCGAACTCATCGTCGGTCCCGGCGACATATACTCGATCAGCCTGCCGAGCGGCGAGGTGAAATGATGCGTCCGGTGGTCGGCAAGGCGCTTCTCACGCTCACGGTCCTGCTGCTGCCTTCGACCCTTGCGGATGCCCAGACGCCGGCCCCGTCGACGGCGCCGCCGCCAGCCGCGCGGGCGCCCGGAGCGCCGCCGGTCAGCAGCCCTTCATCACCCGAGATCACCATTCGCACCACGCCGAAATTCGTGCCGCAATCGCTGCCCGAACCCGGCAAGTCCGCCGCAGCGGCAGGTCTTCCCGAGACCTTCGAGATCGGACTCTCGACCGAGCAGATCGTCATCGCCTCCAACTTCAGCGGCGCCCGGCTGGTGGTCTTCGGCGCGCTCGACAATGCCGATGGCCGGGTGCTGCGACAGGGCGGCTACGACATCATCGTCGCGCTGGAAGGCCCGAAGACGCCGCTGGTAGTGCGCGAGAAGGAACGCGTGCTCGGCCTCTGGATCAACCGCGGCTCAGAGAGCTTCTCCAGTGCGCCGGCCTCCTACACGTTGGCCTCGACCCGCCAGTTGAACGACGTCGCCCCGCAGAAGACGCTGGAGCAGTTGTCCATCGGCATCGACAACCTGCGCACCGACGTCGGCCGCGACCCGCTGGTCAACTCGCCCAACCGCGACGAATACGCGACGGCCCTCCGCCGCATCCGGATCAGCCGCGGCCTCTACGCGCAGTCCTTCGGCGCCGTCGAGTTCGTCAGCCCGACGCTGTTTCGTGCCGACCTCGCACTGCCCGCAGACCTGCCGGTGGGGCTGCACACGGCGCGCGCCTTCCTGTTCCGCAACGGCGTCTTCCTGCGCGAGCGCGACGAGAAGCTCTGGGTGGTGAAATCCGGTTTCGAGACGACGGTATCCAACCTTGCGGTCCGCTACGGCGTTCTTTACGGCGTGTTCGCGGTGGCGCTGGCCATGGTGACCGGCTGGCTTGGCCGGGTGATCTTCAAACGGGACTGATGCCATGACGCTTATCGCCGACGACGACACCGCGCCGGCCAAGAGCCGGATGCTCTGGATCCTTGGCCTTGGGGGCCTGATCCCGTTCATCGTCATGAGCGGCCTGCTGGCCTATGCCGGAACCGCCTTCATCGCCTTCGACCTGCTGGTCAAGGCGTTGTCGGGTTATGGCGCGGTGATCCTGTCCTTCCTAGGCGGCATCCGCTGGGGCGCTTCGCTGATGCGCGCCAGCCGTGGACGGCTAACGCTCGCGCTCTCCGTCCTGCCCTCGCTGTTTGCGTGGATCTGCCTGTTCCTGCCGGTGCCCTGGCTGTTCGCAGCGCTCGGCGTCGGTTTCCTGGCGCAGGGCATCTGGGACGTGACGGCGATCCAGCGTGGCAAGCTGCCGGAAGCGTTCCGGACACTTCGGATCGTCCTGACGGCCGTCGTCGTCCTCTGCATGATCGTCGCGTTCGTCTCGACCTACTAGAGCATCTTGCGATTGGGTAGACTTACCCAATCAAGGAAAGATGCTCCAAATTCAAAACGATAGAGCGTCCTCTGTGCATCCAATTGGATGCGCGGCGCTCTGACCTCTCAGCGGCAGAGGCTCGAAAAAGCGATGGGGTAGATGCTGCGGATGCCGATCACGTAGGCCTTCGCGCAGCCGGCCCGGAACAGTCCGTGAAACGCCCGATCGAGAACGTTCAGGCCGCCGGTGTTGACGCCGAAGGACGGCATGATCATCCGCTCGCCGTCCGAGGCAAAGCAGGCCCCGCGCACGCTGCGGCCACCGCCGCCGACGCGGGCGACGGGATGCAAATGGCCGGCGATCTCGCCCGGCACATGACCGGCGCTCGGCTCGTGCCGGAACGTCCAGGCACCGATGGTGACGCATTCCAGCGTTTCTCCGCCGACAAAGGCCGGCGGCTCGGGATCGTGGTTGCCCGAGATCCAGATCCATTCGCGTCCGGCCATCAGGCTCACCAGCACCTCGCGATACTTCGCGGGCATGAAGGCAGCGCCGTGCCGATCGTGAAAACTGTCGCCGAGGCAGACGACGCGTTTGGGCTGGTAGCGCTCCAGCGCAAGACCCAGCAGCTCAAGCGTCGCCGCCGTGTCGTAGGGCGGCAGCATCATGCCGCGGCGCGCGAAGGCTGCCCCCTTTTCGAGGTGCAGGTCGGAGACGACGAGCAGGCTTTCCGCCGGCGCAAAGATCACGCCGGAGGGGTCGCAGACCAGCGCACCGCCGTTCAGCGATGTCTCGATTCCCTCGCACTCCGCCTGCCGCATCCGGCGCAGGATCGCATTCATCCGCTGTCGCATATCCGTTGATTCGTCGGGGCCCAGTCGAATCCGCTTTGCTTTTCAAAGCAAGTGCGACCGAAAGCCCTCCGGGTCGATAGAGGCTGCGGCAGGCGCTGTCACGGACCATCGGAGCACAAGTCGGTCATTCCCGCAGCCGCACTGCGCACAGCCGTGCATCTGGCATGCCGCGCTGCCCGGCGTTTCGTCCCGTGATCCTCGCCAGCTTGCTTTTCCAAGCCGCCCTTGAAAGCGCCCGCCCGAAACGGTATGTCTTGCACGTTGACGTAAACGTCAAAGTTTGCGCCTTGGAGGAGGACAAGCATGCCGGTCTACCAGGCTCCCGTCGCAGATACGCTCTTCGTGCTGAACGACGTTCTTGGCATCGATCGGCATTCGAACCTCCCGGGCTTTGCCGACGCTTCGCCCGATATCGTCGAGGCCATTCTTGGCGAGGCCGGGCGCGTCGCCTCCGAAGTCTTCCATCCGCTGAACCAGGTCGGCGACCGCGAGGGCTGCACCCGGCATGCCGACGGCTCGGTGACGACGCCTGCGGGCTTCAAGCAAGCGTACGCGACCTTCCGGGAAGGTGGCTGGGGCGGTCTGTCGGCTGAAGTTGAGTACGGCGGCCAAGGCCTGCCACACACGCTGTCGGCGGCCGTCAACGAGTTCATGTCCTCGGCCAACATGGCGTTTGCGATGTATCCCGGCCTCACCGCCGGCGCGATCGCGGCGATTACCATCCACGGCACGGACGAGCAGAAGCGCGCCTATCTACCCCACATGATCGACGGCATCTGGACCGGCACGATGAACCTGACGGAGCCGCATTGCGGCACCGATCTCGGTCTGCTCCGGACCAAGGCCGTTCCGAACGGCGACGGCAGCTATTCGATCTCCGGACAAAAGATCTTCATCTCGGCCGGCGAACATGACCTCTCGGAGAACATCGTCCACCTCGTCCTCGCCCGCATCGAGGGATCGCCGGAGGGCACCAAGGGCATCTCGCTGTTCATCGTCCCGAAGTTCGTGCTCGATGCCGAGGGCAAGTCCGGCGTGCGGAATGGTGTCTCCTGCGGCTCCATCGAGGAGAAGATGGGCATCCACGGCAACGCCACCTGCGTGATGAACTACGACGGCGCCACCGGCTTTCTCATCGGCGACGCCGACAAGGGCCTCCGGGCGATGTTCACGATGATGAACGAGGCGCGGCTCGGCGTCGGCATCCAGGGCCTCGCCATCTCCGAGATCGCCTACCAGAATGCCGTCGTCTACGCCCGGGACCGCATTCAGGGCCGCTCGCTCTCGGGCACCAAGGCGCCGGAGAAAAAGGCCGACCCGATCATCGTCCACCCCGACATCCGCCGCATCCTGATGACCATCCGCTCGGTCAACGAGGCCGGCCGGGCGCTGGTGCTGTGGACGGCGCTGAAGGGTGACCTCTCGCATCGCGCCGAGGACGAGAAGGAGCGCGAGGCCGCAGACGACTGGATGGGCCTGATGACCCCGGTGATCAAGGGCGTCCTGACCGACAAGGGTTTCGACAATGCCGTGATGGCACAGCAGGTCTATGGCGGGCACGGCTATATCCAGGAATGGGGTATGGAGCAGTTCGTGCGCGATGCCCGCATTGCCCAGATCTACGAGGGCGCCAACGGCATCCAGGCGCTCGACCTCGTCGGCCGGAAGCTCGCGCTGAACGGCGGCCGGGCGATCCAGGCGTTCTTCGCGGAGGTCGGCGCGTTCTGCGAGGAACACCGCTCGGACGAAAAGATGGCCCCGTTCACGAAGGGCATCCACAAGGGCTCGAAGGATTTGCAGCAGGCGACGATGTGGCTGATGCAGAACGCCATGATGAAGCCCGACAATGCCGGTGCCGCCTCGACCGACTACATGCACCTCTTCGGCCTCGTCGCACTCGGCTACATGTGGGGCCGCATGGCGAAGACGGCGCAGGACAAGCTTGCGGCCGGTGAAGGCGACGCGGCCTTCATGGAGAAGAAGCTCGTCACAGCCAGCTTCTTCATGGAGCGCCTGATGCCCGAGACCGCAGCGCATCTGGCCCGCATCCAGTCCGGTGCGGACACGATGATGGCGCTGGACGCGGAGGCGTTCTAGAGGGCGCCGCGCGGGAGCTCCGTGCGGTGAAGCGCGAGGCTTTCCTGCGGGAACTGCGAAAAGAAGCGCGACGACTGGGTCTGGATTTCCGGATCATTGAAGGAAGTGGCAAGGGTAGCCATTATCGGGTGCATCTCGGTGCGCGGTTTACGACGATCCAGAGCGGCGAACTGACCCCGACGATGGTGCGGACCCTCCGCAAGCAACTGGGACTGGAGGACGGCCATGCATGATTACCGCTACCTCGCCATTCTCACCGACGATCCGGACGGCGGCGTCAACGCCACCTTTCCCGACGTGCCGGAGGCGATAACGTTCGGGAGTGACCGAGCCGAAACACTGCGCGCTGCGGCCGAAGCCCTGGGACTGGCGTTGCGCGGTTATATGGCTTTCGGCCGTGAGTTGCCGACATGCGGCGCGAAGGGAGACATCATGGTGTCCCCGCACGCCGACGACCTTCTGAAGATCGCCTTCATCGAAGAATTTCGGCGCGCCGGTTTGTCAAAGGAAGCGTTTCAAAGTTTGTCCGGGCTGAAGTCCTGGCAGTTGGACGCGCTCCTTGATTCAGACCATCCCGATACCGTCGCCGATCTCGAAAATGCGCTTGCGGTGCTCGGCCGCAAGCTACGCCTCGTCGTCGAGGCGGCTTAGTCAGAAGCCGCGGGCAGGCCTGCGGCACAGCCCATCAGCCCGGGAGGCTCCAACATGGCCGAAGCTTACATCTACGATCACGTCCGCACCCCGCGCGGCCGCGGCAAGAAGGACGGCGCGCTGCACGAGGTGCCGGCGGTCCGGCTCGGCGCCAAGGTGCTGGAGGCGCTGCGCGACCGCAACGGCATGGACACGTCGAAGGTCGACGACATCATCTATGGCTGCGTCGATCCGGTCGGCGAGGCCGGCGCGGTGATCCCCCGCGCGTCCGCCTTCGAGGCCGGCTACGACGTCAAGGCGCCGGGCATGCAGATCTCGCGCTTCTGCGCGTCGGGGCTGGACGCGGTGAACATCGCCGCCGGTGGTATCGTCCAAGGCGCGCACGACCTCGTCATCGCCGGCGGCGTCGAGTCCATGTCGCGCATCGGCATGGGCATGGCCGGCGGCGCCTGGTTCATGGACCCTTCGGTCGGCATCCCCTCCTACTTCATGCCACAGGGGGTCTCGGCCGACCTCATCGCCACCAAATACGGCTTCAGCCGCGACGACGTCGACGCCTATGCCGTCGAGAGCCAGAAGCGGGCGGCGACCGCCTGGTCGGAAGGCCGCTTCGACAGGTCCGTCGTGCCGGTCAAGGACCAGAACGGCCTCGTCATCCTCGCCCGGGACGAGCACATGCGCCCCGCGACCGACATGCAGTCGCTGGGCGCGCTCAACCCATCGTTCGCCATGCCCGGCGAGATGGGCGGCTATGACGCCGTCGGTATCCAGGCGCATCCCGAGATCGAGGCGATCAACCATGTCCACCATGCCGGCAACTCCTCCGGCATCGTCGACGGCGCCGCCGGTGTTCTCCTCGGCTCCAAGGAGGGCGGCGAGATCCTTGGCGCCCGCCCCCGCGCGCGCATCCATTCCTTCGCCAATATCGGCTCCGACCCGGCGCTGATGCTGACCGGCCCGGTCGACGTCACGCAGAAGCTGCTGGCCCGCACCGGCATGACGCTCGCCGACATTGACCTGTTCGAGCTGAACGAGGCCTTTGCCGCCGTGGTGCTGCGCTACATGCAGGCCTTCGACATCGACCACGCGAAGATGAACGTCAACGGCGGCGCGATCGCCATGGGCCATCCGCTGGGTGCGACCGGCGCCATCATCCTCGGCACGGTGCTCGACGAACTGGAGCGCACCAACAAGACCACGGCGCTGGTCACGCTCTGCATCGGCGCCGGCATGGGCACCGCGACGATCATCGAGCGCGTCTAGGTTTTCCCAGCGGGATAGCGGGACGGCACGGGCTTCTAGCGAACAGCGGGCGTGGCAACACGCAGGGAGAGACACATGACGAACTTCACCACCGAGACCGATAGCGACGGCATCGCCCTCGTCACCTGGGACATGCCGGACCACTCGATGAACGTTTTCACCGAGGAGGTGATGGGCGAGCTCGACGCGTTGATCGACCGCTTTGCTGGCGATGCCACGGTCAAGGGCGTGGTGATCACGTCGGGCAAGGAGGGCAGCTTCACCGGCGGCGCGGACCTCAAGATGCTGCGCGGCATGTTCGAGCAGTTCGAGGCGAAGAAGGCGGCTGATCCCGAGGGGGCGATCGCCGAGCTGTTCGAGCGCGCGGGCCGCATGTCGTTGATCTACCGCAAGCTCGAGACCGCGGGAAAGCCGTGGGTCGCGGCGATCAACGGCACCTGCATGGGCGGCGGCTTCGAGCTGGCGCTGGCCTGCCATGGGCGGGTCGCCGCCACTACGGCGAAGATGGGCTTGCCGGAGGTGAAGGTCGGCCTCTTCCCCGGCGCCGGCGGCACCCAGCGCGTGCCGCGGATGACCGACACCCAGTCGGCGCTGCAGATGCTCTTGAAGGGCGAGACGCTCTCGGCTTCGAAGGCGAAGGCGATGAAGCTGATCGACGAGGTCGTGCCGCAGGCGGATCTCGTCGCCAAGGCCAAGGAGATGCTGAAGGCCGGCCTCTCGCCGGTGAAAGCCTGGGACCAGAAAGGCTTCAAGCTGCCGAACGGCCCGGTCTACTCGGCGCAAGGCGCGCAGCTCTGGCCGGCCGTTTCCTCGCTCTACCGCAAGGAGACCTCGGACAACTATCCCGGTGCCCGTGCCATCGTGAAATGCGTCTACGAGGGGCTGCTGCTGCCGATCGACCAGGCGCTGAAGGTCGAGCAGCGCTGGTTCACCAACGTGCTGCAGACGACGGAAGCAGCGATGATGATCCGCTCGCTCTTCGTTTCGCTGCAGGAGCTGAACAAGGGCGCCCGCCGTCCGAAGTCGGTTGCCCCGCAGACCCTGAAGACAATCGGCGTCGTCGGGGCCGGCTTCATGGGTGCCAGCATCGCCTATGTCACCGCCAAGGCGGGTTTGAAGGTCATCCTCGTCGACCGCGACCAGGAAGCCGCCGACAAGGGCAAGGCGCACAGCCAGGGCCTGATCGAGAAGCTGGTCGGCCAGGGTCGCGCCACCAAGGACGAGGCGGCAACGCTGCTCGGCCTGATCACGCCGACGCCGGACTATGCGGCACTCGCCGAGGCCGACCTCGTGGTCGAGGCGGTGTTCGAGGACCGCGAGGTCAAGGCAGAGGTCACCCGTAAGATCGCCGCCGTGCTGAAGCCGGGCGCGATCTTCGCGTCCAACACCTCGACGATCCCGATCACCTCGCTCGCCGAGGCCTTCCCGGACCAGACGCGCTTCATCGGCATCCACTTCTTCTCGCCGGTCGACAAGATGATGCTGACCGAGGTAATCATGGGCGAAAAGACCGGCGAGACGGCACTGGCCGCAGCGCTCGACTATGTCCGGGTGATCAAGAAGACCCCGATCGTCGTCAACGATACCCGCGGCTTCTTCGTCAACCGCTGCTTCCTGCGCTACATCTCGGAAGCCTACGACATGCTGATCGAGGGCGTCCCCGCGACGATGATCGAGAACGCGGCGAAGTTCGCCGGCATGCCCGTCGGCCCGCTCGCCCTGAACGACGAGACGGCTGTCGACCTCGCGCAGAAGATCATGAAGGCGACGATCCGCGACGAGGGCGAAGCCGCGGTCAACCCGGCGCACTTCGCGCTGATCAACAGGATGGTCGACGACGAGGGCCGGCTCGGCCGCAAGAACGGCAAGGGCTTCTACGACTATCCCGCCAAGCCGGCCAAGAAGAGCCTGTGGCCAGGCCTGAAGGCGCTCTACCCGCAGAAGAAGGTGGAAGACGTCGACTTCCCCGAGCTGAAGCAGCGGTTCCTCGTCACCATGGCGCTGGAGGCCGCACGGACCATGGAGGAAGGCGTCGTGACCGATCCACGCGAGGCCGACGTCGGCTCGATCCTCGGCCTCGGCTTCGCGCCCTATACCGGCGGGATGATCTCCTACATCGACGGCATGGGTGCAAAGACTTTCGTGGCCCTTTGCGAACGGCTGGCGGCGAAGTACGGCACGCATTTTGCCCCGACGCCGCTGCTCCGCGACATGGTCGCCAAGGGCGACAGCTTCTACGGCCGCTTTGCGCCGGTCCAGGAAACCCAGGCGGCGTAGGCGCCGGATTGCCGGTGGGATGCCTTCTGTTCAATGCACCCCGCCGCAGCGATCTTGATCACCCCCTCGGAAAGGAATAACCCGTCCTTACGAATAAGGGGCCGATCCTCTGGCAGAACTCGTTTTATGGCAGCGGCTTGAGGGCGCATTGATTTTTGCGGCTGGCATAGCGTTGTGCTGGCATTTCGCCGACGGGATATCCTGGTGGGCGGCGGTCTTGTGGTTCTTCGTACCGGACCTCAGCTTTGCCTCATACCTGTTCGGGCCGAGGATGGGGGCGTTTGGCTACAACCTGACGCACATCTACGGATGGGGGGCGGCTCTGCTCGCTTTCGGGTTGATGACGGCGAGCCCGGCTATCACCGTCGTAGGCGCCCTCTGGCTTGCCCATTCCGGTTTCGACCGCATGCTTGGATACGGGCTGAAATCGTCAGAGGGGTTTTCGCACACGCATCTCGGCCGTATCGGAAACCAAGGCTGATTAGCAGTGCGTACGAAAAGACGCACAGAGGTGCTCTCGCGGTCCGCATTGCATTCTGTGCCTGAACGCGACGGCTCCCACCCGTAGACTGGATCAGAAGCTCAGACGCTCTGCGTCTTGCGGACCCGGCGGAAGAGCCCGCGTTTCTCGCTGGTCGCCGGCTTTCCCCGAGAGGCGCTCTTGCCGATGGTATCGGCCACCCGCGCCCCGCGCTCGCCCAGCGGCTTTGCCGGCAGGTCCGTCGTGTCGAGCGCGGTCTGGTGCTCGAGTTCGGCGTTGATCTCGGCGCCGATAATGAAGATCGTCGAGGACACCCAGACCCACATCATGAAGCCGATGACGGCGCCGAGCGAGCCGTAGGTCGCGCCGTAGTTGGCGAAGTTCTGGAGATACCAGGAGAAGGCGATCGAGGCGGCCAGCCAGACCACGGCCGTCAGCAGCGCCCCGAGAAAGACCCAGCTCCAGCGGGCACGGTTCCGGCTGGGGCCGTAGCGGTAAATCATGGCGATGGAGCCGACGATCAGCGCGAACACCACGGGCCAGCGCAGCGAGGCGATCAGCACGTCGCTGAAGCTCGACAGGCCGAAGATCTTCATGATCACTGGGACGACGCCGACGGTGACGATCAGCATGATACCGATGACCACGGCGCCGAGGGTGAAGCAGAAGGCGACGAGGTTGAGCTTGATGAAACCACGCTGCTCCTGCTCGCCGTAGGCGACATTCATCGCCTCGAAGAGCGTCTTGATGCCGTTGTTCGCGCTCCACAGCGCGACCGCGAGACCGATGATGAAGCCCCGCGACAGCGAGGCCGGGTCCTGGCTGACCAGCGTCTCCAACTGGTTCTGCAGGAGTTCGGTGCCCGCCTGCGGCAGGAACTGCCCGATGAAGGCGATGTGCTCGGAAATGGTCGAGGGATCGGCGACAAAGCCGTAAGCGGAGACGAACACGGCGAAGGCGGGGAACAGCGCGAGCAGCAGATAGAAGGTGGCGCCCGCCGCGATTAGCAGCACGCGATCCTCGAAGAACGAGACGTAGAGCCGGACGAGGACGTCCTTCCAGCCCTTCCACGGAATTGCCGTCGGATGGGCGGCATCCCGCCCCCGGCCGGGCTCGCTCGCCCGCCGGCGCATTTCCTCGCTGGTGCTGGTGGCGAAACGAAGGCTCATGATCTGTTACTGTCCTGTTTCGGTGCGTCTCTCGCACGAGCGCCAGCAGCGCATTGCCCACAGAGCACACCGCGGAACGCTCCACAACAATGCCATAATTCCGCCGAGGTTCCTGGAGGAAACGCTTGCTGTCACGGCCCTCGGAGGGATAAGGCGAGCAGATTGACCGGCAACGAGGAGCGACCGATGACGATCGATTATTATTACAGCTCCTCCTCTCCCTACGCCTATCTCGGGCACGAGGAAATTCGCTCCGTCGCCGGCCGGCACAATGCCAAGCTCAATCTCATCCCGGTCGATCTCGCGGCCGTCTGGGCGGTATCGGGCCAGGTCCCGATCGCCAAGCGGCCGAAGATCCGCCAGGACTACCGGCGGATCGACCTGCAGCGGGTGGCGCAGCGCCGCGAGCTGCCCTTCAATGTCGAGCCCCGGTTCTTCCCGGTCGATGCCTCCTTCGCCGACCTCTGCGCGGTCGCGCTGATCGCGCTGGGCGAGAACCCGATCGATTTCGTCGAGAAGGTGTTCACCGGTGTCTGGGTCCGCGACGAGGACATCGCCGACCGCGTGCAGATCGAGGCCTATCTGAAAAAGCTCGGCTTCGACGCCGCGACGGTCATGGCGAAGGCCCAGGCACCGGAATCCGCCGCCATCCGCAAGGCCAATGCCGATGCTGCGGTCGCGGCCGGCATTCCGGGCGTTCCCGGCTATGTCCTCTCCGGCGAGCCGTTCTTCGGCCAGGACCGCATCGATGATCTGGAGCATGCGTTGGACAGCGGACGCCGGCCGCTGCGGATCGGCGAGTAGCGCCAGCGCCGAAACGTGGTTGGCAACGAATCCCGCCACTGGACAAGCTGAGTGGCGGCCACTACACAAGGGGCCTCGGAGGTATATATTCCTCCATTCTTGGAACGACGGACGGTCACGATGTTATCGCATGAGCGCATCTGGGCAGCGATAGATACCCTTGCCAAGCGGCACCGGCTGTCGCCGTCCGGCCTGGCCAAGAAGGCCGGCCTCGACCCAACGACATTCAACAAGTCGAAGCGGAACAGCGTCGATGGGCGGCCGCGCTGGCCCTCGACCGAGTCGATCTCCAAGATCATGGCCGCCACCAGTTCGACGATCGAGGAATTCCTGACCGCCATGCCGGGTCCCGGCGCCGGCGCGAGCGGGTTGCGCGCGCCCTCCTCGGTGCCGTTGCTGGGCTTCGCCCAGGCTGGCGGCGGCGGTTTTTTCGACGATAGCGGGTTTCCCGTCGGCCAGGGCTGGGACGAGATCGTGCTCCCGCAGGCAGGCGGGACGGAGCCGGTCTATGCCCTCGAGGTCGCGGGCCAGTCGATGACGCCGCTGTACCGCGAGGGCGACATCGTCATCGTTTCGCCCGGCACGTCCGTGCGCCGGGGCGACCGGGTGGTGGTGCGCACCAAGTCCGGTGAGGTGATGGCGAAGATCCTGCAGCGCCAGACCGCACGAACGATCGAACTCGCCTCGGTCAACCCTGACTTCCCGGACCTGCAGTTCGGGGTCGACGAGATCGAATGGGTCGCCCGCATCGTCTGGGCCAGCCAGTGATCGCTGACGGTTTTCTCCCCGCCTGCCGGCGGCCGCAAGCGGACCCCAAGGCCTGATGTCTCTGGATGCCGGCAGCGCCTCGCCGCGCGCGGACGTCGAGCGAGGCTTGAAGATCGCACTGGCGCTGGCCGTGCTCGTGGTTCTCGTGTTTTCGCTGGTTGGACCTGAGGGACGGCGCGCGCAGGCCAGGGCGGAGGCACAGGCAGCGGCAGCGAGCCGGCCCCTGGACACCGGTACCCGCCGGCCACCCGTATCGGCAGCCCCAAAGCCAGGATCGGCACCGCCGGCCTCGCTGGCGGAAGCCCCCGCCGGGCGCGTCCTGCCGCCGCCCCCCGTCGCAACGCTGGCGCCCTCCTCCAACCGCCTTGGCGGCCCGCGTCCGACCAGCGTCACCGCGCAGGTCGAAATGATGGGACCACCGGCACCGCGACTTCGGCTCCTGCCGCGACCGATCGCCGTCGACAGCGCGACCTTTCAGGTCGGCAGCGGCAGGCTCCGCCTGGTCGGCATCGAACCGCTGGCGACGTCGGCAGTCTGTGGCGAGGGCGGCAGTGCCTGGCCGTGCGGCATGCAGGCCCGCACCGCCTTGCGCGGATGGCTGCGCTCGCGATCCATCCTCTGCAGCGTGCCGGACGGTTTCGGCAGGCGCGACGAGACCATTGCCGCCCGCTGTCAGCTCGGCGACGCGGACATCGCGGAGTGGCTGGTCGAGAACGGCTGGGCCCGTGCGCGGGATACCAGCCGCTATACGATCGTCGAGGACAAATCGCGCGAGGCCGGCCGCGGCATGTGGCGGACGGGAGGCTCCGCCGCACCTTGATTGGAAAGCGGCCTCAGCCGGCGGCGAGCTTGCCGTCGAGCGCGTCCCGGATCAACCGGCGGGTTTCCGGAATGCCGTAGAGCGAGACGAAGGAGCCGAAGCGCGGACCTCGCTCCTGGCCGATCAGCGTCTGATAGAGCGCCTGGAACCAGATGCCGGAGACGCCCGGGCCGCCATTCGGGCCGGTCTTCTTCAGGTCCTGGTAGCGCTCGATCGGGCGGGCGACATCGAGGATCGCATCCTGGATCGTGTCGCTGTCGACCGTCCCGCCGCCGGCCTCTTCCTGCAGGACGCCAAGCTTCCCATCGAGAGTCTCCAGCGCAGCGCGCTCGACCTCGTCGGGGGCGCGAAAGACCTTGGACGGCGCGACGAAGTCGGTGAAGTAGCGCAAGGCATAGCCGACCATGCGGTCGAGTTCCGGCGCCGTTTCGGCCGTGACGCCGGGGGCATAGCGGGTGATGTAGCCCCAGAGGGTGCCGCTGTCGCCGGCATTCGATGCCGAGACGAGGTTCAGGAGCATGGCGAAGGGTACAGCGATGCCCTCGGTCGGCGGCACGCCGTTGTGGATGTGCCAGACCGGGTTCTGCAGCTGCTGCTGGAGTGTCTGCCGGCCGAAGGCGTCGAGGAAGGAATAGTACTCGTCGACTGCTTTCGGGATCACGTCGAAATGCAGGCGCTTGGCGGCGCGCGGCTTGCCGAACATGTAGAATGACAGGCTCTCCGGCGAGGCATAGGCGAGCCAGTCCTCGATCGTCAGGCCATTGCCCTTCGACTTCGAGATCTTCTGCCCCTTCTCGTCGAGGAAAAGCTCGTAGTTGAACCCTTCCGGCGGCAGGCCGCCCAAGGCCCGGCAGATCTTCGAGGACAGCGTGACCGAGTCGATGAGGTCCTTGCCGGCCATCTCGTAGTCGACGCCGAGTGCGGTCCAGCGCAGCGCCCAGTCGGCCTTCCACTGGCACTTCACGGCGCCGCCGGTGACGCTGGTCTCGATCCGCTCGCCGGTGTCGGGATCGGCATAGGTGATGGTGCCGCGTTCGGCGTCGCGGTCGATCATCGGCACCTGCAGCACGATGCCGGTGCGCGGATGGATCGGCAGGAACGGTGAATAGGTGGCGCGGCGCTCTGCCCCCAGCGAGGGAAGGATGACCTCCATCACCTCGTCATAGCAGCGCAGCATGGTCAGCAACGTCTCGTCGAAGCGGCCGGCGGCGTAGTAGTCGGTGGCCGAGGCGAACTCGTAGTCGAAACCAAAACGGTCTAGAAAGGCGCGCAGCCGGGCGTTGTTCGCCGCCCCGAAAGACGGGTATTCGTTGGAGAACGGGTCCGGAATGCGGCTGAGCGGCTTGCCGAGATGCGTCAGCATCATCTCGCGGTTCGGCACGTTCTCCGGCACCTTGCGCAGGCCGTCCATGTCGTCGGAGAAGCACAGCAGCCGCGTCGGCACCTTGTCCGCCGTCAGCGCGCGGAAGGCAGTGCGGACCATCGAGGTGCGCGCCACCTCGCCGAAGGTGCCGATATGCGGCAGGCCCGAGGGACCATAACCCGTCTCGAACAGCACGGGACCCGTCTTGCCGGTTCTCTCGCGTCGCTCAACCAGCTTGCGGGCCTCCTCGAACGGCCAGGCGTTCGAGGTCTGAGCCTGCGTGACCAGCTCGTCGGTGACAGTCAGAAATTCGTGCCGGGCAGCGGCCATGAGATCCTCGGTCTTGTCGGTCGGTGAACGGCGCCGATGCGAACCCCGACGGGGCCGCAGCGCTCCCGCCGCTGGGATCGTCTATGGCGGGGCGGGCGCGCCGTCAACAAATCCGGAGATCGATCGCCGTCAGAACGCGCTGAGCGGGAAATAGCGGAGCATCAGCTCCGAGAACCGGCGCTTGGCGACGACCTGGCCGATGGCATAATCGAGCGCCTTGGCGAGGTCGGCGTTCTTCTTGTCGACGGCAATCGCCAGACCCTCGCCGAGAAATCGCTCGGAAAAATACGGCCCGCCGGAAAAGCTGCAGCAGTTCTCGGCCGCATCGCTCTCCAGCCAGAACGCGAAGCCAACGCCGTCACCGAAGACTGCATCGACCGTCCCGCCGCGCAGGGCAGCGAAGGCCAGATCGCGGCTGTCGAACGGCACCGGTACCGCCACCGGGAAATACGCCTTCAGCATGGCCTCGTGGGCGCTGCCGGCAACGACGCCGATGCGCTTCTCCGCGAGCGTCGTCGCGAATGGTGCGGCCAGCGGCCGGTCGTTTCGGGTGACGAAGCGCGCGGCGAAACGGAAATAGCTCTCGGTGAAGGCGAGTGCGCCCCGGTTTTCCGGCGTGACCGCGACGCCGGCGATCACCGCCTCGGCCTCTCCCCGCTGCAGCGCCGGCAAAAGGTCTGCGAACGGCCGCGCCTCGATCTGGCACCGATCGATCAGGCCCAGCTCTTCGCAGGCAGCGCGGACAAGATCGACGTTGAAGCCGCCAAGCCTGCCGCGGGCATCGAGAAAGTTGAACGGTGGATAGTCCACGCTGGTCAGGAACCGCACCCGCTCCAGCGCCGGCAGAGCCGGTTTGGCAAGACGCTGCCGCTGATCCCAGAAGTTCGGCGTGGCGGCTTCCTGTGCGCCGGCAACAACCGCCGTTAGCAAAAGCATACCCGAACAAGCAACCTTGAAGAGAAGTCGAGACACCAATCATTCCCTCAGCGGTTTGTTCACGCCATCCGCGCTTCAGTGGAGGATCACCGCCATAGGTTGCGTCAACAAGCGGTGGCACACCATGCCGTCTCCAGCAGGATACGCTGATATGCGTGACGAGGGGACCCTCGCAAGGACTTCCTTGCGATCTCTCGACGATCCATCCCCTGCTAGATCCGAAACGCTGGCCGCGGGAGAGGCGCCCGACCGGCCGGACGGCAGATCAGGCCTTCCCGCCGCCCGACTGCCGACCCTTCTCGGACAGCTCGGCATCACTCCCGCAGATCTTGCCACCGCGCGCCTTGCCGCCCGGCTGAACGGCTCGGACGTCGGGCTGGAGTTGATCTGCGCCGGCAAGGTCAGCGAGGAAGACCTGGCCGAGGTCATCGCCAAGGCGCTGGCTATACCGGTGGCGTCGATCCCACCGGGCGACGGCATCGTCGGCAAGCCGAGATGGCCCTCCCCCGCGGTTACCGCCTGTCCGAGATCGCTGCGGACCTGTGACGAGGAGCTCAGCGGGAAACTCTTCGTCGCGCCGCGCCTCGAGGACATCGGCACCTTGCGCGACATTCTCCGCCGCCATCCCGCCCGCCGGTCCTTGGTGCGCGTGACGACGCCGACGGCAATCGCCCGCCGTTTCGCGGAGGCCTCGTCGACGGCCCGCAGCGACGCGGCCCGCCTCAGCCTTTCCGCCTGGTCACCTGCGCTGTCCGCGCGCGAGGTGCTGACCGGGCCACAGGGGCTGGCCTGCGCGGGCGCATTGGCGCTTCTCGTCGCTGCCTTGTGGTTCGCCGCCGGTGCGGTGATCCTTGCCGTTCACCTGTTGATCCTGCCGCTGTTCCTCGTCGGGAGCCTCTGGCGGGTCAGGGCAGCCCTCGACATTTCTCGCGGTCACCCGATCGCTCACCGAAACGACCACTGCCCGCCCCAGCGGCATCCCGTCTATTCCGTCCTCGTCGCCCTTCACCGGGAGTCGGAGATGGTCCCGCGGCTGGTCGCCGGGCTAGCGGCGCTGCGCTGGCCGCGCTCCCGTCTCGAGGTATTGCTGGTGTGCGAGGCCGACGACCCGGCGACCATCGCGGCCGTGGAGGAAGCCATTCTCGGCGAGCCCGGTTTTCAGATCGTCCTGGTGCCGCCGTCGCTGCCCCGCACCAAGCCGAAGGCATTGAACGTCGCCCTGCCGCTCGCCACCGGCGAATTCCTGGTTCTCTACGACGCCGAGGACCGGCCGGACCCCGAACAGCTCCGCGCCGCCTGGCAGGCGTTCCAACGGGGCGGAACGCGTCTTGCCTGCGTGCAGGCGCCGCTGGTCATCGGCAACGGCACCTGCAGCTGGCTGTCGGGGCATTTCGCGATGGAATATGCCGCACTCTTCCGGGGCTTCCTCCCCTGGCTTGCCCGCGAGGGCCTTCCGCTGCCGCTCGGCGGCACCTCCAACCATTTCCGGCGCGAGGCGCTCGTTGCGGTCGGCGCGTGGGACAGCCACAACGTCACCGAGGATGCCGACCTTGGCATCCGTCTCGCCCGCCGCGGGCTGACCGTCGGAACGATCGACGTGCCGACCGGTGAGGATGCGCCGGAGCGCTGGAGCATCTGGCTGCGGCAGCGGACGCGGTGGATGAAGGGCTGGATGCAGACCTGGCTGGTCCACATGCGCCACCCCATCCGGCTATGGCGCGAACTCGGCCCTCGCGGCTTCCTCGCCTTTCAGGTCCTGTTCTTCGGGATGGTGGGGTCCGGCCTTGCCCACCCGCTTTCCCTGGTGTTCATCCTCTACTCCTTGAGCACGGCCCATGGTTCTACCCCGCTGTTCAAGGCGCTGGTCGTGGCGGATACCGTTATCCTGGTTCTTGGGTATCTCGCCTACGGCGTGCTGCTCCTGAAGTCGCTCGCCCCTGAGGAAAGAACCCTGTTCCGGCCGCTTTTCGTGTCGGTCTATTTCTACTGGATGCTGATCAGCCTTGCCGTGCTGCGGGCGATGATTCAGTTGGTGTCCGCACCGCATCATTGGGAGAAAACCCCGCACGGCATGGCCGCCAAGGCGAAGGCCGGGCTCCCGCCATCTCGAAGGTTGGCCGTTCCCGCAGCAGAATGACACGGCGCAGGCCGCCATCGCCGATTTCGCTCCGGCGCAACGCTCAGCGCGCCCGCCGTGCCGACATCGGAAACGCCGGAAAAGTGCCCCTAGAGACAGGCGCTCGTCCTTAATGGGGTGAGGCCAAGCGATCTTCCGATGCCCGGGATGGGAAGAAGGAAAGATTTCTGAGACCGGCGCCCGCAGGCATCTGCGGTAGTGGCGGGCGCGTGTTATCGTCTCGCCGTCGCCGGAGCCCTTACGCAAGCGCCGATCCTTCAGCGATACAGGGCTCGCCGTCCGTCTGCCGTCGCAACGGCCTTCGCCAACGACCGGGCAAACTGCAATTTCCGCGAGCTGTCGGGAACAGGATGCATCCGGCAGCGAGAATAACCGTACCTGATTATTCGGCAACGAGAATGATCGACATGATGCCTCGGCTCAACCCTCTCCAAATCCTCCACCTGATCGCGCGGCTGCGAAAGTCCGCCGAGGACGGTCAGCAACGCGTTGGCGACTACGATGACGACGGCCTTCAGCTATGCCTTGCATCCGGGCTGATGGTCGATGCCGCCGATACGCTGGAGGCTCTGATGGCCGAGTGGCCCGCCAACGACGACCGTCCGGAGAGGAAGCTGGACGATCGTCAGCAATAGGTCGGGCGACCGTTCAGCGGCGAGTTTCGACGTAACGACAAAGCTTAATGGCATCTGAGACATCAGCTTTTCGTTGGCTCGTGTGCCAACGGCGGCTTTCTCGCGTTAAGACGGCCAGCTTTGTGGCACGAAGTCATTCGACCGCTGACCTGGATTATCCCTGGTGCCACATGGGCTCGTTCAACCGCGCTGAGATCCACTCCTGCGCGTGATCGATGTCGTCGAAGACTTGGTCCGGCGGATACGGCAAGGTCCCGAAGGTCGCCTCGAGGTTCCATTTGCCCGCGTACCGAACGCCATGGACGTGCTCTTCCAGACGCACGATCACGGCGACGAGGTGTTCGCCCTCGTAGACCAGAAGGCCGTTCTCGTCCGTGCTGGTCGTCGCGACCTTTACCGGCTGCAAGCGCAAGGCCTTTCCTCCCGTCATGAAGTGACCGACTGACGTCCGAACCCGGAAACGTCTGCCTGTCCTCACCAGGACTACGGATGATCGGCGGCATCGGATGCGCTGTCACGCGAACGTGTTGCAGGACTATCGATGACGGAGTCCTTCAGCAGCGGACCGACCTCCCGGCATGAACGGATGCGGGGCTGAAGCACGTACGGTGGAATTTGCGCTGGAGCGCGGTGAGTTTACCCAATCACCGGATGTTCGCGGACAAGGCAGACATGAAAACGGGGGCCTCAGCCCCCGAATTCCGTCGTCTGGAGATTCAGATCAGGAAGAAACTTCCTCGTCTTCCGTCTCTTCGCTCTTGGAAGCCTCGACCTTGGCGGCCTTTTCAGCAGCGACCGCATCGCGCTCGACCTCGCGCGCAGACGACTGATCCGCCATCAGGAGCCAGGCGGCTTCCGCACGCTTGCTACGATCCCGGACATTCTCGAGCTTTGTCTCGGACGCTTCACGCGCACACTCGGCCGCGCGTGCCAGATAGAATTCGCTAGCCAAAGCCACCGCATGCTCCTTGATCGACGAACCCAACACAACCTGGAAACCCGCCGATCAGGGGTTCGAGGCGACCGCAGCTCTAGGCGCGGTCCACGCACCGAGATCCCATAGGTGCAGATCTCGTGTGTTCAAGTGTAAGAGATGGGGCAATTGTCAGAAAATACAAGCACGACGACCGATTGACTGTCCCGGCTCTGCCTCAATCGCGGGATGACAGCCCGATGCGTCGCTTTTTCGCGGCGTCGGTCTGGATGGCGACGGCAGCGCCAGCGTGCGCGGGAACGCCCGGACAAGGCAGACAAGCAGGCGCGGCCCGTTCGCGACGGGGCGAAGCCGGCACCCCACCTCGGCGGCAAGCCGCCGAGGTGGGGTAGAGCCTCAGGCCGCGCCGTAGCCGACGACGCCCTTGATCTCCAGAAATTCGTCGAGGCCGAAATCGGCATATTCCCGGCCGTTGCCGGATTGCTTGTAGCCGCCGAACGGGGCGCCCGCGTCCCAGGCGGGGTAGTTGATGTAGACGTTGCCGGCGCGCATCTTGGCCGCCACACGGCGTCCGCGGGCAAGGTCCGCCGTCTGCACATAGGCGGCGAGGCCATAGACGGTGTCGTTGGCGAGCTCGACCACTTCGTCCTCGCTGTCATAGGCCAGGATCGACAGGACGGGCCCGAAGATCTCCTCTCGGGCAATGGTCATGTCCGGCGTGACGCCCGAAAACACCGTCGGCTTGACGAAATATCCGCGGTTCAGGCCGTCGGGACGGCCAAGACCGCCGGCGACAAGGTTGGCGCCTTCGGAAATGCCGCTCTGGATCAGCTTCTGGATCTTGTCGTACTGCACCTGGCTGACGACAGGGCCGAGCGTCGAACTGTCGGCGTCGGCTGGCCCAACCTTGAAGCCTGCCGCGGCCTTCGCCGCGATCGCCGCCGCCTCGTCGGCGCGTCCCGCCGGGACGAACATGCGCGTCGGCGCATTGCAGGACTGACCGGAATTGCCGAAACAGCCGGCGACCCCCTTGCTCACCGCCACATCGAGATCGACGTCGTCGAGGAGGATGTTGGCCGACTTGCCGCCGAGCTCCTGGTGAACGCGCTTGATCGTGTCGGCGGCGGACTTGGCGATCAGGATGCCGGCCCGCGTCGAGCCGGTGAAGGAGACCATGTCGATGCCGGGGTGCTTCGAGATCGCCTCGCCGACGCCCGGGCCATCGCCGTTGACGAGGTTGAAGACGCCCTTCGGCACGCCGGCCTCGTGCATCATCTCGGCAAACAGGAGCCCGCTCATCGGTGCGATCTCGCTCGGCTTCAGCACCATGGTGCAGCCGGCCGCGAGCGCCGGCGCGACCTTGCACATGATCTGGTTCATCGGCCAGTTCCACGGCGTGATCATGCCGACGACACCGATCGGTTCCTTGGCGATCAGCGTGGTGCCGCGCACCTCCTCGAACGAGTAGGTCTCGAGCGTCTCGATCATCTTCTCGAGGTGCAGCGAGCCCATGGCCGCCTGGGAAGAATTGGCCATCGCCAGCGGTGCGCCCATCTCCTGGCTGATCGCCGACGCCATCTCGCCGTAGCGGGCCTTGTAGACCGCCAGCAGCCGGCGCATCAGCGCCAGGCGCTCCTCACGGCTGGTCAGCGAAAACGTCGCAAAGGCGCGGCGGGCGGCCGCGACCGCCTTGTCGAGGTCCGCGGCGGTGCCGATGGAGATCTCGGCAAAGGCCTCCTCGCTTGATGGATCGATCACGGCAAGCGTTGCCGGGACGATCGGGTCGACCCATTCTCCGTCGATATAGAACTTCAGCGCGTTGGCCATGGCTGTTCCCTTCCGGTGGCGATCTAACCCCTATGGCGTAGCGCGCGCCCGGCTCGGGGGTCAACGCATCGCCGCAGCCGCCTGCGTGCCGGTGCCGAGATAAGGCGATGCACGTCCGTACCAGATCGGATTTGTCGATGGCCGGCTGCATCCCCCTGCCGGCGGATCCCGTAGCTGCCCCCATGACGGAGAAGAGCAGCATGATGGCGGCAAACGAGGACAGGATTTCGCAACGGGCGGCGGCGGCCCTCGCGGGAGGGGTTTCGCCGACACGGGTGTTTCGGATGGAGGCCGAAATGGCGCTTGCGCGGCTTGCGGCGCGCGCCAACCTGCCGATCGACCGGCTGGAGCGCATCGAAAGCGGATATCCACCGCGTCTCGACGAGCTCCTGGCATTGGCGAAAGTTCTTTCGGTCCCGGCCGAACGCCTGTTCAGCGAGAAGAGCGAGGACGGGCCGGCCTAGGCATCGCCTCTCCGACCCGCGGCCCGCAACCGGCTCTGCCAATAACTCCCTAGGACCGATGCCGGCGATCCCGCCGACCCGTCGAAAGCCTTGCGCCGGAACGCCCGACCCTTTAAGAAAGTCGCGAGCGCGGGCGTAGTTCAGTGGTAGAACGCCAGCTTCCCAAGCTGGATGTCGTGGGTTCGATCCCCATCGCCCGCTCCAACCTTTCCAGGGTTTTAAAAAAAGCCGCAACCTGCCCTACCTCGATTGGACGGGTATTGGACGGGTCGAGGGAAAACACGGGGCTCGCCCATTGGTCTTCGGCGAAATGCAAGAGCCATGGGAAAGAACAACCATTTCGGCTGGATCGTCGGCCCTACCACCGGAGGCGTATCAGACCGCTACGAAGGCGAAGTCAGCATATACTTTGGGCGACCCGTTGGGTCCGGATCAGTGCGGCCTGTCCTATTAGCGATGGCGATGTCACCAGTGGGCGAATTCGCTCAGCGGCCGCCTTCACCGGAATGAGCTGTTGCGGGTAGCAGTAGTGCTTCGGTACCCGAGACCTCTAAATAGGGTAGCCGGTCCGGGTTGGCTTGTTGAGATGCGAGAGCCCCCTCAGCCGAGCCGCTTGCATCCGATTTCTCTGCCGAACCGCGGGCCGCCGCCGGTCGTCATTCGTCTACGTCCGACAGAAGCCCCCAAGGTTTCGCGCTACGGCCAATGCCCCGCACTTGATAACTTTTGCGATGGAACTGCGCGAGAACCGTCATTAGCGCATTCTGGAGGCATCTCTTAGCGTCGGCCAGTCTTATAGCACTCCTTCGCAGATCGGCTCCAATGGGCCTGTTCAATCCCCACCAAGCTCTCCGCCTCCAGGTAATGAGGGCATGCACACTGGCTTACCATCCTACGCTCGGGCCATCACGTCGTTGAGGCCGACAATGGATTGGCCAACAGCACGACAGGTCGTCGATGCCGCACTGGCAAGGATCGACGCGGCAAATGGCAAGATCAACGCATTGATCCTCGTCGATGCGTCCAGCGCACGCGAGCACGCGGACGCCCTTGATCGAACGCCGATGCACCAGGGCCCGCTCGCGGGCACGACCTTCGTCGTAAAAGACCTCATCGACGTCGCTTCGCAGGCAACCCGCGGCGGCTCCAGATTACTTTGTGACCTCCCCGTCACCCACGATGCTGCCTGCGTGTCCCGGCTGAAGTCTGCCGGGGCAATCATGCTCGGCAAGGCCAACATGCACGAGCTGGCGGTCGGCGGGGCTGTGAAGCCGTGGTTCGGACAGGTGCTCAATCCGCTTTCGACCGAGCACGGGACTGGTGGCACAAGCAGCGGCTCGGCAGGCGCGGTGGCGGCCGGCTTTTGCAGCTTCTCGCTCGGCACGGACTCCGGTGGTTCCAACCGCTCCGTCGCGGCCGCCTGCGGCCTCTACGGATACAAGCCGACCAACGGCCTGATCGCATCGGAGGGCGTCCTGCCGACGGCGCCGAGCATGGATACGGTAGGCTTGATCGCGCCGTCGGCGGAACTGATGTCGACATGCCTCGGTGTCCTCACTGCCGACGCCGCCCCGATGCAGGCCGCGTCCCTGAAGGGACGTACCTTCGGACGGCTGATCAACCTTCTGGCCAGTCGGATGGACGGCGTCGTCTCGGAGGCGTGGGAGCATGCCTATGTTTCCGTCGCCGAGGCAGGTGGCCGGGTTGTCGAACTCGAAGTGGAAGCCCCCGGGGCTCTCGCGAAAGCCGGCGTCGCGATCCTTCGCCGCGAGTTCGTCGAAACCTATGGCGAGAGGATCGACCGCTCGCGCGACAGCGTCGGCCCGGCAGTCCACGCCTTCCTTCGAGCCAGCCGCGAGGTTTCACGGGCCGAGTACGAGGAGGCGACCGCGTTGCGGACCGAGCACCGCAGGCAATGGGCGCGGATGCTTTCGGATATCGACGGGTTCCTCTCGCCAACGGCACCCGGCCTTGCGCCGGACCTCGGAGCCGAGATGACCGCCGTCGGTGAGACACGGGTCCCTTATGGCGCCGCGGGCGCCGAGTTCCGGATGTGGGCCAACACCATCGGGATCCCGGCGATCGCGATTCCCGTACGGCGCAATGAGGGCCTGCCGGCCTCCGTCCAGCTCGCGGGCGGCGCGAACTCCGACCGGCTTCTCATGGGCTTCGCCGCAGCACTGGGCCACGCCATGACCAAGAAAACTGCTGTCCCATCCAACTCGACCCACGGAGAGAAGCCATGAAGAGAATTGCCCGCACCGCCCTCGCCCTTCTCGGCATGGTCGCCGCGTCCACGTCAGCCGTCAGAGCCGAGGACGTCATCCGTTTCGGCCTGGCCGCCGAACCCTACGCGCCATTCTCCGTGAAGGATGCGGCCGGCAACTGGTCCGGATGGGAGGTCGACTTGCGCGACGCCGTTTGCGCCGAGCTGAAGGCGAAGTGCACGTGGGTCGAGGTCGCCTGGGACGGCATTATCCCTGCCCTCCAGGAGAAGAAGTTCGACGTGATCTGGTCGTCGATGTCGATCACCGACGAGCGCAAGAAGGTCATCGCCTTCACCGACAAGTACTACTATTCCCCCGCGGTCTGGGTTGGCGCGAAGTCCGACACGAAGAAGTACGATCCCGCCGATCCGGCCTCGATGGAGGGAGTGATCGTCGCGGCACAGAGCGCGACGACGCATGCCTCGTTCATGGACAAGCATTTCAAGGACCACGCGGAGCTCAAGCTCTACGACACCCTCGACAACGAGACCGCCGACCTCAAGGCCGGCCGTGTGGATCTCGTGATGGCGGGCGGCATCCAGATCGCCGACTGGCTGAAGTCGACCGACGGGGCCGGTTACGAGATCAAGGTCAAGCTGCCGAACGACCCGCTTTTCGGCGACGGCGACGGCGCGGGTCTTCGCAAGGAGGACAACGCGCTGCGGGAGAAGCTGAACGGCGCCATCACCGCAGTCCGTGCCAGCGGCGAATACAAGAAGATCACCGCCAAATACTTCGACTTCGACATCTACGAATAGCCGGGCGCTGACATCCCGACCCGGGGCATGCAGGCCTGCCAGCATGCCCCTTCCATGCGTCCTTCCAGCAAGGCAGCGTCCCATGCCCGATCTGACGCCTTGGCTGGCGCCCCTCGCCTACGGCCCGACTGGCTGGGGAGACGAGCTCCTCTACGGGGCGTGGCTGACAGTGGCGATCTCGCTCTGTAGCTACGTCTTCGGCTTGGTGCTGGGCCTTCTCGGAGCGATGGCCAGACTGTCGACGAACGACGTCATGCAGTCCATCGCGTGGTTTTATACGACCGTCGTCCGCGCGGTACCGGAACTGCTGCTCATCCTGCTGATCTACTACACGAGCACGTCCGCCATCCGCTCGCTCGTCGTCGGGCTCGGCATCGCCCGGGACTTCGAGGTCAACAGCTTCCTCGCGGCCTGCCTTGCGTTGGGCATCGTCCAGGGCGCCTACAGCACCGAAGTCTTCCGGGGGGCGATCGTATCGATCGGGGCGGGACAGCCCGAAGCCGCGAGGTCCCTGGGCCTGTCGAACTGGCTGACCTTCCGGCTGGTGGTCTTCCCTCAGATGCTCCGCGCGGCACTTCCTGCCCTCGGCAACCTCTGGCTCGTCGTGCTGAAGGAAAGCTCGCTGATCTCCGTCGTCGGCTACAGCGAAGTCCTGTTCACCGCGAAGACGGCTGCGGGGGCGACCCGCCAGTATCTCTATTTCTTCACCGTGGCGGCGCTGGTGTTCCTCGTCATGTCGATCGTCTCCACCAGCCTCTTCCAGTTCCTGGAAAACCGGGCCGGCAAGCATCTGCGGAGGACCTGATGGACGCTGAGTTCGCCGCGCTGCTGGCAGGCAAGCTGCTTGAAGGCCTGAAGATGACCCTCCTCCTGCTGCTGGTCTGCGGCGTAGCGGGAAACCTCCTCGCAGTCCCCGTCGCGCTGGCCCGCATCTCGGGCACAAGGTTCCTCAGGGCTCCCGCCTACTGCTTCATCCTGGTGATGCGCGGCACTCCGGTGCTGGTGCAGCTCTACCTGATCTATTTCGGTCTCGGCGAGGTCCTCAGCCAGATGCCCGCCGTCCGACACAGCATCCTGTGGCCCTATCTGCGCTCGGGCTTCTGGTACGCGGCACTGGCACTGACGCTCAACACAGCCGCCTACTGCGGCGAGATATTGCGCGGAGCGCTCGGCAACGTCGCGAAGGGTCAGGTGGAGGCAGCCAGGTCGCTCGGCATGCGCGGTTTTCCGATCATGATCAAGATCGTCGTGCCCCAAGCGATCCGCGCCGCTCTTCCATCGCTCGCCGGGCAGAACATCCTGCTGCTCAAGGCGACGTCCCTGGCGTCGACCATCACGATCTTCGAGGTCATGGCCGCCGCCAACCAGGTGAGGTCCGATACCTTCCGGGTCTACGAGAGCCTGTTTGGCGCCGCGATCGTCTATGTCGTGCTGACCTATCTGCTGACCGCGGCTTTCTCGGCAATCGAGACACGGTTGGGTCGCCCCTATCGCCGGTGAGGCGCGCGTTTCGGCCCCAAGCTTGGCGTTGGTCGAGATCGCCGTGATCGTTAAGCTCTAGTAGACAGTCGGGGCCGGGCACCGCTGGACCCAAATTGGGTCGACACCAGTGAGAGGTGTTGAAGCGGATAAGCCACCCGATTCCCGCCGCGAACTTTGGGACCCGCCCGTTACGATCAATCCGGCAATCGGAAGCGAATATCAGTCGAGCTCGACGTCTGGAGCGAAGCGGAAGTGGATGGCTGGCGCGGGTGGAAAGCTGCCTGTCCGCTTGGAGGCAGAGATTGGCAAAAACTGACATTCCGGCAGGAGTTTGGGCCGATAATGGACCTTCAGGCGTCAAATTTGCGAATTTTAGTCTGGTCTTGCATTGGGAGCCTTGCAGCTTTCGGTGGTCTCACTCCGCTTCTTACCCATGCGATGAACACGGCACCGACAAGAATTGTGGCGAGGAAGAAGGCATTCATACCAACCGCGAACCAAAACGTTTCGGGGTCTGTGTCGATCGATACGATCCCGTGCCGACGTGCTCGAATGGTCCCATAACTCCAAGCTCCGCAGAGTTCGGAAACAACGAAGATCGTGCAGCCTCCTACGACGATAGCTGCGATCGTATGCTTAGCACGTTCGAGCAGGCGGTCGCGATCGAAACGATCCAAGTTGAAGCCCTCTCCTACAGCGCTGATGCATACTATCGGACCAATGTTTCAGGGGACGCTCATGACTGGAAAGTTTTGATCCTTGAACGACCGCTTCGGGTCGGCAGCGGGAAGCCCGGTTCTGGGCGTCCGTTTCGACGGCGCCGATCGGCTCTACAGGGAGAAAAGAAGTCGGTCTGATTTCAGGGATTACGCCCTACAAGTTGGGGTTAGGTATGTCATCACTTCCGCTAGTCCAAAGGAGCGGTGAGGTCGAGAACTTTGAGCGGGGTCAGTTCGTCATTTCTCGATATCCCAGCCCGTCGTTGCGCCAACGCTTGCTTCCGTCCTTATTCATCACGTCGGGCCAAGCCCGCAGACGTTCGACAGCAACGGCGCCTCTGCCAGGTACACGCAGCAGCGTATCGGGGCCATTGCGGCCAGACACAACGACGTAGGTCACGAACTCGCCGTCCGACACACAATCTGTCCCGCTACGCTCTTTCAGCGTGCCGCGATTGAGAGCGTATCCCGTATCACGTACCGTGGTTAGTCTACGCCAGTCGACATTTACACGGGAGGCACCGATTGCAAGGCAGAGGTACTCTGGCGTGACTGAGATCAGCGCGTTATTCGCACGGCGTTCCAAGGCCAACGCCGTGAACGCCCATACCTGAGCGCCAAACCAAATAGTTATGAAGATAGCACCGGATATCCGGGCTAGGCGGCTCGAAAACGGAGGGACATTTAGCTTCGGCGGTTTGGCGAGGATACCCCTTGGATCTGCCACTGAAATTTCCTTCTCAGATTGCCGAACGGAAGAACTTTGCGCCAGCCGTCCTTAAGGCTGGCGAGTATGTCATTACTCGGTGAGTATCGGTTTGTCCGAATGGGTCCAAGCATCGGGCTGCTGCCGACGTCCGCTTTCAGCTCTTGGATGACATAAGATTTAGCGCCCGAAATGGGTCGAGAGCAGCCGCGTCGTCTCAAGACACAGCGACCCAACGCCCGATCAGGAAGACAGCGCAACCGTGAACTGGATCTCGACCAGGATGTCGGGCAGGCCCAGCACCGCCTGAACGGTTACCCGCGCAGGCGGCTCCTCCTTGTCGATCCAATCGACCCAGGCGAGGTTCATCTGGTCGAAGTCGGCGATATCGCGAAGCCAGATCGTCGCGCTGATGATCAGCGATCGGCTGGAGCCTACCTGTTCCAGAAGAGCGTCCGCCTTGGCGAGGACCTGCGCGGTCTGGCCACGCGCGTCCTGCTGGCGATCGTCCGCCGTCAGTCCGGAGAAGTAGGCGACCTTCTCGTGCACGACGACTCGGCTGAGGCGCTCGGTCTTTCCAATGCGCTGCAGGCTCATGCCCTCTGCCCCGAGCCGTTTTTGGCGACCATGAAGCGGTCGGGACGGAAGTCCTTCAGGCTAGCGTGAACGTCGCCGCGGACGACCTCGTCGGCGACCGCCTTGCCGAGATAGGGTGCGATCGTCACGCCGCTGTGGGTGACGGCCACGTAGTAGCCGCTGACGCCCGGGATCCAGCCGCTGCACGTCAACCTGTCGCTCGGGATCGGCCGCATCGTCGTGCGGATGGACTCGAGGTCCTGACCCTTGATCGACGGCAGAATCTGCGCGACGGCCTCGACCAGAAGCGCCGCCTCCTCGCCCCTCGCCTCCAGCGGGCGAAGCTCGGGGACAAGGGAGTCGACCGAGATCTTGTGGATCATCAGGCGCCCGGCGCCGTCCGGACGGACGTCGAGGTCGTCCATGTGGAACTGGCGCTGGATCGTTGCGGCCACGGGGAAGGTGAAGCCCAGCACGCCGACGTTCGAGGCCATCGGGATCGGTGGGACGCCATCGAGAACGCGGTCCGCCCAGCTTCCGGTGCAGTTGACGATGACGTCCGCCTCGAAGACGGTGCCATCGGCGGTGCGGACGGCCTTCGCAACGCCATCCTCGACGTCGACGGACGTCGCGCCGACGAAGGGGTGGATCACGGCGCCCCACTTCTCCTTCGCCGCTCTCAGGAGCCAGGCGGAGTAGAGCACGGGATCGACCCAGCCCTCCTCGGGGTAGTAGATGATCGGGGAATCCTTGATGGCGGCAAGGTCGATCTCCGGCTCGAGATCCTTCAACCGGGACTGGCTGATCCATTCGACCCCATAGCCCCACTCCTGCATCTGGTCGGCGTTTTCGAGCTGGGCGGGCCAGTCCTCTTCCTTGCTGTACCATTCGAGGCTGCCGGTCTGCTTGAACCAGGGCGCGTTGCCGAACTCCCTGCTGAGATCGAGATGCGCCCGCATGCCGGCGACGTTGAGGGCGAAGTACGATTGCGGCCGCTTGCCCGTCGCGTTCGTCCAGGCGAAGCTTGCCGCCGACGCGCCGCCGGCGATCTTCCCGGCTTCCAGAACCGTCACCTGCGCACCAGCCTTCGCCGCCTCGTAGGCCACCGAACTTCCGACGATCCCGGCTCCCAACACAATCACGCGCATGCTCTTCTCCTCGTGGATCCGTCTCGACCTGCATTGCCTTGGCGATGCACGGGCCACCTTAAGCGGCGGTGTCGGTCCACTTGTGTAGAAGGGGGGTATGCCGGTCAAACAACCTGATCGAGGCGGCTCATGCTG
Source organism: Mesocryomonas fontinalis (assembly GCF_055730125.2). Classification (NCBI taxonomy): domain Bacteria; kingdom Pseudomonadati; phylum Pseudomonadota; class Alphaproteobacteria; order Hyphomicrobiales; family Aurantimonadaceae; genus Mesocryomonas; species Mesocryomonas fontinalis. The sequence goes on along the minus strand of NZ_JBUZWG020000001.1, from coordinate 526,636 downwards.
AATAGTTATGAAGCTGTGTCGGTCCAAGTCGCGAGCCTGACGGGCGCCACAACTATGAAAACAGCCCGCAATCCATGCGCGGGCTGTTCTGTGGTCCAGCGTGAGGAAAGGAATATCGTCCGGCCCTTCGAGCTCTTCTACGCCCCGACGAAGTAACCGGCGGTGACCACCTTGCCCGCCCCGCCGCCAAGGCGGTCACTCACCCAGAGCCCTGATCCCGTTGTCGACACCGTTCATGTAGTCCCGGGTCGACTGGATCAGGTGCTCGATGAAGGTGTCGGAGACGGACGAGGCGATCGTTCCCCAGGGCCTGTAGACGCTGAGGTTGACGTTGAGCTGCGGGCGGAAGTCGCGGATCTCGATCGGCAGGTCCCTCGCCATCCAGGCCGACAGCCGATCGACGACGGCGACGCCGACGCCGTTGGCGACGAGATTGACGCAGCTCGCCGAAAGGGCTGCCTCGACTTTCAGGACCCGCTTGGAGCCACGCTCCTCGCAGAGCGCATCGAGCTGTCGGCGCATCGGATCCCCGGCGCCGAGCGAGACGAAGTCCATTCCGTCGAGGTCGTCGGGCTGGACGACCGAGAGCCGGCTCAGGGGATGGCCTTTCGGCATGATGCAGACGGGCGGCGTCGCGGTGAGCGTCCGCCGAACAACCGATGGAGTTTCGTCGTCGAGCTCTGCGGCGACGCCGATGTCGAGCTGGTTGCGGCTTGCACGCTGAATGATGGTCGACGAGCTCCGGATGTCGATCGAGATCGCGACGTCGGGATAATTCCTGGTGAAACTGGCAACGATCGACGGCAAGAGGGTCAGGCCGAAGGCCGGGAGCGCCGAGATGTTCAGCCTGCCGCTTCGGAGCTCCTTGATCTCCTTGGCGATGATCGAGATCCCGCGAACGGTCTCGAAGACCCGCTGGACTTCCGCGAACAGCATGTGCGCTTCGGGGGTCGGGATCAGCCTCTGCCTGTGATTGCGGAAGAGGGGAAAGCCCGCCTTCTCCTTCAGGTGGATCAGCATCTTGCTGACGGCCGGCTGGGTGATGTTGAGGGCGTCGGCTGCCTTGGTGGTCGTGCCGTGGGTCATGACCGCGGCGAAGGCCTCGATCTCCCGGGGCGTGAATTCATTGTCGCTCGGAATCATGCGGCAATCCTCAACTTGCGGGGAATGTTCCCGATCGCATCGGAAAGGGCAACCGTCCAACCTTGAGTCAACGATGAGGTCCGTTGCCGGAGGCGATCAGGCCTGCTTCTCCAAGACAAAGGGCAAACATGTGCTGAGCCAGCGGGTCGCCGCATTCTGCTTGAGCCTGACGTTTCTGGTCTAGCTGTAGAGCGTAGGGAACGCGGAGCACCGCCATGGCTATCGGGCGTCGAATGAGCTTCGCGCCACCTTGACCCCGTCTGCGTTCGCGGCAACCCAATCCACCAACCCTTGCAACGCGGGCAGCAGGCTTCTCCCCATGGGGGTCAGCTCATACTCCACCCGGGGAGGGACCTCCGCGAAAAGCTCGCGCGTCACCAAGCCGTCCCGCTCCAGATTTCGCAGCGTGAGCGACAGCATCCGCTCGGAAATCGCCGGGATCGACCTCTTGAGCCCGGAGAACCTCGCCCGCTCGCCGGGGAGCATGGAGAGCGCGAGCATGATGAAAATACTCCACTTGTCCCCGACCCTGGTCAGCAGCTCGCGAAACGCAACCGGATCTTCGTGGCCACACAAAAGGCCGGGGGAAATCTGTATATCGACGGCTGACTTGCTCATGCTTACTTTCATGTTAGCTGCCCACATCAATGTGGGTTCTTGTGGATCAGCATGAGTGACACTATAAATTTCTTACGGAGAGTTAGCGTCAAATCCTAGAGCAAAACATCAAATTTACGCCTGCCCCCGCATCTTGTGGGACGACTTTCCCTGCTGACAACTCAACAACAGGACGCCCGCAATGCTCGACCATATCATTCTAACTATCAGCAAGATCGATGTATCTCTGGCGTTTTATGAAGCAGCCCTTGAGCCGTTGAACATCAAGTTCTTCATGCCCTTCAAGGGAAAGGATGGTCATCCTGACCTCTGGGGGTTTGGCGACGGCCAAAGCGCGATCTTCTGGCTCAAGGAAGGCAAACCGAACCCAGACGCGATCCATTGGGGATTCAAGGCCGACAGCACAGCCCTCGTCGATCGGTTCTACGAGGCCGCCATCGCGGCCGGTGCAACGGACAACATCTCCCCGCGTGCCCGCCTGGAATACTATCCGGGATATTACGCGGCGGACGTCAGGGATCCCGACGGATACTCGTTCGAAGTCGTCCACAAAGGCTGATGCAGCTTTTGGGCAGACGGCCCGGCAACTATCGCCCCCCTCGGTCACGTGAGTCCGGTAGCTGGGACGGCTGCGGCTTTTGTCGTCCGGTGTCCAATCGAAACCTCGATCCGGCAATCCTGGAAAGCAGCGCCTCATCATGGCTGATCGCGAGGATGCCGATCGAGCGTATCGCGGCGAAGGCAAGGAGCCTCGCCCAGATATCCGCCTGTCCGATCGCGTCGAGCGCGCCGGTGATCTCGTCGGCCACGAGATAGCGTGTCCCCGGGGCGAGCGAGCGCAGGATCGAGACCCGCTGCAACTGGCCTCCGGAGAGCTCGTGCGGGTAGCGGTCGAGCCAGTCCGGGCGAATGCCGAATGCCTTCCTGTCCTTCTCGTTCGGCGCCCAGGCCTCCAAGAGGATCCGGCCGATCCGCCAACGCGGGTTCATCTCGAGGATCGGCGTCTGCGGCAGGCGCTGAACAGGCTGAAAGCCTGTAGTGGGGAGTGCCGCTCCATCGATGTGGACGTCGCCGTCCGCCGGACGCAGGTGACCCGCGAGAATGCGCCCGAGCGTGGTCTTGCCGCAGCCGGACGGGCCGGATAGGCCGACGATCTCTCCTGGACGGATCGTCAGGCTCACGCCGTCGAGGACGACGGGGCCTTGCCGCCCATGGCCGAAGACGATGTCGCGCGCTTCAAGCACCGATCCGCTCCAATGGCGCTAAGAAATCGTTCTCCGGCAAAGCGCGCCACAAGTCGCGAGCGTAGGAGGAACGAAGGCACGCGCCGTCACCGGAAAAGTCTTCCGCCCGCTCCGCGCCGAGGAGAACGCCCTCTCTCATCACCGCCACCCGATCGACATGTGGGACGACAGAAGAGAGGTCATGCGTCACCACGATCACCGCCCTGCCCCGGTCTGCGAGCCCGCGAAGGTGACCGAGGACAATGGCCACGTTGGCCGGATCGAGCCCGTCCGTCGGCTCGTCAGCGATGACGAGATCGGCGTGGCCGACCGTCGCCATCGCCAGCAGCACGCGGCGCGCCATCCCGCCCGAGAGAGCATGGAGGTAGGCCTGGGTTACGCTGGCCCGAAGGCCGAGCTCGTGCAGGATCAAGGCGGAGGCTTGCGCGGAGCGACCTCGTGCCAGGCCCGAGCGTTCGGCGGCCCATCTCACCTGGCTCCCGACCCGGGCCAGAGGATCGAGATGGGCGATCGACTGGGGAACAAGCGCGATCCGGCGACCTCGCAAGGTCCGCAGGGATGCATCGTCGAGCGTGACACCTTCAAACCGTATGCTGCCCTCGACCGAGGCATTGCGCGGCAGGATGCCAAGGACGGAATGGGCCAGCAGGCTTTTGCCGGCTCCGGACGAACCGACGACCGCGAGAAGTTCGCCGGGAGCGACGTTCAGGCTGACATCGCTGAGGCACGTGATCTCACGGCGACGCAGGAGGCCGTCGTAGCGGCGGAAGCGGATCGTGAGGTTCTCGATCTCCAGCATCGTCAGTCCTGCCCGGAGCGCGGGTCCGCCCAGAGCCGCAGGCCCCCGTCGATGGCGTCGAAGCAGAGCACGAGGGCGAGGAGGCAAAGGCCGGGGAACACGCCGAGCCACCATTTGCCCGCGCCGAGATAGCGCATCGCGTCCGAGAGGATGATCCCGATGGCGGGTTTCGAAGGCTCCAGACCGAAGCCGAGGAAGGTCAGTCCGGCCTCGTGCAGGATCGCGTGCGGGAAGAGGAGGACGAGGCCGACGAGGAGCTGCGGCACGAGATGCGGCAGGACGTGGTGGCGCGCGATGTAGTGCCACGGTTTGCCGAAGGCGCGCGACGCCTCGACATAGCCGGAGGATCGAACCTGGAGGAGTTCGCCCCGCAGGATCCGGGTCAGCCGCGGCCAGTGCGTGAGCGCGACGGCGACGATGACGGCGCTCGTGCCGCCGCCCATCGCGAAGGCGATGAGGATCAGGAGCACGAAATGCGGAAGCCCGAGCGCGGCATCCACGAGAAACGAGACCGCCGCATCCCAGACGCGTCCGAGCATCGAGGCGAGCACCAGGAGAAGCGCAAGGGTGGACGAGATCGTGGCGGCGAGCGTCCCGACCCACAGGCTGGCGGCCAGGCCTTTGACGGTGCGCGCCAGCATCTCCCGCCCCATGGCGTCGGTGCCGAACGGATGCGCCATGGACGGCGGCAGTAGTCGGGCGCCGAAGTCGGAACGGATGCCGACGGGACCAAGCCACCAGGCGTCGACAAGAACGGCGACGATGATCGCCAAGCCCAGCGCGGCGACACCGAGTGTCGCGACGCGCCCGGCGGATGGGCCTTCGAGGCTTCGGGTCTGAGTTGGGATGTCCGTCATCGGAACAGGTCGATCGCGGCGGTCTCGCGCTTCGCGGCGATGCGCGGGTCGAGGACGCCGTAGAGGAGGTCCGCAACGGTATTGCCGCCGGAGACGATCGCCGTCGTGAGAAGCGTGATGGCGAGCAGCAGAGGCACGTCGCCGCGCACGCCCGCCTCGACCGTCGCGCGTCCGAGCCCGGGATAGGCGAAGACCTGTTCGGCGAGGACCGAACCGCCGAGGATCTCGCCGATGGATGCGAAGAGGATGGTCAGGGCGGGGAGCGCTGCGTTCCGGGCGCCGTGGCGGAGCGCGACATCGAACCGGGATGCGCCCTGCGCGGCCGCGAAGAGCGCGAAGTCCGACCGCATGATCTCCGCCATCTTCGCCCGCGTGTGGAGCGCGATCTGGGAGACCCCGAGAAGCGACAGCGTGGCGAGCGGCAGCGCGAGATGACGGAGCCGATCCGCCAGCGTCACGTCTGCCGACACGACGCCGATCGGGCCGGCGCAGCAGACCGGGGTCCATCGCAGTTGGACCGAGAAGACGACGAGGAGGAGGATGGCCAGCCAGAAGGTCGGCGTCGACGCAAGGACATAGGCGTAGACGCGGATCATGCGGTCCATCCACGATCCTTCGAACGCGCCGGCAAGGACACCGAGCGCGAAGCCGAGGAGGCCCGACAGGATCCACGCCGTTCCAGCCAGCGCCAGTGTCGCGCCCAGACGCTCGCGCAGGACCTCGGCGACGGACGCGTTGAAGGTGACGCTCCAGCCGAGATCGCCGGAGAGGATGCGGCCCGCCCAGCGCGCGAACTGGACGACCGCCGGCCGGTCCAAGCCCCAGGCACTCGCGATGAGGGCGCGCTGCTCGGGATTGACCCGGGCGATCGCCGGGCCGAGATAGGCGTCGATCGGATCGATCGGCGAGAGCTTGGCCAGCGTGAAGGCCACCGCCGACACCGTCACGAGGATCATCGCAAGCCGGACGAGGCGCCGGGCAGCGACCTTCGCGACCCTGCCCGACCGGGTCAATTGCAGGTCCATCGCCAGTCCTGGATCGTTGCCGTGATGGGCCAGCCGTGGCCATGCGGCTCGATCTGGGTCTGGCCGACGTCGAGGCACTGGTTGGCGAAGTAGACGTGGTCGAGATTGACGAGCCAGCCCCAGGCCGCGTCGCCCCGCTGGCCATAGCCCGTCGTGCCGTCGAAGGCGGCGGCTCGCCAAGCCGGAAAGGACGCCTCGAGGCTTCCCGCGGCCTGCGCCTCGGCGAAGTGCGCGTCGACGGCGGCGTTCCGGTAATAGGTCGGGTTGAGGTACTCGACCCCGGCGACCGAGGAGTCGTAGAGGTTGAAGAGTTGGAGCGGCGAGTGGCTGCCGAAACCGAAGATCACGGGCTCGGCATGCATCACGCGGTTGATCGCGTCCCAGGACGAGCCCTTCGCCGTCGCCTCGATCCCGAGCGGACGCAGGAGCTCGGCGACCGTCTCGGCCAGCGCCTGGCGCGTCGTGTCGGAGGCGGGATAGTTGATCGGGAAAGCGGCGCGGATCCCGCCGCGGGCGCGCACCCCATCGCTGCCCTCGATCCAGCCAGCCTTGTCGAGGATCGCCTTGGCGCCATCCGGATCGAACGCGACGGTCTCTCCCTCGCCTGCCCACGGCAGACCATCGGCTGGTCCGTAGGCGGGTGTCCCGTGGCCATGCAACGCGACGTCGACGACTTGGGCGCGGTCGAGCCCCAGATTGATGGCCTGCCGGATCGCCTTGTCGGACGTCACGGCGTTGCCGAGCCTCTCGCCCTCCGCGTTCGACTTGCCCTCGTCGGGCAGCATGGGAAAGCTGATGCCGCGGTTGTCGACGGTGCGGGCCGTGACCGTCTGGAAGCCGTCCGGCACTGCGTCAGTCGAGACGCCGGGTACCGACACGAGGTCGACGGCCCCGGCGCGGGCGGCGGCCAGTCCCGCGTCCTCGCCGGTGAAGAGGAAGGTGATGCGCTCGAAGGGCGAGGCCTTGCCGTAATAGCCGGGATTGCGTTCGACGATGAGCTGCTCGCCCTCCTGCCAGGAGACCATCCGGTACGGGCCGGAGCCGACCGGGTGGCGGGCGTAGTCGGTGCCGTAGCGCGCGGCCGGGACGATGCCGAGCGTGTGGAAGCTCTCGGTGAAGGTGATCCACGGCTTCTTGAGGCGGAAGACGATCGTCGTATCGTCGGTGGCCGTCGCGCTATCGAGGACGGAGAGGTCGAGGGCGCCCGCGGTCTTCGCGCCGCGATCGAAGGTGAACGCGACGTCCCTTGCCGTCAGCCTCGTCCCGTCGGAGAACCTGGCGTCGCTCCGGATCACGACCTTCCAGGTCAGACGGTCGTCCGAGAGGTCCCAGCTTGTGGCGAGGTCCGGCTGCGTCGCCAGCGCCGCGTCGCGGGTCAGAAGCGTCGACTGGAACAGCGGATGACCATAACTCCCCCAGCCGAGCAGCGGATCGTAGCCCGTCTCCGGTTCTCCACCGATCGCCAGCACCAGATCGGTCTTCGAAGCCGCCGATGCGACCGATCCCCCGAGCCCTGTCAGAAGGAGCGCCAGCACCGCGTTCTTGGTAACGGTGCCTCGGCGTGATCCTCGCATCATTCTGGTCCCTATGTTCCACCAACGACCAAGGGTCGAATCGACGCGGACCATAAGGGCAGCAAAGTATGAGGTCTACCGAGAAACATCTTACTCACGATGAGCGCGTTCGTACGGAGCGTTCGGCTGGAGACCTTGCATCAGAGCGCCGAGACAAGGCAGGTGTCGGGACGAAGAGCGAATGGGAGCCAGAGCCATGCAACGCGTGACCGTCACCCTCGACGACGAACTGATGGCGGATCTCGACGCGATCATGGCCGAGCGCGGCTACCAGAACCGTTCCGAGGCCATCCGCGATCTCGCACGTGCCGGGCTCACGCAGGCCAAGGTCGACAATGGCAACGTCGGCGACTGCGTGGCGGCCTTGGTCTATGTCTACGACCACAATGCCCGCGACCTCTCGCGCCGCCTGACGAACACCCACCACGACCATCACGACCTGTCGGTGTCGAGCCTCCACGTGCATCTCGACCATGAGACCTGCATGGAGGTCTCCGTCCTCAAAGGGCCGACGAAGGAAGTGCGCCACTTCGCCGAGCACGTCATCGCCGAACGCAGCGTCCGCCACGGCGAACTGGTGCTGATCCCGGCACACCGAAGGGATTGAAGCCACGCGCCAGGCCGGCCTTCAGGGACGAACGGCGGAGACGACGAAGAACGGCGTCCCGCCGGGGACGGCGACAAGGCGAACAGGTGCTGCCAACTTTCCGGTGTCGAAGCCCTGATCGTCCAGCAGAACGCTGGCCTTACACTCGCTGGCGCCGCGATGGAGTGGAAGACGCCCTGCCAGCTCGGGCGGATAGACTGGATCGGTCTGCGGCAGGGTTTTCTTCCGAGCTGGCGCTAGTCGACGAGGAAGTGCACGTGAGGCCCGATGTGGTATGGCGATGCCAGGACCCGGGTCCGAACCTTGAAGACCCTTTCCAGAAGAGGCTCGGTCAGCACCTCGGCAGGCGTTCCGAGCATCACGGCGCGGCCGTGGTCGAGGACGAGAATGCGGTCGCAGAACATCGCGGCGAGGTTCAGGTCATGCAGTGCGACGATCGTCGTGGCAGGCAGCTTCGCCACCAGCGACAGGATCTCGAGCTGGTGCTGGATGTCGAGGTGGTTGGTCGGCTCGTCGAGCAGGAGCTCGCTCGGGGCCTGCGCGAGGGCGCGGGCGATGTGGACGCGTTGACGCTCGCCCCCGGAAAGGGTGTGCCAGAGCTGCCGGCGTTTCTCCGTCATGCCGACATGCGCGAGCGCGTTCGTAGCCCGCATTTCGTCGTCGTTCGACCAGGGAGAAAGGGGGCCGAGATGCGGGGTGCGGCCGAGACGGACGACCTCGAGGACGGTGATGTCGGTCTCGGTGGTCGCCTGCTGCTCGACGAGCGCGATCCGCCGGGCGATCTCGGCCCTCGGCATCGCCGCAAGGTCCGTCTGGCCGAGCGTGATCACACCGCTGGCGACCTTTCTCAGCCGGCAGATCAGGCGAAGAAGGCTGGACTTGCCGGAGCCGTTGGGCCCGATCAGGCCGAGCGTCTCGCCCGGCACGGTCTCGAGGCTCACGCCATCCACCAGCAGTTGGCCGCCGATGCCCCAGCTCACTTTTTCCAGGGTGATCGTCATGTCGGCCGCCGCGCACGGTAGAGGATGAAGGCGAAGGCCGGCGCGCCGAAGAGTGCGGTGACGACGCCGATGGGCAGGATCTGCTGCGGCACGATGGTGCGCGAGACGATGTCGGCGAAGACCATGAAGACCGCGCCGATCATCAGCGAGGCCGGCAGCAGGCGGGCATGGCCGGGACCGACCAGGAAGCGGGCCGCGTGCGGGACGATCAGGCCGATGAAGCCGATCGAGCCGACGATGCTGACCATGGTCGCGGTCATCGCCGCGGTGATGCCGAACAGCACCAAGCGGACGCGGGTGACGGGGATGCCGAGGGCCGAGGCGGCATCGGTGCCGAAGGTAAAGGCGTCGAGCGCCCGCGCGTGGAAGGCGCACACCGCGAAGCCGGCCAAGGCGATCGGCGCCGAGACGTAAACGTCGGGCCAGCGCACCCCGCCGAGATTGCCGAGCAGCCAGAACATCACCCCGCGCGACTGCTCGGCGTTCGCCGAGGTGGTGACGATATAGGCGGTGATGGCGTTGAACAGTTGCGAGCCGGCGACGCCCGCGAGGATGATGCGGTCGACGCCGCCACCGGCGCCCGCAGCCAACACGGAGACCAGGGCGAAGGCGATTGTCGCGCCGAGAAACGCCCCGCCGGACAGTGTGATCGCCCCGCCGCCAAACCCCGCGATCATCACCGCCACCGCACCAGTCGATGCACCTGCGGAGATGCCGAGGACATAGGGATCCGCGAGAGCGTTCCTGAGCAGCGCCTGGAGGATCGTCCCCGAGATCGCCAGTGCGCCGCCGCAGCAGGCGGCAACGAGGGCACGGCTGAGACGGTAGTCCCAGATGATCCCCTCCTGGATCCGGCTGAGCTCGAAACCCGTGCCGAACAGCCCGTTGCCGAGCGCCTTGAACACCGTCGCCAACGGTATGGTCATCTCGCCGATCGATACGGCGATGCCGATGGCGAGGACGAGCAAAGCCAGCGAGGCGGCAGCGGAGAGGGCGCGCACGCCCCATCCGCCGCCCAGCAGCGCGCCGCCGTTCAATTCGCCAGCCCGAACGACTTGATGCCGTTCGCCAGGGCCTCGAGTCCGTCGACCGCGCGAATGGTCGGGCTCATCGCCTGCGAGCTCATCTGGATGAAGTGCTTTCCCTTCACAGCCTCGAGCTGGCTGGTGACGGGGTCGGTCTCCAGGAACTTGATCTTCACCGCCGGGTCATCGGCGACGTAGCGGCGGCGGTCCATGTCGGCGATTACGATCACCTTCGGATCGGCGGAGACGATCTTCTCCCAGCTCACCATCGGCCATTCCTCGGCGGTGGTGATGACGTTGGTCGCGCCGACAGCATTCATCAGGAACGCTGCCGCGCCGTTCTTGCCGGCGACAAAGGCGTCGCCCTGGACCTCCTTGCTGGAGAACCAGAACACCACCGGCACGCCCTTCGCCCGGATGTCGGCGACGGAGGCGATCGCCGCAGCTTCGCGGGCCTTTAGATCGGCGATCAGCGTGTCGCCGCGGTCGCTGACATCGAAGATCTCGGCGAGCTCGTGGATCTGCTGATAGACGAGGTCCATCGTGAACATCTGCTTGCGGGTGCCGTCGCCACCGCCCGAATTGTCTTTCTCGACGCAGTCTGCCGGGGCGACGTAGGTGTCGATCTTCAGTTCGGCGAACTGCTCGCGCTTGCCGACGATGCCGTTCGGACCGACATGCCATTCGAACTGGGCGGTGACGAGTTCCGGCTCCTGGCCGACGACCGACTCGAAGCTTGGATCATTGTCCGCCAGGCGTTTGATCCTGGCGTTCTCGGCCGCGTACTGCTTCAGCACGGGCCCGAACCAGACCGCGGTGCCGACGATCTTGTCGGCGAGGCCCAGCGACAGGAGTATCTCCGTGTCGCTCTGGCCAATGGCGACGACCTTCGACGGCGCATGGTCGAAGGTGACGCCGACGCCGCAGTTCTCGATGGTCAAAGGATAGACGGTCCTGCCGGCCGCAAGGCTCGGCGCAGCACCGAAAGCCAGCGCCGCGAGTGACGCAAGACCTGCGCGGCGGAGGCAGCGCAGCAGAGATCGGGGAGCGGTCATCGTTGTTCTCCTGGAAGGATGCGGGTCATGACGGACGGTCCGCGATGCAGGCGCGCGGACAGGCTAACCGTCGGCTCCCGCGTGAAGCGGGCCGTGGCGTGCGGTTGCGAGGGATCGCCGGGGCGCCCTACGGGCGCGCGCGATCTCGACCGGAGGGCAACAAGGGGAAGGGTTCGGCGTCGAAACGCCGTCGAAAAGCCGTCATGGGCATCCTTTCCGAGCAACCCCGCTCGAGACAGTGGATCGATCGCTTGACGGCAGGTCTCCTGGCTCGCGGAGGTCGCACCGATCATCTGCCTTCCCACGATGCCCGAGGGTCTTCGCAGTGGCATGGCGCTGGGGTGAACCCGGCGGCCCACCGCACCTCTCGAGGGAGAAGCGCGGGGATGATCGGCATCCGCTTACAGTTGCGGGGGCAGCCACGGTTTCGGCCCCGATTGGGTCGTCCTCACCGTGTTCCCTTTTAATCCCCCGGGCTTGTCGCCGCGGGGAAACCGTCGCGTCCTGCCTACGCGGCGCGATGCGATGGCGTCAATCGGCCATGCGTCAACGTGCGCCGGACCCGCCCACCGCAAGGGCCGTATAGGTCATGCCCCCCGCGCGATGGCGGATCTCCTTGAGACCGCGCGGCAATGGCCGTCCTCTCACGTCGGTGGACGCAGAGGCGGCAAGACGACAGACGGCCGGTCAGGCGCGGGGCGCCCAGTCGGGAAACGGATCGGCAAGACGCGCCCATGCCTCCGGCGCAAACTCGGCGGTGTCGAGGAGGCAGGCGTCCAGTCGCTTGCGGATCGCCGCCTCGTCCATCGGATCGGTGCCGATGAACACGATCTCCTGGCGCCGATCGCCCCAGACGGGATCGAGGACGGGCTGCATCAGGCGCTGCCACTCCGGCGTATCGGGCCATCTCGCGCGGGGGACCGCTGCCCACCAGAGGCCGCGCTTCTCGGTCTTCACCAGCGCGCCCGCCTGCGCGATCTCGCCGACATGGTTTGGTCGCGTCGCCAGCCAGAAGAAACCCTTGGCACGGATCACGCCCGGCCAGCCCTCGCCGACGAAGCCGTGGAACCGCACCGGGTCGAGCGGTGCGCGCGCCCGATAGACGAAGGAGCGAATCCCGTATTCCTCGGTCTCCGGCATATGGTCCGCAAAGCCGTTGAGTTCGCGGTACCAGAGCGGGTGCTCGTGGGCGCGATCGAAGTCGAACAGCCCGGTGCCGAGGACCTCGCCGAGCGGCACGACGCCGTGATCGGTCTCGACGATGCGGGCATCGAGGTTGAGGGCACGGATGATCTTCAGGGCGGCGTCGCGCTGGCCGGGGCTGGCATCCGCGATCTTGTTGAGGACGATCACGTCGGCGAACTCGATCTGCTCGACGAGGAGGTCGACCAGGGTGCGGACGTCGCCTTCGCCCGCCGTCTCGCCGCGGTCGCGCAGGAAGTCGGTGGAGGCGTAATCCTTCAGGAGGCTTGCCGCGTCCACCACCGTCACCATCGTGTCCAGCCGGGCGACATCCGACAGGCTGCGGCCCTCCTCGTCGCGGAACTCGAAGGTCGCAGCCACCGGAAGCGGTTCGGCAATACCGGTGGACTCGATCAGCAGATGGTCGAAGCGATCTTCCTCGGCAAGTCGGCGGACCTCGGCCAGGAGGTCGTCGCGAAGCGTGCAGCAGATGCAGCCATTGGTCATCTCCACCAGCCGCTCGTCCGTGCGCGACAGGTCCGCCCCACCGTCCCGGACCAGAGCCGCGTCGATGTTCACCTCGCTCATGTCGTTGACGATCACGGCGACGCGCAGGCCCTCGCGGTTGGTCAGGACATGGTTGAGAACGGTCGTCTTCCCCGCGCCGAGAAAGCCGGACAGGACGGTAACGGGCAACTTTCGCATCAGGGCTCCTTCACGAACAACGTCGCGAGGTGTGTAATGTTATTTCATTACATTCGCAAGCCGGGAGTGAGTTGCGGCGGTCAGGACTGGTTCACTTTCTTCCATGAGGCCGGACATGTCTTGCTGCATGGCAAGAAGGGCATGTTCGTGGAGGACTGCAAGGACGACCCCGCCGACCCCGCTGACCCCAAGGAGATCGAGGCGAACCAGTTCGCAGCGAATATCCTCATCCCGCGAGCCGAGATGGACGGGTTCATCGCGCGCCGGCGCTTCGACGAGGGAACGGTGGTGGAATTCGCCGAGAGGTCCGGTATCGCCCCCGGCATCGTCGTAGGCCGCCTCCAGCATGCGGGGCTTGTCCCGTTTGGGTCGGCGTTGACGAAGCTGAAGACGAGGCTCGACTGGCCCGGATGAGCCTCGCTCGGCGAAGAAACCGGCGGGCCTCCTTTTTTGGGGGGGTCGGCGAGGAACTGGCCAACCGGAACCGGCAACTTCCAGCACGGGCGACCGTCAGTTTGTACCCTTCGGCATGCCCCGATCGCCGAAGGGCACGGGAACGACGTCCTCGCCCGGACGCATTCCGGGCGCGAAGTCCGGGATGGCCGGTGGTCTCGACGACGCCTCCGCCGCGGGCCTCGCGATGTCCGGCACCGACGCCGTAACCGGGAGCACCTGGACCGCGGACAACAGTAGCCCGATCGTCAGCAGCCAGCTCCCCGCGATGCGTTCCCCGATCGGCACCCAGCTCCAAGCGACCAGGCGACGAAAGGCCGATGTCATAAGGGCCAACCCGGCCGCCGACAGGAAGCTCCCCGCACCGAAACTGTATCCCTCTGGAGCGGGATCGTTGATGGCGGCCGTGAGAAGCAGCATCGCCGCGAAAGCAAAGGCCGCGACGGGACTTAAGCGAGTTCGCCAGCGCCCTTTCCCGACCAGCAAGAGACCGGACAGGAGGCAGGCCCCCGGTCCGAGAAGGTGGAGATAGGCGTAGGTGGACGGCGCGGTAAGCCTTGGCCACACGCCAGAATGCCCGGAGGCAATGGCGAGACAGGCCCCGCCAACGAAGGCTACCCAGCCGATCCACGAACCCTCTCGGTTGTCAGAGCCGAGGGCCAGACCCAGTCCGATGATCGCCAGCCAACGGTCGGGGCTTTCGAACATGAAGGCCGCGCCGGCGCGAACTCCGTCGCCCACTAGAGTCGGCGGAAGGAGCCAGGCGGAGAGCAGCGCGGCGACACCGATGAACAGACCTGGGATGGCGGAGCGCAAGACCGGCATGAATTCAGGCCAGCAGGAACCACACGCCGCCGAGGGCGATGGCCCCGCCGAGCGCCCGGGCAAGGAAGCCGCCGAACGGCTTCGACAAGAGGAGCCCAACACCAATTCCCAGCACGTGGATCAGTCCCGTCGCGATCACGAAGCCGACGGCGTAGTTTGCGGGGTCGGCCGCCCGCGGCAGCTCAACGCCGTGCGCATAGCCATGGAAGAGAGCAAACACCGCGATCAGCGCGAGCGCGACGAACTCGTTCGGCCTCCATGCCGCGGCGATGGCGGTTCCGAGCACCATGATCGAGACCGCGATACCGAGCTCGACGCTGGGCATCGGCAGTCCCCCCATCCCGGCGATGCCGCCGAGTGTCATGATCAGCGGGAACGTCACCGGAAGCGTCCAGACGGAGCGCCCGCCCATCTGGGCGCCCCATATGCCGACGGACAGCATGGCCAGGAAGTGGTCCAGCCCGGTGAGCGGATGTTCGAAGCCGCTCGAGAACCCGGCGGCGCGACCAACGATGTGGGCGGCCGCGGGATGGTCGGAAAGGAGAAAAAGACCGAGCGCGAGGGCGAGGAGCGGCGCTCCCAGCCTCCGAGGACTACTGGAAGGAAGCCGGAAGCCAATCCGGATGTCGACGACGCTCATGTTGGCTCCCGCGCAGCCTGCCTCGGGTGAGCGGAGCGCTCGAAACGTCCCTCCCGCAAGTTAAATCGCCGCAAGGCGCGGGACGGTGCAGCTTCCCGGTCGCCACTGCCCCCTAGCAAGCGATGCTGATAATTGGGGGCCGGTGCGGATGTCCGCCCGTACGATCTCATCTTCCGCCGAGAGCAGTCGGCCGAGGCATCACGCCGGCGTGACAGCGAAGACAAGTCTGGTCACGCAAAGCATATTGTGCGCCGCACTATTGTGATGGCCGCGTCCTAGTCCGCACGCTGGCCGCGTTTATTTACGCCGGGGAGTTAGATCCATTTTGCATCAGAGTTTGACCTGATCTGGAAGCCTGAGTGCGGTTTGCGCAACGGCTCTCGTACCGATCGCGTTGACGGCTGATCCTCTACTGTCGACCGGCGGGACCCATGACCAGACGACTTGCCTTGTTCTCTCGCCGCGCCCTTGCTCTTCCGGCGATCCTCGGTGCTTGCTGGCTCCTGGCTGGCTGCAATTCTGAAGCGGATGAGGCCAAGGCCCCGGAGAAACCGCCGACCGAGGTCGGGTTTGTCACAACGAAGACGGAAGACGTCTCGCTCATCACGGAACTCGCGGGCCGAACCGCGGCCTTCGAGACCTCGGAGGTTCGCCCGCAGGTATCGGGTCTTCTGCAGGAGCGGCTGTTCACCGAGGGCGCGACGGTCGCGAAGGGTGATATTCTTTACCAGATCGATCCGAGCCTGTTCGAGGCCGCGGTGGCAGAGGCACGGGCCAATGTCGCCAGCGCCAAGGCGACCGCGGAGAATGCCAGCGGCCAGGCGGACCGGTTGCGGCCGCTGGTGCAGAAGGGCGTCGTCAGCGAGCAGTCCTTTACTGATGCAGCCGCGACCTCGAACGCGGCGCTGGCCGCCGTTGCCCAGACCGAGGCGCGGCTTCAGACCGCCGAGATCAACCTCCGCTTCAGCCGCGTCTCCGCGCCGATCAGCGGGCGGATCGGACGATCGGTGTCGACGACCGGCGCGCTGGTCTCGGCCGCCCAGACCGATCCGCTCACCACCATCCAGCGGCTCGACCCGATCTTCGTCGACATCCAGCAGTCGTCGACCTCGCTCCTGAAACTGCGCGGCGCGCTGGCGTCGAGCAAGGTCGCGGCGAATACTGCCGAGGTTCGGCTGAAGCTCGAGGACGGCAGCGACTACCCCCTGAAGGGCACGCTGAAATTCACCGAGGTGACGGTGAGCCCCGATACCGGCTCGGTAACGTTGCGGGCGGAGTTTCCGAACCCGGACGGGCTTCTCCTTCCCGGCATGTACGTGCGCGCCGTGTTCTCCCAGGCGCAAGCCCGGAACGCGATCCTGGTGCCGCAGCAAGGCGTTACCCGCAATCCCCGCGGCGAGGCGACGGCCCTGATCGTCGGGAACGGCGACAAGGTTGAACTCCGCAAGATCGAGGTCGGGCGGGCTATCGGCGATCGCTGGCTGGTGACCGGCGGCCTTTCCACCGGCGACCGGCTGATCGTCGAGGGCGTCTCGAAGGTGAAACCGGGCGCTGTCGTCCGCCCCGTGGAAGCGAAGCTCGACGAGAAGGACGGGAAGGCGGCGGAAAAGCCGGTCGCCTCGCTATGATCAGCAAGGTTTTCGTCGACCGCCCGATTTTCGCCTGGGTGATCGCGATCGTCATCATGCTGGGCGGCGCCGGATCGATCTGGCTGCTGCCGATCGAGCAATACCCGGACGTCGCGCCCCCGCAAGTCAACATTCGCGCCACCTATCCCGGCGCGTCGGCGGCGACGCTCGAGTCCAGCGTGACGCAGGTCATCGAGCAGCAGCTGACTGGCCTCGATGGCCTCATCTATTTCACCTCGACCTCCTCGGCCGAAGGCACGGTGACCATCGCAGTGACGTTCGACAAAGGAACTGATCCGGACATCGCGCAGGTGCAGGTCCAGAACAAGGTCCAGCAGTCGGTTTCGCGCCTGCCGCAGCAAGTTCAGCAGCAAGGCCTGACGGTGACGAAGTCGAACAGCGACTTCCTTCTGGTCGCAGCGGTCTACGACGAGACAGACCGCGCCACCGACGCCGACATCTCCGACTATCTCGCATCGAACCTGCAGGAGCGGATCGGTCGCTTGCCCGGCGTCGGCGACACCAACCTCTTCGGCTCGCAGTATGCGATGCGGATCTGGCTCGATCCCGGGCGCCTCTACTCCTACGGCCTGATGCCCGCCGACGTCATTTCCGCGATCGAGGCGCAGAACACGCAGGTCGCGGCCGGGCAGATCGGCGCCCAGCCCTCGCCGCCGAACCAGATGCTCAACGCCATCGTGACGGCACGGTCGAGGCTGACGACGCCCGAGGCTTTCGAGAAGATCGTGGTGCGAACCGAGAGCAGCGGCGCGCGCGTGGTGCTCAGCGATGTCGCCCGCGTCGAGCTCGGCAAGGAGAACTACACCCGCTTCACCCGTTTCAACCGCCATCCGGCATCGGGCATCGCCGTCCAGCTGGCGCCCGGCGCCGACGCGCTGGAGACGGCCGAGCTCGTGAAGAACCTCGTCGAACAGCAGTCCGAGAGCATGCCGGACGGCTACCGCGTGACCTTCCCGCGCGACAGCACCGACTTCATCCGCCTGTCGATCGACGAGGTGGTGAAAACCTTGATCGAGGCGATCGTCCTCGTCGTCGTCGTGATGTTCGTGTTCTTGCAGAACTGGCGGGCGACGCTGATCCCGACCATCGCCGTGCCCGTCGTGGTGCTCGGCACCTTTGGCGTTCTGGCGCTATTTGGCTACTCGATCAACACGCTGACGCTCTTCGGCATGATCCTGTCCATCGGCCTTCTCGTCGACGACGCGATCGTGGTCGTCGAGAATGTCGAGCGCGTCATGGAGGAAGACCCCGACATCTCGCCGCGCGATGCGACGCTGCAGTCGATGGGCGAAATCCAGACGGCGCTGATCGCAATCGCGCTGGTGCTGTCGGCAGTGTTCCTGCCGATGGCGTTTTTCGGCGGGTCGACGGGCGTGATCTACCGCCAGTTCTCGGTGACCATCATCTCTGCGATGGTGCTCTCGGTGGTCGTCGCGCTGGTGCTGACGCCGGCGCTCACCGCCAGCATGCTGAAGCGGCGGACGGATGCAAAGAAGCGGCGCGGGATCGCCGCCCTCGTCGGGCGTCTCGGCGATGGCTTCAACCGGGGCTATGACCGGTTGCTCGGGCGCTATGTCGCCGGCGTCAAAGGGGCGATCCACCGCGCCTGGCTGTCGCTGATCGTCTTTGCCGGGATCGTCGCCGGTCTGATTTTCCTCTTCCTGCAGCTGCCGGGCGGCTTCCTGCCGGTCGAGGACCAAGGCTACGGCATCGTGCAGTACACGTTGCCGCCCGGTGCGACCCTTCCGCGAACCGTCGACACCGCGGCGGCCATCGAGGATCACTTCCTGGAGACGGAAGGCGCCAACATCGCCGGACTGTTCACCATTTCGGGCTTCCGCTTCAGCGGCTCCGGGCAGAACGTCGGACAGGGCTTCGTGCAGTTCAAGCCGTGGGATGATCGCAAGGGCGAGGAGAACGGCGCGACGGCGATCGTCGGCCGCGCCAGTGGCCAACTCGGCAGCGGTCTGCGCGATGCACAGTTCTTCGCGCTGACGCCGCCCTCGGTCCAGGGGCTCGGCCAGTCCAACGGCTTCACCATGCAGCTCCTGAACAGTGGCGAGCTCAGCCGGGACGAGTTCAAGGCAAGGCGTGACCAGCTTCTGGCTGCCGCGGCCGGCGACACGTCGCTGGCGCGGGTTCGTCCGAGCGGGCTCGAGGATGTGCCGACCGTGCAGATCAAGATCGACGACGAGAAGGTCGGCGCGCTCGGCATCAGCCAGGCGGACGTCGACCAGACGCTCAGCACGGCCTGGGGCGGCTCCTACGTCAACGACTTCGTCGACCGCGGCCGCGTCAAGCGGGTCTACGTCCAGGGCGATGCCAGCTCGCGGGGAGCGGTCGAGAGCCTCGATGGCTGGTATGTGCGGACCGCGAGCGGCCTGATGGCGCCGTTCTCGTCCTTCGCCTCGGTCAGCTGGGCGCAGGCGCCGACGACCCTGACACGCTTCAGCGGCTTGCCGTCCTATGAGATCCAGGGCCAGCCGGGTCCCGGCTTCAGCTCGGGGCAGGCCATGGAGAAGATGGCGCAACTGGCGGCGGACCTGCCGGGCGTCTCCGTCGCCTGGAGCGGCCTTTCCTACCAGGAGCGGCTGTCGGCGGGACAGGCGCCGCTGCTCTACGGCCTATCGCTGCTGGTGATCTTCCTCTGCCTTGCCGCGCTGTACGAAAGCTGGTCGATCCCGTTCTCGGTGATGCTGGTCATCCCGCTTGGCCTGATCGGCGCGGTGGCCGCCGTCACTTTGCGGGGACTGGAGAACGACGTCTACTTCCAGATCGGCCTTCTGACGACGATGGGCCTTTCGGCGAAGAACGCGATCCTGATCGTCGAATTCGCCGAACTGGCCGAACGGCAGGGCAAGAAGCCCTTCGATGCCGCGGTCGAGGCGGCACGGCTGCGGCTGCGGCCGATCCTGATGACCAGCCTTGCCTTCATCTTCGGCGTTTTGCCGCTCGCCATCTCGTCGGGCGCCGGCGCGCAGAGCCGGATCGCCATCGGGACCGCCGTTATCGGCGGCATGCTGACGGCGACGGTGCTGGCGATCTTCTTCGTGCCGCTGTTCTTCGTGCTGGTGCGCTGGCTGTTCCGCTGGAAGCACGATGGCTCGCTGGAGACGGTCGATCCGGCAGCGGGCGCAGCGCCCTCGCCGGCTGAGTAAGCAGCAAGACGCAGCGTCTTGACCTGACCGCTCTACCCGGCGCCATCTTCGGCGCCGAGACCATCGTCAGGCGAAGTGCTTGGAAAGCTTCAGGCCCTGCGCCTGGTAGTTGGAGGCGAGGTCCCGGCCGTAAAGCCGCTCGGGCAACGCCGCCATATGCTCGTAGACCAGCCGGCCGACGACCTGGCCATGTTCCAGGATGAACGGCACCTCGTGACTGCGTACTTCGAGCACCGCGCGGCTGCCCGTGCCGCCCGCCCCCGAATGGCCGAAACCGGGGTCGAAGAAGCCGGCGTAGTGGACGCGGAACTCGCCGACCAGCGGATCGTACGGCGTCATCTCGGCGGCGTAGGCCGGCGGCACATGCACCGCCTCGCTGGAGGCGAGGATGTAGAACTCGTCGGGGTCGAGCACGAGTTCGCCGGCATCCGAGCGGTGGATCGGCTCCCAGAACTCGCGCAGCGGATAGCCGCGGCGGTCGACGTCGATGACGCCGGTATGGCGCTTGCCGCGGTAGCCGACGAGACCCTCGGCATCGCCGACGAGGTCGATCGACAGCGCAATGCCGCCGTTCGAGATGTTCGGCTCCTGCGAGGTCACCAGCCGCTCGGCGGCGTGGAGATCGGCGAGTTCGGCTTCGCCGAGCGCCAGTCCGCCGGCGCGGAAGCGGATCTGGCTGAGGCGCGAGCCCGGCCGCACGACGATCGGAAACGTGCGCGGCGAGATCTCGACGAACAGCGGGCCTTCATATCCCTCCGTCACCTTGTCGAACTCCTGCGCGCCATCGGTGATGACGCGGGTGAAGATGTCGAGCCGGCCGGTGGAGGATTTGGGATTGGCCGCCGCGGTCATACCGGCCGGCAGCTTCAGGCTCTCCATCAGCGGCACGAGGTAGACGCAGCCGGTCTCCAGCACGGCGCCGGGCGTCAGGTCGATCTCGTGCAGCGAGAAGCGCTCGAGCTTCTCCGAAACCGTCCTGCCGCGGCCGGGCAGGAAGCTGGCGCGCGCGCGGTAGGCCTTGGTGCCGAGGCGCAGGTCGAGGCTGGCTGGCTGGATCTGGTCGGCGTCGCGCGGACGCGCCGTCTGGATCGCCCCGCTGTCGAAGAGCGCCGCGATCGCCCGATCCGGCAAAATTCCGCCTGTCATACCACTATCCCGTTCCGCCGCAGACGCGCGGCACCCGGCCGCAGGCCGCTGAAATGGCCATAGCAGAGAATTGACCTCTTTCCACCCGGGGCCTATTCTTCGCCTTGATAATTCGTGGTGATTTGGCCGGCCGGCTTGCAGCCACGTTAAACAACTCGCTAAAGGGCCGATCAGGACGGCGACGCTCCAGGACCGGCTTTGCGGCGACGCAGATGCCGGTTTTTCTTTGGCGACCGCTTCCCTGTGGCGCCCGACGCGCATGAACGGAGAACAGACATGTCCGACAAGACCCCGCGCAAGCTTCGGCCGGCAACGCAGATGGTGCATGGCGGAACCGTCCGCTCCGGTTTTGGCGAGACTTCCGAGGCGCTGTTCCTGACGCAGGGCTTCGTCTACCCCAGCGCCGAGGCCGCAGAGGCCCGCTTCAAGGGCGACGAGCCCGGCTTCATCTATTCGCGCTACGGCAACCCGACCACCCGCATGTTCGAGGAGCGGATGATGGCGCTGGAAGGCGCCGAGGATGCCCGCGCGACCGCTTCCGGCATGGCCGCCGTCGCCGCCGCGCTGCAGTGCCAGGTGCAGGCCGGCGACCACATCGTCTCCTCGCGCGCGCTGTTCGGCTCCTGTCGCTACGTCGTCGAGACCGTCCTTGGCCGTGCCGGCGTTGCCTCGACCTTCGTCGACGGCCGCGACCTCGACGCCTGGCGCGACGCGGTTCGGCCGGAGACCAAGGTGTTCTTCATGGAGACGCCGACCAATCCGACATTGGAGATCGTCGACATCGCCGCCGTCGCCGAAATCGCGCATGCCGCCGGGGCCGTCGTCGTGGTCGACAACGTGTTCGCGACCCCGATGCAGCAGAAGCCACTGGAGCTCGGCGCCGACGTCGTCATCTACTCCGCCACCAAGCACATCGACGGCCAGGGCCGCTGTCTCGGCGGCGTGATCCTGTCGAACCAGGAGTGGATCGACAAGAACCTGCAGGACTACTTCCGCCATACCGGCCCGTCGCTGTCGCCGTTCAATGCTTGGACGCTTCTGAAGGGACTGGAGACGCTGCCGCTGCGCGTTCGCCAGCAGACGCAGAGCGCCGGCGCGGTCGCCGAGCAGTTCGCCGCCTCCGGCCTGGTTTCGAAGGTGCTCTATCCCGGCCGCGCCGACCATCCGGACGCGGCGGTGATCGCCAAGCAGATGACGGGCGGCTCGACGCTCGTGGCGTTCGAGCTCGCGGGCGGCAAGGAGGCGGCGTTCCGCTTCTCCAACGCGCTCGAGATCATCAAGATCTCGAACAACCTGGGCGACGCCAAGAGCCTCATCACCCATCCGGCGACGACGACGCACAAGAACCTCTCGCCTGAAAACCGCGCCGAGCTCGGCATTTCCGACGGGCTGCTACGCCTGTCGCTCGGGCTCGAGGACATCGACGATCTCCAGGAAGACATCGCCGGCGCGCTCGCCGCTATCTGAACTGGCGCGTCGCCAGGAGGATGCGGCTGATGCAGGTGACACCACAGAGCGCGGCAAAGCCATAGGCGAGCCACGGGAAGGCCGACGGGAAGAGGCAAGCGAGCGCGAACACCAGAAGCGTCTCGCTGGCCTCCGCCAACCCAGTCGTGAAGTAGAGCGACTTCTGCCCCCTCGCCTCGGTCGACAGCCCCCGCTTGGCCGCGATGATGGCAAAGCCGAGGAAGCTCGCGCCATTGGCATAGAAGCTCATCAGCAGCACCGCCGCCGGCAGACCGTTGGCGGCGGGGTCGGCGAAGGCGAAGCCGAGCGGGATCGCGCCGTAGAAGATGTAGTCGAAGACGATGTCGAGATAGCCGCCGAGGTCGGTCGGTCGGCGCAGCCGCGCCAGCGTTCCGTCGAGGCCATCGCAGAGGCGAGAGACGAGGATCAGCGCGAGGCCGGTCGCGAAAGATCCGAGGCCGATCGCAAGCGCGGCCCCGAGGCCAAGCGCGAGGCCCGCCGCCGTGACGCCATCGGCGCCGACCCCGGTGCGCTGCAGAGCGCCCGCCAGCCGCTGGAGAGCCGGATCGATCAGGCGTTTCAGCATTCCGTCGAACATCGTCTCTCTCCCGCACGACATGCGCCGAGCGCATTGACCTCATGGCGTGCCGACGCGATAACCAAGCTCAAGAACCCGCAAGCGCGATGGCCGACATGTACAAGGCGACAACCCGCCATATCACCGTGACGGTGACGCCGAACTACCTCGAAAGCCAGTCGGAGCCTGAATCCGGCCGCTGGGTGTTCGCCTATACCGTCGAGATCGAGAACGGGGGCCGGGATACCGTGCAGCTGCGCTCCCGCTTCTGGCAGATCACCGATGGGCGCGGGCACGTCGAGGAGGTTCGCGGCCCCGGTGTCGTCGGCGAGGAGCCGATCCTGACGCCCGGCGACAGCTTCACCTACACCTCGGGCTGCCCGCTGCCGACGCCCTCGGGCATCATGCGCGGGCACTACTCGATGGAAGTGCCGGACGGGCGAACCTTCGAGGTCACTATTCCGGCGTTTTCGCTGGATGCGCCGCAGGGCAAGCGGGTTCTCAACTAGAGGGACGCCCGGCGTAAGGGGCGCCGGGCAATGCCCGCCCTATGGCCTCAGCCCTTGTCGAACTCGTCCGGCGTGAACGTGTAATGCTCGCCGCAAAACTCGCAGGTCACGGCGATCTGGCCGTCCTCGATGCTCTCCTCGATCTCCACCGCGGAAAAGTTGGACAGCACTTCCTTGATCCGCTCGCGCGAGCAGGAACAGTCGTCGAGCACCTTCGTCGGCGGGTAGACCCGCACGCCCCGCTCATGGAACAGGCGGAACAGCAGTCGCTCGACGCCGACGGCAGGGTCGGTCAGTTCCGAGGCATGCACCGTCTCGACCAGCGCCTTGACCTCGGTCCAGGCGTCGTCCGGCTCGAACGCCGCGACGTCGGCGCCGTCCGGCGCGTCGCCGCCCGGCAGGTCCGGCAGGCGCATTCGCTCAGGCGCGCTCGGCAGGAACTGCGCCAGCAAGCCGCCGGCCCGCCAGGACTCCTGGAAGCCACCGCCCTCGATCCGCCGGGCAATGCGGGCCACGGCGAGGCGAACGGTGGTCGGGATCTGTTCGGACTGGCGGAAATAGCCTTCGGCGACCTCTTCCAGCGAGGCGCCGTCGAGGGCGACGATGCCCTGGTAACGCTGGCTGTGGCCGCCCTGGTCGACCGTCAGCGCCATCGTGCCGGCGCCGAGAAGGGTTTCCGGATCGGTCTTGCCCTCGGCCTCCGCCGCCGTCACCCGCTCAGCATCGAAGCGGGCATAGGCGCGCACGCTGGACGGCGTGGTAAAATCGACGACGAGCAGATCGACCGGCCCGTCGGTCTGGGTCTGGGCGATGAACTTGCCGTCGAACTTCAGCGACGTGCCGAGCAGCACGGTTAGGACGATCATCTCCGCGAGCAGGCGGGCCACCGGCTCGGGATAGTCGTGGCGCGCCAGGATCTCGTCCAGCATGGCGCCGAGCTGCACGGCGCGGCCGCGCGCATCCAGCGCCTCGACGGCGAAAGGGACCACCGCATCGTCGCCCGCAAAGCCGAACTCACCGAGGTGCTGGCCGAGGTCCGACGGACCCGGACCGGAAGACGTACCGGTTTCAGACATGTGCGCTCACTTCACCAAAACACCAGGCCAGGATGGATTTCTGCGCGTGCAGGCGGTTCTCGGCCTCGTCGAACACGACCGATTGCGGTCCGTCGATGACGCCGTCGGTCACCTCCTCGCCGCGGTGCGCCGGCAGGCAGTGCATGAACAACGCATCGCCCTTCGCCTGCGCCATCAGCTGCTCGTTCACCTGATAAGGGGCAAACACGTTATGGCCGCGGGCAAAATCCTCGCGTCCCATCGACACCCAGGTATCGGTCACCACGCAGTCGGCCCCGGTCACGGCCTCGACCGGATCGGTGGTCAGGAGGATCGAGCTGCCTTGCCCGCGCGCCCAGGCGATGCGCCCGGCGTCCGGCTCGGAACCCTCGGGGGTCGCGATCCGGAGATTGAAGTCGAAGCGGCTGGAAGCCTCGATCAGCGAGTTCAAGACATTGTTGCCGTCGCCGGTCCAGGCGAAGGTTCGTCCGGCGACCGGCCCGCGCTTCTCCTCGTAGGTCAGGAGATCGGCCATGATCTGACAGGGATGGGTGTCGTCGGTCAGGCCGTTGATCACCGGCACCGTGGCGCTTTCGGCCATCTCGATCAGCCGGTCGTGCGAGGTGGTGCGGATCATGATGGCGTCGACATAGCGCGACAGCACGCGCGCCGTGTCGGCGATGGTCTCGGAGCGCCCGAGCTGCATTTCGGTGCCCGACAGGAACAGCGTCTCGCCGCCGAGCTGGCGCATCGCGACATCGAACGAGACGCGCGTGCGGGTCGAGGGCTTGTCGAAGATCATGGCGAGGACCTTGCCCTCGAGCGGACGCGGCCCGGCACGGCCGAGCCCCTTGCGGGCCACGGCGTCGCCGATGATGTCGCGAAGATCGGCCTTGGCCACCGAGGACAGATCGAGAAAGTGCTTGGGGGATGCCATGCTGCGGTCCTGCTGCGCGCTCATGCCGGAAGCTTTGCGGAGGTCAGGGACAGGCCGGCAACCGCCGCCTCGATGCGCGTCACCGCCTCGCGCACTTCCTCGGCCGAAATGATCAGCGGCGGCAGGAGACGCACGACGTTGTCGCCGGCCGGCACGGTCAGCACGCCATGCGCGCGCAGCTCGGCGATCAGCTGGGTGTTGGCGATCTTCGTCTTGATGCCGAGCAACAGGCCCTCGCCACGGATTTCCTCGATCACGTCGGGATAGCGGTCCTGGAGCGAGGCCAGCGACTGCTTGAAGCGCAGCGACATGTCGGCGACATGCTCGAAGAAGCCGTCGGCGAGCACAACGTCGAGCACCGCATTGCCGATCGCCATGGCCAGCGGATTGCCGCCATAGGTGCTGCCATGCGTGCCGGCGGTCATGCCGCGCGCGGCCTCTTCGGTGGCGAGGCAGACGCCCAGCGGAAAACCGCCGCCAATGCCCTTGGCCACCGCCATGATGTCCGGCAGCGCGCCCGACGCCTCATGGGCGAAGAAGCGGCCGGTCCTGCCGACGCCGCACTGCACCTCGTCGAAGATCAGCAGCAGGCCCTCGGCATCGCAGAGCGCGCGCAGCATGCGCAATTCTTCGGCCGGCACCGTGCGGATGCCGCCTTCGCCCTGGATGGGCTCGATCAGGATCGCCGCGGTTTCCGGCGTGATCGCCGCCCGGAGCGCAACCTCGTCGCCGAAAGGCACCTGGTCGAAACCCTCTACCTTCGGCCCGAAGCCCTCGAGATACTTCGCCTGCCCGCCCGCGGCGATGGTCGCCAGCGTCCGGCCATGGAAGGCCCCGGTGAAGGTGATGATCCGGAAGCGCTCGGGGTTGCCGTTGACATAGTGATAGCGGCGGGCGGTCTTGATCGCGCACTCCAGCGCCTCGGCACCGGAATTGGTGAAGAAGGCACGGTCGGCGAAGGTCGCGGCTTCCAGCCGCTCGGCGAGGCGGCGCTGGCCGGGGATCTCGTAGAGGTTGGAGACGTGCCACAGCTTCTCAGCCTGGTGCTTCATCGTCGCCACGAGGTGCGGATGCGCATGCCCGAGCGAATTCACCGCAACGCCGGCCGCGAGATCGAGATAGCGCTCGCCCGTCTCCGTCAACAGCCAGACGCCCTCGCCTCGCTCGAAACGCAGATCGGCTCGTGCATAGGTCGAGTAGAGCGGCGAAACGGCGGCGGATGCAGTCGACATGGCAATATACTCGTTCTTCGCCCGGAGACGGGCGATACAAGATGATGAATGTGACCCGGACCTGGCCCGGAAATGCGGAAAGCCTGCCACCGGGACAGGCTTGGGTCGACGTCTAGTGTGCGTTGCGTGAGCTCAAAGCTATACCATGCGGGACGCGGCGGCTGTCAATGCGAGGCTCACGACAGCGCCGTCCGATCGATTACCGGACAATTCGGTGGGAAATTCGACGCTGTTGCGCCGCGGTATCTGTTGAAAAGCGACAAATCGATTCTGCGGGGTTGCGCCGACTCTTGTCACGGAGTCGAGCGGTGAGTTAAATTTCCCTGAGACACACTAGATTTCGTGCGGCGGACCTAGTTTCACAATAGATGTTGTGAGCCATCCCGGTACTCCTGTGCCGGGAACCCATGAGGGATTCCGCCTGCCGTACTGTTTCGGAAATAGGAGCCTGGGCATGGGTTGGACAGAAGAACGCGTGAATCTGCTGATCAAGCTCTGGAGCGAAGGTCTGAGTGCCAGCCAGATCGCCGGACAGTTGGGCGGCGTCACGCGCAATGCGGTCATCGGCAAGGTTCACCGGCTGAAGCTCGAAGGCCGGACCAAGACCCAGGCGGTCGTCGCCGAGGTCGCGGTCGCCGTCAAGCCGAAGCCGACCATCGCCGAGCAGACCCTGGTGGAGACCGAGGTCGACATCGAGGTTCCCGCTGTCCGCTACGCCGCCGTCGCCCAGTCGGCAGGCCGCAGCATGCTGCGCTCGGTCGGGGGCAACGGTTCGGGCCTGCACGGCGCCACGGCGCTGCGGATGGATCCGGAGATCGAGGTCGTGATCGACGAGCCACCGGAGCGGGTTTCCGGCGAGGTGGTGCCGATCTCGCGCAACCTGACGCTGATCCAGCTCAGCGATCGGACCTGCAAGTGGCCGCTGGGCGATCCCCTGTCGGCAGAGTTCCGCTTCTGCGGCAATGGCTCGAACGATGCGTCGCCCTACTGCCAGTACCATGCGCGGATCGCCTTCCAGCCGGTCTCCGAGCGCCGCCGCGCCCGCTGACCTCCTCGACGACCGGCGCTGCCTCGAGCAGCGCCCACCGACCTACCGGGCGCGCCTCTTCCAAGGAGAGGCGCGCCTTTCTGTATGGCGACACGGACATTCGCGGCAGGCGTCGCCGCTGTCGCGCGACCGGAGAGCCGTCAACGTTTCTCGGGTTCTGGAAACCGCGCCGTGAAGGTCGATCCCTTGCCTACCACCGAGGTCACCAGCAGCCGCGCGCGGTGGCGGACGAGGATGTTGCGCACGATCGACAGGCCGAGACCGGTTCCGCGCTTCGACCGGGACGTGCCGGCATCGACGCGGTAGAAGCGCTCGGTCAGCCGCGGCACATGCTCGGCCGGGATACCCCTGCCGAAATCCTCGACCCCGGCATCGATGAAGGTCGCGTCGCGCGCCTTGGTCCGCTGCAGCGAGATGACCACCCGGTCACCTTGGTCGCCATACTTGCAGGCGTTCTCGACAAGGTTCGAGAAGACCTGCAGCAGTTCGTCGCGCTCCCCCGCGACGACGAACGGGCCGGTGCCGAAGGACGTCTCGATCGCAAGACCCGCCTCGGACGCCAGCGGCGCCAGGGCCTCGCGCACTTCGGCTAGCAGTTCGGCAAGGTCGATCGGATCGGTCACGGCGACGTGGCGCTTCATCTCGATCCGCGAAAGCGACAGCAGATCGTCGATCAGCCGCGACATGCGCGCCGCCTGGTCCCGCATGATGTCGAGGAAACGCTCCCGGGCGCCGGCGTCGTCCTTGGCCGGGCCCTGCAGCGTCTCGACGAAGCCGATCAGCGAGGCCAGCGGCGTTCGCAGTTCGTGGCTGGCATTGGCGACGAAGTCCGTCCGCATGCGCTCGATCCGTCGCTCGCCGGTGCGGTCGCGAAACAGCAGCAGGAAGAAGGCGGGGCGCTCGCTCTGGGGCGCGAGGATCGGCAGGATGTCGACCGACCAGAAACGGTCGGAGGCCCGGCCCTCGATGAAATCGGCATTGCCGGCGTGCTGCCCGGTGATCGAGGCGTCGATTTCGGCCAGCAGTTCGGGCGAGCGAAAGCGCAGCGAGATGGCGTCGCCCAGCGGCATGTTGCCGAAGGCATGCTCGGACATGCCGTTTCGGTAGCGCAGCAGCAGGTTGCGGTCGATCAGCAGCGCCGGTTCCGGCATCGCCTCGACCACCGCCTTGGTTCCGGCATCGGGCCAGAGCGGCGACTGATGCCGGCGCAGATCGTCGCGGATGCGCGACCGCCGCTCGCCGCGCTGCGGCAGCAGGCAGAGCAGCACCATGATCGCGGCGGCGGTGAGCATGCCTTCCCAGGCCAGCGGATAGACCGCCGCGAGCGCGCCGAAAACCACAACCGTCGCGACCACGATCCGCACGAACGACACCCGGCGGCGGGGCTGCAGGGGCGCTGGATCGGTCGATGGCTTGGTGGTCTGGCTCATCGATCCAAATTCGGCACGGTTTCAAAAAGCGTCCGCCGCCCGTCGCCAAGGCGCCCGGCTGCAGGCCGCTGATAACGCGGCAGCTTAGCCCTTGCGTACGGCAGGCATGTGTCAGGCCTTGCCGAGATCACGCAGCCGGACGGCATAGAGGTCGAGATTGCTCTTTGGTCCGCCGAAGCTTGGATCGATGGCGATGGATCCGGAGGCTGCTGGATTGTCGGGGACGGTCATGTCGAAGACGAAGGGCTGGCTGTCCTGCGCGGTGGTGAAACGCTGGCGGTCGCAGACCGTATCGCCGCCGAATAGGCATCGGACGGAAAACTCCCGGCTCGCTCCATCCGCCGAACCAGCGGTGATCTCGACCCGAACCTTCCGGCCCTTGATGGTGTTGACGACGCCGGGCCCGATGACGACGCCGACTTCGCCGCCCTCCCCTGCCGCTGCCAGACGCACTGCAGGACGATCGCCGCTGCCGGTCACGGCGGCGACGTCGCCACCGGTCGGCGTCGAGATCAGCTCCAGCTGGGTCCCGTCGAAGAGGTTGATCCAGCTCGCCGTGTCGACCGTGGAACTGTCGGCCGCGCCGGTCTGCGCCGCATCCGCGTCCGAACCGCCGAGAATGGTATTCTTGAAGAAATACACCCCTGCAAACAACACGGCGAGAAGAACCGCGAGCGCCAGGAACAGCGGTTTGAGGGAACGCTGCGACCGGCGACCGGCCGTCGATCGCCGCGCCTCGCCAGGAGACCAGGTCTCCGCAGCATGCGTCGGAACGTCGCGACCAGGGACGGGGGCGGGCCTGCCGGCCAAGGTCGATGCCGCGTCGTCTTCTGGTGTAGCAGCAGCGGACCTGTCGGCGTCATCGTCGGGCACACGGTTGTGCTCGGACGACACTTCTTCCGGGTCATGCAGATGCGGCGGGAAGTTGGGATCGGCCGCGTGCTCGGCGTCCGGGTCCGGGGCGTCCTCGCCGGTCCCGGCCTCGGCGATAAAGTAGTCTTCCTCGATGCGGTTGATCGTCTCGGCGAGACGGACGCGCTGCGCATGCGCGGCGTCCGCATCGTCGGAACTCGCCAGCATGCGCTCGAGCGCGCGCTCCGAGGCGGTGTAGATCGTATCGCGAAATGCCGGATTGCTGGAATCACCGGCTTCGAGCGCGCGCCGCAGGCTTTTTTCCATCGCGCTCATGCTGTTCTCCAAGTCGGTGTGCTCTCCAAGTCGGTCTCACCGTCGAATCTACACCAGGTTACGGGTGACAGTAACTGATCGGGAAGAGAACCCCCAAGCTATTGTTGGCGGTCGTCCAGCCGCGGGATGCTGCGTTGCGTTGGAACGATTAGCGCAGCTGATCCATTGGGTTGCGGCACGAAAAACGCCGCCTCGTCGATAAGGCGCACCGCCGAACACGCTCGCTCTCGAACGTGCCGCCTCGACAGGCTGCCCTGTCACCCCGACGTATCGCCCCTCGCCCAGATCATGCGGATCGAGTTCCGCCCGGAGCAGCCTTGGCCCTTCCCCAACACGACACCATGCCGCATGCGATTTCCGAACATGGCGTCATCGGCGACATGCGCACCCTCGCTCTGGTGGCGACCGACGGCACCATCGACTTCTTCTGCCACAGCGACTTTGGATCCCCTTCGCTTTTCGCCGGCCTGCTCGATGCCGAGAAAGGTGGCTACTTCCGCTTCGAGGCGGTCGATGGCGAGATGAAGCACCGGCAGATCTACCTGCCGGACACCAACATCCTGATGACCCGTTTTCTCGGACATGCCGGGATCGGCGAAGTGTCCGACTTCATGCCGGTCGATGGGTCGGGCCGCATCGTCCGCCGGGCGAAGGCGGTGATGGGCGACGTGCGCTTCCGCCTGTCGGTTGCGCCGCGCCCCGACTACGCCCGTCAGACACCGGTTATCGCGGCCATCGACGGCGGCTTCAGCGTCAGCTGGAATGACGGGGCGGAGGTCGTCTATTTCTACGCCACAATGCCGATCGAGATCGATGGCGACCGGGCCGGCGGTGAGATCCTCCTGCGCGAGGGGGAGACCTGCCACGTCGTCTTCTGCCCCGGCCGCAAGGACCAGCCGAGTGTCGACGACGCGTATGTCCGGTCGGCCTTCGTCGCCACACGGTCTTTCTGGCACGGATGGGTTCGCTCCGGCACCTATCCCGTCTTCGCGCGAGAACTCGTGGTGCGTTCGGCCTTGACGCTGAAGCTGCTGACCTCGGCACAACACGGCTCCATCGCGGCGGCCGGGACTTTCGGCTTGCCCGAGGTCCTCGGCGGCGAGCGGAACTGGGACTACCGCTATTGCTGGGTGCGCGACTCCGCCTTCACGCTCTACGCTTTCTCCCGGCTCGGCTATTTCGAGGAGGCCGAATCCTTCATCCGCTTCATGATGGACCGAATCGCCGAGGACGGCGAACCGCATCTCGGCATCATGTATCGGATGGATGGCAGCGACGAGATCACCGAGTCCAACCTCGATCACCTCTCCGGCTACGAGGATTCTCGCCCCGTGCGGATCGGCAACGGCGCCGCCGAGCAGGTGCAGATGGACATCTACGGCGAGTTCATGGATGCGCTGTACATCGCGACCAAGGCGCGCGGAAAGCCCTCCTACGGCATCTGGAAGAAGATCGCCCGGCTCACCGACTGGCTGGCAAACAACTGGCGAAAGCCCGATCACGGCATCTGGGAGAGCCGCGGCGAGCCCAAGGAATTCCTCTCCGGCCGGCTGATGAGCTGGGTCGCCTTCGACCGCGCCTTGCGGATCGCCGACCGCCATTCGCTGCCGGCCGACGTCGAGCGGTGGCGGTATGAACGCGGCGTGATCCAGGCGTCGATCCTCGAGGAGTTCTGGAACCCGGAGATCGGCGCCTTCACCCAGTTCAAGGGCGGCAAGACCCTCGATGCCGTCGTGCTGCTCATGCCGCTCGTCAAGTTCATCAATCCACGCGACCCGCTCTGGGTCTCTACGCTGGAGGCGGTTCGCAAGCATCTGGTGCACGATTGTCTCGTCAAACGCTACATCAGCGAGGGCGAGGGCGAAGACGGGCTCGAGGGCAGCGAGGGCGCCTTCACCATCTGCTCGTTCTGGTATGTCGAGGCGCTGGCCCGAAGCGGCTATGCCGCCGAGGCGCGCTTCCTGTTCGACAAGCTGCACAGCTATGCGAACCACCTCGGGCTCTACGCGGAGGAGCTTTCCGCGCAAGGCGATCACCTCGGCAATTTCCCGCAAGGCCTGACGCATCTGTCGCTGATCTCAGCGGCGATCTGGCTCGACCGTTCGCTGAACGGCGACAAGAGCGACCCATCCAATGCCCAGTTCCAGATCGTGGAGGATCCCGATGGCATCTTTTGAACTCAACAGCCTCGTCGGACAGGCTGCTATCGTCACTGGCGCCTCTTCCGGCATCGGCCAGGCGACCGCGATCGAACTGGCGCGCGCGGGCGCCAATGTCGCCGTCAACTTTCGCAGCTCCCCGGAAGGGGCAGCCGAGACGGTCGCCGAGATCGAGAAGCTCGGTCAGAAGGCCTTCGCCATCCAGGCGGACGTGTCCGAAGAGGCGGCCGTCGCCGCCCTGTTCGACGAGGCCGAGGCAAAGCTCGGACCGATCGACATCGTGGTCTCGAACTCCGGACTGCAGAAGGATGCGGCGATCGGCGAGATGAGCCTTGAGGCGTGGAACGCCGTCATCGCGGTCAACCTCACCGGCGGCTTCCTGATCGGCCGCGAGGCGGTCAGGCGGTTCCGCCTAAAGGGACGGCGCGACATCAGCCGGGCGCTGGGCAAGCTGGTGTTCGACTCCTCGGTACACCAGCAGATCCCCTGGGCCTTCCATGCCAATTATGCGGCATCGAAGGGAGGGCTGGACCTATTGATGCGATCGATCGCGCAGGAGGTGGCGTCCGAGGGCATCCGCGTGAACGCCGTAGGACCGGGCGCCATCGCGACGCCGATCAATGCCAGCGAGCGGCGGGACGGCGAAGCGGAGATGCTGAAGCTCATCCCCTACGGCCGTATCGGAGAGCCCGCCGACATCGGTCGCGCCGTCGCCTTCCTGGTCTCGGATGCGGCCGACTACATCACCGGGCAGACGCTGTTCGTCGACGGCGGGATGACGCTCTACCCCGGCTTCAAGGGCAACGGGTAGGCCAGGCTCCAGAAGGCACAGAGCACGCTGGAGGACCTGCCGAGACAGGCCCTCCGGACAGAGGTCAGCGCTGGTCGTCGTCCTCGTCGACTTCGGCCTGGGTCCGCTTCATCGAGGTCAGCTTGGCGAACACGGCGGCAGCGTCCAGCTCGCCGTCGTCGGCCTTCTCGCGGCCGCGATAGTTCTGGGTCTGGGCAGCCGACAGCAGGCGCTCTTCCTCGGCGACTTCCTCAAGCCGCGGCATGCCGCGGGTCGCCTTCTCGATCTCGAGGTCGAGATCGATCTGCGAGCAGAGGCCGAGCGTCACCGGATCCATTGGCGTCAGGTTGGCCGAGTTCCAGTGCGAGCGGTCGCGGATCTGCTCGATGGTGTTCTTGGTGGTTCCGACGAGGCGCGACACGGCCGGATCCTTCAGCTCTGGATGATTGCGCACCAGCCAGAGAATGGCGTTCGGGCGATCGTGGCGCTTCGACACCGGGGTATAGCGCGGGCCCTTGCGCTTGGCTTCCGGCACGCGAACCTTCGGCAGCGACAGCTTCAGCCGGTATTTCTCGTCCGACTCGCCCTTGGTGATCTCCTCGCGGGTCAGCTGGCCCGTCATGATCGGATCCATGCCCTTGATGCCCTGCGCCGACTCGCCGTCGGCGATCGCCTTGATCTCGAGCGGATGCATCGTGCAGAAATCGCCAACCTGCTCGAACGAGAGGGAGGTGTTGTCGACGAGCCAGACAGCCGTCGCCTTCGGCATCAGGAGTTGGGCCATGCATACAGTCCTTCTGGTCGCCAGTCCTGCTTGCGCTGGAAAGGCAGTGGATCGCACCACAATTTCTGGAATTTAGGTATCTTATACGGATCGTCGCCGGCTCCTGCAAGGAAATCAGGCGGGTGCCGATGAAATGCCCGTGCATTTCCGGCCGCCCCGCCCAGCCCGTAGGCGCCGCGTCGCGATCCCCCTACCCCGCGGCGGTGTTGTGGCGCGTGGTGAGCACGATCTTGCCGATATGGTCATCGTCCATGTGGCGGTGCGCATCGGCCGCCCGCTCCAGCGGATAGACCGTATCGATCAGCGGCGCGACGCTGCCGTCCTCGAACAGCGGGAACACGAATTCCTCGATCTCGCGGGCGATCGTCGCCTTGAAGCCGACGGGACGCGATCGGAGCGTGGAGCCGGTCAGCGTCAGCCGCTTCAACATGATCGGCGACAGGTCGATCGACACCGTCTGCCCCCGGAGATAGGCGATCTGGACGATGCGACCGTCTTCGGCGGCCACTTGCAGATTGCGCGGCGTATAGTCGCCGCCCACCATGTCGAGGATCAGATCGACGCCGTGCCCTTCCGTCGCCTGCCGGATCACCTCGACAAAATCGGCGTCGCGGTAGTTGATCGCATGCTGCGCGCCGAGGGTCGTCGCGGCCTCGCACTTGTCGGCACTGCCGACGGTGACGAACACCTCGGCGCCGAAGCTGCGGGCGAGCTGGATCGCGGTCGTGCCGATGCCGGACGTGCCGCCATGGACGAGGAAGCGCTCTCCCTCGACCAGCCGGCCGCGCTGAAAGACGTTGTGCCAGACGGTGAAGAACGTCTCCGGCACCGCCGCCGCGGCGACGAAGCCCATGCCGGCGGGGATCGGCAAGGCATTGCTCTCGGCAACCGTTGCATATTCGGCGCAACCACCGCCCGGCAGCAGCGCCATGACGCGGTCGCCGACGGCAAAGCGTGACGCCCCCTCGCCAACGGCAGCGACGAGGCCGGCAACTTCGAGGCCGGGCCAATCCGGGGCGCCCTTCGGCGGATGGTAGGCGCCGAGGCGCTGCAGGACGTCGGGCCGGTTGACGCCGGCAGCATGCACCTCAATCAGGATTTCGCCAGCGGAGGGGACCGGGAGCGGGCGTTCCTCGGGCTTCAAGACTTCCGGTCCGCCGAAGCCGTCGAGGGCGGCAACTGTCATTTTCTCGGGCAAGTTCATGGGATATTCCTCTGGAGCTTTTGCCGAGAGGTAGCGCGAGCGCCATCGATGTCCCGCCCGATCAACGGATCATCAAGGTTTATGGACTTTAATTTCCGTATCCCTTTCCTCGGGAAGACATGATGGCCTGCCATCCCCTCTGATGCCTCCCTGTTTGCCAATTCCAAGAGCCGTCAGCACGGCTCTTTTTTTTGTGTTGCGCGCCATGGTCTGCTTGGAGCAAAATTGCTTAAGGCGCATTAACCACTTTGCGGAACGCGCCTTGCCATTCACGCCCATCCCGAGCAATTTCCAAAAACGGTTTCACCGGCTTACATTGCCGAGTCTTCCGTGAGCATCGCATTCCTGGAACACGAAGCCGGTAAATTCTGATGACGAGCAACAGCCTAGACCACCGCGACGAGGACCGGACCATCCGCCTGGCGGAGCATCTGGCCTTCTCCCGGTCGTTCCAGCCGCTGTTCAACGAGGGCATGGCGCTGGTCGATGCGACGGCGGTCTATCTCGACGGACAGGGCCGGGTCGACGCCAAGGCGCTTTCGCGCTCGGTCGCGACGCTGTACGCCGCGGAATCGATGCGACTGACCACCCGCCTGATGCAGGTCGCCTCCTGGCTGCTACTGCAGCGCGCGGCGAACCAGGGCGACATGTCGCGCGCCCAGGTCGAGACCGAAAAGATGAAGGTTCGGCTCGAGGGCGTCGGCACCGGCCGCGACTCGCCGCTGTTCGCCGAGCTACCGGAGGCCTTTTGCTCCCTCGTCGACCGCGCCCTGAAGCTGGAGCGGCGGATCGCGATGCTCGACCGCGAGATCTACGGCAATCTGGGTGACCAGTTCGAGGGGAGCTCCAACCCGGTTGGCGAGCAGCTCAGCCTGCTCCGGACGGCGTTTCTTTCCTAAGCCTTCCCCGACCCAGCCTCCCGCGAATGGCGGCTCCTCCGGAAAAGCGGCGCGGGTCTCGCCCGCCAGCCTCGCTATAGGCTCCTCCTAGACCAGCAGCTCGGGCCGCTCCGCAAACAGGGCCAGCGCCTCCGGATTGGCCAGTGCTTCCTGGTTCCTGACCGCGCGGCCGTGAACGACCTCGCGCACCGCCAGTTCGACGATCTTGCCGGACTTGGTGCGCGGGATGTCGGCGACCTCGAGGATCCGTGCCGGCACATGACGGGGCGAAGCTCCCTCGCGCACAGCGCTGCGGATCTTTCGCTCCAGTGCCTCGTCCAGCACTGCCCCTGGCCGCAGGCGCACGAACAGAACCACCCGAACATCGCCGTCAAAGTCCTGGCCGATGCAGATGGCTTCGGCGACCTCCTCCAGGTGTTCGACGATGTTGTAGATCTCAGCCGTCCCAATCCGGACGCCTTGCGGGTTCAGCGTCGCATCCGAGCGCCCGTGGATGACGATACCGCCGCTCGCCGTCCATTCGGCAAAATCACCGTGGCACCAGACGCCCGGGAAGCGCTCGAAATAAGCCGCGCGATATCGCTCGCCGGACGGATCGTTCCAGAAGCCGACGGGCATGGCCGGGAAGGCTCTCGTGCAGACGAGGTCGCCCTTCTCTCCCCGCAACGGCAGACCCTCATCGCTCCACACGTCGACGGCCATGCCGAGGCCGGCGCCCTGGATCTCCCCCTCGCGCACCGGCAGCCACGGCACCCCAAGCACGAAACACGACACGATGTCGGTCCCGCCGGAGATCGAGGCGAGTTGCACGTCCGACTTGATGCCGGCGTAGACGAACTCGAAGCTTTCGGGGGAAAGCGGTGAACCGGTCGAGGCGATGACCTCGACGCTCGAAAGGTCGTGGGTCTCGATCGGCCGAAGCCCTTCCTTGCGCACCGCGTCGATGAACTTTGCCGACGTCCCGAAGAAGCTCGCCCGCTCGGCGGCCGCAAAGTCGAACAGCGCGTTGCCGTTGGGATGGAAGGGCGAGCCGTCGTAGAGCAGCAGCGTCGCGCCGACGGCGAGCGACGAGACCAGCCAGTTCCACATCATCCACCCGCAGGTGGTGAAGTAGAAGATCCGGTCGCCCAGCTTGGCGCCCGCATGCAGCACATGTTCCTTGAGGTGCTGGATCAGCGTACCGCCGGCCGAGTGGACGATGCATTTCGGCACGCCCGTCGTTCCCGACGAGAACAGGATGTAGAGCGGATGGGCGAAGGGCAGCCGCTCATAGACGAGCGGCGCCGACGCGAAGGCCTGCGTGAAGGCGGCCAAGGTTACCGCGTCCGGCATGGCGGCGGCGACGGTATCGGCCTCGCCGATGTACGGCACGAGGATGGTCTTGCGCGGACGCAGGGCGGCGGCGATCGCTGCAACCTTCTCGCCGGTTCGGATCGTCTTGCCGGCGTAGAAATAGCCGTCGCAGGCGATGAACAGCACCGGCTCGATCTGGCCGAAACGGTCGAGCACGCCGCGCTCGCCGAAATCCGGGGAGCAGGACGACCAGACCGCGCCGAGCGAAGCCGTGGCCAGCATCAGCGCCACTGTCTCAGCCATGTTCGGCATCATCGCCGCCACCCGGTCACCGACCGCGACGCCCTCGGCGCGCATAGCCTGCGCCAGACGCGAGACGAGCGCGCGGAGCTCGGCATGCGACAGCCGTGTCTCGACCTTGTCCTCGCCCCGGAACACGATCGCCTCGCCATCGGCGGCGGCGCCAAGAAGGTTCTCGGCGAAGTTGAGCCGCGCCTCGGGGAAAAACCGCGTCGAAAGCATGTCGGGGCCTTCGGCGAAAGCCGTGCCGCCGCGGTCCCCGATCACGCCGCAGAAGTCCCAGACGCCGGACCAGAATGCCTCGGGCTCGTCGATCGACCAGGCATGCAGCGCAGGATAACCGGCATAGGCACCGCCGATGTGCGGCGCGGCCTTGTCGGCGAAGCGGGTCAGCGGCTGGGCTGCCTGTCGATCGGCAGACGGCGCCCACAGAATTCTACCGGTCATGTCGCTGCCTCCCGTCATCCCACCCATCGCTCGTGCCATGACGCAGGGCGGCACGCAAATCCGGTCTCGCGGACCGCCGCAGCGCTCGCCTGGCCATGACTTTGCCACCAGCATGGACTCCCGTTAGAACTCCGGCTGGATCAAGCCTTGGCTCTGCCAGGATTTGCGATTCGCGGCGGGTAGGCGACGGTCCCGCCCGGACAATTTCAGCGTCCATGCCCCTGGGCCATCGACGTGACCACGAGGAACCATGACAGGACGCGCCGCCCCATCCCGCCGCTCCGAACGACGCACCTTGCGCCGCTGGTCGGGCGTGGTCGTTTCGGTCGCCGTTCTGGCGGCGGCGGTGCTGGCCGGGCTCCTCGCCTATTCGACGCTCGCGCTGAAACCCGCGACGGCGCGCAGCGAAATCGAGGCGCAGCTGTCACGGCTGACCGGCCTTCCCGTGTTCGTCGCCGGATCGGCCAGCTTCACCCTCCTGCCGCGCACGCAGATCGTCCTCGACAGGATCAAGGTCGGACCGCGCACCGGTGACGCAGATGCGGTGATGGAGATCGACGGCATCGTCGCCGATCTCGATCTCTGGGAAGCGCTCCGGGGGCGTACCCGCATCGAGCGCCTGACGCTGGTTCGGCCGGAACTGCTGTCGACCGCCGGCTTCATCGGGCAGAGCGAGACGACGATCGCGGCAGAGCCCTCCAGCAGAAAGGACCCCGCCGATCCGGCCCTGCAGCCGCTGTCGCGGTATATCGGCGCGTTCCTCTCGCGCTTCGGCGAACTGCGCACCCTCGAGATCCGTGACGGCGTCTTCCGGATGGCGCCGGGCCCGGGTTCGCTCGGCATCAGCAATGCCAACATCGTCGTCGCCTGGCCGTCGAAGGCCTCTTCCGCCCGGATGTCCGGCTCCTATGTCTGGAACGGGCAGCCTACCGAGATCGGGCTGAAGATCGCATCTCCCGTCGACTTCCTCGCCGGCGCCGCCAGCACTCTCGATTTCACCCTCGCTTCGCCGCCCTTGACCGCCAGCTTCGATGGCGAGGCCTCAATTGCAGGGGCCGGCAGCTTCAGTGGCAAGCTGGCTCTGTCGACACCCTCGCTGACGCGGTCGATCCGCTGGCTCGGCGATGCCGGCACCCTCCAGCCGGACATTGGCCCGCTGTCGCTGGTCGCGACCCTCCAAGGCAGCGACGAGCGGTTGAGCCTGCGCGATGCCAAGGTGTCGGTCGGCGGGTTCGACGGTCTCGGCGCCCTCGAGATGACGCTGCTGGAAGGCAAGCGCCCGTTCATCGGCGGAACGCTGGCTTTCGACCGGCTCGACCTCACCGGGTTCACCGAGGCCGTCGCCCCGCTGCCGCAGACGCCGCTCGACATGCAGCGACGGATCCCCGTCGACTTCGTCGAGGGACTGGATCTCGACCTCAGGGTCTCGGCCAGCGACGGCGCCATCGGCGACCTCAGCTTCTCCGACCTGGCTGCAACGGTAAAGTTCAAGGACGGCGTGGCGACGCTCGACGTCGGCGACATCGCGATCCTCGGCGGCCAGGCGCAGGCGCGGATGACGGTCGACAGCACGTTGCGCCCCGCGGTGGCCACAGGGGTGGCGGGCTTCAGCGGCGTCGACACTGCCCGGCTGTCCGATGCCCTCGGCATCAAGGGGCTACTGGTGACCGGTGCGTCGGATGTTCAAGCCGATTACAGCCTGCCGCTCGGCAGCTGGGCGGACCTTGTCCGGCGCAGCCGGATGACGCTGTCGATCGCCACCCGCAACGGCAGCATCGGCGGCTTCGACCCGCAGATGCTGACCGGCAAGGCGGTCAGTCCGCTGACCCTTGCCTTGGCCGATGGCGCGCTGCCCTTCCAGAGCCTGCGGGCCCGTCTCCAGTCGAACGGACCGCTGGTCGATCTCAGCGAGATCAACCTGACCGGCAGCTTTGGGCTCCTGTCAGCGTCGGGATCGCTGTCAGCCGCGACGGGCCGTATCGACCTGTCGGGCAGCGTAGACCCGGCGGCGATCTCGGGGACGGCGGCGCCAGCGCTGGCGCCGCCGCGTTTCCGCGCGGAAGGGATCTGGCCGAGCCCCGTGGTCTCCGACAGCTTCCCGAGCCGCCCGATCTGAAACTGGCCAACCTGAGCCGGCCGCCCCGAGTCAGAGCCCACCGTTGCAGCGGCGCGATCAGCCGCCGGCCGCTAGACGCTCGTCCCGTTCGCGCCGGACGAGATCGCGCTTGGTGAGGATGCCGGAGATGATGACGCCGACCGAGACCAGCCCGATCAGGATGGTACAGATGGCGTTGATTTCCGGGGTCACGCCGAGACGGACCTGGCTGTAGATCCGCATCGGCAGCGTGGTCGCGCCCGGACCGGTGGCAAAGCTCGAGATCACGAGGTCGTCGAGCGACAGGGTGAAGGCAAGCATCCAGCCGGCGGCGACCGCCGTCCAGATCACCGGCAAGGTGATGACGAAGAAGGTCTTGCCCGGCGGGCAGCCGAGATCCTGCGCGGCTTCTTCGAGGCTCCGGTCGATGGCGACGAGCCGGGACTGCACGACGACGGCGACGAAGCACATGGTGAAGGTCACGTGGGCGATGGTCAGCGTCCAGAAACCACGGTCGAAGCCGATGGCGACGAAGAGCAGCAGCAGCGACAGCCCTGTGATCACCTCGGGCATCACCAGCGGCGCATAGACGAGACCGGAGAACAGCAGCCGTCCCCGGAAACGGGCAAAGCGCACCAGCGCCATGGCCGCGAGCGTCCCGAGAATGGTCGCGACCGTCGCCGACAGCAGCGCGACGCGGATGGTTACCCAGGCGGCGTCGAGCATCTGGCGGTTCTGGAACAGCGTGCCGTACCAGTGGGTCGAGAAGCCGCCCCAGACCGTCACCAGCCGCGAGGCGTTGAAGGAGTAGAGGACGAGCAGCGC
Organism: Mesocryomonas fontinalis; assembly: GCF_055730125.2. Lineage (NCBI taxonomy): Bacteria > Pseudomonadati > Pseudomonadota > Alphaproteobacteria > Hyphomicrobiales > Aurantimonadaceae > Mesocryomonas > Mesocryomonas fontinalis. The sequence continues at coordinate 485,691 of NZ_JBUZWG020000001.1, read as the reverse complement.
GATCGGCACGTAGAGGAAGGCGAAGCCGACGACGAGGCAGAAGATATTGAACGCGGACCAGTTGTTCTTCACGACGCGGTCCTCGCCTGCATGCGCTGGAAGATCATGATCGGAATCACCAGCAGGAGAAGGAGGATCACCGCGACCGCGGAGGAGACCGGCCAGTCGCGGTTGTTGAAGAACTCGTCCCACAACGTCTTGCCGATCATCAGCGTCGACGAACCGCCGAGCAGATCGGGAATGACGAACTCGCCGACGGCGGGGATGAAGACGAGGAAGACGCCTGCCAGAACGCCCGGCAGCGACAGCGGGAAGGTGATCGCCCAGAACGCCTTCACCGGCGGGCAGCCGAGATCGTTGGCGGCCTCGATCAGCCGCCCGTCCATGCGCTCGAGGGCTGCGTAGATCGGCAGCACCATGAACGGCAGGTAGGAGTAGACGATGCCGATATGGATCGCGAGTTCGGTGTTCATGATCTGCAGCGGCGCCGAGATCACCCCGGTCCACAGCAGAAACTGGTTCAGCAGGCCCTCGTTCTTGAGGATACCGATCCAGGCGTAGACGCGGATCAGAAAGCTCGTCCAGAACGGCAGGATGGTCAGCATCACGAGGATCGGCCGGATGCCGTTCGGCGCCTTGGCCATGCCGTAGGCGAAGGGGTAGCCGATCAGCAGCGCCAGCGCCGTCGAGATGGCGGCGATGCGAAGGCTCGACAGGTAGGAGTTGAGGTAAAGCGGATCGTCCCAGATCCAGCCATAGCTGCCGAAGTCCAACTGCCGGACGGCATCCATGAAGCTCGAAAACGAGTCCAGGACGAAGACCGGCAGGTACGGCGGCTGGGCGATCGCGGTCTCGGACAGCGAGATCTTCACGACGATCAGGAACGGCAGCAGGAAGAAGACCGCGAGCCAGAGATAGGGCACGCCGATCACCACCGAGCGGTAGAGCCGGCTGACGTGCTGCGAGGGGGTGTAATCGGCGGCCATGGCGTTCGCCCCTACTGCGTCAGGACGATGCCGGCATCGGCGGCGAAGGTCACCCAGACCTCGTCGTCCCACGCCAGCGGCTGTTCGATGCCGCGGGCGGCGTTAATCGTGGTGGCGCGGACGATCTCGCCGGTCGGCAGCTTGACGTTGAACAGCGTCACGTCGCCGAGATAGGCGATGTCCCACACTTCGCCCTTCAGCGCGTTGACCGAGGGGTCGGCCGGGGCCTGGCGCCCGATCTTCACCTTCTCCGGGCGGATCGCGAAGAACGCGGTGTCGCCGGGCTTGAGGTCGACCGCGGTCTCGGTCTCGACGATGGTGCCGGCGGCGGCAAGCCGCAGCCTTCCATCGCGACGGCTCTCGATGCGGCCTTCGAGGAGATTAACATTGCCGATGAAGTCGGCGACGTATCGATTGCTCGGTGCCTCGTAGATGATCGCCGGCGTCGCGACCTGGGCGATCTTGCCCTCGCGCATCAGCGCGATGCGATCGGCCATCACCATCGCCTCCTCCTGGTCGTGCGTGACGACGATGAAGGTGAGGCCGAGTTCCTGCTGCAGGTCCATCAGCTCGAACTGGGTCTCCTCGCGCAGCTTCTTGTCGAGCGCGCCGAGCGGCTCGTCGAGCAGCAGCACCTTCGGGCGCTTGGCCAGCGAACGGGCGAGCGCGACGCGCTGCTGCTGGCCACCGGACAGCTGCTGCGGCTTGCGCTTGGCGAAGGGCTCGAGCTTGACGAGCTTCAGCATCTCGGCGACCCGCGCGTCGATCTCGGACATCGCCATGCCGTCCTGCTTCAGGCCGAAGGCGATGTTCTTCTCGACCGTCATGTGCGGGAAGAGCGCGTAAGACTGGAACATCATGTTCACCGGCCGCTTGTGCGGCGGCACGCCGACGAGGCTCTCGCCTTCCAGCCGGATATCACCCGAGGTCGGCGCCTCGAAGCCCGCCAGCATCCGCAGCAGCGTCGACTTGCCGCAGCCCGAGGGACCCAGCAGCGCAAAGAATTCGCGGCGATGGATGCCGATGGTGAGGTCGTCGACCGCGGTGAAGGTGCCGAAGCGCTTCGTCACCCCCTCCACCTCGATCAGCGGCTTCTGCGAGGGGTCGTTCCACGGCTCGAAGCTGCGGCGGATGTTTCCGAGGGACTTCGTCGTCACTGCCATGCTGAGGTGCCCGCGCCAGACTGGAAAGGGCCCGGCCGCCGATGGCGACCGGGCGGGACTGCTACTGACCGGTCTTCACCGTGGTGAAGGCGCGGGTGATTAGACGCTGGATCTTGGCGTCATAGGGCTTTTTGGTGAACAGCTTGGCGAGCGTCGCCTCGTCCGGGTAGACCGCCTTGTCGGCGAGGATCGCCGGCTCGATCAGCTTCTGCGACGCCAGGTTGCCGTTGGCATAGACGACGAAGTTGGTGGCCTTCGCGATAACCTCGGGCTTCATCATGAAGTTGATGAAGGCATGGGCGTTGTCGAGGTCCGGCGCATCCGACGGGATCGCCAGCTGGTCGAAGAACAGGAGGGCGCCCTCCTTCGGGATGGAATAGCCGATCTCGACGCCCTGCCCCGCTTCCTTGGCGCGATCGCGCGCCTGGAAGACATCGCCGGAGAAGCCGACGGCGACGCAGATGTCGCCATTGGCGAGGCCGTTGACGTATTCGGACGAATGGAACTTGCGCACGTAGGGACGAACGGAAAGGAGCAGGTCCTTCGCCTTGTCGATGTCTGCCTGCTCGTGCGTATCGGGGCTGAGGCCGAGATAGTTAAGCGCCGCCGTCATCATTTCGGCGCCCGAATCCAGCATGTCGATGCCGCACTTCGACAGGACTTCCGCATTCTTCGGATCGAACACCAGAGACCACGAATCCACTGGCGCGTTCGGCAGTAGCTCCTCGACCTTCTTCTTGTTGTAGCCGATGCCGGTAGTGCCCCACATGTAGTTCACGGAATAGGCATTATCGGGATCATAAGTCGCGGTCTGCTTGGTGATCACGTCCCACATGTTGGTGAGGTTCGGCAGCTTCGACTTGTCGAGCTTCTGGAACACGCCCGCCTGGATCTGCCGGCCGAGATATTCCGCCGAGGGAACGACGACGTCGTAGCCGGTGCCGCCCGCGAGCAGCTTGGTCTCGAGGATCTCGTTGGAGTCGAAGACGTCGTAGACGACCTGGATGCCGGTCTCGGCCGTGAAATCCTTGAGGATCGAATCGTCGATGTAGTCGGACCAGTTGTAGACCCGGACGACCTTTTCCTGCGCGGCGGCAGAGAAAGCCGAGACGAGCACGAGCGCAAGGGCGCCGACCGTGGCAAGACGCTGTTTCATAAGGGACAACCTCGCTGGGAGCATAGATGTTTTAAGGTGGGACGAGAAGGCGGACGGACGTCTCGGCGCTGGCCGGAATGGCGACAAGCCTCACTATTCAGCATCGACTGCCACGTGCCTAGTGCTATTGCAGAACAACGGCATGACACGCGCCGATATCCCCGGCCGGCATGCGGCGGCGCAGCATGTAGCGCGCGTCGGCGCCGTAGGGCGCGAGCTTTCCCTTCGGCAGCGCGGCGGTTTCGTCGGTAAAGCCGAAGCCGGCCCAGAACGGCATCGTCCCGTAGACCGACACCAAAGCCGTCACCGGATAGGGCACGTCGGCCAGCAGGGCCTCGACGCCGAGCCGGGCATGTCCCTGCCCGCGCAGTTCGGGCGCTACCACGACGTCATGGATGTAATAGCTGTCGGCGTCCGGCCCGATCGTCCCAAGGAGATGATCCAGCGGCGGGGGCTCGAAGAGCCTCGCCGGATGCGACACGGCATAGCCTGAGACGACCCCCGCCCCGACCAGCACGCGGCTGCCGGCGGGGTAGGCTGCCAGACGGTCCGCATAGACCTCGATCCGCTCGGGGAGCCCGGGATGCACCCGGTCGGCCAGCGCCTTGACGCTGGCCAGGTGTGCGGGGAGCATCCTCTCCCACGAGAAGGCTGTCATCTGCGCCCCCCGTCAGCGGTGCTTCTGACCTTCGCCGTAGAACAGCTTTTCCCAGGCCTTCTGAGCCTTGTAGCCCTCGCGGATGAAGGGCGTGAACACGGCAAGGTTCAGGACCGCCTTGTTGGTGAGGTTGGCGGGGAATGTCAGCGGCTTCTCGAAATCGACGAAGAGCACGACCCGGACCGAGTCGGAGTGGTTCCAGGCCTCGTGCTCGTAGGCGTCGTCGAAGATCAGCGCCTCGCCTTCCTTCCAGTGGCAGACCTCCTTGTCGATGCGGATGCCGATCTTGTCCGGCTGGTCCGGCACGACGAGGCCGAGGTGGAAGCGCAGCACGCCGTTATACGGCCCGCGGTGCGGCGGCAGGTGCTTGCCGGGCTCGAAGATCGAGAACATCGCCGACTTCATGCCGGGGATCTTCTGAAGGATGCGCCAGGTTTCCGGGCACTGGGCGATCGCCTCGGGCGACTTGATGCCGTAGCCGCAGAGGAAGAAGGTCTTCCAGTTCTGGTCGGACGAGATCGACCGGACCTCCGAGGAGATCTCGTGGAACGCCGGGAGGTCTCCCTTGCGCACCAGGATCCTGTCGAGCTCGGCCCTTATCAGATGCCACTCCGCCTCGACCTCGCGCGCCCACGGAAAATCGTCCGTCGGATAGACCGCGGGGTTGCCGACGGCCGAATGCTTGAGATTGAGCTTCTCGGCACCGTCGACCAGCTTCTGGACGGCCTTTGCGACAAATCCGTTGCCGGACATCGTGTCCTCGATGCCCTCGGTCTTCGCCTTCTGCTGCACGCGTTGATCCATGCTGTCTACCTTCTGCGCTGTGTGAGATCCGCGCGGTTTTGGCGGACCTTGCGCGTGTCGTCTGCAGCATCACGAAATAATGCTGAAATGGCGGCGCGCCCCTGTCGATGGCGGTACATAGCAGGCCGCTACTGAAAATCGAATGCGCTGAGGCCCGTCACCATCTCATCGAGCCCGAGTGGACGTGTCAGCGGCGGTTCGGCGCGGGAGAGACAGGCCTGCCGCTCGCACAGCCGGCAGGTCGGCCCGATCTTCACCGGCGACCGCTCCCCGCCGAGCGACCGGCCGTAGATCGTGTCCTTGGCATGGGCGATATCGCAGCCGAGAAGGATCGCCGTGCGGCGGGGCCGCTCGAGAAAACCGGCGACCAGCCCCTCGACCGTGCGCGAGATGGTGAGGAAGCTGGCCCCGTCCGGCATCTCGACGGTTTCGACCAGGATCTGCCCCGGCTGGGAGAAGGCGGCATGCAGGCCAAGCTTCGGGCAGCCGCCGCCGAAGCGTTGCACCGGAAAGCCCCGTGCCCCGGCCCGGCGGAAGCGGTTGCCGGCATGGTCGACCTCCAGCATGAAGAACGGGATGCCGGGCGCGCTCTGGCGCTGCAACGTGGTCAGCCGGCTCGCCACCTGATCGAACGACGCCTGGAAGCGGCCGCGCAGAACGTCGATGTCGTAGCCCGAGCGCTCCGCCTCCGCCTGGAAAGCGGCATACGGCATCATCAGCGCCAGGGCGGCATAGCGGACGAGTTCGTAGCGCCCGAGCCGCATCGCCTCGGCGCTGGAGAACCCGAAACTCGCATTCTCTGCCGCGATAACCGGACCCAGCGCGAGCAGCACCGCCTCCATCGCCACTTCCCGCAGCCGGTCGGCGGAGACGAGACGCTCCGACAGGAAGAGCCGGCGCGAGTGGCGGTCGAAGCGGCGGCGCCAGTTGGGCATGGTCTGCACCGGCAGGATGCGCACCGAGATGTCATGCTCGGCGCGCAGCCAGGCCTTCAGCGCCGCCATCAGGTCGTCGCCGGGGGCAAGCTGGCGGTGAAACGCCTCGGCGGCGGTCTCGAGGGCGGCCATGTGGTTCGGCCGGGTCTCGAACACATCCTGCACCTCGTCGATCGGCAGCCGCGCGCCGGAAAGGCCCGGCTGCAAACCGTCGCGGGCGAGGAGATCGGAGAGATCGGTCAGGCGGCCGAGTTGCTCCTTGTAGGCGCGGTAGAGCTTGGCGATGCCGGCGGCGGCATTCGGCGCCGCCTCGGCGATCTCGACGAGCTCCTGCGGTCCCGGCAGTTCGCCGGCCAGCAGCGGGTCGGCGAAGACCTCGCGCAGGTCCGCCATCAGCCCGGCCCGCTCGCCCCCCTGGAGATCGCTGAGATCGACCGCGAACACCTCGGAGAGTTTCAGCAGCAGTTGCACGGTGAGCGGCCGCTGATCGCGCTCGATCAGGTTGAGATAGGACGGAGAGATGCCGAGCCGCTCGGCCATCGCCGTCTGCGTCAGCGAGAGGCCGTTGCGCATCCGCCGGATCCGCGGCCCGGCGAAGATCTTGTTCTCGGCCATGATGCCTCCGCTGTGACAGGCTTGTCGGACCAAAGCGGCCACCATCCGTTGACAGCATTTACAACGTGACAGACGGCGATTGTCAAAGCGAGTACAGGCTGACACGTTTCCAGCCCCATGCCAGCATGTGTTTTCTAGGTCGGCCGAACGCGATCTGTTACACCCTTTCTGTCCGACACCGTCGGATCACGTTGATTGTGAGGATTGGCCATGACCGAATTTGACAGCCTTGTCCCCAGCGCCCCTGAAGGACGTTTCGACCATGTCACCCGCCCCTATTCGGCGGATGTGGTGAAGCGGCTGCGCGGCTCCGTCCAGATCCGCCATACGCTGGCCGAGAACGGCGCCAACCGCCTCTGGCAGCTGCTGCACTCGGAGGATTACGTCAATTCGCTGGGCGCGATGACCGGCAACCAGGCGATGCAGCAGGTCCGCGCGGGTCTGAAGGCGATCTACCTCTCGGGCTGGCAGGTTGCCGCCGACGCCAATACCGCCGGCGCGATGTATCCGGACCAGTCGCTCTATCCCGCCAATGCCGCTCCCGAACTCTGCCGCCGCATCAACCGCACCCTGCAGCGGGCCGACCAGATCGAACAGGCGGAGGGCCATCACTCGGTCGACACCTGGTTCGCGCCGATCGTCGCCGACGCCGAGGCCGGCTTCGGTGGCCCGCTCAACGCCTTCGAGATCATGAAGGCCTTCATCGAGGCGGGTGCGGCCGGCGTGCACTACGAGGACCAGCTGGCCTCGGAGAAGAAATGCGGCCATCTCGGCGGTAAGGTGCTGATCCCGACCCAGGCCCATATCCGCAACCTCACCGCGGCGCGGCTTGCCGCCGACGTGATGGGCGTGCCCTCGCTGGTCATCGCCCGCACCGACGCGGAAGCGGCGAAGCTCCTGACCTCCGACATCGACGAGCGCGACCAGCCGTTCGTCGACCACGCGGCGGGGCGCACGGCGGAGGGCTTCTTCCACATCCGCAACGGTCTCGAGCCCTGCATCGCCCGGGCCATCGCCTACGCGCCCTATGCCGATCTCATCTGGTGCGAGACGTCGAAGCCAGACCTCGATCAGGCCCGGCGCTTTGCCGAAGCGGTCAAGCGCGAGCACCCGGAGCAGATGCTCGCCTACAACTGCTCGCCGTCGTTCAACTGGAAGAAGCACCTCGACGACGCGACGATCGCCAAGTTCCAGCGAGAGCTCGGCGCGATGGGGTACAAGTTCCAGTTCATCACGCTCGCCGGTTTCCACCAGCTGAACTTCGGCATGTTCGCGCTCGCCCGCGGCTACAGGGACCGTCAGATGTCGGCCTATTCCGAACTGCAGCAGGCGGAGTTCGCCGCGGAGGCCGACGGCTACACCGCCACCAAGCACCAGCGGGAGGTCGGCACCGGCTATTTCGATGCCGTGTCGATGGCGATCTCCGGCGGCACCTCCTCGACGACCGCGATGTCCGGCTCCACCGAGCATGCGCAGTTCCGCGAGGAGACGCCACACCTTGCCGCCGCCGAATAGGCCACGGCCCGACCACACCTTTCAGAACAGCCGCATCCACCTTTGGGAGAAAGAGCATGAGCAGCGTCATCCAGGCCGATATCCGCCCCCGCACCCGCGTCAAGGAGCGCGCCGAGGAGCAGTCCTCGTCGATGGACGAGGCCCAGCAGAGCGCCATCCGCATGCTGGCCAACGACCTTCACCGCCTCAACCAGTCCGTGATGAAGGCGGTGGAAGCCGGCGTCTCGGTCGAACTCGTCCGCTCCGCCCGCCACCATTCCGGCAACGGCAAGTGGGGCGACCTTCTGATCCCGGTGATCGTCAAGACGGCGGATTGATTGCGTCCCGCCGGGCGGACTAAGTTCGTCCGCTGGGCGGACTGATTTTCTCCGCAGGCGGCACCGGCGCCGGCGGTGGCAGCGACCTTCGACGTGGCAGGAAGAACGGATGTGAAGGCCTCGCCGGCGTTCGCATCCGTTCCTGGGCTATTTTGCCACGATCGCCCGCTTCAGCGTCTCGTCGATGCGCGTCTGCCAGCCGGGCCCGCCCGCCTTGAAGTGCTCGATCACCTCGGAACTCAGCCGCAGCGTCACTTGCCGCTTGGGCTGCGCCTGAGGCGGGAGCCCGCGCCGGATCAGCACCTCGCCGTGATAGAGATCGGCCCGGTCGAACATCTCATCGGTCCACTCCGGCGCGTCGTCCGGATCAATCCATTCGCTGCCGGGCTCTGTTGGCTTCGCGTTCATGGCAATACCTCATGGAAATGATGTGACGCGCATCGTCGCGAGGGGTCCAGACCACCATGACGACGCGGCCGCCGAACGAGCCATAGGTCTGGAACCGCGTCTCACCATAGTCCTTGCGCGTGTCTTCGAGTGTCAGAACACGTCCTTCGAACACATGTCCGGCGTCCGCAAAATCGAGCCCGCGCTCGCGAAGAGCGCTTTCCCGCTTTGCAGGGTCGAAGGTTACTCTCATTCCGTCATGCTAGCGATGCTGCCAGAGAGCGGCAACGCTATTGCGGCGGCATAAGAGACTTGGATTGATGCCCGACCAACAGCCACGCCTTCCCCGCCCCGCCCCGAGCGTCTATGCTGTCCGGCATTCGAGCAGCCGCAGAAAGATCGCATGGCAGACCGCCCCAGGCCGACGCGCCCTGAACTGAGCACACGACCGAAGATCAAGCGCGACAAGCTGAAGCGCCGGTCGAGCGACACCGGCAGCGCGCAGCCATCCGTGCCGGCCGCCCCACGTCGCGACCTCGGTCGCTTCAAGCTGGCCGAGGGCGAGCGTCCCGCCTTTCTCGACTCCAAACGCGGCGTCGGCTCGAAGGAAGAGGCCGTCGAGTGGCTGAAGGTGCGCGGCATCGACGACATCGAGTGCATCACGCCGGATCTCGCCGGCGTCGCCCGCGGCAAGATGATGCCGGCCAAGAAGTTCACCGGCGATACCTCGCTGGCGCTGCCCTCGGCGCTGTTCATGCACACCATTTCCGGCGAGTACCCCGAGGAGACCGGCGAGTTCCGCTACTCGCCGAACGACGGCGACCTGAAGCTGGTGCCGGACCTCTCAACGCTGTCGCTGGTGCCGTGGGAGAGCGATCCGACGGCGCAGGTGATCTGCGATCTCGTCGACACCGCCGGCGCCGCAGTCGGCTACACTCCGCGTAACGTCTTGAAACGCGTGCTGGCGCTCTATGAGAACCGCGGCTGGCAACCGATCGTGGCGCCGGAGATCGAGTTCTATCTTGTCTCGAAGAACGTCGACCCTGATTACCCACTGACTCCGCCGATCGGCCGGTCCGGCCGGCAGATCCAGAGCGGGCAGGCCTATTCCATCGGCGGCGTCAACGAGTTCGACGAGCTGATCGACGACATCTACCATTTCTCCGAGGCGCAAGGCCTCGAGATCGACACGCTGATCCACGAGGACGGCGCCGCTCAGCTCGAGATCAACCTCCGCCACGGCGCGCCGATCGAGCTCGCCGACCAGGTCTTCATGTTCAAGCGCACCATCCGCGAGGCGGCGCTGAAACACGACATCTACGCGACCTTCATGGCCAAGCCGATCCAGGGGCAGCCTGGCTCGGCGATGCACATCCACCAGTCGGTGATCGACCAGCGCACCGGTCGCAACATCTTCAGCCAGGAGGACGGCACGCCCTCACAGCTGTTCTACAACTTCATCGGCGGCATGCAGCGCTACGTGCCGGCGGCGCTGATCATGATGGCGCCCTACGTCAACTCGTACCGCCGCCTGACCTACGGCATGTCGGCCCCGACCAACAATGCCTGGGGCTACGACAACCGCACCACCGCCTTCCGGGTACCGACGTCCGATGCCGTGGCCCGGCGCGTCGAGAACCGCCTGCCCTCGTCCGACGCCAATCCCTATCTCGCGCTCGCCGCGTCTCTCGCCTGCGGCTATCTCGGCATGGCCGGCGAGTTGCAGCCGGGCCAGCCGACCGACCGGACCGCGAACGAGGATGGGGAAATCTCCCTGCCGCGCGGCCTGCTCGAGGCCGTCGCGGTTTTCGAGGGCGAAGCGGCCTTCCACGAGGTGTTCTCGCGCGAGTTCGTCGGCACCTATGCCGGCATCAAGCGCGGTGAGTTCGAGACGTTCATGCAGGTCATCAGCCCGTGGGAGCGCGAGTTCCTTCTTTTGAGCGTCTGATGGCGGCGTATCAGTCGCCGATCTCGCCCGGCCGTTCCTGGTACGAGGACTCGGTAGAGCGCCCTCGCTATCCCCGGCTCGAGGAAAACCTCACCGTCGACGTGCTCATCGTCGGCGGCGGCTTCACCGGCCTGTCCGCGGCAACGCATCTGGCCGCCCGCGGCGTGCGTGTCGCCGTGCTGGAGGCACATCGCTTCGGTGATGGCGCGTCCGGCCGCAATGGCGGGCAGATGAACACCGGCCAGCGGCTATGGACCTCGGAACTCGAGCCGCAATACGGCTTCGAGCGCACCAAGGCGCTGTTCGACCTCGCGGAAGAGGCGAAGGCCCATCTTCTGGGTTTCGCCGAAACCCATGCGATCGATATCGACTACGCCCGCGGGCAGATGTCGGTCGCCCACCGGCAGCGTTTCGTCAAAGACTATGCCGCCTATGCCGACGATCTGGCGACGCGCTACGGCTATGAGCACATCAGCGTCATGGATCGCACCGAGACGGCGGAGCGACTGGGGTCGTCGGCCTATTTCGGCGGGATCCGCGATACCGGTACCGGCCACATCCATCCGCTGAAGCTGCTGGTCGGAACCGCGCGCGCTGCCGCCAGGGCCGGCGCCCTGCTGTTCGAGGAAACCCCGGTGGTCTCGCTGACCGGCGTCGGCGGGGTCCTTGCCACCACGGCGCGCGGCACGATCCGGGCGGAGCGGGCCCTCGTCGCCACCAATGCCCATGGCGGCAAACTGAACGGCGAAATGGCCCGGCACATCATGCCGATCCGCTCCTTCATCGGCGCCACCGCCCCGCTCGCAGACCCCGATCGCGTTCTGCCGGGCAACGAGGCGGTGGACGATTCGCGGTTCGTCGTCCGCTATTTCCGCAAGTCGCGCGACGGACGCCTGCTGTTCGGAGGCCGCGAGGCCTATACCTCGGCCGCGAGCGACATCTCGGTGCACATCCGCAGGCAGATCGCCGAGATCTATCCGCACCTGAAGGATGTGGAGATCACCCACAGCTGGGGTGGCTCGGTCGGCATCACTCTGCCGCGCATGCCGTTCGTGCGCACCGTCGAACCCGGCATCACAGCGATCGGCGGGTTTTCCGGTCATGGCGTAATGCTGTCGAACTTCACCGGCCGGCTCTATGCCGAGCGCGTCGCCGGCAACGAGGATCGGCTGGCGGCGCTGGAGGCGCTCGATATCCCGGCCTTCCCCGGCGGGACGGCGCTGCGCCAGCCGCTGCTGTTTCTCGCCATGACCTGGTTCTCGCTGCGTGATCGCTTCTGATCCGGGCGTCATGACGAGAACACGTTATGCGCTTACCTCCGCGGAAAGCTTGCAGACAGGTGCCCCTGGCATGATGCATGGGCGGCACTGGAAAGTTTCAATCGATTAGACTACCTCGTTCCCACGGGGGTTCAATGCGGCGCAACATGCGCCCAGGAAAGGCGTCGATGACCAGCCAGATCATTCCGGTCGATGCGTTCGACTACATCGTTTTCGGTGGCAACGGCGATCTCGCCGAGCGCAAGCTGCTGCCGGCGCTGTATCACCGCGACCATGACGGTCAGCTTCCCCCGCAGGCCCGCATCATCGGCGCCTCGCGGACCTATATCTCCGACGATGACTACCGGGCCTTCGCCCGCGCAGCCATCGCGGCCCACGTCAAGCCGGCAGACCAGAACCCGGAGGCGATCGAGCGCTTCGTCTCGCGCCTGCATTACCGCGAGGTCGATGCGCGCTCGGACAAGGGGTGGGAAGAGCTGAAGGCGTTGCTCGACGAAGCCGAGCCCGGCCGGATCCGCGCCTTCTACCTCGCCGTCGGTCCTGCGCTGTTCGGCGAGTTCGCCAGCCGCATTGCGGAGAAGGGCCTGTCCAGCGCCAACACCCGCCTCGTCGTCGAGAAGCCGGTCGGCCGCGACCTCGATTCGGCGCGCGCCCTCAACGACACCATCGGCCAGCACTTCAGCGAGGAGCAGGTCTTCCGCATCGATCACTATCTCGGCAAGGAGACGGTGCAGAACCTGATGGCGCTGCGCTTCGCCAACATGCTCTACGAGCCGGTGTGGAAGTCTGGCTACATCGACCACGTGCAGATCACGGTCGCCGAGGAAGTCGGCCTCGAGGGCCGCACAAGCTACTACGACAAGGCCGGCGCGCTGCGCGACATGGTGCAGAACCATATCCTGCAGCTGCTCTGCCTCGTCGCGCTCGAGCCGCCGTCCGCGATGAACGCCGACGCGCTGCGCGACGAGAAGCTGAAGGTGCTGCGGGCCCTTCGCCCGATCACCGCCGCCAATGTGGAGCAGCGGACGGTGCGCGGCCAGTACAAGGCCGGCGCCTCCGGTGGTGCCGCCGTGAAGGGCTATATCGAGGATCTGGCAAACGGCGAGAGCGACACCGAGACCTTCGTCGCGCTGAAGGTTGAGATCGGCAACTGGCGCTGGGCCGGCGTGCCGTTCTACCTCCGCACCGGCAAGCGGCTGTCGAACCGGATGTCGGAGATCGTCGTCACCTTCCGCCCGATCCCGCATTCGATCTTCGACTCCAGCGCCGGCAACGTGGTGCAGAACCAACTCGTCATGCGGCTGCAGCCCGACGAGGGCGTCAAGCAGTGGCTGATGATCAAGGATCCGGGTCCCGGGGGCATGCGCCTGCGCCACGTTCCGCTGGACATGAGCTTTGCCGAGTCGTTCCATACGCGAAATCCGGATGCGTACGAGCGCCTGCTGATGGACGTGATCCGCGGCAACCAGACGCTGTTCATGCGGCGCGACGAGGTCGAGGCAGCCTGGGAATGGGTCGATCCGATCCTGAAGGCCTGGGAAGAGAAGTCGGTGAAGCCGCAAGGCTACACCGCCGGAACCTGGGGCCCGTCCTCCTCGATCGCGCTGATCGAGCGGGATGGCCGGACCTGGCACGAGCCGGACTGACGGGCGCTCCGGTCCGCCACCGGCATGGCACGACGCCGGGCGTCTCGCGCAGCCGCGACGGCGGTAAGTGCCTGAACTCGTCGATACCGTCAGGGCCCATCTGAAAGGACGCGAAGTGCTTCACAGATATCCTTCCCGCCAGATGCTGGCGGAAGCGCTGGCGACGGGCGTCGCCGCCGTGCTCGCCGGGGGTATCGCGACCCGCGGCTCGGCAAGCCTTGCCGTTTCCGGCGGATCGACGCCGCTGCTGTTCCTCGAAACCCTCGCCGCGACCGAACTCGACTGGAGAGCGGTGACGGTGACGCTGGTCGACGAACGCTGGGTACCCGACTCCCATTCGCGTTCGAACACCGCCTTCCTGAAGCGGCATTTCCTGAAAGGCCCGGCGGCCGCAGCGCATTTCGAGCCGCTCTACGAGGAAGCCGAAACCCCGGAGGATGTGCTGCCCGAGCTGCAGTCGCGGATTGGCGGCCTCGCGCGGCCGCTCGACGCGGTGGTGCTCGGCATGGGCGCGGACGGCCACACCGCGTCGTTCTTTCCGAACGGCGACAACCTCGTTGCCGCGCTCGATCCGCACAATCCGCGGGCGGTCTCGGTGATCCGGGCCGAGGGCGCCGGCGAGCCGCGCGTCACCTTGACCTTGCCGCGGCTGGTCGAGGCCCGCTTCCTCGCCTTGCACATCGAGGGCACGGAAAAGGCCCGCGTCCTGTCCAGCGCGCAGCAGGCCGGCTCCGAACTGGACCTTCCCATTCGCGCGGTCCTGCGCGCACCGCGCGAACATCCGCTCCAAATCTTCTGGGCCCCCCTTCCCCAAGACGAGGCTTGAGCGCCATGACCGTGGACCGCCGCATCGACGAGATCACCGACCGCATCCGCGAGCGATCGCACCGCAGCCGCGACCTCTACCTCAGCCGCATCACGGCGAAGGGCGCCGAGGGGCCGAAGCGCTCGACGCTCTCCTGCGGCAACCTTGCGCATGGCTTCGCCGCCTGCGGCCCGACCGACAAGCAGCGCCTGTCGGACAGCCAGACGCCCAATCTCGGCATCATCACCGCCTATAACGACATGCTGTCGGCGCATCAGCCGTTCGAGCACTATCCCGAGATGATCCGCCAGACGGCGCGCGAGGTCGGCGCGACGGCGCAGGTCGCCGGCGGGGTGCCCGCGATGTGCGACGGCGTAACCCAGGGCAAGGCCGGCATGGAGCTCAGCCTGTTCTCGCGCGACGTCATCGCGATGTCCGCGGCCGTCGGCCTCAGCCACGACATGTTCGATTCCGTCGTCTATCTCGGCGTCTGCGACAAGATCGTGCCGGGCCTCACCATCGCCGCCCTGACTTTCGGCCATTTGCCCGCGATCTTCGTCCCCGCCGGCCCGATGACCACCGGCTTGCCGAACGACGAGAAGAGCCGCATCCGGCAGCTCTACGCCGAGGGCAAGGTCGGGCGCGACGCCCTCTTGGAGGCGGAGTCGAAGTCCTATCACGGGCCGGGCACCTGCACCTTCTACGGCACGGCCAACTCCAACCAGATGCTGATGGAGATCATGGGCCTGCACATGCCCGGCGCATCCTTCATCAACCCCGGTACGCCGCTGCGGGATGCTCTGACCCGCGAGGCGACGCGCCGCGCGCTGGCGATCACCGCCCTCGGCAACGAGTACACGCCGGCCGGCCTCGTCGTCGACGAGCGGGCCGTGGTCAACGGCGTCGTCGGCCTCCATGCCACCGGCGGATCGACCAACCACACGCTGCACCTCGTGGCGATGGCCGCCGCCGCCGGCATCAAGCTGACCTGGCAGGACATCTCCGACCTTTCCGACGTGACTCCGCTCCTGGCGCGGGTCTATCCGAACGGCCTTGCCGACGTGAACCACTTCCAGGCCGCCGGCGGCATGGGCTTCCTGATCCGCGAACTGCTGGACCACGGACTGCTGCACGACGATGTCCGCACGTCGTTCGGCACGGGCCTCAGGGCCTATACGGTCGAGGCGAGGCTTGGTGCCGACGGCGCCGTCTCACGTCATCCCGCTCCGGCCGAGAGCGGCGACCCGAAGGTGCTGACGACCGGTGACAAGCCGTTCTCCGGCAATGGCGGGCTGAAGATGCTGCAGGGGAACATGGGCCAGGCGGTCATCAAGGTTTCCGCGGTGAAGCCAGAGCGCCGAACGGTCGAGGCGCCAGCGAAAATCTTCCACGATCAGCACGAACTCCTCGCCGCCTTCAACGCCGGCACGCTGACCGGCGATTTCATCGCGGTGATGCGCTTCCAGGGGCCGCAGTCCAACGGCATGCCAGAACTGCACAACCTGACGCCCTTGCTCGGCGTCTTGCTCGACCGCGGGCAGAAAGTCGCGCTGGTGACCGACGGCCGCATGTCGGGCGCATCGGGCAAGGTGCCAGCGGCGATCCACGTGACGCCCGAGGCGAAGGCCGGCGGCATGATCGGCAAGATCTGCGAAGGCGACCTCATTCGCCTCGACGCCGAGGCGGGGACGCTCGAAATCCTGGTTCCGGCGGCGGAACTGGCGTCGCGCCAAACGGCCGAGGCAGACCTTTCGGGCAATGATTTCGGCATGGGGCGCGAACTGTTCGCACCGTTCCGGAGCGCGGTGGGTGCGGCCAACGAAGGGGCGAGCGTGTTCGCCGCGTGACACTCCGGCCACGAGTTTTCGTGGCCGACGCCGTATCCTTTACGCATTCGCAACATCGATGATAGCTTGGTCCGATCGATGCTGCGGAAAATGAGCGCAGGCAAGCGAGAGGCCTCGTCTATGTTCGCTACGCTAATGGCGAGGTTTTCAAAGCTCCCGCGCGGGTCCTTGCGCTCCCTCGGCGTGGTGCACGACGTCGTCGCCGCGGGCTTCTCGATCACGCTGTCGCTGGGGCTTGCCTGGGGCCTGACCCCGCTGTTCACGATGTGGCAGCTCTGGGCGATGATCGCCGCCTTCACCTGCCTCAGCGCCGCGATGTTCCCGCTGTTCTCGCTGAACCGCGGGGCCTGGCGCTATGCCTCGCTGCTCGACGTCCTGTCGATCGTCAAGGTCGTCAGCATCGTCTGCGTGGTGTTCCTGCTCGGCAACTTCCTGTTGTTCCGCGGCGAATATCTGCCGCGCTCGACCATGGTCATCACCTGGTTCGTCATGGTCGTCGCCCTCGGCGGACCGCGCCTTGCCTATCGCCTCTACCGCGAGCGCGGCTCCTCGCTACGCGTCGACCCAACCAAGCTCCCGGCCACCGTCGACAACCTCCTGCTGTTCGGCTTCAACGATCAGGCGGACCTTTTCATCCGCAACGAGCGCCGCAGCCATCTGCAGTCCCGCATCGTCGGGATCGTCGACGAGCGTCCGAAGAATCAGCGCCGCCGCCTGCACGGCACGAGCGTCCTCGGCTCGCTGCGCGACTTGCCGGCGATCATCCAGCGGGCGGCCCTTGCCGCGCGGCCGATCACCCAGATCATCGTAACCGCCACCGACGCCTCGGCGAACGAACTCGCCGCCGTCGTTGAGCGGGCGGCCCCGTTCAAGATCGCGGTGAAGCGCCTTCCGGACATTTCGCGCACCGGCAAGATCGACGACAGCATCCCGATCGAGCCGCTGCCGATCCTGCTCGAGGATCTGCTCGGCCGGATGGAGGTCAAGCTCGACATCCGCGAGGTCGCCAAGCTGATTAACGACCGCTGCGTCGTCGTCACCGGCGCCGGCGGCTCGATCGGCTCGGAACTGGTACGCCAGATCGCGCAGTTCCAGCCGAGCCGGCTCGTCCTCCTCGACAACAACGAGTTCAACCTCTACTCGATCGACCGCCAGATCGCGCAGGAATACCCCTCCGTGCGCACTTTCGCGCGGATCGCCGACGTCCGGCAGAGCGACCGGATCGGCGCCTTGTTCAGCCAGTTCGAGCCGGAGATCATCTTCCACGCCGCCGCGCTGAAGCATGTTCCGATCGTCGAGGAAAACCCGATAGAGGGCATCGAGACCAACCTCATCGGCACCCGCAACGTCGCCAATGCCGCGCTCGCCTGCGGCGCCAGCGCCATGGTGATGGTGTCGACCGACAAGGCCGTCAGCCCGACCAGCATCATGGGCGCGACCAAGCGGGCGGCGGAGGCTTATTGCCAGGCGCTCGATCTCGCCCAGACCGGCACGCGCTTCATGACCGTCCGCTTCGGCAACGTGCTCGGCTCGACCGGCTCGGTCATCCCGCTGTTCAAGGCGCAGTTGCAGCGCGGCGGGCCGCTGACGGTGACCCACCCCAACATCACCCGCTATTTCATGACCATCCCCGAGGCGTCGCGGCTGATTCTGCACGCCGCCGGCCACGGCATGTCGGCCCATACCGCGCAGGGCCAGATCTTCGTCCTCGACATGGGCGAGCCGATTCGCATCACCGAGCTTGCCGAGCGCCTCATCCAGCTCGCGGGCCTCAGGCCGCATGTCGACATCAAGATCGACTACATCGGCCTCAGGAAGGGCGAGAAGCTCTACGAGGAGCTGTTCAGCGACGGCGAGAAGATCGAGAAGACCGGCCGCCCGGGCCTCCTGGTGGCGCACACGCGCGTCAGCGATCCCGCGATGCTGAAGCGCAATCTCGATGCGATCCAGCAGGCGGTGGCGCAGGGACAGCCGCAGCGCGCCATCGAACTCCTGTGCCACATCGTGCCGGAATACGTGAAGCCGCAGCGCGACCTGCTTGTCGAGCAGCATGCGGCCATGAAGAGCCTGACGACGGTCGATCCGTAGGTGGCCGGTCGCCGAGAGGCGATGACCCTCCGGGACAAGACGCTCGAGTCACGGCTGGGGCGCCTAACCATGCCCCTTCGATAGGCCGCCCTCCCCGCCTTTGCTGCAGCTCAGCAACTCCGCCATGCGTCGTGGAGCGCGACGATCGCGAATCCCACGCGCACAAAAAAAGCCTGGCTTTCGCCAGGCTTTTCCGTCGTCTGATATTTTTGAAGCTTAGAGGCCGAGGCCTTCGAACCGCTTCTTGAACCGGGAAACGCGGCCGCCGCGGTCCATCAGCTGCTGGTTGCCGCCGGTCCAGGCCGGGTGGCTGGTCGGGTCGATGTCGAGGTTCATCTTGTCGCCCTCTTTGCCCCAGGTCGACCGGGTCTGGTATTCCGTACCATTGGTCATCACGATCGTGATGGCGTGGTAGTTCGGATGAATCTTCTCTCTCATCGGTTTTCCCTGTTGCGCTTCCGCCCTCGGCATCCGGTTTTCGGCCTTCGGAGGAATTCCCGGAGGCTCGAATGTGCGGGGCAAAATGGCGCGGTCGCTTTCAAATTAGAGGGTGAGCCTATACATCAGCCGCCAACGTGGCACAAGGGCTGCGGCATCGCAGCGCAACTGGTCCGCAGCTTGATTCTGCCACGGGCCCGATGGCCGCTCATGAGGCTGGGGCATAGGCAACTCCCCGGGACGAGTAAAGCCAGGAGGCGCATTTGACTGACGTGACGCAGGCAGCGGCCGAAAAGAAGCGACGGGCGAGCCTTCGCCCGCTCGGCCGCCTTGCCCCCTATCTGAAGCGCCAGAAGGCCCGCGCCGCCGGCGCCATCGTCTTCCTGGCTCTGGCGGCCGTCACCACGCTGTCGCTGCCGGTCGCCGTCCGCCGGGTGATCGACAAGGGGTTCTCGACCGCCGACACGGCCTTCATAGACACCTATTTCATGATGCTGCTGGTTCTCGCCGGCGTCCTCGCCGTCGCCAGCGCCGGCCGCTACTATTTCGTCATCACGCTCGGCGAGCAGGTGGTGACGGATCTGCGCAAGGATGTCTTCGCCCACGTCATGCGCCTCTCGCCAGCCTTCTACGACCGCACGCAGTCCGGCGAGATCGTCTCCCGCCTGACGGCGGACACGACGCAGATCAAGTCCGCCGTCGGCGCCACGGCCTCCGTCGCGCTGCGCAACCTCATCCTGTTCTTCGGCGCGGTGACCATGATGGCGGTGACCAGCCCGAGCCTCTCCTCGATCGTCATCGGCGCCATCCCGATCATCGTCATTCCGCTCGTCGCCTTCGGCCGCTCCGTCCGCCGGCGATCGCGCCTCGCGCAGGATACGCTGGCCGAGGCGAGTGCCTATGCCAGCGAGGCGATCGGCGCCGTGCGCACGGTCCAGGCCTTCACCAGCGAGACCGCGACGGCTGGCCGCTTCGCCCGGGCCGTCGATGGCGCGTTCGAGGCCGCCCGGGCGTCCGTGGTCGCGCGCGCACTGCTCACCGCCTTCGCCATCTTCCTGATCTTCGCGTCCATCGTCGCGGTGCTCTGGGTCGGCTCGCAGCGGGTGATCGACGGCACGATCTCCGGCGGCACGCTCGGCCAGTTCCTGCTCTACTCGGTGTTCGCCGCCGGCGCCCTCGGCTCGCTGTCGGAGGTCTGGGGCGAGCTGGCGCAGGCTGCAGGCGCGGCCGAGCGCCTCAGCGAGCTTCTGGCGGAAGAGCCGGCCGTCGTCGTCTCCGCAACGCCGCTGGCGCTCCCCCTGCCCGCCATCGGCAGCGTGCGGTTCGAGGGCGTCTCCTTCGCCTATCCGACGCAGAGCCACCGGACGACAATGCACGACCTCTCCTTCGATGTGCGACCCGGCGAGACAGTGGCGATCGTCGGCCCCTCGGGCGCCGGCAAGTCGACGATCTTCTCGCTGCTCGAGCGCTACTACGATCCGGCTTTCGGCCGCATCCTCGTCGACGGGGTCGACATCCGGCAGGCGGACCTCACCGAACTGCGCCGGCGCATCGCCCTCGTCCCGCAGGATGTCACCGTCTTTGCCGCGACGGTCGCCGATAACATCGCCTTCGGCACCCCGTCGGCCGCCCGGCCCGACGTCGTCGCCGCCGCCCGCGATGCCCTGGCGGAGGAGTTCATCGGCCAGATGTCGGAAGGCTACGATACGGTGATCGGCGAGCGCGGCATCACGCTGTCCGGCGGCCAGCGCCAGCGCATCGCCATCGCCCGGGCGATTCTACGGGACGCGCCGATCCTCCTCCTCGACGAGGCGACCTCGGCGCTCGACGCGGAGAGCGAGGTTCTGGTGCAGACGGCGCTGGAGCGGCTGATGGAGGGCCGCACGACGCTGGTCATCGCGCACCGGCTGGCGACCGTCCTCAAGGCCGACCGCATTCTCGTGCTCGATGGCGGCCGCATCGTCGAAGAGGGCACGCATGCCAGCCTGATCGCCCGCAACGGCCTCTACGCCCGCCTGGCGCGGCTACAGTTCGAGACCGGCGCCTTGCTCGGCGCTGCGGCGGAGTAAAAGCGTCGAAGCCGTGACCGGCATGCCGGTCACGGCGGCAAGGTGGCGGTCACCTTGATCGAGGAGAACCAGGCCGCGAGATTGGCGATGTCGGCATCGCTGAGGCCGGAGGCGATGATCGACATCTGCGGGTGCTGGCGGGCGCCGGAGCGATACGCCTTCAACTGCTCGGCAATGTAGACGGCGCTGTTGCCCGCAAGATTGGGCGCATCGGGCGCGGTCGCCAGCCCGTTCTTGCCATGGCAGGTCGCGCAGATGCCAGCGGCTTCCCGGCCTGCTGCCCGGTCGGCGGCCGCAGCAGCCCCGCCGCCGACAAGAATTGCCAGGCAGAGCGACACCGTCCCTATCGATGTCCATATCGATGGCCCTATCGATGAATGCTTCATGCAGGATATCCCGTCCGATGGGCGTGCCGGCTGGCCGGGGCCAGCCGGCAGCAGCCCTGCTACTTCTTGTACGAGATGCGATAGACCGCACCGGCGAGATCGTCCGAGACGAGCAGCGAGCCGTCCTTCATCATCTCGACGTCGACAGGACGGCCGGTATACGTCCCGTCCGCGGCAAGCCATCCATCGGCGAACACCTCGGTCTCACCCGCGGTCCCGTCGGCGTTAACAGGCGTGAACATCACCCGGGCGCCGACCGGCTCGGTACGATTCCAGGAACCGTGCTGCGCCGAGAAGATGCCGCCACGGTACTTCTCGGGAAAACTCTTCCCGGCGTAGAAGTCCATTCCAAGGTCGGCTGCATGCGCCTGCATGTCCCGCTGCGGCATGACCGCGTCCGCCGGTGGTTCGGAATCCTTGTATTCGACGGTGCGGGTCGACCCGCCGCCATACCAGGGAAAGCCGAAATTCTCGCCGGCCTTGGTGGCGCGGTTCAACTCGCCGGTCGGGATGTCGTCGCCCATGCCGTCGACCTGGTTGTCGGTGAACCAGAGGTCGCCATTCGCCGGATTGAACTGCATGCCGACGGAGTTGCGGACGCCGGTGGCGAAGACCTCGCGGTTCTTGCCGTCGCGGTCCATCCGGATGATGCCGCCGATGCCCTTCTCGCGGTAGAGATCCAGCTTGTCCGCCGGGGGGACATTGTGGGGCTGGCCGAGCGCGACGTAGAGCTTGTTGTCGGGGCCGATCCGGCAGACCCGCGCGGTGTGGTTGAACGACACCTCGCTCTCCGGAATGAGTTGGCCGGCCGGCACGACCTCGCCAATTGCGACATCCGGGCTCTCGTAGAAGAACTCGGCGGCCGGGAAGACCATCACCCGGTTCTGCTCGGCGATGAACAGAAAGCCGTCCTTGGAGAAGCAGACGCCGTTCGGAATGGCGAAATCGATCGACGGCGCAAAGCGCTTCACCTCGTCGGCGACGCGGTTCTTGTCTCGATCGGTCAGCACCCAGACGTCCTGCTTGCGGGTGCCGACGAAAGTCGCCACGCCCTGCGGACCGATGGCGATATGCCGGGCATCGGGCACCACCGCATAGAGCGCGATCTCGAAACCGGCCGGAAGCTTGATGGCCTTCAGGTTCTCGCGGATCTGGTCGGCATACTCGCCGGTCTGGGCGATTGTCTGGAATGCCATCGACGTGCCCGTCGACTGCATTCCCTGCAGCTTCTGCAGATTGTCCTCGGCCGAAGCCGGCGCGATCGCCAGCATCATGGCCAACACCGAAACGGACAGTGTCCCCCTCCGTGTCAGTCGGTCCTTTCTCGACATCTCCGTTTCCTCCCCCCGCGCCGTTTCGGCGTCGTTCCCGTCAGCTCTTCGTCTGACGCAGGGGAAGGCTGTCACTGCGCCCCAAGACTGTCAATCAGCCGCAAGGAGACGCTCGAAAGCGCGGGGAAAAGCGTTCAAATGGTCGAGCGAGATACCGCCGAGTTCAACGGGCCACCCAGCGGCTCTGGAGATGATGACCCGTTTTCCAGGCCTCCGTCGGGGAAGCCGAATTGTCGCATTCGTTCTCGATGGGGTCGCGGTAGGTCTGGAATTCATCGTCTGAAATCCAGCCGAGCATAAAGCAATGCTCATGGTATTCGCCCCGTTCTGGGCTGACGACCTGGACCTTTACCTGGAGGACAAGAGCCTTGAGTTGGCGCTGTTTCCAATCGACGGTACCGTAGTCGACGATGCTGGTATTGATCGCGATGGGTTTCCAGGCATCACCGGCAAGCGCACCCTCCCAGGCCGTGAAAACCGGAAAGTGGGTCTGCACCTCTTCGGCAAGCTTCTTTTCACGTCCCTCCAGGACGACCGAGGGCTCGCCCAGAACCCCTGCCTTCAACCCCGCCGTCAGGGCATTCTGAACCGCGGAGGCCTCGGCCGCGTACTGCCGTCGGAGCCCGCTTTCGATGACCTGGCGTTGCGCCGCCGTATCGGCCGCCTTTTTCTCCGCGCGCTCCCGCTCTGCAGCCGCAGCCAATCGGCGGGCTTGGGCGTCCGCGGTCTCGCTGTCGCGCTTCTCCTTCAAGGCAGCCGTCGCTGCCTCTATTTCCTTCGTCTCGAACCAGAGGGGTGCAAAGGACGCCCTTCGCCCGTCTCGCTCAAGCGCTGCACTGATCAGCTTCAGCGAAGGCTGAGCGGCATAGACCAGCGTGCAGCGTTCTTTACGAACGGACTGGAAGGCGTCATCCAGGCTAACGAACGACACAGCCGGACTGCGCCCGAATTCACTTTGGGCGAAAGCCGACAGCCGCTTCAGCATCTCGCCATGGGCCTCGTCCTCGGAGCTCAGGACGACACAGATGGGACCGGCGCCGTTGACAGGGATCAGGGCGCCGAAGCCATTTCGCGCATCCTGCGCGACATCTCCGGCGATCCTTGCCGCAAGACCGGCTTCGGCGGTTTGCGCGGTCCTTAACTGATCATAGGTAAGCTCTTCGAAGACCCTGAGCTCGCCCTTTTCAACGGCATCGAGAAGGCCAATGGCCGTTGCGGGCGCAGCTTCGAGAAAATGCTTGCGTTGGAGAAGGACAAGGTCCGATCGTCCGAGATCGTCGACGGCGCAATTGCCGGGGTCCATCCGCACATCGAGGACGCCGAAACGCGCCAAGTTGAGCTCGAGAGCACGGCCAAGCGCCGGGCTCCGGTCAATGCCCAGCATGCAAACGGATGCCTTGCCGGTTGTAAACGAATAGCTGCCGAGCAGGGTCCGCGTGATGGAAGGAGCGCGCGTCCCGGAATTGTAGGCGATCACCACGTCATCGGGATTTCCCTGCAGCAGGAAAGCATTGGCCGGGGTGACGCTCGCGAGCGTAGCAGCGCCTGACTGGACGGCCACGGTGGAGCTTTCGGGAACTGCCTGTTCAAGTCCCGACGCAATGCCCTGACGCTCGATGAGTGCCACAACACGGTGCTTGGCCTCTTCCAGCTCTTCCGGATCGTCCTTTTTCAAGGCCGCCGTCAGGAGCGTGAGTTCTGCGACGATCTCGCTCGTCTTCGAAGATGTCAGATTGACGGCGACCCATCCCGTCAGATCGGCAGTGATTTTGCTCAAATCCCGTTTTAGATCCGCGACGTGCCGCTGCCGATCGTCGGCCCGCTCTTTGGTGCGCGCCTCCTTGAAAGCGCCAAAACCGGGTATGCCGGCCAGCGCCCCATCGAGACGGTGGGCCGACGAGCGGATCGTGTCGGCCGAACCGCTGACGACCAACCCGTTGAGCGTCGCAGCCTCCGCAGCGATCGCCAGGATGCCATCGGCATTCCGGTTAAGCCGCAGAAATGCATCCGCATCGGCAAGGAGGACAGCGGCTTCTTTCCGGGCGACCTTCAGATCCTCGGCCTGCGCCTTGTCGAACGCGCTCTTGTTGGAAAATCCAGCGCGCTTTGCCGCCCTGTAGGCATCGGCATCCTGAAAGCCGGATGCTTCGTAGTCAGCCATCTCACGGCTTGTCGCGAACCCCTTCTCCTGCCCTCGGCGGTAGGATGCTGCGTTCTCGAAGCCTCCGGCCTTGGCGCGCGTGAACTCGTCGCCGTCCTGATAGCCGCCGTTCCTGGCCGCCTGCCAATCCCCATTGGTTCGAAAGCCCAATGACCGCGCCTGGTTGAAGACTGACGCCGAGGCGAAGCCGCCTGCGGTGGCCTCGGTGTAGGCTGTGGCATTTTCGAAGCCGAGGCTCTGCGCGTATCGGCGTTCACTGTCGTTGGGAAAACCGTCCGCGGCGGCCTGCGCCAGTGACGACAGGGCGTAGCGATCCAGCACCTCGGCGACGACGCCGTATTTCGCGCGATAAGCATCGAAGGCATCGACAGTCGAAATTCCGACGAGACCATCGACTGGTCCGCGATACAGATTGAGCGCGGCCATTGCCTTCTGCAGCGTGCCAACCGAACGACGCAGGACCTGTTGCGTCATGATGTTGGTGCTGGCGTTGGCCTCGAAGGCCGACCAAACGACAGTATCCAGATTGGCGCCGTCCGAGAGGAAGGAGTCGGCTGGGATAAACCGCAGCTCCTTCAACGTCGCGATGTTGATCTTCGACCGGTCGCGGTTCAGCGTGCCCGCCACGACGGCATATCGACCGTTGCGGCTTTGGACGACAAGACGGGGACCGAGCGTATCGGCATATCCCTGCGCCAGATCGATCGCTTCAGAGGCACTGTCGCGGCTTGCGATCACCAGCCACAGTGTCTCGGCCCGTTGCGCCCTAACCTGCCGTGCGCGGGGACGCTCGGCATCGGACGACTTGGCCATTTCCTGAAAGACGCCGAGCGCGAAGTCGCCAATGGACATCGCGTGTGTCGGGACAGAGGTCATCAGCACGGCCAGCATGCAGCCGGTCGAGAGCGAAACGCGGGCCATGATGAACACCTGCCAGATATGCCGAATAATCACGACATCGGATACTACGCGGGCGGGTATATCAATCCGCCCACAACCGAAAAACGCATCGACTGAGCGAAAAGCCGGGATAACCGAACGCCAAGTCCGATTATGGTTTCCGGCGCTACCGCTCCGTCAGCTTCAGCTCGATGCGGCGGTTGCGGTTGCGGGCTTCGGGGGTGTTGGCGGGGTCGAGCGGCTGGAACTCGCCAAAGCCGGCGGCGGCGAGGCGGTCGGCGGGGGCGCCTTGGCTGATCAGGTATTTGACGACGGCGGCAGCGCGCGAGGTCGAGAGCTGCCAGTTGTCGGCGAAGCGGCCATTGCCGGACAGCGGGATGTTGTCGGTGTGGCCGTCGACCCGGATGATCCAATTAATGTCGGACGGGATCTCGCGCGACAGCTCGGTGACGGCCGCGGCCAGCTTCTGCATCTCCGCCTCGCCCGCCTGCTGCAGCACGTCGGAGCCCGAGGGGAACAACACCTCGGACTGGAAGACGAAGCGGTCGCCGACGATGCGGATGTTCTCGCGGTCCGACAGGATCTCGCGCAGGCGCCCGAAGAAGTCGGACCGGTAGCGCGACAGTTCCTGGACGCGCTGAGCGAGCGCGACGTTCAGCCGGCTGCCGAGATCGGCGATCCGGGTCTGGCTCTCCTTGTCGCGGCTTTCGGAGGCGTTCAGCGCGGTTTCGAGCGCGCCGATCTGCTGGCGGAGCGCCGCCAGCTGCTGGTTGAGAAGCTCGACCTGCGACTGGGCGCGCTGGGAGATCTGCTGCTGCTCGCCGAGCGAGGTCTCGAGGCCCTCGACGCGGGCATTGGCCGTCGCCGCTGCGCCGCCGCCAGAGGCCAGCGCCTGCTGCAGCCGCGAACGGTCGCTCTCCGCAGACTGCAGCGAGGCCTGAAGGCTGGCGATCTGGTCCTGGAAATCCTGGCCGGTGGTACGCTCGAGCGAAAGCAGCTGGGTCAGCTCGTTGATCTGCGAGTTCAGGCGGTCGAGCACGGTGTCGCGGCCTGAGATCTCGCGGCTGAGCAGAAACTGCGCCAGCACGAAGACAGAGAGCAGGAACATGATGGCGAGAAGCAGCGTCGACAGCGCGTCGACGAAGCCCGGCCAGTAGTCGACGGTGCGCTGGGTCTTGCGGTGGCGGGACAGCGCCATGGCTAGCGCCCGTCCCGGCCGGTTCCGATCGACTTCGACAGGCGGTCGAGCACGCCGCGCAGTTCGCGCTGCTCGCCCGCCTGGGTCTCGACGAAGTCACGCAGCATCTGCTGCTCCGAGCGCATGTGCTGAACGAGGCCCTGGATGCTCTCGGCAAGGCTCGCCATCGCCGCCGAGGTGCGGGGGCTCGCCGACTGGTCCTGCACCAGCCGGCTCAGCTTGTCCGAGAGCACGCGCAGCTCGTCGCTGCCGGCCGCGGGAATGGCGAGCGGCCCTGGCGGCGGGATCAGGATGTCGGAGCCGACATCTGTGATCGACGACAGCCAGTTCTCGAACTCGGTGTAGAAGCGGTTCTGTGCCCGGCCGATCTGCAGGTCGAGGAAGCCGAGTACCAGCGAGCCGGACAGGCCGAACAGCGAGGAGGAGAACGCCGTGCCCATGCCCTGCAGCGGCGCCGCAAGCCCCGCCTTCAGCGCGTCAAGCACGCTCGCCGTGTCGCCACCCGACGGGTCGAGCGTCTGGATGGTGTTGCCGATCGAGCCGATGGTCCCGAGCAGGCCCCAGAACGTGCCGAGGAGGCCGAGGAAAACCAGCAGGCCGATAAGGTAGCGCGCGGTGTCGCGGGTCTCGTCGAGCCGGGTCGCGACCGAGTCCAGCACGGCCCGCATCGATTGGGTGGAGAGGGCCAGCTGGCGGCGACGGCCGATCAGCGCCCGCATTGGCGCGAGGAGGACGGGATCGCGCATATCCTCGAAGTCGGCGGAGCCGTCGCGGTAGGCGTTCACCCACTTCACCTCACGCGCCAGGCGGATCACCTGCATCAGCGCGAGCAGGATACCGATGCCGAGAACGCCGGCGATCAGCCCGTTGAGGCCGGGGTTGGTGACGAAAGCCGCCTGTACCTGGCGCGACAGGATGGCGGCGACGAAGCCGACCAAGGCCAGGAAGACCAGCATCGACCACAGGAAGACCATCGGGCTGGCAAGCCTGTCCGTGCCGTAACCATCGGGCCGCGTGGAATTTTCCTGCGGCGAACTGAAGACCTGCATGATGCTCCGACACTCCAGAGAGGCGCCCGGCGCCTTTGCGGGCACGCTAGCTTACAATGCCGCCGGTGCAAACGACGGAGTTGCTGCGCCCGCGCGCATTGCGGACGTGGACCCCCTTCCGCCGGGGCGCCACCGCCCGCGCCTGGCCGTCAAACGGCGCGCAGCGTCGCCAGTTTTGCGCCGAAACCGAGGAAGACGACCCCTGTCACGCCCTTCAGCCAGCGCTGGAACGTCTGATGGCGCACAGCACCGGCAAGGCGGGAGAAAAGAAAGATCATTGCGGTGAACCAGATGAAGTTCAGCAAGGCGTGGAGTGTGACCAGCACGAAGGCCGACCCCCATGCCGTCTCGCCGTTCGCCCCGTGCTGCATGAACTGCGGGAAGACGGCAAGGTAGAACATCGACACCTTGGGATTGAGCATGTTGGTGAGGAAACCCTCGGCCACCGCCCGCGGCAGGCGGCGCGCCTTGACCGATGGCGCCACCGAGACGGCGACGGCCCCGCCGCGCCAGGCCTCGATCAACGCCCGGATGCCGATCCACGAGAGATAGGCGGCACCCAGCATCTTGACCACGAAGAAGGCCTCGGCCGACTGGGCGATGATCAGCGAGATGCCGAAGACCGCCAGCGCGCCGTGAACATAGAAGGCGAGCGCGAACCCGGCGATGTTGGCAAATCCCGCCCGGCGACCCGCTGCCGGCACGGTCTTGGCGATCAGCACGCTGTTGGGGCCGGGCGAAATGATCATCAGCGCGGCGATCGAGGCGAAGGACAAAAGTTCGGCGAAGGACATCGAGCAATCTCCCGGCGGTTGACCGTTCCGACGCTTAGCCTTTCCGCCGGCGCGAACAAGGCGAATGCCGCCCGAACCGGCGGATTTCGCCGGCGTGGGCGCCGTTGTTCGTTGCCTGTAGCCGCGTATCAGGCTTCGGGGGTCGGCTCGGGCTTTGGCTTGCGGGTGCTGCCATAGGCGGTGTCGGCGAGCTTCAACTGGCCGACGAGCGCCCGGTGAATGGTCTCGTTGCCAGCCGCGATGTCGCCGAGCACGTGGTTGAACTTCGCGCCATCGAGACCGCTGATGAAACCACCGGCCTCGCGGACGAGGATCGAGCCGGCCGCGCAGTCCCACGGCGCGAGACTGCGCTCCCAGAACCCGTCGAAGCGCCCGGCGGCGACATAGGCGAGGTCGAGCGAGGCGGCGCCCATGCGGCGGATGCCCGAGGTCTCGGCCATGATGTGGCGGATTTCGTAGAGGAAGCGCGCATGGTCGCCCTTGCCGAGGAAGGGCGCACCGGTGCCGATCACCGCCTCGTTCAGCTTGTTGCGCGCGGCGACGCGGATGCGGCGGTCGTTGAGGAAGGCGCCGCCGCCCTTCTCGGCAGAATACAGCTCGTCGGTCGCGGGGTTAAAGACGACGCCGGCGACGATCTCGCCGTCGCGCTCGAGCGCGATCGAGACGGCCCACATCGGGATGCCGTGCAGGAAGTTGGTGGTGCCGTCGAGCGGATCGACGATCCAGCGGTGTTGCGGGTCCTTGCCCTCTATCGCGCCGCGCTCCTCCATCAGGAAGCCCCAGTCCGGCCGAACGCGGGCGAGTTCCTGGAAGACGATCTCCTCCGCCTTGCGGTCGGCATTGCTGACGTAGTCCGCCGGGCCCTTCATCGAGACCTGCAGGTTCTGCACCTCGCCGAAGTCGCGCGTCAGCGAGCGGCCAGCCTTGAGCGCGGTCTGCGTCATCACGTTGAGGAGCGGCGAACGGGCCATGGATGTACCTTCAAACAGTTATGGGCGGCCTGCCGTCTGCAAACCACCCGATCATTTCGGTATCAGGACGGGGCAAGAGCCCCGCAGCTTCGGCCATAGGGGCGAGGTGTAAACCCCGGCCCCTCCGACAGAGACGGCCAGGCGAAAGCCCGGCCGCGAGCCGCGCATCAGTCGGCGCGGCGCACGTAAGTGATCTCGTTGGTGTCGACGACGATGCGCTCGCCGGCATCGATGAACGGCGGCACCATCACCCGGATGCCGTTCTCCATGATCGCCGGCTTGTAGGACGAGGACGCCGTCTGGCCCTTGACCACGGGGTCGGCCTCGGTGATCAGCAGCGTCACCTGGTCCGGGAGCGCGATACCGATCGGGCGCTCCTCGTGCACCTTCACCGTGACCTTCATGCCATCCTGCAGGAAGGCGGCGCGGTCGCCGACGAAATCCTTCTGCAGCTCGAGCTGCTCGTAGCTCTCGATGTCCATGAACACCAGGGAGTCGCCCTCGGCATAGAGGAAGGTAAAATCCTTCATCTCGAGGCGGATGCGCTCCACCGTCTCGGCGGCGCGGAAGCGCTCGTTCAACTTGGTGCCGTCGATGAGGTTCTTCAGCTCGACCTGGTTGAAGGCGCCGCCCTTGCCGGGCTTCACATGCGCGGTGCGAACGGCAGCCCAGAGGCCGCCGGCATGCTCGACCACGTCGCCGGGACGGATTTCGTTGCCGTTGATCTTCATCGTCAAAACTCGATTGGGGGCCGCAAGCAGGGCTAGGCCGGCTCAAGACCATAAAAACGGGAGGCGTTCAAGCCCGGCCGGCCCTCGGACGAATCACCGGTTCGGCGGTTTCGACCGGCTTTGCCGGCGGCCCGCCGGTCGTATCAGCTCGCGCGAAACTTGTTGGCGGCCTCGAGGGCCGCCCGCTGCGAGGCCTCGTCCAACTTGCGGAAGAACTCGTCGAGAACGGCATCGGTGTTATCCGCCCGCTTGGCGAGAACGGACCATTTCGCCGCCTCCGCCTTGTCGGCGACGACGCCGATGCCGTCCTTGTAGAGATGGGCGATGCGGTTCATGGCGATCGGATTGCCGTGGCCGGCGGCGCGCCGCAGCCACCGTGCCCCGTCACCGGCACTGCTCGGCCCACCCTTGCCGTTGATCAGCCAGATGCCGAGCTCGATCTGTGCGGTATCATGGCCGTTCGTCGCGGCCGCCAGCAGCCAGCGGCGGGCCGTCGGCAGATCGGGCGCCGCGATGCCGCGCCCATAGGTGTAGAGCTGGGACATGGCATATTGCGAGTCGGCAACGCCCGCCTTGGCCGACATCTCGAAATACGGGCGCGCCTCGGCAAAGCCGCCGGTCGGCGAGGCCTGGATCAGCATCTGCCCGAAATTATACGCCGCCAGCGGAATGCCGGCATCGGCCGCGAGCTTCATCAGGTCACGCGCCTTGGCGAGATCCTGCGGCACGCTTCTTCCATCGAGCAGCAGCAAGGCGTAGCGGAACTGGCCCTCGGCACTGCCGGCCTTGGCAGCCGCCTCGTACCAGCGGGCGGCCTCCTTCTCGTCGCGCTTGACGCCGAGGCCGCGGGAATAGATCTCGCCGAGCAAGGTCTGGGCCGCGGGGTCGCCAAGGTTGGCGAGCGGCTCGGCCAGAGCGAGAGCCGTGAGGTAGAGGCCGCGCTGATAGGCGCCATAGGCGCGAATGCTGCCCTCGGAGGGCCGCGAGGTCGACGGCGGCAATGCCGCATCGGCGGCTGCGGCAGCTGTCGTCGGGGCCGGCAGCGTGCTGCCTTCCGGCGACGGCGTCGGCAACGGCACGGCCTTGCCCGGCGCCGGCTGCGCGATGGCGCCACCGACATCGGCCAGCATGGCCAGGGACAGGACCGCCAGAGCGATGCCGGAAAGCCGCTTCATACCGCGAGAGTCTCCAGGATATCGGCGCTGACCGCGTCGATGATGGCATTGGCGCGCTCGACCATCGCCGCCGCGCCGCCGGGCTCCTTGAACACCGCCACCGACAGGGCGATGAACTCGGCGCCCGTCTCGATGGCGGCCGGAAGCGTCTCGACGTCGCGTCCGCCCATGACGATGCACGGCACCTCGACGATCTCGGCCCACCACTGCGCCATGTCGAGATCTTCCGGATCGGGCGCATCCTCCGTGTCGCCCCCGAAGCGGCCGTAGAAGAGATAGTCCGGCAATTTCTCGCCGGCCTCCAGCGCGTCGTGCCGGTCCTCGAAGCCGGAGGCGCCGACGATCATCCGCGGCGCGAAGCGCTCGACGGTTTCCGCGAGCTCGTCGACGTCTCCACCCGAGACGTGCAGGCCATCCGCCTTGACGCGGCCGGCACAGCGGGTGTCGTCGGCGATGATCGCGGCGGCGCCGAAATCCTGGATCAGCGCGACCAGCCCTTCGGCGAAACGCTGGAAGCTGTCGGCGTCGCGCCCGGCGGCATCGACGATCACGGAGGCGACGTCCCCCGCGCCGAGGGCAGCCCGCATCGCGGCCACGCCCGCCTCGCCATCGGGCAGCAAGGTGGTGATGAGGACGAGGCGGGGACGGATGAAATCTTGACGCATGCTGAGGGCGACCGGTCGTCTTTTGAGGTGTCGGAAGATGAGAGGATGAAGCTTTGCCCTTCCGGGAAGCCCGCCCTTGTCCGACGCCTTATAGGCGATGCGCATGCTCGCGCAAAGCGTGGCAAGAATGAAGCGGTGGGCGCGCGCGCCGATCAAGATTTTCTACTCTGCGACACGGTCGCGTATCTTCGGCCAAGTCATCAGGACGTTGCAGGTCCCCTCGCTTGGCGCTACTCGCAACCTGTCGGAGCGCTCGCCGCCCGCAGGATGCCGCCAATGATCACCGATCCGATCTTCTACCTCTACGCCGTTCCGGCGGTGATCCTCGTCGGCCTCGCCAAGGGGGGCTTCGGCGGATCCATCACCATGATCGGGGTGCCGCTGATGGCGCTGGCGATCTCACCCGTCGCGGCCGCCGGCATCATGCTGCCGATCCTCATCGCAATGGACGTCGTCGGTTTGCTGGCCTGGCGCGGCACGTTCGACCGCAGAGTGCTGCGCCTGATCCTGCCGGCCTCGGTGCTCGGGGTAGGTCTCGGCTACGCGACGGCGACGCTGATCCCGCCCGACGGGATCCGGCTGCTGATCGGCGGGCTCTGCCTCGCCTTCGCCGCCCAATGGTTCCTGAAATCGCGCCATACGGTCCCGTCGAAGAAACCCGGCCGGTTCAGCGGCATGTTCTGGGGCACGATCGCGGGCTTTACGAGCTTCACCACGCATGCGGGCGGTCCACCCTTCCAGGTCTACGTGATGCCGCTGAAGCTCGCACCGGCGGTCTTTGCCGGCACCACCGTGATCTTCTTCGCCGTCACCAATTTCCTGAAGCTCGTGCCGTATTTCCTGCTCGGCCAGTTCTCCAGCGAGAACCTCGCCACCTCCGCCGTGCTCCTGCCGCTCGCGCCGCTGTCGACCTTGGCAGGCGTCTGGCTGGTGAAGCGAACCGACCGCGAGCGATTCTATCTCATCACCTACGCTCTGCTGATCCCGGTCGGGATCCAGCTGGTCTACGCCGGACTGCGTGGTCTGCTGGGGTAAGGTTCGGTGGTACCGGACCGCCTGGAGCGCAGGGCGATCAGGAGGAAATCGGGACGGCGCTGTCAAGCCGATAGGTTTGCCCGAGAGACAGGCGGCAATGTCCGAAAGGCCGGCTGATCGTCAGCGGCGGGTTCTTGCCAGAGAACCGTGCGACAGGCAGTGCCGGCATGATGCGGGCGGCTCTGCAGATAACCCGGCCGCGGCATCGACCGCGCCCGGGCTGGAAGACGAGAAAATCAGTTCGCTCGAAGGCGCTCCATCTCGTCCTTCAGCAAGAGCTTTCGCCGCTTCAGTTCACGGATCTCAGCGTCGGTCATCGCGGGCTTGGCGCGCGCCGCCTCGATCTCGGTTTCCAGTGCAGAGTGTCGCTGTACCAACGTCGCAAGATGCACGTCCAAGGACATAGTCGCTCCTTCAGATCCGTTACGTTTCGAAGACGCTCCGTTCTCGGCGGTGGCGCCTCGACCAGAGAATCCTGTCACAAAACTTATGCACTGTCGAACCAGTCTCAAGCTCCCTGTTCCCCAAATCGCCGTAGGCTGTTAATCGATCGTCGGGGCCGAGCGTCAGGTTTAAGCCGGATTTTCAGCATCAAGGCATTCGCGTACCGAGGGGACTTGAGATGGGCGATCAGGAACAGGCGACGCTGCGCCTGCAGGCAGCGCGCCTGCGGCAGGAGCACACCGACTTCGATGCGGCGATCAACGCGATGGAGGTCACCGGCTGCGACCGGCTGCAGATCCAGCGGATGAAAAAGAAAAAACTGTCGGTGAAGGATCGGCTGCAGGACGTCGAGGACCAGATCATTCCGGATATCTCGGCATGACGACCGATCGATACGACGTCGCGATCATCATGGGCAGCCAGTCCGACTGGCCGACGATGAAGCACGCGGCCGACGCCCTGACGACGCTCGGCGTCTCGTTCGAGGCGCGGATCGTCTCCGCCCACCGGACGCCCGAGCGGCTGTTCGATTTCGCCCGCGGCGCTAAGGCTGCAGGCTTCAGGATCATCATCGCCGGAGCCGGCGGCGCGGCGCACCTGCCGGGCATGGCGGCCGCCCTGACGCCGCTGCCGGTGTTCGGCGTGCCAGTCGAGAGCAAGGCGCTGTCGGGCCAGGACAGCCTCTTGTCGATCGTGCAGATGCCCGCGGGCATTCCCGTGGGAACGCTCGCCATCGGCCGGGCCGGCGCCGTCAATGCCGCCCTCCTCGCGGCCAGCGTACTCGCCCTCCACGACGACGCGCTGGCCGATCGGCTCGACGCCTATCGCGCCGCGCAGACCGACGCCGTGGCCCTCCACCCGGTCGACGCGACATGAGCCCGCTTCCCATCGAGGCCACGATCGGCATCGTCGGCGGCGGACAGCTCGGCCGCATGCTGGCGCTCGCCGCCGCCCGGCTCGGGTTCCGCACCATCATTCTCGACCCGGATGCCCGCTGCTGCGCCGCGCAGGTCGCGAGCGACGTGGTTGTCGGCCAGTACGACGACCCGGCCGCGCTGGCCCTCCTCGCCCAGCACTGTGCCGTCGTCACCTATGAATTCGAGAACGTGCCGGTCGGACCGATCCGCGACCTCTCGCGCCACGTCCCGGTCTACCCGCCGGCCGATGCGCTGGAGGTGGCGCAGGACCGTGTCGTCGAGAAGGCGTTCCTCAACGGCATCGGCGTGCGGACGGCGGAGTGGCGCGCGGTCGACACTGCCCAGGAACTCGACCATGCGCTCGCCGAGCTCGGCGGGGACTGCATCCTGAAGACGCGGCGCCTCGGCTATGACGGCAAGGGGCAGGCGGTCCTGCGCCAGCGCTCGCCGCACGGCGATGCCTTCGAAAGCCTCGGCGGCACGCCGTCGATCCTCGAGCGCAAGGTGCCTTTCAGCTACGAGCTGTCGATCATTGCCGCGCGCGGGCAGGACGGGCACGTCGCGGCCTACGACCCTGCCGAAAACGTTCACTCCAACGGGATCCTGCGCCATTCGACCGTCCCCGGCCGAGTGACACCGGCGGCTGCCCTCGAGGCCAAGGCGATCGCCGCCAACATTCTCGAAAGGCTCTCCTATGTCGGCGTCATCGGCGTCGAGTTCTTTGCGACGCCGGACGGGCTCCTGGTGAACGAGATCGCCCCGCGGGTGCATAATTCCGGACACTGGACGGAGGCGGCTTGCCTCGTCTCGCAGTTCGAGCAGCACATTCGCGCCGTCGCCGGCCTGCCTCTCGGTGTCCCGGTCCGGCACTTCGATTGCGTGATGGACAATCTGATCGGCGCCGACCAGGCCGACTCGCTCTCGACGCTCGGGGAAGCGAACCTTCTTCTGCATCTCTACGGCAAGGGCGAGGCACGGTCGGGACGCAAGATGGGCCATCTCACGCGGGTTTTCCCGCTCGGAAGCGGTTCCAGCCAGTAGAAAAGGCCGCTTGCCTCGCCGGATCCATCCCGGTGTCGTTGACATTTCCCTGTCACGCGGCTACTTCCCACCCCAACCGAAACGCGCCCAAACGGCGCGTTTTTCATTGAGTGGCGAAACGGTAGGACCCGGTCGCTTCCGTCACATCGACCGATGGTTTAAGACAATGAAGATCAAGAATTCGCTGAAGTCGCTGAAGAGCCGCCACCGCGCCAACCGTCTGGTTCGCCGCAAGGGCCGCATCTACATTATCAACAAGGTTGCGCCGCGCTACAAGGCCCGCCAGGGCTGAGGTGCCGGCCGCAGGCTTTGGCCTGCCGCCTTGGTGAGGGGCTACCGCCCTTTCTCACGTATTGTTCGGATTGACAGCGCGCTGCGGGAGCCTAAGCTTTTCGCATGCGCGCTTTCTTCGTTCGAAATACCCTCGCCTCCGTCCTCTTGCTGACGGCATCGATCGCGGGATCGGCGACATCCGCCTTTGCTGCAACGGATCCGATCATCACCGGCGATCCGCCGGCGGCGGCGAGGCCGCCTGTTCCGCCGTCGGCGGCCCCGCGGCCCTACGCCAGACCCACACCCCTGGCCGAGCCCTCCTCGCCTCTCCAGCCGCCGTCTGCGGCAAGGCCGCAGCCAACGACGAAGGCGGAGCGTCTCGACGCCCTGTTTGCCGAACTCCGGCGAACGGCCACACCGGAGGCAGCCGCTCTCGTCGCCTCGAAGATCGACGCCGAATGGAGTGCCAGCGGCAGTGCGACGGTTGACCTGATGCTGCTCTGGGCGGCCAAGGCGGCGGCGCAGAAGAACAGCGGGGCGGCGCTCGATCTCCTGGAGCAGGCGATCATCCTTGACCCCGGCTATGCCGAGGCCTGGAACCGCAGGGCAACGCTCAACTACCAGATCTCCGACTACGGCAAGTCGATCGCCGATATCCAGAAAACGCTGATTCTCGAGCCGCGGCATTACGGGGCGCTGATGGGTCTCGGGATGATCCTCGAGGAGACCGGCCGCAAGCCGCAGGCGCTCGAAGCCTACGGCAAGGTGCTGGAGATCTACCCCGCCAACAAGAGCGCGCAGGATGCCGTCGGGCGCTTGTCCGAAGAACTGACCGGTCAGGGCATATGACGAGGCCGGCGGAGGGTCTCCCCTCGCCGGCCTCTTTGCTGTGAGTGATGTGGCTGGGTCTCAGACGGCCGAGAGCCCGTCGGACCCGATGTGCGCAATGCGCAGCATGTTGGTTGAGCCGGGGATGCGCAACGGCACGCCGGCGGTGATGATCACCCGCTCGCCTGCGCGGGCATACTTCTCCTCGACGGCGATGCGGCAGGCCGTGTCGATCATCGCGTCGAGGTCGTAGGCGTCCTCAGTGACGACGTTGTGCAGGCCCCAGCAGATCGACAGGCGCCGCGCGGTGGACAGCACCGGCGAGAGCGCCAGGATCGGCGTCATCGGCCGCTCGCGGGCGGTTCTGAGGCCGGTCGTGCCGGTCGCCGTGTAGGTGACGATCACGGCGACGTTGAGGGTTTCCGCCATCTGGCGAGCGGCGAGCGAAACCGCATCGGCCCCGGTCGCCTCGGGCTCCGAACGCTGGGCGAGGATGATGCTCGGGTAGATCGCATCCTGCTCGATCTGCTCGGCGATGCGGTTCATCGTCGCCACCGCTTCGACGGGGAAGTTGCCGGCTGCCGATTCGGCCGACAGCATGATCGCGTCCGCGCCCTCATAGACCGCGACCGACACGTCGGAGACTTCGGCGCGGGTCGGGACCGGCGCGGTGATCATCGACTCCAGCATCTGCGTCGCGACCACCACCGGCTTGCCGGCCTTGCGGCAGGCGCGGGTGATGCGCTTCTGGATCGAGGGGACCATTTCCAGCGGCAGCTCGACGCCGAGATCGCCGCGCGCGACCATGATGGCGTCGGACAGCTCGATGATTTCATCGAGACGCTCGACCGCCTGAGGCTTCTCGATCTTCGACATTAACGCCACGCGGCCGCGCGAGATCTTCCGGGCTTCGGCGAGATCTTCCGGACGCTGGATGAACGACAGCGCCACCCAGTCGACATCGTTGACCGCCAGCACCGCGTCAAGGTCCTTGCGGTCCTTGTCGGTCAGCGCACCGGTGGCGAGCGTCGTGTCGGGCAGGCTGACGCCCTTGCGGTTAGAGATCTTGTCGCCGGCGACGACGCGGCACTTGATGTGGCGGCTGTCGGTCTCGGTGGCGACCAGTTGCAGACGCCCGTCGTCGATCAGCAGGCGATGGCCGACCTGGACCGCCTCGAGGATTTCGGGATGCGGCAGGAAGACCCGCGTCTCGTCGCCCTCGGCCGGGTTGTCGTCCAGCGTGAAGTCCTGGCCGAGCGCCAGCGTGACGGTCGTGTCCTTGAACTTGCCGACGCGCAGCTTCGGTCCCTGCAGATCGGCGAGGATGCCGATCGGCCGGCCGACGTTGAGTTCCACGGAGCGGATGCGGCGCACCAGCTCGCGCATCGTGTCGTGGTCGGTGTGGCTCATGTTGATGCGGAAGACGTCGGCGCCTGCCTCATGCAGCTTCTGGATCATCGCCTCGTCGGACGAAGCAGGACCCAGTGTCGCGAGAATCTTGACCCGGCGATTTCTTCTCATTGCGTGCCCCCGCGTGGCGGTTCGGTCAACTGGACCATCCAGCTGCCCTGCTCGCCGGTGTCATACTCTCGGAAGCCCATCTTTTGATAGCCGCGCGCCAAACAATCCTTCACATCGGTGATCTTGAACTCGTTCTCGGCGATACAAAGATTGACGTTCCCGGCCCAGCGCCCCTTCCCGTCCGCATCCTCGGCGTAGAGGTAGTAGTAGCGCGAGGCGAGCGTACCCTCGATGATCACCTTGCAGCTCGTCGCGGGAATGCGCCACCAGCCCTCGGTCGTCCAGCCCACTTCGGCACGGTAGCCGATGGCAACGCCGACGAGCTGCTGGGTGCCGTTGCAGACGCGGAAATCGGCCTTTGCGGGCGTCGACACGAGGGGTGCAGAGAGGATGAAGGCCGAAAGTGCCAGCAGACCGGCCCCGGCCGGGTGACGCCAGAATTTTCGCGAGATCATGGGCAATCCTTGAATGACGAAGGCGGGCCTCGAAGGACGAAGGCAAGTGATCGCGGCGTCGCCGACCGTGGAAGTCTCGATCGGCCGCCCGGGCCTGTCAACGCCGCCAGCTGGGGCGGACGGCAGGCTGATCCGGGCGACCATCCCGGTTCGATGGCGTCAGAACTATGGCGTTATGACGGAGCGAGGCTGACCGCGGGATGGTGTCAGCCGACCCAGCCTTGCAGCTCGCGGCGAACCATGGCTTCGATGACGTCCATTCCCTCCTCGCTGTCATTGAGGCACGGGATGTGGCTGAACTTCTCGCCGCCGTTGTGCAGGAAGATCTCGCCGGCCTCCTCCGCGATTTCTTCCAGCGTCTCCAGGCAGTCGGAAACGAAGCCCGGATTGAGGATCGCAACCCGCTTGATGCCTTCCTTGGCCAAGGCCTCGACCGTCTTGTCGGTATAGGGCTGCAGCCACTCCTCCGGTCCGAAGCGCGACTGGAACGTCGTCATCAGCCGTCCGGGCGCCCAGCC
Source organism: Mesocryomonas fontinalis (assembly GCF_055730125.2). Classification (NCBI taxonomy): domain Bacteria; kingdom Pseudomonadati; phylum Pseudomonadota; class Alphaproteobacteria; order Hyphomicrobiales; family Aurantimonadaceae; genus Mesocryomonas; species Mesocryomonas fontinalis. The sequence continues at coordinate 446,641 of NZ_JBUZWG020000001.1, read as the reverse complement.
GAGGCGCTGCTCCAGGAGGCGCGAGGTCTTCTGGCAGTGGCAGTGATACGGGTCGCCCTTGCGGAAATAGCTCTGCGGGATGCCGTGGTAGGTCGTGATCACCCGCTCCGGCTCCCAGTCGAGCGACGCCAGGTGCTTCTCGATCGAGCGGGCGAGCGCGTCGATGTAGACGGGCTCGTCGTGATAGGCCGGTACGGTGCGGACTGCCGGCATCCAGCGCTTCGTCATCATGTGCGCGAAGAACTTGTCGTTCACCGTCGCCGTCGTCGAGGACGAGTACTGCGGATAGAGCGGGTAGACGAGGATCCGGTTGCAGCCGGCCTCGAGCAGCGCATCGGCGCGCTCGGCGATCGACGGACGGCCATAGCGCATCGCCCAGTCGACGACGACCTCGGTATCCCCCGCCATCCGCACCGCCAGCTTCTCGCCTTGCGCCCGCGTGAAGGTGCGCAGCGGGGACTCATCCAGCTCGTCGTTCCAGATCGAGGCATAGGCCTTGCCGGAGCGCGTCGGGCGGGTGGTCAGGACGATGCCGTAGAGGATCGGATACCATACCCAGCGCGACGTCTCGATCACCCGCTTGTCGGAAAGGAATTCCTTGAGGTAACGCCGCATCGGACGGTAGGTCGTGCCGTCGGGCGTGCCGAGATTGACGATGAGCACGCCAACCTTCTTGGTTTTCACCACCGGGTGGCCGGGCGGCAGCGGTCCCGTCGCGTGCGCGGCAGCGAGGGGGGTCTGAGCGTTCATCTGGTAAGTCCCCGATCGTTCAAGCTGAAAGGCCCCGGCGACCGGAGCGGCGCCGGAACATGGCGCCGGCTCAAAACGGATATAGGTGGGAAAACGCCAAGCCAAAGCGCGGCGCATGTTCGCAGGACAATTGCGACGGTCCGGAGTGTCCCGCCGCCCTTGTCATCGGTCCGAGCTCGTCATCGGTCCGATGTCGTCAGCTGTCCGATTTCCGAGAGCATCCGGCGATGCCAGGATGTTCTCACTCAATACAGACAGAGCGTCGTCGTGCGCCTCATGGGCACAGGTCGCGTCAGCTGCGGCGCGTGAACTCGAAACGATTGCCGTTCGAGGAGGCGCAGGCCAGTCGGTTCACCTCGACCTGGTTGCAGTTGGCCGCAACGCGCGTGCCGCGAAGCTTGGACGTATAGTCGATCGTCACCTGGCCCGGACCAAGCAGCGTGTAGCTCCCCTCGGCCAGAACCGCACCGGTACCGGCTTCCGTCGACGTGAAGCGTCCGCCTCGGAAGTTGGCGGTATAGGCGACAGGACCGCCCACAGATGCCCAGCTGCCGTCAACGCCCTGCGGCCGGGTTTCGGTCGGCAGGCTGGTCACGCGGTTGTCTGCCGTCTGGCACGCCACCAGCAGGAGGGCAGCCGTCGCGAGGGCGAGGGAAGAAACGATGGCACGCATGCTCTGGCTCCGAGAAAAGCAGTTGTCGGCTGACCCGTACTAGACATCAGCAGACCTGTCATCGGTCAGCGCCGGGAATGCGTCGCGAAAAGCGACGCCTGTGGCCGATCAGGCCGCGGTTTCCCGGTCCTGCGCCGGAATCACCGAATGGATCGAGCCGATCGTCTCGATCGACCGGATACGAACGTCGCTGGTGAAGGTAAACCAGTACATCGTGGTGCCGGTGACGAGCGAGCCATTGCGTTCGTCCCGCCGGGTCCAGTCACAACGGCAGGCCGCTTCGTCGTCTTCGACGATCGTGCCGCGCTCTTCGTAGGAAATATAGGTCGCGCGCCGCATCAGTTCGCTGAGGAAAGACTTCGCCTCATCTTCGCCGCTCAGGCGAAACTCGCCTTCCAGCCGATCGAACCACGGCGCATCGATAATGCCGGCATTGCTGCGGTTGGAGAAGACGGCACCGGGCGCGAAATGCCGCGCGATACTGCCCATCGTTCCCGACATGACTGAATCTATGACGTCACGCAGAACGTTTCGCCTCAGCTCTGCCCTGTCATGGATTTCCAGCATCCATGTTTCCTCCCGGCTTACAACAAGCCGAGAGAGAATAATAACGCAGAAGTCTTTGTTGGCCAGTGACTGCTTGAGAAAGCCAAGCCAACAAACGGCTTTTGCACAAGGAAATCGCCGGGTGGGCCCAATCGACAGCCCTAGCGGACGAGAATGTTCCTGAACTGCCAAGGGTCTTCGGCATCGAGATCTTCCTCGAACAGGATGGATCGATCCTTGAGCGGGGTCCAGTCGGTATAGTAGCCCTTCACCGGGCCGAGATAAGGCTTCTGCACCTCAAGGCAGCGGCGGAAGTCCATCTCGTCGGACTCGACGATGCCGGCTTTCGGGTTCTCCAGTGCCCAGACCATGCCGGCGAGCACCGACGATGTCACCTGCATGCCGGTGGCGTTCTGATTGGGCGCCAGGCTGCGCGCCGTCTCGAGCGACAGCTGCGAGCCGTACCAGTAGGCATTCTTCTCGTGCCCGTAGAGCAGGACACCCAGCTCATCCCCGCCGTCTGCCAGCTCCTTCTCCGACAGAACGTGGCGCACCGGCTGGATGCGGCCACCGGCGCCGAACAACTCATGCAGCGACAGCACGGCGTCGTTGGAGGGGTGATAGGCGTAGTGGCAAGTCGGCCGATACTTGACCTCGTCGTTCTTGCCGCGGACCGTGAAGTAATCCGAGATCGAGATCGCCTCGTTGTGGGTGACGAGGAACCCGTATTGCGGCCCCGGCGTCGGGCACCAGCTGCGCACGCGCGTGTTGCCACCCGGCTGCTCGAGGAAGATGCCGGACTGGTGACCCTTCTTGTGGGTCTTGGCATTCTTGGGCATCCACTTTTCGTGCGTGCCCCAGCCGAGCTCCGCCGGCTGCATGCCTTCGGAAATCAGCCCGTCGACCGACCAGGTGTTCCAGAACACGTTCAGCGGCTTCGGCTTCTTGGCGCGCTGGGTATCGCGCTCGGCGATGTGGATCCCCTTGACGCCGACCTTCTTCATCAGCTTGGCCCAGCCCTCGCGGTCGCCGGTCGCTGGCTCCGCGAAATCCTTGCCGATCTCGCCGGCAAGATCGACCAGCGCCTGCTTGACGAACCAGGAGACCATGCCGGGATTGGCGCCGCAGCAGGAGACGGCAGTGGTCCCGCCGGGGTTCCGGCGCTTCTCCTTGCGCATCGTTTCGCGCAGCGCATAGTTCGTGCGGTCGGCGTTCGAGATCGTGTCGTCGAAGTAGAAGCCGAGCCAGGGCTCGACCACGGTGTCGATGTAGAGGACGCCGAGTTCGCGGCAGAGCCGCATGATGTCGACCGAGCCGGTATCGATCGACAGGTTGACGCAGAAGCCCTGCCCTTCGCCTTCGGTCAGCAGCGGCGTCAGGATCTCTTCGTAGTTCTTGCGGGTCAGGGCCTGGTGCAGGAAGGTCGCGCCGCTGGCGGTCGCCAGTTTGCGGTCGGCATCGTTCGGGTCGATCACGGTGACGCGCGAACGATCGTAGTCGAAATGGCGTTCGATCAGCGGCAGCGTTCCCCGGCCGATCGAGCCGAAGCCGATCATCACCACCGGGCCGCTGATCTTTCCGTAGATCGGATGCTTTTCAATCGCCATGGTGGCAATTCCTTCCAGGTCGGACGCAACGATCAAGGTCGCCGCGACTATGTTCCCCTGCGGCTAAAGCAAATCGGCGTTAAATGAAACTCAACGGCGGCGGCGTTCCCAATTTCGGCGCGGTCAGAATCACCAAGGTGCCGAAACTATTTCGCCGCGAGCCTTTGATCGGATTGGCGTTCTTCGTTCGCCGCGGGTTTGGCGGCAACGTTGATAAAACTTTCCTGTAAACAGGCTTGCCGCGGCGGCAGTGTTCAGCGAAACGGCGCCGCCGCTCGGAGGACGTCAGACCTCCATGGCCTCGAGTTCGTCGATGAAGCCGGAAATCACCGCCAGTCCCCGCGACCAGAAGGACGGGTCGGAGGCATCGAGGCCGAAGGGCGCGAGCAGTTCGGAATGGTGCTTGGTGCCGCCGGCCTTCAGCATGGCGAAGTACTTGTCCTGAAAACCTTCTTCCGAATTCTGGTAGACGGCGTAGAGCGAGTTCACCAGGCAGTCGCCGAAGGCATAGGCATAGACGTAGAACGGCGAGTGGATGAAGTGGGGAACGTAGGTCCAGAAAGTTTCATAGCCCTCGCCGAGATGGATCGAGGGACCAAGGCTTTCCTTCTGCATCTCGACCCAGATCTCGCCAATCCGGTCCGCCGTCAACTCACCGTTCCGCCGCTCCTGATGCAGCGCCCGCTCGAACTGGTAGAAGGCGATCTGCCGGACCACCGTGTTGATCATGTCCTCGACCTTCTGGGCGAGCAAGGTCTTACGCTCCAGCGGCGTCTTCGCCTGGTCGAGCAGCGAGCGGAAGGTCAGCATCTCGCCGAAGACCGAGGCCGTCTCGGCCAGCGTCAGCGGCGTCGGCGCCATCAGCGCGCCCTGCGGACCGGCCAGCACCTGGTGCACACCATGGCCGAGCTCGTGCGCGAGCGTCATCACGTCGCGCGGCTTGCCCATGTAGTTGAGGAGGACATAGGGATGCGCCGACGGAACGGTCGGGTGCGCGAACGCGCCGGGCGACTTGCCCGGGCGGACGGCGGCATCGATCCAGTTGCGCTGGAAGAAGCGCTCGGCGATCGCCGCCATCTCCGGTGAAAACCCGGAATAGGCCGACAGCACCGTCGACTGCGCCTCGCCCCAGGAAATCTCGCGCCGCGCGGTATCGGGCAGCGGCGCGTTGCGGTCCCAGAACTCCAGCTTCTCCAGCCCCAGCCACTTCGCCTTCATCGCGTAATAGCGGTGGGAGATCGCGGGATAGCTCGCGACCACGGCCCGCGCTAGCGCATCGACCACCTCCGGCTCGACCCGGTTGGCGAGATGCCGGCTGTCGGCGACGTCCTTGAAGCCGCGCCAGCGGTCGGAGATTTCCTTGTCCTTGGCGAGCGTGTTGGTGATCAGCGTGAAAGTGCGCAGGTTCTCGCCGAAGGTATGGGCGAGCGCGGCGGCGGCGGCCTGACGGCGCTCGCGTCGCTCGTCCTGCAGAAGGTTGAGGGTTTCCTCCAGCGCCATGTCGTCCCCATCGACGTCAAAACGCAGGGCGGTCATGGTCTCGTCGAACAACCGGTTCCAGGCGCCATGCCCGGTGACCGACTTGTCATGGAAGAGCTCCTCGACCCGGTCTTCCAGCTGGTAGGGCTTGTCTTTGCGAAGGTCGACGATCCACGGCCGATAGTGTGCGAGCTTCGGGTTCTCGGCCATCGCCGCGTCGAGAACGGCATCCTCGATCCGGTTCATCTCCAGCGGAAAGAACAGAAGGCGCGAGGAGATGTCGGTCACCCGCGACTGGATGTCGCCGTAGAACTTGGCGCGCGCCGGATCCGAGGTATCGCCGGAATAGACGAGGCCTGCATAGGAGATCAGACGGCCAAGGATTTCCTCCAGCGCCTCGAACTCCTTCAGCGCCTCGGCGATGCCGCCACCGCCCGGCAGCGCGGCCTCGCGGCCGAGGGCCGTGCGCCAGCGCGCCTGGAAGGCCAGAGCGAGGGCCGCACCCATGTCGAGATCGCCGGCGATACCCGGGGCGTCCATCGCGGGGTAGAGGTCGTCGAGGTTCCACTCGGGCAGCCCTGTCCCGGCTGTCGCACCGGTTGCGGAAGTGGCCAGAAGAATACGGTCGATCATCAATATCTCGGTCGTTGCCAGGGCGGGAATGGGAGGGTTAGCACTGCGTTAAGCCTGATCGTCAAGCGGATCACAGGAACCTGCGTGTCAAAATGGGGCAATCCTGCCATCCGGCGAGGGTGGAGTACTGCATGACACGCCAGGTTCTGATCATCGACGACGATCCTGTCCAGCGCCGATTGGTGGAGGCGCTGGTGACGCGCATGGGGCATCTGCCGATCCTGCGCGACAGCGTCTCCGGCGGGATCGATGCCTTGCGACAGGAGGGCGCCGACGCCATCGCCGCGCTTGTGCTCGACCTCATGCTCTCGGGCGAGAGCGGCCTCGACGTCCTCGCCGACATGCAGCGGCAAGGCCGGGACATTCCGGTGATCGTCCTCACCAGCCGCAGCGGCATCGACACCGTGGTCGAGGCGATGCGCGCCGGCGCCTTCGATTTCGTCGTCAAGCCGGTCTCTCCGGAAAAGCTGCAGCAGACGATCGACAAGGCGATCCGGGTCCACGATGCGCGCCGGCGGGGCGGGCCGGGAGCAAGACCGAAAGGCGCACGGGCGCCCTCGCCGTCCACCGGCCGCGCCATGCGCGACCTCCTGGCCCTGGCAGAGCGGGCGGCAGGCTCGACCATTCCCTTGCTGATCGAGGGGGAAACCGGCACTGGCAAGGAATGGCTGGCGGAGACCATCCGCGCGGCCGGGCCGCGGGCGGAGGCGCCGTTCGTGATCGTCAACTGCGGCGCGATGCCGGCAGGCCTTGCCGAGAGCATCCTGTTCGGCCACGAGCGGGGCGCCTTCACCGATGCCGGAGAGCGGCGGCCGGGCAAGTTCGTCGATGCCGACGGCGGCACGCTCTTTCTGGACGAGATCGGCGAGCTGCCGCTGGAAATCCAGGTCAAGCTGCTGCGCGTCCTGCAGAGCGGCGAGGTCGACCCGGTGGGCGGGCGCCGTCCGGTCCGGCCGGATGTTAGGATCATCGCCGCCACCCACCGCCATCTGCCGACCGAGGTCGCCGCGGGACGCTTCCGGGAGGATCTCTACTACCGCCTGAACGTGCTTTCAGTCTGCCTGCCGCCGCTGCGCGAGCGCCGCGACGAGATCGCCGCGCTGGCGAAGCACTTCCTTGCCCGATTTGCCGAGACCGAGCCCGGCTCGCCGGCGCGCGCCTTGTCGGCGGAGGCGGTGGCTCTGCTTGAGCGGCACGACTGGCCCGGCAACATCCGGCAGCTGGAGAACGCCCTTCACCGCGCCGTAGTGCTGGCCGATGGACCGACGCTCGGCATTGCCGACTTCCCGCAGATCGGGGCCTTGCAGCCACGCCGGAGCGAGGCTGTCCCGGTGCAGGAACTGGACGACGTGGCCCGTGCCGCTGGAGATGTCGAGCCCGTCCCGATGGTCATGCAGCAGTCGTTCGAGCGGGAGGGCGAGGCTGTGCCAGACGGCTTCGGCGAGGACGGCGAACTCGTGACCCTCGAGGCGCTCGAGGCCGCGCACATCCGCCGCGCCGTCGCGCATTACGGCGGTCATATGAGTGAGATTGCGCGCCGCCTTGGCATAGGTCGCTCGACGCTGTATCGGAAGATGCGGCTTTATGGCATCTTTGAGGCAGACGCAGGGTTCGGCAAGGATAAGCATCAGCAAACCTTGCGTGACACGGGTGACGCTTAGCTGCGTTCACATCCTGTTAACCCTTTTCTTTTCAAATTGGGTCGGAGTAGGCTATGCGTCATCTTAGCGCCGCACTCTCGGCCGATTGGAAGACCGTTAACTATCCTGCTATACGACGGCGGTCTGGGGACGCATAGACCGTGTTCGTCAACCTGAGGGGACTGGTACCGAATGTTCGGACTGACCGACCTTGTCGGCCGCGCTGGAACGCGCGCCGCTTCGATGGCCGCACTCTGCGTGCTGGCCCTCTCCGTCGGGTCGGTTGCTGCGAAGGCTGAAACGCGCACCCTCAAGTTCTACAATCTGCATACCAAGGAAAAGGTCGCGATCGACTACAAGCGGAACGGTCGGTACATCCCGTCCGGTTTGAAGGAGATCAACTGGTTCCTGCGCGACTGGCGCAAGAAGCAGGAGACCACGATGGATCCGCGCCTGATGGATCTGATCTGGGAGGCGTATCGCCAGTCCGGCTCGCGCTCCTACATCAACGTCATCTGCGGCTTCCGTTCGCCAGCGACCAACAACATGCTGCGCTCGCGCTCCTCTGGTGTCGCCAAGGAAAGCCAGCACACGGCGGGCCGCGCCCTTGATTTCTTCATTCCCGACGTCCCGCTGAAGAAGATGCGCGAGATCGGCCTGAAGATGCAGGTCGGCGGCGTCGGCTACTATCCGCGCTCGGGCTCGCCCTTCGTGCATTTCGACGTCGGCAATGCGCGCCACTGGCCGCGGATGAGCCGAAAGGAACTCGTCGCCGTGTTCCCGAACGGCAATACCATTCACGTCCCGTCGGACGGCAAGCCGCTGCCGGGCTACGAGCAGGCGCTCGCCTCCTACAAGTCGCGCAAGACCGCGAGCAGCATTCAGGTTGCCAATGCGGGCGGCGTGTTCAGCCGCGCTCCGAGCAGCAGTGGCGGTGGCGGCAAGACGCTCTTCGCTGCCATCTTCGGCGGTGGCGGGGCTGACGAGGAAGACGACAACGCCGAGTCCGAGGTCGCCGAGGCCGCGCCGTCGAAGCCTGAGCCAGCGGCAAGGCTCGCCCCTGCCGCGATGCCCGTTCCGCCGAAGCCGGCGCCGAGCGTCGCCGTGGCGGCGATGGTGCCGTCGGCCAAGCCGAACATGCTGGCATCGGGCGTTCCGCTGCCGATCCGCGATACCTACGACACGTCGGCACCGACCCCGCCAGCGGCGATCGCCAGCCGACTGCCGTTCGCGACAGCCGAGGCCGCCGCTGAGACGGAGGTCGCTGGCCTCGCCCCGGCGCGCGTTCCCGTGCCGCACGCGGCCCCGCTCCGGCCGACGGCGACGCCGGCGAAGGAGGACGACGTCTCGAGCCTCGTCGCGGCGCTCGAAGCCTCGCCGCCGGTCGACGAGGCCGTGGCCGGCGCCCCGGCGCAGATGGCTTATGCCGTGCCGACGCCGCGTGAACGTCCGCCGTTCGAAGCCATCCTGAAGGGCGGCGCCTCGGCAGTGCCTGTGGAAACGGCTGCCATTCCGGTGCCGTCGCCGATGGTCGCCAGCACCGATCCGATCAAGCGCATCCTCGACGCGGCGCCCGCCATGCGGGCTGATCTCGGCGTCAAGCCGGCGCAGGCTGTTGCGGCTCTCTCGGAGCCCACCAAGAAGGCTGTCGACAACCAGCTCGTGGCAGCGTTGGAAAGCCGCAAGGTCGCGGCTGCAACGGCAGCGCCGGTCCGCACGACCGCGAAAGTCGACGTGCCTGCCGGCAAGACCGGGCGCTTCGCCCGGGTCAAGTCCCCGGCCCCGGCAGCGCAATCCGTCAAGCACGCACAGAAGGCGATCACCTCGCGGATCGAGATGGCGTCGCTGGTGACCGGCCCCGAGGCGCGGGCTAAGTCCGAGGCCCTCCGCAAGCCGAAGGCTGACGGCCTGGTGCGCGAGGTTCCTTCCTCGGTCTTTACCGCTGGCTTCACGGCCAACCCGCTGACCAACGCCTCCAACCGCTTTGCGGGTTCGGCGGTCAACTTCCTTCCCGTCGCCAAGTTCGAATAGTCACCGCGTCTGTTGGCGGGCCCCCCGCCCGCCAACAGCGGCAGGTGCTGCCGCAGCCGGCCTTGGTGATCGTGCAGGAGCGCCGGCGTCGCCAGGCTGATTCGCGGCGCTCGCCAGCACAGCAGACAACCCTGCCCAGCGTACCAGCTCAGCACTTCCGGAAGCGAATATCGAATATTGACGCGGATGCGTTCAGCCCTGCAAGCGGGTGTCGTTCGCCCCCAGCCGACAAGATTTCCAGTGATCGATGCGACCGCAGGCCCAGTCCCGCCGTCGTTGCGACGCTTTTTATTCTAAACCTGTTCTAGCGGCTTAAGGTCGGACGGGCTTGCGATGCCTGAGTTGTGCCTTGACATTAAGTAACGCAGTATCAATACAAGCAGATAAGCGCCGCCTTCGCCATGCGGTCGCATGCCAGTTTACAGAGCGCGTCGCATCTCCGGGAAATCGGTCATAGCAGACATTTGGCGATACGGCCCGAACCGGGCCATCCACGTGATTGGGTGAGACATGGACCAGATCGAGACAGCCGATAATACCGAAATGCTGATGGAGCTCACTGCCGAGGTGGTGGCCGCCTATGTCAGCAATAATTCGCTACCGATGTCCGACCTACCGGCGCTGATTTCGGATGTGTTCGGTGCGCTGGGTCGCACCCATTCGGCCCCTGCGACGCCGACTGCGGAGAAGCCGAAGCCTGCCGTTCCGGTGAAGAAGTCGGTCACCGACGACTACATCGTCTGCCTGGAGGACGGCAAGAAGTTCAAGTCGCTGAAGCGCCACCTGATGACCCACTACAATCTGTCGCCGGAGGACTACCGCGAGAAGTGGGATCTGCCCGCGGACTACCCGATGGTCGCTCCGAACTACGCGGCGGCACGCTCGCGCCTCGCCAAGCAGATGGGCCTCGGCCACAAGCGCCGGCGCACCAGCCGATCCGGCGCCTGACCGATCGGAAACACTGACGGGAGAACCCGAATGGCCGATGGCGGTTTAGACGAACTCTACGTGTTCGAGCCGAAGACCGTACCGTCTCTTCCGGTCTTCGGCAGCCAGAAGCTGTTTCCCGTTCACCGCATCTACTGCGTCGGGCGAAACTTTGCCGATCATGCGGTCGAGATGGGACATGATCCCGATCGCGAACCGCCTTTCTTCTTCCAGAAGAACCCGGACACGCTGATCCTGTCCGGCCGGGACTTTCCCTACCCCAGCGCGACCGCCGACGTGCATCACGAGATCGAACTGGTGGTCGGGCTGCGGACCGGCGGCAGCGACATCGCGATCGATCGCGCCATGGAGCACGTCTTCGGCTATGCTGTCGGCCTCGACATGACGCGGCGTGATCTGCAGGGGGAGGCGAAGAAGCTCGGCCGCCCCTGGGAAACCGGCAAGGCATTCGAAGGATCGGCGCCGTGTACCCCGCTGATGCCGATCGCCGACGCACCCCACATCGGCAAGGGCGCGATCTGGCTGACGGTGAACGGAAAAATGCGCCAGCGCGGCAATCTCGACCAGATGATCTGGAAGGTGCCGGAGATCATCGCCACGCTGTCGACGCTCTTCACGCTGCAGCCGGGCGACCTCATCTTCGCCGGCACCCCGGCAGGCGTCGGTCCTGTCGAGCGCGGCGATGTTCTCGTCGGCGGGATCGAAGGCATCGGCGAACTGCGAACGCGCGTCGCGTGATCGACGACGCCCGCTGAGACCCAGCAGCGATTGGTCAGTCGGCGGCCGCCGTGCGTCGCACCGTTACCGTAGCCGAGAGACCCGCAACCAGCGGCGCGCCGTCGGGCATCTTGTCGAGCGCGATGCGGACGGGAATGCGCTGCGCCAGCCGCACCCAGCTGAAAGCCGGCGTGACATTGGCCAGAAGCTCCGACCCGGCACTGCGCTCACGATCCTCGATGCCGCCGGCAATGCTCTCGACCCGGCCCGTCAGATTGCCCGGATGGCCCATCACCTGGATATCCACCGGATCGCCGATCGCGATGCGCGGCAGCTTGGTCTCCTCGAAATATCCCTCGACGCGGAGCGAATCGCTGTCCACCAGCGCGATGACGGCCTTGCCCGCGGTCGCGTAGTCGCCGGCGTTCAGCGACAGATTGGTGATGACGCCGTTGACCGGCGCCCTGATCTCGGAGCGTTCGAGGTTGAGCTTGGCAAGGTCGCGGTTGGTCACCGCCTGTTCGTAGGAGGCCTCCGCCACGGCCTGGGAAGCCCCGGCCTGCTCGACATTCTGCTGCGAGGCAACGTTGCGGCTGAGCTGCTGATAGCGCTCATATTCGCGCCGCGCCTGCTCGAGCGATGCCGCCTGCCCCTTCGCGGCGGCTTCCGCTAACTGCAGCGCCAAGGCAAAGCGCTCGCGGTCGATGCGCAGGAGCACGTCGCCCTTCTTGACCACCTGGTTGTCGGCCACCAGCACCTCGTTGACGATGCCGGAGACGTCCGGGGTGATGCCGATGACGTCGGCGCGGACGTGACCGTCTCGGGTCCAAGGCTCGTTCATGTAATAATCCCACGTCTGCCAGCCGACCACCACTGCAACGACAGTGATGACGAGGGTGAACAGAACGCGGCCAATCATCCGGGAGAGCGTTTTCACAGGTAAAGTTCCGATAATTGCGCCATGCCACCAAGGACAAGGACGTACAGAGCGAGATCGAAGAGCCCAGGGTGCCAAACCAGGCGATAGACGCCGAGCCGTGCCAGCACGCGCCGCAGCACGAGATTGAGAACATAGGCGATGAGCGCCAGGACGAGGATCCGGGGGACGTAGACACCGAACAGGTTGAAGTCGCCGAACATGGTCTTCCCTACTCCGCCGCGATGACGAGGGGCGGAGCATCGTGACGCGGCATGGTCAGCACGGGCGCCTGCCGGTCGGCGAAGAGGCCGCGCCGGAGCCCGACTACGGCCTGCAGCGCCGTCCGCCGCGTCGGTCCGTCGGTGATGTCGACCAGCGCCACCAGCGCGGCATCGATCTCCGCCAGCAGCTTTTCCCCGGCCTCATCACGGCGGGCGTTGTCCAGCCGGTCGGCGAAAGCCGCTGCAACGCCGTCGAGCACGGTGCGCACATGGGCCCGCAGCGGGAGTGGCAGGTTCGGCTCGATCCGTTTGAGGTCGAGCATGTTCATGCCGATCCGCAGTTCCGCCAGCATGTCGGTTGCCGCGACATCCTCCGCGACGCCCTGGGCTAGACGGGGCACCAGCTGGCCAAGACGATCGAACATGCGCCCCGCGAACTGCGCGGGATCGGCATTGCGCCGGCCACCGGCGGTCGCAGCGATTTCCGCCCATCCTGCCCGCACCAGCCGCCGTGCCGCGAGTGCCGCGCCGAAAGGCCGGGTCGCCATCGACCAGACCAACCCGAACAGGCCGCCGGCGACGGAGGCGAGGTTGCCGTTGACGAAAGTCCCGAAGTCGGCGGCATAGATCTCCTGCAGCCCGACGAGCGAGGCGATATTGACCGCCAGCAGCATGCCGATCAGCATGAACTGCGGCCGGCCGATGACCGTCCCGGCCAGCAGGAAAGGTGGCGCGAAGACGAGCACCAGCATGCCGAAATCCTGGACGTTCGGCAGGATGCCGAAGAGGTAGACGCCGGAGATCACCGCGGCCACCGACATCCAGATGACGAAGCTCTTGATCATCGGCGCCGGGTTGTCGATGGCTGCAAAGAACGAGCAGCCGACCGCCGACATGATCACGAAGCCGGCGCCCTCGTGCCAGCCCGTCGCGATCCAGATGAGACCGGCGAGAAAGGTGACGGCGACGACCGAAAAGGCAGAGAAGGCCATCAGGCCGTAGTCGAAGTGCGGCACCGAACTGATGACGCGGTGATGGCGCATCGACGCGCGCTGCCAGCGACCGGCCTTGCGGCCGAGCAGGATTTCACCTTGCAGCACCCGGCAGTCCTGCCAGAGGTCCAGCAATTCGCGAAGCCGTTCGAGGGCGCTGGAGACGAGCAGTCCCTGCCATTGCGCCGCCGGCTGACCCTGCGGCTCCAGTGCCGCGAGGCGTTCCTGCAAGACCGTCAAACCTGCGGTGCCGCTTTCGGCAGGGGCGGCGATCCAGTCGGCAATGTCCCGGGTAAGGTCGGCAAGCTCCGCCGGGGCACCGGAACCCTCGCCGACCGCATCCAGGCGATCGCTGAGGGAGGACAACAGCGGCAGCAGCATGGCCATTCGGCCGCGCAGGGCGCGTGCCCGCTGAACGGTGCTGCCGATCGCGTCGTCGTAGGCCAGCTGACTGATCAGCATGTCGAAGCTGCGGATATCGACAGCCAGGCGCTGGCGCTCGCGGGCGCTATCGACGCTGTCTTCACGCTTCAGGATCGCCGATACCCATTCGCCGGCATCCTGCAGCCATTTCTGTGTCCGCCCGCCGAGCACCGGGCCGATGGGCGCCGGCAGGATCAACGAGTTGACGAGGGTGGCGCAGACGATGCCGATGCCGATCTCGAGGGTTCGCGAACTCGCGATGTCGAAGATCTGCGTTGGATCCGACACTGCCGGCAAGGCGATCAGCGGCAGGCTGTAGCCCGCCAGCATGAAGACGTAGCTGCGCGGCGTGCGGTCGAGAAACGAGATGAACAGGAAGCCGCCGGTCCACAGCGCGACGACGAGGCTGAACAGCTCCGGCGCATTAACGAACAGCGGCAGCAGGAACACCGAGCCCGCCGCACCGATCATGGTGCCGAGGACGCGGTAGACCGCCTTCGATCGCGTGGCGCCCGACAGGGGATTGGCGACGACGTAAACGGCAGCCATCGCCCAGTACGGACGCGACAGGCCGGCCGACAGCGCGATGTAGAGCGCCATCATGGAAGCGAGGAAAGACTTGGCCGAGAACAGCCATTCCCGCCAGTTGGGGAGACCAGTGATCACGGTGTCTGATCCTCACTTTGGCCATTGCGCCCCGAAGAGGATGCGGCACCACGCTCCAACGCCTGAAAAACCCTGATCGTTGCCGCAAGGTCCGCCGCATCGATATCGCCGAGGACATCGCGCCGCAGGGCGACGAGATCATCCTCAATCAGCCCCGTCGTCCGGCGACCGAGCTTGGTCAGCCACAACGTCTTCGCGCGCCGGTCGACGGGATCGTCGCGCCGCTCCACCAGGCCGCAACCACAGAGCTGGTCGAGCAGCCGGACGAGCGACGGCCCCTCGATCCCGACCTCCTCCGCCACGGTCACCTGGCGCGTGCCGTCCCCGAGCCGGGCAATCACCACCAGCGGATGGGCGCAGGCCTCCGACAGGCCGTGCCGGAGCATCAGCTCGCGCACCAGTCGCCGCCATTGCCGGCCCACGCGGAGAAGCGTGCGCGTCATATCGAAGCGGAGTCGGTCTATGGGCTGCATGGCTCGATAGATAGGACTCTCATTATAAGTATGCAATGTTAATTGAGCACATCCAGTCGGAGATTCTCGTAGGCGGGACGGGTCCGGCCGGTGCATCGGCGCCGGCCCCAACTGCCGGATCTTCGGCTTGGGCTGCCGGCTCGACGGCGCTAGGGTCCAGCCGGAAGCGATGATGCGAATCGCTGTGGGAGGAAACAGCATGGAATTCTACGAAACGGGCACGTTCGTCGGTCGTGTCTGGCGGCCGGAGCTGGAAGGCCCGTCGGTCGTCGTCATCCGGAACGGCGATGTCGTCGATATCACCTCGCCCGAAATACCGACGGTCCGCGATCTCATCGAAATGAAAGACCCGGCCGGCACCCTGGCGGCGGCGACGGGCGAAACGCTCGGCAGCGTCGCTGACTTTCTGACGGGGCGCGGCCCGAACGGCGCATATCTCCTCGCGCCGATCGACCTGCAGGCGGTGAAGGCCTGCGGCGTGACCTTCGCACGCTCGATGCTCGAGCGCGTCATCGAGGAGAAGGCCGCCGGCAATCCGGATCTGGCGCAGGGCATCCGCGACCGCGTCACCGCCCTTATCGGCGACAGCCTGCGCAACGTTCGCGCCGGCTCGGCGGAAGCCGAACGCGTCAAGGCGGCGCTGATCGAGGAAGGCGTCTGGTCGCAGTATCTGGAAGTCGGCATCGGCCCGGATGCGGAGGTCTTCTCGAAGTCGCAGGTGCTCTCGTCGGTCGGCCACGGCGCCGATGTCGGACTGCACCCAATCTCGAAGTGGAACAATCCGGAGCCGGAAATCGTGCTGGTCGTCGACAGCCGGGGCGAGGTCCGCGGCGCGACGCTCGGCAACGACGTGAACCTGCGCGATGTCGAAGGGCGCTCCGCGCTACTGCTCGGCAAGGCGAAGGACAACAACGCGTCCTGCTCGCTCGGTCCCTTCGTGCGTCTCTTCGACGCGAGCTACGGGATCGATGACGTGCGCCAGGCCGAGCTCGACCTGAAGGTCGAGGGCGAGGACGGTTACGTGTTGAACGGCCGCAGCTCGATGAAGGAGATCAGCCGCGATCCGCTGGATCTCGTTTCCCAGACCATCGGCCGCCACCACCAGTATCCCGACGGCTTCGTGCTATTCCTCGGCACCCTGTTTGCGCCGAGCGAGGACCGCGACCATCCCGGCCAGGGCTTCACTCACAAGATCGGCGACGTCGTCACCATCTCGAACGACAAGCTCGGAGCCTTGCGAAACCGCGTTCTGCTGTCGACGGAATGTGCGCCCTGGACCTTCGGTCCTTCGGCCCTCATGCGCAACTTGGCGGCCCGCAAGCTGCTCTGAGGCCCGGCGTCGGTTTCATCCGCCGCCGCACGGCGTCGCGGAGACCGCGGCGCCATGCATCTCCCCCGCCCGTCACCAGCGCTAGCGGCAACGGGCGGCAGCTAAGCGTTCAGCCGCGGGACGGATCGATGAGGAACTTCTCGCCCGTCGCCTTGCGCTGGTAAGCCTCGACGACGTCCGGATGGATCGTCTCCTCGAGGCTGATGACGCGCGTGTACCGGCTGGCAAACGTCGTCGTCAGCTCGTCGACCACACGCTGGCGCAAGCGGGCGCCAACCTCCGGACCGGCCTGCTGCAGGAACGGGAACAGCAGCCAGCCGGCGACGCTCCAGCGGAAGCCGAAGCTCAGCCGGTTCAGCACCAGGGGCGCGGGATCGAGCGCGCCGTAGACGTAGAGCTGCTTGAATGTTTCCGAGCCGTAGCGGTTGTAGGACGGCATGGCCGCCGCCGCCGCCTGCTCCATCGCCGTCAGGATGTCGCTCCCGAGCGTGCCGCCGCCGATCGGGTCGAAGGCGATCGTCGCGCCGGTCTCGGCGATGGCATCGGCGAGCTGGGCCTTGAAATCGCCGGCCGTGCTGTCGAGGACATGCGTCGCGCCGATCCCGCGCAGGATGTCCGCCTGCGCCTTCGAGCGGACGATGTTGACCAGCGGAATGCCATCCGCGAGGCTGATCTTCTGCAGCATCTGTCCGAGATTGGACGCGGCGGCCGCATGGACGATCGCCTTGTGGCCTTCGCGGCGGGCCGTCTCGACGAAACCGAGCGCCGTCAGCGGATTGACGAACATCGATGCGCCATCGGCGGCCGTGGCGCCGGCCGGCAAGGGAACGACGTCCTTGGCGGCGAGCTTGCGGTAGTCGGCGTACATGCCGCCGCCGATCGCGCCGACGAGCTTGCCCTCCAGCGCCTTCGCGTTCTTTCCGGCAGCCACCACAGTGCCGGCCGCCTCGTTGCCGATGGCCATCGACTGGCCGATGCGGCCGGCGACGCTTCCCATCCGCTCCTTAGGCACCGCAAACGTCAGCGTGGATCCACCCTTGTCCGCCTTCATCGACGCGATGTCGGCGGGGCCGAGGAGCAAGCCAAGGTCGCTCGGATTGATCGGCGCTGCCTCGATGCGGACGATGACCTCGTCATCGCCGGGATCGTTGATCGACACCTCTTCCAGGCCAAGGGTCAGGACACCGTCCTCGGTGATGGTCGAGCGCAATTCTCTGGCGGTCAGGGGCATGGCGGTTCTCCGAAAGTTTGGGACGGCACGGATCATGATCCGTCGCCTGTCGCAAACTAACTGGCGTTTCCACCGCCATTTAACAGGCCCCGACCCCTCGCCGCCCGGTCGGAACACTTTGGCCCGATCCGCTGGGTGCCGGCCTTTGAGCGTGCTCCGAGGCGTGCCTTGCGCGCTGCGCCTTCCCGTTTTCGCCGCCGCGCGAAGCGGCGACGGCGGTGCCTCAGAGCATCCCGAGGGCCTGCAGGTAGAGCTCCAGAATGGCGTCCATCTCGGCACGCTCATTGGCGTCCTGCTTGCGGATCGAGACGATCTTGCGGATCACCTTGGTGTCGTAGCCGCGGCCCTTGGCCTCGCCGTAGACTTCTTTGATGTCGTCGGCGATCGTCTTCTTCTCTTCTTCGAGACGCTCGATGCGCTCGATGAAGGCCCGCAGTTCGTCGGCGGCAACGGTGGAATCGGCGGGGGTGTTCTCGTCCATCGGAATCTCTCGGTCGCTGGCAGGCCGAAGCCGCCTCTAGAATAGGGGGTCGACCCTTCGCGCCGGACGGCCGCCGGCCCCGAAAGGCCGTGGCTCGTCGAGGACCTGGATTCGACTGCGTCCGGCGCACCTAGCAGATAAAGCCGAAAGTTTGAAGGAAGATGGTCGCGCTGTCCGCCGGCGCGATCAGGAGTGCGGCGCCTTTGCCGCGAAGGCGGCAGCGGCCTCGGGCGCGGCTTCGCGCTGATACTGGTCGCGCCAGGTGTCGTAGGGCATTCCATAGACGATCTCGCGTGCCTGTTCCTTGCCGATGTCGACGCCCGCCTCCCCCGCGGCCTCGCGGTACCAGTTCGACAGGCAGTTGCGGCAGAACCCGGCGAGATTCATCAGATCGATGTTCTGAACGTCCGTCCGCTCGCGCAGATGATCGCGCAGCCGGCGGAAGGCGGCCGCCTCGAGCTCGGTCTGCAGGCGCTGGTCGATCTCGGTCATCGCTGTCGTCCTCGTCGGTTCGCCCACGGCGGGCATGGCTGTCATATCGGATGCAACGGCGCCAGCGGCAAGCCGGCAGCGCAGCCGGGAGCAAGCGGGACGGAAACCCTTGACTTGGCATCGTCCGGCTTGCCTATCAGGGGCTGAACAGTTCGTACCGCTTGGTGATACCGATGTCCTCTTCCGTCTCCGCCAAGCCCGCCCTTCTCGGCATTTCGATCGGCATGGCGCTGCTCGCGCTCTTCGTCGGCGCCCTGGCCATGGGCATATCCCCCGTCTTCGTGCGCAATGCCGAAGTCGGGCCCTTCGCCAGCGCCTTCTGGCGCGTCGCGCTGTCCTTGCCCGTGCTCTTCCTCTGGGCGCGGATCGAGCGGGCGAACACAGCTTCCAAGCCTCAGGCCGGTGGCGGCCGGGCGCTGCTCCTGGCCGGCCTGTTCTTCTCCGGCGACCTCATCTTCTGGCATTTGGCGATCAGCCACACCTCGATCGCCAACGCGACCTTCTTCGCTTGCCTCGCCCCCTTTTGGGTCGCCGTGCTCTCGCGCTTCACCATCGGCGAGGCGGTGTCGCGCCAGACCTTCATCGGCCTCGCCGTCTGTCTGCCCGGCGCGGCGCTGCTGATCTTCCACTCCGCCAGCGATGGGTCGAGCAACTGGGTCGGCGATCTCTACGGCATCGCCACCTCCTTCTTCTTCGGCCTCTACTTCCTGGTGATGCGCACGGCCCGCAAGCACTTCGCCGCCGGCGCGGCGACGCTCCGCTCGACCCTCGTCACCACGCTGGCCCTGCTCGCTGCGGCCGTCGTTTCGGGCGAAGGCTTCCTGCCGGAGACCGGGACCGGGGTGGCGAACCTCCTGGCGCTCGGCATGATCAGCCACGCCGGCGGACAGGGCCTGCTGGCGCTGGCGCTCGGCGTGCTGTCGGCGTCCTTCTCCTCGCTGGTGATCTTCGTCGAGGCGGCGGCAGCGGCCCTGTTCGCCTGGATCTTCGCCGGCGAAAGCCTCGGCCTCCTGCAGATCGCCGGCGGGCTCCTGATCCTCTTCGGGCTGTTCGTCGCCCGCCCCCGCCCCGCGCCGACGCTCTGAAGAGCGGGTGCAAGGCGTTTCAGCTTGCACGGATGGCTTGCGAAGGGCACTCAGGAGAGATCGGACATCGGCAAAAGGGCGTGACGCATGGAAACCGGGTTCCCGATCAGCGGCTTCGGCATCCTCATCCTCGCCGTGCTGTTCTTCGCGGTCATCGTCCTCTTCGCCGCGGTCAAGACCGTCCCGCAGGGCTACGCCTATACGGTCGAGAGTTTCGGCCGCTATACCCGCACGCTGACCCCCGGCCTCAACATCCTGCTGCCCTTCGTCGAGCGCATCGGCCGCCGGCTCAACATGATGGAGCAGGTGCTCGACATCCCGACGCAGGAAGTGATCACCCGCGACAACGCCTCGGTCGCGGCCGACGGCGTCGCCTTCTACCAGGTACTGGATGCGGCGGCCGCCGCCTATGAGGTGAGCGGTCTGGAAAACGCCATCCTGAACCTCGTGATGACCAACCTCCGCTCGGTCATGGGCTCGATGGACCTCGACGATCTCCTGTCGAACCGCGATGCGATCTCCGAGCGGATCCTCCGGGTCGCCGACCAGGCCGCGAACTCCTGGGGCATCAAGATCACCCGGATCGAGATCAAGGACATCAACCCGCCGCGGGACCTCGTCGACTCCATGGCCCGGCAGATGAAGGCCGAGCGCGAGAAGCGTGCCGAGGTGCTGGAGGCCGAGGGCGCGCGGAACGCCAAGATCCTGCGGGCCGAGGGCGACAAGCAGGCGCAGATCCTGCAGGCCGAGGGCTTGCGCGAAGCAGCCTTCCGCGAGGCCGAGGCGCGCGAGCGGCTGGCCGAAGCGGAAGCCACCGCCACCCGCGTGGTCTCCGAGGCGATCGCCGCGGGCAACGTGCAGGCGCTGAACTACTTCGTCGCGCAGAAATACACCGAGGCGCTGGCAAAGCTCGCCTCGGCGCCCAATCAGCGCGTCATCCTGATGCCGCTCGAGGCGGCATCGCTGATCGGCTCGATCGGCGGCATCGCCGAGCTCGCCCGCGCATCCTTTCCCGACGCCGCGCCACCCTCGCCCACCCCTTCCGCGGCAAGAGGCCGGGTGCCGAGCACGCCCACCGTCGGCGCCGTGCCGCCCCGCAGCGGCGTCGAGGGTCCATGACGCCGCTCGCCGAAATCGTTCCCTATGCCTGGTGGATCGCCGGCCTCGTGCTGCTCGTGCTCGAAGTCGTGCTGCCCGGCGTCTACCTCCTGTTCCTCGGCATCGCCGCGCTGATCGTCGGCACGGCTGTGCTGCTTCTCGGCGACACCGGCGGCTTCAGCTGGGAATGGCAGGTGCTGGCCTTCGTCATCCTGTCGACGCTCGCGGTGCTTCTCGGACGGCGAAGGGTCGGGCCGAAGACGGTCAGCGGACCGAGACCGATGCTGAACGACCGTGCCGCCCGCCTTGTCGGCAGCGTCGTCGTCCTGTCCGAGCCGATCATCGGCGGCAGCGGCAAGGTGGCGATCGAGGACGGCTGGTGGCGGGTGAGCGGCCCGGACCTCCCGCTCGGCGCCCGTGTCCGGGTCACCGGCGTTGCAGGATCCGTGCTGACGGTCGTCCCAGCGACCTGACGGGCCGAGCCTTTCGCGCAGCCAGCCAAGGTTTGGCACGGCTTGGCAAGGTTGCGTTAACCATCCGCGTTTACCTTTCGGCAATGAGTTTGCGAATCAGCAACCGGCCGGTGGGATCTTGAACGAGCCACGCAACACGTCAGCGGAGACGCCGAGATGCACCCTCCGGGGGGCCGGCTTCGTCGTGCTCGCGCTCGGCTGCAGCTGGGCCGGGCTTGCCGCCGCGCAGACGCCGGCAGCCGCCCCGTCCGGGATCGACGGCCTGCGGCCGAGCGCCGGCACCAGCGTGTCCCCCATCGCAACACCCTCCGGGCTGACAGGCCCCCGCTCCCCCACCGATCCCGGCACCAGCGCGGCCGATCCGTCGACGACGCTGCGTGACGGCGGCGGCGATGGCGCCTACCTCCCGTTCAGCCGCGGCGCCGAGGATTCCAGCGACCTGCCGGACACCACCGTTCCCCCGGTCGACGCGACCGACGATGCGGCTCCCCCGCCGAAGCCTAGGTTCGACCTCTTCGAGGGTCCCGACGGCAAGCCGACGGCCCCGGCCAACCTCGCCAGCGCGCCGGCGCCGGCGGCGGCCGGCCAGAACCTGCCACAAAACGGTGCGGCGCGTCGCAACGCGGCTGCAACGCGTCAAGGCAACGCCCCGCAACGCGACCGCAACGGCCGGCCGATCGACCCGCTGATGGCGGCGCGCAATGGCGGCTTGCCGCCCCGCGACCTGTCGCCGCCGGCCAGCCGTGTCGATCGCCCGCGCGGCGAAAGCATCCTCGGCCGTCAAAATCTCGCCATCACGCCGCTGCGCGGGACGATCCCGATCGCCGAGAACGACCCGTTCGCCCCGGTTGGCATCCGCGCCGGGTCGTTCGTGCTCTACTCCACCCTCAACCAGAGCCTCGGTGCGTCCACCAACCTGTCGGACAGTGCGGGCGGCGAAGGGGGCGTCTTCAGCGAGACCGATGTGGCGGCCCGGCTTCTGTCGGACTGGTCGGAGCACCAGTTCGAGCTGAACGCGCTCGGCGCCTACCGGCGAAACTTTGCCGGCGAGCTCGAGTCGGAGCCGCGCATCGCCGTGGATGGCCGGCTGCGGCTGGACATCGACCGGATGACGACGGCAACCCTCAGGGGTGCCTATGAATATCGCCAGGAAAGCCCGATCGACTTCAATGCCGGCGAGTCCGCGGCGGACCGGCCGGACCTTTCGACTTATTCCGCCGGTGCGGAGCTGGAACGGCAGTTCGGCCGCCTGACCGCCGGCATCGACACGTCGGTCAGCCGGCAGACGCGCTCGACCCCCGATTTCGCCGGGACAACCCGCATTCTCGACGAGAGCTACACGACCTATACTGCGGCCTTGCGGGGCGGCTACGAAATTTCGCCGGCCCTGAAGCCCTTCGTCGAAGGGAGCCTAGGACGGCGCAACTTCGACGACGAGGTCGACCTGGCCGGCGTCGAGCGCGACTCGCTGATCCAGTCGTTGCGCACCGGCGTCGCCTTCGACCTCGGCGAGAAATTTCTTGGCGAGATCGCGGCCGGCTATGCCTGGAACGTCCCGGATGCCGCGTCGCTCGAGACCACGGGCTCGCCCACCATCGACGGCCGGTTGGCCTGGTCGCCGCAGCGCGGCACGGATCTCGTCCTGACCGGTCAGACCCGCTTCGACCCGGATACAGACGATACCGGCACCTCGACCATCTACGAGGGGGCGCTGGCGCTGCGCCATCGGCTGACCCACCGCACCGACCTGACGGCGACGCTCTCGGCCGCCTACCGCGACAGCGAACGCGCCACCGACCAGCAGACCAGCTATTCCGCCGAAGCGGGTTTTCTCTACTGGCTGAACCGCTCGCTGGCCTTCACCGGACTGGTGCGGCACGAGAACCTGACCGGCAAGACCTCGGAGGACGACTACACCTCCGACTCCATCAAGATCGGCCTGCGCCTTCAGCGCTGACGTTCCCCCGGC
The DNA here is from genome assembly GCF_055730125.2 of Mesocryomonas fontinalis. NCBI lineage: Bacteria > Pseudomonadati > Pseudomonadota > Alphaproteobacteria > Hyphomicrobiales > Aurantimonadaceae > Mesocryomonas > Mesocryomonas fontinalis. Next base: position 423,764 of record NZ_JBUZWG020000001.1, on the reverse strand, counting down.
AACCGCTACCGCCGCGCTTTCGCCGCGAACCCACGTCAACGTGATCTTCGACACGGCGGATGTGGGCTGGAAGCCGTCGTGGTAAAGTACCTCTTAACGACCTCGGCCGTATGATGGACGAAGGGTGCGGGAACCGGCTCCATTTCGATGGGGCATTGGTTTCGCGCTGTCGCGGCATTCGTCGAGCGTGGTGAGCAGGCCTGGTCTGCTAGCCGCCCGGGAATGCTGAATCTTTCGATCTAGGAGCTTGCCCATGTCCGGAGACTCTCGTTTTTCCCGCCTCGCCGCTGCCGCGCTGGCAGGACTGATCCTTTTGGGAGCGGCGCCGTCGGCTTCCGCCGATGCCGGTTTTAAGCGCTGGATCGCCGACTTCGAGGGCACCGCTATGAAGGTCGGCATTAGCCGTCAGGTCTACCGCGCCGCGTTCGCCGGCGTCGAGGATCCCGATCCCGAGGTGATCGAGAAGGCGAAGTTCCAGCCCGAGTTCCGCGACACCGTCTGGGACTATCTCGACAACCGCGTCAACGAGGAGAGCATCGCCGAAGGCCAGGCCCAGCTGCAGCGCCTGAAGCCTTGGCTCGACCGGATCGAGAAGCGCTTCGGCGTCGACCGCGACATCCTGCTGGCGATCTGGTCGATGGAGACCAATTACGGCAAGATCCTTTCGCGAACCGACGTGGTCAAGCCGCTGCCGCGCTCGCTGGCGACGCTCGCCTATCTCGACACCAAGCGCGCCAAGTTTGCCCGCACGCAGCTGATCGCCGCGCTGAAGATCGTCCAGAAGGGCGACGTCTCGGCGAGCGGCCTCACCGGCTCCTGGGCCGGCGCGATGGGGCATACCCAGTTCATTCCGACCAGCTATCTGGCCTATGGGGCCGACATGGACGGCAACGGCCATGCGGACATCTGGACCAACGTTCCCGACGCTCTGGCGACGGCCGCCAACCTCCTGCGCAAGAACGGCTGGCAGAGCGGCAAGACCTGGGGCTACGAGGTGATCGCGGCGCCGAAGCTCGCGGGCGTCAAGGGCTCGAAGAGCATGGCCGAGTGGGCAAAGCTCGGCGTCCGCCGCGCCAACGGTAAGGGTTTCCCTTCTTCCGCAGAGAAGGCCAACCTCCTGATGCCGGCGGGCGCGAACGGCCCGGCCTTCCTGATGACCAAGAATTTCTTCGTCATCAAGGCCTATAACAACGCCGACAAGTACGCCCTCGCCGTCGGCCATCTCGGCGACCGGATCGGCGGCTACGGCCCGCTGGTGCACGACTGGCCGCGGGGCTACGTGCCGTTGTCGATGGTCGAGCGCGCCGAGGTGCAGGAGCACCTCAGCAAGCACGGGCTCTATGACGGCAAGATCGACGGCAAGATCGGCTCGGGCTCCAAGGGGGCGATCATGTCCTACCAGCGCAGCGTCGGCGTCGATGCCGACGGCAACGCCTCGAAGGCGCTGCTCGACATCATGCGGAAGAACTGATGGCGATCGGGATGGCGACACGGCGACCGCTGCGGCTCGCCATCCTGATCGGCCTCACGCTGACGTTCTCGCTCACCAGCCTCGCGCCGTCGCTGCTGCGCGCGGCCGAGGCGCAGGAGCGACGCGGGCTGCTCGACATGCTGTTCGGCGAGCCCCGCCAGCAGCGCTACTACCGCGAGTATCCCGATCCGCCGCGCCGGGTGATCCGCACCCAGCCGCGCCGGAAAGAGGTGAAGCCGGTGCGCAGGCCAAAGCAGGCGACGCGGGCGCGCGCCGTCCCCTCCCCGGCGGCGGCTCCGCCGCAGATCGTGGAGAAGCGCGATACGGCGAAGACGGTGCTGGTCATCGGCGACTTCATGGCCGGCTCCCTTGCAGGCGGACTGGAGACGAGCCTTTCCGACAACCGTGACCTCAAGGTCGTCAACGCCGCCGACGGCTCTTCCGGCCTTGTCCGCAATGACCACTACGACTGGCTGGCCAAGATCGGCCCCCTGATCGACCAGGAAAAGCCCGCCATCGTCGTCGCCATGCTCGGCTCGAACGAGCGCCAGGCGATGGCGTTCGCCGGCACCAGCCTGTCGCCCCGCACGCCCGGCTGGATCGCCGAGTACGAGCGGCGGGCGGGCGCCCTGGCAGACGCCATCGCCGCCAAGAAGGTGCCGCTGATCTGGGTCGGCATGCCGGCCTTCGAGACCGAGGCGATGAGCGCCGACATGGCCTATCTCAACGAGATCTACCGCAAGGCCGCCAGCACGGCAGGCGGCGAATATGTCGATGTCTGGGACGGTTTCGTCGATGCAAGCGGCGCCTTCGCCTTTTCCGGGCCGGACATATCGGGCCAGCCCGCGCGGCTGCGCAATGCCGATGGCATCACCATGACGCCCGCCGGCGCCGAGAAGCTCGCCTTCTTCGCCGAGAAGCCGATATTCCGCCAGCTCGGGACCTCGGTCGACGGTGTCGCCCTGGCAGCGCCCGACGAGACGCTGCCGAAAATGCCGAAGGTCAATGCCGCAAACGCGACCTCGACCCCGCTGGTCGCGCTCAGCGATCCCTCTCTCGATGGCGGCGATGCGCTGCTGGGCGGACCGTTGCGGCACGAGGATGCCGCGCAGCCGTCGCCGCGCGACCGTCTCGTGCTGTCGGGAATTCCGACCAGCGCGGAGCCAGGGCGCGCCGACGCCTTCAACCGTGGCAACCCGCCTGTCGCCGCGCCGGCCCCGGCACCGGCATCGGCAGCGGGCGACCAGTTCCGCGGCTCCGTTGCCGACCAGAAAGGCCCGGAGGCGTCCCCTCCCTCCCCGCCAACCGCGGGTGAGAGTGGCACACTGAACCGCTGAGGCGTCCCAGAGCGCTCCCTTGCCAGGACGGCGGCCGCCTGCCGGGACCTGGCATTCGCGCCGCCGCCCCGGCCTTCGCTGTCTTTCTTAGCGCGGGAGCGTGGTGACGCCCATCAGGTCGAGGTCGATCGCCCGCGCCGCCTGACGTCCTTCGCGGATGGCCCAGACCACCAGCGACTGGCCGCGGCGAATGTCGCCGGCGAGGTAGAGCTTGCCGACGGAGCTGCGATAGTCCTGGTCGTTGGCGACGAGCGCGACGTTGCCGCGGCCATCGGCCTTCTGCGCCAGGCTGCTGCCAAGCTCGGTCACCGGACCGGCCGCGAACGGGCCGGCAAAGCCGATGGCGATGAAGGCGAGATCGGCCTTGATGATGAACTCGGTGCCGGGGATCGGCTTGCGCCGGGCGTCGACCTCGGCGCACTTCACGCCCGTCAGGTGTCCGTCCTCGCCGGTGAACTCCAGCGTCGCCACCTGGAACTCGCGCACCGCGCCCTCGGCCTGGCTGGACGACGTCCGCATCTTCGTCGCCCAGTAAGGCCAGACCTCCAGCTTGTTCTCGGTCTTCGGCGGCTGCGGCCGGATGTCGAGCTGCGTCACCTTGACCGCGCCTTGGCGGAAGGCGGTACCGACGCAGTCAGACGCGGTATCGCCGCCACCGACGACGACGACATGCTTGCCGCCGGCCCAGATCTCGCCCGAACGCCAGCCGACGTTCTCGATCTTCTCGCCGCCGACGCGCCGGTTCTGCTGCACGAGGTACGGCATGGCATCATAGACGCCGGAGAGCTCGCCATGCGGGATGCCGGCATCGCGCGGCCGCTCCGAGCCGCCGCAATAGAGCACCGCGTCGTAATCGGCGAGGAGATCGGCCATCGGCTTGTCCGAGCCGACATTGACGCCACAGATGAAGGTAACGCCCTCGCCCTTCATCTGCTCGACGCGCTTGTCGATCCAGTGCTTCTCCATCTTGAAGTCGGGGATGCCGTAGCGCAGCAGGCCGCCCGGACGCGACTCCCGCTCGTAGACGTCGACTGCGTGGCCGGCCCGGCCGAGCTGCTGGGCGGCTGCCATGCCGGCGGGGCCCGAGCCGATGATCGCGACCTTCTTGCCAGTCTGAACCTTGGCCGGCTGCGGCTTGATCAGGCCGAGCTTGAACGCCTTGTCGGCGATCGCCTGCTCGACGGTCTTGATGGCGACCGGCGTATCCTCGAGGTTCAGCGTGCATGCCTCCTCGCAAGGCGCAGGGCAGATGCGGCCGGTGAACTCGGGAAAATTATTGGTCGAATGGAGGTTGCGGATCGCGCCTTCCCAGTCGTTGGAATAGACGAGGTCGTTCCAGTCGGGGATCTGGTTGTGGATCGGGCAGCCGGTCGGGCCATGGCAATACGGAATGCCGCAATCCATGCAGCGCGCCGCCTGCTTGCCGACCTCGGCATCCGACATCGGCAGCGTGAATTCGCGGAAATGGCGAATACGGTCCGAGGCCGGCTGGTATTTTGGAGTCTGCCGGTCGATCTCGAGGAAGCCCGTCACCTTGCCCATGTCTTGTCCCACTCTCAGTTCGTCTACCCGCGGGACTGTCCGGCAGGCGCGCATGACGTCAGACCGCATTTCGCCCTGCCGCGGCGCGGCACAGAATACGGCATATTGGTTTCGTTAGAACAGCTCTAGTGGCGCAGCCAGTTTTCGATCGGCAAGTTCGGCACACGAGCGAATTCACGGATGTTGTCGGTGACCAGGGTGGCCTCCAACGCCAAGGCATGTGCCGCTATCAACAAGTCGTTCGGACCAATCATCTGGCCCTCGGATTTCAGGACCGAACGCAGTCTGCCGTAGTAGAGGTCGGCAGGTTGATCGAAGCCGACGATGGCAATCCTGGCGCGCAGCTGCTCCAACCTTCTCGCCAATCTCGGATCCCCCTTTTGCTCCTCGCCAAATGCCAGCTCGGCACTGACGATGATGCTGATAAAGCAGTTTCTGTGTCCGACCAAAGCAACCTGTTCGGCCACCGCACCACCGGGTCGCTTGATCAGATCGGAAACCGCGTTCGTATCCAGCAGGTAGCGGGTCACAATTTGATATCTTTGAGCAGAAGGAGATCGTCGTCGGTGATCTCCGGCAGCCCATCCTCGTCATCCATCGGCTCCAGCGTCGCCAGCCACTGCGAAAGATCGAGCGGCGCCGTCGGCTGTATGGTGATGACGCCGTCTGCCCCCTGGCGGATCAATACCTCGTCGCCTTCCAGCAGGAACTCGGCGGGAATGCGGACGGCACGGCCGTGGCTATCGGTGAAGACCTTGGCCGTCCCTTGCTTGCCTTGCATCGACCCCTCCTCCGCTTCCCAGCCTGGGTAGTCAAAGGCGACATGCCATCGCCTCTGACGTCAGGACCGCTACTCCGCCGCGATGCCCATGCGCATGCGCTCCATTTCCTGGAGCGCGCGGCGGTACTCGACCGGCATGACCTTGACGAATTTCGGCCGGTAGGCCTCCCAGTCGTCGAGCATCACCTTGGCAAGGCCCGAACCGGTGTAGTGGTGGTGGTTCAGGATCAGCTGGTAGAGCCGCTCGTCGTCATGCCCGGTCATGTCTGAGGAGACATTGACGCGGCCCATGTGCTGCAGGTCGCCGCCATGGTGGTGCAGCTTCTCCAGGAGGTCGTCCTCCTCCGGCACCGGCTCGAGTTCGACCATGGCCATGTTGCAGCGTTCGGCGAAGTTGTTGTCGGCGTCGAAGACGTAGGCGATGCCGCCGGACATGCCGGCCGCGAAGTTGCGCCCGGTATGGCCGAGGATGACGACGACGCCTCCGGTCATGTACTCGCAGCCATGGTCGCCGACACCCTCGACCACCGCGATGGCGCCGGAGTTGCGCACGGCGAACCGCTCGCCGGCGACGCCGCGGAAGTAGCACTCGCCGGAGATGGCGCCGTAGAGCACGGTGTTGCCGACGATGATCGACTGCTCCGGCACGATCCGCGTGTTTTCGCGCGGCCGGACGACGATGCGGCCGCCCGAGAGACCCTTGCCGATATAGTCGTTGCCGTCGCCGACGAGATCGAAGGTGATCCCGCGGGCGAGGAAGGCGCCAAAACTCTGGCCGGCGGTGCCGATGAGCTTCACCGAGATCGTGTCGTCGGCGAGGCCCTTCAGGCCGTAGCGCTTGGCGACCTCGCCCGACAGCATGGCGCCCGCGGAGCGGTCGACATTGGTGATGGCGGTCTCGATTACCACCTTCTGGCGCGTCTCCAGCGCCGGCATCGCCTCGGCGATGAGCTTGCGGTCGAGCACGTCGTCGATCGGGTGCTTCTGGCGCTCGGTCCAGCGCAGCTCTTCGCGCTCGCCGTCAGGCTTGTAGAAGATGTTGGCGAAGTCCAGACCCTTGGCCTTCCAGTGGTCGATCAGGCCGCGCTTATCGAGGCGATCGGACTGGCCGATCAGCTCGGACAGGTGCCGCACGCCCATCGCCGCCATCAGCATGCGCACCTCTTCCGCGACGTAGAAGAAGAAGTTGATGACGTGCTCCGGCTGGCCCTTGAAGCGCTGGCGCAGGACCGGGTCCTGCGTCGCGACGCCGACGGGGCAGGTGTTGAGGTGGCACTTGCGCATCATGATGCAGCCGGCCGCGATCAGCGGCGCGGTCGAGAAGCCGAACTCGTCGGCGCCGAGCAGCGCGCCGATGATGACGTCGCGGCCGGTCTTCAGGCCGCCGTCGACCTGCAGGCAGACGCGCGAACGCAGGCCGTTCATCACCAGCGTCTGCTGCGTCTCGGCAAGGCCCATCTCCCAGGGGGAGCCGGCATGCTTGATCGAGGTCAACGGCGAGGCGCCGGTGCCGCCGTCATAGCCGGCGACGATGATGTGGTCGGCGCGCGCCTTGGCGACGCCCGCCGCGACCGTGCCGACGCCGACTTCCGACACCAGCTTGACCGAGATGTCGGCTTCCGGATTGACGTTCTTCAGATCGTAGATCAGCTGGGCCAGATCCTCGATCGAATAGATGTCGTGGTGCGGCGGCGGCGAGATCAGGCCGACGCCGGGCGTCGAGAAGCGCGTCTTGGCGATGGTCGCGTCGACCTTATGGCCGGGCAGCTGCCCGCCCTCGCCGGGCTTGGCGCCCTGGCTGACCTTGATCTGCAGCATGTCGGCATTGACGAGATACTCGGTCGTCACGCCGAAGCGGCCGGAAGCGACCTGCTTGATCGCCGAGCGCTCGGGGTTCTGCGAGCCGTCGGGCATCTTCTGGAACCGGTCCGGCTCCTCGCCGCCCTCGCCGGTGTTCGACTTGCCGCCGATCCGGTTCATCGCCACCGCCAGCGTCGCATGTGCCTCACGCGAGATCGAGCCGAAGCTCATTGCGCCGGTGCAGAAGCGGCGGACGATGTCGGCCGCCGGCTCGACTTCGTCCAGCGGCACGGTGCGGGCGCCGACCTCATCGGCCATGCGGATGCGGAAAAGGCCGCGGATGGCGGCAGCGTCCACCGCACTCTCGTCGACGAGCTTGGAATATTCCTGGAACTTCTCCCAGGAATTGCCGCGCACCGCATGCTGCAGCGTCGCCACCGCATCCGGCGACCACATGTGCGCCTCGCCGCGCATGCGGTAGACGTATTCGCCGCCGACCTCGAGCGAGCGCGCCAGCACCGGATCATCGGAGAAGGCGAGGAGATGCCGCTCGGCCGTCTCGCGCGCCACCTCGTCGAGGCCCACGCCCTCGATCGTCGTCGCCGTGCCGGTGAAGTAGCGGGCGACGAAGTCCGACTTCAGGCCGACCGCGTCGAAGATCTGCGCGCCGCAATAGGACTGGTAGGTCGAGATGCCCATCTTGGACATGACCTTGAGCAAGCCCTTGCCGACCGACTTGATGTAGCGCGTGACCAGCTCTTCCTCGTCGACCTCCGGCGGGAACTCCTTCTTGCGGTGCATGTCGAGCAAGGTGTCGAAAGCGAGATAGGGGTTGATCGCCTCGGCGCCGAAGCCCGCGAGACAGGCGAAGTGGTGCACCTCGCGCGGCTCGCCGGATTCCACGACCAGACCGGCGGCGGTGCGCAAGCCCTTGCGGATGAGGTGGTGGTGCACGGCGGCGCAAGCGAGCAGCGCCGGAATCGGAATGCGGTCGGGGCCGACCTGCCGGTCCGATAGGACGATGATGTTGTAGCCGCCGACGACCGCGGCCTCAGCCCGCTCGCACAGCCGGTCGAGCGCGCCGGCCATGCCGCCGGCGCCCTGCTCGGAGGGATAGGTCGTGTCGATGGTCTTGGTATCGAAGCGGTCTTCCGTGTGACCAATCGTGCGGATCTTCTCGAGATCGCCATTGGTCAGGATCGGCTGGCGCACCTCCAGCCGCTTGCGACGGGAGTTACCCTCGAGGTCGAAGATGTTCGGCCGCGGCCCGATGAAGGAGACGAGGCTCATCACCAGCTCCTCGCGGATCGGGTCGATCGCCGGGTTGGTCACCTGCGCGAAGTTCTGCTTGAAATAGGTGTAGAGCAGCTTCGAGCGCGACGACATCGCCGAGATCGGCGTGTCCGTCCCCATCGAGCCGATCGCCTCCTGCCCGGTGGTCGCCATCGGCGCCATCAAGGTGCGGGTGTCCTCGATCGAGTAGCCAAAGCTCTGCTGGCGGTCGAGAAGCGACACGTCGGCGCGCGAGGCACGCGGCGCCACGGGCTTCAGGTCCTCGAGGATCAGCTGGGTGTTCTTCAGCCACTCCTTGTAGGGATGCTGGGTCGCGATCTCGCGCTTCACTTCCTCGTCGGAAATGATCCGCCCCTTCTCGAGGTCGATGAGAAGCATGCGTCCTGGCTGCAGCCGCCACTTCTTGACGATGCGCTCCTCCGGCACTTCGAGCGTTCCCGCCTCTGACGCCATGATGATCAGGTCGTCGTCCGTGACGATATAGCGCGCCGGACGCAGGCCGTTGCGATCGAGCGTCGCGCCGATCTGGCGGCCATCGGTGAAGGCGACGGCGGCCGGCCCGTCCCAGGGCTCCATCAGCGCGGCGTGATATTCGTAGAACGCCTTCTGCTCGCGCGACATCTGCTTGTTGCCCGACCACGCCTCGGGGATCAGCATCATCATCGCATGGGCGAGCGTGTAGCCGCCCTGCGTCAGCAGCTCGAGCGCGTTGTCGAAGCAGGCGGTGTCGGACTGCCCCTCGTAGGAGATCGGCCACAGCTTGCCGATGTCGTTGCCGAACAGCTCGGAATCGACCGAGGCCTGGCGTGCGGCCATCCAGTTGACGTTGCCGCGGAGCGTGTTGATCTCGCCGTTGTGCGCGACCATCCGATAGGGATGCGCCAGCCGCCAGGACGGGAAGGTGTTGGTCGAAAAGCGCTGGTGCACGAGCGCCATGGCGCTCTCGAACCGCGGGTCGGTCAGGTCGCGATAGTACTGGCCAAGCTGGTTGGCGAGGAACATGCCCTTATAGATCACCGTCCGGGCCGACAACGAGACGACGTAGAAGCCGAAATCCTCGCCCTTCACCTCGGCGAAAGCGCGGTTCGAGATCACCTTGCGGATGATGTAGAGCTTGCGCTCGAAGTCGTCGTCGCTGGCGATGGCGGCGGCGCGCCCGATGAAGATCTGCCGCTGCACCGGCTCGGTGGCGGCGATGTCAGCGGCCTTCGACAGCGAGCCGTTGTCGACCGGCACGTCGCGCCAGCCGAGCACCGCCTGGCCTTCTTCGGCGACGATCGCCTCGAACATCGCCTCGACCTGCGCGCGCTTGTCGGCATCGCGCGGCATGAAGACGTGGCCGACGCCGTAGCGGCCGGGTGCGGGCAGCTCGACGCCTTGCTCGGTCATCTCGGCGGTGAAGAAGGCGTGCGGGATCTGCACCAGCATGCCGGCGCCATCGCCCATCAGCGGATCGGCGCCCACCGCCCCGCGGTGCGTCAGGTTGACGAGGATCTGCAGGCCCTTCTCGACGATCGAGTGGGACTTCTCGTTCTTCATGTGCGCGATGAAGCCGACGCCGCAGCCATCGTGCTCGTTGCGCGGATCGTAGAGACCGATCTTGGCCGGGAGAGTGCGCGGCTTCACGATGCCATCGACGGTCTTCGCGGTCCGCGGGCGGGGCGCGGCGGTGGAGGGCCTGTGGGTCATCGCGGTGTCTCCCGTTGCAAGGATCCGTCGCGCGGGCGCGAGACGGTCCAGGTCGTTTCTCTCGGCGCCAGAAAGGGCGCCGTCGTCGTCTCAGGTTCAGGCTATCAGACAGTTGCCACCCACGAATTTTTCGCATGGTGGAGCACGGAGCGATAGGGCCGCATCGTTGCAGAGCCAAGTCTATCAGTCGTGCACATCCCTCCGCTCGCAGCGAGTCGGATATGGCAGCAATACTGTCCTATCGTCGGCAACATGCCAGAAGGTTAAACATCCTGCAAGACCGCGCCTATGCGGCACTGCAGCACAAGGCCGGCGACCCCTGGCGAGCAGGCCGCGACTCGGCACCCTTGTCCTCGCTGCGCCGCCGCGTTACGCCTCCGGACATGATCTTTGCATCCGACAACTGGTCCGGGCCGCATCCCGCCATCAACGCAGCGCTCGCCGAGAACGGCACCGGCATGGCCGCCGCCTACGGGGCAAGCGACCTCGACAAGGCCGTCGAGCGGCGTTTCAACGAAATCTTCGAGCGCGAGGTGGCGGTGTTCTTCGTCGGCACCGGCACGGCGGCGAACTCGCTTTCGTTCGCCGCGGTCAACCGACCCGGCGGCGTGGTGCTCTGCCACCGCGAGGCGCACGTCATCGAGGACGAGTGCGGCGCGCCGGAGTTCTTCACCCATGGCGCCCGGATGGCACCGGTCGACGGCAACGGCGGCCTGATCGACACGGTGAATCTTCGCCGCGAGCTCAAGCGCTTCAACCCGGCCTTCGTACATGCCGGCCAGCCGATGGCCGTCACCGTCAGCCAGCCCGGCGAGGCCGGCACGATCTACCCCGCCGACCGGCTCGACGAGATCGCCGCCATCGCACACGAGCACAATCTGTCGCTGCACATGGACGGCGCGCGCTTTGCCAATGCGCTGGTCGCCAACAACATGTCGCCGGCCGAGATGACCTGGAAGCGCGGCGTCGACATCCTCTCCTTCGGCGCCACCAAGAACGGCTGCTGGTGCGCCGAGGCCGTGATCTTCTTCGATCCGGAGAAGGCCAAGCAGTTCCCCTACATCCGCAAGCGCGGCGCCCAGCTGTTCTCCAAGACCCGCTTCATGGCCGCCCAGTTCATGGCCTATTTCGAGGACGGGCTCTGGCTGAAGCTCGCCGCCCACTCTAACGCCATGGCCGACCAGCTGCGCGCCGGCCTCGACGCCAGCCCGCACGCGCGCCAGGCCTGGTCGACCCGCACCAACGAGGTCTTCGCGATCATCGAAAAGGCGACAGCTGCCCGGCTGCGCGAGAAGGGCGCCGTGTTCTACGACTGGAACCCGCCGCACTCCTCGCATGATCTGATCGGCGAGAACGAGATGCTGGCGCGGCTGGTCACCTCCTGGTCGACCGAGCCGGACGACGTGGCGCGCTTCGTCGATCTTCTGGCCTGACGGTCGGGCCAAAGCGCGGGAAACCGCGGTTGATAGGCTCGGCATTCGGGGCCGGGTATTCGGCGTTTGGAACGCAGCGCTCGGTGTTCCGTGCACCGTGCTCGGCACGTTAAGCGGTACTCGTTACTCGGTGAAAAAGGGGCGCAAACCCTTCAGTTTCGTCATCCTCCGCCGCAGGCGGGGGACCCGTGCCTCCGCGCCAACGCGCCAGTCCGGCTCAGGATAGCACTGGGGGAATGTCCACCGAACCGTGCACGCTCCGGCGACTTGGCATGGGTCCCCGGGGCAAGGCCCCGAGGATGACGAGCTTGCGGATTGCCGAGCTTGGAGAAATCGCTCGGGCGAACCTCCAGACGTCGTGCAACCCTGCAGACGAGAAACGCGTCGAAGCCATGGGGACCGGGCTTTAGCCGAAATGCCAGACCCTCCCCGCACGAAAACGGCGCCCCGCGAGGCGCCGTTCCGATCAAGCCTTGAGAGCGAACTTGCCTCAGGCGGCATTCGCCTCGAGCTGCGCCGCATTGCCGTTGTCGGCGGCGACGATCTCGATTTTGCGCGGCTTCATCGCCTCCGGGATGACCCGGACGAGGTCGATGTGCAGCAGGCCGTTCTTCAGGCTGGCTCCCTTTACCTCGACATGGTCGGCGAGCTGGAAGCGGCGCTCGAAGGAACGTCCCGCGATGCCGCGGTAGAGCACTTCGCCGGCGCCGTCCTCCTTGTCACCGCCGCGATCGCCGGTGACCGTCAGCACGGTTTCGCGCGATTCGATCTGAAGGTCGCCTTCCCCGAAACCGGCAACCGCCATGCTGATGCGGTAGGCGTTCTCGCCGGTGCGTTCGATGTTGTAGGGCGGGTAAGTCTGACCCTCCGGCTGCGACAGACCGTCGAGCTTGGCGAAGAGCCGGTCGAAGCCGACGGTGGAACGATAGAGCGGAGCGAAATCAATGGCACGCATGGTAGTTCTCCATAGGAAGCAACTGGTTGCGGTATGGCCGCAGGTCCCCTTGAATGGCGGACCCTTTTGACCAACGGTCCCTTGAGGCGACCGTGAGTTTGATTTGGTGACCTCGATTTCGCCGTTCAAGCGCCTCTCCGGACGACAGCGGTAAAAATTCGCCGGCCGACTTCGCTCTCCGGTCGCTGCCCTTGCTTGAACCGGGGATGAACGCCGTCTTCCGGTTTCGTTCAGGCGCTGGCGCCGATAGTCTCGGTATGGCCTGCAGCATGCGGGTCGCCACCGGAGAGAGCCTCCATGAAATTCGCCCTCGCAGGACTGTCCACCCTCCTCCTCCTGACCGGCCTCGGCTCCGCCGCGAGCGCCGGGCCGCGCGACCACGCCCGCGGCGACTACGTCCTCGTCCAGGACGCCTATGACGGTCCGGATGGCGGCTATGACCGTGGCGGCGATCGGGGTGACCGGCGCGACTGGCGCGGGCGAGGCCAGGGCCGCTGGCACGGCGGCCCGCGCGACGATCGCCGCGACCCCGACGTGATCCCGGAGCAGCGGGTGGTCCGCAAGCTGGTGCGGCAGGGTTTTGTGTCGATCGACGACATCCGACTGCGCCGCGACCGCTACATCGTCGAGGCCGTCCGGCCGAACGGCGCCCTCGTCCGCCTGTCGGTCGATGCCTATGACGGCGAGATCCTGTCGCGCGAGCGTATCGGCTGGACCCGTGACGGCGGCGGTCGCGGTGGCCCTGGATGGCGCGGCCCCGATGACCTCGGCGGTGGACGTTTCGGCCTCTACGGCCGATAGGCAGAGCCTTTCCCAAACGGTCGGTCTGTTCCGTCCCTTCCAGGCCGACCGCTCGGTCGGGGGTCCCATCGCAGGGATCCCCGATCCCTTTCCTTCTCTGCCAGCCGTTCCCCGCCAGCCGTTCTCTGCCAGCGGTGACATTGTTGACCTCCCGGCAACGGCTGGGGTGCTAGACTGGTGCGTGGCGATCCTCGCCGGACGGAAGCCCATGAACCCTACCGACGGCCCGACCGGCCTTTTCGAACTCGACGGCAATCCGCTGCCCGAAGGGATCGCCTGCGGCTTCCTGTCGACCCCGGACCGGGTGCGGCTGCGCTTTGCCGTGGCGCCGAGCCGGCTGGGCAGCACGCGGGGAACGGTGGTCCTGCTGCAGGGCCGCAACGAGGCCATCGAGAAATATTTCGAGACGATCGCCGATCTGACCGCCCTCGGCTACGCGGTCGCCACTTTCGACTGGCGTGGCCAGGGCGGCTCGCAGCGGCTGCGCGGCGCGGCCAGAACCGGGCACGTGCCGAGTTTCGATGCCTATGCCCTGGATCTCGAAACGATCTTCCGCTCGCTGATCCTGCCCGACTGCACCGGCCCCTATGCCATCCTGGCGCACTCCATGGGCGGCGCCGTGGCGCTGCTGGCAGCGCCTCGGATCGGCGCCGATGTCGCCCGGATCGTTGCCGCCGCCCCTTTGATCGGCATGCCCGGCGGCACTCGCGCCAATGGCCTGTTCTTCGGCATGAACACCATGCGCTTCCTCGGCCTTGGCCGCATCCCGGTGCGCGGCGTCGGGCGCAGCGCGGGCTGGACCACCGAGCGCAACCCGTTGACCAGCGATGCCCGAAGATTCGAGCGCAACCGCGCCTTGATGAAGGCCGCCCCGCATCTCTTCGTCGGCGGACCGACCGCCGCCTGGGTGGCCGGGGCCGTCGGTGCGGCACGGCGTCTGGATGATTCCGACGTGATCGCCGCCCTGCGTGTACCGACGCTGATCGTCACCGCCGGCCATGATAGCGTCGTCTCCAGCCCGGCAGCCGAACGCCTCGCCTGGCGCATGCGCTCGGGCCATGCACTGTCGGTTCCCGGCGCCCGGCACGAGCTGATGCAGGAGGCGGACATCTACCGTGCGCCGTTCATCGCCGCGTTCGACAGTTTCGCCGGGGCCGCGCTGCCGCTCTGATACCTATTCGGCAGCCGCGGCGTAGCTGAGGTCGGCGTCGAGATCGGCTGCGAATCGGGTGACGAACGAGACGAGGTCGGCCCGCAGCGCCTCGAACCCGGCGCTGGGCACGAACCGCGCCTCGTCGGCATAGAGTCCCCGGTTGATCTCTATCTGCAGCGCATGGACCCCGTCATTCGGCCGGCCGTAGCGTTCGGTGATGAACCCGCCCGCATACGGCTTGTTGCGCATCACGTCATAGCCGAGCGACGAAAGTCCGCTCTGGGCCAGGGTGACGATGCGGCTGGACGCGCTGGTGCCGAAACGGTCGCCGATCACCATGTCCGGCCGCCGCCCGCCGGGCAGCGCCCTGACGGTGGACGGCATCGAGTGGCAGTCGATGAGGATGGCGATGCCGAAACGTTCGCGCGTGCGCTGTAGCAGGGCCGTCAGCCGCTCGTGGAAGGGCTTGTAGATGGTCTCGATCCGCTCCATCCCCTCGCTCACCGCCAGCCGGTCGCGGTAGATGTCCTCCCGCTCGGCGACGATGCGGGGGATGGTCCCGAGCCCGCCGGCCACCCGGACGGAAACGGTATTGGCGAACTCCGGCAAAGCTTCGTCGAACATCTTGGGATCGAGCTCGTAAGGCTCGCGGTTGACGTCGAGATAGGCCCGTGGAAACCGCGCGAGTTGCAGCGGGGCGCCGAGCGACGGGACGAAATCGTACAGCTGGTCGACGAAGAGGTCCTCCGACCGGCGAATCGCCGAATCGGAAAGGCGCGATGCCGCGAGGAATGCGGAAGGGTAGACCCGGCCGCTGTGCGGCGAACAGAACACCATCGGCAGGCTCTGCAACGGCGGCTCGAGGACTTCGAAGGCCGGGCAAGGTCCTGCTGCGGTCTCTAGAAGCGGGATCATCTCGGCTACGTTCATCCGTTCGGGTTGCGACATCCAAGGGAGATATGGCCGCGGTCACGCGATCGACCATTCCATTTAGGGATTCTTTAGGCAATCTGTTAAAAGGCTACTGCTATCAACGAAGCTTGCGCGGGCTTTTCACCGCGGCGGACCTGGAAAACGCTCAATGGTCAAGATTCTGCTCGCCGAAGACGACAACGACATGCGTCGCTTCCTCGCCAAGGCCTTGGAAAAGGCCGGCTATGAGGTGACCTCCTACGACAATGGCGGCAGCGCCTACGAACGGCTGCGCGAGGAGCCCTTCTCGCTGCTGCTGACCGACATCGTGATGCCGGAGATGGACGGCATCGAGCTCGCCCGCCGGGCGACCGAGCTCGATCCGGACCTGAAGGTGATGTTCATCACCGGCTTTGCCGCGGTCGCGCTGAACCCTGATTCCAAGGCGCCGAAGGATGCAAAGATCCTCTCGAAGCCTTTCCATCTGCGCGAACTCGTCGACGAAGTCGCCAAGATGCTCGAGGACGCCGCATAATCTTTTCCACAGGCGTAGATCCGGGTGCCGAACGCTCTTGACGCTCGGTCGGCCCTGTGGTCTATGCCCCTTCGTCGGATGGGCGTGTAGCTCAGTGGGAGAGCACTTCGTTGACATCGAAGGGGTCACAGGTTCAATCCCTGTCACGCCCACCATCCGGCTCTTCTCTTTCTTTAAGTTACCCAAGTCTGCCACCGAACGGACCGAGGTCCTGGCGGGCACAAGTCGGCAGCGCAATTCGCGTGCCTCAGAGCGCAATGCAATCTGATTGACTTGTCGCCGCAACAGCGTGTGCAAGCCACCCTCCCCGCCCCTAGCAGCGGCTTCTGATTCACCCGAACGCTGATACGAAAAAGGCCCGCTTCGCAGCGGGCCCTTTCGCGTGACGTCAGTTGGCTGGAAATTACCGGTTCTTCAACACGATGACCGCGCCGTTGTTGCGGCGGTCGTGGCGACGGTCCATCCGGCGATCGTGACGACGGTCACGGCGCGCCTCGGCGCGGCGGGCTTCAGCGCGGCGAGCGGCGCGGTGGTCGCGGACGTCGTTGCGGGCATGGTGCGGACGCTGCGACTGCTCGATCACGATGACCTTGTCGCGGGCGACAGCGCCCGGTGCCGTGGAAACGAGGGCGGAAGCCGAAATGGCGACGGCGATGGCGATGGATTTGAGATTGAACATGTTCGGCTCCTGTTAGGCCAAGGAAACCGGCTCGACGATCTTCCGTTCCGGGAAATCGTAAGTAGATCAAAATAAGCAGGGGCCAACTGGGCGTTGTCCAGCACGGAGGCGGCAAAGTTTTCCGGGCGACCGAAAGTCTCAGCCGGTAATCGTGATCGCCGTCCCCCAGGGATCGAGCAAGGTGAGGTCTTTCGCGCCGCCGGTGGGGCCTGCTGCGGCGAGCCTCGTAAGTTGCTCGGGCACCGCACGGATCTCGACGTCGCTGAGACCGGTCGACGGCGTCCGCTGCCCGGCACCACGGCTGTTCCAGATGTTCGCGCCGATGTGGTGGTGATAGCCGCCGGAGGAATAGAACGTCGCGCCGGGATAGCGGCAGGTGATGTCGAGGCCGAGCGTACCGGCGTAAAACGCCTCGGCCGCTTCAAGTGCCCCGACCTGGAGGTGCACATGCCCGACGGTCGCGCCCTCGGGAAAGCCCTGCCAGCTCTCCGTCCCGCCGCTGGCCATCAGACCTTCGACGTCCAGGCCCGCGGTCGCCATCTCGACCATGCCGTCCTTCCAGCGCCATTCGGCTGCGGGTCGGTCCGCGTAGATCTCGATACCGTTGCCCTCGGGATCGTTCAGATAGATCGCCTCGCTGACCAGATGATCCGAAGCCCCCGACATCGGCGCCCGGCGTGCAGCGGCGTGCCGCACCCAGCGGCCGAGATCGCGGCGGTCCGGCAGCAGGAAGGCGGTATGGAACAGCCCGGCCTCGCTGGCCAGGCGGCGACGGGCAGACCTGTCGCGCCGCAGTTCCAGCAGCACCGCGTCGCCGGTACCGAGCCGCACACTCTCGCCGTCGGACGACAAGAGGTGCAGGCCCATGACGTCCTGGTAGAAGCCGGCGACCGCATCGAGATCGTGCACCGTCAGCGCAACACGGCCGATGCGCAGGGGAGTTGCTGTATTGTCGACCATGCCGGACCTCCTGAGGAAACCGAGGCATAGCCGAGATGAGCGGGCCCGCATGGTCCCGTAATGGCGAACGCAGCGTTTCCGATCGAGCGAGCAAGGCTCCCGGCGTGTCCGCTGAGGCTGGCATCCAAAGTCTATTCGCTGCAGCTGGCGGGGTGCGCTCGTCCAGAACGGCGAATGGCGCTCCTCCTGCCGGCCGAACGGACCGACGCCCCGGCTTGAGCGTTCCATCAAGAATGTTGCAGGACAATCAACCTGCTTGCAAATCCCCGCACCTTTCGTCAGCCTCACGATCCAGCAGAGGATGGCTGACGACGTCGACCGGCGGGAGGCTAAGAAGCCAGCCCGCTGCAGACCAGCCCGCATCGCCTCGCCTGCAGGCATGGACGGAAAGAAGCGCCGAGATGAACGAGTTGGCCAAACGCAGCGCCGTTCCCGCCGACGACAGCGCTGCTGCGGCACGACTGGGCATCCGGATGAAACTCGCGCGTCAGATACGCGGCATGACGCTGAAGGCGGTGGCCGAAGCGGCCGGCTGCTCGGAGAGCCTCCTGTCGAAGATCGAGAACGGCAAGGCCTCGCCGTCGCTGCCCATGCTGCACAAGGTCGTGCAGGTGCTGGAAACCAACATCGGCTGGATGTTCGAGGAGGTCGATGGCGAGGAGGGCATCGTCTTCCGCGCCGGCACGCGTCCGTTGATCGGCCTCGACCCCTTGCGCCGTGGCGAGGGCATCTCGCTGGAACGGGTGATCCCCTATTCGTCCGGCCATATGCTCCAGTGCAACATCCATCACATCGATGCCGGTGGCGCGAGCGCCGGCCCGATCCAGCATGCCGGCGAGGAGGTCGGCTACATCATCGCAGGCGCCGTCGAACTCGTCGTCGACGATAAGATGTACCGGCTCGATCCCGGCGACACCTTCGTCTTCCGCTCGGAATTGCCGCACCACTACCGCAATGCCGGTGCCGAAAGAGCCTCGATCTTCTGGGTCAACACGCCCCCGACGTTCTGACCGGTCACCTCCTGCAGCGTGCGGGCTACGCCGCCTTCCAGCGACGGGCTACGCCACGCCGAGCGCCGCCCCGAGGCCACCGTCCACGGCATAGTCGCCGCCGGTGCAGAAGCCCGATCGGTCGGAGGCAAGGAAGGCGATGAGTTCGGCGACCTCCGCGACCTCGCCGATGCGGCCGAGCGGGTGGGCGGCGCCAAAGCGCGCAAACACGGCCTCGATGTCAGCGTCCGGACCGTCGAGGGTGCGGGCGGCAAGTTCGAGGATCGGTGTCCGAACGGATCCCGGCGAGACCGAATTGACGCGGATGCCGTCGCTCGCGAAGTCGACGGCGAGCGTCCGGGTCAGCGTATGGATCGCACCCTTCGAGGTCGCATAGGCCGACACACGCTTCTGGTTGGCATGGCCCTGGACGCTGGAGACGTTGACGATCGACCCGCCGCCGCGTCGCCGCATCGCCGGCACCGCGTGGTGGGCGAGGAGGAAGATCCCGCCGACGTTTACCGCGAGGCAGCGCATGAAGCCGGCATAGCCGGTCTCCGTCGCATCGCCATAGGGGTGGATGGCCGCGGAGTTGACGAGGATGTCGAGCCCGCCGAAATCGTCGACGACCGAGCGAACGGCGGAGGCGACGGCAGCCTCGTCGGTGACGTCGGCCTCGACGACGGTCACCGTCAGATCTTCCGCGGCCGCCTCCTGCCGCATCAGCGCGTTGGCCTCGGCGTCGAGGCCGAGCGCCAGCACGGTGGCCCCGCCGCGGGCCAGCCGGAACGCCGCGCCCTTGCCGATGCCGGACGTGCCGGTGGTGATGGCAATTTTGCCGCCGAAATCCTGCATGTCGTTCTCCCTGAGCGCCGTCTGGCAGATGATCGTATCCGCGCTCGAGGAAACGGCGCGATGGCGAGACGCCGAGCGCCCGGACGATTCGCCCTCGGCGCATCTCGGCCTGCGGCTTGACGGCGATCCTCGCGCTTGTCGTTCCGGCTCAGTCGGCTGCGAACAGCTTCCACTTGCGCGGCTTGACCAGCAGCGTCGGCGGGATCGGCCGCGTGTCGTCGGCGGAAATTTCGAGCTCCAGCCGGTCCTTGCGCGGCCCGACCTCCAACTCGACCAGCCGGGCCCCGGAGGTGCGGCGGACGAGCATGACCTTGCCGGGAATGGCGCCCTCGGGATGATCGACGACGTCGAGGTCGTGTGGGCGCAGATACAGCTCGGCGCGGCCGTCTGGCAGCCGGCCGGCGGGGATGCCGAGCGGGCGACCGTCGAGGTGAACCTTGCCGCCCTCGAGCGTCACCGGCAGCGCACTGGAATCGCCGATGAAGGAGAAGACGAAGGGCGAGGCCGGCTCGTCGTAGATCTGGTCGGCATTGCCGATCTGCTCGATCTTGCCCTGGCTCATCACCACCACACGGTCGGCCAGTTCCAGCGCCTCTTCCTGGTCGTGCGTGACGAAGACCGTGGTGTGTCCGGTCTTGTCGTGCAGTTCGCGCAGCCAGCGGCGGAGGTCCTTGCGCACCTTGGCGTCGAGCGCCCCGAAAGGCTCGTCGAGCAGCAGTACCTTCGGCTCGATGGCGAGCGCTCGGGCGAGCGCCACGCGCTGGCGCTGGCCGCCGGACAGCTGGCTGGGGAAGCGGTTCTCGAGCCCGGACAGCTGCACGAGGTCGAGCAGCTCGGACGCCCGGCGACGGATTTCCTTGGCCGGCGGCCGCGTAGCACGTGGCCGCACGGTCAGGCCGAAGCCGATATTGTCGGCAACGCTCATGTGTTTGAACAGCGCATAGTGCTGGAAGACGAAGCCGACATTGCGCTCCTGCACGCTCTTCGACGACGCGTCGTCGGTGCCGAAGAAGATCGATCCCTCGGTCGGAAACTCCAGCCCTGCGATCAGCCGGAGCAGCGTCGTCTTGCCGGAGCCGGACGGCCCGAGCAGCGCCAGCAGTTCGCCGGACGCGATGTCGAGCGAGACGTCGTGCAGAGCGGGGTAGCGGTCGAATTCCTTGCGGACGTTGCGGACGCTGATTTCCATGGGTCGTTCCTAAGGTCCGTCAGGGAAAGAGAAGACAGAGAGGCGTGGGCCTGGTTCGCGCCGGACGCCCGGTCCGCTTTTCACTGGCAGGCAAAACAATGGATCGGCGGCAAGCCGGCTTCAAGAGACACCGCGCCGCCTAGTGCCGGCCGGAGGTCGCGGCGATGCCGTCGGCATAGCGCCATTCGAGGAAGGTCCGGATGCCGAGCGTCAGCAGAGCGAGGACGGCCAGCAGCGACGCAACCGCGAAGGCGGCCGCGAAAGGGAACTCGTTCGACAGGATTTCCACCTGCAGCGGCATGGTGTTGGTAAAGCCGCGGATCTTGCCGGAGACCACCGAGACCGCACCGAACTCGCCCATCGCGCGGGCATTGCAGAGGAGGACGCCGTAGAGCAGCGCCCAGCGCACGTTGGGCAAGGTCACCAGCCAAAAGGTCTTCCAGCCGGAGGCACCGAGCGAGACTGCCGCTTCCTCGTCGCCGCTGCCTTGCTCCTGCATCAGCGGGATCAGTTCGCGGGCGATGAACGGGAAGGTAACGAAGATCGTCGCCAGCACGATGCCGGGCACGGCGAAGATGATGGTGATGCCGTGCGACGTCAGCCAAGGGCCGAAATAGCCGCCGGCGCCGAACAGGAGCACATAGACGAGGCCCGCGATGACCGGCGACACCGAGAACGGCAGGTCGATCAAGGTGATCAGGAGGCTGCGGCCCTTGAACTCGAACTTCGCGACGACCCAGGCGGCGGCAATGCCGAAGACGAGGTTGCACGGCACCGATATCGCCGCGATCAGCAGCGTCAGCTTGATCGCCGCCACCGTGTCGGGCTCGGAAATCGACTCCCAGTAGACACCGACGCCATCCTTGAACGCCTCGTAGAAGACCGTGACGAGCGGCAGGAACAGGAACAGGCCGAGGAAGACGAGGCTGATGGCGATCAGCGTCCACTTCACCGCCGGCGTCTCACTGGTCACTGGCCGCCGCGTCTTGCGGCGCGCCTGCGGCACTGCGGGGCTCATGCGGTCATCCGCCATATCCGAACCTCCTGCGGCTCCAGGCCTGGATGAGATTGATCGTCAGGAGGATGACGAAAGAGATGATCAGCATCAGTGCGGCCAGCGTGGTCGCTCCGGCATAGTTGAACTCTTCCAGCCGGAAGACGATGAGCAGCGGGACGATCTCGGAATAATACGGCTGGTTGCCGGCGATGAAGATCACCGAGCCGTACTCGCCGACGGCGCGCGCCAGCGAGAGCGCAAAACCGGTGAGAATGGCGGGGAACAGCGAGGGAAGGATGACCCGCCAGATCGTCTGGCGGCGATTGGCGCCGAGCGTTGCCGCCGCCTCCTCGTAGCCGCGGTCGAGCTCCTCGATCACCGGCTGCACCGTGCGGACCATGAAAGGCAGGCTGACGAAGGTCAGCGCCACGATCACGCCGAGCGGCGTATAGGCCACCTTGATGCCGAACGGCACCAGGAACTGGCCGATCCAGCCGTTCTGGCTGTAGAGGGCGGCAAGCGTCAGGCCGGCGACCGCGGTCGGCAGAGCGAACGGCAGATCGATCATCGCGTCGACGAATCGCCGACCGGGAAACTGGTATCGCACCAGGACCCAAGCCAGCAGCGGTCCGAAAATGGCGTTCAGGATGGCGGCAGCCAGCGAGGCGCCGAAGGTCAGCTTCAGCGCCGCGATCGTCCGCGGATCCATGACGATCGCGACGAAGCCCTCCCAGCCGACACCGGCGGCGCGCAAGAAGAGGGCTGCCAGCGGGATCAGCACGATGATGGAAAGATAGACGAGCGTGAACCCGAAGGTCAGGCCGAAACCCGGAATGACGCTCGGCTTGCGGAAACCGGAAGACACCGAAGAATTCGCCATGCGCCGTCAGTACGTTCGCGCGGGACGCTGCGGGATCTGCGCGGCGAGGCGGCGGTGATCAAGGCACCCCATGGCGGTTTCCTCTCGCAGATCGTGGCAGCCCTGTGGCCGGCGCGGGATGGTTCAATATCTAGCCGTCCGATATATTGTCAATCGAAGGGCATCCGGTCGCGGCGGCGTTTCGGCCGGGTTGAAGGACGGTGCGACGCGGCCTGTAGCGGTCGCAAGCTTGACCTTTGCGCGCCATCGGCCTATCGGAAGCACATGTCGGCAGCTGGTCTTGAGCCCTGCTGAACACAGGACGGCCTGGATCGTCCCTCCCCTTTTCTTCAGTCGGTATATTTTTGCATTGAGCACGCCCAAGGAAAACGATTTCGCCGAACGTCGCAGCGCAGCGCTGGACGCCAAGAAGGCGCTCCTCGAAAAGTTCAAGGCCAAGCCTGACGAGAACGATCCGGCTGTGCAGGCGAAGATCGCCGAGCGCAAGGCCCGGGCCGAGGCCAAGGAAGCACGCGCCGAAGCCAAGCGCGCCGAACAGGCGTTGAAGGCAGAGCAGGAGGCCGAGCGCCTGGCCGCCCTCGAGGCCGAGAAGGCTGCCGAGGAAGCCGCCAAGCGCGCCATCGCCGACGAGCGCGTCAACCGCGTCGTCGCCGACGAGGCCGAGCGCAAGGCAGCCCGCGACGCGCGCTACGCCGCCCGCAAGCAGCGCAAGAAGTAATCCGCCGCCGGCCCCGCGCCGGCAGCGTCACGTCTGTTGACGATCAGAGGCCGACCCGCGGGCATAACGCTCAGCAGGCCGGCCTATTTGGCTTTGCGGTATCTGCCGCGCTCAGTGCTTTGTCGGTCCCCGGATCGGTCAGGCGCTTCCCGGATCATGGCCATGCCGGTCCCCCGTCGGACCGCCGAGCGATCCGCCCCTCCGAAGGATACCGCCCGTGCCGTTCCGCCCGACCAGCCTGCCCCTCGAACGCGCTCTCAAGGACCGCGACTACAACGACCCGACACCGGTGCAGGACGCCGTACTGGAGGAGAAGGCCGAGGGCCGCGACCTCATCGTCTCCGCCCAGACCGGCTCCGGCAAGACCGTCGCCTACGGCCTCGCGATGGCGAAGACGCTGCTGGGCGAGGCCGAGCGCTTCGACGTCGCCGGCGAGCCGCTGGCGCTGATCGTCGCGCCGACCCGCGAGCTGGCGCTGCAGGTGCACCGGGAGCTCGAATGGCTCTACGAGCACACGGGCGCCAAGATCGTCACCTGCGTCGGCGGCATGGATCCCCGCGCCGAGCAGAAGAAGCTGCAGGCCGGCGCTCACATCGTCGTCGGCACCCCCGGCCGCCTGCGCGACCATCTGGAGCGTCGCCGCCTGCTGATCGGCGGGCTCAAGGCCGTCGTGCTCGACGAGGCCGACGAAATGCTCGACCTCGGTTTTCGCGAGGATCTGGAGTTCATCCTCGAGGCGACGCCGCCGGAGCGCCGGACGCTGCTGTTCTCGGCGACGCTGCCGAAGGCGATCACCGCGCTCGCCAAGCGCTACCAGCGCGATGCGCTGCGCATCGAGGCGACCCGCAGCGCCACCGGCCATGTCGACATCGAATACCGCGCCGTGCGCATCGCGCCGAACGAGGTAGAGCACGCCGTCGTCAATCTCCTGCGCTTCGTCGAGCCGACCAGCGCCATCGTCTTCTGCAACACCCGCGAGGCCGTGCGGCATCTCCATTCCGGCCTGCTGGAGCGCGGCTTCTCCGTCGTCTCGCTGTCCGGCGAGCTTGGCCAGAACGAGCGCAACGCCGCCATGCAGGCGCTGCGGGACGGCCGGGCTCGGGTGTGCGTCGCCACCGATGTCGCCGCCCGCGGCATCGATCTGCCGAACCTTGGCCTCGTCATCCACGCCGAGCTGCCGAACGACGCCGAGACCTTGCAGCACCGCAGCGGCCGCACCGGCCGCGCCGGGCGCAAGGGCATCTCCGTCGTGCTCGTGCCGATCTCGCGCCGCCGCAAGGCCGAGCGCTTGCTGCTGGAAGCCGGGGTGCACCCGACCTGGGGCGGCGCGCCGACCGTCGACGAGATCAAGAAGCTCGACGAGGAGCGGCTGCTTTCCGATCCGATCCTGCAGCCGAACGCCGAGGACGACGACGGCGTCGCCGCGGCCCTCCTCGGCCGCTATTCGCCGGAGGAGCTCGCCGCCGCGCTCGCCCGCATCTACCGCTCGCGGCTGCCGGCCCCGGAGGATGTGTTCGATCCAGGCTTCGGGCGCGATCCGAAGCCCGGCAAGACCTACGACAATGCGGGCCAGGACCGCGGCACCCGCAAGGAGCGGGACGCGGCGCGCAGCCCGTCCGGCCCGAGCGTTTGGTTCCACATGGACATCGGCCGCCGCAACAACGCCGATCCGAAATGGCTGCTGCCCCTGATCTGCCGCCGCGGTAACGTCACGCGCTCCGACATCGGCGCGATCCGCATCTTCGACCGCGAGACCAAGTTCGAGATCAGCGAGGCGATGGCGCAGAAGTTCGCCGACAGCGCCAAGGGCATCGACGCCGACGACATCACCATCTCGCTGTCGACCGAAGCCGGCGGCGGCGATACCCCGCCGCGCGACTACGACAAGCCGAAGACCAAGCGGCCGTTCGTCAAGGCTGGTGCCGCGGGTGCAAGTGCGGGAGCAGCGCGGCCCGGCGGCGACAAGGCCTATGCCAAGCCGCGTCGCCCGAAGAAGCCCAGCGCCTAAGACTGTTTGGTTTGGGCCTCCGCCGCCCCGGCACAGACCGCTGGGGCGCCATTGCCCCGGCAGCTCTTAATATTGCCGATTTTCTGCGGTTTTGCGGTGCAGCAAGGACGGGAGCGGCGACCGAGCCAACCGCGGTCCGGCGGCAAGGGACGAGCCTGGAGAATTCATGACCACGACCGCCGAAGCCCTGAAACCGCTTCTCTGGGAAGCGAAAAACTTGGTTCGGGCCGTCGAGGCCGCCGGCGTCACGCTGTGGTCGTGGAATGTTGACACCGACGCGCTGGCGATGGACGACGCCGCCTATGATCTCTGGGGCATCCCCAAGGGCATCGACGTCAATTTCGAGGACCTCTCCGCCCACATCCACCCCGCCGACCGCGACCGCGTCCGCGCGGCTTTCAACGCAACGCGGGCGATCGTCGGCCCCTACGAGATCGACTTCCGCATCATGATCGGCGAAGAGCTGAAGTGGATCTCGGCGCGCGGCCAGGGCGACGATGCCGGAATGGTCAAACGGATCATGTTCGGCATCTTCATCGACGTCACCGGCCGCAAGCAGGCCGAGGAAGGCCGCGAACTGCTGGCCGGCGAGATGAGCCACCGCGTCAAGAACCTCCTGGCGATCGCTTCCGGGCTCACGGCCATCACGTCGCGCTCGACGACGACCACCGAGGACATGGCGCGCGAACTGACGCAGCGCTTAACCGCCCTCGGACGCGCGCACGATCTCGTCCGCCCCGTCCCCGGACAGACGGAGGCAGCCTCGGCGCTGCTCGGCGATCTCCTCACCGTCCTGCTGGCGCCCTACGATGATCTCGGCGCGTTCAGCGGCCGTATCAGGGTATCCGTTCCGCGGATGAGCGTCGGCGATGCGGCGACGACGATCCTGGCGCTGATCGTGCATGAACTGGCCACCAACTCGCTGAAATACGGCGCGCTGTCGGTGGACTCAGGCACCCTCGACGTCTCCTGTTCCGCGCAGGACGAGGCCGTCACGGTGATCTGGCGCGAAAGCGGCGGTCCGAGGGTCGTCGCCCCCAAAGGACCCGGCGGCTACGGCAGCAAGCTGGTCGAGCGAAGCGTCACGGGACACCTCCGCGGCTCCATCAACTACCACTGGGCCGAAAGTGGCCTGGTGGTGACGTTGCACTTCGCGCCCGAGCGCCTCGCCGCCTGAGGCAGGCCTGTCACGTCACGACCCAGCGCTTCAGCCCCGTTCCTTGGTCGTCGAGAAGATCACCTTCGGATAGTTCTTCTGGGCGTAGGACAGTTCCCAGGAATTGCGCGCCAGGAAGACCGGGCGGTCGCCACGGTCCTTCGCCAGATCGCCTTGGTTGGCTTTGATGAAGCGGTCGAGCTCGGCTGGATCGTCGGAATCCACCCAGCGGGCGGTATCGAAGGCGGCGGGCTCGAGCGCGACCTCGACGCCGTATTCCGACTGCAGCCGCGACGCCAGCACTTCCAGCTGCAGCGCGCCGACGACGCCGACCAGCCAGGCGCTGCCGATCACCGGGCGGAACACCTGGGTGACGCCTTCTTCGGCGAGGTCGTTCAGGGCCTTCGCCAGCTGCTTGGTCTTCATCGTGTCCGGCAGGCGCACACGGCGGATCAGTTCCGGCGCGAAGCTCGGAATGCCCGTCACATTGTACTCCGAGCCCTCCGTCAGCGTATCGCCGACCGACAGTGTGCCGTGGTTGGGGATGCCGACGATGTCGCCGGCCACCGCCTCGTCGGCGATCGCGCGGTCGCGGGCGAAGAAGAACATCGGGCTCGTCGCCTTCAGCTCCTTCTGGGTCCGCACGTTCCGGAGCTTCATGCCGCGCTTGAACACGCCGGAGGTGAGGCGGACGAAGGCGATGCGGTCGCGGTGGTTGGGGTCCATATTGGCCTGGACCTTCAGGACGAAGCCCGAGACCTCGGCCATTTCCGGCGAGATCGGTGCGGGCAGCGCCGGCTGCGGCAGCGGCGACGGCGCAAAGCGGCAGACGGCTTCGAGCAGGTCGCGCACGCCGACCTCGCGCATCGCCGAGCCGAAGATCACCGGCGTCATGTGGCCTTCGCGGTAGCTTTCGAGGTCGAAGGCCGGCAGCGACATGCGGGCGATCTCAAGGCCCTCGATCGACGGCCCGAAGATGTGGTCGGCGAGGAGTTCGGGATCCGAGGTAAAGTCCTCGAGGCTCTCATGCTGCGAGCGCGCCTTGTTGGCGCGGGTCAGCGTGACCGGGCCCTCCCCGTTCAGCGTAACCATGCCGCGGAAATCGGTGCCCATGCCCATCGGCCAGGTGATCGGCGCGACGTCGAGAGCGAGCGAGGACATGATCTCGTCGAGGATTTCGAGCGGATCGCGTCCCTCGCGGTCGATCTTGTTGACGAAGGTGATGATCGGGATGTCGCGCAGGCGGCAGACCTCGAACAGCTTGCGCGTCTGCGCCTCGATGCCCTTGGCCGCGTCGATCACCATGATCGCCGAGTCCACGGCCGTCAGCGTGCGATACGTGTCCTCGGAAAAGTCGGCGTGGCCCGGCGTATCGAGAAGGTTGAGCACGAGCCCGTCATACTCGAACGTCATCACCGAGGAGGTGATCGAGATGCCGCGCTTCTGCTCGATCTCCATCCAGTCCGAACGGGTGCGCCGGCGCTCGCCGCGCTCCTTGACCTGGCCGGCGAGCCGGATGGCGCCGCTCTCGAACAGCAGCTTCTCGGTCAGCGTCGTCTTGCCGGCATCGGGATGCGAGATGATCGCGAAGGTGCGGCGGCGCTTATGGCCGCCGTGCAGGTCGAACAGGCCGTCGTCGATCCGGCCGATTTCGCCGACCGGGGCGCTGGTGTCACTCATCGTCATCGTCTCTTCGAAAGCGTTTGCAGCGGCTTGTCGTGCCGTGAAGCATTGCGCCACTGCAGCGAGGCGAAAGCCTTTCAGGCTATCGTCCTCAGGGGCGCTTCCTTATCGAGAACATGGGGGAGAAGCGCAACTCCCCTCCCGGATCTAGCGCCTCCCTTCTCTCTTCAGCCACCGCCGGCGAGCAGTTTGTCGAAGTCGGCGTCGAGCCGCCCGAGCGCGGTATCGATATGCTCGCGCCGTGCCGCGATCCACGCGTCCTGCTCGCCGAGAGCCTTGTCGGCGGCGTCCAGCATGCGCGTCATCTCAGCCGGCTGCGGACCACCGACGGTCGCCCGGTTGCGGATGATGGCGATGGGATCCAGCGTCTCGCGGAACTCGGCCTCGCTCATCGGCAGATCGTCGGCGGGCAAGCCCATCTCGCCGGCCGAGACGGCATAGATCTTCTGCGCCTCGGCATAGGGGAAGTCGCTCGGCTTGATGTTGTTGGCCTTGGCGTAGTCGACGACCTCGGACGCGAAATGGTGGCCGGCCCGGAATGGCAGCTTGTACTTGCGCATCAGGACGTCCGCGATCTCCTGCGACGCGGTCCAGTCGCTGTTCAGCTCTTCCAGCGCGCGGTCGGGATTGATGACGAGGGCACCCAGCACCTCGTTCCACTCCGCCAGCACGGTCACTGCGCTTTCGATCATCTCGCCGTTCTGCCGGACGTCCTTGGCGTCGCCCATGCCGGGGGTGATGTTGTGCGCTTGAATGACCGGGCCCATAGCCAACGTCACGGCGGTCGAGGCGGACTGGCGGGTGTCGTTCAGGAGGCCTGGATTGCGCTTCTGCGGCATGGCGCTCGACACATAGGTGTTGCCGCCACCCTCCTGCAGCAGAATCCACGGCCGCGGCTGGGCATACTGCGTCATCACGTCCTCGATGAAGGCGCCGGCATGCAAGGCGATGCTGGTGACGATCGACGCCACCTCCACCGGCTGTTCGGTCGAGGAGATCTGGCCGGCGTCGTAGGCATTGTCGACGATGCCGGCAAAGCCGAGATAGTCGGCCATGCGGGCGCGGTTCAGCGGCCAGCTGGTGCCGTTCAGCACCGTCGTCCCCATCGGCGATCGGTCGATCCGCGCATAGGCCTCGCGGATGCGGTCGGCGTCGCGCTGCAGGCCGGCGGCATGGCCGAGGAGGTAATGGCCGTAGCTGTTGGGCTGGGCGGCAACGCCGTTGGTGTAGTTCGGGACGATCGTGCCGGCATTCCGCCGGGCCAGCGCAACCAGCGTTTTCGAGGTGGTGCTCAGCTGGTCGGCAAGCGCCAGCAGGCGGTCGCGCAGCATCGCCGAGCGGTAGGTGGCGTGCATGTCCTGGCTGGAGCGTCCGGCATGCAGGAGCGTCACCTCGACGCCCGCCGCCTCGATCAACAGCGGCTCGAAGCTGATCACGGTGCCCGGACGCTTTGCCCCCTTGCTGTCGCCATCCGCCAGGACCTTGGCGATGCCTCTCGCGATACCCGGCGCCTTCGCCTTGTCGAGAAGGCCCTCCTCGGTGTTGATGACCGCCGTCGCCTTGTTCATCTCGCCGAGCCAGAAGAACGGGTCGCGCGCCGCCGCTCCCTCGGCCAAGGCGGACGTCGAAGACGCCAGCAAGGCCAGGAGGAAGGCGGCGGCTTTCGTTGGCGTCGGCATGGCTGGATCTCCCGTTTCCCTGTCGGCAAGGTCATTGCCGAGCGCAAAACGCTATTGATCCCTTATGAATTGCGCAAGCCTCGCCTGCTGGTGGCAAGGCTATGGCCGTCTCCCCTACTCGGCGGCCTCGGCATGCCGGATCGGCTGGTCGAGCAACTGCCCATCGCCCGGCGCGAAGTGGACGCTGACGGTTTCGCCGCGCGCCGGCGGCGGGGCGGCGGGGCTGTTGAAGGCATCGAGCAGCAGCGAGTTATGGCCGAGGCGAACCCGCATCCGCACAACCGAGCCGAGGAAGTGGACGTCCTCGATCTGGCCATTGAGGCTGTTGGTCCGGTCGAGGCCCGGCTGCAGCGACAGCGCCTCGGGGCGCAGCGCAAGGGTCAGCGGCGTGCCCTGCGGATTGGCGTTGGCGGGGACGATGATCTCCTGGCCCTCGATGCTCATCCGGCTTTCACCGGAGGCGACCCCCTCCAGCACGCTAAGCGTGCCGATGAACGAGGCGACGAACCGCGTCTTCGGCCGGTTGTATATCTCGAACGGGGTGCCGACATGCTCGGCCCGGCCCTCGTTCATCACCACGATGCGGTCGGAGATCGAGAGCGCCTCCTCCTGGTCATGGGTGACGAAGATCGCGGTGATGCCGAGCTGGCGCTGCAGGTTGCGGATGTCCTCGCGCAGCGAGACGCGGATCTTGGCGTCGAGCGCCGACAGCGGCTCGTCGAGCAGCAGCACCTGCGGCTTGACCGCGAGCGCCCGGGCCAGCGCCACGCGCTGCTGCTGGCCACCGGAGAGCTGGTAGGGATAGCGGTCGCCGAGGTGCCCCAGCTTGATGAGATCGAGCATTTCCGCGACGCGGGCGGCGATTTCGGCCTTGGGCCGGCCGGCGACCTTGAGGCCGAAGGCGACATTGTCGGTGACGGTCATGTTGGGGAACAGGGCATAGGCCTGGAACACCATGCCGATCTTGCGGCCGTTCGGCGGAAGGTGGGTCACGTCCTTGCCGTCAATGATGATCTGGCCCTCGGTCGGCGTCTCGAAGCCGGCGACCATGCGCAGCATGGTGGTCTTGCCGCAGCCCGAAGGGCCGAGGAAGGAGACGAACTCGCCCTTCTCGATCGACAGGTCGACGCCGTGCACCACGGTGTTCGGCCCGTAGGATTTCTTCAGGCCCTTGAGTTCGAGAAAGCTCATCGGATTGTTCCTGAAACGAGAAGAAGGATCACCGCTTGTGCTCTTTCGGACCGCCGGCGAAGACCTGCAGCAGCCCCATGCAGGCCCAGGTGATCGCGAAGGCCACCACGGCCAGCGCTGCCGGCTCGTAGGCGCGGTTGGCGCCGACGTTCTGAATATAGGGACCAAAAGCCGGACGGTTGAGGAGGCTCGCAAAGACGAATTCGCCGATGACGATGGCGAAGGTCAGGAAGGCACCCGACAGGACCGCTGCCCTGACGTTCGGCACGATGACGCTGAGGAGGATCGTCCGGCGGGAGGCGCCGAGGCTTTCGGCCGCTTCCGTCAGCGTGCGCACGTCGATCGAGGCGAGGCCGGTGTCGACCGCCCGGTACATGTAGGGCAGCGCCAAGGTAGCGTAGCCGCAGATCAGCAGGAAGTTGGTGCCCATGTCGTTCGAGGTCAGCGGCAGGAAGGACGAGGAGTTATACATCCGGAGATAGCCGAAGACGATCACGATCGCCGGAATGACCAGCGGCAGGAGCGTGATGAACTCGATCAGGGGCCGCAGCTGCGGCAGCCGCAGGCGGACCCAGTAGGCGGTCGGCACTACCAGCACGGCGCCGACGACGATGGTGGCGAGCGCGGCGACGGTGGAAAACAGGAAGGTCTGCTGGAAACGCGCATCGCCGAAGACGACGCGGTAGGCCTGGAAGGAGTAGACCCCACGCAGCATGCGCAGCGAGAACTCGAAGGTGGCGATCAGCGGCAGCAGGAAATACAGCGCGGCGAGCACGACGACGAGCCAGGGACCGAACTTGAAGGACTTCACCGCTGCCACCTCTCGGCCCGGCTGCGCAGCCAGATGTAGAGGCCGTTGGAACAGCCGGTGATGACGATCATGCCGAAGGCCAGCGCGTAGCCGAGGTTGGCGTTGTGCAGCACGTCGCCGCGGATCTGGGCGTAGAGGAGGATCGGCACGATGTTGAGCGAGGAGCCGGTCAGCGCATACGCGGTGGCGATGGCGCCGAAGGCATTGGCGAAGAGCAGGAGGAAGCAGCCGAGCAGGCTCGGCGCCAGCACCGGCAGCACGACCATCCGCCAGTATTGCCAGCGCGTCGCGCCGAGCACCGTCGAGGCCTCCGACCATTCCCGCTTCAGCCCGTCGATCGCCGGCGCGATGATCAGCACCATCAGCGGGATCTGGAAGTAGAGGTAGGTCAGCGTCAGGCCCCAGAAGCTCAACAGGTTGAAGCCCGACCGGTAGATGTTGATGCCGAACCCCTCCGACAGGATCGTCGTCAGCAGGCCGAGGCGGCCGAGCGTGGCGATGAAGGCGAAGGCCAGCGGCACGCCGGCGAAGTTCGAGGCGACGCCGGAAAAGGTCATCAGCGTCGGCCGGATCGAACCCGGCAAGCCCCCCTTGACCACGGCATAGGCCAGCATGAAGCCGAACAGCGCGCCGAGCGCGGCCGAGGCGAGCGAGATCTGGATGCTGATCTTGTAGGCCGAGAGGATCGACGGCTCGAACAGGCTGGCGACGTTGACGAGCGTGAAGTTGCCTTGCGCGTCCTGGAAGGCGCCGACGATCAGGTAGAGGGTCGGCAGGATCAGGAACAGGCCGGCAAAGGCGATGAAGGGAACGATGCCGAGCCAGGCCATCGACATGCCCCGGCGCTTTGCAGCCGGGCCGGCCGAGCCGAGCATCACACCCACCTCCCCGGCAGCGGCCGCCGGCATCATGTCGATTTCCGTCGAATGGGCGCTCAAGGACATCTGCCGATCGGATGGGGTGGTGGCGTCGGAGATGACGCTGAACAGGCCGCTACCGAGGGGCAGCGTAGGAGAAGGCGTATCTGCCTGGCAAGCGGTCGCCCGCGCTTGTCCCAGGCATTCCCGCCGCCGGGAGACCGGCGGCGGGAAAAGGCTTTGAAGCTGGATTACTGGACGTTGGCGCCGACGGCCTTGTCCCACTCGGCGGTGATCTTCGCCTTCGACGCGTTCTGCTGGTCGAGGGTCGGGAACACGGCGGTCTCGTAGGCGGCTGCCGGCGGCAGCTTGGCGAGGAGGTCGGCCGGGATCTTGCCGGCCTTCGACATCGCGTTGAAGCGGATCGGGTGGCAGTAGCCCTTCAGCCAGTTCAGCTGGCCTTCGTCGGAATAGAGGTATTCCATCCAGAGCTTGGCGGCGTTCGGGTGCGGGGCGAAGGCGCTGATCGCCTGGACGTAGACGCCGGCGATGACGCCGGTCTTCGGCACCACGACGTCGACGTCGGGGTTTCCGGCCAGCGTGTCGC
The DNA here is from genome assembly GCF_055730125.2 of Mesocryomonas fontinalis. Taxonomy (NCBI): domain Bacteria; kingdom Pseudomonadati; phylum Pseudomonadota; class Alphaproteobacteria; order Hyphomicrobiales; family Aurantimonadaceae; genus Mesocryomonas; species Mesocryomonas fontinalis. The sequence goes on along the minus strand of NZ_JBUZWG020000001.1, from coordinate 390,803 downwards.
GGTCGGCGAGCGCGTTGTAGTCCCAGCGGATGATGATCGGGGTGGCGCCCTGCGCGAGCGAGGCCGACTTGCCGATGACCGGGACGAAGTTGCCGGCCTTGTTGAGCTTGCCGAAGAAGTCGAGGCCCGCTTCCGCAGCCTTGCTGGCATCGCCGCCGGCAGCCGAGAGGCCCGCCGCGTAGACGCCCTGGATGGCCTGGTTGGCGGTGCGCGGATCACCGGCGAGCGAGACGGAGTTCGCAAATTCCGGCTTCAGGAGGTCGGCCCAGTCGGTCGGGCTGTCCTTGATGATATCCTTGTTCACCTCGAAGGCGAGCACGCCGTAGTAGTCGCCATACCAATGGCCGTCGGCATCCTTGGCATCGGCCGGGATTTCGTCCCAGGTCGCGACCTTGTAGGGCTGGATCAGGCCGTCGGCCTTGGCGGTCGGGCCGAAGGACAGGCCGACGTCGATGACATCGGGCGCCTGCGGGCCGGTATTGCCCTTGTTGGCCTTGATCGCCTCGATCTCGTCGCCCGAGCCGGCATCGGGGTTCAGCTCGTTGACGGTCAGGCCGTACTTGGCCTTGAAGCCCTCGATCATGGCGCCATAGCCGCACCAGTCGTGCGGCAGCGCGATGGTGGTCAGCTGGCCTTCGGCCTTCGCAGCCTTGATCAGCTCGTCCATCGACGCCGCATGCACCAGCGATGGCGACATCGCGATCAAGGCAACGGCGGATACCGCCCGCATCAGGTGAGTTTTCATGGTCAACCCCTCAAGACCCGCCCGGCCCGAAGAGCCACCGCGGAATTTACGGCACGATGCCGGATCGGCAATTCGCATAGCAGTGGCGGATGACAGCGGCATGTCGGCCGGCATCGCCTGCTAGGCAACGGTTACAAGCATGCCAACGCTGCGTCCCGCAAGCGGTGGACAGCGTCGGCTCCGGCGCAAATTCCTCCTCGTAAGCATGGATTTGTCAAGCAATGTTATTTGCTCAGGGCACAGATGGTAACTGACCGAGACGATTTCCTGTTCATGATAATGAAAGACTTCAGAGGCCAGTAGAGCCTTGGGGTAGCGAAGTGCTACTGAAGCGGAATACGTTGTCTTCAGGCATGCCGTTACATCAAGACATTGACACGATCAGGAAACCCGCCAAGCTGCCGTGCGATTTCGGCAGAATCAATGAGGCCGTCTGCTTGGAGCAGATGCGCTTTCGTGGAGGTCTTTTGACTACTCAGGCTATTTCTGCCGCCGCGCTTGCGAGCCTTCTCGAGCAAGTCGCCCGTCGCATCCACAGCCAAGGCTACGCGGCGGATCTCTTCCCGGCGCAGTGGGCCGCCATACGATATCTCGAGGGCGCTCCCCCGCAGCGCCGCACGGCCATCGATCTTGCGAGGTTCCAGGGCCTCGCCTCGGGTGCCGTGGCCAGAACCGTCCGCACGCTGATCACCAAGGGCCTTCTGGTCAAGGCCGGCACGATCGGCCGCGGCCGCGCCGAGCAGCTCGATCTCACCGAACTCGGTCGCCGCGTCCTTGCCGATGACCCGCTGCAGTCGGTGGCGGCGGCGCTGGAAGTGCTGAGCACCACGGACCGCGAGTGCCTCGCCAACGGCCTGGAGATCGCCATCCGGTCGACCATGCCGGATCTCGACGAATCCTGACGTAAAGGATGGCGATGCGCTGCCGGCGCATCGGCGGGATAAGACATGAAAAACGGATGGGTAACGGCTTGACGGGGCTTCTGACCACGGTGCGCTACTGGCTGCTGCTTCTGCCGATGCTGCTAATTCTGTCGGGCTGCCAGTCCAGTCCGGATCGCCTGTCGCTCTTCGTCGGCCCTTCGGCTTCGAGCTTCGTCGATGAGACTGGCTTGCTCACCATCGACGACGTGCTGGCGCAGAAGAGCGCACTCTTCCGCCACAAGGCGGGGACGACGCCCAACGAAGGCATCGCTGGACCGGAGCGCTCCCGCTTCTGGCTGAGCTTCGACGTGCCCTATGTCAGCAAGCTGCTGGCATCCGGCTGGAAGCCCCCACTGGCGATCTCGATCCGCGAACCGCGGCTGCAGCATGTCGAGCTCTACGTGAAATCGCCGCGCGGCCTCAGCACCCAGAGCTGGAAGAGCGAGGACCGGACGACCGGCCGCAGCGAAGCGTTCCGCTACCCCGTCTTCATGCTGGATCCGGCGGAGTTGCAGGGCGCCGAGATCTATATCCAGATTTCGACGGTGTCCTCGATGCAGGGGCTTGTCTGGCTGTCCGACTTCCGGACGCTGTTCGCCATGTACGACACCGAGACCTCGATCCTCTCGGTGATGATCGGCATCATGAGCGCGATCCTCATCTACATCCTCGCGCTGGGCCTGTTTCTGCGCAGCCGGACCAATCTCTGGCTCGCCGCGTGCATCGCCAGCGGCCTTCTCTACATCGTCTCGGCCAACTCCTTCCTAGAGACGCTGTTCGCCAGCGGCGGCGGCGTCTCGCGTGTGCTGGCGCTAACCTCTGCGCTGCTGATCTACTTCAGCTTCACCGGCTTCCAGACGAGCTTTCTGCGCCTGCAGAAGCTGCAGCCCTGGCTCTACCCTTTCGTGCGGGCATGGATGGTCCTTCTGGCCTTCAGTGCCGCCCTGGCGGTCGTCGACGACCTCGCCGGCATCGGCATCCTGCGCCAGGTCTCGCCCTATCTCGGCCTTGCCACCATCTGCCTCGCTCTGGTCTCGGCGCTCTCCGGCGTCCGGGGCAATGCATGGCGCTCGGCGATCTTCGTCCTCGCCTGGCTGCCGTCCTTGGTGGCCGGCAGCGTGCGCCTGTTCCTCGACGTGGCGCCGGGCATCGGCACCGGCCCCGCGGTCGACACGAGCCTACTGTTCGGAATCGCGGCGTCGCTGGTGCTGTTCACGATCATCGCCTCGGTCGACATCCAGAAGCGCGAGGCGAGGCTGCGCGCCGAGATCCTGCACAACGCCGAACGCTTCCGGGCCTTCGCCGAGGTCGGCACCGACATCTTCTGGGAGATCAACGGCGACGGTAATCTCGTCTTCTTCACCGGCCAGCAGCTCGAGCAGGTGCGCTTCGGCCTCGGCGAACGATTCCTGGAGCGTCTGGCGGAGGCGACATCGCCAGATTTCGTCCGCCCGCTGCGCGAGGCGGTGGCCGGCCGGCATCCCTTCGACGACCGCCGGCTGCGGATGGCCGACGGCGAGCGCGACGTCTGGATCAGCATCAGCGGCAGGCCGATCACCGCCTCGGCGCACCGCCATCGCGGGCACAGCGCGGTCTATCGTGGCCTGATCCGCGACGTGACCGAGGAGGTCGAGCGCGAGAGCCGCCGGCTGGTGGAGCAGCAGATGTTCGCGCTCGGGCAGCTCGCCGGCAGCGTGGCGCACGAGATCAACAACCTCATCCACCCCATCATCAACCTCACCAAGCGTCTGCGCCTGCGGACCGGTCCGACCGCCGATCCCGAGAGCACGCGGATGATGGACCTCATCGACATCTCCAGCCGGCAAGCCGCGACGGTGGTCTCGGAGCTCCTGCAATCGACCCGCGGCGAACGCTGGAAGGACATCGACCGGCCAATCAGCACCGCGGTGGAGCACGGCGTCGATGCGGTCCGCCCTGCCCTTCCCGCCAGCATGCGCGTCGACACGGTGATCGAGGAATGCACCACGGTGTCGGTGAAGGTCGGCGACATCCTGCAGATCGTCGGCAACCTCGTGTCGAATGCGGTGCATGCCATGAACGGCGCCGGCACCATCACCGTCTCGCTGTCGAAGCTCGACGACGGCGCACGGCTCAGCATCGCCGACAACGGCGCCGGCATGGAGGAAAACGTTCGGCGTCGTGCCATGCAGCCTTTCTTCTCGACGAAGGTTGACGGCCGCGGCACCGGTGTCGGTCTCTACGTCGTGCAGCGGATCGTGCGCGGCTACGGCGGCTGGATCACCCTCGACTCTTCTCCTGGCCACGGAACGACCGTGACCATCTTCTTCCCCATCCGAAAGGACGACCATGGAAACGCTGGAAACCCAGACACCCCGCCTGAAGGCGCTCGTGGTGGATGATGTGATGACGGTACGCGAATCGCTGGCGATCGCCCTCGAATCGGCCGGCTATGCCGTCACCGGCGCGGGCAACGGCGTCGAGGCGCTGGCCGCGCTCGATAAGGATGATTTCGACGTCCTCGTCACCGACATGTGGATGCCCGAAATGGACGGCCTTCGGCTGCTGAAGGAAATCCGCGGCCGCAAGCCGAACATGCGGATCTTCGGCGTCACCGGCGGCGGACCACGGCTGACCATCGAAGCGATGAGCTCGCTCGCCGAAGTCTGGGGCGCCGAAAAGGTCTTTCTCAAGCCGTTCGACGACGACGAGCTGATCGCCGCGCTGATGGAACCGAAGGGCGCCTGACGCTCAACCGGCCGGCGGCAGGACGAGATCGATGACGAGGGGCAGGTGATCGGATGCACCGGCAGCCTCGGCCGCCGTCGACATCGCGGAAAGAACTACGCCTTCCGATGCATAGAGCCGGTCCATCCGCACGAAGGGACGGCGCGACGGCCATGTCACGGGGTTTGCGAACACCGGCAGCACCGCCGACAGCGCCTTGTGCACGGCACCGGCAGTGCGCCACTCGTTGAAGTCCCCGAGGGCAATGGTCGGCGGCACCTCGGCCGTTCCCCCCTCCGGGTACACTAGCCGCGCCACCCAGCTGGCCTGACGCCGCCGATCGCCGGGCCAGAGGCCGAAGTGCGTCGAGAGCACCCGCAAGGGGCCGGTGGGCGCGGCGATGACGGCGTCGATCACGCCGCGAGGCTCGATCCGGCCACCCGGAAGCCGGTGCGCCGCCTCCACAGCGATCGGCCAGCGGCTCCAGAGGAGATGCCCGTAGTCGCGCCCGGGCCGCTGCACCATCCGGGCCTCGACACGGAAGCCACCGAGCGCGGCCGCGAAAAACTCGAAGGCGCCAGCCATCCGGCCGAAATGTGTGCGGCCGTCGACTTCCTGCAAGGCGAGGATATCGGGATCGATCGCCCGGAGGTGCGCGAGGATCCGCTCCGGATCGCAGCGCCCGTCACCGCCGACGCTGCCGTGGATGTTCCAGCTGACGATGCGCAAGGCGTCGGAAGAGGGACGGACCGGGATGGCCGCCATCCCGGTCTCAGCCGGCGAAGCGGGCGTCGGCGGCGTCGAGCTCGCGGCGGATACGGGTGACGAGGAGGCTCCCGTCGGCGGTGCAGTTCTCGTGGGTCAGGAGTTCGCCGAGCCGGATCGGCTTCGACACCACCGCCTTTTCGGCAAGGCCCAGCGGCAAGGCCTTCGCGACGCGCGCCTCCCGCCATTCCATGGCGAAACCGCGATACTCGCTCTCGCCGATCCGGCCGAGAATTTCGCCCGGCTTCAGGTCGCGCTTGGCGACGGCGCCGCATTCGGCCACCGGCCGGTCCAGCGCCACCATATCCGGTCGCTTGTACATCACCGCGCGGATCGCCGAGAGCGGCGTCTCGAGGCTCGTGAGGTGGAACGGCCGGACCAGCGCGAAGCACGGACCGGGACCGACCTTGAGGTCCGCCATGCGCTCGATCGCCCGGCCGTGCCGAGGCTTGGCGATGCAGAAGACGCCGGGCGCGACGCCCTTGCCGATGGTGTAGTCGACCCGGCCGGCTGCCGAGAGGATGCCGCCGTCGGCCTCGGTGCACAGCACCTGGGCAAGGTTCTCGATCGTCGCCTCGGGACCGTGCATGCCGGCGACATCCGGGACAAGACCCGTGCAATTGGCGATGGCGGTCATCTCGACCATGGTCTTCGAGCCGTCGATGAACTCGACCAGCATGCGCGCATTCATGTCGCGCTCGCGGGCCTCCTTTTCGTATTCGGCCGGCACGGCATCGAAACGCAGCGGATTGTTCTTGCCCTTGCCGGCGGCGACGACGTCCATGCCGAGGGTCTGCGCGAAGGCGATCAGTTCCAGCGTCGCGGCGGGCTCGTCGCCGGCCGAGCCGGTGTAGACGACGCCGGCACGCTTGGCCTCGGCCGCCAGATGCCGGCCGACGGTGATGTCGGCCTCGACGTTCAGCATGACGATGTGCTTGCCGTTGCGGATCGCCTCCAGCGCCAGGAAGGTTCCGACGTCGGGGCTGCCGGTGGCGTCGACGATCACGTCGATACGGCCGGCCGCGCAGAGCGCCGCGAGATCGTCGGTGACGGCGATGCCGCCGGCCTCGATCGTGCGGTCGATCTCGGATGCGGTGACGACGACGCGCCCATGCCCGGCATCGTGTCCGGCGAGCGCGATCGCCTCCATCGGCCGGGTCGGGCGGCTGGCGGCGATGGCGCCGATCCGTACGCCGTTCATCAGCGCGACCTGCACGACGATGTCGGTGCCCATCTGCCCCGCGCCGGCGAGCCCGATGGTGATCGGGCCGTGGCGGTCGGCATGGGCGTCGAGTTCGGCGGCAAAGCCAATGCGATCGATCATCGGGAACTTTCAGGCAAGGCGGGAACAGGCAGGACGGTGGCGGAGAGCTCAGCCCTATCTACCACTCCCACCGGGCTTTGGAAGTCGTGGACCGCCTCAGAGCTTGACGCGGTCGCCTTGCCCGCCCCCGGTCACGGTGCGCAGGATCAGGCCGAGATCGCCGAAAAAGCTGCGGGTCTCCAGATAAGCCTGGTCGATGGCGGCGAGCTTTTCAGGCTCCGACATGTCGATGCCCTGCACCTGCGCGAGCCCGGTGATGCCCGGCCGCAGGGCGTAGACGCCGCGCTGGTCGCGGGCCGTGATGAGCGCGGTCTGGATCGGCAGGCAAGGACGCGGGCCGACGAAGCTCATCTCGCCCTTTAGGACGTTCCAGAGCTGCGGCAGTTCGTCCAGCTTGAACCGGCGGAGGTTGCGGCCGAGCGGCGTCACCGCCGAGGCCGGCGTCTCGTGCGAGGCAGCCGAGACGGTTTCGACCCGCATGGTCCGCAGCTTGTAGCAGGTGAACACCGCGCGGTTCCGGCCGACGCGGGCTTGCGCGAAAATGCCGGGTCCGGGCGAATCGCGCTTCACCAGGAGAGCCAGCAGCAGGATCGCCCAGCCGATCACGACAAGGCCGACGAGGCTGACGGTGACGTCGAACAGGCGCTTCATCTGGCTCGGCCCCTCGGCATGATCTGGGAACGGCGGTGCGATGGCGGCCGGCCCTTGTCTTCCCGCGCCAAAGCGCCTTGAAGGGGCGGTATCGCCCGGCGCATCCGATGCGTCAATCGGCTTGGCCTCGCGTCTCGGAGAACCTATCGCCTTGCGCATTCTCGTCACCGGCGCCAGCGGCTTCATCGGCCGGCATCTCGTCCCGCGTCTCCGGGCGGACGGGCACGACGTCCTCATCCTCCGGCGCGGCGAAGGTTCGGCGCCCGCCGACCTCGCCACCATCGGCAGATGGCAAGGCTGGCCGCCGGGGGTGGAAGCGGTCGTCCATCTCGCCGCGCTCAATCCCAGCCGGCACGACGGCGCCTCCCGCGATCCGGCCTGGCTGACGAGGGTCAACGTCGACGGGACGCGGGCGCTCGCCGAGCGTGCGGCGGCCGAGGGGGTCCAACGGTTTGTCTTCGCCTCGACGGCACTGGTGCAGACGCCTATCGCGGGCCGGCCGATCACCGAGAGCACCTTGCCCTCCCCGCAGAACCCCTATGCGGAATCGAAGCTCGCCGCCGAGACGGCGCTCTGGGAAGTTGCCGCCCGAACGGGGCTGGAGGTCTGCGTGCTCAGGCCGCCCTCGGTCTACGGCAAGGGTGGGCGCGGCAGCATCGCGGCGCTGATCCAGTTGGCACGGACCCGCCTGCCCTTTCCGCTCGGCGATCCGGCACGGCGCAGCATCCTGTCGGTCAGCAATGCGGCCGACGCTCTCGCCGTCTGCCTGACGCACCCGGCGGCGGCGGGCGAGACGTTCCTCGTCGCGGATGCCGAGCCGATGTCGCTGGGCGAGATGATCGCGGCCCTGCGGCGCGGCCTCGGGCGGGAGCCGCGGGTGCTGCCGTTTCCGCGAAAAGTCCTGGCGACGCTCGCCGCCCGGCTCAGCCGACAGGAAACGTTCGAGCGTCTGTTCGGCAGCTTCGTGCTCGACACCGGCAAGATCGAGCGCCAACTCGGCTGGCACCCGCCGGAGACGAGCGAGGACGCGCTGGGACGGGCGATCCGCGGCGACGACGAAGCGGGAACGCCATGACCGAGAAGAAGCCATCCGAGATCGCTGCCGAGCAACGGCTTGCCCGCCAGGAAGAGGCGCTGAAGGAAAACCTGAAGCGACGGAAGGAACAGGCGCGGGCACGGCGCCAGCGGCCCTCGGCGATGGGCGGGGACAATGATGAGACCGTGCCGGAGGAGTGAGCCCCTCCGGCACGGGCGATATCGCGTGGGACTCGCTATTCGGCGTTGCGGCGCATCAGGTGCTGTTCCCATGCGATGGCATGGCCGACGATCTCCTCGAGATCGTCATGAGCCGGCACCCAGCCGAGTTCCGTCCTGGCGCGGTCGGCGTTGGCGACGATGCTGGCGGGATCGCCGGCGCGCCGGCCGCCCTGGCGAATGGTGAAGTCGGCGCCGTGCACCGCGCGGACGACGTCGAGCACCTGCCGGACGGAGTAGCCGAGGCCGTAGCCGACATTGGCGACGATGTTCTCACCGCCGGCGCGCAGCCGGTCGAGCGCCGCCAGATGGGCCGCGATCAGGTCGGTGACGTGGATGTAGTCGCGCACGGCGGTGCCGTCCGGTGTCGGGTAGTCGTCGCCAAAGATGTCGATCGCCGGACGCTTGCCGAGCGCCGTCTCGACCGCGACCTTGATGAGGTGCGTCGCGCCTTTCGTCGACTGGCCCGACCGGCCGGCCGGATCGCTGCCGGCGACGTTGAAGTAGCGCAGCGCGGTGTAGCGGATCGGATGCGCCGCGGCGGCGTCCTCCAGCATCATCTCGCTCATCAGCTTGGACCGGCCATAGGGCGATTGCGGCTTCAGGAGGTTGTCCTCCGAGACCGGGCCGAGGCCGGCCATGCCGTAGACCGCCGCGGTCGAGGAGAAGATGAAGTGCGGCACACCGCCCGCCACCGCCGCGGCGATGAGATCACGCGTCTTGACGGTATTGTTGAGGTAGTAGCCGAGCGGGTCCGACACCGAGTCCGGCACCACGACGGAGCCGGCGAAGTGGACGATCGCGTCGATGCCGTGCTCGGCGATCAACCGGCCGACCAGCGCCTGATCCGCAATATCTCCCTGCACCAGCGTCGCCCCGGGCGAGACCAGCCAGTCGAAGCCGGTGACGAGGTTGTCGAGGACGATGACGCTCTCGCCGCGGTCGAGCAGGCCGAGAACCATGTGGCTGCCGATATAGCCGGCGCCGCCGGTGACGAGGACGCTCACCGTGCGCCGGCCGCGGTCATGATCGGGAGGTTGGTCATGGGTCTCTACTCCAAGTGTCTGATGGGGTGGACAATCTGGCGCTCGCAGTAACGTGGACTTCGCGCGCCGGCCCTTTTAGAACGTTTCTCGAAAGGAAATTCTCAATGATCGACTATCAGGGCCATTTTGAATCCGCGATCGAAGCGTTGCATGCCGAGCGACGCTACCGGGTGTTTGCTGATCTCGAAAGGATCGTCGGGCGTTTTCCAACCGCAGTCTGGCGCAACGATGGCGTCGCGCGCGAAATTACCATCTGGTGCTCGAACGACTATCTCGGCATGGGCCACCATCCCGCGGTCGTCGGCGCGATGCAGACGGCCGTGTCGGGCATGGGCACCGGCGCCGGCGGCACCCGCAACATCTCCGGCAACAGCCATCCGCTGACGCTCCTCGAGCGCGAGCTGGCCGACCTGCACGGCAAGGAGGCGGCGCTGGTCTTCACCTCCGGCTTCGTGTCGAACGAGGCGTCGATCTCGACCATCGCGAAACTTCTGCCGGACTGCCTGATTCTATCCGACGAGCTCAACCACGCCTCGATGATCGAGGGCGTGCGCAAGGCCGGCACCCGCAAGCAGGTGTTCCGCCACAACGATGTCGCGCACCTGGAGGAGCTCTTGAAGGCGGCCGATCCCGAGCGGCCGAAGCTGATCGTGTTCGAGAGCGTCTACTCGATGGACGGCGACATCGCGCCGATCGAGGCGATCGTCGCACTCGCCGAGCGCTACAACGCGATGACTTATATCGACGAGGTGCATGCGGTCGGCATGTACGGCGCACGCGGCGGGGGCATTTCCGAGCGGGACGGCGTGGCCCACCGAATCCACGTGATCGAGGGCACGCTCGCCAAGGCGTTCGGCGTGCTCGGCGGCTACATCACCGGCAGCGCGGCAGTGATCGACGCGGTGCGCTCCTATGCGCCAGGCTTCATCTTCACCACCGCGCTTCCCCCGGCGCTGGCCGCGGCCGCCACCGCCTCGATCCGCCACCTCAAGGCCTCGCAGGCCGAGCGCGACAGTCAGCAGCGGCAAGCCGCACGGGCGAAGACCGTCCTCGCAGCCGCAGACCTTCCGGTGATGCCGTCGGCGACGCACATCGTGCCAATCCACGTCGGGGATCCCGATCTCTGCAAGAAGGCGAGCGACCATCTGCTGGAGAGGCACGGCATCTACATCCAGCCGATCAACTACCCGACCGTGCCGCGCGGCACCGAGCGGCTGCGCATCACCCCGACGCCACTGCACGGCGACGACCTGATCGACACGCTGCGCGATGCGCTGGTCGAGACCTGGCAGGCCGTCGGCATCCCGTTCGCCGCCGACCGTCGGGTGGACGTTGCGGCAGAGCGCGTGGTGATGCCGCTGGTGATGTCGAAGGCCGGCGGCTGACGGCAGCCGGCGCCGGTCAACTGTCGTCGCTCAGCCGCGCCGCTCGCCGCCCCCAGAACCCTCGTCGGCGCTGGCGGGCGGCGTGACCGGGACGGCCATGCGCCGCGCCAGCACTGGCACCAGCAGCGCGATGCAGACGAAGCGCACCACGTGGTGCGCCGCCACATAGGCCGGGTCGAGGTTGAACTGGTAGGCGAGCACGGTCAGCGCCTCCAGCGCGCCGGGCGCATAGGCCAGCGCGACCTTGCCGAAGCCGATGCCGAGCGTCTGGAAGGCGATGAGGGCAGCGCAGGCGGAGAGCCCCAGCCCGATGGCGAAGGCGCCGAGCGAGGCCGGCAACAGCTCCAGCATGGCGCGGCGGTTTTCCGGCTTCAGCCGGCTGCCGATCAGCACGCCCAGGAACACCAGCGCCACGATCGCGATCGGCTGTGGCACCGCCACCGGTGCGAGGCCGCTGACATGCAGCGCGGCACTGGCAGCAAGGGCGCCGAGCAGGATCCCGCCCGGCACGCGCGAGAGATGGCCAAACCAGGCCGCCACGAGACTGACGCCTAAGAGAATGGCGTATTCGCTGAGCGGCCCGTCGGTGCCGCGGCTGGCGGCGAGAATACCCTCCCCGCCCTCCAGCCAAGCCAGTGTCGGCGTCAGCGCGCCGAGCAGCAGCAGCAGGCGAACGCTTTGCACGACGGTGATCCGCGTCATGTCGGCCCGCGTCTCGGACGCGGCGGCAAGGACGAAGGACATCGCCCCCGGCAGCGCCGAGAACAGCGCCGTCGACTTGTCCCAGCCAAAGCTCCTGCGCAGGAAGAAGTAGGTCGCCGTCGTCACCGCGACGACGCCGAGCATCTGGATGGCGAAGGACAGCGGCCACAGCGCCAGCTGGTCGACCACCGCGGGCGTCACGCCCGCGCCGGCCTGGATGCCGAGCACGATGAAGGTGGCGTTGCGGACGCCGTCGGGCAGGCGCGTGTCGATGCCGCAGAGGCTGGCGATCGAGACGAACAGCGCCGAGCCCAGCAGCCAGGCGACCGGCAGGTCGAGCAGCGCGGCGACTGTGCCCCCGGCGGCGGCGAGCACCAGCGTCAGGGCGAATGCGGCGAGGCGGGGCATGCGCATGACGGATCAGGCCTGTCGCCGGATCCACCCCTGGAGGCGGTCGGCGGCCATTTCCACCTCGTCTAGACGGCGGTGGAAGCAGGCGCGCAGGAAGGTGCCGGCGGACGAGCCGAAGGCGGTGCCGGGGGCGAGGCCGACGCGCACGTCGTCGAGGATGTCGAAGGCCGCCTGGCGGGTGTCCGAGATGCCGTCGATCGAGAAGAAGGAATAGAACGCGCCTTCCGGGGCGACGATGGCGACGCGATTGGTCGACAGCAACGCCCCGGTGAGGATGTCGCGTGCCTTGTGCGCCCGCTCGACCTGCTCGACGATGAAGGATTCGCCGTGGTCGAGCGCGGCGATCGCACCGCGCTGCATGAAGGCGGCGACGCCCGAGGTCGAATACTGGATGAGGTTTTCCAGGACCGTGCCGAACACCGCCGGGCACTCGATCCAGCCGACCCGCCAGCCGGTCATCGCCCAGTTCTTGGAGAACGAGTTGACGAAGAAGATCGGCTCGTCCGGCTGCATGATGTCGTGAAAGGACGGCGCCCGCCCGCCAGCATAGTGGAAGCGGTTGTAGATCTCGTCGGCGATCAGCGTGATGCCGGACTCGCGGACGATGGCGAGGATGTCGACCAGCATCTGGCGGTCGGCGGTCCAGCCGCTGGGGTTGGACGGGGTGTTGACGAAGAGGCCGCGGGTCTTCGGGCCGATGGCGGCCCTGAGCTTGGCGAGGTCGAGCTGCCAGCCGCTCTCGGTCCAGTCGAGCGGCACCTCGCGCGCCAGTCCGCCCGCGACGCCGACGGCGGCGGCAAAGTTCGGCCAGGCCGGGCCGATGAAGACGATCTCGTCGCCCTCGCCGGCCAAAGCCTGGATCACCAGTTGGATCGACTGCATGCCCGAGCCGGTGACGAAGAAACGGTCGGCCGAGACCGGCTGCCCGAAAGTGCGCTCGGTGTAGCGGGCAAGTGCCTCGCGCAGTTCCGGCAGGCCGCGCTGCCAGGTGTAGAAGGTCTCGCCGGCGGCAAGGCTCGCCGCCGAGGCATCCCGGATGAACTGCGGCGTCGCAAGATCCCCCTCGCCGGCCCAGAGCGGGATGACGCCGTCGAGCGTCCGGCCATAGTTCATCACGGCGACGATGCCGCTTTCCGGGGCGGCCGCGGCGGCGGGGCGCAGTCGATCGAGAGGGCTCATGAGATGCCTTGCAGGATGGGGGCACGGCCGGCCTCGGCGCGCCATGTGCCGCCATCGCGCTTTCGCCCGCGCACGTCAACCCTCGGGGCGGTGACCGACCTCAGCTCGGGTCGGTGAAGCTGCCGAAGCGGGCCGGCTGACGCGCGGCGTCCGCCCGGCTGTTGGCAAGGAGATCGCGGATTTCCTGCAGCAGCTTCTGTTCGGCCGGCACCTCGGCGATGACCGCGGGCTTCGCTTCTTCCTTGCGCTTCAGCCGGTTCATCCCCTTGACGACCATGAAGAGCACGAAGGCGACGATGAGGAAATTGATCAGAAGCGTCAGGAAGGCGCCGTAGGCGACGACGGTGCCTTGCTCGCGGGCGACCTCGAGGCTGCCGGACGTGACGTTGCCGGAAAGCGCGAAGAACTTGTTGGTGAAATCGACGCCGCCGGTGACGACGCCGACGAACGGCATGATGATGTCCTTCACCATCGACTGGACGAGGCCGGAGAAGGCGGCACCGATGATGATGCCGATGGCCAGGTCCACCATGTTGCCTTTCAGGGCGAATTCCTTGAACTCTTTGATCATCGCTCGTTCCCTCGCGCGGACGGGTCCCGCCCATTTCATTCTATGACCCTTCCGGTCATGACGCAGCGAGAGCCAAGACAGCAAACGGAAGGATGTCAACGTGCACAGCTGGATCATCGTCGTTTCGGCGATCTTCTACCTCTTCCTGCTGTTCGCCGTGGCGCATCTTGGCGACCGGCGCTCGGCGGAGGGGCGCGCGCGGACCAGCCGTCCGGGCGTCTATGCCCTCAGCCTTGCCGTCTACTGCACCTCCTGGACGTTTCTCGGCTCGGTCGGGGTCGCGGCCCGGGACGGCTTCGACTTTCTCGCCATCTACATCGGCCCGATTCTCGTCTTCCTGCTGGCGCCGCGGCTGATGCAACGCGTGGTGCAACTCGCGAAGGCCGAGAAGATCACCACGATCGCCGACTTCATCGGAGCGCGCTACGGCAAGAACCCGGCGGTCGCCGCCATCGCCACGGGGATCGCGCTGGTCGCGGCGGTGCCCTACATCGCCCTGCAGCTGAAGGCGATCTCGACCGGCGTCGCGACGCTGATCGTCTACTACCAGCCGCAGGCGAGCCTGCCGCCGTTCTTCGGCGACAGCGCGCTGTTCATCGCGCTGCTGCTCGGCCTCTTCGCCATCCTGTTCGGCACACGCCAGGCCGATGCGACCGAGCACCAGGACGGACTGGTGCTGGCGATCGCGATGGAATCGATCGTCAAGCTCGCCGCCTTCGTCGCGGTCGGCCTCTGGGTCTGCCTCCAGCTGTTCGACGCACCGGCGCTGTGGCAGGCCGCTCGCGCCGAGCCGGCGATCCGGGCCGCCTTCTCGAAAGGCCTCGACGGGCATTTCCTGGCCTCGCTGATCCTCAGCGGCTTTGCCATCCTGATGCTGCCGCGGCAGTTCCACGTCACCGTCGTCGAGAACCGCTCGCCCGAGGAGATCCGGCGCGCCCGCTGGCTGTTCCCGCTCTACCTCGTGGCCATCAACCTCTTCGTCGCGCCGATCGCCATCGCCGGCATGCTGAAGCTCGGCGGCACCGTCGACAGCGACCTTTATGTCCTCGCCTTGCCGCTGTCGGAGGGCAATTCACTGTTGGCGCTCATCGCCTTCCTCGGTGCGCTGTCGGCCTCCACCGCCATGGTGATCGTCGCCTCGGTCGCGCTGTCGATCATGATCTCCAACGACCTCGTCCTGCCGGTCCTCCTGAAACGGCGAGACACCATCGTCACCGGCGAGCGCGACGCGACGCGGCTGATCCTCGCCGTCCGGCGCACGGCGATCATCCTCATCGTGCTGCTCGGCTATCTCTATTACCGCTTTGCCGGCAGCAGCACGGGGCTGGCCTCGATCGGCCTCCTCTCCTTCGCCGCGGTCGCGCAGTTCGCGCCGGCCTTCCTGATCGGGCTCGGGTGGAAGGGCGCCAACGCCCGCGGCGCGAAGGCGGGGATGATCTCCGGCATCGCGCTCTGGTTCTACACCTTGCTGCTGCCGGCCGTCCTCCCCGGCTCGGCCCTGGTCATCGACGGACCGCTCGGTATCGAGATGCTGCGGCCGCAGGGACTGCTCGGCCTGTCGCTCGATCCGCTGCTGCACGGTGCGTTTCTGAGCCTTGGCTGCAATGCGCTGCTGCTGGTGCTGGGATCGCTGACCCGCCAGCCGAGCCCGCGCGAGCGCATCCAGGCCTCGATCTTCGTGCGCCAGGACGGCGGTGCCTCGACCGGGTTCCGGCGGGCCCGCGCCGGCGTCACGGTCGGCGAGCTGAAGGCGACGATCGCCCGCTATCTCGGCAGCGACCGCACCGAGCGATCGTTCGACAGCTTCGGCGTCGCCGAAAGGCGCCAGCTCGCCGATACCGACGAGGCGGACAGCCGGGTCGTCGGCTTTTCCGAACAGCTCCTGGGGTCGGCGATCGGCTCGGCGTCGTCGCGGCTGGTGCTGTCGCTCCTGCTGCAGCGGCACAAGGGCTCCAGCCGATCGGCCATCCGCCTGCTCGACGATGCCTCGGAAGCCCTGCAGTACAACCGCGACATCCTGAGGTTGGCGCTCGACCAGGTCGACGAGGGCCTTGCGGTTTTCGACGCCGACTTCTGCCTGACCTTCTGGAACCGGCAACTGCGCGACCTGCTCGACCTTCCGCCGCAGCTGGGCCAGGTCGGCACGCCGCTGACGGCATTGCTGGAGCAGCTGCGGCGCGAAGGGCAGATCGACACCAGCGAATACGCCAGGAGCTTCGAAGTCCTGACCAATGCCCCGGCGCTTCGTCAGGTGTCGCTGCGGCGCTCGAACCGGGTCGTCGAGATCCGCACCCATCCGATGCCGGAGGGCGGTCTCGTGCTGACCGTCGCCGACATGACCGAGCGCGAGCGCCACGCGGCGACGCTGCACGAGATGAACGAGACGCTGGAGGAACGGGTGCGCCAGCGCACGGCCGAACTCCTCAAGGTCAACGCGGCGCTCGCCGAATCGCGGCAGGTCGCCGATGCCGCCAACATCGGCAAGACGCGTTTCCTCGCCGCCGCCGGCCACGACATCCTGCAGCCGCTGAACGCCGCCAAGCTCTATGCCTCGGCGCTGCAGGAGCGCTATTCCCGCCTGCCCGGCAAGGCGCTCGCCGCCAATATCAGCTCCTCGCTGGAATCGGTCGAGGCGATCCTCGGCGCGGTGCTCGACATTTCGCGGCTGGATGCCGGTGCCATGGCGCCTTCGCTCGAGGATTTCCCGCTGGAACCCCTCTTGCGGCAGATCAAGACGGACCTTGCGCCGCTGGCCGAGGAAAAGGGCGTGCGTCTGCGGTTCGTCGAGACCTCGGTGACCGTCCGCTCCGACCGCAACCTGCTGCGCCGGCTGCTGCAGAACCTCGTCTCCAACGCGGTGAAATATACTCGTACCGGCAAGGTCGTGGTCGGCGTGCGCCGGCGCCCGGGGCAGCGGATCGAGATCGCGGTCATCGACAGTGGCATCGGCATTCCCCGGCACCAGCTGCAGAACATCTTCCAGGAATTCATCCGCCTCGACGAGGGCACCCGCACGGCGCAGGGGCTGGGCCTCGGCCTGTCGATCGTCGACCGCATCGCCAAGGTGCTCGACCATCCCGTTAGCGTCACCTCCGAGCACGGGCGCGGCACGCGCTTCCATGTCGGCCTTCCCCGCCGCCCGGCGATGGCGCCGGCGCTGGCAGCGCCGACCGCGGTACGGGTGCACCGGGCGCTGCGGCTCGACGGCATGCTGGTGCTGGTCCTCGACAACGATGCCTCGATCCGCGACGGCATGGCTGCGCTGCTGTCCGGCTGGCAGTGCGAGACGCTGCTTGCCGGATCGCTGGCCGAGGCTATCCGGGTGTGCGGAGCGGCCGAAAGGTTGCCGGACATCGCGCTGATCGACTTCCACCTCGACCAGGGCACCGGGCTCGACGCGCTGTCGCGGCTGCGCTGGCAGATCGACCGGCAGCTGCCGGCGATCATGATCACCGCCGACCGCTCCCCGGAAGTGCGCGAGCACGCCGCGGCGATCGGCGTCGACGTCCTCACCAAGCCGCTGAAGCCGGCCTCGCTGCGCGCCGCGATGGCGCAGCACCGCGGCCGGCGCGAGGCGGCGGAATAACGCGGGAGACGGAAAGCCTCCGTGCCTCGCCGTCTCGCTCGTTCGCGCTGGCTACCGGCTGACGTTGTCCTCGCGGCCGGGATCGAGCTGGCCGAGCCGGATCACCGCCTGGGTTCGGCTGTCGACGCCGAGCTTCTGCAGCACGGCCGAGACATGCGCCTTGATCGTCGCCTCGGAGATGCCGAGCTCATAGGCGATCTGCTTGTTGAGGAGCCCGCGCCCGAGCATGGTGAGGACGCGGGTTTGCTGCGGCGTCAGGCTGCGCATCTGCTCGATCAGCGCGGCGACCTCCGGATCGCCCTCGGCGCCGAGCTGGACGTTTGCCGGCAGGTAGACGTCGCCGGCCAGCAAGGAAGCGATAGCGGCGCGGATCTCCTCGAAGCTCGCCGATTTCGGAATATAGCCGGACGCGCCGAGATCGAGCGCCCGGCGGATCAGCGGCGCATCCTCGCTGCCGGAGACGATGGCGATCGGCACGCCGGGGTGCTCCGCCCGCATCAAGGCGAGACCGGCAAACCCGCTGGCGCCGGGCATGTTGAGGTCGAGCAGGAAGAGATCGGCCTCCGGATGCGCCGCGATCGCCGCCGCCGCCTGGTCGAAATCGGCAGCTTCGACGATCAGATGCTTGCCCGGCAGCGACGCCAGGATCTCCTTCAGGGCGCCGCGGAACAGCGGATGATCGTCGGCGACGATGAAGGTACGGTTCACGGGGCGCCTTGCAACGGTTTCACGGGCCGGTCTTTCTCGGTCAGCGCAGCGGAAACGCCGGCCACGCTTGCAACGAACCGCATCGCGGCGGAAGGTTCAAGGGGCAGGCGCTGCCGGGCAAGGCTTACTGCTGCCGCCGGCGCATCTTTCCGACCGGTCAGGCCCGGCCGCCGAGGCTGCTGCGGCCGGGCTGGCCGGCGCGGGTTCCGGCAAAGTGCAGCACCACCTCGCGGGTATGGGCTCGCACCCGGTGTTCGACGACGTAGAGGCCCTGCCAGGTGCCGAGCATCAACCGGCCGCGCAGCACGGGGATGGCGAGGCTCGTCGCCGTCAGCACGGTCTTGATGTGCGCCGGCATGTCGTCCGGCCCCTCGATCGAATGCCGGTAGATCGGACCGGCCGGGGCCAGCCTGTCCAACGCATCGAGAAGATCGGCCTGCACGTCCGGATCGGCGTTCTCCTGGATCGTCAGCGACGCCGAGGTGTGGCGGATGAAAACGGTCAGAAGCCCGTCGCCCGCCTCCAGCGTCGACAGCCGCTCCTGAACGGCCTGCGACAAATCGAGCATCGAGCGCCCCTTGGTGCGGACGGCAAGCGTCTCGATGAACTGCATCGGCTCCATCAATGCCGGTCTTCCCTTCTCACGCCATTACACGACCGGCCAGTGCCGGCAGGAGTGACGGCGCTTTGCCTTCGCCCATCGTCCCTCCATAATCCCAGACCATGATCGTCGTCGCGATGGAACCACCGGACCTCTCGCAGCGCAAAAAAGTCCGGACACACGGCTCATGAAAGTCCGGCTGTCCGGCAGAAAAAGGAAGCGTGATGACCGTCAAGCGCCTGATCATCGACCCCGCCGATTTCGACCTCAGCCGTGCCGAGCCGGAGCTGATGGCGATGAACGCCGACATCATCGCCTTGCAGCGATCCCGCCCGAGCCCGTGGAGCGCGCCGATCACGGCGGTGCGCCAGGCGCGGGCCGAGGGACGTGGCGTGTTTCCAGCCGCCCCGGCCGATCCCGACGCGACGACGACCGAGGTCCGGGGACGCGGCGGTCAACCGATTTCCGTGCGGATCCTGCGCCCCGCCGGACAGGCGGCGCGGGGGACGTTCCTGCACTTTCACGGCGGCGGATGGGTCTGGGGCAAGGCCGCCGAAAACGACCCGTTCCTGCGCCGGATCGCCGATCAGACGGGGATGGCCGTCGCCTCCGTCGACTACCGCCTCGCACCGGAGTTTCCGTTTCCGCACGGGCCCGATGATTGCGAGGACGCTGCGCTCGCGCTGGTTGCGGGAGACATCGCCGATGCGCACGGCCCGTTGCCGACCGGATACCTAGCCATCGGCGGCGAGTCGGCCGGCGCGCATCTCGCGGTCCTGACGCTGATCCGGCTGCGGGACGGGCATGGCAAGGCGCCGTTCGGCGCCGCCAACCTCAATGCCGGCTGCTACGACCTGGCGCTGAGCCCCAGCGTCCGGCGCTTCGGCAGCGAGCGGCTGGTGCTGAACACCGAGGACGTCGCCGCCTTCGCCGAGCGTTTCCTGCCCGCCGGCAGCGACCCGCGCTCGCCCGACATCTCGCCGCTCTACGCCGACCTCACCGGCCTGCCGCCTGCCCTCTTCACCGTTGGAACCTGCGACCTCCTCGTCGACGACAGCCTGTTCATGGCGACGCGCTGGCTGGCGGCCGGCAACGATGCGGAACTCTCGCTGGTCACCGGCGGCTGCCACGTCTTCCAGAACCTGCCCTCGTCGACCGGCGTCCGCTCGATAGCCGAAATGGCAAGCTTCCTCCGCCGTCACCAGGCGGCCATCGACGACACACACGGCCACGAACGGCTGGTCGAGCAGATCTGAACTCCGTCAGAAGGCTTCAGCAGCCTTCCTTGGTGTCAGGACCGGTTGCAGCCTAAATACAATTAAGGGCTTTTAAGCGCTGAACTATATTCAGCAAACTTGCCGCGCCTCCGATCTCAACTATGAGTTGTATTGCTACCCGCATTTCCCGCGGCGGCTTGAGATTGGAGGTCGCCCATGGCTGTCGTCGAACGAAACCTGTCGCTTTTCCCGCTTTGCCGAGCGTTACGAACGCCGCCGCCTTTGAAGAGAGGGTGCTGCGTGCGGTTGCCGCCCGAGATCGTCAAGGATCCTGATCCGGCCACCTATGACGCCGAAGAGGTCTTCGCGGGCGGCGTGCCCCCCACCTTCAACAGCCCCGACATCAACACCATTCACCTCTGGCCCGCCAAGCCGTTGGACACCCTGACGGCGGTCGTCCGAAACCTCTCGCCGGAAGCCGCCGCGCATCGCACCCGCGTCGATCTCAGCTGGAGCCCCTTCGGCATCGGGCTGGAAAGAATGCTTCTCGGTTCCGCATTCCTCGATCTGGCGCGGGCGGGAATGCCGGGAAGCGAGCAGACGCTGTCCTGGCCCTCGCCGCCGCCGCTTGTTGCAGCCGGTCGATATGGCGTCTTCGTCGAGCTTCAGCATCCGTTCGACCGCGACAGCAGCAACAACCGCGGGCAGCAGACCGTCGACGCGATGCAAACCAGCGACGGCCGGTCGAGAACCTTCATCATTCCCGTTCGCAATCCATTCGCCACCGTTCGATCGATCTCGGTTTCAGTGTCGCCCTCGCCTTTCGCTGCCTGGGCAACCTTGGCGCCGGCGGCCTTCACCCTGGCGGGCGGGGCGCAGCAGAACGTCGCCATAAAGATCGACGTGCCGTCAGGATTGCCGGTCTCGCCACCGGGAACGCTGATCAGCGCGACGATCGACGTCGCCGCCCAGTCCTCCGGCACGCTGCTCGGCGGCGTGTCATTCATCATCCTGCTGGACAGTTGAGGGGCACATGAAAAACGACATCTGCTTCCGTTTCGGTATCGTCGCCGGCGCCTCGACCGGCCTTCTGATCAACCTTCTCGCATCGCCAGCCTGCTGCGGGACGGAAATGCTGTCAGCCGGACAGACGGTGGCCTACGGCATTCTGGTGTCCGTGCTGATGACCGCCATCGCCGTGGCGTTCGCTTGCCTGGTCTCGCCCCGCCCCAAGGCGCTGCTCTGGATCATCGGCATGCTGATCGCGGTGGTCGACGGTGCGTTGCTCGGGCCGGTGGCCTACGCGCTGCCACACCCCGCGCTCGCCCTTCTCGTCTGCGCCTTGCTGGGCGCGTTGCTGGCCAACCTCCTCTGCGCGCTGACCTGCCGCGAGGGTCTGAGCTTTGGAAGGACACGGCCATGACTGCTCCCGTCTGTGGTGCACAGAAACCCACCCCCGTCCCGGGCCCGTTCGACTGGTTCCTGTTTACCGCGGTGGGTACCGCCGCGGCGGCAACCGCTGCCGTCTATGCCGGCGGAGTGCCGGTGGTGAGCGGGATTATCCAGGCCATCCTCGGCTACGCGGTCGCCGCCACGACGACCGGTCCTGCGGTCCTCACCTCGGCCTTTGCAGGCGTCGCGGCGATTATCGTGCTCGTCCTGTATTTCGCCTTGCAGCCGGATGGCTGCATCCGCTCGACGCCGGAGGGACAGGCCGTCTGTTTTTCCGGGATCGTCGAGGAGACTTCCGACACGGGTTCGGCGGCGATCGCGGTTCTCGCGCCGTTCGCGATCCCACCGTCCGGGATCTTCAATGTCGTCGTCAAGAGCATGTACTGGAACCTGACGAGCCAGGACGCCTTCTGGGTCTACTGCTCGCAGCTGGGCTCGGCGATGCTGCCTTGCATCATCAAGAGCAAGAGCGCCTGCGGCGGCAAGATCGGCAGCCTTGCGGGTGCGGCAGTCGGCGCGGTCGGGGGTCTGATCCTCGGCTACATCGCCGCCGCCGCACTGGGCGGCGCCATCGGTTGCGCGGCGAGCGGCCCGTTTTATCTCCTGTGCCTTCTCGTCGTGCTCATCGTTGCCGCGATCGTGGCAGCCGCCGTCGCCTATGTCGGCGTCCTCATCGGCGGCTGGATCGGCCAGGGGATCGGTTCGGTCGGGGCGGATCCGGTGGGTGACGAATGGGAGGGACTTGACCGGGGCGCCATCGTGACGGTCCGGGGCAACTGGGTCACGAACCCGGACATCGGCAACAACGAAATCTTCTACGTCATCGAGCTGCACCGCAACGGCATGGCCGATCTCAAGGCCAGCTTCACGACGGAAGACGCCGATGCGACCGCTGGAGACGACTGTGCGGTGGCACCGAGCCCGCCGAAATGACCGGGCGTCTCCCTGCAGTCTGAGCGGGGCATCTCGCCAGGCTTACGGGCCTGAGAGGCTCAAGCTCCGAGCGTCGTGCTTTTCCAAGGGAAGCACGGCGCTCGCTGGTCAACGCTGGACTGTCCCGGCTGGCAGGCGGACGGACCTAGCGGGGCCTGCCTCAGGTCCGGTTCGGGGTGTTCTCCGGGACGGGCTTCTCGTCGTCCAACTCCCTCGCGATGTCGCGGAAGGTGCGGAGGATGTGCTTCATCTGGCCGAGCGCCTTGTCGAGGTCGGCATCTTCCGGCAGCACGGACTGCGGCGGCTTGCGCGGGCCGGCGAGCGGGGCGGCGGCGTCGCCATCGGCCGGCCGGCCATCCTTCAAACTCGCCACCTCGTCGGACAGCTCGCGGATGCGATCCTCCAGCCGCTGGCGTTCGTCCTCGGATGGCTCGCAGGCGATCTGGCCGTTGTCGACCTGGCAGAGGCTGATCTCGCCGGTCTGGGTGTCCAGCCGCGCAACGCCGCCATCGACGGGCTGCATCGAATAGCGGGATGCGGCGGAAGGCGGCATGAGGCTCTGGGAGGACGGGCTCTGTGGCACCAGACTTTGCGCCATGGCAGCGCCGCCGGCGAAGATGATCGCGGCACCACCGGCCAGAGCGAGGATCAGGATGGCGATCGCGGTCTTCATCGGCAACTCCCTGGGGCCAGGAACTCCTGGGCGCCCGGAGCTATCACACGCAAATTGGGCGAGATTGCCGCGATTGACCTTTATCACCATGTCTGGCAACCGAGGCTATGAGCGATCCCATCTACAAGATTGCGCCGAGGGCGCTGTGGCAGGCCGCTGAACAGGCAGGGCGTTTCGACGGCGCGCCGGTCGACCTCGCCGACGGCTATATCCATTTCTCGACCGCGCTGCAGGTCCGCGAGACCGCGCACAAGCATTTCACCGGCCAGCGCGAGCTGCTGCTGATCGGGATCGACCCCGACAGGCTCGGCGACGCGCTGAAGTGGGAGCCCTCGCGCGGCGGTCAATTGTTCCCGCACCTCTACGGTAAGCTGAGCTTGAACGCCGTGCTGTTCGTCGAGGAACTTCCGGTCGACGCCGCGGGCTACCACGTTTTTCCTGCGAGCATCCGGTGAGCCTCTACGACGTCGCCCGTCCCCTCCTCTTCAAGCTCGACGCCGAAAAAGCGCACGGCCTGTCGATCGCGGCGCTGAAGCGGGGCGTCATCCCGCGCATCGACATCCCCATCGACAGCCGGTTGCGCACGGCGGTCGCAGGGTTGTCCTTTCCGAACCCGCTCGGCCTTGCTGCCGGCTACGACAAGAATGCCGAGGTGCCCGACGCCGTGCTGCGGCTGGGTTTCGGCTTCACCGAGGTCGGCACGATCACCCCGCTGCCGCAGGCCGGAAACCCGCAGCCCCGGGTCTTCCGCCTGCCGGCGGCCGGCGCGGTGATCAACCGGCTCGGCTTTAACAACGAGGGCGCTGCGGAAGCCTACGAGCGGCTGCACCAGCGGCGGCGCAAGTCCGGCATCGTCGGCATCAATGTCGGCGCCAACAAGGATGCGGCGGACCGCATCCACGATTATGTCGAGGGGATCAGCCGCTTCGAGCCGCTGGCGAGCTACCTCACCGTCAATATCTCGTCGCCCAACACGCCGGGCCTTCGCAAGCTGCAAGGCGGCGACGACCTCGAGCGCCTGCTGGAGGCGGTGGTCGCCGCCCGCAACGGCGCGGCGGCGATCGACGGGCGGCCGCGCACGCCGATCTTCCTGAAAGTCGCGCCTGACCTCGACCGCGAGGAGATCGCCGCCATTGCGCGGTCGGTCGCAGCGCACGGCATAGAGGGGCTGATCGTCTCGAACACCACGCTGTCGCGCGACGGCCTGTCGACCACGCTGCTGAACCGGAACGAGGCCGGTGGCCTTTCCGGTCGCCCGCTGTTCCGGCGTGCCACCTATGTGCTGGCGGCGTTTCGCCGGGCGCTGGGGCCGGACATCGCGTTGATCGGAGCCGGTGGCGTCGACAGCGCCAAGACGGCGATCGCCAAGGTCGAAGCGGGCGCCGACCTCGTCCAGCTCTACACCGGCCTCGTCTATGGCGGGCCGCGCCTGCCGACCAAGATCCTCGCCGGCATGAGCCATTTCATGGACCTCAACGGCATCGGCCGGCTTGCCGAAATCCGCGACCGCTCTGTCGACCGCGTGCTCTCCGCCGGCCCCGACGCGAACTGAGCGTCGCCTCATGCGGGGGCGAACGTCCGGCGGCGGCGGCCGGGCAAGGCGGCCAGCAAGGTCAGCCCGCGCAGCGACAGAAACACCTCGAAGGCGAGCCAGAGCCCGTGATTGCCGAAGGACGGCACGAGGGCGAAGGCGAGGACGGCGAACAGCGCCGTCGACAGCAGCATCATGTCGCGCATCGTCCGCGACCAGGTGGCGCCGATGTAGATGCCGTCCATGACGAAGGCGAGCGCCCCGGCGAAGGAGGCGATCGACGCCCAGAAGAGATAGGGCCGAGCCGCCGCCCGCACCGCCGCGTCGGTGGTGAGAAGATCGACGATCGAGCCGCCGGCGACGAGGAACATCAGCGTCAAAAGACCCGACAGCGCGAGGCCCCAGGCGATCGACAGGCGTACCGCGCGATCGAAGGCCGGCCGCCAGAACGCCCCGACCGAACGGCCGACCAGCTGCTCGGAAGCCGTCGCGATGCCGTCGAGGAAATAGCCGCCGATCATGAACATGTTGAGGAGGACGCCATTGGCGGCGAGCGTCAGCGCGCCGAGGCCGGCTCCGAGACGGGTGAACAGCATGTAGCCGCCGAGCAGGCAGAACGAGCGGATCATGATGTCGCGGTTGAGGGCGATCATCTTGAGGAAACCGGCCTTTTCGAACACCCGCCGGCGCGTCGGCCGCTCGGCACGATCGAACCCGCGGATGACGAGGACGAGGCCGACCACGGCCCCGATCGCCTCGCCCGACACCGTCCCCAGCGCAACGCCGGCGACGCCGCCTTCCCAGACGAGCCCGAACAGGATAGCGAGACAGATGTTCGCGCCGTTGATGACGACCTGCAGCCCGAGCCCGAGCGCGCCCTTGCCCCGCCCAAGGACGTAGCCGAGGAGCGCGTAGTTCGTCAGCGCGAAGGGCGCGGAGAACATGCGCCAGAACAGATAGGTGCGCGTCGCCTCGGAGACCGCGGCATCGGGGGAGATGAGGAAGAGACCGGCCACCGAAATGGCCGGCTCCAAGAGGACGAGCCCACAGCCGATGACCAGCGCCAGCACCAGCGCGCGCCAGAACACCGCCTGCATCTCCGTCCCGTCGCCCTCGCCGAGCGCCTGCGCGGTGAGGCCCGTCGTGCCCGAGCGCACGAAGTTGAAGGTGGCGAAGGCGAAGTCGAAGATCAGCGCGCCGACGACGAGCCCTGCCAGCGCGGCGGCATCCCCCATCCGGCCGACCACCGCGATATCGGTGAGCCCCAGCAGCGGAGTGGTCAGAAAAGCCAGCGTCATCGGCACGGCGATCCGCAGGACCTCGCGGTTGGTCACATCGAACGGTCGGGCAGTACGGGGAGATGCAGGGATCATGACACGGGTCCATCGGAGCTCGGAGGACGGCGTGGCAGCTTCGACGCGAGGCGGCAAGGGGCGTCGTCAGTCGGCCTGCTGACGGTACCGAACCGCGCCCTATGTCAGCGGAGATGAGCTTGCCGATCGTCCACCATCCCGCCTTCGACGCCCTGTTCGACGCCCGGCATCGCTTTCCGATGGGCAAGTTCTCGCGGCTCGCCGAGATCCTCGTCGAGGACGGACTGGTGCCGGACGGGTTTCACGTTCCCGTGCCGGCGACCCCAGAGGAGTTATGCCGGGCGCATTCGGCCGGATATGTCGATGCGGTGCTGTCGCAGACGGTCTCCCCCGCCATGGAAAAGGCGATCGGCTTTCCCGTCGACGAACGCGTCTCGCTGCGCTCGCGCTGCGCCACCGGTGGCACGATCCTCACCGCCCGGCTGGCACTGGAGCGGGGCCTTGCCTGCAACAGCGCCGGCGGCAGCCATCATGCGTCGGCGAATGCGGGTGCCGGATTCTCCGTCTTCAACGACGTCGCCGTCGCCGCCCGGGCCATGCTGGCCGAGCATCTTGCCGGCCGGGTGCTGGTCTTCGACTGCGACGTCCACCAGGGCGACGGCACCGCCCGGATCTTCGCCGGCGATCCGCATGTCTTCACCCTCTCGATCCACGGCGCGCACAACTATCCCGAGGTGAAGCCGCCATCGGATCTCGACATTCCCCTTCCCGACAAAACCGGCGACGACGCCTATCTCGCCGTCCTGCCCTACGCGCTCGAGACGGGCTTTGCGCAGGCGCGGCCGGACATCGTCTTCTACAATGCCGGCGTCGATCCGCATGCGGACGACCGGCTTGGCCGCCTGTCGCTGTCCGACGAGGGCCTCGCCGAGCGCGACCGCCGCGTCATCGGCTTCTTCCGCCAGCGCGGCATCCCGGTGGCCGGCGTCATCGGCGGCGGCTACTCCCGAGACATCGACAGTCTGGCGCACCGCCACACGATCCTGCACCGGGTGGCGTCGGAGTTTTGCTGATCGCCCCCACAGTCCAGCAAGGGTAATTGCAACCTATACGATAACATGCAACCTTAGGTTAAAGCCAACCGGAGGACGCGTCATGACGCAAAGATTATCGGCACCAAAGCCGCCAACTGAAACAGGCTGGACCCTCTCGCGGCTCGCTCTGGTCGTGGTTCTCCTAGCCTTTCTCATCGGCATCTGGTTCAGCGGCTGGCCACTCCCGGAGACGCCGCACCTGTCCGATACGGCTTTCACGGACGTCCTCTCTGCGCTCGGCACCCTGGCGATCCTCGCCCTCTTCGTGGAGCGGACCGTCGAAGTCTATGCCGTCAGTGTCCGCGAACCGGGGAAGGTCATATTGGAAGCTGCCCTCGCAAAAGAGCAGGCCGGTACCGACACTGCGCTCATATTGGCAGCCCAAGCCAGGCTGGCGCAGTATCAGGCGGGCACGCAAAAGCGGGCGACGCTCTGTGCGCTGGGCCTTGGGCTTTTGCTGGGACTTTTCGGCGTGAGCATTCTCGGCCCGATGTTCGACGTGGCTGACCACCTCGGCAAATCATACCAATATCTTCGCCTGCTCGATGTGATCATCGTCGGCGGCCTCCTCGCCGGCGGAGCTGATCCCATTCATCAGATGATCAAAGTGCTTCAGGATGCCGCCGAGTTAAATCGCGCCAATACCGCCCTTACCGCGGCCGAAACGAAGGCGGCCGCAGCGCAGACTAGGGCAGCAAATGCCGCGCTTCAGCCCCCCAGGAATTAAAGCCGGTCACCGCCGCCCGATCTTCAACAGCCGCGATATGATGAACAGCGGGACCACGATGACGGCGCCAAGGATGAAGTAGTCGACGGCGCGGTCGAGCGAGCCGAACAGCGAGTACCAGATCCAGCGGAAGAAGTCGGTGATCCAGTAAAGGATCTCGCGCGGGCTCCAGTCCAGCCACGACAGCACCAGCCCGACGGCGATGGACAGGAGGACCAGCTTGACGATCACCGAGAGCGGCGAGCCGCCGAGAAAACTGGATACGCGGTCGGCCATGGCGGGTTCCTGAAGCTTCGTTGGCCATGAGGTAGTCGGACAAGCCGGCGAGGACAAGGCGGCAGCGCGGCAAGCCGTCAGTCGCCCAGCATCGCCTGCAACGTTTCCAGACGGTCGGCCTCGAAAGCCGGCTTGTCCCAGCGCAGGCGCGAGATCCGGGGGAAGCGCATGGCGACGCCGGACTTGTGGCGGCTGGAGCGGGCGAGCCCCTCGAAGGCTACCTCCAGCACCAGCCCGTGATCGGGCTCGGCGCGCACCGAACGGACGGGGCCGTAGCGGCCGATCGTGTTGTCGCGAATATACTTGTCCAGCTGCTTCAGCTCCTCGTCGGTGAAGCCGAAATAAGCCTTGCCGACCGGTACGAGCTCCGGTTGGTCCTCGGGTCCCGCCCAGACGCCGAAGGTGTAGTCGGAATAGTAGCTGGAGCGCTTCCCATGGCCGCGCTGGGCATACATCAGCACGGCATCGACGAGATGCGGGTCCTGCTTCCATTTGAACCACGGCCCTTTCGGCCGGCCCGGCACATAGGCGGAGTCCCAGCGCTTCAGCATCAGACCCTCTATCACCGGATGCGGCGGCGCGATGCGCTTGGCGGCCAGATCCTCCAGCGTCTCGAAAGGGACGAAGGGCGAGAGGTCGAAGCGGCTGGGATCGAGCGCCGGCAGAAAGCGCTCCAGCCGCCGCCGGCGCTCGGCGAAGGGCAGCGGCCGGAGGTTCTCTTCGCCGTCCTGCAGCAGGTCGTAGGCGCGCAGGAAGACCGGGTGCTGCTTCATCACGGCGGCGCCGACGCTCTTTCGGTTCAGCCGTTGCTGAAGGTCGGAGAAGGTGCCGACGACGATCTCGTCGCCGTCCGTCGGGCGCGCCACCAGCAGCTCGCCGTCGAGCGCACCGTCGAACTCCATCCGCTCGATCAGATCGGGAAAGGAGCCGGAAATGTCGTCGCCGGTGCGTGAATAGAGCCGGCAGACGCCGCCCTCGCGTGTCGCCTGAACCCGGATGCCGTCCCACTTCCATTCTGCGGCATAGTCGGCCGGCGTGATGCGGGCGTGGTCGCCGGCCTCCAGCGGCTGCGACAGCATCACCGGCCGAAACGGCGAGAGGGCTGCCGAGACCGGCTTTTCCGCGACGCCCTCGAGCCAAGCGAACAACGAGAGATAGGGCGGCGCCAGTCCGTGCCAGAGCTCCTCGATCTCGGCGATGTCCTTATCCCCGAAATCGGCCAGCGCCTGCTTGGCGAGGCGCGATGAGACGCCGATGCGCATCGAACCGGTCACCAGCTTCAGGAGGGCATAGCGTCCCGACGAATCCAGCCGGTCGAGCCAGTCCTCGATGAGCTTCGGCCCCTCGGCGCGCGAGGCAGCATTGAGGGTCTCGACGATGTCGCTCAGCGTCGGCAAGTCGTTGCGCAGGATGGTCTCGGCCTCGCCGTCGTGCGGGCCCGGCCAGACGAGAGCGATGGTCTCGGCGAGATCACCGACATAGTCGTAGGAATAGCCGAACAGCACCTCGTCCATGCGGCTGGTCGCGAGGACCCGCAGCATGGCCGGCTTCACCGCCGAGATGTCGAGCTCGCCGGTGATCGCGGCGAGGCCATAGCCGCGGTCGGTATCCGGCACCTCGCGGAAAAAGTCGACTAGCAGCCGCAACTTGCCGTTGCGCGACGGGGTGAGGACAAGACGGTCGAGGAGTTCGGCGAAGCGTTTCATGCGGACCTGACGGAGGGACTCTCGGTGTAGCTAGTGCGCCAGCTCCGTCCGATCAGTCCGCACCCCGCGCATGACACGGTTTGCCAGCTGGTGTTTTGCCGAAAACACCGCATCGGCGTCCATTCCGGGCTCGCGCACCAGCCATTCGAGATAGTCGAGCGGCACCTCGCCGAAACGCGCGCCCTTGTGCTTGCCAAAGCGCAGCTTCGACAGGAGCGCCGGCTGGTGCGAGACCCGCTCGGCCCGCTCCAGGAAATCGGCGACGTCGAGGCAGCGCGGCATCAGCGCCTCGGCGATCCGCCGCAGAAGGACGGCGGTGCAGAGTGCATCGTAGAGCGCCCGGTGCGGGTGCAGCCCTTCCAGCTGTGGCCGGATCTCGCTGAGATCCAGCGCCAGGTATTTCACCAGCGACTGCAGACCATGCGCCGGCAGATCGGGAAACGCCCGCAGCGCCAGCTTGTGCGTGCACAGCCAGCGGCTGGTGATCTTCAGCCGCGGCCGGTCGAACTCAGCCCGCTGCGCCGCATAGGAGGGCGCCCCCTGGAACGGCAGGATGGCCTCGGCGAAAGACGGCGCGCCCTCCAGCATCTCGTCGGAGATCTGGTGCACGCGCCGCGCATGCGGATTGATGACGATGCCCGCCGGATCGACCAGGCTCTGCAGCGGGTTGAAGATCTGGCCGGTGGCAAGGTCGAGATCCGCCGATCCGATCTCGATCACCGCGTCCTCCGGCAGGCTGTGGCCGGCGGTCTCGGTATCGATCACCCGCACCACGGTCTGGACGGGTTCGGCAAACAGCGATGGCGTCGTCGGCGCGGCGGGAAAAAGGTTCTGCATCACCTGGGAATGTCGTCGCTGGCGAAGAGATTCGCAAGCGTTCAGCGAGAGTTGCGTGCCTGAAACGGCATCACTCTTTCGGGTCGATCGCCAGCACCCAGAAAAAGTTGTCCTCGCCCTCGAAACGGCGGAGCTCCGAAGAGGTCAGCAGCAACCGCCCTTCGCTGGCGGTGGCGAGGCCGACGCTGTTGCCGAGATCCTTGTTGCTGTCGCTGACTGGCTTTGCCGGATCGTATCGGTTGTCGGCCTGACCGGTCCGGTAGGTACGCCCGACAAAGGCCGATACGCCCGATGTCAGCGGCTTCAGTTCGGCCCGCAGGCGCTCGCCGCTGATCTTCTCGACCACGAGCGCACCGCCCTCGCCCGCCGAGACCGCGCATCGGTGCCGACCGACGGAACGTGCCGCCTGGTTGGAATAGCCGAAGTAATAGAGGACGCAGGAGCGCTCGCCCTCGAGTGCCGCCGTCGGGGCGGTGATCGAAGGGGACGGCCGCCCGGTCAGGTTCGCCGCGATCTCGCCGGCGGCGGCACGCGCGGCGCCGGGGCCGGTGGCGAGATCGGCCGAGGCGTTGCGGGCGATGGTCCGGTCGATCTCGAACGGCAGGTCCGTCAGCGATTTCTGGTCGGTGGCGGACAGCGCGGCGAGCGTCGCCGCACAGTCGGTGGCACAACCGGCGAAGGGGGGCGATGCGGCTTGCGCGGCCGGCGGCGATGCGGGCGTCGCGGCCACGTCGGCGGATGCAGCATCCGGCGCCGCTGCAGCGCCGGGTTCCGCACCTTCGTCGACGCCCGGCAGAAGCTCCTCGCGGGTCTCCCCCTCGGCCTCCGGCGCCGGTCCCGGCACGTTGGGCAGGATCGGCACCGGCGGCGTCACCACGCGCTGGGTCTGCGGCGAGGCGGCGGGGTCGGCGGCAGCACCCGGGCCCGCATCGGCTTCTTCTGGATCGTTGGGGAAGGAGGCGAAGCGTTCGGCGAGCGCGGCCTCGGCCTTGGCGTCGGCCGCTGGCGCTGGAACCGTCGCCGGCACAGGCGCTGTCGGCGAAGCCCCCGGTGCGGGCGTCGCCACGGCTTCCGGCGCGGCGGCGGTGGCGGAAGCAGCCTCGCCCGCCGTTGCCACCGGCTCCGGCGACGTGGCAGAGGCGACAGCCGGCGCATCGGAGGCAGCCGGATCGGCAAGCGTCGCCGCCTCGCCTGCCCCGGCGGCGACGCGCTCACCCGCCTTCTGCAAGGCCATGGCGCCGCCGATCTCGCTCTGGTGCGTGGTCTTGTCGTAGACGCAGACGAGCGAGCTCTGGAGGCCGTCGTCCAGCGCCTTGCCGCTGAGCACGGCGAGGCCGTAGCTGGCGGATCCGAAAGGGTCGACGGTGACGATCGGCGCCTCGATCAGCGTCGCCGCCGCTGCCCGGCAGGAGGCCTCGACATCCCGGCGGAAGGCGGCCCACGCATCGGGACTGGCGGCCGCGGCGACGATCGGCGAAAGAGTTGCGACCAGCAGGGTGAGGGCGAGCGGGATTTTTCGGGACGGCATCGGCAACTCTTTGGCAGGAGAACGGGACCGTTCGCCCATCCTGCCGTTCTCGCTGTAGAAATGGGAGTCATTGAGGCACTGTTTGCAGCATTGGAGCGATCTGCTACTTCTCCGTTTACGTTTACGTCAAACAGCGGAGCCGCATCGATGAGCCTTCCCCCGATTCTCAAAGGTCGGCTGCGGCTTCCGGTCATCGCGGCGCCGCTGTTCATCATCTCGCATCCCGAACTCGTCATCGCCCAGTGCCAGGCCGGCATCGTCGGCTCCTTTCCGGCGCTCAACGCCCGTCCGGCAGCGCAGCTCGACGAGTGGCTGGCCGAGATCACCGAGACGCTGGCCGCCTACGATACAGCCCATCCCGATGCCCCCTCGGCGCCCTTTGCCGTCAACCAGATCGTCCACCGCTCGAACGACCGGATCGAGGCGGACCTCGCGATGTGCGTGAAATACCAGGTGCCGATCGTCATCACCTCGCTCGGCGCCGTGCCGGAGGTGAACGCGGCGGTGCACGGCTATGGTGGCATCACCTTGCACGACGTCATCAACAACCGCTTTGCCCACAGCGCCATCCGCAAGGGGGCGGATGGGCTCGTCGCCGTGGCGACAGGGGCCGGCGGCCATGCCGGCACGCAGTCGCCCTTCGCGCTGATCCAGGAGATCCGCGAATGGTTCGACGGGCCGCTGTTCCTCTCCGGCGCCATCGCCACCGGCGGCGCGGTGCTGGCGGCCGAAGCGATGGGAGCGGACGGCGGCTATATCGGCTCGGCCTTCATTGCCACGCAAGAAGCCCGGGCGAGCGACGCCTACAAGCAAGGCATCGTCGACGGGAGCGCGGCCGACATCGTCTATTCCAACCTCTTCACCGGCATACACGGCAACTACCTCAAGGCGTCGATCATCGCCGCCGGCCTCGACCCGAAGCGCCTGCCGGAAAGCGATCCCTCGCAGATGGACTTCGCGGCCGCCGTCGGCGGCGCCAAGGCGTGGAAGGACATCTGGGGATCCGGCCAGGGCATCGGCGCGGTCAAGGAGGTGGTGCCGACAGCCGCGCTGGTCGCCCGCCTCGCCGCCGAATACCAAGCCGCCCGCACCCGCCTCGCGCTGTAGAAAGCCCCAGCCTCCGGCCACGCAGCGCGCCGTTTCGGGATTTCTGCGGGTGATGCACCACGCAGCGTGTCGGTCTCGAAAAGCCCGCGGCACTGGCGCTGGCAAAACTGGTCCGTAACTTTCCGCCGGACGCGCCTCACCGGCCGATGTCGATTTGCGGCTTGAACTCGTCCCGATTTGTCGGTATCAGATCGCCGTCCGCGGAAAGCCATTTCCGGTCCGGGCATGCCGCTTTAGCTCAGTTGGTAGAGCACGTCATTCGTAATGACGGGGTCAGGTGTTCGAGTCACCTAAGCGGCACCATTCCCTTCTGCTAGCTCATATTTGCATGGCCTTTTCGAAAGAGCCGCGACGGGTTCGTTGCCGACGCCGATTTTCGGGCGTCCGCGAGCCAAGCCCCGGAACAGGGTCCGCGCCGAGGGATGGCGGCTGACGCAGCGTAGCCCGTGGAGCATAAAGACATCGCGGGATATTCCGAGACACAGGCTCCGGATAAATTTTAGCCCAGCTGTAATTGCCATCAATGACTCGAGTAGCCACCGCTTGGCTTCGACTTTCAGCGAGACTTGACGGCACGGGGCAGTTAGAGCAGTGCTGCTACACCAAGTAACCTGGAGTTGAAGATTCATGGATCGCCGTGATGCTATGCTCGAGATGTTCGACGCGACAGGTTTTGGCTTGGAAATTGGCCCGAGTTACAACCCGCTTTTGCCAAAAGTTTCGGGCCACAACGTCGAAGTTCTCGATCATGCGGATCAAGCTACGCTGTTTGCAAAGTACAAGGATGACAAGGCCGTCGACGCATCGCTCATCGAGGTCGTTGATCATGTCTCAGATGGCCGATCCATGATCGAGGTCATTGGCGATGAAGAAAGATACGACTTCATCGTCGCCAGCCATGTGATCGAACATACCCCTAACCCTCTCGGGTTCTTAAAGGAATGTGAGCAGCTGCTGCGACCGGGCGGCGTGATCTTTCTGGCAGTCCCTGACAAGCGTTTCTGCTTCGATCATTTTCGGCCTGTCTCGACGACGGGAATGGTGCTGCAGGCACAGTGGGAACGGCGAACGCGTCACGCCCGATCGGCGTTGTTTGATCAGAATGCCCACTATTGCGAAGTCGGCGGCCGGGCCGGCTGGTCGTCGACCGAGACGAGGCCGCCGATCCTGCGCTTCAATCTGACGGAGGCGCTGACAGGCGCGCAGGAGCGGGCGCACGATCCGTACATCGACTGCCACGGATGGCAATTTACGCCATCGAGTTTTCGTCTCCTCGTGTCGGACCTGGTAGACCTCGGCGAACTTCAGGTGAAAGAACAATCCTTTAGAACGACGGCGGACTTCGAGTTCTTCGTCACGCTTTCGCGAGACGGCGCCGGACCCGGCGTCTCGCGGCAGGCGCTACTGGAAGCCGCCTTGCTGGAGGGGGCGCCGACAGTGTCACTGACGGTTTCGTCTGAGGCCTATGCCGCAGAGGTCGCCGCGCTGGCGTTGGCGATGATCGAGCTTGAAAGCCTTACGGAACTGCGTGACGCATACGCGGAGAAGACCCAGGAGCTCCTCGCTTCCCAGAGCGAACTCGAGGCCGCAAAGCGGGAAATTCACGCCTTGCAGACTTCGACGTCCTGGCAGATCACGGCGCCATTGCGCGCCATCAAGCGGCAGGCTCTCGGGCATTGACGTAGATACCGACCTTCGCATCAACGGCGTAAACCACGGCAGACTCTATCAGGAGATCAACGAAGCCAGGACACCAACGAAGCCGCGACACCAACGCAGCCGCGACACCATCGGGCCGGCATGAACGATCGTCGGAAACGTTGCGGACGCGGGCTTGAAGACTGAGCAGGCCAGTACCCTGACGGGCACGCCTCATCGCGGTCCAAGGGCGAGCGTCACCGCAGCCTGGAGAGACGCTTCTTCAACAATCCTTCCAGTCCTTGTAGGGTGGCGGCCAAATGATCCAGGTCGCTGAGGGACATCTTGTCGGTCAGCTCTGCCTCGAGTTCCTCGCGCAACAAGATCAGCCGAGTACGCTCGGTCGCCCCGAGCGGTGTGATCGTCACCAGCGTCATGCGGGTGTCGACCCGGCTGGGCTCGCGGTGCGCCAGACCACGCTGCACCATGAGTTCCAAGGTCTTCGACACCGTCGAGGGCCGCACTCCCAGTCGTTCGGCCAGCGTGGTCACCTGTTGTGGCGTGTCCTCGTCCAGCAGCAGCAGCAATTCATCCTGGCCGTTGGCAAGGCCGATTTCCCCGAGTTTGATACCCATCAAGGCGCGGGTGACCTTCGAGATGGAGATCAGCGACTGCAGGAGGAAGGCCGGGGGAGAAGATCGGCTCGGCCGCGCTTCGAAACGGCGGGCGCCGCTTTCCACGACCAGACCATTTTCCAAGGGCTCAGAAGCTGCCGAGCTCAGCTTCCTGACACCGTGAAGGCTTGCCACTCCGTTGAACACCTGATGCATCTCAATCCCATCATTTATGTAGCTTGCTATCTTCTCCACATTACGCTTGCTGCATTTGACCTTATCACCAAACTCTCTTCTACACTGCTCCAAATACAAAGCAGTGTTGACGGAATTCATCCTCCTTTGATTGCTTTTATTGCTGTTGCAATCGCAGCTTGCAGAGATGATCTATTCTTTATTTCCAGTTCATACTTTGCACACTCCGGCTCCGATGTCTCCCTCACATCAAATTGATGGAAATCCTGCCTCGAAAGCTCAGGTTTCTTTGATTCCGCGCCACTGGGCAGAGTGTTTCAGGCATTTCTGCGCCGCGGGCGGCTTGGCCAGACTTGCAGCTTTCGTCGACTACACTGCTGAGACTGTACATTGCGATGGATGTCGTACGGACACGTTCCGCCTGGACAAGGGAAAAGAGGGGGGTCACCGAAATCCGCCATTCCAAAGCGATTTTGCCACCGCCTCCCCTCGCACCAGCCATCAAGGGCTGAAGCGGGCGGGCCTCGGAGCTCGAGCGCGCGCAACGCCTTGAGCATTCGACGTCGCGGCGAAAGACAGTCTCTTTCGGAGACAGCGCGTAGCCCGACCCGTTCATCCCCGACGACACCGCCCACGCCCTTTCAAGTCAGCTCAACGCGCGCCCATCCAAGAAACAAATCAGAAATACTTTGAACCAACAACTTAATAATGTCGGACGCCTTTTTACTCAACCTTTCGGGGTAATAAGTATGATTTTTATACCCGGGGCCTTAATAGAATGGCCTGCAAGCTGACGTCGGCAGGCCGCTTGCAAGCAGGCGCTGCGGGAAACCTCAAAAGTGGTCGAAATTCGTTAAGCATTTCATTTCTGCAACCGCCGCCTGAACCCCAACGGAAAGATGGCGCGAAGTGGTGCAAGCTTTGCAAGAGGTCTACCCTGAATTCCAAAGCACCTTCCTACAACTTTGCCGCGATTACCGCATGGCGACACATTCCTGACTATTTCTGAAACCACTTTCGGGTGGTGTTCAACCTTTCAAGTGATCTAAATGTCAGCGACCAATACACTTCGAAGCGGACCGACGTCAGTTGAAATTCCGAGTGACGCGATCCACATTGCAGTCGGCGACAACTATCAGAGTATAGTTGAAAATTCGGCTCCAAATGCCGTTTTCGTCTTTGATGAAGGGGTTCACCACCTCACGCAGCCACTGGATCCGAAGGATGGCCAGACGTTTATTGGCCAGCAAGGCGCGGTGCTCGATGGTGGAGCGGTCCTGAACAGCTTCACCCAGCAAGGCTCGCTCTATGTTGCTTCCGGGCAGACCCAGGAGGGCCTGCGCATCGCCACAGACGAGGCTGTCGCCGAACGCGGCGGCTTCCCCGAAACCGTCTTCGTCGACGGCCATCCCCTGAAGCCCGTCGCCAGTCTCGGCGCGGTCAAGCCGGGCAGCTTCTATTTCGACTACGCCGCGGACAAGATCTACCTTGCCGACAATCCTTCCGGCCATACCGTCGAGGCCGGCATTGCGAGCGCGGCTTTCGAGTCGGATGCCAGCGGCGTGACGATCTCCAACCTCGTCATCCAGCACTTCAATGCACCGACCCAGCATGGCGCCATCCAGGGCGGCGAGAACTGGACCGTCGAGAACAACGAGGTGCGGCTGAACTACGGTGTCGGCATCACCGTTCAGGACGGCGGCAAAATCATCGGCAACAATGTGCACGACAATGGCCAGATGGGGATCGGCGGCAACGGCGCCAACATCCTCGTCGAGGGCAACAACATCGGCGCGAATGGCGGTTGGTCCGGCATCGACCCGTTCTGGGAAGGCGGCGGCAGCAAGTTTGCGCAGACCACCAACCTCATCGTCCGCGATAATTACAGCCACGACAATCACGGCTTCGGCCTGTGGACCGACGTCGACAACATCAACACGCTCTACGAGGGCAATCTGGTCGTCAACAATGACGGCGGCGGCATCAACCACGAGATCTCCTACGACGCGGTGATCCGCAACAATACCTTTGCCGGCAACGGCGCGGCCGCCCAGGGCGACTGGCTGTGGGGAGCGGCGATCCAGCTGCAGAACGCGCAGAATGTCGACGTCTACGGCAACAAGATCGACATGTCGGACGGGCTCAACGGCATCAGCCTGATCCAGCAGGATCGCGGCAGCGGCGCCTATGGCGCCTACACCACCACCGGCAACACCGTGCACGACAACGTCCTCGTCTCGACCGGCGGCGACGGCCGATCCGGCGCTGTTGCCGACTTCAACGAAGCAGGCCTCTTGAACGGCGGCAATGTCTTCAGCAACAATCAGTATTTCATGGACGGCGGAAACCACTGGTGGTGGGGCGATCTGCCGAGCGGCGATACCTGGGCCGCCTATCAGTCCGATACCGACCAGGACAACGGCTCGACCCTCAGCTCGGCGACGCCGCCCGATACGTCGGCCTGGCTCGTCGGCGACGGTTCGGCGGCGGTGGGTTCCGGTACAGCGACGCCGGCTCCCGCTCCAGCTCCAGTGGTCACGGCGGCTCCCGTGGCACCGGTTGTCGGCACCGCGACGCAGTCCGCCGCCATCGACAGCGCGGACGGGTCGGACATCGTCGGCAGCGCTGCCGCGGATGTTCTCACCGGCCATGCCGGCGCCCTGGAGATCTATGCCATGGGCGGCAATGACACGATCCACGCCAGCGCCGGCAACGAGCTGTTGTTCGGTGGCGCCGGGGCCGACACCTTCGTCTTCAAGGACGACGGCAGCACCGATTCGGTCGAGGACATGAGCCTTGGCGGCCAACAGCATGACCAGATCGTCCTGCCGTCGGATTTCTTCAAATCGTTCCAGGATGTGCTGGATGCCGCCAGCGTATCCGGCCATGACGTGATGATCGAGTTCGGCAGCAGCCATCTGCTGATCAATGAGGCGAACATCGCCGACCTGCACGCGAACGACTTCGCCTTCGCGTAAGACCCGGCGGCCGGCATGCGGAAAATCCGCGGGCCGGCCGCCGCTTTATCATTTTTGAAGCCAGGCATCTTTCTCGAATGGGGCGAGCCCCCCATCGCAGGATGCTCTAAGCTGTCTGCAGCTGCGACAGACCGCTGATGTGATCCCGCGCCTGGGCAAGGCTCCAGCGCAGCAGCTGTTCGGCGTCGGCCTGCGAGCCGGCCTCGACGTAGCACCGAAGCTCCGGCGCGTTGCCGGAAGGTCGGAAATGCACCGAGCAGCCGCTGGCGAAAATGGCCTTGAAGCCATCGATCACGCTGATGCTGGCCAGCGTGCCGATCGGGGCAAAGAATTCGCCGAGGAAGAAAGCGTCCGTCACCAGCTTCTGCATGAACATGAAGCTTTGGCTCGCGGGAACGTTCTGCAGCCGGTGCGCTGCGGCATATCCGGCGTGCAGCTGCCCAATCAGCGCGCTCAGCGGCATTTCGAGAGCGCGCGCTTCGGCAAGGCTGGCCAGAATGGGCAGCAAGGCATCGCGCGTCGGCAGCGCCCTCAAGGTGCGGCCATGCCAGTGAATGTCCTTCAGGTGCAGGAAGCCACCATTCGCCTCGAAGCCGCCGATGCCCTCGTCGCCGCGGGCCGCAGCTTCGACCATCCCCTGGATTACGAAGGGCGAGCCGACCTTGGTGCGGATCACCGACTGACCGATGCCCGATGTCTCGACGGCCGTGCTCGAGGTAACGGGGGTGACGAGGGTGCGAAGGTTGAGATACCGGGCGGTGATCAGGCCAAGCAGGTCGCCGCGGATCACCACCCCGCTTTCGTCGGCGACCAGCGGCCGATCGGCGTCGCCGTCGGTGGAGACGATCGCATCATAGCGGTTGCGGCGCCCCCAGGCCGCGAGCTGGGCGAGGTCCTCCGGCCGATGTGCCTCGGTATCGACGGGCACGAACACGTCGGAGCGGCCGAGTTCCTCCACCCCAGCGCCGAGCGCAACCAGAACGTCGAGCAGAATGTCGCGGCCGACGGAACTGTGGGTGAACACTCCGACCTGCAGGCCCGAAAGGCAGTTGCCGGGAAAGAAATCGAGGTAGCGCTTGCGGTAGCGCGCGATGCACTCGGTGTTGCGCTCCAGTGGCCCGACGCTGCGCAGCAAGCGGATCGATCCGCCCCCGCGGGTGATCGCTTCGAACTGGGCGTGGATGCCCTCTTCGTCCGCCTTGGTGATCTCGCCATCCCGGCGATAGAATTTCAGGCCGTTCCGATCGTCGGGAATATGGCTTCCGGTCACCATCACCGCCGGACAGCCATTCTCGAGCGCCGCCATGGCCAGAGCCGGGGTCGGCAGCGCGCCGCAGTCGACCGCCTCGTATCCGGCGTGCAGCGCCGACGCCAGGCAGTTGCCGACGATGTCCGGACTGCTGGCCCGCAGGTCTCGCCCGAACAGCACCACACGCTTCGCGTCCGGCCTCTCGTTTCGGTCGAGATGCCGGAGAAAGGCCAGAACGTAGGCGTAGCTCGGCCATCCCGCCAAGTCGGACACAAGCCCGCGCAACCCACTGGTTCCGAATTTCAAGCTGCTCATCGCGTTGGCCTCAGATGGACTCATCGCGCGAGCATGGTCTTCGACGATCCATGCGCGATGGCCAACGTTATGCTCGGCCGCCAGCACATGCCGGCCCGAACCAGCGCACGATCCGTATTTCGATCCAGGAGGTCAATGTATAAACGGTCTTAACACCAACGTTCATCGTAACGTAACAAAGTGTTAAGCGGCTTTTCGGCCATCTATAGTTGAACGACTTCTCGATGATTGCCGATCGTCAACCTCCGCTTGAGCACATCCGGCGACCTCTCCCACGGAGCGTCCAGCAAAGATGCGATGGGGAGAACAGAGGCGTTGGCGAGCGCGATCTTTTAGGCGGCCTCGTCAAAGACGCCCCCCGAACGTTGCCTGCGACGTCGGCGGGGGATCGAGAGTTCGCGCCCGCAAAAGGGCCGTGACTTTCGTCGCACTAGAACAGGCGGCGTTTGCGGCGGGGCGGCAGTGAGAGCGGGGAGCCCAGCCCGTTCGCGTCCTGGGCCATTTTCACCAGGGGAACGACACGCCCTACCTAACGAGAACGAACCGATCGAAGGACGAAAGCGTCCCGTTGCTGTTCAGTCGGGCCGCGCGACCTCCTAGACGGTTCCCAGCCGCACGTCGCCGGCGCGGCTATGGGCCAGCGCCAGGGCGACAGGGGGATCGATGGCCTCTTCGGCTCCGCTATCGCCGTCATCAGCCTCGACGATGGCGGCTGGCGGCGGCACGGCCGCCGAATTGCCGCGATCGAGACTCAAGGCGACCGACGCATCGATCAGCGCCGCGGAACGGTGCATCTTGTTGATCGCCCACACCGCGGCCTGCGTACGGTTGGCGACGCTGATCTTGCGCAGGATCGCCTTGAGATGCACCTTCACGGTCGCTTCGGTGATGTTGCAACGGCGGGCGATCAGCTTGTTGGAGTGACCGTTGACGAGACAATCGAGAATTTCGAGCTCGCGATCGGACAGTCCCTCCCGCCGCGAGGAGATCATGCCGAGCGCCACCTGGACGGGCGCTGCCACAGGACCTGCGGGCGCGAGCGTCCATCGGTCTGCAGGCTTTTCTCCCGGCGCAGAATCCCCTTCCCTCGGCGATACCGGGCCTGCCGCCTCGATCTCGACCCGCCGCAACGGCTCCTCGGCGCCGGAATCGGCGTTGACGATGAAGACGCTCTGGCTCTTCAAGACAAGCTCCAGGCTGAGGCACAGCACCTCGGTCGAGATCGACTTCAGCAGCACGCCGTCAATGCCGTAATGCGCCGCCTGCCAGCGCTGCTCCTCCGAACAGGAGTTGATGAGCAGGACGACATGGCTGCCGGGATACGCCTGCTTGAGGTGGGCGATCTCCAGCAGATCGAACTCTGCAGCAGAATTTGCGCCGAGAAGGAAAGTCATCCCCTTCGTTGATCTTGTCTGCAGCTGCTGCATTTCCTCCATGTCCGTGCAGACAGCTTGAATCCTGAA
Organism: Mesocryomonas fontinalis; assembly: GCF_055730125.2. Taxonomy (NCBI): domain Bacteria; kingdom Pseudomonadati; phylum Pseudomonadota; class Alphaproteobacteria; order Hyphomicrobiales; family Aurantimonadaceae; genus Mesocryomonas; species Mesocryomonas fontinalis. The sequence goes on along the minus strand of NZ_JBUZWG020000001.1, from coordinate 349,400 downwards.
CTGGGATTCTTTCAAGAGTGACACCAGTCCCTCTCGGAACAATCGGCTCTTGTCACAGATAATAATTGCTGCACGCCCACGCATTTCATACCCCTATTCAGTTTTAAGGCTATTTTCTATACATTACATGCCAAGCTCTACTATCAGCCTATTATTTTGATTTTATCTATCTGGGTTTTTGTGATTTTTTTTATGTCCCAAACAGCCATCGCACGTAAAATAGATGGATTACTTATGGTGCTCATTGAATGCTACTGCATTCCATAATTCATTTCGATGGCAAACAAACAAGCCAAATATTTGTAGTTCTGACTTAGTAATCAGCGCTTATCGAATAGAATCCTGAACATGAACGTCGGGATGATCACCAGGTATCGCCGATAGAGACGCCGCGGCTCGCTGAGCAGGCGGAACAGCCATTCCAGTCCCGATCTCTGCATCCAGCTCGGTGCCTGACGCTTGCGACCGGACAGGAAATCGAAGGCGGCGCCGACACCGATCATCACCGGCACCTCCAGGCGGCTGCGATGGCTGCTCATCCAGCGCTCCTGCTTGGGCGTGCTGAGGCCGACCCAGAGAATGTCCGGCCGCGCCTGGTTGATCCGCTCCACCGTCGCCGCATCCTCCTCCGCGGTCATCGGCCGGAACGGCGGCGTCAGCGTGCCCACCACCTGCAGACCCGGAATCAGCGCCTGCAACCGCTGCTTCAACCCGTCGGCAACCCCTTCGGCGCCGCCATAGTAGAAATGCCGATGTCCGGTAGTGGCGGCGCGCGCGCTGAGCTTCAGCATCAGCTCGGGGCCGTAGACCCTCTGCACCGCGGGAAGGCCGCGCGAATGCGCGACCCAGACGAGCGGCATGCCGTCCGGCGTCACCATGCCCGCCTCCTCGTGGATGCGGCGCAACGCTTCGTCGCGTCCGCACTCGATGACGCCGTGCACGCCGGTGATGCAGACATAGGTTGGATCGCGCGCCTCGATCCAGGCTTCGATCGCCTCGACGGCCTTGCACGGATCGATCGCGCTGATCGGCACGCCCAGCACCCTGAAACTCGGTGGCTTCGACAGGGGGCCCAGCGGGCGAGCGGCGCGCACGCGTTCTTGGATGGTCATGGCCTTTGAAACCCCCGCCGAGGAATTTCGCCAGATGCCTGCGGCGTTCCCATCACTCTGCCGCCTCGGCAACGGCGCCGGCAACGGCAAGGTCCGAACGGAGGATCCCGGCAAAGTACTGGACCGTACGGCACAGGCCCTCCGCCAGCGGCACCATCGGCTCCCAGTCGAGATGCTGGCGGGCCAGCGATATATCGGGGCAGCGATGCGTCGGATCATCGACCGGCAGCGGCAGGAAGGAGATGGTGGAGGCATGGCCGACGAGCGAGCGGACCTGTTCCGCGACGTCGAGGACCCGGCTTTCGTGCTCGTTGCCGAGATTGACCGGACCTGGCAAGCCTGGCCGGCTCATCAGGCGGTACAGTCCCAGCACGAGATCGTCGACATAGCACAGCGACCGCGTCTGGCTTCCGTCCCCGTAGATGGTCATCGGCTCGCCGCTCAGCGCCTGAACAATGAGGTTCGACACCACGCGCCCGTCGGCCGGGGCCATGCGCGGGCCGTAGGTGTTGAAGATCCGGGCAACCCGCACATCGACGCCATATTGGTGCGAGTAGTCGTAGAACAGGGCCTCGGCGCTCCGCTTGCCTTCATCGTAGCATGCCCGCGGCCCCCAGCAGTTGACGTTGCCGCGGTAGCTCTCGGGCTGCGGCGAGATTTCCGGCTCGCCATAGATCTCGCTGGTCGATGCCATCAGGACCCGCGCCCCGGTTCGCCGCGCCATTTCAAGGACGTTGATGGCACCGAGAACCGAGGTCTCCATCGTGAAGACCGGGTCCGCCTGGTATTTCGGGGGCGAGGCCGGACAGGCCAGATGGTAGATCTGCGTTGCCTCAAGCCGAATGGCCGAGCGAACGTCGCCAACGATCAGGTGAAACCGTGGATGGGGCTCCAGATGGGCGATGTTCTCGCGGCTCGACGTCGAAAAATTGTCGAGGCACAGCACTTCGTGGCCGTATCTCAACAAGAATTCACAGAGATTGGCGCCGACAAAGCCGGATCCTCCAGTAACGAGTATCTTGTTCATCGCGTGGTCCCCAGGTGAATCTTCATTCCCCCCCGGCGACCAAGGACGATCTTGACCAATCGTGCGCCGGCGGGAACTGCCATCAGATGATCATCAGGCCGGAAGCAGCGTCAATGCGAATGCTGCAGCGCAATGTGAGCAATCCGATTGGCTAATGATTGTCGCCGGACGATGGCGACAACTATCTGCATTGCAAAGAGCGCTGTTTCTGTACGCAGCTGTAAATAGTCCGGCCGATCTCCTGACATTATCATTCAGGTAAACGGGCCTATTCGCCGGTAAAGAGAGCTATCACCTTTGGGGATCTTACATTCCACCTGACGGAGACGCAGCGTTGGCGGGTCGTTAACGAAGGAAGAGCGCCATGCTGGAACGCAATCGAGAGAAGAAGATCCTGGTCACCGGAGCCGGTGGCTTCATCGCCCATCACCTGACCTCCCGGTTGAAGGAGATGGGCCACTGGGTCCGCGCCGCCGACATCAAGATGCCGGAATATGGCGCCAGCCGCGCCGACGAATTCATGAAGGTCGACCTCCGGGAACGCGACAGCTGCGCAGCGGCCTCGGCGGGAATGGATGAGGTCTACCATCTCGCAGCCGACATGGGCGGCATCGGCTACATCAGCCAGTCGCATGCCGAGATCACCCTTAACAACACCCGCATGGACATCGGCATGATCGAGGCCGCCCACAAGGCCGGGGTGAAGCGCTTCCTCTACTCTTCTTCGGCTTGCGTCTATCCTTCGCACCTGCAGCACAATCCCGACGTCGTGCCGCTGCGCGAGGAAGACGCCTTTCCGGCGGCGCCCGAGGAAGGCTACGGCCTGGAAAAGCTCTATACCGAGAAGCTCTGCGAATATTATACGCAGGACTATGGTTTCGAGACCCGCGTGGTGCGCTTCCATAACGTCTACGGTCCGCTCGGCACCTATGACGGCGGCCGCGAGAAGGCGCCGGCGGCGATCGCCCGCAAGGTGGCGAAGGCCCGCAACGGAGAAGAGATCGAAGTCTGGGGCGACGGCCAGCAGACCCGCTCCTTCATGTACATCGACGATTGCGTCGAGGGCCTGGTGCGGCTGATGCGCTCCGACTATTCGCAGCCGCTGAACCTCGGCACGGATGAGCTCGTCACCATCAACGATCTCGTCGACATCGTCTCCGCCGCGGCCGGCAAGCAGCTTATCAAACGCCACAATCTGTCGCAGCCCCAAGGCGTTCGCGGGCGCAACAGCGACAATACGCGGCTGCGCAGCGTTCTCGGCTGGGAGCCGACCATCGGCCTCCATGCCGGCATCGTCCCGACCTACCGCTGGATCGAGAAGCAATTGCAGCACGCCGGGGGACACCATGCCCCGCTGTCGGCCGTCGCCGCGCCGCGCTAATCCGTCGGCCCGGCGGCATCGCCAAGCTGCTTCGGCGAGCATGCCCGGCCCTTCCCCGCCCCGAACCCGTCCATGACGACGTCGTGCCAGCCGGCACGACGCAAGGTGGAGTTACGTCATGTCGCTTGCCGATCCCGAAGTCGACATCAGCACCGAACGGCCCGGTCTCCGGCTGGCGGTTCCGCCGAACAGCATTGGCCTGGAACCGGCAGCCGCCGCCATGGTGCTGGCCGAGGCAAAGGGGGCGGCGCGGCGCGGCGCCCACGCGCTCGGCCCGATCGCGAAATCGGTGTTCGATTTCCTCGTCGCCGGCGCGTTGCTCGCCGCCGCGCTGCCGTTCATCCTCATCCTTGCCGCCGCGATCTGGAGCGTCGACCGCCACTCTCCCTTCTACGCGCAGACGCGCGTCGGACGGCACGGCGTCCCCTTCCGGGTCTGGAAACTGCGCAGCATGTTCATCGACGCCGACAGCCGTCTGTCGCGCCATCTCCACGAAGACCCCGCGGCCGCTGCCGAATGGCAGCGTTGCTTCAAACTGAAGGACGATCCGCGCATCCTGCCGTGGATCGGGAACTTCATCCGCCGCAGCAGCCTTGATGAGTTGCCGCAGCTATGGAACATCCTGTGCGGCGAAATGAGCCTCGTCGGCCCTCGCCCCTTCCCGTCCTACCATCTCGACAGTTTCAGCGCGGAATTCCGCCAGCTGCGCTGCAGCGTGCTGCCAGGCCTCACCGGGCTCTGGCAGATCCAGTCCCGCAGCGATGGCGACCTCTCCGACCAGGAGAACTGGGACCAGACCTACATACGCGACCGCTGCCTGAGCCTCGATCTCGTCATCCTGCTCCGCACTTTGCCCGCGGTGCTGTCCGCCCGCGGCGCCTGCTGACGCGCGGTGCACGCTGACGCGGCGACGACGGGCGATCGCCAACCGTTTCTTCTTCCTCCGGAGGCCCCATGCTGAAAATTTGCGTCGTCGGAACGGGCTATGTCGGCCTCGTCACCGGAGCTTGCCTCGCCGAACTCGGGCACAGCGTGCTGTGCGTCGACACCAACGCCTCGAAGATCGCGCGGCTTCGGGCGGGCGACATTCCGATCTACGAGCCCGGGCTCGACCAGCTCGTCGCCCGCAACATGGCCGAGGGACGGCTGAGCTTCAGCGTCGACTTCGCCGAGGCGATGGCCAGCGAGACGCTGGCGTTGTTCTTCGCCATCGGCACCCCGACCGCCGCCGACGGGCCGAGTGCCGAGATCGGCCCGCTGGTCGCCGCCGTCCAGAACGCCGCGCGCTGCCGGGCGGCGAGCGGCGCGGACGGCTTCGTGGCGATGGTGATCAAGTCGACCGTGCCGGTCGGCACCTGCGCCGGCCTCGAAACGCTGGTCGCCGCCCATCTGCCGCGTGAGCGCTTCGCGATCGTCTCCAACCCGGAGTTTCTGCGCGAAGGCTGCGCCATGATGGATTTCCTGGTGCCGGACAGGATCGTCATCGGCTCGGGCTCGCAGGAGGGGTTGGCACTGATGCGCCGAGTCTACGCGCCGCTGACCTTGCGCGGCCACCGCCTGCTGGCGTTCGACGCGATCGAGACGTCGGAGATGATCAAATATGCGTCGAACATCTTTCTCGCCACGAAGATCGGCCTCATCAACGAATTCGCGCTGCTGTGCGAGAAGGTCGGGGCCGACGTGGAGGATCTTGCCATCGGCGTCGGGCTCGACCGGCGGATCGGTACCGCCGGCCTCAAGGCCGGGCCGGGCTTCGGCGGTTCATGCTTCCCCAAGGATCTGCGCGCCCTGGTGCGCACGGCGAGCGACGCCGGCAACGCCATGCCGATCGCCGAGGCGGTGATCCTCTCGAACGAGCGGCAGAAACTGGCCATGGTCCACCGCATCATCGAGCGGCTGGACGGCGATGTCCGCAATCTGCGGATCGCGGTGCTCGGTCTCAGTTTCAAGGCCGGCACGGACGACGTGCGCGAGGCGCCGGCGATCACCGTGATCGACGGGCTGCTCGAAGCCGGTGCCCAGGTCGTCGCCCATGATCCGGCGGCGATGGGCAATTTCGCCCACCTGCTGCCCGATGTCGACATGGCCGGCACGGCCGAGGAGGCGCTGCTCGATGCCGACGCCGTCGTGCTCCTCACCGAATGGGCCGACTACTCGCAACTGCCATGGGCCGAACTTTGCCAGACGATGGCGCGGCCCCTCGTCATCGATTTGCGCAACCATCTCGACGGCGCGCTGATGACAGCGCTCGGCTACGAGTATGTCGGGCTCGGCCGCACTCCGCTTCCGCCCGAGACCGTGCTGGTCGACAGCCTGCGCCAGCCGATCGCCGCCGAATAGCCAAGCGAGAGAGCATCCGCCCACCGCATCTGGCGCGACCGAACGGGCCGTCAGATGCGGTGGGTTTGCGGCCATCGCGGCACCGTCTCAGCTGACGCGCTTCATCCTGTTGGATCTCGGACATCTTGCTTTGATCGGGTGAGTTCACCCAATCGCAGGATTGCTCTAGCCTTTCGGCTTTTCCCTCACCGACACCAGTCGATGACGGGCTGCCCGGAGGGCATCCCGCGCCATGTCCTTGGCGCGGCGAAGGGCACGCTCGCGGGCGGCGAGGCACCAGACCACCACCGCCGAATGCGGGCGAACACCGATCAGGATATCGACCAGCTCGTGCCGCTCGGCCCAGCGCTCGGCCTGGAAGCCGGTATCGCGGTGGTTGCAGGAATCGGTGCGCTTGACGCCGGGATCACGCAGCAGGTCGAGGGTCACGTCCTCCAGCAACTGGATCCCCGGCGAGTAGCGCCGATAGGTCTCGTCGAAGGCGATCCGCCAAGTGAAGGCCTCCCGGCCGGCGTAGAGCAGGATGCTCATCACCACCGGATGGCCGTCGAGGCGCAGCGCGTGGATCTTCACCCGATCGCGCAGGGCAAGACCCAGGATCAGTCTTCGAACCGTCGCGGCCGTTTCCGCTCGCGACGCCAGCGCACTGCCGCGCGAGCCCTTCCAGCCGGAAGCCTCGATCACCAAGAACTCCTCCAGCTGCCGCTCGATTGCAGCGACGCCGACGCCCACCGTCAATTCAAGGCGGCCGATCTCCCCCAGCTTGCGCCGTTGGCGGGCGAGCTTCTTGATATGCGCCCGCGACCGGCTTGTTGCCCAGAAGCCTTCGGGGTCGGACTTCGGCAGGAGATGCGCCCGCTGCCGCCTCTCGACGATGGCCAAGGGCATCTTGTGCCGCTCCAGCGCCGCGGTGAGCGCGGGAACCAGCCCGGCGCTGAAATCGCCGATCTCGGCAAAGCCCGGAAGCGTTTTGTTGTCGCGCAGCTCGGCGACGAGCAAGGAGAACACCGGCTCGGCGAGGGCCGCGTCGACGACCGGCGTCCCGAGATAGGCCACCGGCGTCGCCGGGCTGACGAAGCCGCGGAATGGCCAGGTTAGCCGGCTCGCGCGCAACGCCCCGAGCCAGGCGCCGACCAGGAAGGGCTCCGGCTCTGATGCCGTCGCGGCGTGCCATACGAGAAGCACGCGCAAGGAAAGCGACGAGGCGGCCTCGACGCCCAGCGCCACCGCCGGGTCCATGAAGACGTTGGCGACCGCGGCGCGCCGGCAGAGGCACTGCCATTCGCCGGCATGAGCCGCAAACTGCGTGGCATCGACGACGGATACCGAGAGCGCGTGACGATCGACGGCCGCAGCCGTCGCCGTACCAAGGTCCAAGGCATGCGGCGCGGCTTGCGGCGCGGCTTGCGGATCACCAGACAGGCTGTCGATCCGGTCGCCCTCCCAGTGGCCGGCACTCATCGGGCCTGACCGCCTTCACCACCGCGAGCGACACTCGGTTTGCCGCCGCCGCGCCAGTCTCGCAGTCTTTGGCGGGCCGCCTCCAGACCTTGTCCTAGTGGTGGAAGGCCACGCCAGGCGGCCTTCGTCGACCTTGCCCGGTGCTTAGCCTGAAAGGCGATAGACGTGCCGGCGCTGAGAAGACAGAAGCCGGCGGAAACCCCGGCGCGCACATCGAGAACGGCGTCGGCGACGTCCAGCCGCCCGCTCCAGAATTCCGCCATGTAGCCATCGTCGCGATGATTGCAAGAATCGGCCGTCTCGATATGGCTGTCGTCGACAAGCAGCGCCGTCACCTCCTCAAGCAGCAGGAGGCCGGGTCCGAAATTCCTGAACGCCTCGTCATAAGCGGTTTTCCAGGTGAACGCGGTCTGGCCGGAGATCAGCGTCACCTGCATGGAGACCGGCCGCCCGCCGCTGCGGAGCACGGCGATATCGGCAAGGCCTCGGGCGGACAATGCGGTCAGCGCGTCCCGGAAAAACCCGCTGAGGGCGCGATGCCGAAGGATCGCTCTCCCGCGACTGGCGCTCTGCCCTTTCCAGCCGGAGGCCTCGAGCGCCAGGAACTCCTCGAGCACCGCCCCGAAAGAAACGGGATGCACCGCGTGCGTACAGCAGACCTCGCCTTGCTCCGCCAGCCGCCGGCGTTTCTGCCGCAGCGCCTTGCTGCGGCTGCGCGACAGGGGCGCCGGCCGCGCCCGCGCGTCGAGCCGGGGGCGTCGGCGCGGATCGATCAGGAGCACGCGGATCCGCCGCGACCGAAACACCTGCCGCATCACCTCGCCAAGCGGACCGGACAGATGCAGCGCGTGGATCTGCAGCAGTTTCGGCAGCTGCGGCGCGTCGGCGATGGCGGCGATCAACCGATCGACGACGGCCAGCGAACGGAGAGCGTCGACCACCGGCGTTCCCAGCGCTGCATGACCATGGACCGGCGTCTTCAGGATGGTGATCGGCAGCAGCCAGGATGCGCGACAGGCGGTGAAGGCCCAGGCTCCCAGCAACCGCATCGGCATAGTGCCGGATGGGGCTCCCCAGGCCAGGAGCACGTGGACCGGGTCCCGCTGCCAGGCGGCCGCTGCCGCAACCAGCGCCGGCTCCATGAAGGCATTGGCGGCGAGCGCCCGGCCGGCGAGATCGCGCCATTGCGCTTCCACGGCAAGGAACCGTTCGGGCGTCGCGACCTCGACGGTGATCGCACGTTCGGCCGCGTCCGCAGCGGCGAGAATGGGCCGGCCGCTCCCGAATGCCCGCGCCAATTCGATGAGGTTCGTGCTGGGCTCGGCTGACATCGTTCGGCACCTTGTTGCTTGCGGCAACTCTAAAGTGCAACGCCGCTGAAGAGACGGGACAATCGGGATTAACCCTCTTCCCGCTTCAACACCCAGAAAGCTGCGCAGCGGTCTTCGATAGTCGTCGGCGACAAAGCACCCGTCCGATGGAGAGGTTGCGCGGGCGGGAGGAAGTAATCCTTGCGGATGGCGCATGTAGCCACAATCGTTCCCCTTCCTCTCGGCGAAACTGCTTACGCTCGGCACTGATCAATCAACCGATCAGTCAGATGCGGGGCGCAGATGGACAAGCTGATACTCGAACGGTGGCGGCTGAAGAGTGGTCGTGGCGGATGGCGGGCACCCGGTCTTTGGCTGCTGACCACTGCCATGGCGCTCGGGCCGATCCACGGCCACGCCGCACAGGCCGCGGGTGAGCAGAAGGCCAATACGCAAGCGGGCATTGCTCAAGCGGCCAGTCCTCAAGTGGGCAGTGCTCAATCGGCCAACGCGCCATCGGCAGGAGCCGAGCCATACCTGCTGGCGCCCGGCGACCGGGTCTCGATCACCGTCTTCGACCAGACCGAGATTTCCGGCACCTACCTGGTCGAGCCGATGGGCACCATCACCTTGCCGCTGGTCGGGCCGATCGACGTCACCCAGTTCACGCCGGAAGGTCTGCAGGTCGATCTCGTCCAGCGCTTCGGCAGCGGATATCTGCAAAATCCGGTGATCAGCGTCCGCCTCACGGAACTGCGGCCGCTGACCATCGTCGGCAGCGTGCGGGCGCCGGGCCGTTACGCCTACATCGACGGCATGACCATCGAGACGGCGCTGGCGCTGGCCGGCGGCATGGCGAGGCTGACCAACGAGACGGTCGCCCAGCGCTCCGATTTCCTCCAGACCGACGAGCGGCTGAAGAGCCTCAAGATCGCCTATCTCGGCCAGCTTGCCCGCAAGGCCCGTCTCGACGCGCAGCTCGGCGGCTCGAAGACGATCGGGGCGCCCGGTGTCGGCATGGTCGATTCCGACATGATGCAGCGGCTGATCGAGGGCGAGCGGGAAATCCTCACCTTCCAGTCGACCTCGCAGGACCGTCAGCTTGGCCTGCTGCAGGAGCAGAGCCGGCAGGTCGAAGGCGACGTTGCCGCCTTCCAGGAACAGAGCGCGCTGCAGCAGGAGCAGATCGACTACCTCGACGACCAAATCAAGGATTTCAAAGGCCTGCTGGTCAACGGGCTGACCAAGAAGTCGTCGGTCATCGACCTCCAGCGCGAGAAGTCGAAGAGCCGTTCGGACCTGTCGCGGATCATGAGCGACCTCGCCCGCTCGAAGTCTTCGCTGGCGGAAATCAACCTCAAGCTCGCGGAACTCGACACGTCCTATCGCAGCCGGCTGATGACCGACCTTCAGGAAACCAAGCTGAAGCTGGCGGAGGTGGAAGGCGGGATTCCCCTTGTCACCGAGGCGCGGCAGATCAAGCTCGACCAGATGCCGATCGACGCGCAATCGGCTTCCGGCGCGCTGACCTTGCGGATTTCCCGCTACCGCCACGGGCGCATGGACGTCTTAGATGCGACGATGACGACGGCGCTCTGGCCGGGCGACATTCTCCAGGCGGGATCGGGAAGCGCCGGCGCTGGCGGGGTCGGCGCGCCGGCCACCGCGGGCCTTGGTTCGCTGCAGATCGCGCCGCCGCAAGACCCTGCATCCGATGCCTCTTCGTTCGTCCCCGCGACCCCGGACATTCCCGCCGTTCCCGACACGCAGCGGCACGAGCGCATCAGCCGGAAATAGTCCGGCCGATAGCCCCTCTTCCTTTCTCTCACCAGGAGCGAACAGCATGACTGCGGACATCCGACCCCTCATCCTCTGCGGAGGCTCCGGAACCCGGCTCTGGCCGGTCTCCCGCGACTCGATGCCGAAGCAGTTCATCCCGCTGACCGGCGAGCTGTCGTCCTTTCAGCAGACCTTGCTGCGGGTTTCCGACGATGCGGTGTTCGGCTTTCCGGTCATCGTCACGGCCGAGAGCCATCGTTTCGAGGTCGAGCGCCAGCTGCGCACCATCGACATGGACGCGACCTTGATCCTGGAACCGGATGCCCGCGATTCAGGCCCGGCCATCCTCGCCGGCCTCCTGGTGGTCGCCGCGCAGAGCCCCGGCTGCTGCGTTGCCGTTCTGGCGTCGGACCACGTCATCGAGGAGAGCAAGGCCTTCGTCGCCAGCATGCTCGCGGGACGCGCCGCGGCATTGGACGGGCGCATCGTCACTTTCGGCATCGCCCCGACCCATCCGGCCACCGGCTACGGCTACATCGAGCCGGGTCCTGCGATCCAGCCCGGCCTGTCGCCGGTGCAACGCTTCATCGAGAAGCCGGACGCTGCCACCGCCGCGGCCTACATCGAGAGCGGCTACCTTTGGAACTCCGGCAATTTCCTGACCCTTCCGGAAACGCTGATCAGCGAATATGCACGCCTGCAGCCGCAGGACTTCGCCGCCGTGGAGCATGCCGTCGCCGACCGGACGAACCGCTCCGGCGCCCTGGCGCTAGACCGCAGCGCCTACCAGCAGGCGCGCAAAATCTCGATCGACTACGCCGTCATGGAGCAGACGGACCGCGCCAGCGTGATGCGCTCGGCCTGGGGGTGGTCGGATGTCGGCACCTGGGACGCGCTCTGGGAAATCTCCCCGCAGGACGCGAACGGCAACGCGTTGCGCGGCGACATCCAGGTGCTCGACAGCGAAGGTTGCTACATCCGCTCCAGCGGGCAGATGACCTCGGTGGTCGGAACCAAGGATCTCGTCGTCATCGTCGAGCCGGACTCCGTCCTGGTGGTCGACCGCAAGCGGGCCGGCGACGTCAAGCTGCTGGTGGAGGACATGAAGCGCCGGTCGGTGCCGCAGGCATCGTCGCATCAGCGGGCGCACCGCCCCTGGGGCTGGTACGAGGTGCGCGATCTCGGCAGCAATTTCCAGGTGAAGCGGATCGCCGTCTATCCCGGTGGCCGGCTCTCGCTGCAGAAACACCAGTTCCGCGCCGAGCACTGGGTGGTGGTGACCGGCACCGCGCGCGTCACCGTCGATGCGGCGATCTACATCCTGCAGCCGAACGAGCACGCCGAAATTCCGCTGGGCGCGGTGCACCGGCTCGAGAATGCCGGCAGCTCGCTCCTCGAAATCGTCGAGGTCCAGCACGGCAGCTATCTCGGCGAGGACGACATCATCCGGATCGAGGACATCTACGACCGGATCGTACCCTTGCAGGAAGCCGCGGAATAGTCCGCCTCCACCGGGCATGACCGGCATGGGCGCATCCCGGCCGCAAGCCTTCGGGCTTCGCGGCAGGGAGCCCATGCCGGTCATGCCTTCCAGCATTTCATGCTCGAACCGCAGGTGGGACGATGCCGCGCGAACCGCGCCAGCCGAAGCAAAGCCCACATCTCCCGCCGGAACCGCGACATGCGGCGCCGTCTCTGGCGATGCCCGAGAGCCGCATCAAGCGGCGTGTGCAGAGGGGACTCGCCGGGCTTTTCGGCTTCACCCTCGTGGTCGACGTGCTGATGCTGGTCCAGCCGCTCTACATGCTGCAGGTCTACGACCGGGTGCTGCCCTCCCGCTCGGTCGAGACGCTCGTCTACATCTCGCTGCTAGCGGCGAGCGCGCTGATCCTCCTCGGCGTCGTCGACACCATTCGCAGCATTCTGGCGAGCCGTCTTGCCGCCGCCCTCGCGGTGGAGGCGGGCGCCGATACGCTCATCGCCTCGCTGGACGGGCCGCGCGCGCGGCTGGGCGACGTGCAGCCGCTGCGCGATCTCGGCACGGTCCGCAGCTTCATTTCCGGCAAGGGCATCCTCGCCTATCTCGACCTGCCCTTTGCGCCGCTGTTCATCCTCCTCCTCTATCTCGTCCATCCGCATCTCTTCGTTTTAACTGCCCTCGGCGCGGTGGTGCTGGCGCTGATCGCCTGGGCCAACCAGGCTGCCACGCAGGACGCCTCCTCCCGTGCCAGCGACGCCTCGGTCAGCGCGATGCTGTCGGCTCAGGCTTTTGCCCGCAGCGCCGAGACGATCAAGGCGATGGGCATGACCAGCGACGTCGTCGGTGCCTGGGGCCGCAGCGAGGCGGCCTCGCTTCAGGCGCAAGACCGCGTGAGCCGGATCAACGGCGCGTTTGCGGGCGGCTCGCGCGTCGTGCGTCTCGGCCTGCAGATCGCCATCCTCGGCTATGGCGGCTATCTCGTTCTCAATGGCGAGATGACGGCCGGCATGATCTTTGCCTCGTCGCTGATCTCGGCGAGGGGCCTGCAGCCGATCGACCAGGTGATCGCCGGCTGGCGCGGGTTCATCGACACCCGCAAAGCCTGGAGCCGGTTGAAGATCGCACTGGCGCGGAGCCCGGCGGACGCAGCGCTGATCGATCTCCCCGCTCCTGCCGGCCGCATCCGCATCGAGCAAGCCGTCGTCTTCCCGCCGCGGGGGACGGCGACGGCCGCGCCAGCGCCGATCCTCAACCGGATCTCGGCAGACATCCCGGCCGGAGAGTGCGTCGCGATCATCGGGCCATCCGGCTCGGGCAAGTCGACGTTGATGCGGGCGATCGTCGGCACCGTCGAGCTCGCCAGCGGCGCGATCCGCATCGACGGCGCCGACATCCGCACCTGGGACCGCGAGCGCCTCGGCCGCCACATCGGCTATCTCGCACAGGAGGCGGACCTTCTGCCGGGCACGGTGGCGGACAATATCGCCCGATTTTCCCCGGGCCGGACCGACGAGGCGGTGATCGCCGCAGCCCTCAACGCGCATGTGCACACCCTCATCCTCGGCCTGCCCAAAGGCTACGACACCGTGATCGGGCCGGCGGGGCACCAGTTGTCGGGCGGCCAGCGACAGCGTGTCGGCCTTGCCCGTGCCTTCTACGGCTCACCCCGTATCCTCGTGCTCGACGAGCCGAACGCCAACCTCGATTCCGACGGCGAGCGCGCGCTGGAACAGGCGGTGCGGGAAGCGCGGGAAGCCGCCACCACGGTTCTCGTCGTCACCCAGCGCCGGCCGATCGCCGAGCAGGCCGACAAGATCATGGTGATGCGGGCCGGCTCGCTGGTCGATTACGGTCCGCGCGCCGAGGTGATCGCGCGGCAGCAATCCCTGGCCGGGGGACAAGCAGGCCCGGCGTGAGGATGTCGTGCTGCTTCGACGGCCATCAGGGATCGCGCGCGGCAGCGGCGTCTCAGCTGCAACCGCTTCAGGATCGGAGGAGGTGAGACCATGGTCGATCGCAACAGCTGGGCTGCGGGCGTCAGCGTCGGCACGCACCGCCTGACCTTGGCAGGCCTTGCCTCCGTCGGGGCCTTCGGGCTGGTCTTCGGGTCGTGGGCGGCCTCGGCACCACTCGAAGGCGCGGCGGTGGCGTCCGGCTTCGTCGCCGCGGCCGGCCAGAACCAGCGGATCCAGCACCTCGAAGGCGGCATCGTCGAGAAGATCCACGTTCAGGAGGGCCAGGCGGTCAAGGCCGGCGACATCCTGTTCGAGCTGGACCCGACGGCCGCAGAGGCGCAGCGCAACCAGCTGGAGCAGCAAGGAGTGTCGCTCGCCGCCCGCGCCATCCGCCTCGTCGCCGAGCGCGACGGCGGCGAGCGCCTCGTCTTTCCCGACGATCTGAAGGCCTCGGCACGGGCGCAGGGCGTCGACGGCATTCTCGACGAGCAGCAGAAGGAATTTGCGGTCCGGCTGGATCGCCACCGCCAGGAGGGGGTGATCCTGCGCCAGCGGGTGAATGCGCTAAACGAGCAGATCTCCGGCCTGTTGTCGCAGCAGGGGGCCGTCGAACAGCAGCTGACCGTCGTCGCCGCGGAGACCGCGCGCAAGCGGGCACTGCTCGACAAAGGGCTGACGGACCGCTCGGAGTACACCTCCCTGCTGCGCAGCGAGGCGGAACTCGTCGGCCAGCTGGGGCAAGTAAAATCGAGCGTCCTGGCCGCCAAGATCGAGATCGTCGAGGCCGAGGAACAGTTTCAGCGGCTGACGACGCAGCGTGTCGAGACCGCGGCGACCCAGCTGAACGATGTGCGCACGCAAATTTCCAGTGCTTGGGAGCAATTGCGCGCCGCCAGCGCCGTTCTCGCCCGCCTGCAGATCCGCTCCCCCTCGAACGGCATCGTCGTCAGCACGCCGTTCAACACGCCCGGCAGCGTGGTGCGCGCCGGCGACACGATGCTGGAACTGCTGCCGACGAACGACGACCTGGTGATCGAGGCGCGGCTGTCGCCGACGGACATCGACGCGATTTCGATCGGACAGGAGGCGAGCCTGCGCTTCAGCGCCCTCAACGCCCGCACGACGCCAACCGTGCCCGCCACGGTCACCTATATCTCGGCCGACCGGCTGATCGACGAAGCCAGCCGCCAGCCCTACTATATCGCCCGCCTGAAGATTTCCGGCGATCTGCCCACCGAGATCCGCAAGGCCCAGATCTATCCCGGCATGCCGGTCGAGGCCTTCATCAAGACCGGGGAGCGCACCTTTCTCCAGTATCTCGGCAAGCCGATCCTCGACAGCTTCAACCGCGCCTTCCGGGAGGAATAGCCGGAAGAATTGGGAGGCGCAGCGCAGCACTCGGTAAGGCCGCAGGCTGCCGCTTGAACCGAAGACCTTAGTAGAACCGGTGGGCAAGACCGATGACGCGTTTGCGAACCGGCATCGGCAAGGTCCCGAAAGCGCGCTTCAGCCAGGGCTTGCCGGCGCGCAGATAAGAGGCGGCCAGCCGGCCCTTCAGATTGAGCGGAATGGCGTAGTCGGCCACCTTGACCACGGCGTCGGTCCACTCCGTCTTGTGCGGATGCGTCGGGGCCAGAAAATCGAAGACTTCGATCCCCAGCCGGGTTTCGGCAAACAGTTTCCAGAGCAGCAGCCGTCCTGGCGCATGGGAAGCGTAGCGGCGGTCATAGCTCTGGATCAGCGAGTAGTAGCGCCCGCGCTCGATCAACCCGATCTCGACCGCCGCGGTCTCGCCACCGACCGACAGGCGGGTGACCATGAACAGACCACGGCGGGCGATCTCGGAAATGGCAGCGCCGTTGGCGGGGTGGTCGTAGCCGGCGCTGACGCCACCCCGCTCCTCCAGCCAGGCGCGCTTCAGCTCGAGCGCCTCGGCAACCGCCGCGACGTGCCGACAGCGGGGGACGGACTGGAACTCCACCTTCCCGTGCCGTTCGAGGTTGCGCCAGTGCCGCTTCAGCGCGTTGACGCTGCGACCGCTGCGCGTCTTCGGCCGCGCCTCGCACTCGCCTTCCAGCTCGCCGCGGAGGCGGAGAAACGGCGCCTCGTCCTGCGAGAGCTGGTGCTGACCGAGTTGAGGCCGGCCGAAACTGTCGAGCCCCCCGCCCTCCCGGACATTGTGCAGATGGATGAGGTCGACACCGGGCTCGGCCCTGACCTGCCGCATGGCGAGATCCACCCATTCCGCCGATCGGGGCGATCTTTCGACCAGCAGATCACAATACTGCGTCGCGGGTTCGGCGAGGGCATGCAGGATGCCCACCGGCCCGAGGGAGCGCACCGCCAGCGGCCACAGCAGCACCAGCCGCCCCTCCTCGAAGACCGTGATGATCCGGACATCCACCGGACGGCCGAGCTTGGCGCAGGCGCCGACCCACGCCTCGCACCAGCCGTGGCTCTGGTAGAGCGTCGCCCCCGGCACGCGCCCGTGCAGCTCCTGCCAAGGGTACCTGAGGCTTGCCAGCGCACGCGCGGTCGAGACCCGCAAAGACCCGGCGCTGATGCCTGGCGCGGCGGGCGGGATCAGCCAAAGGCTCGGCCGAGCCGGTTTCGGCAATCCCTGGTTGACGGAAAGATCCGTCTCGGTTCGCACGATCTGCATCAAAGCTTCTTTTCCAGGAGGGGCTGTTGGAATGCGGCAAGCTTGCGCCGGCGGGATGCCCCGCACGGACCGGGCAGGACGTCGCAGGGCGGAAGGCCGGTCTGGGGCTTGCCGGAGAGGGCTTGGCCGGAGGAGCCCGGCGCGGGGATCGTATGGTGAGAGCTGGCCCCGAAACGCCGTGACTGCAGAGGCCAGCATAGCCGGACCAGATGTTTCATCGTGCGCGCACGGAACGCGTCAGTCCAATACGCCCTCCTTTCCAAGAAGACGGATGGCCTTCCCGGCAAGACGGACGGGGTCGTTTCACCACCGCTTCCGGCAGGGCATGCTGATCGGCGCCATGTCCACGGCACTATAGGGTTCATCCGATACTGCCCCTCCAGAAGACACTTCTCGAACCTGCCCGGCCTGATGATTCTGATACTTGTTCTGTAACAGCAGAATGGTTCGGCTGAGCCTGATCGGCCGAAGAGTGGCTCGGGATCGACGGTATCGCGTGCTACCCAAAGTTCTAAATCTTAAAACGCGCTACTCCGCTTGGCCAGGCGCCGGTCATGGCGGCGGCGCTCGGTCGCGCCCTTGTCCCTCAGGCTTTTGTGGCGGCAGCGGCTCGGCAACAGCAAACCGGCCGGGATCGGGGCGCCGCGCGATGGCACGAGGCGCGTCATCGGCAACGCACCTTGCCGATGACTTCCCGTTACTTCCGGCAACGGCGGTTTGCCGGGGACCATATGGGTTACTCACCAAATCATACTTCAATTCCGGTGGGACGGCCTCTCTACTCTAGGCAGCAAAGACCTCGTTTGCGCCGGCCCCCATCGCCGGCGCCGGATTTCACCGTTCCCCCACGCCCTGTGCCCTCCGACCTAGACGGATATTCGCATGAACTCTGTCCCTCCCCGCGAATTCGCCCGACTGACGCAGCCGCCGGAGGATTTCAGACCGCCCTACGACGCCACCCTGTTCAATATGCTGCGGACGCTGTGGCGCCGGAAGCTGCTGATCGGCACGGTGATGGCGACCGGCGTTGCCGGAGCCCTCGGCGCAGCCTCGCTGATGCCGAAGAGCTACGTCGGGGAGGCGCTGGTCCAGCTGTCGTTCGAGGGAGAAGGCGTCGCGGCAAGCGGGGCCACCGGCGGCAGCAGCGCCGCGGTCGACCCAGCAGCCATCGTCGAGGGCGAGGCGGAGATCATCCGCTCCCGTGCGATCGCCCGGCGGGTGGCCAGCAGCCTCTGGGCAGCCGACGATCCGACCCAGGATCCGACCGGTCCGCGCCTGTCGACAACCCAGCGCGTGGAGGACACCGCCTCGTCGAGCGGCAAGGCGCAGTCCTACATGAGCGAGCTGGCGGCGGACCTCCGCGCGCGGTTCGCAACGCCGCCCGTTCCGGCGCTCGACCGCGAGGTTCTCGAGCTTCAGAGCCGTCTCGGTGTCCGGAACGATGCAAAGTCCTACCTGATCCGGATCGCCTATACCGCCGCCGACCCGGCGCAAGCGGCGAAGGTCGCCAACGCCTTTGCCGAAACCTACCTGCAGAGCCGGGTCGAGGTCAGCGTCGGCTCCGCCCGGCGTACCAGCGAGTGGCTGGCGTCGCAGGTCGCGGCCGCCAAAGAGACCCAGGCCGAGGCCGAGCAGAAGGTCAGCGCCCTCCGCCTGACCAGCACTGGCCGCGGCGCCGCCGACATCGGCAACAGCCAGACGATGGACAAGCAGCTCGCCGACCTCGTCGGCCAGTTGTCGGGCGTGCGGCTGGACCGGTTGAACCTTGAAGCCCGCCTCTCGCGGCTGCGCGGCGCGGTGACCGCAGGCCTGACACCGTCCGCGCTTGATCTCGCGGGATCGACCGATGCGCCCCGACTGATCGAGGCGGAGGTGACCAGCCGCCAGGAGGCCGCGCGCCTTGGCTCGACGCTCGGCGAGAAGAACCCCCTCGTCGCCCGCGCCAACAATGCCCAGCGGGAGGCCCGCGAACAGCTGGCCAGCGCCGTCACCTCCGCCATCGGGATCACCGAGGCCGAGGTCGCGAGCGCCAGGACATCCGAGGCAAGCCTTGCCCGGCAGCTCGAGGAAACCAAGCGTGCGGCGCTCGAGAGCCAGGCGGCGAGACAGCGGCTGAGCCAGCTCGAGGCCGAAGCCGAGACCGCGCACGGCGGGCTGGTGCGCCTGCAGGAAAGCTACCGCCAGGCCTTGGCCCTCGCCGACCTGAAGCCGATCGGGGCCAAGCTGGTGAGCCCGGCCGAGTCTCTCAACGTGCCGGCGTCGCCGAAAATGTCGCTGATTGCCCTCCTTTCCGGCATCATCAGCCTTGGCGCCGGCATCGGCCTCGTGCTGCTCCTCGAACTGCGCGACACCGGCTTTCGCAGCGCGCCGCAGCTGGCGGCCAATCTCGGCGCCCGCTGCATCGCCACCGTCCCGGCGATCAACTTCCGCATCGGCGCCGCCTCACGCCACTTCCGCGAGGAAGCGCTGAAATCGCTGGCGATCCAGGCCGGCCTGACCCGGCACCGCGGCAACAACACCATCCTCGTCGTTACCTCGTCGGTCCCCGCCGAGGGCAAGACCGATCTCGTACGCGACCTCGCCCAGACGCTTGCAACCCTCGACCAGCGCGTCCTGACCATCGAGAACGTCGTCCGCCGGCAGCCAGTCTACACCTGGGACAGCCAGGACATGGCGGAAGCGGAAACGAGCCACCAGACCGCGCTGACGATGCAGATGCACAGTGCCGGCAGCAAGATCGCCAGCTACTACCGCACGTCCACCGACCTGCGCAGCGTCTTCGAGAGCCATGACCGTCTGCAGGGCTGGCTGGAGACGAACGGCGCGCACTTCGACGTGGTGATCGTCGAGGCCCCGCCGATCCTCACCAATGCCGACGCGCTGATCCTGACCCGGCTGGCCGACCTCGTCATGCTGGTCGTCAAGTGGAACGCCACGCCAAAGGCTGCGGTCGCCAATGCCTACGCGCAGCTCAACGGATCGAAGGCCGAGATCGGCGTCGTCCTGAACCAGGTCGATCTGATCCGCCACAAGGCGCTCGGCCTCAAGGACAACCTCTACTTCCACCGTCGCTACCTCGAGAAGCGCGAAACGCTGCAGAGGTCCGCGGTGCATCCGGAAACGGCCTGACAAGCCGGTCATCCCTGCCCTGCACCGCCCGCCCCCATGCTCAATCAACAGGAGAACAACGTGAAGCGGATTATCGTGACGGGTGGCAATGGCTATGTCGGGCGCGAACTCGTGCGCCTCTTGTACGACGAGCACGAGGTCCACGTGCTCGACAAGGTCGCCCCGGATGCCTTGCGCTTCCGGGCCGACGAACGCGAGCGGTTCCACTTCACCCAGGTCGACCTGACCGACGAAGCGGCGGTCGGGAACGCGATGGCGGCGATCGCCCCGGACGTGGTCGTCCATCTCGCAGCGGTCCACTACATCCCGCAATGCGAAGACGAGCCGCTGATGGCGCTGGGCGCCAATGTTCTCGGCACCGTCGCCGTACTGAAGCACCTGCCCGAGCGTTGCCGCATCGTCTTCGCCAGCAGCGGCGCGGTGTACAAGCCGGCCGGTGACCCGCATGGGGAAACCAGCCTTCAGCAGCCCTCCGACATCTACGGGCTGTCGAAGCTGCACGGCGAGCACTACGTCGCGAACTTCGCCGCGAAGCGCTCGCTAAACGCGGCCGTCGTCCGTCTCTTCAACGTCGTCGGACCCGGCGAGACCAATCCGCATCTCCTGCCCGAACTCGTGGCGCAGCTGAAGGCCGGGCGGCAGACCATCCGGCTCGGCAATCTCTGGCCCAAGCGCGACTACATCCACGTCAAGGATGCCGCGCTCGGCTTTCGGGCGATCGCGCTGAAAGGCAGCACCGCCTTCGGGGAGGTAACCACCGTCAACCTCGGCACCTCCAACGCCTATTCCGTCATCGAGGTGCTGGAGAAGCTGCGCAGGGTGTCGCAGACCGATTTCGCCATCGAGGAAGATCCCGACCGCACCCGGAAGGTCGACCGTCCGTTCCTGGCCGCCGACACCTCGCGCATCCGGGCCCTGTTCGACTGGAGCCCGCGCTTCACGATCGACGACGCGATGGCCGATCTCTGGCGCGAACCGGAACTCTCGGCGTCGCTGACGGCGAGGTACAACGTATGAAGGTCCTCGCGGCTGTCGTCGTCCCCTCCCACCTCAGCGTCAGCGGCGCGGCGCGGGCGGCCGAGAGCCTCAGCGCGGCGCTTGCGGGGCACTGCGACATCGCGCTGGCGACGATGATCGCCGGCGGCGACCGGCCGGTCTGCGGCGACGGGCCGCTCGTCCGCGTTCCCACCCGGACCTGGCTGCCGCCAGGCCTTGGCCTGTCGCGCATGCCCAACCGCTTCCGCACGCTGTTCTATCGGTCGGACATCGGCCGGCACATCCGCGCGCAGTCCTACGACCTGGTGCACCTGCACAACCCGATGCCGGCGCTGGAGATGCGCCGCATCGCCCGCACCTGCCGCGCCCGCGGCATTCCCTACGTCGTCTCGACGCACGGCTTCAACGAGGTGACCAACGGGCTGCGCATCTACGGCTTCAACCGCTGGCAGAAGATCGTCTGGCAGAAGCTGGTGGTCGACCCGGTTCGCGATGTCGTCGCCCATGCCGCCGAGGTCTTCGCCCTGTCGCCGGATGACCTCGACCTCCTGCGGCAGCTGGGGCAGCGCACCGACAACGTGACCATCGTCAGCAACGGAGTCCCGATGCCGGCGTCCGGAGACGCCGAGGCCGACGATCGCCTGCTGCAGCGCTTCGGCCTTCGCCCGCGGGGTGCGGGAGCGCCGCCGACCTTGCTCTTTCTCGCCAACCACACGCCGAACAAGGGACTGCCGGTACTGCTCGAGGTGTGTCGCCGGCTCAAGCAGCCGTTCCAGCTGATTCTCGGCGGCGAGCAACGGGACGGGGTGGCCTATGCCGAGCACATCGCGGCCTGCCGCTCCGGCCAGGCGATCGCCGTCACCGGCCGCCTGTCGGACGCGGAGGCGGCGGCCTGTTTCCGCCGCGCCGACATCTTCGTCTTCCCGACGCTCGCCGACACGTTTCCGCTGGTGGTCCTCGAAGCGATGGCAGCTGGCCTGCCGGTCGTCGCCTCGCGCGTCGGCGGCATTCCCCACCAGATCGGTCGCGAGCACGGCCTGCTCGTCGAGCCCGGAGATCCGGCCGCCCTCGCCGCGGCACTGGAAGTGCTCCTCGCAGACCCGGCGCTGGCCGAGCGCCTCGGCGCTGCGGGCCGGGCGCGGGCACAGGCTGAGTTCACCTGGGAGCGGGCGGCCGAGATCGCCTTCCGCGGCTACGAAGCCGTGCTGGCGAGAACCCCGGCCGTCCGCGGCAGCCCCGCGCGTCCGGCGCCGGCGCCCCCCGTTCTGTCCGGCGTCACCGCGAGGCCGCAATGACGCAACTGGCCGAGGACGGGGGCATCCTTCCCGCCCCACCCCTGCGGCGGTGGCGCCAGGCGGCCGCGCGGCTGCCGGCAGCAAGCTTTCCGCTGCTGGACCAGGGCATCATCAGCCTCGGCACCTTCCTGTTCAACATCGTCCTCGCCCGCAGCATTGCGCTGTCGGAGTATGGTCACTACGCGATGGCGCTGGGCATCCTCTTGCTGATGCAGGCCGCCTCCAGCTCGCTGATCTTCTATCCGCTGTCGATCTACGCCGCCGTTGCCGACGACCAGCGGCGACGGGATCTGATCCTGTCGAGCCTGCTCCTGACGGCGCTGGTGTGCGTGCCGATGACGCTGCTCCTCGGCACGTTGCTCTGGTGGCTGATCGATACGTCGCTGCTGTTGCCGGCCTTCGCGGTGCTGGCCGCGGGACAGCTGCAGGAGGCGGTGCGGCGCGGGCTGCTCTCGGGGCTTCGCCACGGCACCGCGATCATCGGGGACAGCGTCCGCTATCTCGGCCAGGTCGCGCTGCTGGCCGCGACCGCGCACTGGCTCCCGCTGCACCTGCCGGCCGCCCTCTACGTGATGGCGGTAACAAGCCTCCTCGGCGCCGGCATCCAGCTCGCGCAGAGCCAGATCGGCGGTGCCCGGCTGCTTCCTCTCCTGCCGTTGGCCCGTGACTTCTGGCGGCTCGGCCAGTGGTCGCTGACCAGCAACGTGCTCGGCATCGCCCGCACGCAGTGCCTGCCCTGGCTGCTTGGGGCGCTGTCCGGCCCTGCTGCCGCCGGTGCCTTCCAGATCGCGATGAACATCTTCAACCTTACCACCCCGATCGTCATCGGCATCTGCAACATCGTGCCCCAGGTGGCGGCGCGCGCCTTGCCGCAAGGCTATCGCGCCGCTTGGCAGGCTTCCTGGCCGCTGATCGCGACCGGGGCGCCGATCATCCTCCTCGGCAGCACGGCCATGCTGATCGCCCCGCACGCCTTCGTCGCGCTCTTCTACGGCGACGCCATGCGCAGCGACGCGATCGCGGCCGGCATCCGCGTGCTCGCGGGCGGCGCCGTCTTCGCCTACGCCTCGTCGGCGGCCTGCGCGTTCCTGCACGGGGTGAATGGCGGCCGGGACGGCCTGCTCGCCGACCTCGCCTCGACCTTGGTGATGCTGGTGCTCGTCGTGCCGCTGACCGTTGCCTACGGCCTTGCCGGCGGATGCCTGGCACTGGCCACAGCGCTTGCCGCCCGCACCGTTTTCCTCGTCGCCAGCATCGTGCGGCGGCTGGCCAAGACGGCAGCGGACGATGGTCCCTCAGAGGCCAGGACGGCCACGTCCCGGTAGCCCCGTTTCCCCCGCCAATCCCACAACAGGAGCATCACCATGATCATCACCGTCGTGACCCCGACCCTCAACGGCGCCGCGTACCTCCGGGAATGCATTGCCTCGGTGAAGCGCAACCACCATCCGAGCTATGCGGTCGACCATGTAATCGTCGACGCCGGCAGCACCGACGGCACCGTCGAGATCGCCCGCGAAAACGGCCTGCGCATCATCCAGGGCAAGGACCAGGGCATCTTCGATGCCATCAACAAGGGCTCCTTCAACTCCGACGGCGACCTCCTCGGCTTCCTCGGCGCCGACGACATCATGCTGGACGGCGCCCTCACCGAGATCGCCAGCCTCTACCGGGCGAGCCGGCCGGGCTGGATCGTCGGCGGCATCCGCTGGATCGGCGAGCGGGGCGAGGACCTCGGCTCGCTGGCGGCGCCGCCGCACTGGATGACGCCGCGCATCCATGCCTGCCTCGGCTGGAACCCGATCATGCACATGTCCACCTACTTTTCGCGCGAGCTGTTCATGGCGCTCGGCGGCTTCAACATCGCCTACAAGGACGCCGGCGACTACGAACTGTTCGCGCGCGCGCTCTCGCGGCAACCCTACGGGCGGATCGACAAGCCGCTGACCTGCTTCCGGCGTACCCGCGTCAACAACAGCGTCGTCAACGCCGAGCGCGCCGGTGCCGAGGCACGCGCGGTGTTGAAGACCTTCGGACCCGAAAGTGCCCTCGAGCGGGCGCTCTGGCGGCAGGTGCTGAAGGCCTGGTTCAACCTGCGCAATCCACGCTGGCTGGCGGTGAAGGCCTCCACCGCCGTGCGCCTGCGCCTGCGCCTCGACCCTGCATTGCCGAACTATTTCTGACGCTGGAAGGCGCGCTAGCGCCGAGGCGCTGGCACCAACATGCTGCTACAGAAAGGCCGCCGAACCCTGGCGAGTTCGGCGGCCTTTGTGCGGGGATGTCTATCCAAGGCTCAGGCAGGAGAAACCGCCCTTTCCGGCAGCGCTGCCGCAAGGTGGCACCCCTCGCCCGCGCGGCGCGCGACGACTTCTGCATAGCGCCGGGCGAAACGCTCCACCATCAGGTCCCAGGACAGCGCCTCCGCCCGCGCGATGGCGCCGGCCGACAGGCGCTCGACGAGACCATCCTCGTCGATGAGCTGCTCGATGGCGCGGCGGAAACCCTCGATGCTCGTGCTGGGATCGATGAGGGGAATTTTGATGCCGCACCGGTCGGTCACCGCGACGCCCATGCCGCAGCTGTCGTGGCAGAGCACCGGAATGCCCTTGGCAAGCGCTTCGAGCACCACGGCGGGCGTTCCCTCCAGAAGGCTCGTGTGCACCAGCGCATCCGCCTGGCTCAGCTCTGCCATCGCCTGGTCGTGCGGAACGAAGCCGGTCCAGCGGATTTGCTCGGCGACGCCGAGCCGGGTCGCGAGGCGCTGCCATTGCCGCGTCGCCGGCCCCTCCCCGAGCACCACCACCTCGCAGTCCCGCTCGATCCCACTCAGCGCATGAAGGAGGATCGGCAGCGCCTTGCGGCCGATGTGCAGCCCGTTCCAGACCAGCCGCAGCGGCCGTTTCCGGTCGTAGTGGCGAATGCCGTCGGTGACCGGCTTGGCGCCGCTTTCGATGACGCTCTCGGCCTCGCGGTGCCAGTGCCGGCGAACCATCTCGGCATTCATCCCGCCGATCGCCCAGATGTGGCTGGCCCGGTGCGCAGCAGCGCGCGACCGGAAGGGAACCCGTTTCTGCACCGCGTTGGTGACGTTCCTGAGGGCATAGAACGAGATCTCGCCGAGCCCCATCATCCGGAAGAAGGACCAGGCGAGATTGGCGGCGCCGTCGATCGGACCCCAGACGAAAGGGATCGGCAGGGACCAGAGGTCGCCCGGCTCCCGGTAGCCGGTGATGTTGAGCTGGTGGACGATGTCGAAGGGCTCGGCCGCATGCAGCGCCTCTGCAGCCGTCAGGACCGCGCGGTGCCAGGCGCGGTAGCCGAGGTAATAGACCGTTCGCCGGCGCATCAGCGTCTCGCGCTGCAGCAGGCGCGACAGGAAGGGCGGCTCGACGAAGTGGAAGACCAGGCCGGGGATCGGCTGCTTCATGAGCGCTGCCGCCATCTCCTCGCGGAAGTTGCGCTCGCCCGGCATTCCCGGCGAGCAGATCACCGTCACATCATGCCAGCGGGCCAGCCGCGACACGACATTCCAGCCGAGGCCGGGCTCCGAGCCGCCTATCGGCGACACCGCAAAAGCGCAGACCAGCACCCGCAGTCTCGGCTTGGCCGCGCTCTGGGCCGCGCTCTTGGCCGCGCCCTGGGCCGCCAGCGCGTGGCCGATCTCAACGTTCACGCCGAGGCTCCGACAGGGTGGGTTTGCGATGACTTTGCATGATCGCGATGCCTCCGGACCGAGCCTCTGGCTCCTGATTTAGATCGCCTTATCCGTTGCGGGATTCCGGCCGCGGCGCGAGTGCTCATTCGGGGGGCGGCATCGGTTTTAAGGGGTAGCTTCGCCGGTGAAACCTAATGTCGGACGGGATCCCTCGGTCGAACCCGCCGCCTCGCCGGACCGGCACGGCACCGGCCGAACCTTGCGGCTTACGTCGCTCGCGTGCCTGACGGGCCCGATCGCCCCGGTCTAGGCTTGAGGCCGGCCGCTGCCTCGGCATGGCCCTTGGGGCCCCCGTCTCGGCGGCTGCCATTCCGTGCGATCAGGGAGGCGACGATGCCCATTGCCGTGGACGAAAGTTTCGGTCCGGT
The DNA here is from genome assembly GCF_055730125.2 of Mesocryomonas fontinalis. Classification (NCBI taxonomy): domain Bacteria; kingdom Pseudomonadati; phylum Pseudomonadota; class Alphaproteobacteria; order Hyphomicrobiales; family Aurantimonadaceae; genus Mesocryomonas; species Mesocryomonas fontinalis. The sequence continues at coordinate 323,390 of NZ_JBUZWG020000001.1, read as the reverse complement.
CGACATCCAGATGCCGAAAGCCGCCATCGTGCTGTCGCTCGGGGATGACTGCCCCGCGATCGTCGCGGCCGCCCCCGCCGGCACGGCCTTCGTCTTCGCCGATGCCGGGGAGTACCGCCTGACGCGGCCCATCGAGCCGAAGGACGGCCAGTCCTTTACCGGCGCCAGGGGGGCGGTCATCGACGGTTCCCGGGCGCTCCGCGACTTCACCCGCTCAGAGGACGGCCTGTTCAGCGTCGCGCATCAGGACCAGCAAGGTCAGCGGCTCGCCACCGAGGAGGCCGCCCCCGGCGCCGTCCGGGCCGGCTTTCCCGAGACGCTCTTCATCGACGGCAAGCCGTTGCGGCCGGTCGGCGCGCGCGATGCGGTGAAGCCTGGCACTTTCTATTTCGACTATGATGCCGACGTCATCGTCATCGCCGACGACCCTTCCGGCCGCAAGGTCGAGGCGGGGGTCAGCCCGGCCGCCTTCGCCTCGCGCGCCGTTGGCGTCACGATTTCCAACCTGACCGTCGAGCAGTTCAACGCCCCCGCCCAGCACGGCGCGATCCAGGGCGGCGAGAACTGGACGGTCGAGAACAACGAGGTACGGCTGAACTACGGCGTCGGCATCATCGTCAAGGACGGCGGGCGGATCACCGGCAACGACGTCCACGACAACGGCCAGATGGGCATTGGCGGCAATGGCCGCGACATCCTCGTCGAGCGCAACGCCCTTCACGCCAACGGCTTCTGGTCGGGCATCGACGTCTACTGGGAGGGCGGCGGCAGCAAGTTCGCGGTGACCGAGAACCTCGTCATCCGCGACAACTACTCCCACGGCAATCATGGGTTCGGCCTCTGGACCGACATCGACAACATCGGCACGCTCTATGAGGGCAACCGGCTCGTTGGCAATGACGGCGGCGGCATCAACCACGAGATTTCCTATGACGCGGTCATCCGCGACAACGTCTTCATCGGCAATGGCGCGGCGGCGCGGGGAAACTGGATATGGGGCGCCGCGATCCAGATCCAGAATTCCCAGAACGTCGAGGTCACCGGCAACCGCATCGACATGACCGGCGGCCTCAACGGTATCTCGCTGATCCAGCAGGACCGCGGCATCGGCGCCTTCGGGCCCTACCTCACCATCAGCAACCTCGTGCGGGACAATGTCCTCGTCTCCCGCAGCGGCGAGGGTCGGACGGGCGGCGCCGCAGATCACGACGAGCCGGGCCTTCTGCGCGGCGGCAACAGCTTTACCGCCAACCGCTATTTCATGGCCGATGGGAACCACTGGTGGTGGGGCGATTTCCCGAGCGGCGATGGCTGGGAGGCCTACCGGCGCGACACCGGACAGGATGCCAGCTCCCGGCTCAGCGGCGATCTCTTGGACACCAGCACCTGGTGACCAACGCCCGCGCACCGGGTCGCCGGGTGGTCACTCGCCGAACCGGCCGAGAGTGTCCGTATGGTGACGCCACCAGTCGTTCTCGCGGGCTTGCGCCAGCCGGCGGTAGGTCATGCAGAGCCCGACGCCGCTGCCGAACAGGACCCAGAAGATCACCCCCATCATCGGCCCCTCGAGCGCGACATCGAAGCTCGCATTGACGAGCCCGGCCACGAGATAGCAGAGGACGAAGATCAGGAGGTTCGACCAGTCGCGGTCGCCATTCAGCCGGGCGCGGTAGATGGTGGCCAGCATCATCGACAACCAGCTGAGATTGACCGTCACCCACAGCGCGAGGCCCGGCACACCGCTCCGGGCGAGGATGGTCATGTGGGCGCTGTGCGGGCTGCGAAGCGGCGGCCCGTCGACATCGCCGACGACGAAGCCGTCGGAAATCGCGAGGTTGACCCCGAAACCCTTGCCGCTCCAGAAATAGTCGCCGTGGACGGTGTAGTCGGTGATCGCCTGCCACCAGCGCATCCGCCAGACCTTGGTGCCGTCGAGATCGCTGTTCGAGGAGGAGGAGAAGATGCTGGTGACGTTGTCCATCAGCTGGCCGACGCGCATGGTGCGGTAGTCCGGCGGCAGCTGCACCTCGAAATTGGCGAGGTAGAGCACGGCGATGATCGGTATGGCCGCTGAGATCGTCATGACGGCTGGCTTGAACCGTCCGGACAAGGCCGTGGCGAGGATCAAGGGCACGCCGATGGCAAGCATGCCGCCGCGGCTCTGGGCCGAGACGACGAGGATGCCGGACACCAGAAGCACGACCCACCAGGTCGGGAATCGCTTCAAACCCACCAGCGCGAAAACCGCCGCGCCGGCAACGTGCACGGCCACCTCGCCAGCGCGCAGCAGCATCATCGGCGCGCCGGAGAGCGGCCAGGCCGGGATGATGTGGCCGAGCTGCTTCGGCACGATGTAGAGGACGAAGGCGATGGCCCCGTAGACCGTGAAGAACCGGCCGGCATGGTGCACTGCCCGGTCGATCCGCGCCGGGTTCTCGAGGATCAGATTGGCGACGACGAAGGCGAAGAGGCCGTAGACGACGATCACGCTGTCGCGCGGGGCGTCGATGCCGTAGGTGCCGACGAAGGGAACCGTCCGCAACAGGCTCCAGCCGATCATCACCAGCAGGATCTGCAGCGGTAAGGCGGACAGGACGGCGGCGGAGGGCGTCGGCCAAAACAGCGTGACCAGCCCGAACAGCAACAGCACTTCAGCGGGGAAGAGCGGCGGGATGCCGGCATAGGCAAAACCCTTGCCGGTGAAGGCATAGGCGGCGATGGCCAGCAGCAAGGCGCCGAAGTAGCGATCGTGCAGACCCGTCGATGCCGGCTGACGGAATGCGGCGGTCGTGGCGACGCTCATGCCATGCCTTTCCGCCCCTTACCGGGGCCTTGCTCCGCCAGTTCCGCGGGTTCCGGCGCCCCGCCTTCGCAGCGCTGCGCAGGTCGGCCCTCCCTTCCAGATCTGACACCGTTCACGCTCCGGATTCACCGCGGGGAGGAGAAGTACGCCTTCCGGCGCGACGGCGGCGCCGGCGATCAAGCGGCCGGAAGGCGCAGGTTCCTCGCCCGGGTCCCGGCGCGAAGGGTGCTTTGCGGGGAGTAGTCCGCCTGCGTCCCCCATGCCCGGGACGGCAGCTGTTAGGCTAACCGAGGCCCGCGACCCTTTTCAGAGCGCCGGCCGGGATCGCGTTTGTCGGAAAGGCTGGTCGATGGCGTTTGTTGAATTCACCTGCCGAGCGCCGTCCAACCCGCCAAGGATTGCGGCGACACCATTCTGCCCCGTCCCCGCCGGTGGCGCCTCCTGATGCGGGCGGACCGGAACGAGGCCATTCAATGGCTGAGGGCGATCGCCGCGACCGAGGTCATGGTCTGGCACTCGGACCTCGTCGCCAAGGGCTTTTCGGCGTTCTCCATCCAGACTTCCGCCTACCGGCCGCTTGGCGGCATCGGCGTCGAGGTGTTCTTCGTCGTCTCAGGCTTCCTGATGAGCTTCATCAGCCAGTCCATCCCCGGCGCGAAGCCGTTCCTGCTCGGCCGCATCCGGCGGATCTTCCCGCTCTACTGGGCCTTCACCCTCCTGGTGATCGGGGTTTACCTGATCAATCCGGACTGGCATCTCGGCGGGTTCAACCTTTCCGCCACAAGCATCGCCGGATCGCTTCTGCTTTGGCCCCAGCAAGGCTATCCGATCCTGACGGTCGGATGGACGCTCGAATACGAGATCGTCTTCTACCTGATCGTCGTCGCCTTCATCGCCACGGCGATGTCGCAGGCGCCCCGCGCGCGGGCACACTTCGGCGTCTTCCTGGCGCTGCTCGGGCTTCTCGGCGTGTGCCTGCCGGATGCGCTGCGGACCAGTCCGGTCCTCACCCACATCCTGACCCCCTATATGTTCGCCTTCGGCTTCGGCTGGCTGCTGCACAGCGCCCCGAATGCCGGGCTGAAAACCGGCGGCCCGGCATTTCTCGTCTTCGCCGTCCTGGCGGCGACCGGGCTCGCCGTCGCCGAAAACCATGACGCGGTGGTGCTGCCGCGCAGCTTGGCCGCGGGCGGTTTCGTCGCCGTGATGCTGGCCCTTCGCCCCCTCCTTGCCCGAACCGGCACCGTCAACCGGATCGTCGCCGGCATCGGCGAGGCCTCCTACAGCATCTACCTCTGCCACTGGTTCGTGCTTTCGGCGCTGGGAAAGGTTTTCGGCCGCTTCGACCTCCCAGAGGACGCCGACGTCGCGGTCCGGATCGCAGGCTGCCTGGTCGCGCTGGCCGTCGGCTGGGTCTTCTTCATCAAGCTGGAGCGACCGCTGGATCGCCGGCTGCGCGGACAGCGCAAGGCGGCGGCCGGCATGGTGCCCGCCACCTGAGAAGCCGGAGGCCGGGACCGTCCTTCGCGGGCCGTTCCCACATTGAGAGTTGCAAGAATTCCGGCCACCGTCGCGGGAGCGCAAAAAGCGGACAGATCATCGCCACGCACGATGCGCCGTCTCAAACGATGACGGCTTTGGGAGAACGACGCCGGCGCCTCGGCTTCATGGCGAGGATCATCAAAGCCGCGACGCCCTCGGCCGTCAGCACCCATTGTCCCTTCCCGTCGACCCCCAGACGATACTCCGTCCAGCCGTGGCGCACGCAGGACAATGCCGTGTGCGCGCTCGGCACGAAGATCCGATCGAACCCAGGCTGGTCGCGCAGCCCTGTCATCCAATAACGCTGTCCGGGAGTGAGCCTTGGCATGTCCCGAGTATGGCGGGTCGCGCTGGCTTTCAACGAGACGGGATAGGGCTTACCTCCTTCGCTCCCACCGCAGGCTCGCCGAGCACGCAGCTGGTCATCGCTTCGGGGGCCGGGTGCGTCGGCGGAGCCGAGGCTAGATGGGCGCTGTGGTCGCACCTCGCCGAGGCGACGCGGTGAACCTACGACCGTCGGCATCGCTGCCAAACTTGACGGCACCCACCGAAGCGCGCCACCGTGATGCGCAACCGGAAATCTGGAGACATCCTTGAGCCCTGCCGATCGACAGAATGCGCACGACACCATGATCGAGAATGGGCGCCCGCTTTGGGCATCCCTGGTGACGAAGGCCTCTGAGGCGCTGCGATCGATCGAAATCATCGATCCCGCGCGCGCGGATGAGGAGGTCGCCAGACTGAACCGCTTTGCCGAAAATGTCATGCCGCATCAGAGCCCGCAGGCCCGAAGCATTCTGACCGGCGGCACAGCCCTCGCCAGCAATCACCAGCCCTTGCTCGACGCACTTCGGTTGGAAGCCAAGACGGCGAACAATGCCGGAGCGGCCTATGCCGGACGAATCTTGAATGGCTTGGCCGCGCAGATCGATGCCGCCTATGCATCGGGCACGCTCGGTGTTGTCCTGTCCATGCGCAACCGCATCGCTGCGGCCCGGCCCCTGCAGACGAATGCCGAAGTCAGCCGGTGGTTCAACATGGCCCTGGTACCCGGCGGAGCGATCGTGTCGAACACCGGTCATATCGTTGCCTGATCGCCGGAGCGGCTCCATCGGCCACATCATGCCATCGCGCGCACTGTCGACATCGCCCGTCCGATGCCGACCGATGACGACGGCCGCACAACGCGGAGAGCAAAATTTTGGGAACGCGCTGAAGACGACCGAGCGCTCGCAAGGGCAGAGGAAGTTTCGGTCATGACGCTCAATCCCTACGACGCCGATCTGTCGAAGGTGATGGGCGAGGCCGATGGGCACCGGCAGATCATCGGTGGGCTCTGGGAGGAAATGGGTGAGCAGCAGCGCGCCTACCTGGTGAACCAGGGACTTCGCTCCAGCGACTTCCTCCTGGATATCGGCTGTGGCAGCCTGCGCGCCGGGGTGAAGCTCGTGCCTTTCCTCGACCCCGGCCACTATTACGGCATCGACCTGATGCCGGTCCTGCTCGACGAGGGCTATGCCAAGGAAATCGTCCCGCTCGGTCTGCAGGCACGGTTGCCGCGGGAAAACCTTGCAGTGGCCGACGCGTTCCAGATCCCCTTCGGGGAGACGATTTTCGACCACGCCCTGGCGCAGTCGCTGTTCAGCCATCTGCCGATCAACCATCTGCGGCTCTGCCTTGCCAACCTGCGCCCGCGCATGCGCGACGGTGGCGTCTTCCACGCGACATTCTTCACCGTCCCGGACGGGCACGCGCTGAACAAACCCTGCACGCAGGTCCCTTCGGGTGCGGAAACCATCCGCTGGGACAGCGAATTGACCAAGGCGGAGGTGACGACTTTCGGTCACAAGGATCCCTTCCACTATTACCGCCGTGACCTCGACTTTGCCGCGACTGGCCTTGGCTGGACGATCGAGGGTGTCTTCGACTGGCAGCATCCGCGCGGCCAGAAGATCGCGCGCTTCCGCGCCACGTAAAAACCCGCATGGTGCGAGCCCCTCATGCGGGGCACGCGTCGTCTATCGGATGACAGTTCCGGCAGGGCTTGCTATGGCGTCCCCGTCACAGGGGAAGCGATGATGATGGTGGATAAGGTCGGTCAGTCAGTCGGCATTCTGGTGCTCGGCATGCACCGCAGTGGAACATCGGCGCTGACCGGGGTCATCGACGAACTGGGCCTTCCCGCCGCAGGCGAATTGCTGGCCGCCGAGAGCTACAACGAGAAGGGCCTGTTCGAGAACAAGTCCGTCAACGCCTTCCACAATCGCCTGCTGGACTATCTCGGTTCGCGGTGGGACGACCCGATGCCGCTCTCCAACGGTTTCGTGGACACGGTCGCGGGACAGCGTTTCGTCGCCGAGCTCGCCGCGATCGTCCGCACCGAGCTTCTGGAAACCACGGCCATCTTCTCGGTCAAGGACCCGCGCATGTGCCGCTTCGTCCCGCTGTGGAAGGCGGCACTGGAGGCGACGGGAACCGAACCGCGCGCGATCATCGCCTTGCGCCATCCGTTGGAGGTGGCAGGTTCGCTGTCGCGGCGCGACGGCTTTCCGCGTGCCAAGAGCCTGCTTCTCTGGCTGGCGCACATGCTGAATGCCGAGCGGGAAACCCGGGCGCTCTCCCGAAGCTTCGTGTCCTACGACGCACTGCTCGAAGACTGGCGCGGCACGGCGGACCGTCTGGCGCTGGAACTCGGCATCGGCTTCCCGAAAGAACGCAGCCGCATCGAGGCGGTGGTCGACGGCTTTCTCACCGCGGACCTTCGCCATCACGCCGTTGCTGCCCAGATCGGCCGCTCGACCCGCTTCGACGCCCTGGTCGCCGATGCCTGGGATGCCTTCCAGGCGCTCGCCGTCAACCGCGACGATGGCGAGGCCATGGCCGAGCTCGACCGCATTGCCGCGACGCTTGCAGAAGCCTCGGAGGTGCTCGCCCCCTATGTCGCCTGGGAGTTCAAGGCGCTGCTCGACAGCCGCGAGCGGACCGCCCTCTTGGAAGAGATCGAGCGCGTCGTCCGGGCGCAGAATGCCGACTATTTCGCCGAGATCAGCAAGCTGACCAGCGCCGTCGATGCGGAGAAGCAGAGCGCGGCGACTGCGCTGGAGACGGAGCGCACGGCCGCGGAAAGTCAGCGCGCCGAGGACAAAGCCAAGGCGGCGCAGGCCGCCGAGAAGGCGGAGGCGACGCACCGCCAGCTGATGGCGAGCGAGCAGCGCAGCTACCGCCAGGCCATGGACAAGGTCGAGCGCGAGTTGCAGGCGCTCCGTCCGACGGCTCAGCAGGCTGCCGACCGCGCCGCCTTGTTCGAGCGCCGCACCGCCGAACTCGAGGCAGACGCGCACCGGCTGCGGCAGGAGGCGCATGCGCATGCGGTCGCCCTCAACGCCCTCGAAGGATCCACGGCCTGGCGCCTGACCGGCCCGTTCCGCCGTGCCGCCAGCGCCTTGCCTCTGTCGATGCGCTGGCAGATCCGGCGGCTCGCCAAGGCAGGCTGGTGGATGGCGACGCCTTGGCGCATGCCAGCACGTCTGCGTTTCCTGCGGGAGCGCGAACAGCGCCCGGCCGGCTTTGATGTCGCATCAGCTGTTGGAAGCACAGCGCCCCCGCCGTCGTCGTCCACCCCGTCAGGTCCGCGGCGGGCCACCAACTCGCTGCCCGCGCTCGGCCTCTTCGAGGTGCCCACGCTGCAGCCGCGCGTCTCCATGGTCACCGACAGCATCAACGAGGGCAGCCTGTTCGGCGGCGTTGCGACCGCGCTGATCTTCACGGCCCTCTTCGCCGAGCGCACCGGACGTCGCCTGCGCATTGTCACGCGCACCCAGGCTCCGGCAGCCGAGAACGTCGCTGCGGTGTTCCGGGCGCACGGCATCGCATGGACTGACAACATCGAGTTCGTCTTCGCCGACATCTCCGACGAGGACAGCCGGATCGAGACGAACGCGGACGAGATCTTCGTCACGACCTCCTGGTGGACGACCCGTGCGACGCGCCAGTCGGTCGCCGACGCGCAGATCCTCTACATCCTCCAGGAGGATGAACGCATGTTCTATCCGTTCGGCGACGACTACCTCGCCTGCGCCGAAACGCTGAGCGACCAGTCAATCGCCAAGGTGATCAATTCCGGGCTGCTGCACCGCCATCTCGTAGCGGACGGCGTGATCGACGAGGCGACGCCCTTCTTCGAGCCGTCCTTCCCGTCGCGGATCTATTTTCCCTCGCCCGACGCGGACGCCGACGGCAAGCGCAACTTCTTCTTCTATGCCCGCCCCTATAATGCGCGGAACCTCTACGATCGGGGCGTTGCCGTCATCGAGACGGCGATCGAGCGCGGCATTCTCGACCCGGCACTCTGGAACATCCATTTCGTCGGCAAGGACCTCCAGCCGATGCAGCTCGCCGGCGGCATCGAGCCGATCCTTCTGCAGAACATGGCGTGGGAAGACTACGCCGCCTTCGTCCGCTCGGTCGATCTCGCGCTGACGCTGATGTTCACGCCGCATCCGAGCTACCCGCCGCTCGACGTCGCCGCCTGCGGCGGCGTCGCGGTGACCAACCGTTTCGGCGTCAAGACCGACCTCTCCGGCTACAGCCGCTCCATCGTCTGCGTCGACAGCGAACTGGAAGCCTTGGTCGAGGGACTGCGCCAAGGCGTCGCGCAGGCGCTCGACGACGACGGACGCAGAGCGGCGCTCTCCGACAGCGGCATCGGCCGCGACTGGGCCGCCTCCTTCGCACCGGTCTTCGACCGCCTTGCCGAGAGCGCCGCCCATGTTCGTTGATCTGCCGGCGCCGATCGAGCATCAGGACCCGTGGTTCTTATCGGGCGAGACGCGGCTGCTCTCGCTGCTGCGCACCGATCTGCGCATCGCCTATCTCTACGAGCGGCCGGACAACAGCACGTTTCGGTACCGCATCCACAACATGATAGAAGTGATCGAGGCGACGTGGCCTGAGGCTTCGGCTGCAGCCTTCTTCGTTGATGACGACAAGGCTCTGCTCGACAAGGTGGCCGACAGTGCGGACATCGTCGTGATCTGCCGGGCCCGCTATTGCCAGGGCGTCAACCGCTTCGTCGTGCGCGCCAAGCGCCGCGGCATTCCCGTGGTGTTCGACGTCGACGACCTCGTCTTCGACACCGGCTATGCGCATCTCGTAATGGACTCGCTCGCCCAGAAAGGCGCGACGGAGCAGGAATGGGACTTCTGGTTCGCCTATATCGGGCGCATCGGGGCAACCTTGCGCATGTGCGACCGCGCGATCACGACCAATCCCTTTCTGGCCGCCCGCATCACCGACTTCGCGGGCGTCGAGACCGCGATCGTCCCGAACTTCATCAACCAGGCGCAGCTCGATTATTCGCGCGCCATCTGGACCGCGAAGCAGGCCTCGGGCTTCGCCCGCGACGAGCACCTGCACATCGGCTATTTCAGCGGGTCACCGACGCATATCAAGGACTTCGCCCTCGTCGAGAGCGCGCTGGTAAAGCTTCTCAAGCGGTTTCCGCAGGTTCGCATCCGCATGGTCGGCTACCTCGAACCGGCAGGACCGCTGCTCGATCATCTCGGCCGCATCGACCGCGAGCCGTTTCATGACTACGTCAACCTGCAGCGGCTGATCGGCTCGACCGAGATCAACATCGCCCCGTTGCAGGACAACCGGTTCACCAACTGCAAGTCCGAACTGAAGTACTTCGAGGCGGCGATCACCGGAACCGCGACCATCGCGACGCCGACTTCCACCTTCGCCAGCGCGATCCGGCATGGCGACAATGCCCGCCTTGCGGCAGCCCACCAGTGGGAAGAGATGATCACGGCGACGATCGAAGATCTTGAGACCCACCCGCACCTCTACCGGGAAATGGCCGAGCGCGCGGTCGCCGATGCGGATCTCCGCTACGGCTGGCACCATCAAGGCGAGGCCATCCGCAACGCTCTGGCGATCTAGAAAGAGCGCCATCTCAGATTCCCCCTGTTGCTCTTCCCAAGCACCAAGGGGTGCCGTGAGGGCACTTGAACGGCGTCAGCAGCCTTTCCAGGACGCGCCCCATGAGACAACGCTCTGCGGGCGGCACTGCGGCGCGTTGCCCACGGGGTTCTGCACGTCCTCCCCCGCGGCGGAGACAGACACTCGCCTGGCGGTGCGCGCGCCATTCTCGGACACCGACTTGCTGCCTTTCAATGACGGAGAATAACCGCTTTTAGGGCCATGCGTCCCGGACGCCTGTCTACCGTCAACGCATTGTATCTGCGCCGGATTCCCTCCTCTCTTCCGCTGCGTAACGGAGGATGAGACGAGATTTCGCGTGGGTGAATAAACGCGTTGACAGCCACGTAGTTTACTCGGAAGGCGGACTGGCACATTATGGCTTTCTTAGTGATATAAGATGCTTTTGTAATTCGATCCGGCCTGCGGATTTTGATGTCCGACGAAGAAATCTGGGCCCAACCAACATTGTCGTTCGCACTCCGCCCGAGGGCCGAGGTGCGGACTTTGGACAAGCGGAAGCCTGAGAAATGCAGAGCGCCTATCAAGCCGACAAACGGCAGGAACGTCTGGATAAAATTCGCGTCGCCGTCGTCATTCCCTATTACAACGGCTCGGGCTTCATCGAGCGCTCGGTGCGGAGTGTCCTCGAGCAGACGGTCCCGCCGGCGGAATTCATCGTCGTCGATGATGGCTCGAGCCCGGCGGAGGCCGAGCGTCTGGACGAGATCGCCGCCGAAATGGGGTTTCGGGTTCTACACAAGCAGAATGGCGGACAAGGCTCGGCCCGCAATGCCGGCGTCGCCGCCAGCAGCGCCGACTACATCTGCTTCCTCGACCAGGACGACTTCTATCTACGGAACCACATCGAGAGCCTGGTGGACGCCATGCCGGAGAACGAGCCGCATTTCGGCTGGGTCTACGGCGAACTGTTCGAGGCCGAGGGAAATGGCGAGATCGTCCGCACCAGCATCGTCGCCCGCAATTCGAAGAACCCGAAGGTCAACATTTTCGAACTGTTGTCGCGGGACATGTTCGTCCTTCCCTCCGCCTCCCTGATATCGCGCAAGGCCTTCGAGGCTGTCGGCGGATTCGACGAGCAGTTCATGGGCTATGAGGACGACGACCTCTTCCTGCGCATTTTCCGGGCGGGTTTCACCAACCACTTCACGCCCAAGCCGGTCACCGTCTGGTGCATCCACACGGAAAGCACGTCCTACGGCATCCGCATGGCGCGCTCGCGCCTGCGCTATTTCGAAAAGCTCGTTGCCGCCTTCCCGGACGATGGTGTCAAGGAACGCTTCTACATGCGCGATGCGCTGATCCCGCGGTTCAACCATCAGTTCATCAGCGAGGCGATTGCCGCGGTCGGTGCGAGCAGCGGCAAATTCGCTGTCTACCGGGACGAATACATCTCGATCGCCCAGAAATACACCGACATCGTCTGCGCGACGCCGAGCGTTTCGCGGGCGTTCAAGGCACGTGCGAGAATGCGCATGCGCCTGATCGCCAGCCCGCGCTGGCAGCGTCTCTACGAGCTTCATCCGCTGATGAGCAGGGCTCGACACGTCGGCCGTCAGCTCGCTCGGTCTTTCCGGTAGCGAAGCCGGTCCGGCAACGCGGGCCGTTGCGGCGACGTGCCGCGACGGCTCTTGTCTGCCGGCGGGGCGCGATGTGTGAAACGCCGGCGTCACAGTCTCGGCCGGGAGGAGCCCCGGCTACCGATCAGCCTTGCGCGACGGATGCCTCGTAAGCCCCGATCACGTCTTCGATCGGGCCATGCATCCGCACGCGGCCATGCTCCATCCAGAGGCCGGTGCTGCACCATTGCCGCAAGAGACCATTGGAGTGCGAGGCCATGACGAGCAGTCCGGCCTCGCCGATGAACGTCTTCAGACGCTCCTTCGCGTGCGCGTGAAAAGCCGCGTCGCCGGCGCCGATGCCCTCGTCGATCAGGAGGATTTCCGGCGTGATGGAGGTCGACACCGCGAAGGCGAGGCGCGTCGACATGCCGGTCGAATAGGTGCGCAGCGGCATGTCCAGGAATTCGCCGAGCCCCGAGGCTTCGCCGATATCGCTCGACAACCGGTCGATATCGCGCCGGGAATAGCCGAGCAGCATGCCCCGCAGGACGATGTTGTCCCAGCCGGTCGCGTCGGGGTCGAAGCCAAAACCGATATCGAACATCGAGGCGACGGAACCGTTGATCTTCAGGCGTCCGCTGGTCGGCTCATAGATGCCCGCCAGAACCCGCAGCAGCGTCGACTTACCGGCGCCGTTATGGCCGAGAAGGCCGAGGCGCTCGCCGTGCTCCAGATTGAGGCTCAGCGCGTCGATGGCCCGCACGATCGCCCGTCCGGTCGCACCGGCGCGCGGACGGATCTGCCCGCCGGTCGCCGCCGAGATGATGTTGTTCTTCAGCGACCGGTCGCTGATGTTGAAGATCGGAATGTCGACCGAGACGGCGTCGAGCTGGATGGAAGCCATGATCAAGCCCAATAGGCGATGCGCGCGCGGTAGCGGGCGAAAAACAGGAAGGCGACGGTGCCCATGCCGAGCGTGATCCCGAGGCAGGTCAGCCAGTTGCCGAGCGTGCCCGTTCCACCGAGCAGCGGATCACGCGCGATCTCGATGAAGTGGTAGAACGGATTGGCCCCGACGAAGACGGCCCGCTCGGGGATCTGGGTGGCACTCCACAGGATCGGTGTCATGAAGAACGTCACCTGAATGATGCTCGCGATGATCATCGGGATATCGCGGAACCGCGCGCAGAGCGGCCCGAGGATCATGGCGACGAAGACGCAGTTGAGGAGGATCAGCAGCAGAGCGGGGAACAGCAGCAGCGTCGTCAGTGTCGGCCAGATTCCAAAGAACAGCGCCACGAGGATGTAGATGATGAAATTGTGCCCGAAGGTGACGAACTGCATCCAGACGAACTGGAAGATGTAGACACTGTACGGCAGCTTGATCTGCCGGATCGACGGTGCCGCACTGGAGAAGACGTTGCAGGCCGCCGTGATGGAGTTGCCGATCAGCCCCCACATGATGAAGCCGATCGCGAGGAACGGCAGATAGGTGCTGATGTCCATCTTGAAGATGGTGGAGTAGAGGACGCCGAGCGCAGCGACCATGATGCCCATGGAAAGCGTCAGCCAGAGCGGACCCAGCACCGAGCGGCTGTAGTGCTTCTTGGTGTCGCGCCAGCCGAGGAACAGCCAGAGCTCGTAGAGCCCCAGACCATCGCGGATATCCTCATAGGCCGCGACGAGGCGGTCGGATCGCGAAACGCCGCTGGCGGCCGGCGAGGAAGCGTCTGCAACCATGTTCGGGGATGTCATCATGATGTGACGGGTATCCAGTTCATATCGGGCTGCTGGATACTCCGACGCTTGGGCGGTAGCAAGGCGACGCTTGCGGTCCTGCCGCGACGGTCGAACCGACGCTTTAGAGCTTCCCTTGCGGAAGAAGGCCGGTTGCGCCCCCGTGGGTGATCAGCGATCCCGCTGCGGCCACGGGGCGGCGCCGGATCGCTCTCTCGCATCGTGCGCGTGTGACACCTGCAGGGTGCATTATGCGACTCATCCGACGCGCGCGGTTGTCGGGGACTTCGGCCGGCAAGGCTGGCATTGCGCGGCAGACTGGTGAAAGGATGCCAAGGCCTCTGGAGGTTGCCTCTTCTTCGCATTCGACAGGACGGTGATATGGACAGACGGACGACACTGCTCTCAATGTTCGATGTCTCGGGTTTCGGCCTCGAGATTGGACCGAGTTACAATCCCCTGATGCGCAAGGCGGATGGGTTCAACATCGAGACGCTGGACTATGCCGACCAGGCGACGCTCGTCGCCAAATACGCCACGACCCGGAATGTCGACGTGTCCCGGATCGAGGTCGTCGACCACGTCTCCGATGGGCGACCGATGGCCGAGATTATCGGCAAGCGCCATTGCTACGATTTCATCATCGCCAGCCACGTCATCGAGCATACGCCCGATCTCGTCGGTTTCCTGGCGAACTGCGAGGAGTTGCTGACGGAGAACGGCCGGCTGATCCTTGCCGTCCCGGACAAGCGCTCCTGTTTCGACGTTTTCCAGAACCTGACGAGCACCGGCGACGTTCTCGAAGCCCACCGCCAAAGACGCACCCGCCCCGGCACCGGATCGCTGTTCGATGCCGCCGCCTATGGCGCCACGCGGGACGGACAGATCGGCTGGCAAAAGGCACAGTGCGACAAGCGCGAAATCTACCAGCCGCTCAGCGCTGCCTACAACCTCGTCAAGAAGGGCGAAACCGACCAGACGTATATCGACGTGCACGTCTGGCGCTTCGTGCCGGCTTCCTTCGAGCTCATCCTCAACGATCTCTCCGAAGGCGGGCATACCGGCCTGCGGATTTGCGAGATGCACTGCGACGATGAAATGCTGGTGTCCCTCGACCGGACAAGCACGCCCGGCAGACGCTCGCGCCTGGAACTGATGGAAGCCATCCTCGACGAGCAGGCGATCTCAAGCCTGCAGCATGCCGCTCTTCTCGTGGAGCTCGAAAGCGCAAAGGCAGAACTCGAGAGCACGAAGGCTGCGCTCGAGAGCGCGAAGGCAGAGCTGGCGCGCGTCGGAGGCGATCTGACGAGCACGCGGGACGAAACGGCGCGCCGCGACGCAGAACTTGCGGAGATGCGGTCGCAGCTCGCGGCGGCGACCAGCGAACTTCAAGGCTCGTTTGCGGCCCGCGACGACCTGGCGCGACAGCTCGATGCGCGGGACCGCGACATCGCGGCGCTTCACCGCTCCCGCTCCTGGCGCGTGACGCAGCCCCTCCGGTCCGTGTCCACCTTCCTCATACGCGATCGCTGAGGCCTCGCCCTCGCATCATCAGCGGAAGAGGTCTGGCCGGGTCTCGTTCAGGCGGCGAACCGTCTGGAGGACCTCCTGGAGATGCGCGGTCATGCCGGCGGCGGCGGTGTCGCCAGCACCCTCTTCCACCGCATCCAGAATGGCGGTGTGCTGCTGGTGGAGGTGCTGCAGGTGCCCGTCATCCGGAAGGCTGAGGTAGCGCACCCGGTCCATCTGCAGTTTCACCGCCTGCACCACGCGCCAGCTGCGGGGAAGACCGGCCTCTTCGCAAAAGCTCCGGTGGAAGTCCTCGTCGAGCGCGAGAAACCGCTCGCGGTCGCCCCGCGCCACCGCCCCGGCCTGTTCGGCAAGGTTTCGCCGGCCGGCGTCGAGGAAGGCCGCGGAAGCCCGTCCGGCCAGGCGGCGGATGACGCAGACCTCGAGCGCCTCGCGGATGAACTGCGCTTCCTCGACATCGCCCAGCCGGATCGGCGCGACGAAGCTGCCGCGCTGCGGAAGGATGTCGATCAGCCCCTCGTCGGCCAGCCGGATCAATGCCTCGCGGATCGGCGTCCGGCTGACGCTGAGTTGCTCGGCGAGATCCTTCTCGCTCAAGGCTTCCGAAGGGAGGATCGCCAGCGTGGTGATCGACCGTCGCAGCCGCTCGTAGATCTGCGGCGCGATCGGAAGCCTTGGATTTACGGGTTCGCTCGCCCAGTTCGGCAAGACCGGACCCTCTGACGTTTCCGGAGGCTGCTGGCCCGTGCTCGTCCTCATCGACAGTCCCTCGGCTTGTCCGGCATGGCGCAGGAACCCCAAAATTGGCGGGCGAAAGGGGAAAGCGTCTTTCGCGGAGAAGCCGGCGACAACCTGTCGAGCCGATTGCTGCGGCGGTCAATGCGGGCCGTCGACACCGGCAGGATGGTCCGCAACGGCTACGCAATCCCCTACTACCATGCTACCATGGCAGCCGGAGACAGCAAGCCAGGGAGCGTGGCGTGAAAATTACCGACATCAGGGCGACGACGATCACGGTCCCGCTCGAGGCGGCGCTGCGGCACAGTAACGGCACCCATTGGGGGCGGTTCGTGCGGACCATCGTCGAGGTCGACACCGATGAGGGAATCACCGGTCTCGGCGAAATGGGCGGCGGCGGCGAAAGCGCGGCGCTGGCCTTTGCCGGGCTGAAATCCTACCTCGTCGGCCACGATCCGTTCGACCTCAACCGCATGCGCTATGCCATCTGCAATCCGACGGCTTCGCTCTACAACAACCGGACGCAGCTGCATGCCGCGCTGGAGTTTGCTTGCCTCGACATCATGGGCAAGAAGCTCGGCGTGCCCGTCTATCAGCTGCTCGGGGGCCGGGTTCGTGAGACCGTCGGCTTCGCCAGCTACCTGTTCTTCCGCTATCCCGACCGGCGCACCGGCGAGGGCG
Source organism: Mesocryomonas fontinalis (assembly GCF_055730125.2). NCBI lineage: Bacteria > Pseudomonadati > Pseudomonadota > Alphaproteobacteria > Hyphomicrobiales > Aurantimonadaceae > Mesocryomonas > Mesocryomonas fontinalis. Next base: position 306,794 of record NZ_JBUZWG020000001.1, on the reverse strand, counting down.
AGGTTCGGACGGTCGAGCAGCTGCTGGCGCACGCCCACCAGCTGAAGGCGGAGCATGGCTTCACCGCCCACAAGCTGAAGGCCGGCGTGTTTCATCCGGACTATGAGCTGGAATGCTACCGGGCCCTCGCCGCGGAATTTCCCGAGGACACGCTGCGCTACGATCCGAACGCGGCGTTGTCCGTCGAGCAGGCACTGCGCTTCGGCCAGGCCATCGAGGGCCTGCGCAACGATTATTTCGAGGATCCGACCTGGGGCTTCGCCGGCATGCGCCGGCTGCGCGAGAAGCTGTCGATCCCGCTGGCCACGAACACCATCGTCGTCGACTTCGAGCAACTGGCGACCAACGTCCGCGATCCCGCCGTCGACGTCATCCTCCTCGACACCACCTTCTGGGGCGGCATCCGCGCCTGCATTCGGGCCGGCCAGATCTGCGACACTTTCGGCCTCGGCATCGCCGTCCACTCGTCCGGCGAGCTCGGCATCCAGCTGGCCTCCATGCTGCATCTCGGCGCCGTCCTGCCGAACCTCGTCTTCACCGCCGATGCGCACTATCACCACCTGAAGGACGACGTCATCGTCGGCGGCAAGATGGTCTACAGGGACGGCGCCATCGCGGTGCCGGAAGGCCCGGGGCTCGGCGTGACGCTCGACCGCGAGAAGCTCGGCACCTATGCCGAGCTCTACCGCTCGCTCGGCGGCTATCCCTACGACCGCGATCCCGGCCGGCCCGGCTGGTATCCGCTGCTGCCCAATTCCGATTTCGCCGACCACCGTGTCGCGATGAGCCCCGACCTCGGTCTTGGCTGACGCAAAAGCCGGTGCGGGCCGCGGTCGCCAGCGGGCAGACTGCGGCGGGAAACCTGACGGAGGGGCCGAGGGAACAGCCGTCGGCGCTCGGGGGTTAGCTTCGGAGACGTCGGCCAAACGGCTTGCGACGGACTGGGACATCGGGGCTCAAAATCGCCCTAGCCCGCCCCATCACGAAGGACATTCCATGGCCACCCCCCGCATCTTTTCCAGAAACTCGTCCACCGAGAACGACAGGGTACCGGCGGAAGGCGGCATGCCCCGCACCTCCGACACGCTGGTCGGCAGCAAGGGCTCACCCGACCCGGATTATCATCCCGAGGCGCTTGCCAACGCGGTCGCCGACAGCGAGGCCGGCGCGATCCCCGACAATGACGAAGGCGGCATCACCCCGCTGAAGCCGCGGGACTAGTCCGGAAGGACCAGCTGGGTCATCAGCCGTTCGCGCGTGGCCTGCCGAAGCTGCTTCAGGTCATCGCGGACGGAGCCTCTGCTGGATAAGACCGGTCGTACGTGAATCGCACTAGTTGGTGGCAGACCGCTCATCGGCGCGGTAGGCCGCCCGGGCGTCGGCTATCGGTGCTGCCGGATCCTCGGCTGCGTGCACGCTGAGAAGGGCGGCCGCGACTGGATCGGTCAAGGTCTCGGCGGATGAGAGCACTCGACGCTGCTGGGCCGTGTCGGGAGCGACCGGTTCCCGTGGCAGAACCAGCTCTTCCGGCGCAATCACCAGATCCTGGTTGGTGTCGAGCATCGACACGGGTCTTCTAGTGGCCGTGGCTGGGGTGATAAAGGATTCGATGCTGCTCATGTGCTCCACCGCATAGTTCCCGCATTGACCCTGCCAGAAATGGCTTGCACCGGACTGAACTGAGGGAAGCTCATGCCGCTCCCTCCTACAGCTATGCACTGGCCTCTTCGCCCACCGACATCGCACGCAGCGCGGCCAGCTACAGCAGCGGACGCCACTGACGGGCAAGCCCCCCGCGTCGCCGCCCCCTGCCGCAGCGCGCCTTTTGGCGTCGATTGCCGGCCGCATTTTCGACCGGCGTCCGCCTTTCTTCGATCCCATCATCGGCGTATCGGACGACCGCTGCCAATAAGGCGTGCTGGCGGCCCGAACCACCAACGGTCTGAAATCGCGCGGCGAAAGGACTTTGGTAACCATAAGCAGCCATGCTGAGGGTGCGATGACTGAAGTCAGCTCCGGCGTTCCCCAGCGGGTTCTCGCACATCATCCCGCTCTCGCGAGCAGAAGCCGGCGCCCCAGATGACACGACACGCAGCCCAACCCGTCCGCAAGCCCCACGCCCGGCAGTCCCTTCTGCGCTCCTGCGTGCTGATCGGCACGTTCGGCGGTGGCAGCGCGGTCATTGCGGCCCTTCTCGCCAACCCTGCCCCGCACCGATCGCCCGCCGTGCCGACAGCCGCATGGGTCGCACCGTCGTCCGTCGCCGTGGCGGCCAAGGAGGCGCGCGTCCATACCCCGAAGGTCGCCGTCGTCACGCCGCACCCGGCCGCCCGACCGCATCATCAGGAGGCGGCCGCCAGGACCGCGCGTTTGATGACCCTGACGGCGGCGATCCCACGCCCGGCAGCGCCGACATCGCCGCTGCCGCTGTCGCACCTCGCCGCCCTCGACGCCGCGGCGGCAGCCTCCTTCGTCGCACCCGTCGCCGTTCCTCTGCCGGCCCCGATCCGGGTGGCAGCCCTTGCAGTCGAGTCCCCCGTCGTCCTCGCCAGTCTCTCGGCCGCCGTGAAGGCGCCCTTGCGCCCGGAAGTCATCGAGGATCATGTCGAGACGCAGCTGCAGGAGCCGAAGCCGGAATCGGCGGTCGCCGCTTTGACGCAGGCGATCGACGATGCCGCGATCCCGCTGCCGGCGGCACGCCCCGAGCGGATCCTGCCCATCCCGCCCCGTCGCCGCGGACTGCCGAGCCCGAACGTGCTGGCTTACGCCCGGCCCGATGCCGGCGTCGAGGCCGTGCCGGAGGTCGAGGAGACGGCGCCGATGCAGGGCCTCGGCCGCGGCGTTGCGATCTACGACATCTCGGCAGCGACGGTGTACCTGCCGAATGGCGAGAAGCTCGAGGCGCATTCCGGCCTTGGCAGAATGCGCGACGATCCGAGCCAGGTGCACCAGAAGAACCGCGGACCGACCCCGCCCCACACCTATGATCTGAAGATGCGCGAGAGCCTGTTTCACGGCGTCGAGGCGATCCGACTGAACCCGATCGGCGGCCAGGGCAGGATCCACAACCGCGACGGCCTGCTCGCGCATACCTACATGCTCGGAAAAGGCGGCGATTCCAACGGCTGCGTCTCCTTCAAGGACTACAAGCGCTTCCTTTCGGCCTTCAAGCGCGGCGACGTAAAGCGGCTCGTGGTGGTCTCGAGCATGCGCTCCTCGCGTCTCGCCCGGCCGAAATCGCTGATCGCCAGCCTGTTCTCCAAGAAGAGCTGACAGTCGCGCCCGGCACCCCCGGGCGCGCCGGTCGCTACAGCACGAAGTCGACCAGCAGCTTGATGTTCAGCAGCGCGATCACGATCGCGATGGCGAAGGCCGAGATCACCAGCCAGAGCGGCGCCACCAGCGCGCCCATCTTGGCGCGGTTGGAGGTGAACATCACCAGCGGGAAGACGGCGAAGGAGAGCTGCAGGCTCAGCACCACCTGCGTCAGCACCAGCAGCTTCCCGGTGCCGGAATCGCCGTACCAGATGGTGACGCCGGCCGCCGGCACGATGGCGATGCCGCGGGTGATCAGCCGGCGCAGCCAGGGCGCCAGCTTGATGCGCAGAAAACCTTCCATGACGATCTGCCCGGCGATCGTCGCCGTCACCGTCGAGTTGATGCCGCAGCAGAGCAGCGCGACGCCGAACAGCGTCGGCGCGATGGCAAGGCCGAGCAGCGGCGCGAGCAGGCTGTGCGCCTCCCCGATCTCGGCGATCTCGGTGCGGCCGCTGGCGTAGAAGGTCGCCGCCGCCAGGATCAGGATCGCCGCGTTGATCAGCAGCGCGAACATCAGCGCGACGGTGCTGTCGATCGTCGCGTATTTCAACGCCTGGCGCTTTTCCGGGATCGTCGTGCCGATCTCGCGCGTCTGCACGATGCCCGAATGCAGATAGAGATTGTGCGGCATCACCGTCGCGCCGAGAATGCCGAGCGCGAGATAGAGCATTTCCGGATTGGTGACGATCTCGGTCGTCGGCGCGAAGCCGCGGATGACGTCGCCCCAGTTCGGATCGGCCATCGCGATCTGCACGGCGAAGCAGACGGCGATGACGCCGAGCAGCGTGATGATCAGAGCCTCGACCCAGCGGAAGCCGACCTTCTGCAGATAGAGGATCAGGAACACGTCGACCGCGGTGATGAGGACGCCGATCTCCAGCGGAATGCCGAAGATGAGGTTCAGGCCGATCGCCGTGCCGATGACCTCGGCGATGTCGGTAGCGATGATCGCCACCTCGGCCATGGCCCAGAGCATGTAGGTGACGGGTTTGGGATAGGCGTCGCGGCAGGCCTGCGCGAGGTCTCGGCCCGAGGCGATGGCGAGGCGGGCGCAGAGCGACTGCAGGACGATCGCCATGATGTTGGAGACGAGCGCCACGACCAGCAGCGTGTAGCCGAAGCGCGAGCCGCCGGCGATCGACGTCGCCCAGTTGCCGGGATCCATGTAGCCGACCGCGACGAGATAGCCGGGGCCGAGGAAGCTTGCCGCCTTGCGCCAGTTCGGCGCCCGCGGGTCGATCTTCACGCTGCGGTGGACGTCCGACAGCGATCCGTCGCCGCGATCGTGGCGCCAGCCCTTCGGGTTGGCAACCTCGGCATTCGACGTCATGGCGATCATCCTTCCAGCATGGCCCGCAGCAGCGCTTGCCCCCCTTCGCCCGCCCGGAACCATGACGACGACGCCACGGCCGGGGGGAAAGGGGGCTCATTGGCGACAATCTATGCACCGGCATTAAAGTTTGTCCAGTGACAAACTTTGCGTCTCGGACAGTGTCCGCTTATGCAGGAACAGGGAACGCAGGAGAGGACCACGGATGGCGGGCGAGGACGAACCAGTGCGCACTGTCGCCGTGACACGCCTTGCCGCGCGTTTCGCCCGGGTTCGCGAGGCGCACCAGTCCGAGCTGGCCGAGGACTATGTCGAGATGATCGACGATCTTATCGTCCGGCACGGCGAAGCCCGCGCGGCGGACCTCGCGGAATGCTTCGGCGTCTCGCCCGGCACGGTCGCGCGCACGGTGCAGCGGTTGGTGCGCGACGGTCTGGCGGCGAGCGAGCCGTACCGCGCGATCTTCCTCACCGAGAAAGGCAAGGCGATCGCCGCCGAGGCCCGCACCCGCCATCATCTCGTCCATGATTTCCTGATTGCGCTCGGCGTCAGCCCGGAGGCTGCCGAGCTCGACGCCGAGGGCATCGAGCACCATGTCGGGCCGGAAACGCTCGCCGCCTTCCGCCGCCATCTCGGGCGCTAGCCCCGCCGGCTGACGGACGAGCGCTCAGCCATCACAGTTTCAACGAACACGACACCCGCTGACGCCAGGCGCCGTCGACACGGCATCTCGGCTTGTCAGAACTCCTCCTCGATCAGGCCAGCCCCCGCCCCTGCCCCGCGCAGTGCGAACAAAGCGAGCTCGCGGGCGATATCGTTCGGTGCGCCGGTGTCGTTCGCCGGCCAGAACACGGGCGCATCGATCACGGCCATCAGCGCGCCGATCGACACCGGAGCGGGGATCGGCGAGACGAGGTCACCCTCGGCGACCGCCGCCGCCAGCGTCTCGCCGAACAGCACGGCATAGCGGGCGCGCTCGGCGTCCAGTTCCGCCGTCACCGCTGAACTACCGGCCAGAGTACCGCCCCGCCCGCGATAGCCATGCAGCATCGCCTGATGCACGGCCGGGTGTTCCAGCACCATGCGGACATGCGCCTCGATCATCCGGCGCAGCCGGCTGAAAGCCCGGTCGCGTGCGCTCGCCTCGGGCGCGACCGCCGCAAGAGCCAGGGCGAACCCGCGCCGGCAGACGTCGCCGTACAGATCGTCCTTGGACCGGTAGTGGTGGTAGACGAGGCCCTTCGTCGCGCCCATCCGGCGCGCCAGGGCATCGATCGACGTCCGCTCGAAACCTTCCTCGCGGAACGCCGACGCCGCGGCCGTGAGAAGCGCGTCGCGCGAGACCGCCCCGGTATCGCTGACCGTCTCGCGCCGGCCCTCGGCAAAGCGACTGTGCCGCGCAGAGCGCATAAGCTGCCGGCTGCCGCCGGGGCCAGGGGGAGAAGCCGGTTGATCCGCCATCGCGCGTGCTCCTGATGTCAGCTTCTCCAGCTGGACATACGGAGCGGTATGCTGTCAATTTCGGAAAGGCCGCCCCAGCCTTTACGAGCTGTCGCGCGACGGCGATGAGGGGCAAGGGAGACGCGGATGCAGATCCTCCAGCGACTTTTTTCGGTCGAGGGCAAGACCGCCCTCGTCACCGGTGGCGGCACCGGCATCGGCCGGATGATCGCCGAGGGCCTTGCCGCGGCGGGCGCGCGGGTGCTGATAGCCTCGCGCAAGCGTGAGGTCTGCGAGGCCGCTGCCGCCGAGATCAACGCCGCCGGCCTTCCCGGTCACGTCGAGGCGCTAGCTGGCGACGTCGCGACCGAGGCCGGTGTCGACGCCCTCGCCGAAGCGGTCGGCGCTGCAAGCGACCGGCTCGACATCCTCGTCAACAATGCCGGCGTTTCCTGGGGCTCGCCGCTCGGCGCCTTTCCGCATGCCGCCTGGGCGAAGGTCATGGACGTCAACGTCGCCGGCCTCTTCACCCTGACGCAGCGCCTGCTGCCGCAGCTGGAGGCGTCGGCCTCCGCCGGCGATCCGGCCCGCATCGTCAACATCGGCTCCGTCATGGGCGCCGCCCCGCTCGGCGACGGCGCCTATTCCTATGCCGCCTCGAAGGCGGCCGTGCATCACCTGACGAAGATTCTTGCCAAGGAACTCGCCGGCCGCGCCATCACCGTCAACGCCATCGCCCCCGGCGTCTTCCAGAGCCGGATGACGGCCTTCGCCACCGGCACCGCCGAAAAAGCCGCGGCCGTCGGCGGCAACGTGCCGCTCGGCCGGCTCGGCACACCGGACGACATCGCAGCGCTCGTGCTGTTTCTTTGTGGGCGCTCGGGCGCGTATATGACCGGTGCGATCCTGCCGCTCGACGGCGGGCTCGGCGTCCAGACCGGGCGCGGATTGTTCGAGGAAAGCTGAACTTGTCAGAAGCAGAACGGGCCGCAGAGGCCGAGGCCATCCGCAGCAAGCTGATCCCGCTGGAGGACTACCGGGCCCTCGTCGACGGCGAGGAGTTCGTCTCGGACTGGCTGACGGTCGACCAGTCGATGATCGACACCTTCGCCGATGCGACGCTCGACCACCAGTTCATCCACGTCGACCCCGCGCGCGCGCTGGCGGAGACGCCGTTCGGCGGCACCATCGCGCACGGGTTTCTCACCCTGTCGCTGTTGTCGGTCCTCGCCTTCGGCGCGCTGCCGGGTGTGCGCAAGACGCGCATGGGCATCAATTATGGCTTCGACCGCGTCCGCTTCATGAACCCGGTCAAATCCGGCGCCAGGGTGCGGGGGAAGTTCCAGCTGGTCGGGCTGACCGAGCGCGCGGTCTCCGTGCAGTCGGCCTGGAGCGCCACCGTCGAGATCGAAGGCGCGCTGAAGCCGGCGCTTGTCGCGCACTGGATCACGCTCGCGGTGCTCGACCCGGACGCCGCCGACTGACGCCGAGGACACCCGAGGCTGATGCCCGGTTCAGACGGCGGACACGCTGATCGCATCCGTCGTCGGCACGTACCAGTCGGGCCCGTCGAGCGCCTCGATCCGCACCGACATATCGGTCGGCGAGACCATGCCGGTATAGTTGGAGAAGGCGACCTCGGCCGCGTCCCGGCCGACGCCGATGCGCACCAGGCCCTCGATCGCCGCCTGCCGGGTCGGATCGAACAGGTACCAGCGGCCGCCGAGATAGGCCTCGAACACCGCGTGGAAATCCGGTGGCTGCAGGCGCCAGGCGTAGACGCTGACGTAGCGGGCGGGAATGCCGAGCGCGCGGCAAAGCGCAACGCCGAGATGGGCGAAGTCGCGGCAGACGCCGGCGCGGTCGACCAGGCTGTCGAGCGCCGAGGTGTGCTCGTCGCTGGAGCCCGCGACATAGCCGAGATGGGCGTAGATCCAGTTGCAGATGCCGGTGACGCGGTCATGCCCGCGGTCCATCGCGCCGAACTCGACATTGGCGAAATGCGCCAGCCGGTCCGCCTCGCAATAGCGGCTGGGATAAAGGTAGGCGAGCACCGAGGGCGGCAGCTTCTCGATGTCGACCTCGCGGATCGGCGTCGCGGTGGCGCGCAGCGGGCTGAGTTCGACCAGCGCGTCGTAGCGCACCGACAGCGGGCCGGGCCCCGCCTCGAAGCGGACGCAGCGATTGCCGGTTTCAGGCATGACGTAGTGCTCGAGGACCGACGACGGCGAAACCGTCAGCTTCTCTTCGATCACCCGCTGATTCTCGGTCTCGAAAGCCTGGACGTTGAAGGTGAATAGACACCGCTCGTGCGCCTCGTAGGCGAGATAGCAGCCGACCTTGAATTTCATGGGATAGTTCCGGCGTTCGAGGGCAGTGCAGCATCGCGATGACATTGACGGCCTTAGGTGCAGCGCGCAATCGTGTAAAGATGGCCCTGGGCCGGCAAGCGATCCGCCGGCAGTTTCACCGGCCGGTGTGGCGCGCGGATGAAGGCGCGCCCATGGAAAGGATTTCGCCCCATGCCCCCTTCAACCTGGCCGAAAGCCGTGCTGTTCGACCTCGACGGAACGCTGATCGATTCCGCGCCGGATCTGCACGCCGCGCTCAATCAGACGCTGGAGAGCTATGGCGAGCCGCCCTACACGCTGGAGGCGGTGACCGGCATGATCGGTGCCGGCGTGCACAAGCTGATCGAGCGCGCCTATGCCGGGCTCGGCAAGGACCTCGACCCGGCGACGCGCGAGCGGATCGTCGAGCGCTTCCGCTCGATCTACACCCCGCGCTCGACCGAGCTGACGACGCTGAACTCCGGCGCCAGCGACACCACGCGTGATCTCTCCGCCGACGGCGTCAAGGTGGGCGTCGTCACCAACAAGCCCGGCGCCGAGACGCACGACATCCTGACCCATTTCGGCCTCGCCGACCTGATGGACGTCGTCGTCGGCGGCGATGCGGGACCGGCGACCAAGCCGGCGCCGGGCCTCATCCTGCACGCCTGCCAGCTGCTCTCGATCGAACCGTCGGAGGCCGTCTTCGTCGGCGACAGCGAGAACGACGTCATGGCCGCGAAGGCCGCTGGCATGCTGGTCGTGGCGGTGCGGGGCGGCTACACCAAGGTCGACGCCGACGGGCTCGGGGCTGACCTCGTCATCGCCCGCCTCGACGATCTGCCGGGTGCGCTGGAGACGCTGGCCGCACAGGCCGGAGCATCCGGGCCCCCGGCATGACCGCCTTCATCTTCGACGTCGACGGTACGCTGGTGGAGAGCGAGGAGCTTCACCGCGACGCCTTCAACGAAGCTTTCGGCAAGGCGAACCTCTCCTGGCACTGGGATACCTACCGCTACAAGGAGCTGCTGAAGGTCTCCGGCGGCAAGGAGCGGATGCGCGTCTTCGTCGACGAGGAGGAGATCACGCCGGAAACGCCGCTCGACGAACTGGTCGAGCACCTGCACCGCTCGAAGACCGAGGTCTATACCCAAGCGGTAAAGGACGGCGCCCTTGCCCTGAAGCCCGGCGTCGCCGCCCTGATCGCCGAGGCTCGGCGCCGCGGCGTGCGGCTGGCGATCGCCACCACCACCAGCCGCGACAACGTCGATGCGCTGCTGCAAGCGGTGTTTCCGGGCGAGAACGGCATCTTCGAGGTGATCGCCTGCGGCGACATGGTGCCGGCCAAGAAGCCGGCGCCCGACATCTACGAACTGGCGTTGCGCGAGCTGGGCCTGCCGGCCTCCGCCTGCCTCGCCTTCGAGGATTCCAGCAACGGCCTGCGTGCCGCTAAGGCGGCGGGCTTGCGCTGCATCGTCACGCCAGCGATCTACACGCGCGACGAGGATTTCACCGATGCCGATCTGGTACTGGACGACCTGACCGACCCGGCGCCGGTATTTGCGCTTCTCGGAAAGGACGCCGGCCCCGGAACAGACTAGACTGGGGTCCGGAGACAGACATTCCCGCGGCGGGAACGTGCTGCGGACCCGCACGTTTTCCAGGCAGGAGAAGCAGCGGCGGTCAGCCGATCCGCTGCATTGAAAAGAGGAAGCAGACCATGAGCGAACTGGACTACAAGATCGTGCAGCACGACGGTGGCTGGGCCTACAAGGTCGACGACGTATTCTCCGAAACCTTCCCGACGCACGACCACGCCCTTGAGGCGGCGAAGGACGCGGCTGCCCGCCAGGGCCTCTTCGGCGAGACCGACGGCATCGTCTACCAGGACAAGGCCGGCAAGTGGCATGAAGAGGTCGCCGACGGCACCGACCGTCCGCAGACCCACGTCACCGACAACTGAGAGTGGCGAGTGCCGTGGGCGGGCTTCCTGCCCGCGGCACGACAGCCACTTGTTTCGCCAATCGAAAACGCTTCGCACCGTAACCAACGCGCTCAAACGCGCCCGGCGCCCCCTGCAGCCGCAATTTTGCCGTGAATTCGTCAAATGCGGCTGGCTCGTAATTATTTTGCGTGCCACATACCAACCTACTTTCAAAAGAGTCTGTTTTGACCCTACGTCATGAGGGATGGTTCCGCCTGCCGGCGCCATCACGGTATGTACTGGAGCCCCTTTCGCAATGTGCGTCGAGCTGGCAGCGTTCGAATTCATCGATAAGACCCGGGAACTGACGGACCCGAAGGAGATTCTGGCCAATCTTCAAGCCGAGAGCGCTGCGCTCGGCTTCGAGCATTTCCTTATCACCGGCTTGCCCATGAAAATGGAGGATCTCGCGCCGCTGGTCATGATCAATGCTTGGCCGGAAGAGTGGTACGACCGCTATACCGAGTCCAACTACTTCGCCATCGACGGCGTTGCGCAATGGTCGCTGAAGACCACGCGCCCGTATCTTTGGCGAGACGTTCCGGCACCGCTGGCGCAGTCCAAAGGCGCCCTTCAGGTCAACGGCGAGGCGCGTGAGAACGGCTTTGTCGATGGCTACGTGGTGCCGATGTACTCCGCCCGGCACTGGCAGACGGCGGTCGCCTTCGCATCGTCGGAAACCTCGAGCGCCTCGCCGCGCGATCTCTCCGCGCTGCAGCTCATGGGCATCTTCGCGGCAGATGCGGTTCGCCAATTGCTGGATCCGCCCCGTGACGCCAAGCCGGTCCTGTCGAAGCGCGAACGCGAGTGCCTCACTTGGGCTGCCGCCGGCAAGTCGAGCTGGGACATCTCGGTTATTCTCGGCCTCGGCCATCACACCGTCCGCGGCTACTTCAGCAGCATTCGCGCCAAGCTCGATGTCGCAACGCTCGCGCATGCCGTTTCCGAGGGAATCCGCCGCGGCGAAATCCGACCCTGACACCGGGGCACGATCGCCCCGCGCCAAGCATTCATCGGTTCCAAATCCTGATTGCCCGTCCGAGCTGAGGACCGCAGGCGGACAGCTTCGAAAGGGACTTACATCACCCCTCCCGCCAGAGAAGGCTGAGTAGTTAGATAGCCAACTTACAGATGTAAGGCGCTGTGTTCACTGCCGAAAACGGCGAGTGGCGATGCCCGCCGAGACCGCTCTGCCGCGGCGTCAATCCCCTCCGTTGCGCGGATGGGACCGATGTCAGGCACTCACTAAGCTCCTCCCAACTTGGGAGGTGTCAATGCTGCAAGTGCATGTTGTGACTGCCGCCAACCGGACCGCTTACGAGGATGCGATGGAGGTTTTCTTCCAGTGGCGTCACCGCATCTATGTCGAGGAGAAACACTGGATGCCGCCGAAGCCGACTGGTCTCGAGACCGACCAGTTCGATACTGACGACGCGACCTATCTGCTCGCCTTCCGCGATACGGAATTTGTTGCGGGCAGCCGGTTGCGTCCGTTCTCGACACCGACCCTTCTCGGGGAGGTGTTTCCCCATCTCGTCGCCAAACCGATGCCGTGTGGTCCGACGGAGGCCGAATGGACCCGCATGTTCGTCGTCCCGGCCTCGCGCGACCGCAGTTACCGGGGCGTCGCCGGTGCGATGTGCTGCGCCGTCATGGAGTACTGCCTCGATGCAGGCGTCTCGCGGCTCGGCGGCATCCAGGAAACCTACTGGCTGCCGCGCTGGACCGATTTCGGCTGGCAGGTCTCGCCGCTAGGGCTGCCGCAGGACGTCAACGGCCAGTCCTGCATCGCGGCGATGTTCGATGTGACGCCGCACGCCCTCTCAACGGCCCGTCGCACTGCAGGTGTCGAGGGCGACCAGATCCTTCAACTCGGCCCCCATCGCGACTTTGTGACCGATCGCACGCAGTCCCGCATTTCGCTCCAACCGCCCGTCAGATCGACGATCGACGGGCTCCCGAAAGTCTTGTCATGAACCGCTCGAAGAACCATTGCCAGATCGCCGACAACGACGACGATCGCTACGCTGCCGACGTTGCGGCGCTCGTGCATTTCTCCGCATACATCGCGCGAGAAGCCCGGCGTCTGGGCCTACCTGCGGCTGCAGAAAAAGCCCAGGTCATGCAGACTGAGTTGTTATCCGCCATGCCACACAACTAATTCGAAAGCGTGTCCGCAAATTGGCGTTGAGTCTGGGACGAAAGCGGTTTACCTGAGGGTGAAGTCCTCGGAGGTAAGGCCCTTTGCGCGTAGTGCCTGATGTCATCGATGTTCATGTGGGACGCCGCGTCAGATACATGCGGATCCTGTGCAACCAGACGCAGGAGGAGCTGGGCGAGCGCATTGGCGTGAGCTACCAGCAGATCCAGAAATATGAGACCGGCGCCAACCGCATCAGCGCCAGCCGGCTCTACTGGATCGCGGTCCAGTTCTCGGTTGCGCCCGGATGGTTCTTCGAAGGCCTGGAGCAGGTCGATCCCTGCCCCGACCGCTCAGCGGATTGAAACGGTCTCGCGGTTTCTGAGCCCACCCGCCCCTCTGCCCATCTTGCCGAAGCGACGGAGTAACGATCGGTCGGCTGACCGATCTCAGCGACAAAGCCGGCTCGGCCTCCACCAGCGCACTGAGGGACTGGCGTCCCCACTGTTGGCTTAGGTACGGAGGCTGGCGCCTCCGCCCGTCGTCCTGCTCAAGAGCCCTCGGGCCTTATGCCTCCGGCAGGATCTCGATCGGCGGTGGGCGGCGGATATGGGAAACGGCGTCCAGCACCAGCGGGTGAACGCCCTCGGTCTCTCCGCCTTCAAGCCGCTCTAGCAGCTTGCGCCGCATGCGCGGCTCCCAGAACTTGTTGATGTGATCGGCGACATCCGCGGTCTGGCGGGCGCCGCGCGGATTGGTCTCGCAGAAGGCGGCGATCTGGTTCGCCATGTGGATGAGTTTGTCACGCTGCATGGCTGGCTCTCGGGGCTGCGGCGCTGGCGCCGGAAACACGGATGGGATGGGTGAAGATCTCGAACTCGTCGCCGCGGGCGACCGCAACGAGCGTCACGCCGGCGGCTTGCGCTTCGCGGATCGCCAGCGCGGTGGGCACCGAGACCGCGGCGATCAGCCCGACGCCCATGATCGCAGCCTTCTGGATCAGTTCGACCGAGACGCGGCTGGTGATGGTGAGGAAGCCCTCGGCGGGGTTTACGCCGGCCAGCGCCAGTGCGCCGGCAACCTTGTCCAGCGCATTGTGGCGCCCGACGTCCTCTCGCGTCACCGTCTGGCCGGAGGCGTCATGGAACGCTGCGGCATGGACGGCCCGGGTCTCGCGCCCGAGCGTCTGCAGCCGTGCCATCGCTTCCATCCCGGCGACAATGGCGGCCGGCTGAAAGGCCATATCGGCGGTCACCACCGGCAAAGCGGGTGCAGCGAGTTCCAGCGATTCGACGCCGCAGAGGCCGCAGCCGACAGGCCCCGTCATCTGCCGACGCCGGGCGGTGTAGGTCGCGCCGCGCGCGTCCGACAGGCGGATCTGGCAATCGAGGCCGAGTTCGGTCTCGACGACCTCGATGTGCTCGATCTCGGCGCGGGAAGTCACGATCCGCTCGTTTAGCGCGAGGCCGAGGCCGAGTTCCTCAACGTGATCCGGCGTCGCCATCATCACCGCATGGGTCGATCCGTCGATCGAGATGGCGACCGCAACCTCGGCCGGCACAGCCCGCTCGCAAGAGACGAACGCGCCGCCCCGGTACGAGATGGTGGCCACCCGCGGCGCGGACGCCGCGGGGATTGTCGGAGCCATCTTATTCCGCCGCGTCGAGCACGGCGATGCGGCGGCTTTCCTCGGTCAGCTCGCGGTATTCCTCCTGCCACTCGGTCGGACCGTTGGACGGCGAGATCTGCACCGCGGTCACCTTGTATTCCGGGCAATTGGTCGCCCAGTCCGAGAAGTCGGTGGTGATGACGTTCACCTGCGTCATCGGGTGGTGGAAGGTCGTATAGACAACGCCGACGGCAACGCGGTCCGTGACCTTGGCCCGCAGCGACGTCGAACCGGCACGGCTGTCGAGCTTCACCCAGTCGCCATCGCGCACGCCGCGCATCTCGGCATCGTGCGGGTGGATCTCCAGGAGATCCTGATCGTGCCAGACGACGTTGTCGGTGCGCCGCGTCTGGGCGCCCACGTTGTACTGCGACAAGATGCGTCCTGTCGTCAGCAGCAGCGGGAAACGCGGCCCGGTGCGCTCGTCGGTCGCGACATATTCGGTGATGACGAACTTGCCCTTGCCGCGCATGAACTCGCCGATGTGCATCGTCGGCGTGCCCTCGGGATGGTCCTCATTGCAGGGCCACTGCACCGAGCCCTTCTCCTCCAGCAGCGCGTAGCTGACGTTCTTGAAGGTCGGGGTCACCGAGGCGATCTCGTCCATGATCTGGCTCGGATGGGTGTAGTTCATCTCCATGCCGATCGCCTGCGCGAGCAGCTGCGTCACCTCCCAGTCGGCATAGCCGGCCTTGGGCGACATTACCTTGCGCACGCGGTTGATGCGGCGCTCGGCATTGGTGAAGGTGCCGTCCTTTTCGAGGAAGGACGAACCGGGCAGGAAGACGTTGGCGTAGTTCGCCGTCTCGTTCAGGAAGAGGTCCTGGACGATCAGGAGCTCCAGCGCGTCGAGACCGGCCGAGACGTGCTTGGTGTCGGGATCGGACTGCAGGATGTCCTCGCCCTGGACGTAGAGGCCCTTGAACGTGCCGTCGACGGCGGCGTCGAACATGTTGGGGATGCGCAGGCCGGGCTCGTGGTCGATCTTCACCTTCCACAGGCTCTCGAAGGTCTCGCGCACCTCGTCGCTGGAGACGTGGCGGTAGCCGGTGAACTCGTGCGGGAACGAGCCCATGTCGCAGGCGCCCTGCACGTTGTTCTGGCCGCGCAGCGGGTTCACGCCGACGCCACGCCGGCCGATGTTGCCGGTGGCCATGGCAAGGTTGGCGATCGACATGACCGTCGTCGAGCCCTGGCTGTGCTCGGTGACGCCGAGGCCGTAGTAGATCGCGCCATTGCCGCCGGTGGCGTAGAGCCGCGCCGCCTGGCGCACCAGCTCGGCGTCGACGCCGGTGACGCCGGCGACGGCTTCCGGCGAGTGCCGGTCCTCGGCGACGAAGGACGCCCACTCCTGGAACTCGTCCCAGTCGCAACGCTCGCGGATGAACGCCTCGGCCATCAGGCCTTCCGTGACGATGACATGGGCGATCGCCGTCATCATCGCGACGTTGGTGCCGGGCTTCAGCGGCAGATGATACTCGGCCTCGATGTGCGGGGTGCGCACGAGGTCGATGCGGCGCGGGTCGATGACGATGAGCTTGGCGCCCTCGCGCAGGCGCTTCTTCATCCGCGACGCGAAGACCGGATGACCGTCGGTCGGGTTGGCGCCGATCACCAGGATGACGTCGCTGTCCTCGACGCTGTCGAAGTCCTGCGTGCCGGCAGAGGTGCCGAACGTGGTCGACAGGCCGTAGCCGGTCGGCGAATGGCAAACGCGGGCGCAGGTGTCGATGTTGTTGTTGCCGAAGCCTGCCCGGACCAGTTTCTGGACGAGGTAGACTTCCTCATTGGTGCAGCGCGACGACGAAATGGCGCCGACGGAGCCGCGGCCGTAGCGGCGCTGGATGTCCTTGATCTTGGTCGCGGCAAACGTCAGTGCCTCGTCCCACGAGACTTCCTGCCACTCGTCCTTGTAGGTCGGGCGGATCATCGGCTTCAGGATGCGGTCCTTGTGCGTGGCGTAGCCGACGGCGAAGCGACCCTTGACGCAGCTATGGCCCCGGTTGGCCTTGCCGTCCTTGGAGGGAACCATGCGGACCAGTTCCTCGCCGCGCATCTCCGCCTTGAACGAGCAGCCGACGCCGCAATAGGCGCAGGTCGTCACGACCGAGTGCTCGGGCAGGCCGATCTGGATCACCGACTTCTCTTCGAGCGTCGCCGTCGGGCAAGCCTGTACGCAGGCGCCGCAGGAGACGCATTCGGAGGAGAAGAAATTGTCCGACATCAGGCCGGCGGAGACCTGGCTGCCGAAGCCCCTGCCCTCGATCGTCAGCGCGAAAGTGCCTTGCACCTCCTCGCAGGCGCGAACGCAGCGCGAGCAGACGATGCATTTCGCGGGATCGAACTGGAAGTAGGGGTTGGACTGGTCCTTCTCCTTCTTCAGATGGTTCTCGCCCTCATAGCCATAGCGCACGTCGCGCAGGCCGACGGCGCCGGCCATGTCCTGCAGCTCGCAGTCGCCATTGGCTGCGCAGGTCAGGCAGTCCAGCGGGTGGTCGGAGATGTAGAGCTCCATCACGCCCTTGCGGATGCGCTTCAGGCGCTCGGTCTGGGTGGAGACCTTCATGCCCTCCATCACCGGCGTCGTGCAGGAGGCCGGCGTGCCGTTGCGGCCCTGGATCTCGACGACGCAAACGCGGCAGGAGCCGAACGAGTCCAGCATGTCGGTGGCGCAGAGTTTCGGCACCTGGATGCCGGCATCCATCGCCGCCCGCATGATCGACGTGCCTTCCAACACCTTGATCTCGAAGCCGTCGATGGTGACGGAGACCTCCTTCTCCGCCTTGGATTTCGGGGTACCGTAGTCGATTTCGTGGACGAGGCTCATGGCCGGGCTCCTGTCGATCCGGAAAACGCGATGGTCGGGCGAAGGGCGGTCATTCCGCCGCCTCGCGCATCGGGGTCCCGTGGAAATCTTCGGGGAAATGGGTGATGGCGCTCATCACCGGATAGGGCGTAAAGCCGCCGAGCGCGCAGAGCGAACCGAACTTCATGGTATTGCAGAGGTCTTCGACCAGCGTCAGGTTGTCCGCCGGGTTCTGGCCTTCGATGATCTTGTCCATGGTCTCGCGGCCGCGAACCGCGCCGATCCGGCAAGGCGTGCATTTGCCGCAGGATTCGACGGCGCAGAACTCGAAGGCGAACCGCGCCTGCTTCAGCATGTCGACGCTGTCGTCGAAGACGACGATGCCGGCATGGCCGATCAGCCCATCGCGCGCGGCGAACGCCTCGTAGTCGAACGGCGTGTCGAACAGCTCGCGCGGGAAATAGGCGCCGAGCGGCCCGCCCACCTGCACGGCCCGCACCGGACGGCCCGAGGCGGTGCCGCCGGCGATGCCGTCGACGATCTCGCCGAGCGTCAGGCCGAAGGCCGTCTCGTAGACGCCGCCGTATTTCGCATTGCCGCCGATCTGGATCGGGATCGTGCCGCGCGAACGGCCGATGCCGAAATTCTTGTACTGCTCGGCACCCTCGGCCATGATCACCGGGACCGAGGTGATCGAGATGATGTTGTTGATCACCGTCGGCTTGCCGAACAGGCCCTTGTGCGCCGGCAGCGGCGGCTTGGCGCGGACCTGGCCGCGCTTGCCCTCGAGGCTCTCCAGCAGCGCCGTCTCCTCGCCGCAGACATAGGCGCCGGCGCCGACGCGCATCTCAATGTCGAAGGCGTGGCCCGAACCCATCACCGACGCGCCGATGATGCCGGCCTCATAAGCCTTGGCGATAGCAGCCTCGACGACGCGAATGGCGATTGGATATTCAGAGCGGGTGTAGATGTAGCCCTTGGTCGCCTTGGTCGCGAGACCGGCGATCGCCATCCCCTCGATCAGGCAGAACGGGTCGCCTTCCATGATCATCCGGTCGGCGAAGGTGCCGCTGTCGCCTTCGTCGGCATTGACGACGATGTACTTCCGCTCGTCCTCGGCCTCCAGCACCGTCTTCCACTTGATGCCGGTCGGAAAGCCTGCGCCGCCGCGGCCGCGCAGGCCGGAATCGGTCACTTCCTGGACGATCGCCTGGGGCGTCATCGCCAGTGCGCGGGTGAGGCCGTCGAACCCGCCATGGGCGCGGTAATCGTCGAGCGACAGCGGATCGGTGATGCCGCAGCGCTTGAAGGTCAGGCGGATCTGCTTGGCGAGGAAGGGGATCTTGTCGGTCGGGCCGAGCCGCTTGGCGTGCGCACCGCCGGTGAGGAAGCCTGCGGACAGGAGTTCGGCGATCTCGCCCGGCTCGATCGGGCCATAGGCGATGCGACCCTCATCGGTCTCGACCTCCAGCATCGGCTCCAGCCAGGCCATGCCGCGCGAGCCATTGCGGGTGATCGCGACGTCGTGACCGCCGCGCGAGGCGGCCAGCGCCAGTTCCTCGGCGATCTCGTCGGCACCGCAGGCGACGGCGAAGGAGTCCAGCGGAACGAAAACCCGGGTCATAGGCGTACCTCGTCGACGATGGCGTCGACCTTCTTCTGCGACAGGCGGCCGATCAGCCGACCGTCGAGCATGGCAGACGGGGCGGTGGCGCAGAGACCGAGGCAGTAGACCGCCTCGAGCGTCACCTGGCGGTCACCGGTGGTCTCGCCGAACTTGATGCCGAGCGCCGCCTCGATCGACGCGGCGAGAGCATCGCTGCCCTTCGACTGGCAGGCCTCGGCGCGGCAGACCTTCAGCACGTGCCGGCCGTGCGGTTCCTGGCGGTAGTCATGGTAGAAGGAGAGGACGCCGTAGACCTCGGCGCGCGAGAGGTTCAGGCCCGCGGAAATCAGCCGGACCATTGCCTCGTCGACATGGCCGTAGCGTTCCTGAAGGGCGTGGAGTATCGGCAGCAGCGGCCCCTCCAGGCTTTTCAGCTCGTTGATGATCTCGCTGCAGTCCTCGGCGCTGAACGCCGCATGATAGGTCACCGGTCGTCGCCTCCCTTAGAACGGTTTCAAACAGGAAAAGCTTTTCTTACTGCAAAATCAATGGTGGAACGCCGTTCCTCGATAGGATTTCTCTATCGTCAGATGGATACTCCGCCAGCCTCGTCCCAGAAGGCCGCCAGCAGTGGTGGACGGGGATCGCGGCGGGCGGCAACGAGGCCGATGGAGTAGCTGACATCGGGCGTTCCGATCGGGATCGCCCGCACCGGTTCGGCAAGGCCGAGGATCTCGGCCGAGCGGAACGGCATGATCGTTGCGAACTTGCCGGTGCGCACATGCGCAATCAGCGCGATCATCGAATTGGATTCGAGGACGGTGGCGAAGGGAACGCCGGCATCGCCGAGCAGCCGGTTGAGGATCTTGCGGTTCTGCATCGTGTTCGACAGGAGGCACAGGGGTATCGACGCGGCTTCCGCCCAGGTGACGCTGGCCTGGTCGGCGAACGCATTGCCCGTTGTCGTCACCAGGCAGTAGCGCTCGGCATAGAGCGGCTGGCAGTCGATGCGATCGAGCCTGTCGTCCTCGAGATAGGTGATGCCGAGGTCGATCTCGAAATTCTCGATGCCGGTGATGATCTCGCTCGAGGTGCGCGAGACGATCTCGAAGGTGACGCCCGGATGCTTCTCGAAGAACGGCGTCGTCAGCCGCGAGACCACCGCCAGTGCCGTCGGAATGACGGCGATCCGGAGATGGCCGGAGATGCCGGAGCGCATGGCCCGCAGTTCCTCCTGCATGGTCCTGACGTCCTCGACGATCCGCCGCGCCCAGACCAGCACCCGCTCGCCCTCGTCGGTGATGCCCTGGAAGCGCGAACCGCGGTTGGCGAGCGTCACGCCGAGCTGCTCCTCCAGCTGCTTGATGCCGGCCGACAGCGTCGGCTGCGTCACCCCGAGCCGCTCGGCGGCGCGGCCGAAATGGCGCTCGGCGGCCAGGGCGATGAAGTATTCGAGTTTGTCGATCATGCCGCACCCTAGCATTCGGAGGCAGCCGCGGTCATGGCACTGCAAACGTCAGCCAAGGCTTCCCCATGGCATTTCAGGACGTTAGAAAGGCGTGCGGGCGCAGAAGCTTGTTGGCCGCCCGCGCATCGCGCAGGGTGTCCCGCTCCGGCTCCTACTGTTTGACGACCACCCCTTCTCCATAGCGAGACCACATGACCGAATCATTCTGGGCAGCCGAGTTCGCGGCGCTTCTCCAGGTGCTGCTGATCGACGTGGCACTGGCCGGCGACAACGCTATCGTCGTCGGCATGGCGGCAGCCGGCGTCGATCCGTCGATCCGCTCCCGCGTCATCTTCTGGGGCATTGCCGGCGCCGTGGTGCTGCGCATCGCGCTGGCGCTCGTTGCGGTGCAACTGCTCGCCATCGTCGGGCTGACGCTCGCGGGCGGCCTGCTGCTGCTCTACGTCTGCTACAAGATGTTCCGCGAGATCCGCGAAGGCAACCAGGACCCCGACGCCCTGACCGTCGATGCCAGCAAGCCCCGCAAGACGTTCAAGCAGGCACTGTTCCAGATCATCCTCGCCGACCTCTCGATGTCGCTCGACAACGTCCTCGCCGTCGCCGGGGCGGCGCGCGACCATGCCGAGGTGCTGATCGTCGGCCTGCTGATCTCCGTCATCCTGATGGGCGCGGCCGCCACGCTGATCGCCCGGCTGCTGCACCGCTACCGCATCATCGCCTGGCTCGGCCTCGCGGTGATCGTCTTCGTCGCCCTGCAGATGATCTGGAACGGCTATCACGAGGTGGCCGAGGCCGGTATCCTGCCGGCTCTCCCCCTGCCGAACTGACGGGGGCAGCCCCTGACATTGCCCTGACGGGCCCCGCCGCACTGAACTGTCACGTGAAAGTCCCGACATGACCCTCTCCCAGCTCGGCGCGGATGCCCGTCCCGCCGCCTCTCCCGACGAAGCCATTCTCGAGACCGTGCCCTACGAGCGGATCGACGGGCCGCCGACCATCGTGCGCTTCACCTGCCCGGAGTTCACCTCGCTGTGCCCGGTCACCGGCCAGCCGGATTTCGCCCACCTCGTCATCGACTATGCGCCGGACGAAAGGCTCGTCGAATCAAAGTCGCTGAAGCTCTTCCTGACCAGCTTCCGCAACCATGGCGCCTTCCACGAATCCTGCACGGTCGAGGTAGCACGGCGCATCGTCGAAGTGACGCAGCCGCTCTGGCTGCGGATCGGTGGCTACTGGTATCCGCGCGGCGGCATCCCGATCGACGTGTTCTGGCAGACCGGCGCCCCGCCGGAGGGCGTGTTCCTGCCGGACCAGGGCGTGCCGACCTACCGCGGCCGCGGATAAACCGCGCGTCAGCCGCACAGCGGACGTTGATCGGAGCGCCGGCAAAGCTTACGAGCTAGGCCAAAGGCGGGCATGGCAGCAGGAGTGAAGGCAATGGAACTCGACAGCATCGAAGACGCGATCGCCGCGATCGCCGCCGGCGAACTGGTCGTGGTGGTCGACGATACCGACCGCGAGAACGAGGGCGACCTGATCATGGCCGCCGCCAAGGCGACGCCCGAGAAGATGGCCTTCATGGTGCGCCATACCAGCGGCATCATCTGCGTGCCGATGACCTCGGCGCGGGCGGATGCGCTCAACCTGCCGCCGATGGTCGCCAACAACCTCGACCCGATGCGCACCGCCTTCACCGTTTCGGTCGACTACAAGATCGGCATGACCACCGGCATCTCGGCGGAAGAGCGCACCAACACCGTGCGGGCGCTGGCCAACAGCAATTGCAGCGGCGGCGACTTCCTGCGCCCCGGGCATATCTTCCCGCTGATCGCCCGCGCCGGCGGCGTCCTCACCCGCTCCGGCCATACCGAGGCCGGCTGCGATCTCGCCGAGCTCGCCGGGCTCGACCCGGTGGGCGTGCTGGCCGAGGTGGTCAACGACGACGGCACCGTGAAGCGGCTCGGCGAGCTCATCCCCTTCGCCCGCGAGCACGGCCTCAAGATCATCTCGATCGAGGACCTCATCTCCTACCGGATCCGGCGCGAATCCTTCGTCACCTGCGTCGGCGAGGAGACGATGACGATCGGCGGCATGGAAGGAAAGGTGCGGATCTACGAGACGCCGTTCGACGCCATGCAGCATGTCGTCGCCGTCTTCGGCGATGTCCGCGGCCACGAGAAGGTGCCGACGCGGATCCACCGCGAGCAGCCGATCCTCGACCTGTTCGGTCGGGGCGATACCACGCGCAACTGGGTCGAAGTCGCCGTCGAGACCATCAGATCCCATGGCAAGGGCGTCCTGATGCTGCTGCGCCAGCCCAATGTCGACGACTTCGAGGCCTCCACCATCGGGGCTGCCGACGATGTCGAGGCGCCCACCGACGGCGAGCGGCACGCCAGCGCCCGGACACGCCTGCAGCGCTGGCGTGAGGTCGGGATGGGTGCGCAGATCCTGCGCGATCTCGACGTCCGCTCGATCTCGGTGCTGGCGACGCAGGAGCGCTCCTATGTCGGCCTCACCGGCTTCGGCATCGAGGTCGCCGGCACCATCCTCGTCGAGGACTGATCCGGCGAGCAGCATTTCGGCTGGGAGGAGACCGGCCGCGTCATCGACCCGCGCTGCGATGCGCGGGACACAGCAAAGGAACGGCCTCATGACCGCAGATACCCGCGCCCTCGTCCTCGAAGAGCAGCACAAGCTCTCGCTGCGCGACTTCCCCATCGACCAGCCGCTCGGCCCGGAAGACGTGCGGATCGCCATCCACACCGTCGGCATCTGCGGCTCGGACGTCCACTACTACACCCATGGCGCCATCGGCTCCTTCGTGGTGCGTGAGCCGA
Source organism: Mesocryomonas fontinalis (assembly GCF_055730125.2). Lineage (NCBI taxonomy): Bacteria > Pseudomonadati > Pseudomonadota > Alphaproteobacteria > Hyphomicrobiales > Aurantimonadaceae > Mesocryomonas > Mesocryomonas fontinalis. Next base: position 283,863 of record NZ_JBUZWG020000001.1, on the reverse strand, counting down.
TGATCCTCGGCCATGAGGCGTCCGGGGTGGTCAGCGAGGTCGGCGCCGCGGTGACCAGCCTGAAGGTCGGCGACCGCGTCTGCATGGAGCCGGGCATTCCGAACCCGACGTCGAAAGCGACGCGTCTCGGCCTCTACAACCTCGACCCGGCGGTGGAGTTCTGGGCGACGCCGCCGGTGCACGGCGTGCTACGCTCGAGCGTCGTCCATCCCGAGGCCTTCACCTTCAAGCTGCCGGACAGCGTCTCCTTCGCAGCGGCGGCGATGGTCGAGCCGCTTGCCGTCGGCGTCCACGCCGTCACCAAGGCGCGCGCCGCGCCCGGCCATATCGCCGTCGTCATCGGCGCCGGCCCGATCGGCCTCGTCACCGTGCTGGCCGCACTCGCCGGCGGCGCGGCCCACGTCATCGTCTCCGACGTCGACGACACCAAGCTCGAGATCGCCCGCGGCCTTGGCGCCGTCTCCACCGTCAACGTTACGCGCGAAAACCTCGCCGAAGCGGTCAAGGCCGCGACGGAAGGCTGGGGGGCGGATGCGATCTACGAGTGCTCCGGCAACGAGCGCGCCATCGCCGGCATCTTCGAGGCGCTCTGCCCTGGCGGCGTCGTGGTCTTCGTCGGCATTCCGCTGAAGCCGGCAGCCTACGACGTGGCGGCGGCCATGCTGAAGGAAGCGCGGGTCGAGCACGTCTTCCGCTACGCCCACGTCTTCCCGCGCTGCGTCGCCATGCTCGCCTCCGGCACCATCGACGTCGCCCCGCTGATCACCCGCACCTTCGCCTTCGAGGACAGCGTCGAAGCCTTCGAGCTGGCCGCCAGCGCGCCGGCAGGCGAGGTGAAGATGCAGATCACCATGGGCCTGCCCGGGAAGTAGCCGGGATGGCCGGCGTCGTCGTCCTCCCCGTCCCGGTGTTCAGCAGCCTCTGCAATCTCGGCTTCGCCCTCCGCCGGGCGGTGTTCGTCGGCGAGCAGGAGATCCCCGAGGAAGAGGAGTTCGACACCCACGACCTGACGGCCGCCCACTGGGTCGCCGTCAGGGCCGGCGAGGTCGTCGGCACGCTGCGGGTCATCGCGGCGCCGGAGCACACGAAACTCGGGCGGATCGTCGTCCATTCGGGCTGGCGTGGCCGCGGCGTCGCCCGGCTGTTGATCTCGGCCGCCATGAGCGAGCGCCGCGCCGCCGGCATCACCCGCTTCCACCTCGATGCCCAGGCCGACAAGATCGCCCTCTACGAGAAATTCGGCTTCACCGCCTACGGCGCCGAGTTCCTCGACGGCGGCCTGCCGCACCGGGCGATGAAGACCTACTGAGATCGCCGACGCGCCTTACCGGCTCGTCCTGAAATGAAAAAGGCCCGCCTGGTTCACACCAGGCGGGCCTTTTTCATGTCCGTGGTTGCCAGGCGCTTAAGCGCTGGCGGCCGGCGTTCCGGCCGTCGTCACCGGATGCGCCTTGCGGTGCTTGGTGCGCCAGTCGCCGAGGAAGAGCAGGATCGGCGCGGCGATGAACACCGAGGAAAGCGCGGCGACCGCGATGCCGAACACCATCGGCACGGCAAAGCTCTCGACCGCACTGCCGCCCCAGATCGCCAGCGGCAGCATGGCGAGGAAGGCGGTGATGGAGGTGTAGATCGAACGCGCCAGCGTCTCATTGATCGACTTGTCGATCATGTCGCGCATCGGCATCGCCTTGTAGAGCCGCATGTTCTCGCGCATGCGGTCGTAGACGACCACCTTGTCGTTGACGGAGTAGCCGATCAGCGTCAGCAGCGCGGCGATGGCGGTGAGGTTGAAGTCGATGCCGGTCAGCGCGAAGAAGCCGATGGTCTTCGTCACGTCAAGGATCAGCGTCGCGATGGCGCCGACCGCGAACGGCCACTCGAACCGATACCAGATGTAGAACATCATCGCGAGACTGGCGAGGATGCTGGAGATCCAGCCGGCCCGCGCCAGTTCGCCCGAGACCTTCGGGCCCACCACTTCGGTGCGCTCGATCGTCGCCGTGCTGTCGATCTTCACCACCTCGGTGCGGATCTTGGCGACCGCCTCGTTCTGCGCCTCTTCCTCGCCGGGCTGGCGCTCGGCGCGCAGCAGCACGGTGTTGGCCTCGCCGAACTGCTGCAGGCCGATCTCGCCGAGACCGAGGCCTTCGAGCCCCGAGCGCAGCTTGGCCATGTCCGTCGGCCCTTGCGTGCGGACCTCCATCTGGATGCCGCCCTTGAAGTCGACGCCGTAGTTGAGGCCTGGCGTGAAGAACAGGATGATCGAGGCGATCGACAGCAGCACCGAGACGCCGATGCCGATGAAGCGGCCGCGCATGAAGCGGATCTTGGTGCCTTCCGGGATCAGCTTGATGCCGAACAGCGGTTCGATGCGGATCGCCTTCAGCTTCCAGCGGCGGACGATCAGCACCATGACGACGCGCACGATGGCGACGGCGGTGAACATCGAGATCGCGATGCCGAGGAACATGGTCACGGCAAAGCCGCGCACCGGGCCCGAACCGAAGTAGAACAGAAGGGCCGTGGCGATCAGCGCGGTGACGTTGCTGTCGACGATGGTCGAGTAGGCCTTATTGAAGCCCGCATCCATCGCCGCATAGACGCTGAGCCCCTTGCGGTTCTCCTCGCGAATGCGTTCGTTGATGAGGACGTTGGCGTCAACCGCGAGGCCGATGCCGAGCACGATGCCGGCAATGCCCGGCAGCGTCAGCGTCGCGCCGAGGATGCTGAGCGCCCCGAAGGTCAGGATGACGTTCAGCGCCAGCGCAAGGTTGGCGAGGAGGCCCCAGCGGCCGTAGAGCACGAACATGAACATGAAGACGAGGCCGAAGCCGACCAGCCCGGAGAGCACGCCGCGCTGGATGGCGTCGGCGCCGAGATCGGCACCGACGGTGCGCTCCTCGATCACCGTCAGCGGCGCCGGCAGCGCGCCGGCGCGCAGCAGCGCCGACAGCACCGTCGACTGCTCGACGGTGAAGTTGCCGCTGATCTGGCCCTGGCCACCGGTGATCGGCTCGCGGATGACGGGTGCGCTCAGCACCTTGCCGTCGAGCACGATGGCGAAGGGCCGGCCGACATTGGCGCGGGTGATGTCGGCGAACTGGCGCGCGCCGGCACTGTCGAAGGTGAACGAGACGATCGGCTCGTTGGACTGCTGGTTGAAGCCCGGACGCGCATCGGTCAGCCGCTCGCCGGACAGCGCGACGCGGTCCTCGATCGGATAGCTGCGGCTGCCGTCCTGGTCGGGCAGCATGGTGACGCCGGGGGCGTTCTGGTTGCCCTCGTCGGCCAGCATGTGGAAGCTCATCTGCGCGGTCGAGCCGAGCAGTTCGCGCAGCCGCGCCGGATCCTGGACGCCCGGCAGCTGGACGAGGATGCGGTCGGAACCGACCCGCTGGATCGTCGGCTCGGAGACGCCGACCTGGTCGATGCGCTGGCGGACGATCTCGAGGCTCTGCTGGATCGCGAGGTTGGTCTTGTCGGCAAGGCCGGCCTGGGTCAGCTCGACACGGAACTGGTCGGCCGTGTTGGTGACCGCGATGTCGGAATTGCTGCCGCCGAAGGAACCGCTCGACAGCGGCGTCGACAGCGCCGTGATCAGCGGCCGCGCCTTCTCGACGTCGTCGGCATTCACCAGCGTCGCAATGACCGCACTGCCGTCGTTGCGCACCGAACGGATGGGGATCTTGGCGTCGCGCAGCGCCGAGCGGACGCTGTCCTGCATGGCGCGCAGGCGGTCGGCCTTGAGGCCCGCGGCGTCCACCTCGAGCACGAGGTGCGAGCCGCCGGACAGGTCGAGGCCGAGATTGACGCCGTGCTTCGGCAGCCAGCTCGGGAAGGACGCAAGCTGCTCCTTCGAGAAGAGGTTGGGCATCGCCGCGAGGACGCCGATAAAGATGATGATCGCGTAGATCGCGAGCACCCAGCGGGATGTGCGCATGGGAGGGTCCAGACATGAAACGCCTGCCGGCTTTGGCGGCATGGCGGAGAAAAGCAGAGTGTGACGTCGCCGCCTCGGGCGGCAGGAGCGATCAGGCGGCGGGCGGTGCCCGGGCCTCGAAGGCGAGGCGCGCGATGCGGCCAGGCGCGATCTGCTCGGCGGCAGCCGGTACTGTCGCGGAGGCCAAGGCACAGAGCGAAGCGCCAGCGGCGGCAACGAAAGCCGGATCCCCACCGGCCGGCGCGGTTTGCTGCTTGCCGTCCTTGGCCCGAAGTTCCGTGCCCGCCAGCTTGCCGGCATCGCGCAGCTTCGCCAGCGGCTGGGCCGCAAACCCACCGAAGGTCTCCCCTTGCCCGGCACGCTGCTCGATCGATTGCGCCAGCCCCGGCACGCTCCATTGCATCAGCAGCAGCAAGGCCAGCAACCACAGCGAACCGGTGCCGCGCGCAGCGCGACCCCTTCGAAGTTCCCTGAGAGCGGCGAATGGGGGCATCGGTCCTGACGGCATCTCGCCGGTTGATCGGGTTTTCCGGGCTATAGCAAAGGTTAAGCCGCTTTGCACGTCACGATCACGGCGGGCTTTCTGAAGAGCGCGCGCGGCGTCCAAGCTGCCGATCTCCCCCCTTGAGGGGGAGATGTCCGGTAGGACAGAGGGGGGCGAGCTGCCGCTAGCTCTCCATCCCCTGCACGAACCCGCTGATGTTTTGCGGTCGCGCTCTTTGGCGCCCCCCTCTGCCTGCCGGCATCTCCCCCTCAAGGGGGGAGATCAGGCGGTGGCCGGCGTCAGCGCGATCATGAAAAGGCTGGCCCGTCCCGTCAGTCTCCACTCTCCCGCCTCGACCAGCAACACATCACAAGTTGCCAGCTCTGCCGTGCCGGAGGTGCCGGACACCAGCACGCTTCCGGAGTGGCAATACATCAAGGTGGCCCCCGCGCTAGCAGTAACCACCCGCTCGCCGTCCACCACCAGCCGCTCGACGCCGTGCCGGAAGACGCCGCGCCGGGTCATCACGTTGAGATCGGTGATCGGCCCGTCGAGGAGGTCCGCCGAGGTCGGCACGTCGGCGGGGAAGGCGAAGGGCGCGGAGTTTTGCGTCAGCCGCCGGCCGGGCGCGTCGCCGACGAAGAGCGTCAGGCCTTCGCCCTCCAGGATGCTCAGCGTCCGGTCGATGCCGGGGAAGGCGGAGAAAGGACCGTCGGCGGCGACGCGGGCCATGCTCACCCGCCAGCCGAAATCCTCGATGCCGGCGCCCGGCGGATAGACGGCGATCTCGGTGGTCGAGCCGAGGCCGTTCTTCCACGGCATCACGCGATGCCCGCCGGCGCTCAGATGCCGCATCCGCGCGCCCTCCCCGGTCAGCCGAGAATGCCCGGCAGGTTCAGCTGCATCTCGCGGGCGCAGTCGAGCGCGGTCTCGTAGCCGGCGTCGGCATGGCGCATCACGCCGGTCGCCGGGTCGTTCCACAAAACCCGCTCCAGCCGGCGCGCCGCGTCGTCGGTGCCATCGGCGACGATGACCATGCCCGAATGCTGCGAGAAACCCATGCCGACGCCGCCGCCATGGTGCAGCGACACCCAGGTGGCCCCCGACGCGGTGTTGAGGAGGGCGTTCAGCAGCGGCCAGTCGGAAACGGCATCCGAGCCGTCCTTCATCGCCTCGGTCTCGCGGTTCGGCGAGGCGACAGAGCCGGAATCCAGGTGGTCGCGGCCGATCACCACCGGCGCCTTCAACTCGCCGGTCCGAACCATCTCGTTGAAGGCGAGACCGAGCTTGTGGCGATCGCCGAGGCCGACCCAGCAGATTCGCGCCGGCAGGCCCTGGAAGGCGATGCGCTCGCGTGCCATGTCGAGCCAGCGGTGCAGATGCGCGTTATCCGGCAGCAGCTCCTTCACCTTGGCGTCGGTCTTGTAGATGTCCTCCGGATCGCCGGAAAGAGCCGCCCAGCGGAAAGGACCGATGCCGCGGCAGAACAGCGGGCGGATATAGGCCGGCACGAAGCCCGGAAAGGCGAAGGCGTTCTCGAGCCCCTCGTCCTTGGCGACCTGGCGGATGTTGTTGCCGTAGTCGAGCGTCGGCACTCCGGCGTCCCAGAAGGCGACCATCGCCTCGACATGCTGGCGCATCGAGGCGCGGGCGGCCACCTCCACCGACTTCGGATCGCTCTCGCGCGCCGCCTTCGCCTGCTCGACCGTCCAGCCGACCGGCAGGTAGCCGTTGCGCGGATCGTGCGCCGAGGTCTGGTCGGTGACAATGTCGGGGCGCGCCCCGCCGGCCTTCATCCGCTCAACCAGTTCCGGGAAGACCTCGGCCGCATTGCCGACGAGACCGACCGATTTTGCCTCGCCGGCCTTGGTCCACTGGTCGATCATCGCCAGCGCCTCGTCGAGCGTCTGGGCCTTCGCGTCGACGTAGCGGGTGCGCAAACGGAAATCGATGCGGGTCTCGTCGCACTCGACCGCAAGGCAGCAGGCGCCGGCCATGACGGCGGCAAGCGGCTGGGCGCCGCCCATACCGCCGAGGCCACCGGTCAGGATCCATTTTCCCTTCAGGCTGCCGCCATAGTGCTGGCGGCCGGCTTCGACGAAGGTCTCGTAGGTGCCTTGCACGATGCCTTGCGTGCCGATGTAGATCCATGAGCCGGCGGTCATCTGGCCGTACATGGCCAGCCCCTTCTGATCCAGCTCGTTGAAATGATCCCAGGTGGCCCAATGCGGCACGAGGTTGGAGTTGGCGATGAGCACCCGCGGTGCATCCGCATGTGTACGGAACACGCCGACCGGCTTGCCCGACTGTACGAGCAGCGTCTCGTCGGACTCCAGCAGGCGGAGCGCCGCGACGATCTTGTCGAAATCATCCCAGGTCCGCGCCGCCCGGCCGATGCCACCGTAGACGACGAGCTCCTGCGGGTTCTCGGCGACGTCGGGATCGAGATTGTTCATCAGCATGCGCAGTGGCGCTTCGGTCAGCCAGCTCTTGGCGGTGAGCGTGCTGCCGTGGTCGGCGCGGATGGTGCGGGTGTTGTCGATGCGGGTCATCAGGCGATCCTCGGCGTCGGACGGGTGGGATGGTGCGAAGGCGTTTGTGGCTCAGGGCTCGACGGAGGGCAGCGCCATCGGCGCCACGGCATCGGCCAGCGCGCCGCTCTGCACGAGCGCCAGCGCCGCCGCGATGTCCGGGTGGAAATGCCGGTCGTCGTCGAGCCGCGGCACAAGCGCCCGGATCAGCGCGCGCACCGCTTCGAGCGGAGCGCTCGACGTCAGCGTGCCGCCGAGGTCGCAGCCTTGCGCAGCCGCCAGCAACTCGATGGCGATGACGCCAAACGCGTTCTCTGCCATGCCCGGCAGCCGCCGTGCGCCGTGCGCGGCCATCGAAACATGGTCCTCCTGGTTGGCGGAGGTCGGGATCGAGTCGACGCTGGCGGGATAGGCCTGCTGCTTGTTCTCCGAGACCAGCGCCGCGGCGGTGACCTGCGGGATCATGAAGCCCGAGTTGAGGCCGGGCTTCGGCGTCAGGAAGGCCGGGAGACCGGACAGCGCGGGGTCGACCAGCATGGCGATGCGGCGCTCGGCGATCGAACCGATCTCGCAGATCGCGAGGGCGATCATGTCGGCGGCAAAGGCCACCGGCTCGGCATGGAAATTACCGCCCGACAGCGCCTCGTCGGTGTCGGCGAAGATCAGCGGGTTGTCGGAGACACCATTCGCCTCGATCTCCAGCGTCTTTGCTGCTTGCCGGAGAACGTCGAGCGCCGCGCCCATCACCTGCGGCTGGCAGCGCAGGCAATAGGGATCCTGCACCCGCGGATCGTCGGTGCGGTGCGCGGCGCGGATCGCCGAGCCGTCCATTAGGGCGCGCAGCGTCGCCGCCGTCTCGATCTGTCCGCGGTGGCCGCGCAAAGCGTGGATGCGCGGGTCGAACGGCGTGTCGGAGCCGCGCGCGGCATCGGTCGACAGCGCCCCGGTGACGAGCGCCGAGCGGAACAGGCGCTCTGCCTCGAACAGGCCGGCCAACGCATTGGCGGTCGAGAACTGCGTGCCGTTGAGGAGCGCAAGGCCCTCCTTGGCGCCGAGCACCAGCGGCGACAGGCCGGCATCGGCCAGCGCCTGCATTGCCTCCACCTCGACGCCGCCGACGATGAACGCGCCGACGCCGATCATCGCCGCCGTCATGTGCGACAGCGGCGCGAGGTCGCCGGAGGCGCCGACCGAGCCCTTGCACGGCACGACCGGCGTCAGGCCCTTCACCAGCAGCGCCTCTAGCAGCGCGATCGTCGCCGGCTGGACGCCCGAGGCGCCCTGCGCAAGGCTTGCCAGCTTCAGCGCCATCATCAGCCGGGCGATCGGCACCGGCATCGGCGCGCCGACGCCCGCGGCGTGCGACAGGACGATGTTGCGCTGGAGGGTCTCCAACTCGTCGTCGCCGATGCGCACGCTCGCGAGCTTCCCGAAGCCCGTATTGATGCCGTAGACCGGCTCGCCGCGGGCAAGGATCCGCGCCACCGCGGCGGCCGAGGCCTCGACGCCCGGCAGGCAAGCGGGATCGAGCCGCGGCACGACGCCGCGGTAGATCGCCCGCCAGTCGTCGAGGGTTGCTGAACCGGGCGTCAGGACGAGCCCGGGCGTCGATACGGGTGTGGTCACTGGCCTCTCCAGATGCGTTGATGAAGCGGGTTGAAGCCCATGCGGTAGACGAGTTCGGCCGGCCGCTCGATGTCCCACAGGCAGAAGTCGGCGCGCTTGCCGGCCTCCAGCGTGCCGGTCTCGTGCTGCAGCCCCAGCGCCTTCGCGGCCTCGCGGGTGACGCCGGCGAGGCATTCCTCGACGGTCATGCGGAACAGCGTGGCGCCAAGGTTCATCGTCAGCAGCAGCGAGGTCAGCGGCGAGGTGCCGGGATTGCTGTCCGTCGCCAGCGCGATCGCAACGCCATGCTGGCGGAACAGGTCGAGCGGCGGCAGCTTGGTCTCGCGGATGAAATAGTAGGCGCCCGGCAGCAGCACCGCGACGGTGCCGGCCGCGGCCATCGCGAGCGCTCCCGCGCCGTCGGTATATTCGAGGTGATCGGCCGACAGTGCCTTGAAGCGGGCGGCGAGCGCCGCGCCGTGGAGGTTGGAAAGCTGGTCGGCATGCAGCTTGACCGGCAGGCCGAGCGCCGTCGCGGCGGTGAAGACCTTCTCCATCTCCGACGGGGAAAACGCGATGCCCTCGCAGAAACCGTCGACGGCATCGGCAAGGCCCTCGGCCGCGATCGCCGGGAGCATGGCGCAGACGGCATCGATATAAGCTGCCTTGTCGCCTTCGGCCTCGGGTGGCAACGCGTGCGCGCCGAGGAAGGTGGTGCGGATGTCGATCGGCCGCTCCTGCCCCAGCTGGCGTGCCGCGCGCAGCAGCTTCTGCTCGTTCGCAAGGTCGAGGCCATAGCCGGACTTCACTTCGGCGGTGGTGACGCCTTCTGCCAGCAGCGCATCGAGCCGCCGCAGCGACTGCCGGACGATCTCGTCCTCGGACGCCGCGCGCACCGCTTTCACCGAGGAGACGATGCCGCCGCCGGCGCGCGCCACTTCCTCGTAGCTTGCGCCGGCGAGCCGCTGCTCGAACTCGCGCGCGCGGTCGCCGGCGTAGACGAGGTGGGTGTGGCAGTCGATCAGGCCCGGCGTGATCCAGCGCCCCTCGGCATCGACGACCTCGGCGCCGTCGGCCGTTTCCGCCGGCAGCACCGCCGCGGGGCCAGCGTAAAGGATGCGCTCGCCCTCGATCGCCAGCACGCCGTCCTCGACGAGGCCGAGGCCATGCCCCACCATCGTCGCCAGCCGCGCATTGCGCCAGACGCGGCGACGGGAAGAACCGTGTGCCTGATCGTTCGGCATGGGGAACACTCGCTTAAAAATATCTCGCTTGCGATCATGTATAGACATATTATGCCGGCGCGCAAGACGAGACGCCGCGGGAAAGGACCCTTCGATGACGACGATCCACGCAGAGCATGCCCTCCTCCCGGACGGCTGGAAAGCCGATGTGCGGCTTGAGATCGCGGAAGGCCGCATCGCCGCGGTCACCGCCGGGGCGCGGCCGGGGGCGGGCGATGCGCGCCATGCCATTCTCGTGCCGGCCATGCCGAACCTCCACAGCCACGCCTTCCAGCGCGGCATGGCCGGCCTTGCCGAAAGCCGCGGCCCGGGCGTCGACAGCTTCTGGAGCTGGCGCGAGACCATGTACCGCTTCGTACTGTCGATGACGCCGGACGACGTGGAGGCCGTAGCAGCCCAGCTCTACGTCGAGATGCTGGAGGCCGGCTTCGCCCGCGTCGGCGAGTTCCACTATCTCCACCACGACACCGACGGCCGCGCTTACACCGACATCGCCGAGATGGCCGCCTCGATCGCCGCGGCCGCCTCCGCCACCGGCATCGGCCTGACACTGCTGCCGGTCTTCTACGCGCATTCCGGCTTCGGCGGCGCCGCGCCGAACGAGGGCCAGCGCCGCTTCGTCAACAATCTCGACGGCTTCTCCCGCCTGCTGGACGGCTGCTCCGCTGCGCTGAAACCCCTGCCGACCGCCGTTCTCGGCGTCGCCGCGCACAGCCTGCGTGCCGTCACGCCCGAAGAACTCGCCGACATCAGTCGCCTCCGCCCAGACGATCCCTTCCATATCCACGTCGCCGAGCAGGTGAAGGAAGTCGAGGATTGCCTCGCCTGGTCCGGCCAGCGTCCGGTAGAATGGCTGCTCGCCCACGCCGACATCGACCGCCGCTGGTGCCTGATCCACGCGACCCACATGACGGAGGTCGAGGCCCGCGGCATGGGCGAGAGCGGTGCCGTCGCCGGCCTCTGCCCGGTCACCGAGGCCAATCTCGGCGACGGCATTTTTCGCGCCGGCGATTTTCTTGCCGCTGGCGGGCGGTACGGTGTCGGCTCGGATTCGAACGTCTTGATCGGCGTCCCCGACGAGCTGCGCCAGCTCGAATACTCGCTCCGGCTGGAACAGCGCAGCCGCAACGTCCTTGCCGCGCCGGGCGGCTCCACCGGCCGGGCGCTGTTCGATGCGGCGCTCTCCGGTGGCGCTGCGGCGCTCGGCGGCGGCGCGGCCGGCCTCGCGACAGGCGCAGCGGCCGACTTCGTGACGCTGGACGCGAACCACCCTGCCCTCCTCGGCAAGACGGGCGACCAGATCCTCGACGCCTGGATCTTCGCCGCCTCGCGACCGGCGATCGAAAGCGTCTGGGTGGCCGGCTGCCTGCAGGTCGAAGGCGGCCGCCACCGTCACCGCGACACCATCTACCGCCGCTTCAGGGCGACCATCGTGGCACTCCAGGCGCGGCACTGATCGGAGCGAACCTCGAAGGTCATCAAGTGCCGCATTGGGTTTCGTCATCCTCGGGGCTTCAGCCCCGGGGATCCCTGCCGCTGCGTCAAACTTCGCTGAACCAAGCCACGAGAGCAGAGCCATGGGCCACGGGCAAATGCGCGAGGATGACGGAATTGAAAACCCGAGGATCGTCGACGAGGTTCTGCGGCCGAACGCTCAACCCGCTGATGAAATTTTTCGCGTTTTTCCATCTGCTCAATGATTGACATCGCCATTCGTCCCCGCTTGTTATGTCTAGGCTTAATCCGCCAGTTTTCTGGCCTCCCGCTCACCTGGCCGCCTCCCCGGCCCTTGCACTCCACCGGAGACCGCCATGAACAAACGCTTCCTGATGAAAGCCGTGCTCGGCCTGTCGCTGGCCTTGTCCCTGCCGGCGGTCTCGGCACAGGCCGAGGATGCGCTGGTGCGGGTCAAGGCCGCCGGCGTGATGAAGGTCGGCACCGAGACCGCCTTCGCGCCGTTCGACTTCATCGACGAGGCGGGCGAGCATGCCGGCCTCAACGTCGACCTGTTCGAGGAGATCGGCAAGGAACTCGGCGTCAAGATCGAATGGGTCGAGCTGCCGTGGGATGGCGTCTTCCCGGCGCTCGAGGCCGGCCAGTTCGACATGGTCGCTGGCCCCGCCACCATTACCAAGAAGCGCTCGGAGACCTTCCGCTTCCTGTCGCCTATCGCCGAGGCGACCGTCGCGCTGCTGAAGCAGAAGGGCAACACGGCCGTGATGAAGCCGGAAGACATCGCCGGCAAGCTGGTCGGCGCCGGCAAGGCGACCTCGCAGCTCGAGCAGGTCAAGACCTTCGGCGCCACCTTGCCGGGCGGCGTCGAGACGCGTGAATATGTCGGCTTCAACGAGGCCTATGCCGATCTCGCCACCGGCCGCATCGCCGCCGTCGCCAACTCGCTGCCGAACATCGCCTACGTCGCCTCGCAGAAGCCCGACACGTTCGAGGTCGTGCTGCCTTCCTTCGGCACCAAGACCTATTTCGGCTTCATCGGCACCAAGAAGCCCGAGGACGCCGCCCTGCTCGACGCCGTCCAGGCCGCGCTGGTCAAGATCAAGGCCGACGGCCGGATGAAGACCGCTCAGGAGAAGTGGTTCGGGACCGCGTTTGATACGCCGAACGAAGTGCCGACCCCCGCCCTCTGATCACCACTGCAGGGCCGCGCGGGCTTTCCCGCGCGGCCCTTTTTCCGACCGACCGAGCGAGAGGGTCGTAGGCGCATGCCCCCAAAACTGTTCGAGCTGATGCTCTGGGCCGCCGGCTACACCGTCGTCATCAGCTTTGTCTCGATCGCCATCGGCCTGGTGATCGGCATCGGTGTCTGCGCGGCCAAGCTTTCCGCCAGCCGCTGGCTGAGCGTGCCCGCGACCGTCTTCATCAGCTTCTTCCGCGGCGTGCCGATGCTGGTGCAGCTGCTGCTGATCTACAATCTTCTGCCGACGCTGGGCCTTTCCGTGCCGAGCGTCGTCGCGGCGATCGTCGGCATGTCGCTCTGCACCGCCGCCTACCAGGCCGAAAACCTGCGCGGCGGCTTCAACAGCGTGCCGAGGGGCCTGCTCGAGGCGGCCGAGATGGTCGGCCTGTCGCCGGCGCAGCAGCTGCGCCGCATCCGTGCGCCGATCGCCATCCGCCTGACGCTGCCCGCGCTCGTCAACGAGGCGATCCTGATCCTCAAGGCGTCCTCGCTGATCTCGGTGGTCGGCGTGATCGAGCTGACCCGCATGGCGCAGAACCTCTCCGCCAGCACCTACAAGCCGCTGCTCTATTACGCGGTCGCCGGCGCCTTCTACTTCCTGATCAACTGGGTGGTCTCCTCGGGCGGCTTGGCTCTCGAACGCCGCCTGCGGACGGAGCGCGCATGACCCTCGACGTCGCCCTGATCGGCCAGGAGATGCCGGCGATCCTCGCCGGTCTCTCGGTGACCATCGGCCTCTGGCTCGTCTCCACCTTTCTCGGTCTGGTGCTCGGCTTCGTCGTGGCGGCACTGCGCCGTTTCGGACCGCGACCGCTCGACTGGCTGCTGAAGGCCTATGTCGACGTGTTCCGCGGCACGCCCTTCCTGGTGCAGCTGTTCCTGCTCTATTTCGGCGGGCCCTTCATCGGCATCTCGCTCGACCCGATCCCTTGCGGACTGCTCGGCCTGACCGTCTACGGGGCCGCCTATTTCAGCGAGATCTTCCGGGCCGGTTTCAAGGCGGTGCCGAAGGGCCATGTCGAGGCGGCCGAATGCGTCGGCCTCAGCCAGATGCAGATCCTCCGCCGCATCCTGGTGCCGGAGATGACGGTGCTCGTCCTGCCGCAGCTGGTGAACCTTGCCATCATCCTGATCAAGGAGACCGCGGTCCTCTCGATCATCACCGTTCCGGAGATGACCATGGTGATCTCCGCCATCGGTTCGCAGCAATATGCCTTCGTCGAGGCGCTGTTCCTGCTCGCCCTCTTCTACTGGGCCCTGGTCGAGATCACCGGCGCCCTCGGCCGGCTGGCGGAAGGCCGACTGTCCAAATTCAGGTTCGCGCACTCATGATCTCCGCCCCTTCCGCCTCCGGCACCCCGGCCGTTCCCGCCGTCTCCGTCGCCAACCTCAGCAAGCGCTATGGCGCGACCGAGGTACTGCACGGCATCGACCTCGAGATCGCCGAGGGCGCGACGACCTGCCTGATCGGTCCCTCCGGCTCCGGCAAGAGCACGCTTCTGCGCTGCATCGCCTTTCTCGAGGAGGCGACGTCCGGCTTCATCACCGTGCATGGCCAGCCACTTGGGTTTTCGGAAGGACCGGGCGGCAAGCGGGTGAAGCTTCCGGCGCACAACGTGCGCTCGGTGCGCTCGCAGATCGGCATGGTGTTCCAGCAGTTCAATCTCTGGCCGCACATGACCGCACTCGGCAATGTCTGCGAGGCGCTGGTGACGGTGCAGAAGATGTACCGCAAGGACGCCGAGGAGCGCGGCATGGAACAGCTGAAGAAGGTCGGCCTCGAGAACCGCGCCCACCATCTGCCCTCGCAGCTCTCCGGCGGCCAGCAGCAGCGCGTCGCCATCGCCCGCGCCCTGACGCTGCAGCCGCGCATCCTCCTGTTCGACGAGCCGACCTCCTCGCTCGACCCCGAGCTCACCGGCGAGGTGCTGAACGTCATGCGCGCGCTCGCCGCCGACGGAATGACCATGGTCGTCGTCACCCACGAGATCGGTTTCGCCGCCTCGGTCGGGCAACGCATCGCCTTCCTCGACCACGGCAAGCTCCTGCTCAACGGCACGCCGCAGGACGTGTTCTCCAAGCCGCAGCATCCCCGTCTCCAGCAGTTCCTCGAAACCTATCTGGACAGGGGCGCCGCGACGCTCCTGTGAGGGAGGTCGAGGGCACGCCCCCACAGGAACGCGCCGACGGAGGATCGCGCCATGGACGCCGCAGCACCAACATGACCGCCGCCGAGGTTACCGCCGAGGCCACCGCCGACAAGGCGAAGCCGGAATCGCTGCACCAGCGCATCCTCGCCGATATCGAGGGCCGGATCCTCTCGGCCGAATGGCCGCCAGGACGGCAGATCCCGTTCGAGCAGGACCTTGCCGTCCACTACGGCTGCTCGCGGATGACCGTCAACAAGGTGATGACCCAGCTTGCCGCCGCCGGGCTGATCGAGCGGCGGCGCAAGGCCGGCAGCTTCGTGCGCCGGCCGCAGTCCTACTCCGCCGTGCTGGAGATCATCGACATCGGCAAGGAGGTCGAGGCGCTGGGCCTTCCCTATCGCTTCGAGATCACCCGCGCGGACCGCCGCGCCAGCACCCGGCTCGATGCGTCCCGGCTGGAATTGCGGGCGCCGGCGGAGATGCTCGATATCGTCTGCCGCCACTTTGCCGCCGACCAGCCGTTCTGCGTCGAGGACCGCCTGATCAATCTCGACGTCGTGCCGGACGCAGCCGCAGCCGATTTCACCACGCTTTCACCCGGCGCCTGGCTGGTCGCGGAGGTCCCGTGGACGATGGCCGAGCACAAGATCCGTGCCATCGGGGCCGACAAGGCGGCTGCCGAGGCGCTCGGCATTGCCGTCGGCACGCCGTGCCTGTCGATCGAGCGCCGCACCTGGCGCACCGACCGGCCCGTCACCTTCGTCCGCCTGACCTATCCTGGCGACGGCCACGAGGTGCTCGCCCGTTTCGCGCCCTCGCAGGCCTGAACCGGCCGCGTCAGCCGCCAGCGAGCACCGCCAGCGCGCCACCGGCGCCCGGCCGGATCGCGGCACAGAGCGCGACCAGCAGCGCCGGCTCGCTCAGCACGGCGGCGACTGCCTCGGCATCCCGTCCGGGCTCGCGGTCCTCCGTCATCACCGGCACTACGCCGCGGATCGCCGCGAACAGCGCCTGCGTCGCCGGCGCCAGTTGCGGCAGACCGCGGAGGTCGACGGCCTGTGCCGCCGTCAGGGCCTCGATCGCCATCAGCAGATGGAACAGGGCCAGCTGCTCTTCCAGCTTGCGGATGGCGAGGTGGGTGTGCGGCGCGTGATCCTCGACCCCTTCCGACACCGGCAGCGCGTCGAGGCTGGCGGGCATCGCCTTCAGGCGGATCTCGGCGTGCAGGGCGGCCGCCGTCTTCTGCAGCGAGTTCAGCCCGTTCGACGCCCCACCGACCGGCGACAGGTATTTCGGCAGGCCCGACAGCGCGGGGTTCATCAGCTTGGTCGTGCGGTAGAAACTGGCGGTCGCCAGATGCGTCACCGCGATCGCCGCCGTATCGAAGGCCAGCGCAATCGACGGCGTGTGAAAATTGCCGGATGAGAGAATGAGCCCGTCCTCCACCAGCACCAGCGGGTTGTCCGGCGCACCGTTGATCTCGGTTTCGACGGCGATGACCGCCGCCTTGAGGCTCGCCAGCATCGGCCCGGTGATCTGCGATAAAACGCGAAAGCTCAGCGCGTCCTGGATCTTGCGCGCGGCACCCGGCTCGCCGAGCGCGCTGCCGGCGAGGATCGCCCGGAACACGGCGGCCGCCCGCGCCTGCCCGGCTGCCGGCCGGGCGGCGGCGAGGCGGGCGTCGAAGATCGCGGGATTGCCGGCATAGCCTTCGAAGGACAGGCCGGCGGTCACGCTGGAGAGGAGCACGAGGTCGGCAAGGTCGCGCAGCACGGCCGCGCCGTAGGCGGCAGCCGGTGCGCTGCTGTTGAGGAGGCCGAGCCCATCCTTCGGCCCGAGCACGGCCGGCGCGAGTCCGGCAGCCGCCAGCGCCTCGGCCGCGGGGGTGCGGACGCCGCCGACCCAGAATTCGCCGAGGCCGATCACCGCCGCGGCCATGTGGGCGCAGAGGCCGAGATCGCCGCCGCCGATCGAGCCGCGGCCGGGGATCACCGGCGTCAGCCCGACATCGTACATCGCCATCACCGCATCGAGCACTGCCGGCGAAATGCCAGCGCCCCCGGTCGTCAGCCCGATGATGCGGCAGAGGAACATGCCCCGCGAGACGGCTTCACCGAAAGGCTCGCCCATGCCGATGCAGCGGCCGCGCACCACCTGGACCTGAAAGGCGTCGACCTCCTCGCGCGACAGGCGGAAGCCGAGATTGCCTCCAAGGCCGGTGTTGAGGCCGTAGATCGGCTCGTCGCCTTCGGCATAGCGGTCGACGATCGCCCGCGCCGCCGCCACCCGCGCCCGCGCCGCCGGATCGAGCGCCAGCCGCGCCCCCGGCGCGGAGGCCCGTGCCAGCCATGTGAGGTCGACCGGTCCGCCGCCGATGGTGAAAATGCTCATGCCGCTGCTCCCTGTCGGCTGTTCCCGCGTCGCCAGCCTTGCCCGGCGGTCCTCGCAGCACGGCGAGCCTGCTACGGCCGATCCGGCGAACGACCGCCGAGTTCTGTCGGTCATTGCCGCGCTGCCGGCAGGCATACGACCAGTCGGCAGGACCCCGCAACTTGCGCACGCTCGGCCTTGGCAGATCAGGCCAGGAACGCTCTGCGAAAGGCGGCGCCCTGTCCCGTCTCGCACGCCCTTGCTATGCTGATCAAACGAACATCTGTTGCGGAATAGAACCATGATCTCAGCGGCCGACAAGCCGGCGACGTCCGATCTCTTCCGCCAGCGGCTGCAGCAGGTCATCGCCCGCTCCGGACTGAACCAGGCCGCCTTCTCGCGCTTCACCGGCGTCGACCGCTCGACGCTATCGCAGCTTCTCACCGCCGACAGCCCGCGCCTGCCGCGGGCCGACACGCTGATCGCCATCGCCTCGACCTGCCGCATCTCGGTCGACTGGCTGCTCGGCCTCACCCAGCGCGAGGAGGTGGGCGCCGAGATCATCGAGGCCATGTTGCAGATCGAGCCGCACACCCGCGGGCCGATCGACGAGCAGTTCGTGCTCTGGCTGCGCGAGGCCGAGGGCCTGCGCATCCGCACGGTTCCGGAGACCTTTCCGGACTTCCTGAAGACCGAGGACGTGCTGCGCTACGAATACCGCAGCAGGAGTTTCGGCACGCCCGACAATGCGGTGGAGGCGGTGGACGCGCGGCTGTCGGTGATGCGGCGGCCGGACAGCGAGCTGGAGGTCTGCACCTCGGTCCAGGCATTGGCGACGCTCGCCACCGGCCAGGGCAAGTGGGACGGCCTGCCGCGGGCGATGCGCCGGGCGCAGCTCGAGCACCTGATCGCACTCTATGCCGAGTTCTACCCGAGCCTTCGGATTTACTGCTACACGCTGAGCGAGGTCTATTCGAGCCCGTTCACGGTGTTCGGGTCAAAGCGCGTCGCCCTGTTTCTCGGCAACAGCTACCTGGTCCTCAACTCGGTCGATCACGTCCGCCTGTTCGGCCGCCGCTTCGACGAGCTGATCCGGCTGGCCGTGGTCCAACCGCACCAGATGACCGCCTTCCTGACCGAACTGATCGGCGAGGTGAAATAGCGCTTCCGGCAGGCGAGCGGGCTGACACGCTGCCTCCAACGCCGGCTGCCTCGGCTACGCCGCCCTGATTGCGCGCGGATGCACGACGCTGTCATGCCCGCTGAGGAGGAAGCGGCGGGCGACGTCGGCGTAGCCGTCATAGACGTGGCCGCCGTTTTCGCGGATCAGCCGGTCGCGGTTCGCCCGGTACCAGGCGGGGATCTCGTACCAGGGCATGGCCGGCCGCTCGTGGTGCACCGCGTGCAGGTTGTTGAACAGGAAGAGCGGCCCGAGGATCCAGGAATTCTCGACGATGGCCGTGCGCTCGGCGACGCCATCCGCGGCCTTGTGCTCGGCGAAGGACCGGATCAGGAGGAGCGAGATCGCGGGATAAATCACGAGACCGAGATAGGTGCCGAGCGGGAGGTCGCAGACGGCGACCAGCCAGAACACCACCGCGGCGACGCCGATGAGATGCTCGCCCCAGGCCCGCACGGCGACCTTGTCGCCTTGGCGCAGCTTCACCGCCTCGTCGGCAAGGAAATGGCCGACCGCCCAGACCGGGCCGATCACCAGCCGGCCGAGCAGCGTCTTCTGCAGCTTCAGGAGATAGCGGCCGAATGGGCCGAGCGTCGCAAAATCTTCGGCGGTGACGTAGCGCGATTCCGGATCGTCCAGCGGATCGGTCAACCGGTCGTCGCAGTGATGGCGCAGATGCGCCAGCCGGTAGGTCTCGTAGGGCATCCACAGAGAGAGCGGGATCACCGCCAGCATCTTGTTGATGGTCCGCGACCGGGTGGGATGGCCATGCAGGATCTCATGCTGCAGCGAGGAATGCCAGGCCACCAGCCAGGCGCACAGCGGCGCGAAGACGAAGAGCGGCATTTTTGCGTGGAAGAAGGTTAGTCCCAGGAAACCGCCATAGATGAAGGCCGCCAACGCTACCGTCGGCCACTCCACTCCGCGCCGCGCCGCTACCCGTCCCATTCGAATCGTTCCATCCATGAGTCACACTTTCCCGTGAGGTCAATGTCAGGGTGCAGTGCGGGGCATGGGGACGCAACGATGATACGGCGACATCTCGATACGTTAAGAGCGGTAAACCATCTATCTGATGGAATAATATCAATTTGTATGGCTTTGTAATCAATCGTGGATGTTCAGACCGGGTCCCGCACTGGCGCGTCAGCACCGCGCAAGGCAGATCGAGGCGGATTTGCCGTAGACGGGGGCGGTGGCGGGTTGCCGCTCTTCCGTTCCTGCCGGACGCGCGGCATGTTCAGCGGAACAGACCGCACCGGGAGCTCTTCGATGACCGTCAGTGCCCCGTCTGCCCCGGCATCCGCTTCTCACCCGGCAACCGCGGTCGCCAATGCGCGGATGTATGCGTCATCGCCCGGCATCGAGGACGCCTGGCGCGCGCTGCTCGTCCACGTCGCCGAGGATGCGGGCGTGCCGCTGGCCTACCTGCCCTATCCGGCACCGGCGCCGATGGACGTGCTCTGGTCCCGTCCCGATCTCGGTTGCGCGCTGATGTGCGGCTACCCCATCGCCCTCGGCCTGTCGCCGGTGGTGCCGATCGCCGCGCCCGTACCCTCGGCGTCTTGGGCCGCCGGGCGCGCGGTCTACCGCACCGACCTGATCGTCCGGCGCGACGCCCCCTTCCGCACGCTGGAGGACAGCTTCGGCGGCCGCATCGGCTGGACGGTCGAGCACTCGCATTCCGGCTTCAACGCCGTACGCCACCACCTTCTCGCCTACCGCACGCCGGCGCGCCCGGCGCTCTACAAAGTCTCGGTCGGCCCGCTCGTCACCCCGCGCGGTGTGCTCGACGCCGTGCTCGCCGGCACGATCGATGTCGGCCCGCTCGACGCCTACTGGCACCTTCTCATCCGCCGCGCCGACCCCGCGCTGCTCGACGGCATCCGCGTCATCGCCTCCACCGCGACCGCGCCGATGCCGGCCTTCGTCGCCGCCGCGGGGACCGACCCGGCCGCCATCGCCGCCCTTCGCACGGCCCTCGTCGGGGCCTCGGCCCGGCCTTGGTTCGCCGAACTCGCGCTACCGCTCTGCCTCGACGGTTTCGCCGCGGTCGACCAAGCGACCTTTGCCCCGACGCTTGCCTGGGATGTCGAGGCCCGCGCTGCCGGCTATGACCGGCCTGACTGAATCAATCGATCCGGCCGAACGATACCACTTAACCAATCCATTGGATCGATTGACCCCAAGGCTCTAGCATCTTTGAATATCGAGGAGCCTTGCATGTCCGTCCCACGCCCCGTCCAAGCCCGTTCCAGCTTCCTCGCCGGCATCGACTGTCCGATGGAGATCATCCGCCAGTTTACGCCCAACTGGTTCGCGGTCCCCATGGGCACCGGCATTCTTGGCCTGGCGCTGGCGCAGCTCGGCGGGCTCCACCGTTTGATGCCGCTCCTCGGCGAAGCGCTCTGGATCGCCGCCACGCTGCTCTTTCTCGTTTCCTGCGGTCTCTACGCCGCGCGCTGGATCCTCTTCACCGCAGAGGCCCGGCGCGTCTTCGGCCATTCCATCGTATCGATGTATCTCGGCTGCATCCCGATGGCGCTGGCGACGGTGATCAACGGCATCCTGGTCTTCGCCGTGCCGCATGTCGGCGACGTCGCGGTCGCTGCCGCGCATGCGCTGTGGTGGGTCGATGCCGCCCTTGCCGTCGCCGTCGGCATCGCCGTGCCTTTCCTGATGTTCACCCGCCAGGTCCATTCGGTCGAGCAGATGACCGCGGTCTGGCTGCTGCCGGTGGTGGCGTCCGAGGTTGCCGCGACGTCCGCCGGCCTCCTCGCCCCGCATCTTAACGACCCGCAGGCGGCGCTCGCGGTGCTGGTCGCCGGATACGCGCTCTGGGCGCTGTCGGTGCCGATCGCCTTCAGCATTCTCGTGGTGCTGCTGCTGCGAATGGCGGTGCACAAGCTGCCGCCGGCGGCGATGGCCGCGTCGAGCTGGCTGGCGATGGGGCCGATCGGCACCGGGGCGCTGGCGCTGATGCTGCTCGGCGGGGCGGCACCTGCGATCTTCGCCGCCAGTGGCTCGGCGCCACTCGCTGCCGCAGGTCCCGTCGCCGAGGGCATCGGCCTCGTCGGCGGCCTGCTGCTCTGGGGCTACGGCCTGTGGTGGCTGGCGATCGCGCTGCTCGTCAGCGCCCGCCATTTCGGCGAAGGCCTGCCGTTCAACCTCGGCTGGTGGGGCTATGTCTTCCCGCTCGGCGTCTACACGCTGGCGAGCCTGAAGCTCGCCGCCCTCCTGCCGATCCCCGCTCTGCACGGTTTCGGCGTCCTCCTGGTCTGCCTCCTCGCCGCGATCTGGCTCATCGTCGCGGCCCGCACCCTCAACGGCGCCTGGCGCGGCGATCTGTTCAAGGCGCCTTGCCTTGCGGCCGCGCCGTGATCGACCGGTCGCGGAACGAAAAGCACAGTCTCAGCCGCTCTCCGCCACCGCGGCGAGGAACGCCGTCGCCGCCCGGCTTTCATGCCGCCGCACCGGCCGAACCGCGTGGAAGCCCCGCTCTGGCAGCGCGATCGGCAGCACCGCCAGCGTCCCCGCCCGCACCTGCGCGGAGACGACGAGGCTGAAGAGCAGGCTGATGCCCGCCCCCGCCTCCACCGCCGCCCGCACCGCCTCGTTCGACGGCAGTTCCAGCGCGACGGTGACCGGCGGAACACCCCAGCCCGCCAGCGCCGCTTCGAGGATAGCGCGGGTACCCGAGCCCCGCTCGCGCATGACGAAGTCCTCCCCGGCGAGATCGCTGGGTTCGATCGAGCGGCGCTGAGCAAGCCGGTGGCCGGCCGCCACCACCAGCGCCAGCCGGTCCACCGCCACGCGCTCCAGCTGCAGCTCGGGCGAGGCCACGGCATCCTCGATGAAGCCGAGGTCGGCCTCGCCCTCCGCCACCGCGGCGCAGACCCGGCTGGTGTTGGCAATGACCAGCGTCGCCGCAATGCCGGGATGCCGCTGGCGAAAGCGGTGCATCACCGCCGGCAGGACATAGTTCGCCACCGTCTGGCTGGCCGCGAGCGCCAGCTGTCCGCGGCGGAGGCCGGTGAGATCGTCGAGCACCAGCGCTGCCTCCTCCGCCCGCGCCAGCACCGCGCGCGCCTCAGCGAGGAACAACCGGCCGGCCTCGGTCAGCGCGATCCGCCGGCCGATCCGGTCGAACAGCTTCACGTCGTGCCGCTCCTCCAGCGCCGCCACCGCGCTGGAGGTCGCCGACTGCGTGAGGTTCAGACGCTTCGACGCCTCGGTCACATGCTCGAGTTCGGCGACGGCGACGAAGATCCGCAGCTGCTCCAGCGTCATGGCGTGCTCCTGTCCGGTGTCCGCTCACCGCGTGGCGAAACGCCGAAACGGTCGCGGTAGCTGCGGGAGAAATGGCTGGCGCTGGCGAAACCTGTCGCGAGGCCCACCTCGGTCACCGGCAGGCTGGTCTGGCGCAAGAGGTCGCGCGCCCGGTCGAGCCGGAGGCCGAGGTAGAAGCGCTCGGGGCTGGTATCGAGATGCGCCTGGAACAGCCGGTCGAGCTGGCGCAGCGACAGCCCGGCCGAGGCCGCCAGCGCGGCGCGGGGAAGCGGCGTCTCCAGCGCCGCCTCCATCTTCTCAACGACCGCCTCCAGCTTGCGGTTGACGATGCCGAGCCGGGCGCGGGGTCCCAGCCGCTGGTCGCCGCTCCCCGGTCGCACATGCGCCTGCAGGAACCAGTCGCTCACCGCCCGCGCGAGCGCCGGCCCGTGCGCCGCGGCGATCACCGCATGCATCATGTCGAGCGCCGCGACGCCCCCGGCAGAGGTCATCCGCCGTCCGTCGATCGCGTAGAGCGAGGCGACCAGTT
Source organism: Mesocryomonas fontinalis (assembly GCF_055730125.2). NCBI lineage: Bacteria > Pseudomonadati > Pseudomonadota > Alphaproteobacteria > Hyphomicrobiales > Aurantimonadaceae > Mesocryomonas > Mesocryomonas fontinalis. Next base: position 260,845 of record NZ_JBUZWG020000001.1, on the reverse strand, counting down.
GCACCGCCGGAAACGCCTCGCGAAACGACGGCGCATGCTCCCAGTGCACCGTCGCCCGCCGGCCGTCGAGCAGGCCGGCCTTGGCGAGAATGTACGGCCCGCCCGAGACGCCGCCGATGACGGCGCCGCGGCTGGCCATCGCCCGCAGCCAGGCGAAGGCCGCCGCCTCCTCGTACGCCGCCGGATTGCCGCCGGCGCAGACCAGCACCATGCCGGCATCCTCGCGCGGATCGAGGCCACCATCGACGGCAAATTCCATCCCGTTCGAGGCCGCGACCGGCTGCCCGTCGATCGAGATATGCCGCCAGCGGTAGAGGTCCCGCTTCGCCAGCGTATTGGCGGCGCGCAGCGGCTCCAGTGCCGCAGCATAGGACATCAAGGCGAAGCCCGGCACGAGCAGCAGCGTCACCCGCTCCTGCGCTGGCGCCGATGCTGCGGCGACGAACCGCGCCTCGTCGGTTTCGATGTCTTTCTGGATCAAGGAAGCGGCGCTCCTGAGCAAGATCTCCTTCTGAAGTGCCGCATGATGGCAGCCAGCACAAGCACGATCTCCGGGGACGGCCCGCATGCGCTATTCCATCTTCTCGCTCGCGCTGAATGCGCTGAGCGGCCACCGCCGCTGGCAGCCGGCATGGCGAAAGGCCGCGCCGCAAGCGGAATACGACGTCATCATCGTCGGCGGCGGCGGCCACGGCCTCGCCACCGCGCATTATCTGGCGCGGAACCACGGGATCACCCGCGTCGCCGTCCTCGAGAAGGGCTGGATCGGCTCCGGCAATGCCGGGCGCAACACCACCATCATCCGCTCCAACTACATGCTGCCCGGCAATTCCGCCTTCTACGAGCTGTCGATGAAGCTCTGGGAGGGGCTGGAGCAGGACCTCGACTACAACGCCATGGTCTCGCAGCGCGGCGTCATCAACCTCTTTCACTCGGACGCGCAGCGCGACGCCTACATCCGGCGCGGCAATGCGATGATGATGGAGGGGATCGACGCCGAGCTTCTGGAACGCCGCGACCTACAGCGCGAACTACCCTTCCTCGCCTTCGACGATGCGCGATTTCCCATCAAGGGCGGCCTCGCCCAGCGCCGCGGCGGCACCGCCCGGCACGACGCGGTAGTCTGGGGCTATGCGCGCGCCGCCTCCGACCGCGGCGTCGACATCATCGAGAACTGCGAGGTCACCGGCTTCATCCGCAACGCCGCCGGCGCGGTCACCGGCGTCGAGACCAGCCGCGGCGCGATCCGCGCGGGAAAGGTCGGCATGGCCGTCGCCGGCAACTCCTCGCGGGTCGCCGAGATGGCCGGCCTGCGCCTGCCGATCGAGAGCCACGTGCTGCAGGCCTTCGTCTCCGAGGCGATCAAGCCGTTCATCGACACCGTCGTGACGTTCGGCGCCGGACACTTCTACATCTCGCAGTCGGACAAGGGCGGCCTCGTCTTCGGCGGCGACATCGACGGTTACAATTCCTACGCCCAGCGCGGCAACCTGCCGACCGTCGAGGATGTCTGCGAGGGCGGCATGGCGCTGATGCCGGCGATCGGCCGGGTGCGGATGCTGCGCTCCTGGGGCGGCATCATGGACATGACGATGGACGGCTCGCCGATCATCGACAAGGCCCCGGTCGAGGGCCTCTACGTCAATGCCGGCTGGTGCTATGGCGGCTTCAAGGCGACGCCCGCCTCCGGCCACTGCTTCGCCCAGTTGATCGCGACCGGCGCGCCGCATCCCGTCGCCAGCGCCTACCGGCTCGACCGCTTCGCGCGCGGCTACACCATCGACGAGAAGGGCCAGGGCGCCCAGGCGAACCTGCATTGACCGGGCGCGCCGCGACTTGGCCCCGCCCCTCCTGTTCCCGTTCCTGGGGAGTCCTGACATGCGCTTAGACTGTCCCTATTGCGGCCCGCGCGACCTGCGCGAGTTCAGTTTTCTCGGCGATGCCGAAGCCGCCGGAACCGGTCTTCCCGACGCCACCCCGGCTGCCGGAGAGGCAGGCGCTGACGAGGCGGCGCGGGTCTATCTCCGGGCCAATCCGGCCGGCCGGCACCGTGGCCTCTGGTATCACGAGGCCGGCTGCCGGGCCTGGCTCGCCGTCGAGCGCGACACCCGCACGCACGAGATCTACAGCGTCGAACTCGCCCGGCGGGAGACATCGGCATGAACGCCAGACGGGATATAAGCCGGCTTAGCACGGACGGCCTCGTCGACCGCAGCCGGCCGCTCGGCTTCACCTTCGATGGCAATTCCTATCGCGGCTATGCCGGCGATACGCTGGCCTCCGCCCTGTTGCGCTCGGGCGTCAAACTCGTCGGCCGCTCGTTCAAGTATCACCGCCCGCGCGGCGTGATGACGGCCGGCCCCGAAGAGCCGAACGCGCTGGTCGAGCTGCGCGAGGGCGCGCGCCGCGAGCCGAACTGCAAGGCGACGACGGTCGAGCTCTACGACGGCCTCGTCGCCCGCAGCCAGAACCGCTGGCCCTCGCTCGCTTTCGACGTCGGCGCGGTCAACGGCCTCGCCTCGCCGCTGCTGGTGGTCGGCTTCTACTACAAGACGTTCAAATGGCCGGCCGCCCTGTGGGAGAAGCTCTACGAGCCGGCGATCCGCCGCGCCGCGGGGCTCGGCCGCTCGAGCGGGCTCGCCGATCCCGACGTCTACGAAAAGGCCTTCGCCTTCGCAGACGTGCTGGTCATCGGCGCCGGCCCGGCGGGCCTTGCCGCAGCGCTCGCCGCCGGCCGCGCCGGTGCCCGCACGATCCTCTGCGAGGAGGATTTCGTGCTCGGCGGCCGCCTTCTCGCCGAGCGCGACACGGTGGATGGACAGTCCGCCGCGGCCTTTGCGAGCCGCGCGGTGGAAGAGTTGCAGGCGCTGCCGAACGTCACGCTGATGCCGCGCACCGCGGTATTCGGCGCCTATGACGGCGGCACTTTCGGCGCCCTCGAAAAGGTCTCGGACCACCTTCCGGTCCCCGCCGCCGGCCAACCGCGGCAACGACTCTGGCAGATCGTCGCCCGGCGCACGGTGCTCGCGAGCGGCGCCGTCGAGCGGCCGCTGGTGTTTGCCGGCAACGACCGGCCCGGCGTCATGCTGGCCTCGGCGGTGCGGACCTATCTCCAGCGCTTCGGCGTCGTGCCGGGCCGGCAGGCCTCGGTCTTCACCAATGGCGACGACGGCTGGCGCACCGCCTTCGACCTTGCCGAGGCCGGCGCTACCGTCGAGGCGATCATCGACGTCCGCGGCGAGGTCGACCCGGCGCTGATCGAGCGGGCGGGCCGCCTCGGCGCGCGGATCGTTCTCGGCGGCCGGGTGACGGCGACGCACGGCGGCAAGACGCTCGACGAGATCGCCATCACTGGCGCCGACGGCGTGAGGCGGCGCATCCCGAGCGACCTCCTCGCCGTCAGCGGCGGCTGGAACCCGATGCTGGCGCTCTCGACCCATCTCGGCGGCCGTCCCGCCTGGTCGGACAACGCCGCCGCCTTCCTGCCGGGCGCCGCCCTGTCGAAAGGGATGGCGGTCGCCGGCGCTGCCAACGGCACGATGTCGCTCGGGCGCGGCCTCGCCGAAGGACATGCCGCTGGCGTCGACGCTGCCCGGAGCCTCGGCTTCGGCGCCGATCCGGGCGACGCCCCGACGGCGGCCGATGAATCCACCGCGCTCACCGCCTTCTGGCACGTCGCCGGCAAGGGCAAGGCCTTCGTCGACTTCCAGCACGACGTCACCGCCGACGACATCGCCCTCGCTCACCGCGAAGGATTTCGCTCGGTCGAGCTGCTCAAACGCTACACGACGCTCGGCATGGCGACCGACCAGGGACGGCTGTCCAACGTCAACGGCCACGCCATCTTGGCCGAGCTTGCCGGGCGCCCGATCCCCGAGGTCGGCACCACCGTCGCGCGGCCGCCCTATGCGCCAGTGGCGATCGCCGCCTTCGCCGGTCACGCCCGCGGCCGGCACTTCAAGCCGACGCGCATCACGCCCGGCCACGCCCATGCCGCCGAGCAAGGCGCCAGCTTCGTCGAGACCGGTCTCTGGCTGCGGCCGCAATGGTTCGCGCGGGCTGGCGAAAAAGACTGGCTGGAGACGGTGACGCGGGAGGCGCGGAGCGTGCGCGCGGCCGTCGGGATCACCGATGTCTCGACCCTCGGCAAGATCGACGTCCAGGGGCCCGACGCTGCCATTTTCCTCGACCGGCTCTACATCAACGACTTTGCGGGCCTTGCCGTCGGCCGGGCGCGCTATGGCGTCATGCTGCGCGAAGACGGCTTCGTGCTCGATGACGGCACCACCGCAAGGCTCGGCGCCGAGCATTTCCTTGTCTCGACCACCACCGCCAATGCGGCGCGGATCATGAAGCACATGACCTTCGCCTCCGACGTGCTGTGGCCGGACCTCGACGTCCAGCTGGCCTCGGTCACCGACGCCTGGGCCGCCATGGCCGTCGCCGGCCCGAAATCCCGCGACCTCCTGGAGCAGCTGTTCGGCGACACCATCGATCTCTCCAACGCGGCCTTCCCCTTCATGGCGGTCGCCGGCTTCGACTGGGCCGGCGTGCCGGTCCGGCTGTTCCGCATCTCCTTTTCCGGCGAGCTCGCCTACGAGGTTGCCGTCCCCGCGAACTACGGCGACGCCCTCTCCCGCCGTCTCCTGCAGGCCGGCGAGCCTTTCGGCGCCATGCCCTACGGCACCGAGGCGCTTGGCGTGCTCCGCGTCGAGAAGGGGCATGTCTCCGGCAACGAGCTCTCCGGCACCACCACCGCCGGCGACCTCGGCCTCGGCCGGATGATGTCGGCGAAGAAGCACTTCATCGGCAAGCGGCTCGCCGCGCGCGAGGGCCTCGTCGCCGAAGACCGCCTGCGCCTTGTCGGCTTCCGGCCGGTCGATCCCGCCCTTAAGGTCTCGGGCGGCGTGCATTTCGTGCGGACCGGGGCGGAGCCGACGACCGCCAACGATGACGGCTACGTCACCTCCACCGCGTTCTCGCCGGCGCTCGGGCAATGGATCGGCCTCGGACTCCTCAAGCGCGGGCCGGAGCGGATCGGCGAGCGGATGCGCGCCGTCGATCTCCTGCGCCGGACCGAGGTCGAGATCGAGATCTGCTCGCCGCATTTCGTCGACCCCGAAGGGAAGCGCCACCATGCTTGAGCCGCTCGCTCCCGTCTCGGCCTTCGCCGCCCTTGCCCGGCCGACCCCGCCGAGCGGCACCGCCGGCGTCACCGCCGCCGAACGGCTCGGCCTCGGCATCGCCACCGTCACGCTGCGTCGAGGCGCCCGCGAGGGTCTTGCCGATACCCTCGCTGCGGCACATGGCCTGACGCTGTCCGACGGACCGAGCGTCTCGGTCGGCAGAGACCTCGCCCTCATCGGCACCGGGCCGCGCAGCTGGCTCGCTTTGCAGCCGGGCGGTGGCTGGCGTTTTGCCCGCAGTCTCGCCGCAACGCTCGACGGGGTCGCCGCGGTCGCCGACCAGTCCTCCGGCTATGCCGTGCTGCGGCTCACCGGACCGAGCCTGCGTGCCACGCTCGCCAAGGGCGTACCGATCGACCTGCACCCCTCGGCCTTCCAGCCTCGCGACGCGGCGGTGACGCTCGCCGGCCATGTCGGCATCGTGCTCTGGCAAGTCGACGCCGCCCCGACCTTCGACATCGCGATCTCCCGCAGCTACGCCGCCAGCTTCTGGCACTGGCTGGAAGCCGGCGCCGCCGAATTCGGCCTCGCCGTCGCCAGCCAGACCGACTGACAGGCGCGGAGCAATAGTCCCCAAACACCAGGACACCCGGGATCTCGCGATCCCGGGTGTCCTCGTCTCAGATAAATCCGGCCGGAAGCCGAGACGTCAGTGCGTCTCGCCGACGGCCTTTTCCGCCGCGATGATCGTCGCGCGACGCTTCTCGATTTCGGCGCCGATCGGCGGGCCGGCGAAGCGCTTCTGCTCGAAGGCGAACCAGACGATGGCGGCGACGACGAGGAAGCCGAGGGTGATATAGAGGGCATTGCCGTTCGGCGGCTGGACGCCGAGGACGAAGATCAGCGCCATCGCGAGGATCGACAGCACCGCGACCGCCATGAAGGCGCCGCGGCCAATGCTCCAGGGGCCCATCGCCGGCCATTTGGCGGTGCCGTAGGCGAACAGGCCGCAAGCGATCGGGATGGCGAAGGAGAAGAACAGGAAGATCACCGTGCAGGAGACGACGATCGCATAGGCCGACGCCTCGCCGAAGCTGATCAGCGAGGTGCCCCAGACGAACAGCACGGAGGCGATCGAGCCGGCCCAGATCGCCGCCACCGGCGTGCGGAAGCGCGGATTGACCTTGGCCAGCGCCCGCGAGGCCGGCAAGCCGCCGTCGCGCGAGAAGGCGAAGATCATCCGCGAGACCGAGGTCACCGTGGCGAGGCCGCAGAGGAACTGCGAGAGGAAGATCGCGGCGTAGAGCACGTTGCGGATCGCCGCGGGTACCTGGGTGTCCATCGCCCAAAAGAACACGTTCCAGCCCTGCGCTGCCGCCGCGTCCATGTCGGGGATCAGCAGCACGAAGGAGCAGAGCATGATGTAGCCGGCAAGGCTCGACCAGACGACGGCCGAGATCATGCCGCGCGGCACCGAGCGGGCGGCATCGCGGGTCTCTTCGGAGGTGTGGGCCGAGGCGTCATAGCCGGTGATGGTGTAGATCGGCAGCAGCAGGCCGAGGAGGAAGGCCCAGCCGGTCGAGACCTCCGGCCAGACATTGCCGCCGGCCGCACCGGAGTAGTTGTGGAAGGTGAACAGCCGGGCCACGTCGTACGACGGCGCGAAGGCGAGGCAAGCGATCGACAGCGCGATCGCGGTGACGAAGATCAGCGATCCCGAGAAGTCGATCAGTTTCGCGGTCAGGCCGATGCCGACATGGTTGATCACCGCCTGCAGGCCGGTGATCACCACGATGAAGCCGATGCGGGTGCCGATCGTGTCGACCATCCCAAGCATCGGGCCGAAAGAGCCGAAGAAGAAGTAGTAGGTGCCGACGTTGATGGCGCCCAGCACGGTGACGAGGCCGAGCAGGTTGAACCAGGCGGTCAGCCAGCCGATGAAGCGGTTTCCGAGAATCGAGCCCCAGTGGTAGAGGCCGCCCGCGGTGGGATAGGCCGAGGCGATCTGCGCCATGGCGATGGCGAAGACCGCCGAGATCAGGCAGCCGAGCGGCCAGCCGATGCCGATCGCCGCGCCGCCGGCGCCCGAGGTCGCCTGCGCCAGCGAGTTGATGCCGCCCGACAGGATGCAGATGATCGAGAAGGAGATCGCGAAGTTCGAGAAGCCGCCCATCCGGCGCTCCAGTTCCTGCGCATAGCCCATCGAATGCAGGACCTGCATGTCGGCGTGCTTCTCCTTGTCGGAATAGCCCCTCGGTTCCACGATATCCGCCATGCTGCCCTGCCCTCGAAGGAGTGAAACGATCGGGCAAGGCCGCGGAGAAGCCCCTTTCCAGAGACGTTCCCCGCCGCCACTTTTTCGCCCGAATTGGATCAAATCAGAGTTATCTGGGGAATCCAAGCGATCCAACAGCGCCGCAGGCGGTTACGCGGCGATTTATTCGGCAGCCGGAAATTCTGCCTTAAATATCATCATTCTCAGGCGAAGAATTGGGGCGGCTAGACCCGACCATCGGCCATTCCGGGAAGCGTGGCACCCGCAGCTGGCCCTCAGCCCGCCTGCCGCGAGAGGCCGGCGTGGCTACCCTAGCTCTCGCGTTCGCCGGCGCGGCGCGGTGCAACCTCGGCCTGGCGTGCGTCGTCGACTTCGACCTCGATGGAATCCGCATGCCGCTCGGGCGCTGCGGCGTCCGCCTCCACGGTGCGGTAGCCGAGAGCCTCCTCCTCCTCCCGGTTCACCGGGTCCTGCACCAGGAAGTCGTCGAAGCTGGTGCCACCCGGCCGCACCAAGGCCGAGCGACCTCGCCGCCGCCCGGCCCGATCGGCGACGAGGCTGGCACGACCGGTACCGGACGGGCCTGGGCTCGGCGCCGGCACGAACAGCGCCGAGCGGTCGACGCGGCTCTCGGCGGGCGAATGATGGTCCTTCCGGGTGCCGCCCGGCACCGTCCGCCGGTCGCTCGCCCCAAGGCTGCGCCATTTGTCGACGCTCGCCGGCGTCTCAAGGGCACCGCGTTCGCCGAGAATGTCGCGGACCCTGCCGAGACCGGCCGCATGTGCCTGCAGCGTGACAATATAGCCGGTCCGCTGCCCATCCTCCGCACCCGCCTCGCGCTCGTCATGCGGCATGAACAGGTCGCCGAGCATTTCGAAGAAGCCCTTGCGGTGTCGCTCGCCCCGCGTGTCGGCACCTTCGACCAACATGATCTCGTCGCGGGAAACGCCCGCGTCGACGATCCGGGCGATGGCGATCTCGGCGTCCATGCGGCTGCCGAAAAAGGCGGTCAGCATCTGGCTATTGGGGGTATCGGATGGGGACATGGCAGAATCCTCGTGGGGTTGAGAAATCGCGCGGCGTCGTCGACGCCCGCCTGCTGCACTGTGAAAACGTCGATACCCCCGACCGGCTGGACTGGTCCTTCCCGGACGCCCGGACGGGAAGCGGTCAGCGGTAAAGATGGCCGGAACGCCGGGTCATGCTACGCGGGATACTGCCTGCCTGCCCTCGAAGCGCGCGGCGCGGTGGTGAGGTCCCCGCCCGAGGCCGCTGGCCTCCCAGATCGCCGAACCTGTTGCGTCTCGCCGTCTGCGCTCGCCTGTCGCCGGCCCGCCGCAACCCGCGCGGACTGCCGGAACGAACCGTCAAAAGGCTCGTGAACGAGGTGATTCGGCACCGGTGAATGACGGTAACATAAAATTAATAGCCGGCATCTCATCGCCGGAAAAAAACCTGCGCTGGGATCCGACCGGATGCCGAGACGGCCGCGATTTACCGGATCTTAACCATGAAAGGCGACCTTGAAGGCCGAGCGAATCGGAGATTTCAGTCGTGAGGACCATACATCTGGAAGAGAGCCTGCGGATCCGGTTTCCGGGGCAGGACGAGAAGTTCGCCGCCGGCGTCGAGATCGGCATGCTCGGCGCGATGATGGTGCAGGGCCTGCGGGATTTCGCCCGCCAGATCGGCGCCGACAATGTCGACCAGGCCCGCGCGCTCGGCCAGAAGCTCGGCTACCACCTCGCCGATATCGAGACGGTGACGCCGGATGCTGTCCGCGTCACCTTCCGCAACCGCGCGCACGGCCCGAAGCTCACCCTCGTCAAGTAAGCGCGACGCGCGACCTGCCTCAGCGCAGGCCGCGCACCAGATCGACCAGCGCCGCGATCTCGGCCTCGTCGTTGTAATAGTGCGGCGATGCCCGCACGAGGTTCGGCAGCCCGCGCGCCCGCGCATCGAGCCAGGTGCTCGACGGCGCGGAGACGCTGACATTGATCCCCGCCGCCCGCGCCCGTGCCTTCACGGCATCGGCCTCGACGCCCGCGACGGAGAAGGTGACGATGGCCGCCGGGCGCGGCCCGAGATCGTGTACGGTCACCCCCGGAAGCGCGCCGAGTCCTTGGCGCAGTTCGCCGCCAAGCCCCGTCGCCCGCGCCTCGATCGCCTCCAGTCCGATCGCCAGCGCGTAGTCGGCCGCAGCCTTCAGTCCGAGGCGGATCGCGTGGCTGCTCTCCCAGGTCTCGAACCGCCGCGCGTCCGCCCGCAGCTCAAAGCGATCCGGTGCAACCCAGGGCGCGCCGAAATGGTCGATCATCGCCGGCGCCAGCTGCTGGAGCATCGCCCGCCGGACATAGAGGAAACCGCTCCCCCGCGGCCCCCGCAGAAACTTTCGCGACGTCGCCGCCAGCATGTCGCAGCCGAGCACCGCCACGTCGACCGGCATCTGCCCGACCGCCTGGCAGGCGTCGAGGAGGTAGGCAATGCCGTGCGCCCGGGCGATCCGGCCGATGGCTGCGGCGGGATTGACGAGGCCGCCATTGGTCGGCACCCAGGTGACGGCGATGAGCTTGACGCGGCCGTCGATCATCCGCTCCAGCGCGCCAGGATCCAGCACGCCATCCTCATCGCTCGGGATGATCTCGATCACCGCCCCGCTGCGCTCGGCCACCTGCAGCAGCGCGACGTAGTTGGCCGCATATTCCGCCCGCGCGGTCAGGATCCGGTCGCCCGGCCGGAACGACAGTGCGTAGAAGGCGCGCTGCCAGGCGACCGTCGCGCTCTCGGTGAGGGCGATCTCGTCGCGCGCCGCACCGATCAGCCGGGCGACGCTGTCGTAGACGCCATCCAGCGCCCCGGCGCTTTCCTCGGCCGCCTCGTAGCCGCCGATCTGACCTTCCCGCGTCAGATAATCCGTCATCGCCGACAGAACCGGCGCCGGCATCAGCGCCGCGCCGGCATTGTTGAGGTGGATGCGGTGGGCGACCCCCGGGGTGTCGGCGCGAAGGCGGGCGAGATCGATCGGCATGCGGGCTCCTGACGGCGGCGGCGAGCGCTCATTCTGCACGAGACGCCGATGCGAGGCCATGCCGTGCCGGCTTTCGCCGCCGGACCGACAGGGCTGTCCCCCGGCAAGAAGATCGTGGTCCTATGGCGCAGAACAGGGCGATTCGGCACGGCACACGAGGCGGCCGGCGGATCGGAGGCCCCGCAGGCCTTGCCGAAGAGCCCCTTCTATACCGGAGGAAACATGGCCCGCATCACCCGCGTCGAATGCCTGATGGTCGATCTTGTCCCGAAGGTGAAGCGGGTGGACGCGATCCAGTCCTTCGTCAGCCAGGAGACGCCGATCGTGCGGATCACCGATGCCGACGGCGCGGTCGGGACCGGCTATTCGTACACCATCGGCACCGGCGGACCGTCGGTGATGGCGCTTTTGAAGCGGACCCTTGCCCCGGCGATCGTCGGCCGCGAGGCGGAGGGCATCGAGCAGATCTGGCGGGACCTTCTATTCCTGACCCACGCCACCACCGTCGGCCCGCTCACCGCCATCGCCATGGCGGCGATCGACACCGCGCTCTGGGACCTGCGCTGCCGACGCGCCGGGCTGCCGCTGCATCTCCTCGCCGGCGGCGCCCAGACATCCGTGCCGCTCTACACCACCGAGGGCGGCTGGCTGCACCTCGAAACGGAAGCGCTCGTCGAGGACGCGCTGGCGGCGAAGGCGAAGGGGTTCGGCGGCTGCAAGCTGAAGGTCGGCCGGCCGCTGCACGAGGACATCGCCCGCATCGCCGCCGTGCGCGAGGCCGTCGGGCCAGGCTTCGAGATCCTCACCGACGCCAACCAGGCTTTTACCGTCGACGAAGCGATCCGCCGGGCGCGGCAGTATGAGCGGCTCGACATCGGCTGGCTCGAGGAGCCGTTGCCCGCCGACGACATCGACGGCCACCGCCGCCTGTCGCAGTCGACCTCGATCCCGATCGCCGTCGGCGAGAGCCTCTACAGCCCCTCGCATTTCCGCGAATATCTGCAGCGCGGGGCGTGCTCGGTGGTCCAGGTCGATGCCGGCCGCATCGGCGGCATCACACCCTGGCTGAAGGTCGCGCACCTTGCCGAGTGCTTCAACGTCGCGGTCGCGCCGCACTTCCTGATGGAACTGCACGTCTCGCTGGCGGCCGCCGTGCCGAACGCGCGCTGGGTCGAATACATCCCGCAGCTCGACGAGATCACCACGTCCCGGCTGCAGATCGAGGCCGGGCGGGCAGTGCCGCCCTCTACGCCGGGCCTCGGCATCGACTGGAATTTCGCCGAGATCGACCGCCGCCGGATCGACGGCACGACGAGCGTTGCCCGCTGATTTTATCCCCCAACGGCAGCGGGCATGTCGCATTCGATGGCACGCAAACGGTCAGCGGGCTTGACGATGCGACATTTCGCCCGCAGTCTCCGGTCAAATGGTTTGACCAATTGGCCGGAGAGCCAGGTCGGATCGGGAGGAGTCTCGGCGACATGCCGATCACCATCATTCAGCCGCGACGGCTGTATCAGCAGATTGCCGACCAGTTGCGCGGCCTGCTCGATACCGGCGAATATCGCCCGGGCGACCGATTGCCGGCCGAGCGCGAGCTGGCGGAACGCCTCGGCATTTCCCGCCCGACGGTGCGCGAGGCGCTGATCGCGCTGGAGGTCGAGGGGCGGATCCGCATCAAGGTGGGCTCGGGCATCTTCGTCACCGAGCCGGTCGCGACGAAGGCCCGCCGGGAAAGCCCGATCGAGGGTCCGTTCGAACTCTTGCGGGCGCGCGAGCTGGTCGAGGGCGCCGTGGCGGAGGAAGCCGCCAAAGCCGCGTCACCGGACGACATCGCCCGGCTCGACGACGTGCTCCTGCGGATGCAGCGCTCGCAGCACCCCTCGCCCCAGACGCTCCAGCTCGACCGTGAATTCCACACCACAGTCGCCGCCATTCTCGGCAATGCGGTCCTGGTGCGGTTCATCGGCGAGCTCTTCGACGAACGCATCAACCCGTATTTCGAACGGCTCTCCAGCTACTTCGAGAACCCCGGGACATGGGAACAGGCGCTGGCCGAGCACGGCCGGGTGCGCGACGCCATCGCCGCGGGCGATGCGGATGCCGCCAAGCGCGCCATGCAGCAGCACCTCCAGCTCTCGCAGAAACGCTTCTCGCTGAATTTCGGCGAGCCGGAGGACGCCCACCACACCGCATCATGACAAGGGCCGGCGCTGGGAGGCGGACGGCTCGGATTTACCCTGGGAGGAATAGCATGAAGACCTTGATCACCAGCCTTGGCATCACCGCAATGATGGCGCTCGGCCTCGGCACGGCCGCGGCGCAGACGACGCTGAAGTGGGCCCATGTCTACGAGACGTCCGAGCCCTTCCACACCGAGTCGGTCTGGGCCGCCGGCGAGATCGAGAAGCGCACCGAGGGCCGCTACCACATCGACGTCTACCCGGCCTCGCAGCTCGGCAAGGAAGCCGATCTCAACCAGGGCCTGACGCTCGGCACCGTCGACATCATCATCTCCGGCTCGAGCTTCCAGGCGCGCGAATATCCGCCGATCGGGGTCACCTACTTCCCCTACATCTTCCGCAACGCCGACCACCTTCTCGCCTACGCCAAGTCCGACGTCTTCAAGCGTCTGGCGGCCGGGTACGAGCAGGCCTCCGGGCACCACATCACGGCGGTCAGCTATTACGGCGCCCGGCACGTCACCTCCAACAAGCCGGTCAAGACCTGCGCCGACCTCAAGGGCGTGAAGATGCGCGTGCCGGACGTCCCGGCCTATCTCGCGATGCCCCGCGCCTGCGGCGCCAACACCGCGCCGATCGCCTTCGCCGAGGTCTATCTCGCGCTGCAGAACGGCACGGTCGAGGCGCAGGAGAACCCGCTGACCACCATCGAGGCGAAGAAGTTCTACGAGGTGCAGAAGAACATCTCGCTGACCGGCCACATCGTCGACCACCTGAACACCGTGGTCTCCGGCACGCTCTGGGGCCAGCTCTCCGACGCCGACAAGGCCATCTTCACCGAGGTGACGCAGGAAGCCGCGGCCCGCACCGCGAAGATCATCGTCGAGCGCGAGGCGGCTCTCGTCCAGACCTTCAAGGACCGCGGCGTGACGGTGACCGAGGTCGACAAGGCGGACTTCGAGAAGAACGTCATGGAGAAGACCGACATGGAAGCCCTCGGCTACGTCAAGGCCGACTGGGAAGCCATCCGCGCCGTCCAGTAAGGCGCTCGCCGGCGCCCTTCCCCGGGCGCCGGCGGTCTTCCCGCCCGTCTCGCATCTCCCCTTCGCAAGGCACCGTCATGGCCGAAGAAAAACACACCACCACCACGGCCGAGGAACTCGCCCACTTCTTCGAGGAGGAAGGCGCGGGCGAGGTCGATCTGAAACCCTATGCGATCGAGGACTGGATCGTGCAGGCGGTGTTCTGGGGAATGGCGCTCTGCGTCTTCCTGCAGTTCTTCACCCGCTACGTGATGAACGACAGCCTGGCCTGGACCGAGGAGATCGCGATCAATTGCCTCGTCGTCGTGGTCTTCCTCGGCGCCGTGATGTGCGTGCGCCAGTCGCGGCACATCCAGGTCGACGTCCTCTACCACTACATCCCGAAACGCGTCGCCAAGGTGCTGTCGATCCTCGTCGACCTCATCCGCATCGGCTTCTTCATCTTCGCGACCATCCTGTTCTGGCGCTACGTCTCGGTGGTCTACCGGGAGCGCATGGTGACCGTCGACCTGCCGCGCTCGATCGTCTTCTACGCCGTCTTCGCCGCCTTCGCGCTGATGCTCGTCCGGTCGATCCAGGTGTTCGTCCAAAATCTCAGGCGCGGCTATTCGGTGCTCGAGCGGCCCGAAATGTTCGACGGCATCGGAGAGTGACATGCTGCTACTGATCGGTTCCTTCCTCGTCTTCATGCTGATCGGCGTGCCGGTGGCGATCGCCATGGCCGTCGCCTCGGTGCTCTACATCACCGTCTTCGGCGTCGCGCCGAACATCATCGTCGCCCAGCGGATGATCGCCGGCGTCGAGAGCTTTCCGCTGCTGGCCGTGCCGTTCTTCATCCTCGCCGGCAACCTGATGAACATCGCAGGCGTCACCGGCCGCATCTACGCCTTCGCCGTCGCGCTCGTCGGCTGGATGAAGGGCGGCCTCGCGCAGGTCAACATCATCGGCTCGGTGATCTTCTCCGGCATGTCCGGCACCGCGCTGGCGGACGCCGCCGGCATCGGCACGATCGAGATCAAGGCGATGAAGGACCACGGGTACCCCATCGAAGCGGCGGTCGGCGTGACTGCGGCTTCGGCGACGCTCGGCCCGATCTTCCCGCCGTCGCTGCCCTTCGTGATCTACGGCATGATGGCCAACGTCTCGATCGGCGCGCTGTTCATGGCCGGCATCCTGCCGGGCATCGTCATGACGGTGCTGATGATGATCACCGTGGCGATCTTCGCCTACAAGAAGAACTGGGGCTCCGACGCGCCGTTCGAGATCCGCAAGCTGCTCGCTGCCGGGGTCGAGATCCTCATCGTCCTCGCCTTCCCGGCCGCGATCTACGTCCTCGTCACCCTCGGCATGTCGCTGAACCTTGCCGTCGGCCTTGCGCTGGTCGCCCTGATCGCGGTCGACTGGTACTACGACTTCTCCGCCGTCATGGCGCTGATGACGCCGATGATCCTCATCGGCGGCATGACGCTCGGCTGGTTCACGCCGACGGAAGCGGCCGTCGCCGCCGTCATCTGGTCGCTGTTCCTCGGCCTCGTGCGCTACCGCTCGATGAGTTTCAAGGCGCTGGCGAAGGCCGGCTTCGACACCATCGAGACCACCGCCGCCGTGCTGTTCATCGTCACCGCCGCCTCGGTCTTCGCCTGGCTGCTGACGGTCAGCCAGGCCGCGCAGGCGCTGTCGGACCTGATCCTCTCGATCACCGACAACAAGTGGGTGTTCCTGATCCTCGTCAACATCCTGGTGCTGATCGTCGGCTGCTTCCTCGACACCATCGCGGCGATCACCATCCTGGTGCCGATCCTGCTGCCGATCGTCCTGAAGCTCGGCATCGATCCCGTGCAGTTCGGCCTGATCCTGACGCTCAACCTGATGATCGGGCTGCTGCACCCGCCGCTCGGCATGGTGCTGTTCGTCCTGTCGCGGGTGGCAAAACTCTCGGTCGAGCGAACGACGATGGCGATCCTGCCCTGGCTGGTGCCGCTGTTCATCGCGCTGCTGGTGATCACCTTCGTGCCGGCCGTCAGCCTCTGGTTGCCGACGCAGATGGGCCTGATCAAGTGACAAGACGCACCCACGCACAACGGCCTGCGGAGGCGATGCCCCGACCGGGCTGATCCGGGGAACGACGAGCGCCGCGCGGCCTGTGCCCAGCGCGGCGCTCAGCCTTGCGGCATGAAGCGCTCGACGAGGCTGCGGACTCGCAGGAAGGCGGTGTTGGCGCCGTCGACCACCGCGGCCTCGCCCGCCGCATCGAGCGCCACGCCGTCGAGTGCGGCGGTAAAGGTGCGCCAGTGCAGGCCGCGGCCCTCCGGAGCGCCCGCCAGATGCCGGGCGCCGAAGGTCTCGCCGAGGCCGAGCTTCATCGCCTCCTTGAGCAGGATGGCCGCGCCGAGGTTGGAGCCTTCGGCGACGTAGAGCCAGCCGAGCGCCTTCGGAACCTCCACATCGGCGGAAAACGCCGGAGCGGCGTCCGTGGGCGCCGCCGCGAGGCCGAGGTCGGCAAGGTCGTCCTCGATCTTGCCGAGGCGCCGGCGACCGGCAAGGTCGGGCAGCAGCCGATCGAGGGCGGGATCGGCATAGAGCGCATCGATGTCGCCATAGAAGGCGTGCTGCACCTGCAGGAACAGGCCGTAGCGTTCCCGGCTCTCGAACGGCCGGCTGGCCATGATCCGGTCGTCGAGCGTCGCGTGCGCCGCAGTGGTGCGGCTGCGCAGAACCTTCGATCGTGTTTCGCCGGCCGGGGTCTCGCTCATCGACTGTTCCCATTCATCGGCCGTCCGGGCCGCATCCACCGTCGTTTAGGGTGAAATCGACCGCTGCCGCAACGCTTTTCGAGCGTTAGACATCGATCGCCGCAGGGCTGTCGCATGGCATGGGCGAGCCTTGCACCTGCCGCTCGCTGGCTTCACGGCAGCCATGCACAAATGGCTGTGGTGACGAAGACGCGAACCGATTAGATAATGGTCATCGAAGCAACGGAACACACCGTTTGAAGCTTCGGCGAGATCAAGAGAAAAGTCGTTACGATGAACATCGTCCGCTCCTTCAGCAACTGGCGCCGTTACCGCGAGACTTGCGGTGAGCTGAACCGTCTTTCGCAGCGCGAACTGGCCGACCTCGGCCTGTCCCGCTCGGATATTCCGGCGATCGCCCGTCAGGCTACTCTCTAAACACCAGATTTCGCGAGGGCCTTTTCCTCCCAGGGCCCGAGCGAATACGACCTGCGGTTCCTCCCACCGCAGGTTTCCAAACAGCGCCCGCCGGTCCTCCCCCGGCGGGCGTTGCTGTTTCTATTATCTCTCAGCCGTGCCGATGCGGCCCAGATCAGCCGGCTTAGATCAGTCGGCGTAGAACGCAGGGCGATCCGGCATGGTCACCGGCTCGATCGCGCCCGAGCCTTGCGCCTTGACGCAGGCGTCGGCTGCGACCGCCGCCGCATAGCCGTCCCAGGCGGTCGGGCCCGAGGCAGTGCCGCGCTCCACCGCTTCGATGAAATCACGTAGCTCGACGTCGTAGCTGTCGATGAAGCGGTCCTTCCAGTCGGTGAGGATCTCGGTCGAGAGCCTGGCGCCGCTGCGCACCGGGATCGCCATCGGATCCGGTAGCTTCGCGATGCCGGTCTCGCCGACGATCTCGCACTGGATGTCGTAGCCGTAGACGCAGTTGACGAAAACCTCGACGTCGATGCGCACGCCCTTCACCGTCTCCAGCATCACCACCTGCGGATCGCGCACGCCTTCGCGGGCATGCGGCGTGCGGCGGGGGAAGACCACCTGCACGCTTCTGTAGTCGTCCGCCAGCAGCCAGCGCAGCACGTCGATCTCGTGGATCAGCGTGTCGTGGATGGCCATGTCGGTGGTGTAGTTCGCCGCGACCGAGGCGTTGCGGTGGGCGGCATGCACCATCAGCGGGGCGCCGATGCCGCCGCTGTCGATGACATCCTTCAGAAGGCGGTAGCCCGCATCGTAGCGGCGCATGAAGCCGACCTGGACGAGCCGCCGGCCGCCGGCGATCTCGGCGTCGACAATGTTGCGGCAGGCGGTGGCGGTGGTGGCGAGCGGCTTCTCGCAGAACACCGGCTTGCCGGCGCGGACGGCGGCGAGGACGTCCGGCTCGTGCGCTCCGCCCCACGAGGTCACCAGCACGGCGTCGATGTCCGGCGAGGCAATCAGCGCGGCACCCGTATCGAACACCCGGGCGTCGAGGCCGAGCGGCGGCAGCGAGGCTTCCGCGGACTGCCGGTCAACGTCGCTGACGCCGGCGATGCGCGCGCCCGACAGCGTGCGGGTGATGCGGCGCATGTGGTCGCGCCCGATGGCGCCGGTCCCGATGAGGCCGATGTTGAGGGTCATGTCATCTCTCCCAGACGCCTTTCGGCGCGATCATGCAGTGGTCTGTGGGCCGCTTTTTGGGCAAGCCCCTGGAGCAAGCGCTCAGCTTCTGTCGAGGCCGGCCTCTTGGGCGAAGGCCTTCAGCGAGCGGTGGCCGAGCGACTGGTATTCCAGCGGGTTGCGCACCGCTGAATCCTGTTCGGCCTCGATCACCAGCCAGCCGTCATAGCCATGCTCGGCGGCGATCTTCAGGACCGGCAGGAAATCCACCGCGCCTTCCGGGTCGCCGGGCACGGTGAAGGCGCCGCGGCGCACGCCCTCGAGGAAGGAGAGGTTCTCGGCTTCCACCGCATCCGCGATCTCCGGCCGGACGTTCTTGCAGTGGATGTGGCGCACCCGGGCCATGTGCTTGCGGGCGAGCTCGGCGGGATCGGCGCCGCCGAAGAAAGCATGGCCGGTGTCGAGCAGCAGCTTCGTCGCCGGGCCGGTGCTCGCCATCAGCATGTCGATCTCCGCACCGGTCTGGACGATCGAGCCCATGTGGTGGTGGTAGACGAGGTCTATCCCTTGCCCCGCGCAGTAGGCGGCGAGTTTTTCGAGCTTCGCGCCGAAGGCAGCCATCGCATCCTCGGACAGCACCGGCCGGTCGCGGAACACCGCCTTCTCGTCGTCCCCGTGCACGGTGTTGGAGCATTCGCAGACGATGCAAACGGTCGATCCGTTGGCGCGAAGAAGATCGAGATGCGGCTGGATGGCGACCATCTCGGTCTCGACATCGTTGACGAGCAGATGGACCGAGTGCCAGCCGGAGACGAAGACGAGCCCGTAATCGGCGAGCTTCTCTTTCAGCGCCGCCGGGTCGGACGGCATCAGATGGCCCTTCTCGATGCCGTCGAAGCCGATGGTTCGGCAGTCGGCGAGACAGTCGTCGAGGGTCAAATGGGCGCCGATCGAAACGTCGTCGTCGTTCGTCCAGGCGATCGGATTGGTGCCGTAGCGGATCATGGGTTCACCTGGCTCGCGAAAATGAGGGGCTGCACAAAAAGACGCGGCATGGTGCTCAGCCCAGCCGCTGCGACAAGCGGGCGGCATCGTAGCCGTCGCGGGCGGCGTTGACGGCGGCGCGGTCAGACACCTCGGGCACCGCGACATCCCACCAGTGACCGCCGGCGGGTGTGGTGCGCAAATGATCGGTCTCGATCACGATGACGGTCGGGCGCGTGGCCTGCCGCGTCTCGGCCAAAGCGCGCTCCAGCTCGGCGATCGAGCCGACCTTCCGGGCGTCGGCGCCGAGCGCGCGGGCGTGCGCGGCGAAGTCGATCTTCGGCAGTTCGACATGGTGGGCGTCGCTCAGCATGTTGTTGAAGTTGGCGCCGCCGGTGGCCATCTGCAGCCGGTTGATGCAGGCGTAGCCGGCATTGTCGAGGAGGACGACGGTGAACGCCGCGCCGGCCATGACGGCGGAGGACAGCTCCGAGTTCAGCATCATGTAGGAGCCGTCGCCGACCATCACGACGACGTCGGCGTCCGGGCGCGCCAGCTTGACGCCGAAGCCGCCGGCGATCTCGTAGCCCATGGTCGAAAAGCCGTATTCCATGTGATAGCCGCCGGGCGCCTCGGCCTGCCAGAGCTTGTGCAGCTCGCCCGGCAGCCCACCGGCGGCGCAGACGAGGATGGTGGCGTCCGAGTTTCGCGCCCGGTGCACGGCGCCGATCACTTCAGCGTCGGAGGGCAGCACGGCATTGGTCGGCGCGGTCGCAGCGTCCGCAGCCTCCGTCCAGCGCGCCTTGCCGGCCTCCGCTCGTCCCGTCCAGGCGGCGTCGGCACGGTAACCCGCCAGCGCCGCGCCGAGCGCTTCAAGGCCGACCTTCGCATCGCAGACGAGCGGCGCCGCGTCGTGCTTGCCGGCATCGAAGGCCTGGACGTTTAGCCCGACGATCCTGACGCCCTCCGCCTGGAACAGTGCCCAGGAGCCGGTGGTGAAGTCGGCGAGACGGGTGCCGACGGCGAGCACGACGTCCGCCTCGGCGGCGAGCTCGTTCGAGGCGGAGGAACCGGTGACGCCGACGGCGCCCATGTTCAGCCGGTGCGAATGCGGCAGCGACGACTTGCCGCCATGCGTCTCGGTGACCGGAATGCCGTGCGCCTCGGCGAAGGCGGCAAGGCCGACGCTCGCCTCGGAATAGAGGACACCGCCACCGGCGACGATCAGCGGCTTCTTCGCTCCCCGCAGGAGCGCGACCGCCGCCGCCAGCTCGGCCTCGTCGGGGCGGCTGCGGCGCGGCATCCAGATCCGCTCGGCAAAGAAGCTCTCGGGATAGTCGAAGGCCTCGGCCTGCACGTCCTGGCAGAGGGCGAGCGTCACCGGGCCGCAATCGGCGGGGTTGGTCAGCACCTGCATGGCGCGGCGGAGCGCCGGGATGATCTGCTCCGGCCGGGTGATCCGGTCGAAATAGCGCGAGACCGGGCGGAAGCAGTCGGTGGCAGAGACGGTGCCGTCGCCGAAATCCTCGACCTGCTGCAGCACAGGATCGGGCCGGCGGCTGGCAAACACGTCGCCGGGCAGCAGCAGGACCGGCAGGCGGTTGGCATGGGCGAGCGCGGCGGAGGTCACCATGTTGAGCGCGCCGGGGCCGATGGAGGTGGTGCAGGCCATGAAGCGGCGGCGGAAGCTCGCCTTGGCGAAGGCGACGGCAGCGTTCGCCATGCCCTGCTCGTTCTGGCCGCGATAGGTGGTGAGCGTGTCGCGGACGCCGTAGAGCGCCTCGCCGAGCCCCGCGACGTTGCCGTGGCCGAAGATCGCGAAGACGCCGCCGAAGATCGGCACGGTCTCGCCGTCGATCACGGTCATCTGCCGCGTCAGGAACCGCGCCACGGCCTGCGCCATGGTCAGCCGCACCGTCTTGTCCGCCATGTCCGTCTCCTCCCGTCGGCGACGCTTCGTCGGCCGCTCCTTTTTCGTCGCTCGTACCGCCGCTCGTACCGGCGCCCGCGACCTCCCGCCGGCGGCCTCACGCTGGCGTAGATCCGCCCATCAGCCCGTTGTCGGCTCCCCGGCGGCCTGCCAGGTTGCGCAGAGCCGGCCGAAGCGCCCGGCCATCTCGGCGACCGCCGCCGCATCGTCGATCTCGCCCGCCAACCAGCGCCGGGCGGCATCGGCCCAGATCGTGCGCCCCACCGCGAAGCCGCGCACCGACGCCGACGCGCGGGCGGCAGCGAAGCCATCCTGCAGCGCCTTGACCGAGGCCTCCAACCCGAGCAGGAGGACGCCGCGGCAATGCGCATCGTTCTCGGCGATGACCGCGTCGATCGCTGTCCAGGCCGTCGTGCTCGCCTGCGGCTCGAGCTTCCACCAGTCGGGCTTCAGGCCCTGATCGTAGAGCTCCTGCAGCGCCCGCGCGATGGTGTCGTCGCCGATCGGCCCGTTCTTGCCGGCAATGATCTCGATCAGGATCTCGCGGCCGACCTTGCGGGCGGCGTCATAGGCCGCACGGAGGGTTTCGATCTGCTCGGCCTTCAGCGCGGCGGGATCGTCGGGGTGGTAGAAGCAGAGCACCTTGATGCAATGGTCGACGGGCCAATCGACCAGCCGGCTGCCAAGATCCTGGCTGAACTCGAAGCGAAGCGGCCGCGAGCCCGGCCGCTCGACCGGCTTCGCCACCCAGAACGCCGGCAGCTTCGCCGCGGCAAACAGCGCCTCGCGGCCGTACTTGTCGTCGATCAGCATACCGAAACCAGGCCGCCCGGCGGCGACCTCGGCGGCGGCGCGGACGGCGAGGAGCTTTAGCGCCGGCAGCCGCGCGAGCTTTGCGGGATCGCCTGCGGCGAGATCCTCGAGCTGCGAGCGGTGGTCGATGGCGAGCGCGCAGAGCGCCGGGATCGCGCGGCGGCGGGTCGTCGCCCAGTGGATGTGGTTGATCGCCTCGTCCTGGCGCAGCGCGCGGTGCGGGCTGCCCTCTGCCAGGAAGTATTCGAGCTCGGCCCAGGTCGGGATCTCCGGCGCGCAGAGAAGGCGCGACACGGCGAAGGCGCCGCAGGCGTTGGCCCAGGTGGCGGAAGTCGCGTGCGGCTCGCCGCGCAGCCAGCCGCGGAGGAAGCCCGACATGAAGGCGTCGCCGGCGCCGAGCACGTTGTAGACCTCGATCGGAAAACCCTTGCCGACGATGCCGTCCTCGAGGTCGGCGGGAATGGCCGCGTCATAGACGATGCAGCCCATTGGCCCGCGCTTCAGCACGATCGTCGCGGCGGAATGGTCGCGGATCGTCCTCAGCGCGGCGACGAGGTCGCTTTCGCCGGACGCGATCAGCACCTCTTCCTCGGTGCCGACGATCAGGTCGCAGTCGGCAAGCACCGTCAGCATCTTGGCGGAGACAGCGGCTGAAGCGATGTAGCGGTTGTCGCCGGCATCGTGGCCGGCGAGGCCCCAGAGGTTGGGCCGGTAGTCGATGTCGAGGATCACCCGGGCGCCGCTCGCCTTGGCGATCCGCATCGCCTTGCGCTGCGCGGCCTCGGCGTTCGGCTTTGCGAAATGCGTCCCGGTGACGAGCACGGCGCCGGCCGAGCGGATGAAGGCCTCGTCGACATCGGCCTCGCCCAGCGCATTGTCGGCGCAGTTGTCGCGGTAGAACAGCAGCGGGAACGAGGTGTCGCTCTCGACCGACAGGATGGCCAGCGCCGTCAGCCGCTCGGGGTCGGTGACGATGCCGGCGGTCTCGACGCCCTCGCGCGCCAGCTGCTCGCGGATGAACCGGCCGAACTGCTCGTTGCCGACGCGGGTCAGCAGCGCCGAGCGAAGGCCGAGCCGCGCGGTGCCGACGGCGATGTTGGTGGGACAGCCACCGACCGATTTGGCGAAGGAGGAAATGTCCTCCAGCCGCGAACCGATCTGCTGGCCGTAGAGATCGACCGACGACCGGCCGATGGTCACCAGATCCAGCGTGCGCTCCTGCGGCATGGCCCCTCCCCCGGATGCCACCAGGCATCCCGATTTCCACCGACATGACGAAACATAAATGCCGGAGTGTCGTCAAATGGAATATTTATTCCATGCCAGCCAGCTCCGATCGCCGCTGCCGCTCCTCGGCGACGGCGACGGTCAGGGCCATGGCGAAGGCCATGGAGGCCGAGAGCAGACGGAAGCCGGCATGGTCGGCCTCGGCGAGCTCGAACCAGGCCTCTGACGATTCGACCAGCGGCGAGAAAGCCGAGTCGGTCAGCGAGACCACCGGGATCTGCCGCGCGGCGAGGCTTTTTGCCTGCGCGACGGTTTCGGACGCGTAGGGCGAGAAACTCACGGCGAACGCAGCGTCGCCTTGTCCGGCAAAGCGCAGGATGTCGTCATCGAGCCCCGCCGCCGAGCCCGCCATCTGGCAGCGGATGCCGAGCTTGCCGAAGGCGTAGGCCATGTAGCTGCCGATCGGGTAGGACCGCCGCTTCGAGACGAGATAGATCGTCTCGGCCGATGCAAGGATCGCCACCGCCCGCTCGAAGGCTGCGGGATCGATGGCGGTCTCCAGCGTATCGAGCGACCGCCGCGCGGCGGCGGTGAAGCCGGAGAGGATAGCGGAGGCCCCTTGCTCCGGCGTCCGGCGCAAGGCGCTCAACCGGTCGCCATAGTCCGGCCGCCGGTCGCGCAGCCGGGCGCGGAAAAGTGCCTGCAGACTGGAAAAACCCTCGAAGCCGAGGTTCTGGGCAAAGCGCACCAGCGTCGAGGGCTGCACGGCGGCAGCGAGAGCGATGCTGTTGACGGTGCCGAAGGCGATGTCGTCGGGATGGTCGAGCGCGAACATCGCGACCTGACCGAGCCGCTTCGGCAGGCGCGCCTTGCGCTCCAGGATGAGGCTCTTCAACGCCTCGAACGTCTCAGGCAGCGGGGGCGTCTCGGGCGAGAAGGGCGCTTCGCTCATCGATCTGGCTTTCCGCGCGGAATTACGGCGGGACCGCCACGGGCGGAATAAATACTCTGCCTGGCCAGCCCCATCAATCGTTCATTCCAGAAAGCACTCGAAACGTTTGAACCAGCGCGGTAGAAGGAAGCTGAGCCGCGTGGCTGCGTGCGGGCCGTTCGAGCATCGCGATCGAGCAGAGCCGGTCATCGGGAAGAGGCGGCCGGTTCAAAAGAGGTAGCGTCCTGGTGCATCCTGTCGGATGCGTGGCGTTGGGAGGAGAGCGACATGGCGGGTTTTAAGGTGCGGCCCTCGGCGGCCGAGGGACAGGTGCACGACGTGACGCCGGCAAACGCCGGCTGGACCTATGTCGGCTTCGCGCTGCACCGGCTGGCGCCGGGCGACAGGCTGGAAGCCGCCTGCGGCGACCGCGAGGTCTGTCTCGTCCTGGTCTCCGGCAAGGCGATCATCTCCGCCGACGGACAGTCGTTCGGCGAGGTTGGCGAGCGGATGACGCCGTTCGAGGGCGCGCCCTTCGCTCTCTACGTGCCCGCCGGCGGCCATTGGCAGATCGAGGCGACGACGGCGCTGGAGCTCGCAGTCTGCTCGGCCCCGGGCGGCGGCCAGCATGCAACCCGGCTGATCCCGCCCGGCACGCACCCGCAGGCGATGCGCGGCAAGGACACCAACACCCGCTATGTCACCAACATCATGCCGGAGGACGACGGTGCGGCGCACTCTCTGCTGGTCGTCGAGGTGATCACGCCGGGCGGCCACACCTCCTCCTATCCGCCGCACAAGCACGACCGGGACGCGCTGCCCGAGGAGAGCTATCTCGAAGAAACCTACTACCACCGCTTCGACCCGCCGCAGGGTTTCGGCTTCCAGCGTGTCTATACCGACGACCGCGCGCTCGACGAGGCGATGGCGGTCGAGGACGGCGACGTGGTGCTGGTGCCGCGCGGCTATCATCCGGTGGCAGTGGTGCACGGCTATACCGGCTACTACCTCAACGTGATGGCCGGCCCGCAGCGGGTGTGGAAGTTCCACAATGCGACCGAGCATGCCTGGCTGTTCACCGGCGTCTGAGACGCGCCGCCTGCAAAATGAAGCGGCGACCGCCGCAGAAAAGGCGAACTAGCGCCCCTCGCCCGCGGCCTCGCGCCTTCGCAACTCCAGCTCCTCGCTGTAGCGGCGCAGCGTATGGCTCTCGGTGAGGAGGCCGAGCACGGTCTTGGAGGCGACGTCCTCGACCACCGCCAGCGCCTCGCTCTCCGACTTGTCGAAGCTTGCCGCCGCCTCCTTGGCGCTCATCTGCGGCAGCAGCATCACATCCTTCAGCCGGACAAGGCCCTCGATCCCTTCGTCGAGATCGGTGATCGCGTCGGAATAGGCATCGGGCACCAGCACCATGCCGGCATAGGCGCCGGCGGCGTCGGTGATCACCACGCGCTGGGCGGAGCCGAGCGGGAAGTCGCGGCGGAACACCTTCAGCGTGGTGTCGAGCGCTGCGGTGCGCACGTCGCGGCGCATCATCCGCCCGACGGTGAGGCTGCGGATCCAGCCGACATCGTGGGCGCTGCGGATGCTCTCGCCGCGCAGGTGGAAACGCCAGGTCGCGAAGGAGTAGCCAAAGGTCTTGCGCACCGTCAGCGAGGCGGTGACCGACGCCGTCAGCACCAGCGCGGTGATCGGGAAGTCGCCGGTCATCTCCAGCGCCAGGAAGGTCATGGTCAGCGGCCCGCCGATGATCGAGACCGCAAGCGCCGACATGCCGACGATCGAATAGACCACCGGGGTCAACGTCGCCCCGGTGAAGACGATCGGGGCGAACAGCGCGAAAAGCTTGCCGAGCAGCGCGCCGAGGAAGAGCGAGGCGAAGAACAGGCCACCGCGAAACCCGCTGCCGATCGAGACCGCCGACGCCAGCGCCTTCAGGAGCAGGAGAAGCAGTACGGCCGAGGCGCTGGCCGGGAGGTCGAGGTTGACGTGCAGCGCGCCATGGCCGGAGGAGAGGACCTGCGGCGTCACGAGCGCGAGGCCCGCCAGCACGCAGCCGCCGAGCACCGGCCGCAGCGGCACCGGCAGGCGGGTGCGGCGGATACCGGTCTCGATCATCGTCACGCCCTGCATGATGGCGATGCCGAGGCCGGCGGCGAGCACGGCGAGGAGGATCGCCGGCGGATAGTCGGCATTGACGACGGCTCCGGGCTCGCCGAGGTCGATGAGGAAGGTGTTGCCGACGAGAAGGCGCGCGACGAAGCTGCCCGACAAGGCCGCCGCGACCACCGGCGTCAGCGTGGCGATGGAATAGGTGCCGATGATCAGCTCGAAGGCATAGAAGGCGCCGGTCAGCGGCGCATTGAAGGCGGCGGCAATGGCGGCCGCGGCGCCGCAGCCGACAAGCGTGCGCAGGTCGCTGCGGCGCATCTCGAACGAGATGCCGATGCGCGAGGCGACGCCGGCCGAGAGCTGCGTATAGGCGGCCTCCAGCCCGACCGAGGCGCCGAACCCGTTGGAGATGAGGTTCTGGACGACGATGGTCACGCTGTCGCGCAGCGACATGCGCCCGCCATGCAGGGCGTTCGCCTCGATCGGATCGACCAGCGGGCGCTTCTTTTGCAGCGACAGGAAGAAAAGCAGCAGGCCGAGCACCACCCCGCCCGCCACCGGCACGAGGACGAGCCAGGGCGAGGACAGCGCGGTCAGCCCGCTCAGGCGCTCGCCCACGGAAAGCTGGAAAAGGACGATGTGCAGGGCTTGCGCCGCCCAGCTCATCGCCGTCACCATGCCCCCAGACAGCGCGCCGACGACGACCGCGACCAGCACGAGCGCCACCTCGTTGCCGCGCACCATCGCCCGGAAACGGCTCGATGGCTGGATGACGGGGGCATCGATGGCGGGGGCGGCGTTGGGCGCGGGGGTCTGCGACATGATCGTCCAGTTTCGAGGCAGGCCCTGCCGTATAGACCGGGCCGAACGGGCGCAACGGTCCTTCGTTTGTCGCCCGCCATCTTTGCCGCCGCGCGGGCCTTGCCGGACGCGGCACGGCATAGGGAAAACCCATGACGCTTGATCAGATGATGGCCTTCGGCATCATTGCCCTGATGATGCTGGCCTTCATCTGGGGCCGCTTTCGCTATGACGTCGTCGCCGCCGGCGCTCTGCTGGCGGCACTCGCCGTCGGCCTGGTGAAACCCGCGGACGCGTTTTCAGGCTTCTCCGACGACATCGTCATCATCGTCGGCAGCGCGCTGATCGTCAGCGCGGCGATCGCCCGCTCTGGCATCATGGATCTCGCCTTGCAGCGGTTCGCGCCCGAGGTTTCGTCACCGCGCGCCCAGCTGATCGTGCTCGTCGTCATCGTCACCGTACTCTCGGCCTTCGTGAAGAACATCGGGGCGCTGGCGATCATGCTGCCGATCGCCTTCCAGATGGCCAAGCGGTCGAGCGTCTCGCCCTCGATGTTCCTGATGCCGATGTCGTTCGGCTCGCTGCTCGGTGGCCTGATGACGCAGATCGGCACCTCGCCGAACATCATCGTGTCGCGGCTGCGCGGCGAGATCACCGGCACGCCCTTCACCATGTTCGACTTCACCCCCGTCGGCGCGATCCTCGCCGCCGTCGGCGTCGTCTTCCTCGCGCTGTTCTACTGGCTGCTGCCGGCCCGCAAGGCGGCGGGCGGTGCGCTGGAGGAGGCGATCGAGATCAAGAACTACACCACGGAGGCGAGGGTGACGGCACAGTCGGCTATCGCCGACAAGACCGTCGCCGACCTGCAGAAACTCGGCGGCGGGGACGCCATGGTCACCGCCATCGTCGGCGCCAACGGCAAGCGGCGCACACCGCTGCCGGACGCCACCCTTCACGCCAGCGACGTGCTGATCCTCGAAGGCGACCCGGAGGCGCTGGAACGGCTCGTCGCCCAAGGCGCACTGACGCTCGACGGTCGCTCTTCGCGGGGCGCCGACATCGGCACGGTCGAGGCGATCGTCGGCCAGAACTCCGGCTTCATCGGCATGACCGCGCAGCGCCTGGTGCTGTTTCACCAGACCGGCCTGACGCTGCTCGCCGTCAGCCGGCGCGGCAAGCGCTTCACCGAGCGGCTCGGCGAGATCACCTTCCGGCTGGGTGACGTGCTGGTGTTGCAAGGCGATGTCGAGCGGCTGCCGGAACTCCTGCGCGAATGGGACTGCCTGCCTTTGGCCGAGCGTCGCCTGCAGCTCGGCAGCGTTCGCAAGCGGATCCTGCCGGTCGCGATCCTGGCGGCCGCCATGGCGGCGACGGCGACGGGCATCGTGCCGGTGGCGGTCGCGTTCTTCGCCGCCGCAGTGCTGATGGTCGCCACCAAGGCATTGCCGCTGCGCGAGGTCTACGGCCATCTCGACGCGCCGATCCTCTTGATGCTCGCGGCGCTGATCCCGGTCAGCGAGACGCTGAGCCGCACCGGCGGCACCGACCTCATCGCGGTCTGGCTGTCGGGCGTCGCGGTATCGCTGCCGCCTTACGGCGCGCTGGCGCTGATCATGATCGTCGCCATGGCGGTGACGCCCTTCCTCAACAACGCCGCGACGGTGCTGGTGATGGCGCCGATCGCGGCCACCTTCGCGAGCTCGCTCGGCTACCGCCCCGACGCCTTCCTGATGGCGGTGGCGATCGGCGCCGGCTCGGATTTCCTGACGCCGATCGGCCACCAGTGCAACACGCTGGTGATGGGCCCCGGCGGCTACCGTTTTGGCGATTATGCGCGGCTCGGCCTGCCGCTGTCGTTTCTGGTGGTGGTGGTCGCGGTGCCCGCGCTGCTGCTGGTCTGGCCGCTGAACTGAGCCTCTGCGCCACTCTGCTGCGCCACCCCGCTGCGCCGGCGACGGGACGGCGCGGACCCGCCATCGCCGGCCGTCATCGACCTGTCAGCTGGCGGGGCCCGCTGTCGGAAACCGGGCGCCGGCGAGCAGCGTGTCGGCGATCGCCAGCGCCCGGCCGGTGGTCTCGGCCATCTGCGGCAGCAGCAGCCATTCCAGCGTCCAGGCGGCGCCCGAGCGCTCGTTCTCGTGGATCATCGACTGGGCCATCGTGCCGAGCAGCCCGGCGTTGAAGCGTCCGAGGGCGACGAGCACCTCGGCGCCGACGGGGTTCTGCTTGTGCGCCATGGCCGACGAGCCGCCGCCATCGGCAAGGACCACCGTGGCGATCCCGGTCTGTGCCATCAGAGCCAAATCCTGGCCGATCTTGCCGGTGGTGCCCGACACCAGCGCGAAGGCCTGGGCGATGTCGAGGATCACGCTCCGGTCGGACTGCCAGGCCGCGGCGTCGACGAGGCCGAGCTGCGCCGCCAGCGCGCGTCGGAGGCCGGCATAGTCCGGGCCGAAGCTTTCGCCGTTGCCGATCGGGCCGCCGAGCTGCAGGGGAAGCGCGGCCTGCAGCGCGGAGAGGCGTTCCCGGTGCTTCTCCAAAGGGCGGCGCCAGTTGGCCAGCCGGTCGGCGAGGGTAAATGTCAGCGCCGCCTGCATGCGCGTCTGCGCCATCAGCGGCTGCGATCCGGCCCCGTCCGACAGGCGCTGAAGCCGGTCGGAGAGTTGCCCGAGCCGGGCGTCGAGCAGGGAGAGAACGCCGCGGAGCCGCAGTATCAGGCCGGTGTCGATCGCGTCCTGGCTGGTCGCGCCGAGGTGGACGAAGCGATCGTACGGCGCGCCGACGGCCTTCCGGAGCGCGGCCACCAGAAACGGCACGCTGACGCCGTCCCGCACCATGGCGATCCTGAGCGCCTCGGTGTCCGGGCGCAGCCCTGCCGCCGCCTCGGCAATGCGGGCGGCCGCCTCGGCCGGGACCAGGCCGAAACCGACCTGAGCCTTCGCCAAGGCCGCTTCGAAACTCAAGATCGACGCCAGCTCGGCCGCCGCCGAAAACGCCGCGGCGATCTCGGTATCGCCGCAGAGCGCTCCAACGAGCGTCGTCGTGGTCATGTCAGACCCGCTCCAGCGCGACGGAAATCCCCTGGCCGACGCCGATGCACATGGTGGCGAGTGCCCGGCGCTGGTTGGTGAGAGCAAGCTCCAGCGCCGCCGTCCCGGTGATCCGCGCGCCCGACATGCCGAGCGGATGGCCGAGCGCGATCGCCCCGCCGTTCGGATTGACCCGCGCGTCGTCGTCGGCGATGCCGAGGTCGCGGAGCGTCGCGAGGCCCTGGCTGGCGAAGGCCTCGTTCAGCTCGATGACGTCGAAATCGGCGGCCGAAAGTTTCAACCGGTCGAGGAGCTTCTTCGTCGCCAGCGCCGGGCCGAAGCCCATGATGCGCGGCGCAAGCCCGGCGGTCGCACCGCCGAGGACGCGGGCGATCGGCGTCAGGCCATGGCGGCGGGCGGCGGCCTCGCTGGCGATGATCAGCGCCGCCGCGCCGTCGTTGACGCCAGAGGCATTGCCGGCGGTGACCGAGCCGCCCTGGCGGAACGGCGTCTTCAGCGCCGCGAGGCCCTCGAGGGTCGTGTCGGCCCGCGGATGCTCGTCGCGCTCGACCAGCTTCGGATCGCCGCGCTTCTGCGCCACGGAAACGGGCGTGATCTCTTGTGCAAGGCGCCCATTGGCCTGCGCGGCGACAGCCTTCTGCTGCGAGCGCCAGGCGAACAGATCCTGGTCCTCCCGTGACACGGCAAAATCCTCGGCGACGTTCTCGCCGGTCTCCGGCATGGAATCGACGCCGTAGAGGGTCTTCATCATGGGGTTGACGAAGCGCCAACCGATGGTGGTGTCGTGGATTTCCGCCTGGCGGGAGAAGGCAACATCGGCCTTCGGCATGACGAACGGCGCCCGGCTCATGCTCTCGACGCCGCCGGCGATCATCAACTCGGCCTCGCCGGCCTTGATGGCGCGCGCCGCGGTGATCACGGCATCCATGCCGGAGCCGCAGAGGCGGTTGATCGTCGTGCCCGGCACGCTGTCGGGCAAGCCCGCCAAGAGCAGCGACATGCGCGCGACGTTGCGGTTGTCCTCGCCGGCCTGGTTGGCGCAGCCGAAGACCACCTCGTCCACCGCGGCGAAATCGACGCCGGGATGGCGCTCCATCAGCGCCTTCAGCGGGATCGCGCCGAGATCGTCGGCGCGGACGGAGGAGAGCGCGCCGGCATAGCGGCCGATCGGGGTGCGCACATAGGCGCAGATATAGGCTTCTGGCATCTCAGATCTCCGGCACGACGAGGTCGAGGACGGGGCCATCGACATGCAGCGTCGCCCCGGTCATCGCCTGCAGCTCTTCCAGCGACAGCGCCGCCAGCTTCTCGCGCAGGACGAAGCGTCCGGCCTCGATGTCGACGACGGCAAGGCTGGTATAGACCCGCGTGACGCAGCCGACACCGGTCAGCGGCAAGGTGCAGCGCTCGACGAGCTTTGGCTTGCCGTCCTTGGTGACGTGATCGGTGATAACGGCGACGCGCTTGGCGCCGTGAACGAGGTCCATCGCGCCGCCGACCGCCGGCACGCCTCTCGGCCCGGTCGACCAGTTGGCGAGATCGCCGGTCTCGGCCACCTCGTAGGCGCCGAGGATCGCGACGTCGAGATGGCCGCCGCGCACCATGGCAAAGCTGTCGGCATGGTGGAAGAAGGCGGTGCCGGGCTTCAGCGTCACCGCCTTCTTGCCGGCATTGATCAGGTCCCAGTCCTCCTCGCCCGCTTGCGGCGCCTCGCCGAAGCCGAGGATGCCGTTCTCGGTGTGGAAGATCGCCTGCCGGCCCGGCGGCTGGAAGCGCGCCACCATCTCGGGAAAGCCGATACCGAGATTGACGTAGGCGCCGTCCTCGATGTCCTGCGCGGCGCGCCAGGCGATCTGGGTGGAGGTCAGTCGGGAACTCATCGGGCGGTCTCCGGATAGGCGGCCTTGGCGCGGTTCAGGACTTCCTCCTGGGCGGGATCGGCCACCTCGACCAGACCTTGCACGAAGATGCCGGGCGTCACCACGTGCTCGGGGTCGATCTCGCCGGGCGCGACGATCTTCGAGACCTGCACGATGGTGACGGCCGCCGCCATGCACATCAGCGGGTTGAAGTTGCGGGCGGCCTTATTGAAGGTGAGGTTGCCGAGCGTGTCGCCGAGATGCGCCTTCACCAGCGCGACGTCGGCCTTCAGCCAGCGCTCGCGGATATAGGAGCGGCCCTCGAACACCTCGACCGGCTTGCCCTCGGCAAGGTCGGTGCCGTAGCCGGTGGGCGTATAGAAGGCCGGGATACCGGCGCCGCCGGCGCGGATGCGCTCGGCGAGCGTTCCCTGGGGCACCAGTTCCAGCTCGATCTCGCCGGCAAGATACCTGTCGGTGAAGACCCGCGGGTCGGCCGAGCGCGGGAAGGAGCAGATCAGCTTGGCGACCATGCCCTGCGCGATCAGCGCGGCGAGGCCGACATCGCCATTGCCGGCATTGTTGTTGACGACCGTGAGGTTCGTCGGCCGGCCCGTTTCGATGAAGCGGTCGATCAGGGCGTGGATCAGTTCGATCGGCGCACCTGAGCCGCCGAAACCGCCGATCATCACCGTCGCCCCGTCCTCGATGCCCGCAACGGCCTCGGCAAGGCTGCTCAGCGTCTTGTCCATGTCACTCCTTTGCGGGGACAGCCCCGCCGCGTGCAGAAAGAAAGGGAGCGCCGTCCCGCAGCGCCGAGGCGCCGGGAACAAGCGTCCTCAGATGTCGAGAAAGACCGTTTCGCTCTCGCCCTGCAGGCGAATATCGAAGGTGAAGACCGGCAGCCCGTCGCGCTCGGTCCGCGGGGCGATCAGCGTCTCGCGGCGTTCCGGCGACGGAATGCGCTGGAGCAGCGGATCGGCGGCATTCGCTTCTGCCGCGTCGGCGAAATAGAGCCGGGTGTGCAGGCCGAGATTGATGCCGCGGGCAACGATCCAGACGGTGATGTGCGGCGCCTGCAGCCGACCGTCCGGCATCGGCACCGGGCCCGGGCGGATGGTCTCGAAGCGGAACGTGCCGTCGACGTCCGAAACCGGCTGGCGTCCCCAGCCGGAGAAGGCGGGGTCGGCCTGCCCCCTGGTCTCGGCGGGCGACGGATGAAGGCCGGCGGCGTCGGCCTGCCAGATCTCGATCAGCGCGTCGCGCACCGGGGCCCCCGCCCCGTCGGTCAGCCGGCCCTCGACGAGAATACGCTCGCCCTTCGTTTCCGGGCCGACGAGAACCAGGCCGAGATCGTCCCGCCAGACGCCGGCGATCTCGACCCAGTTCGGGTTGGTGCCGATGTGGACGTAGGGACCCGCGGTCTGCGACGGCGACTCGTTGAGATAGGCGAGCGACTGGACCATCAATTGCCCTCCATCCGGTTCTCGAACATCGTCGACCGCCGGCCGCGCAGGACGATGTCGAACTTGTAGGCGAGACTGTCCATCGGGATCGTCGCATGGCGATCCAGCGCGGCCACCAGCTGCTCGATCGCGGACCTGTCGGGGATGGTGCGCACGATCGGGCACTGCCAGATCATTGGGTCGCCCTCGAAATACATCTGCGTCACCAGTCTCTGCGCAAAGGCATGGCCGAACACCGAGAAATGGATATGCGCCGGGCGCCAGTCGTTGACGCCGTTCGGCCAGGGATAGGCGCCCGGCTTCACCGTCCGGATGGCATAGCCGCCCTCGGCATTGGTGATCGCCCGCCCGCAGCCGCCGAAATTCGGGTCGAGGGCGGCACGGTAGCCCTCGTTCTTGTGGCGATAGCGCCCGCCGGCATTGGCTTGCCAGAACTCCAGGAGGGCGCCCGGCACCGGCCGCCCGGCCTCGTCGAGTACCCGGCCGTAGACGACGATGCGCTGGCCGATCGCCTCGCCGCCGTCCTGGCTGAAATTACGGATCAGGTCGTTGTCATCGGGGCCGAGGATGTCCCGGCCGAAGACCGGCCCGGTCTCCTCCGAGAGCGTCGTCGGCATCGACAGCAGCGCGTGCTGCGGGGCGCGCAGGACGGAGGTCTTGTAGGTCGGCGTCAGCGCCGGCGGATGCCAGGACCGGTCGCGCGGGAAATAGCCGCCGCTCATCGGTCTTCTCCCGCCGCGCCCATGTCGGACAGCGTCGCCTTGGCGATCTTGATGGCGTGGTTGGCGGCGGGAACGCCGGCATAAACCGCGACATGCATCAGCGCCTCGGCGATGTCCTCGGCCGTGGCACCGGTATTGGCGGTAGCGCGCACGTGCATCGCCACCTCCTCGTCCTGGCCGAGCGCGGCGAGGAGCGCGATCGTCACGATCGAGCGCTCGCGCCGGGTGAAATGCGCGCGCGACCAGACGGTGCCCCAGGCGCCCTCGGTGATGAAGCGCTGGAAGGCGGCGTCGAACGGCGTGATGCCGGCGGTGGCGCGATCGACATGGGCGCTGCCGAGAACCGCGCGCCGCACCGCCATGCCGGCGTCATACGCCGTAGCGCCGGACCTCTCCGCCGGGCTCTCGGCCGCCTCCGTCGACGCCTGCCGAGGGGTCGCCGACAGCGCGAGATGACCGCGGATCGCCGCGGCGACCTCGGCGGGATGCTCGAGGCACGGCAGGTGACCGGCACCGGCAATGGTCTCGAAGCGCGCGCCCGGAATGCGCCGCGCCGTTGCCTCGACGGTGTCGGGCGGGGTGGCGAGATCGCCGTCGCCGACGAGCACCAGCGTCGGGGCGCGGATGCCGGCGACGTCTTCGGTGAGGTCGGCATCGCGCAACGCCGAAGCGATGCCGGCATAACCGGCGGTGCTCGTCTGCGAGAGCATCGCGCGCCAACCGGCCAGCACCGCCGGCTGCGCCTTGGCGAAGGCCAGCGAGACCCAGCGTGCGGCAACAGCCTCGGCGATCCCCGTCACGCCGCCTGCCTCGACGGCGGCGATGCGCTCGTTCCAGCCCTCCGCGTTGCCGATCTTCGCCGCCGTATCCATCAGCACCAGCGCATCGACGCGCCCTGGATGGCTGAGCGCAATGCCTTGCGCCACGAGGCCGCCGACGGAGAGGCCGACCAGCGATGCGCTCGGCCAGTCCAGCACGTCGAGGAGACCGATGGCGTCCGCGACGAGGCGGTCGAGGCTGTAAGGGGCGGGCGTCGCCTCGCTCAGACCGTGCCCCCGCATGTCGTAGGTCAGGATCTCGCAATGTGGCGCGAGGAGCGCCGCGACGTCGTCCCAGATCCGGAAGTCGGAGCCGAGCGAATTGAGGAAGAGGATGCGGCGCCCTCCCGGTGTCCCGGCCAGGCGGTAGTGCACGGCGATGCCGTCGACCGTCGTGAATGCCATGTGCCTCCCCCCTCTGCTGCCGGGATCTTGTATAATCGGCAGGCGCGGTGATGCAAAATGAGGATTGCGACGCCGGATATAACCGGGGAGTTATGGTGCATGCTGACATCCTCGATTCGCCTTCGCCATCTCCGCACCTTCGTCACCGTCGCGCGGGAGGGCAGCATCGGGCGCGCCGCCGGGGTGCTCTCGGTCACCCAGCCGGCGGTGTCGAAGACCTTGAAGGAGCTGGAGCTGATCCTCGGGGTGACGCTGCTCGACCGGTCGCGGCGCGGCGGCTTCCTCCTGCCGGCGGGCGAAATGTTCCTGCGCCACGCCGAGACGAGCCTGTCGGCCCTGCGCCAGGGGGTGGAGGAGCTCGAGGGCCTCGGCGCCACCGAGGCTTTGCCGGTGCGGGTCGGCGCGCTGCCGACGGTCTCGGCGCGTCTGCTGCCGCCCGCCATCCAGCGCTACCGCGCGCATGGGCCCCGCGCCGCGCCGCGCATCGTCACCGGGCCGACCGCCTACCTGATGGCACAGCTGCGGCAAGGCGACCTCGACATCGTCATCGGCCGCATGAGCGCCGCGGAGGAGATGACCGGGCTGCTGTTCGAGCATCTCTACTCCGAGCGGATCGTGTTCGCCGCGCGGGCGGGCCACCCGCTGGCGGGGCTCGCCTCGCCCGGCGCGGAGATCGGCCGGTTCGAATGCCTGATGCCGCCGCCGGGCTCGGTGATCCGCCCGACGGTGGACCGGCTCTTCCTCGCCGCCAACCTTCCGCGACCGGCCTCCATCGTCGAGACGGTCTCGCTGGCTTTCGGCCGCACATATGTCCGCGCGACCGATGCGCTATGGATCATCTCCGAGGGCGTGGTGCTGGAGGACGTGCGCGCCGGGGTGATGACCCTCCTCGCCATCCCGACGGCCGACACGCTCGGCCCGGTCGGCATCTCGACCCGCGCCGGCCTGCCGCTGTCGCCCTCGGCTGAGCTGCTCCTCGCCAACCTGCGGCTGGTCGCCGCGGAGATCCGGGCAGAGCAGGCCAACTCCGGCGAGTGACCCGGCGCCGATGTTGCAATCACGAACTAGTTCGTACACTTTCGGAAAGACCCGCTGGGACAAGCGGGAGCCATTCTGGGAGGAAGTCGACGCATGTGCCCCCCGAACTGTCTGCATTCCGTCTGCGAGACGGCGACACGCCGCGGCCTCCTGAAGGGCGGCTTCGGCCTTGGCCTGGGGCTCGCCGCCGCCGGTCTCGGCCTCAGCCCGCCGGCGCAGGCCGCCGCCCCCGCACCCGAGTTTCGCTTCTCGAAGGTCCACGACCTCACCCACACGCTGTTCGAAGGCTTTCCGACCTTTAGCGGGGAGAAGTGGTTCACGGTCGAGAAGCCGGTGACCTGGGCGAAAGACAAGGTGAACCTCCACCGCTGGACGCTGATGGAGCACACCGGCACGCACATCGACGCGCCGCTGCACTTCTCGGAGAACGGCATGAGCGTCGACATGATTGATATCGCCGACCTCGTGGTGCCGCTGGCGGTGATCGACATCCGCGCCCGGGCGGCGGAGGACGCCGACGCGGCCCTGACGCCGGACGACATCAAGGCCTGGGAAGCCGAAAACGGCGAGCTTCCCGAGGGTTGCTGCGTGGCGATGAACTCCGGCTGGCACAGGCTTCTCGACCAGCCGAAGTTCACCGGGCGCGATGCCGAGGGCCGGAACCATACGCCCGGCTTCCACGCCGAGACGGCCGACTTCTTGATCACCGAGCGCCGGGTCAAGGGGATCGCCGTCGACACGCTGTCGCTCGACCGGGGCCTCGCCTCCGCCGGCGACTTTCCCGTCCACTACCAGTGGCTCGGCAGCGGGCGCTGGGGCGTCGAGGCGATCGCCGGGCTCGACGACCTGCCCGCGAAGGGCGCGATGCTGGTCGTCGCCGGCCCGAAGGTCCGGGGCGGCACTGGCGGCCCCAGCCGGGTCATCGCCCTCGTCTGAGCCGGCAGACGATCTGAAGACCGCCGGCCGGTGCCTCTTGCGACCCGGCCGGGTCCCTCGCCCAGCGGAGCCACGCCATGAAGACCTCGATTGCCACCGTCTCCCTCTCGGGCGACCTTGCCGACAAGCTGAGCGCCACGGCGGCGGCCGGGTTCGATGCCGTCGAGATCTTCGAGAACGATTTCCTCGCCTTCGATCTCGGCGCCCGCGACGTCGGCAAGATGGTGCGGGATGCCGGGCTGGAAATCTCGCTGTTCCAGCCGTTCCGCGACTTCGAGGGCCTGCCCGAGCCGCAGCGCGCGAAAGCCTTCGACCGGGCTCGGCGCAAGTTCGAGACGATGAACGAGCTCGGCACCGACCTCATCCTGATCTGCTCCACCGTCTCGCCGCTGGCGCTCGGCGGCATCGACCGGGCCGCCGACGATCTGCGTGATCTCGGCGAGATCGCGAGGGCCGCCGGCGTGCGCATCGGCTACGAGGCCCTCGCCTGGGGCCGCTATGTCAGCGACCACCGCGATGCCTGGGAGATCGTGCGGCGCGCCGACCATCCGAATGTCGGCCTGATCCTCGACAGTTTCCACACTCTTTCGCGCGGCATCGACCCCGGCTCGATCCGCTCGATCCCGAAGGACAAGATCTTCATCGTCCAGATGGCGGATGCGCCGAAGCTCGACCTCGACCTGCTCTCGTGGAGCCGGCACTACCGCAACATGCCAGGCCAGGGCGAGCTGCCGGTCGCCGACTTCATGGCCGCCGTCGAGGCGACGGGCTATGCCGGCTACTACTCGCTGGAGATCTTCAACGACCAGTTCCGCGCCGGCTCGGCCCGCCAGACGGCGGTCGACGGGCGGCGCTCGCTGTTCTTCCTGATGGACCGGCTGAAGGCGGAGGGGCGCGCCTTGAATGGCCCCTCGGAGAAGGAGCCGTTTCCCCCGCCGGCAAAGACCAGCGGCGTCTCCTTCTGCGAGTTCGCCACCGACCGTGCTTCGGCGACGAGACTTTCGGCGCTGCTGACGTCGATCGGCTTCCGCCATGCCGGGCATCACCGCTCCAAGGATGTCGACCTCTACGCACAAGGCGATCTGCGCGTCGTGGTGAACACCGAGACGGAAGGCCTCGCCCACTCGTCCTACGTCGTCCACGGTACCAATGTCTGCGCGCTCGGGCTTCGCATGGCCGATGCCGCAGCGGCGCTCAAGCGGGCCGAGGGACTGCTCGCCGCGCCCTTCCGCCAGCCCGTCGGCCCCGGTGAGTTGGAGTTGCCGGCGATCCGCGGCGTCGGCGGCAGCCTCCTCTATCTCGCCGCCGAGGACGATGCGCTGGAGCGGCAGTGGGAGATCGATTTCGCCCTCGAGCCAGGCTGGAACAGCCATCACGGCGCGGGGCTAGCAGTGGTCGACCATGTCGCGCAGACCGTGCGCTACGAGGACATGCTGTCCTGGACGCTGTTCTACCACTCGATCTTCGATCTGAAGGTCATGCCGCCGATCGAGGTACCCGATCCCGGCGGGCTGGTGCTGAGCCAGGTGCTGGAGAATGCCGATGGGAGCTTGCGCGTCGTGCTCAACGGCTCGCAGTCGGTCCGCACGCTGTCGGCCCGCTTCGTCAGCCAGTTCGTCGGCCCGGGCGTCCAGCATGTGGCCTTCCGCACCGAAAACATAATGAAGACCGTCGAGACTCTCCGCGCCAACGGCGTCGAGCTCCTGCGCATCCCGCAGAACTACTATGACGACCGCGAGGCGAAGTTCGACCTGGCGCCCGAGATGCTCGACGCGATGCGCCGCGCCGGCGTCCTCTACGACCGCGACGAGGCCGGCGAGTATTTCCAGATCTACCTGAAGGCGCTCGACGGCGGCTTTTTCATCGAGATCGTCGAGCGGCGCGGCTATCGCGGCCTCGGGGCGGCCAATGCGGCGATCCGGCTGGCCACCCAGTCCCGCTCCTCACCCGCCGGCATTCCGACGCGGTAGCCATCGCCCGAGCCGCCCGCGTCAGGCGGTCCGCAGCAGCGCCAGGACGGCGTCCTGCAGCAGCGACTTCTGGCGGGCGCGGGCCGTCGGCTCGGCGAGGTCGCGGCCGAAGATCGTGCCGAACGTATGGCGGTTGGAGACGCGGAAGAAGCAGAAGGACGAAATCAGCATGTGCAGGTCGATCGGATCGACCGCGCGGTTGAACACGCCGCTCTTCTTGCCGCGGGTGAGGATCGTCTCGATGGTCGAGATCACCGAGACATTTAGCCGGCTGAGGCTGGTCGACTGGCGCATGTGCTCGGCGCGGTGGATGTTCTCGATCGTCACCAGGCGGATGAAGGCGGGGTGCGCCTCGTCATAGTCGAAAGTGAAGTCGATCAGCCTTCGCATCGCCTCGACGGGATCGAGCTCGGCCAGCTTCAGCTCGTCCTCGACCTTGCGGATGGCCGCATAGGCGTCCTCCAGAACGGCAAGGTAGAGCCCCTCCTTCGAACCGAAGTGATAGTAGATCATCCGCTTGGAGGTGCGGGTGCGGGCGGCGATCGCATCGACCCGGGCGCCCGACAGCCCGTTCGCGGCAAATTCCTCGCAGGCGACGCGCAGGATGTCGCTCCGGGTCTGCTCGGTGCGGTCGCGCTGGCCGATGCGGACGGCGGCTGCCCCGCCACCGCTCTGGTCGCCGACGGGCCGCTCCGACACCCCGTCCGAACTCTCAGTTGTCATCTCGCCCCACGTGTTCCGGACCCGACTTCGACAGATATCACCTGACCGCCTATACCGTGACATGCCGAACACCTTCCGGCCTACCACGAAACTCAGCATTTGACCTAACGAACCGGTTAGTACATCTTTCTTCCCGTCGGGGCAGCAGGGTGGAGCGGCTGCCGCGATGACAAGTCTCCGCCGTGCGCGACCGGAACTTCCCGAGGGAAGCCCGCCGCGATGCAGGCGGGGGACAGAACAAGCGCGAATGCGCCGATCGGTTCGGGAGGACATCTGGTCATGAAGCGAATCGTCGATGCCTATTTCGCCCTGCTGAAGGTCGCCATCGTGCTGCTTCTGGCCGGCATGGTCGTGCTGGTCTTCGGCAATGTCGTGCTGCGCTACGCCTTGAACAGCGGCATCACCATGTCGGAGGAACTGTCGCGGCTCGCCTTCGTCTGGCTGATCTTCCTCGGCGCGGCGCTTGCCTTGCGCGATCATGCCCATATCGGCATCGACAGCCTCATCCGGGCTTTGCCGCCCCTTGCCGCGAAGGCCTGCGTCCTCCTCGGCTACGCCCTGATGCTCGTCGCTTGCGTGCTGCTGTTCCAGGGCGGCCTCGAGCAGGCGATGCTGACCTGGACGGCGGTGACACCGGCCGCCGGCATCTCGATGAGCTGGTTCATGATCCCGGTCGTCGTCTTCGCCGTCACCGCCTTCC
Organism: Mesocryomonas fontinalis; assembly: GCF_055730125.2. Taxonomy (NCBI): domain Bacteria; kingdom Pseudomonadati; phylum Pseudomonadota; class Alphaproteobacteria; order Hyphomicrobiales; family Aurantimonadaceae; genus Mesocryomonas; species Mesocryomonas fontinalis. The sequence continues at coordinate 220,374 of NZ_JBUZWG020000001.1, read as the reverse complement.
TCGTCCTCGGCGTCGAGTCCCTCGCGATCCTCACCGGGCGGATCGACATCGCCAGCGCCGTTCTCGTGCAGGAATCCGAAGATCTCCTGGACGCCGACGCCGCCCACCCGCACCCCAAGCCGGCTGCCGCCGGTCCTGGCCGCTGAGGAGACGGGCATGGTCGTCGCGGTCTTCCTCGGTTCGCTTCTCGGCACGATGGCGCTCGGCATGCCGATCGCCTTCGCGCTCGTCCTCTCCGGCGTCGCGCTGATGATCCACATGGATCTGTTCGACGGCCAGATCGTCGCGCAGACCATCCTGCAGGGCGCCGACAGTTTTACCCTGATCGCCGTCCCGTTCTTCATGCTCGCCGGCGAAATCATGAACCAGGGCGGCCTCTCCAAGCGGATCGTCAACCTGGCCGTAGCGCTGGTCGGCCACCGCCGCGGCGGGCTCGGCTTCGTCTGCATCCTGGCGGCCTGCGTCCTCTCCAGCCTGTCCGGCTCGGCGGTCGCGGACGCGGCGGCCCTCGCCGCGCTGCTGATGCCGATGATGGTGCGGTCCGGTCATGATCCGGCGATGTCGGGCGGCCTCATCGCGTCGTCCGCGATCATCGGCCCGATCATCCCGCCCTCGATCGGCTTCATCCTCTACGGCGTCGTCGGCGGCGTCTCGATCACCAAGCTGTTCCTCGCCGGCATCGTGCCCGGCCTGATGATCGGCGCGGCGCTCTGCGTTGCCTGGCTCGTCGTCATCCGCAAGGAGAACATCGCGCTGCCGGTGCGCGCGAGCGCCGGCGAGCGGCGGCATGCGCTGGTCTCCAGCCTCTGGGCGCTGATGCTGCCGGTCATCATCATCTTCGGCCTGAAGTTCGGGGTGTTCACCCCGACCGAAGCCGGCGTCGTCGCCGCGGTCTACTCGCTGTTCGTGGCGATGGTGGTCTACCGCGAGCTGACGCCGTCCATGCTCTTCGGCGTGTTCGCCGCCGCGGCCAAGACGACGGCGGTGGTGATGTTCCTCGTCGCCGCCGCCTCGGTCTCGGCGTGGCTGATCACCGTCGCCGACCTGCCCGGCGCGATGGTGGCGCTGCTCGAGCCGCTGATGGATAACCAGACGCTGCTGCTCATCGCCATCATGGTGCTGATCGTCGCCGTCGGCACCGCCATGGACATGACGCCGACCATCCTGATCCTGACGCCGGTGCTGCTGCCGGTGATCCGGGAGGCCGGCATCGACCCGGTCTATTTCGGCGTCCTCTTCATCATCAACAACTCGATCGGACTCATAACCCCGCCGGTCGGCACGGTGCTGAACGTCGTCTGCGGCGTCGGCGGCATCTCGATGGCGAAGCTGATCCGCGGCGTCTGGCCGTTCATGGTGGCGCAGCTGATCGTCCTGATGCTGCTCGTCCTGTTCCCGGCGCTCGTCATGGTGCCGGCTGCCTTCTTCTCCGGCCGCTGACCGCGTCGCTTTTCGCCCGCGCCTGACCGCACGGGCCATCACACCGCCTTCGGGCACAACCGGGACGGAACAATCCGTCCCCCTCGGGAGGAACCACACCATGCGCATGAGCACCACCATCGCCGCCGCTCTCGGCCTCGCCACGATCCTCGGCTCGGCCGGGATGGCCGGGGCGGAGATTCAGGAGCGGACCATCAAGTTCGCCGCGCAGAACTCCAAGGGCCACCCGCAGGTGACCGGCATGGAGCGCTTCGCCGAGCTGGTGAAGGAGAAGAGCGGCGGCAAGATCACGGTGAAGCTCTTCCCCGGCGGCACGCTCGGCGGCGACGTCCAGACCCTCGCCTCGATCCAGGGCGGCACCGTGGAGATGAGCGTGATGAACGCCGGCATCCTGTCGGGCACGGTGAAGGAGTTCGGCGTCGTCGACCTGCCTTTCCTGTTCGGCACGCCCGAAGAGGCCGATGCCGTGATGGACGGCAAGATCGGCACCGATCTGATGAACCGGCTGCCCGAGCACCGCCTCGTCGGCCTCGGCTTCTGGGAGCTCGGCTTCCGCCACCTCAGCAACAACCGCCACCCGGTCGAGAGCGTCGACGACGTCAAGGGCCTGAAGATCCGCACCGTGCAGTCCGCCGTGCCGCTCGCCACCTTCAACGCACTTGGCGCCAACGCGGTGCCGCTGCCCTATCCCGAGCTCTACAGCGCGCTGGAGACCGGCACCGTCGACGGCCAGGAGAACCCGCTCTCCAACATCGTCAACGCCAAGTTCACCGAAGTGCAGAAGTACCTGACCCTCACCGGCCACCAGTACAACCCGCAGATCGTGCTGATCTCGAAGGTGTTCTGGGACAAGCTGGACCCCGAGGAGCAGACGCTGCTGCAGGCCTCGGCCACCGAGGCCCGCGACTACCAGCGCAAGGTCTCGCGCGACGCCAATGCCGGCTTCCTCGCCGAGATCAAGAAGACCGACATGGCGGTCATCGAACTCTCGCCGGAGAAGCTCGACGCGTTTCGCAAGGCGGTCGAGCCGGTCGTCGCCGAGTTCCGCGAGACGATCGGCGCCGAGACGGTCGACGCGGTGCTCGCCCAGCTGAACACCCTCCGCGGCACCAAGTAAGCCGACGCCCGTGGCGGCGGGCACACGCCCGCCGCCACGGCATCCCCCTTTGCGCGAAAGCCACGTCATGCTCGACACCCACACCAAGGCGATCCAGGTCGGCCTCATCGGCAGCGGCATCCAGCTCTCGCGCTCGCCGGCGCTGCACGAGGCGGAAGGACGCGCCAACGGCCTCGCGCTCCGCTATGAACTGATCGACCTCGATGTCCGCGGCGTCGGGCTCGCCGCCCTCCCCGCGCTGCTGCGGGAAGCAGAGGAGCGCGGCTTTGCCGGCGTCAACATCACCCACCCCGCCAAGCAGGCGGTGATCGCCGAACTCGACACGCTCTCGCCGGAGGCCAAGGCACTCGGTGCGGTCAACACCGTGGTGCTGCAGGATGGCCGGCGCATCGGGCACAACACCGACTGTTCAGGCTTTGCCGAAAGCTTTCGCCGCGGCCTGCCGGACGCCGATCTCGCCGATGTCGTCCAGCTGGGTGCCGGCGGCGCCGGGGCGGCCGTCGCCCGCGCTCTGCTGCAGCTCGGCGCGCAGAAACTCACGATCTTCGACCAGGAGCTCGCGCGGGCCGAGCATCTCGCCGAAAAGCTGGCGCGGCAGTTTCCGGACGCAGCCGTCGGCGCCGGCACCGACCTCTGCACCGCCATGGGCGAGGCACGGGGCCTCGTCCACGCCACCCCGACCGGCACCGCCGCCCATCCAGGCCTGCCGCTCGACGCGGATCTGATCGAGCCGCGCCATTTCGTGGCCGAAATCGTCTACTTCCCGCTGGAGACGGCGCTGCTACGCCTCGCCCGCGGCAAAGGCTGCCGGACCGTCGACGGTGGCGGCATGGCCGTCTTCCAGGCCGCCGGCGCCTTCCGGCTGTTCACCGGCGTCGAGCCCGACGCCGAGCGCATGCTCGCCGCCTTCGCGGCAATGGGTGCCTGAGAGCGCAACGGGTGGACCGCGGCCGATGGAGTTTGGGGGGCGGGGTCCCAGCCGGCAGCTGTACTAGCGGCTCTCGTCTGAACGCCCCGACGCCCCGAACGGATTAGACGGATTGGGCGCCGTGTCAGCCCCCACAATGCTGACGGCATCACCGCATCCGGCTTTTGATCTTGCTTCGACGTGGCGCTGCGCGAAAGCCGCTCTACCTGATGGGCTCGCCTATATGCGCGCCGGAGGGCCGGAAGGCCACGCTCAAGGCGGCGACGGCCGTGGCAGTCACGGCTGCCTGCACGACGAACATCAAGGATACCAAGCATGAAAGACCTGCCGAAGATCATCTGCCACATGATGTCCTCCCTCGACGGCGGACTTCATCCCAGCCGCTATACGGAAAGCGCCGTCGGCGGCGTCAAGGATTGGAATGGCGCCTATGAGGCTGTCCATGACGCCCTGTCGGCCGATGCCTGGCTGGTCGGCCGGGTGACGATGGCAGAGATGGCCAAGGGTGAACCACATCCCCCGTCGGGCACGCCGACCGTCGAGCGGCCCCTCCACATCGCGCCGCGCGGGAGCGGGAAATATGCGGTCGCAATCGACCGGTCGGCCAAGCTTCACTTCCGCCAGGCCGAGATCAACGGCGACATGGTGATCGTGGTCCTCGGCAGCGACGTCGCGGACGGGCATCTGGCGGAGCTCGCGGCCGACGGGATCTCCTACATCGTGGCCGACGGACCGGAGATCGACCTCGCGGAGGCCCTTCGCACCTTGCGCCAGTCGTTCGGCATCGAAACCCTCCTGCTCGAGGGCGGCGGAAGCACCAACGGCTCTTTCTTCGCCGCAGGATTGGTCGACGAGCTCAGCGTCATCCTCGCGCCTGCGCTGGTCGGCCGGGTCAACGAGCAAGGCATCGTCGCCTTTGGGGATGAGGGTCTGAAGGGCAGGATCCGGCTCTCGCTGATCGGGGCCGAGCCACTGGCGCACGACCTGCTTCACCTGCGGTACGCGGTGAAAGCCGCCTGACGCGCCTCACCGGTCAAAGGACGCAATAGAGAGGCTCCGTCTGAGACGGTAGGTGTTCCTGCAGTCCGGTCTCTCCGGCCGGCCGCAGGGAGAACTATGGCACTGCGACGGCCTCAGACATTTATTTCCCTCCCAGCAGATTTTTCTTACGAAGACCGTTATTAATATTTATTGATGCTTACCCGCCTTGAGGGTGCGACAGGACAATATGCAACTCTGTACATTTCCGTACGGAACTTTCAAGAATTCCAAATGCTCGATGACGTCAATGTGATATGCAACCCATACGATAGCCGCAGAGGAGCGGCGATGATCGGATGATGTCGCGCTGCGACCAGATCGGAGCCGTTGAAGCGACGCCGGACGCTACGATCGAGTACGGAAAAGCGGTCGACGGCATCGCCGCGCCGAATGTAACTCGATCCTTCCAGGACGCTCGACTTGGCGGGCGCGCTGGCGCGATACGCCCGCTTTCCAGCAAGGCCGCTCGAAGCCGAACGTCCGCTTTCCACCCCGTTTGATCTCAGGCTACAGAGGAGACGACTCGCCGGCGGCTCCTTGTCCGCACCCGACGAAGCGGAGCGGCTACCGGATGCCGGATCGCGAGGCGAAGAAGCCGAGCGCCTCGCGGATGCCGGCAGGGATCGAGCCCATGTGATCGCCCGCGACCACGCGGTGCTCGGCATGCCCGCCTGCGGCGCGGGCGCGGGCGACGGTCAGGTCGATCGATGCGCTCGACCGGGTTTCCCGGTCGCCATGCGACATCAGAACCGGGCAGCGAAAGCCGGAGGCGAAGCAGACGGCCGAGCGCATTTCGATCTCTCGTGGATCTGACAGGTCGAACGGCGCCTCGTCGGCGAAGCGTTGGAAGAAGACGCGCGTGTCGGGCGAGGGCGAAAGCGCGGCCGAGCCCCGAAAGTTGCCGCTGAGTGCGGCGAGAAGCGTCAGCGTGCCGCCGACGCTGTGGCCGGCGACGAAGACGCGCTCCGGGTCGACGCCCGGCCGCGCGCGCAGCGCCTCGGCCGCCGCCAGCACGTCGTCGGTCTCGTCGTAGAAGGCGGAGAAGTCGCCGGGCTGCCCGTTCTCGCCGCGAAGCACCGGCATCAGCACCTGGTATCCCGCCGCGACGAAAGGCACCGCCAGATCCTGCCAGTGGCCGTGCCAGATCGCGTTGCCGCCATGGAGCACGAGCACGGCAGGCGTCGGGGACGAGGCGTCGCCTTTCGGGCTCGCCCAGGCGACGAGGTCGCGGCCCGCTGAGCGATAGCGCAGCGGTTCCGCTCCTTCCGGTGGATCCAGCGTATCGCCCTGGTCTGGTGCAGGATCATGTCGCAGAAGCTTCGTTCGAAACGCCGCCCGTGCGGCGCGATAGTCCCCGCCCAGCAGCGGCGGTTCAGGCAAGGCCACAGGGGCCAGCGTCTGAGCCAAGGCATGACGGGCGACGAACGGCGCAAGCGCGAGCGCGGCGATGGCGGCGCGGCGGTGGAGACGCATGGAGACACTCCGCTGTACGAAGGCAAGACATTCGCGCCCGGCTCGCGGCGGTTTCGTGGCAGGGCGAAGCGGTCGTGACGATCACGGCCGATGTAGGGTGCGCCCATCCAGGAACGTCTGCTTTCCCCTTCCGCTGAACCCGGACAGACCTGTGAAATCCGGCCGGAACTCCACTCGGTGCTCCGCGTCAGCCCCGCCCGCGAGATCATCCTCGGCGAAGTGGTCGGTCTCTTCGTTCGGAGCGACGCCCTCGACCCGACGAATCTCCATATCGACCAGCAGGTGATGGATGTCGTCGGCCGAATGGGCGGCCACACCTATGCAAGGACCCGCGACCAGTTCGACATCAAGACGAAGTCGAAGGAAGAATGGGCCGATCAAACTCGGCTCCGAGACTAAAGTCCCCTGAGAAGCGTCGGCGCCAGCTCCGGGGTCGTCACCGAGAACCCGGCGGGCCCGAGGCACCTGAAGAATTGACGGATGACGTCGATGCAGACCCGCACGAAAAGCGGTTTGACCGAGCCGTACATGTCGATGACCAGCAGCGTCGGGGCGGGCAACTCGTCGAGCAGAGGTCGCCGGGCGATCAGCTTGCCGTCCGCCGTCGCGCGGCCGACCGGGCGCATGTTCAGGATCGAGACGCCAAAGCCGCAGGCCACGGCAGAACGCACCGTCTCGTAGGACCGCGTACGGAACCTCACCTCGGGCCGTTTGGCCAGAATGTCGAAGAGGGTCATCAGGTAGGTCGCCGTCTGCGGCAGGTCGAGGAGGACCAGCGGCCGCTCCGCCAGGTCCGCCAGCCAGACCGCGTCCCGCTCCGCCAGCGGATCGTCGGCGTGGAGAACCGCATGCGCCGGCACGCGGCAGATCGGCGTGATACCGGTCGCCTCGATCGTGCCGATGTCATAGACGACGGCGAGATCAATCAGCCCGGCGCCGAGCCAGGCCTGGATCTGCACCTGATCGCCCTCCAGCAGGACGATCTCCACTTCGCCGACGCTCTCGACATAAAGTCGCAGCATGTCCGGCATGAAGAGCGCGCCGAAAGGCTCGAAACAGCCAATCCGCAGGACCTTCGGCACCGGCTGGCCGAGATCGCCAATGGCCCGGTCGAACTCGGTGGCAGCCAGCAGCATCGGCTGAGCCGCAGCGAGAAAACGCTCGCCGGCCGGGGTGACCGTCACGCCGCGCGCCGGCCGCCGATCGAAAATCCGCCCGCCGATTTCACCCTCGGCCAGATCGATCGCCGCGAGGATCGAGGACTGCGAAATGCTGAGGAGGCGCGAGGCTGCCTGCACGCTGCCGGACTGCGCGACGACATGGATGTAGCGCAAGTGCCGGATCGTGAGGTTCATCAGGAGAGTTCTTACATTTCGTGGAAGGGAGCCCCCAAAGAATACATTTGATGAAAAATTGGAAGGCGCATCAGATTGCCTTCTAAGCAGTCAGCCGCCTGCCCCCCGGCGGCGGCACCGACGAAACGAAGGATGCGCCGGCATGCCCCTCGCCGCCCCCCTAGCCGATGCACCAGACCTCGCACGGTTGGACGCGCTCGCTTTGGGGGAGGGATATGCGAGCGGCGATATTTCACCGGTCGCGGTGGCGAAGGCCGTGCTGGAGCGGGCCGAGGCGATCAATCCCAGCTTCAACGCCTTTATCCGCATCGACCGGGCCGGCGCGCTGGAAGCCGCTGCCGCGTCGGAAAAGCGCTGGCGCTCGGGCACCCCGCTCTCGGCTGTCGACGGCATCCCCACGACGCTGAAGGACATCGTCTGGGCCAAGGGCTGGAGCGTCCGCTACGGTTCCACGACGACCCCGACCGAGCCCTACGCCGCGGACGCGCCGGCGGTCCGCCTCCTGCGCGAAGCTGGCTGCGTCTTCATCGGACAGACAACGACGCCGGAATTTGGCTGGAAGGCCGTGACGGACTCGGCGCTCTCGGGCGTGACGCGCAATCCGCACGATCCCTCGAAGACCGCGGGCGGCTCGTCCGGCGGCGCAGCGGTGGCGGCAGCGGTGGGCGCCGGCGTCTTTCATCTCGGCACGGATGGCGGCGGCTCGATCCGCGTTCCCGCCGCGTTCACCGGCATCGTCGGGCTGAAGCCGAGCTATGGCCGGGTGCCGGCCTTCCCCGCCAGCGCCTTCGGCACGGTCGCGCATCTCGGCCCGATGACCCGCAGCGTGGCGGATACGGCGGCGATGCTGCGCGCAATGTCCGGCCGGAGCCTCGAGGACTGGGCGCAGGGACCGGGAACTCTGACGTCTCTCGATGCGTCGCCGCTGGAACTTGCCGGCCTGACCTTCGGCTATTGGTCGGAGCCGCCGGTCGGCAGCGTCGATCCGGAGGTCAGGGCGGGCGTCGAGCAGGCGATCGAAGCCCTGCGGGCAGCCGGGGCACACGTCGAGCCGGTCACGCTGCCCGGAGAGGACCTTCTCGGCATCTTCCATCATCACTGGTTCAGCGGCGCGGCCGCGCGCCTGGCGCAAGTGCCGGAGGCGGAACGCGGCGCAATCGATCCAGGATTTCTCGACATCGCGCGGCAAGGCGCCGCCTTCGGGGCGGTCGATCTGATGACCGCCCAGGCGAAGCGCGCCGAGTTCGGCGCGGCGATGGACAGGCTTCTGGCCGGCCTCGATGGCCTGCTGTCGCCCGGTGCCGCCATCCCCGCCTTCGGCGCCGGTCTCGAAGTGCCGGCCGGCGGCCCCTACGAGCGCTGGACCGAGTGGGCGAGCTTCAGCTTTCCGATCAATCTCAGCCAGCAGCCCGCGCTGGTCCTCCCCTGCGGCCTCACCGCGGGCGGGCTACCCATCGGGCTGCAGATCGTCGGCGCACGCGGCGAGGACGCCAAAGTCCTCGCCATGGGCGAGGCCGTCGAGCGCATCCTATCCAGCCTGCCGGCGTGAGCCGGACGTCCTTCGCCGCCATCGTTCCGAACCCGAGGAGACAAACACCATGACAGGGATCAGCAGACGTTCGATGCTTCAAGGGGCGCTTGGCGCAGGCGCGGCGGGCACCATGCTCGCCGGGCTGAACGCCCCTGCGCGGGCGCAGGATGCGACGCCGATCCCGATCGGCTCGGCCTTGCCCATGTCAGGCCTCGCGGCGGCCGACGGCATCGAGTTCAAGAACGGGCTGGATCTCGCCGTCGAGGAGATCAACGCGGCCGGCGGCGTGCTCGGGCGCCCCTTGGAGCTTCACGTCGAGGATACCAAGGAGATGGGGGCCGACCTCGTCAGCCAGTCCATGCAGCGGCTGATCGACCGCTACGAGACGCCGCTCGTGATCAACGGCTACAATCTCGGCACCAACATGATCGAGATGGACGTCGCCGCCGACAACGACGTCATCATGATGCACTACAACACGCTGATCTCGCACAACGAGAAGTTCAAGACCGACCCTGCCCGCTACTACGGCTCCTTCCAGGGCGATCCGCCGGAATACTGGTACGGGCCGGGCTGCCTCGATTTCCTGAAGAAGCTGTCGGAGGGTGGCAGCTGGACGGCGCCGAACAAGAAGATCGCGATCATCCCGTCCGCCAACGAATATTCGATCGTCATCGCCAACGCGATCCGCGACAAGGCGGCAGAGTACGGGTTCGAGGTCAGCCTGTTCGAGACCGTGCCCTTCCCGACCAACCAATGGGGCCCGACGCTCGCCAAGCTCCGGCAGGACCCGCCGGCCGCGATCCTCGTCACGCATTTCCTGCCGCAGGACCTCGCCCAGTTCATGGTGCAGTTCCTGGCGCAGCCGACCAACAGCCTCGTCTACATGCAGTACGGCCCGTCGCTTCCCGCCTTCCGCGAGATCGGCGGTGAGGCGATCAACGGCGTCGTCTACTCCACCGTCATCGGCTGCCTGCCCGACGATTTCTCCGCCGCCTTCCGCAAGACCTATCGCGAGAAGTTTGGCCCGAACGCCGCCTATCTCACGGGCTCGCAGACCTATGACGGGCTTTGGATGTGGGCGCTGGCCGCCGCCATCGCGGGCGGTCCCGGCGCGCCCTTCGAGAAGGAGCAGGTGTCGAAGGTGGCGGGCGCCATGCGCCGGCTCGTCTATCGCGGCGTCAACGGCACCTACCGTGCGGACCCCGAGGGCCAGTCGGCCTATTGCTATCCGACGCAGGTCGCCGATCCCTCGCTCGGCATGCCGCATCAGTTCCTACAGCACCAGGACTACAAGACCGACGCCAAGCTGATCGCGCCGACGCTCTACGCCAAGGACGCCTTCATTCTGCCGCCCTGGATCAAGGCGTGATCGCCGGATGATCCCGACCGCCGATACCATCCTCGTCTGCGAGGGCGTCACCAAGTGCTTCGGTGCCCTGGCAGCCGTGGACGGCGTTTCGCTTTCCGTCGGGCGGGGCGAGATCGTCGGGATCGGGGGACCGAACGGGGCGGGCAAGACCACCTTCTTCGACACCGTGACGGGCATCACGCCGGCCACCAGCGGCCGCGTCCTGTTTGAGGGGGTGGAGATTTCCGATCTCGGCGCGGATCGGATCTGCCAGCTCGGCATCGCCCGAACGTTCCAGCTGAACGCGGCTTTCGAGAGCCTGACGGTGCGCGAGAATGTCGAGATCGCAGCTTATTTCGGGCGCACGCGCCGGCGCTTTCCCGGCTTTCGCCTCGGGACCGCCGTCCGGCGCGAGGCCGAGGAAGCGCTGGCGTTCGTCGGCCTTTCCGACAGGGCGGGCGAGACCGTCGCCGCCCTCCCCGTCCTCGACCGCAAGCTCCTGATGATCGCCGGCGCGGTCGCGACCAAGCCGGCGATGCTCTTTCTCGACGAGCCGGTGGGTGGGCTGAACCTTGCCGAGATCGACCGCATCATGGATCTCGTTCGCAAGCTCAAGGAGGCCGGGCTGACCATCGTCCTCATCGAACACGTGATGCGCTTTCTCGTCGCGCTATCGAGCCGCGTCGTCATCATGCACCACGGCAAGGTGATCTTCGAGGGACCGCCCGCCGCCGTCGCGGAGGATGCAACGGTGGTGGAGACCTATCTCGGCGAGGGCGCAAGCCGGCGCATGAAGTCGTATTTCCAAGGCTCGGATTTCCAAGGCGCGGAGGCCGGCGCGTGACACCCGTCCTCAGCCTGCACGACGTCGTCTCCGGCTATGGCGAACTGGAGGTCGTGAAGGGCGTCTCGCTGGAGGTCGGCAAGGGCGAGTTCGTCACCGTCGTCGGGCCGAACGGGCATGGCAAGTCGACGCTCCTCAAGACCATCAGCGGCCTCGTGCCGGTGCGCCGCGGCGAGATCCGGATCGACGGGCAGAGGGTCGAGGGCCGGCCGCATTCGGTCGCAGCGCTCGGCATCGCCCACGTGCCGCAGGGCGACCTCTTGTTTTCCGAGATGAGCGTCCTCGAGAATCTTCTGATGGGCGCCTATCTCGCGCCCGGCAAGGCCGAGACGGACCGCCGGCTGGAGGAGGTCTATGCGCTGCTGCCGAAGCTCGCCGACCGCCGGCACCAGATCGCCTCCACCCTTTCCGGTGGCGAGCGGCGGATGGTCGGCATCGGGCGCGGCCTGATGATGGGGGGGCGCGTGCTGCTTCTCGACGAGCCCTCGCTCGGCCTCGCACCGCTCATCATCGAGCAGATCTACGCCGTCATCGCCGAACTCAGCCGCGCCGGGCGCACGATCCTCCTCATCGAGGAGAACCCGGCTCGCGTCGCCGATCTCGCCGACCGGCTGCATCTTCTCGACGACGGACGGATCGTCTGGTCGGGCCCGCCCGCCGAGCTGCTCGCGCGCGACGAGCTTCTCTCGACCTATCTCGGAGGGTGACGGGCATGCAGGATATCGTGATGGCGATCCTCGTGGCCGGCCTGAGCTCGGGGGCGCTCTATGCGCTGGCCACCGTCGGCCTGTCCCTCGTCTGGGGCTCGATGGGCATGCTGAACATGGCCCATGCCGCCATGCTGACGCTCGGCGGCTATGCCGCCTACACCGCCGTCACAGCGCTCGGACTTCCGCTGCCGCTCGGCTTTCTCGCGGCGATCGCGGCCGGCAGCGCGGCCGGCGCGCTCCTCTACATCCTGATCGTGCGCAATCTCCTGAAAAGCGACCGGGCGAGTTTCGAGGCAAACGTCATGATCGCGACGGTCGGCATCGGCATCGCGCTGGAGAACGCCATTCTCCTTACCTATGGCGGTCAGCCGCTGCGCCAGCCTTTGACGGTCTCCGGCATGATGGCGCTCGGGCCCGTCTCCGTGCCGAACCAGAGTGTCGCCGTGATCCTCGTCGTGGTCGTCCTGATGGCGCTCCTGGCGCTTCTCCTCGGCCGCACGCGGATGGGCCGGGCGATCCGCGCGACAGCGCAGAACCGCGATGCGGCACAGCTGATGGGCGTCGCGGTCGACCGCGTCTATTTCCAGGTGCTCGTCCTGTCCGGGGCGCTCGCCGGCGTCTGCGGCGTCATGGTCTCCTCCGTCACCCAGCTCTCGCCGCCGCTCGGCGCAGATCCGATGCTGAAGGCCTTCATCATGTGCGTCGTCGCAGGCCTCGGCAACCTGCCGGGCGCGGTCGCCGCCGCCTTCGGCCTCGCTCTGCTGGAGGCCTTCGTCCAGTATGCCGCCGGGGCTCGCTGGGGTTTTCCCGCGCTCCTCTTCGTCGTCATCGCCGTGCTGATCTGGCGGCCGTCCGGCCTCTTCGGCCGCGCGCAGATCCGGCGCATGTGAGGGCACCATGAGCACGCTTCCCATTTCTCCCGCCACCATTCGTCGCCCGGCCTCCCGCTCCGGCTGGGCCGACCTCTCCGTCGCGCTGGTCGTGGTGGCGCTTGCCGTCGCCCTGCCGTTCTTCGTCGACAGCCGCTACATCCTCGGCCAGGTCGTGCTCGCGCTGTTCTACGCGACCGTCGCCTCGCAGTGGAATTTGCTCTTCGGCTTCTCCGGCATCTTCTCGCTGGCGCAAATGGCGATCTTCGCGGTCGGGGGCTACGCGACCGCCATGCTCTGCTTCTATCTCGGCTTTTCCGTCTGGGCGGCGATCGTCCCCGGCGCGCTGGCAGCCGTCGTCTTCTCGCTCGTCATCGGGCTCGCCTGCCTTCGGCTCACCGGCGTCTATGTCGCACTTCTCACCCTCTGCATCGCGCAGACGCTCTATGTCCTCATCGTCACCGACACCGATTGCTTCGTCATGGTCGGCTCGATCTGCCGGCAATTCACCGGCGGGGCTGTCGGCTTCGCGCGCTTCGGCGATCTCGGCACGCGCGCGGCGCTGAAAGGGCAATGGCTGGTCGGAAACTACGCGATCGTCGCCGTCCTCTTTGCAGCGACGATGCTGTTCACCTATGCGGTAGTGAAGAGCCCGATCGGCCTCGCCTTCCGGGCGCTGAAGGACAATCCGGCCTATGCGGTGGCGCGCGGCGTCGGGCGCTTCCAGGCGCAGCTGCTGGTCTTCGGCATCTCCGCCTTCTTCACCGGCCTCGCCGGCGGGCTCTATGCCGCGCACTTCCAGGCGATCGGACCCGGGGTCCTCTCCATGTCGCAGCTGATGTTCATCATCGCGATCACCGTGGTGGGCGGCGTCGGCACGTTCTGGGGCCCGCTGGTCGGGACGGTGGTCCTGATGGCCGCGGACGAGCTGATGCGGGAGGCGGGCGAATTTCGCACGCTCGGCCTCGGCCTCATCATCGCGGCCTCGATCGTGCTGATGCCGCGCGGCCTGGTCGGCCGCATCGGCGACCTTCTCGCCTGGAGCCGGCGCCGGGCCCGCACCTCGTCCGCTCCCATCCCGCAAGACCTGACGGCCGCCGCCGGAAAGTGAGGTTCCATGTTCGACACCATCATCGTCGGCGCCGGCTCGGCCGGCTGCGTTCTCGCCAACCGCCTCAGCGCCGATCCGACGCGCAAGGTGCTCGTGCTGGAGGCCGGGGGCGCCGCCCCGCTCGCCTCGGACGTGCCATCCGACTGGCCGACAATGTTCAACACCCATGTCGACTGGGGCTACTACACCGAACCGCAGGCAGGCTGCCGGGGCAGGCGCATCTTCTGGCCGCGCGGGCGCATGGTCGGCGGCTCAGGCGCGCTGAATGCGATGATCTACATTCGCGGCCTGCCCTCCGACTATGACGGCTGGGCCGCGCGAGGCTGCCCCGGCTGGTCCTGGGCCGACGTGCTGCCAAGCTTCATCGCTTCGGAAGACAATGCCGAACTCGGCAACGATCCCCTGCACGGGCAGAACGGCCCGCTCCACATCGGCAACGTGCCGCATGTCGATCCGAACGAACGCCTGTGGATCGAGGCCTGCCGGAAGGCGGGCTATCCCCTCAATCCCGACTTCAATGGCCAGACGCAGGAAGGCGTCGGGCTGTTCCAGTTCACCATCAAGAACGGCGAGCGTTGGGGCACTGGCAAGGCCTATCTCCGCCCCGCACTGGAGCGCCCCAACCTCACCGTCAGGACCGGCATCACCGCCACCGGCCTGATCGTCGAGGGCCGACGCGTCACCGGTATCCGCTACCTCGTCAACGGCGTCGCGGAGACAGCGCATGCGGACGAGGTCGTGCTCTCCTCGGGCTCGATCGGCACCTGCCAGCTCATGCTTCTCTCCGGCATCGGCCCGGCGAAAGAGCTGGCATCGGTCGGCGTTTCGCCCGTTCATGACCTGCCGGGCGTCGGCAAGGACCTGCAGGACCACATCAACATCCCCATCACCTTCTATACCAAGGAGAAGATCGGTGTCGGCGCCTGGACGGACGAGACGCTCGCCCGCGACTTCGCCGAATGGGAGGCGACGCGCTCCGGGCCGCGCTCCTCGCCCTGGGTCGCGGCCGGCGGCTTCGTGAAGAGCCGGCCCGGCATCGAGCCCGACCTGCAGCTCTACGGTGCGATCAGCCCGCATCGGGACTATGTTCGCTTCCTGTCTTCCAAGCCCGGCATCACCCTCCACACCACGCTGCAGCGGCCGGACAGCCGCGGGGAGATCAGCCTGCGCACCGCCGATCCGCTGGAACGCCCGATGATCGATCCCCGCTATTTCGCGAGCGATCCCGATGGGTCGGATCTCGCGACCATGGTCGAGGGTGTGCGCATCAGCCGGCGCATCGCCGCGCAGTCGCCGCTGGCCGAACTGATCGAAGGCGAGGTCTCGCCCAGCGCGGAATGCGAGAGCGACGAGGACATCGCGAACTACATTCGCGGTCACTGCACCACGCTCTACCACCCGACGAGCACCTGCCGGATGGGAACGGACGCGATGGCGGTGGTCGATCCCGCCTCGATGAAGGTGCACGGCCTCGAGGGCCTGCGCATCGCGGATGCCTCGGTCTTCCCGAAAATGGTCTCCGGCAACACCAACGCGCCGACCATCATGATCGCCGAGCGCGCCTCGGCAATGATCATCAGAGGTTGAATACCCACGTATAGAGGGAGGACGAGATGGCCACAGGCTGGAATTTCCACGAGCTCTACCTCTGGCACGAGACCGGCAATGCCGCCGGCCTGTTCGCGCCGGGCCTCACCATCGAGCCGGGCCAGCACTTCGAGAATGCCGAGACCAAGCGCCGCTTCCGCAACCTGATGGAGGTCTCCGGCCTTCTCGACCGGCTGACGAACATCGCCTCGATGGCCATCGACGCCGACGATCTCGCCCTTGTCCACGACCGCGCCTACATCGAGCGCATCCGCACCGAGAGCGCCGGGCACGGGGGCGATGCGAGCCCGCTGACGCCCTTCGGCACCGGCAGCTACGAGATCGCCTGCAAGGCAGTGGGCGGTACCACGGCGGTGATGGACGCGGTGCTGAAGGGCGAGGTCGCCAATGGCTATGCGCTGGTGCGGCCGCCTGGCCACCACGCGGAGCCGTCGGCCGGCATGGGCTTCTGCCTCTTTGCCAACATCCCTCTAGCCATCCGCAAGCTGAGGCCACTCCACGGCTTCTCCCGCGTCGCGACGGTGGATTGGGACGTCCATCACGGCAACGGCACGCAAGCCGTCTTCTACGACGACCCTTCGGTCCTCACGATCTCGCTGCACCAGGATCGGCTCTATCCGCATGCATCGGGCCTTTGCGACGAGCGCGGCACGGGTGCCGGCGAGGGCTACAACATCAACGTCCCCTTGCCCGCCGGCTCGGGGCACGGCGCCTATCTCGCGGCGCTCGAGCGCGTGGTGCTGCCGGCGCTTCGGCGCTACAAGCCCGACCTCATCGTCGTACCGTCCGGCTTCGACGCGGCCGCCGTCGATCCGCTCGGCCGGATGATGCTGCACAGCGACACCTATCGCGCGATGACGCGGCTGCTGATGGAAGCCGCGGACGCGCTTTGCGGCGGGCGGCTCGCCCTGTCGCACGAGGGTGGCTACTCCTCCTCCTACGTGCCGTATTGTGGGCTGGCGGTGATGGAGCAATTGTCCGGCTGGCGTTCACCGATCGACGATCCCTTCCTGCCGGTCTTCCAGAACTACGAGGGCCAGACGCTTCAGCCTCACCAGGAGGCGGCGATCATGAAGGCGGCCGATCTCGTCGAGGCAGTCCGCTGACGGTCTCGCACGCCAAGCCCGGACCAGACGATGCTGAACAGGGACATCCGATGACAACATCCGCCTTCGATCCCGGCCGCCCCGCCGGCACCGATCTGTCCAACTGGCGCGAGGCGCCGCAGAACCGGTGGAGCTTCCGCCACGTGCGCGAACTCGTGCCGTCGGCGCGGATACGCGCAGCGGCAACCACCGGGCCCAAGCCGGAAGCAATGGGCTGCGAGCTGGATCTGCTGAACGTCGAGCTACCCGGCGGGGCGCGGGGCGACCTCGCCTCGCTGCTCACCGCCACGCATGCCGACGAGCTTCTCGTCTGGAAGAGCGGGCGACCGGCCTATCACTGGACAGCGCCCGGCAGCGACCCGGCCGAGCCGCATCTGCTGTTTTCCGTCTCCAAGTCGATCACCGCCCTTATCGCCGGCATCTTGGAGGGGCAGGGCCGCCTCGATCCGCAGGCGGCCGTCACGGCCTACGTCCCCGAGATGGCGGCCTCCCCGGCCTATGGTTCGGCGGGTGTGCGCGATGTGCTCGACATGACCGTCAGCCTCGATTTCGAGGAAAGCTACCTCGATCCAGACGGCGCCTTCGCGCGCTACCGGCGCGCCATGCTTTGGAACCCCTGCCCGCCCGATGCGGCCGAGGGCGATCTCCTGACCTTTCTCGCCAGCCTGCCGCGCCAGGACCATGCGCATGGCGTCCGCTATCACTACGCCTCGCCGAATGCCGATCTGCTCGGCATCATCGTCGAGCGAGCGGGCGGCGCGCCCTTTGCGACGCTTCTCCAGGCGCTTCTCTGGCAGCCGATGGGTGCCGAGGACGACGCTTCCGTCACGCTCGACCGGCGGGGTGCGGCGCGCACGGCCGGCGGCGTCTCGGCTACAGCGCGCGACCTCGCCCGGCTGGGCGATCTCGTCAGGCGCGGCGGTGGCGGGATTTTGCCGGCAAGCTTCGTCGAGGATCTCTGGCGAGGCGGCAGCCGCGAGGCTTGGCTCGCGGCTGAGGATCCGTTCGAAGCCATGCCGCAGGCGCGCTACCGCAGCCAGTGGTACCCCGTCGGGGACGAGGACGACTGCCTCTGCGCCATCGGTATTCACGGACAATGGATCTTCATCAATCCGGCCCGCGAAACGGTGATCGTGCGCCTGGCCTCGCAAGTCCTGCCGCTCGACGACAGGATCAAGCTCGCGACGGTGCGGAGCTTCGACGCCATCGCCCGGGCCGTCTGACCGGAAGCCCCTCGAACCGGAGACCGTCCCGTGCCGCCATCGCTTCTAGTGCGCAACGCCCGCATCCTCACCATGGACCCCGACCACCCCCGCGCGGAGGCGATCTTCGTTCGCGGCAACCGCATCGTGGCGGTCGGAGCCGAGGCCGATATCGCAGGCCTGACGGATGCCGAGACGGAGTTTCTCGATGCGCGTGGCGGGACGGTCCTGCCGGGTTTCGTGGAAAGCCACATTCATCTTTTCGCCGGTGCCGACGAGATGGGCCATCTCAGTCTCCTCGGCGTCGGCGGCTTCGACGCGCTGCGCACGGCGGTGCTGGCCTATGCCGAAGCGCATCCCGACCTGCCGCTCGTGATCGCGCAGAGTGCCGACTACACGATCCTCTCCGACCATGAACGCCTGACGCGCCAGCATCTCGACGCCATCCTCGCCGATCGCCCGCTGGCGCTCGTCGCGCCCGACCATCACACCGTCTGGGCCAACACGCTGGCGCTGAGCAAAGCCGGCATCCTCGGCGGACGCGTATTTGGTCCCGGCAACGAGGTGGTGATGGATGCCGGTGGCACGGCGACGGGGGAGTTGCGCGAGCGCGAGGCGTTCGAGCCGGTTCTGGCGCTCGGCGGTGGCGGGCGCGCCTCGCTCGGCCTCGCCACCGGCGGGGAGCCCGACCCGGCACCGGACGAGGCTGCCATTGCGGCCGACCTTGACACGCTGCGGCGCGGCCTTGCCTATGCCGCATCCCTCGGCATCACCGCCATCCACAACATGGACGGCAACCGCTACACGCTGGACCTCCTGGCCCGGCTCGATGCGGCGGGCGAGCTGACTTCTCGCGTGCGCGTACCTTTCCACTACCGCAACCATCGCCGCCTCGCCGATCTCGAGATTGCCAGCGCCATGGCGCGCGACTTTGCGGGCGAGCGGCTCGAGAGCGGCTTCGTCAAGGTGTTCTACGACGGCGTCCTCGACAGCTGGACGGCCGTGATGATCGAGCCCTATGCCGACCGGCCGGACACGCGGGGCGACCCACTCTTCAGCGCCGCCGATTTTGCGACGCTGGCGATCGAGATCGACCGGCGCGGCCTGCAGATCGCGGTCCATGCCATCGGCGACGGCGCGGTGCGCACGGTCCTCGACGGCTACGAGGCCGCCATCGCCGCCAATGGACGGCGCGACAGCCGCCATCGCATCGAGCATATCGAGGTCGTTCACGAGGACGATATTCCCCGCTTCCAGCAGCTCGGCGTCGTCGCGTCGATGCAGCCGACCCATCCGCCGGGCAGCGCCGGCCTGCCGCTGGAGCCGACGGTGTCGCGCATCGGGTCGCAGCGCTGGCCGCTCGCCTATGCCTGGCGCCGGCTGAAGGATGCGGGCGCGCGCATCGCCTTTTCGACGGACTGGCCGGTCTCGCCATTGTCGCCACTCGGCGCGATCGAGGCCGCGATGACGCGCCAGCCTTTCGCACCCGGGCTACCAGACCAGCGACTGACGCTGCACGAAACACTGGAGGCCTATACGGCCGGCGGTGCCTATGCGGGTTTTGCGGAAACGCGCATAGGCCGGATCGCGCCAGGGCTCCTCGCCGATCTCGTTGTTCTCGCCGGCGATATCGAGACCGCGGCACCGGCCGAGATCGGCGGGCTCGGCATCGCCCGCACGATCTGCGATGGCAAGGTGACGTTCGAAGCGAAACGACCCGGCTGAAATTTGGTCGATCGACTTGCACTGCCAAGATTTTGTGCATAGCCTCCGATGACTTCGTTTTATAGCAGATGGCGGGCATCGGGCCGCTCGTCTTCCAACGTGGAGAGGCTCTTGAGCGTCGTGGATGCCGGTCTGCCCGCCGCCGTGGAAATTCGCCGCGTCTCCAAGACCTTCGGCTTCGGCCCGACGGTCTTCACCGCGCTGGACGATGTCAGCCTGTCGATCCGGCGCAACGAGTTCTTCACGCTGCTGGGTCCTTCCGGCTGCGGCAAGACCACGCTTCTCCGGCTGATCGCCGGTTTCGAATATCCGACCTCCGGCGAAATCCGCCTGGAGGGTTTCGATATCGCGGCGCTCCCGCCCTTCAAGCGCCCGGTCAACACGGTCTTCCAGAACTATGCGCTGTTCCCGCACATGACGGTCGCCGAGAACATTGGCTTCGGGCTGAAGATGCTTGGCCGTCCGAAGGCGGAAATCGCTTCCACCGTCGACGAGATGCTGCGGCTGGTGCGCATGGAGACGATGCGCGACCGGATGACCTCGGCCATCTCCGGCGGTCAGCAGCAGCGCGTGGCGCTCGCCCGCGCGCTGGCGCCCCGTCCGAAAGTGCTCCTTCTGGACGAGCCTCTCTCGGCGCTCGACCTGAAGCTCCGGCGCGAGATGCAGGTCGAGCTGAAGCGCCTCCAGGCCGAGACGGGGATCACCTTCATTTTCGTGACGCATGACCAGGACGAGGCGATGGCCATGTCCAACCGCGTGGCGGTGATGAGCGCCGGCCGGGTCCACCAGGTCGGCGCGCCGCGGGATATCTACGACCGGCCGCAAAGCCGCTTCGTCGCCGACTTCATCGGCGAGACCAATTTCTTCGAGGCCGAGATCGTCGCGCGCGACGGGGATTGGGTGACCGCGCGCCTTGCCGGCATCACGTTGCGCGCCGCGGCGCCATCCGGAATGACATGCGATGGCAGGTCCGGCCGTGGGCCTGCCGAGATCGTGGTGCGGCCCGAGCATCTGCGATTCGCGCCGGCCGGCACGCCCGAGACGATCGCGGGCACCGTGGCGGATGCGAGCTTTACCGGTGCGGATACGTTCGTCCTCGTCGCGATCCCCGGCCGGGCAACGCCGGTCGGCGTGCGCATCGGCAACGATCCCGCCTCCGGCAGCGGACCGCGCATTCCCGCGGCGGGCGCTGCCGTCTCGCTCGCGATCGTGCCGGGCGGCGCGACGCTGCTGGGGCAAAGTGCATGAGCGACGCGCTTGTCCCTCGCCTCGACACTACCAAGCCTGGCGAGACCGGACAGGCGATGCGCGTTCCGCCGCAGAGCGGCAATCCCGGCCGTCGCTGGCTGCTGGCGGCACCGGCGATCCTCGTCATTCTCCTCGCCGCGGCGGGACCGCTTCTGGTGGTGCTGGTCTATTCCTTCCTGTCGCCGGGCGATTTCGGCGGGGTGGTCTGGCGCCCGTCGAGCGAGGGCTGGCTCGGCGTCGTTGTGCAGCGGGACATCTTCGACGACAGCCTGTCGTTCGCCAGCGCCCATCTCTCGATCCTGGCGCGCTCGGTCTACCTGTCCTTCGTCACGACCGTGGCGACGCTGGTGCTCGGCCTTCCCACCGCCTGGTTCATCGCCACCCGTCCACCGTCCTCGCGCAATTTTTTCCTGTTCCTCGTCACCATCCCGTTCTGGACCAACCTCCTGATCCGGACCTTCGCGATCATGGAGGTGATCCGCAACGAAGGCGTGCTCAACACGCTGCTGCTGAAGGCCGGCCTGATCCACCAGCCGATCCAGATTCTCTTCACCGATACCGCGATCATGATCGGCATGGTCTACGTCTACCTGCCGCTGATGGTCCTGCCGCTCTACGCCACGATCGAGAAGCTCGACTTCCGGCTGATGGAGGCGGCCTACGACCTCTACGCCACGCGGTGGCGCGCCCTGCGCCTCGTGGCACTGCCGATCGTCAGGCCAGGCCTCGTCGCGGGCGCGATCCTCGTCTTCATCCCCTCGCTCGGCGCCTATGTGACGCCGCGCGTCCTCGGTGGCGGGCGCCAGCTCATGCTCGGCAACCTCATCGAGCTGCAGTTCGGGCAAGGCCGCAACTGGCCGCTGGGCTCGGCCCTCTCGATCACCCTCCTCGCGCTCGTGATGATCGCCCTCCTCTTCTACGTCCGCACCGTTCGCGACGGCGAGGGCTCCGCGCATGGCTGAGCGCTCCGGCCAGTTCGACGCGCGCCGCATGCCGGGGTTCGGGGCAACGGCCGGCTTCGCCTTCGTGCTCCTCTATGCCCCGCTGGCGGTGCTCGTCGCCTATTCCTTCAATGCGGGCTCCTCGATCGCGCTCTGGGAGGGGCTGTCGCTGCGCTGGTATGCGGCCGCGCTCGCCAATGATGCGGCGCAGGACGCGGCGATCCGCTCGCTCTGGCTGGCCGTGCTCGCCTCGGCAGGCGCAACCACCTGCGCCGTCCTCGCGGCGCTCGCGACCGCACGGGGACGGCCATTTCGCGGGCGCACCGCGATCTACGCCCTCATCAACCTGCCACTGATCGTGCCGGAGATCGTGACGGGCATCGCACTGCTGATCGTCTTCGCCGCCATCAAGGTGGCGACCGGGTATCAGGGCCTGCTCTATCTCGTCGCCGCGCATACCGCCTTCTGCATCCCCTTCGCCTACCTGCCGATCCGGGCCTGCCTCCAATCGATGGACGCCTCGCTGGAACGCGCGGCCGCCGATCTCTACGCGACGCCGCTGCGCACCTTCCGGCATGTGACGCTGCCGCTGATCGCGCCGGGCATCCTTGCCGGCGCGACGCTGGCCTTCGTCATTTCGCTCGACGACGTCGTCATCTCCGAATTCGTGAAATCGGCCGGCCAGGAAACGCTGCCAACCTACCTGCTCGGCCAGGTCCGCCGGGGACTGACGCCGGAGATGAACGCGCTGTCGACCATGCTCCTGGCGCTTTCCGTCGCGGCGGTCAGCGTCAGCTTCTTTCTCACCCGCAAGACATCCTGACCTCACCAAGGAGACCGACGGCGATGCACGATCTTGACCACAGCCGAGTTCGAAAGGCGGCGCTGGCCGCCTCCATTGCCCTCGCGAGCCTTGCGCTTCCGGGCGTCGCCGAGGCGGCGGGCGCGCTGAACATCTACAACTGGGGCAACTATACGAGCCCCGAGTTGATCAAGAAGTTCGAGACTGCCTTCGACGTGAAGGTGACTGTCACCGACTATGATTCAAACGACGTCGCGCTCGCCAAGGTAAAGGCGGGCGGCCACGGCTTCGACATCGTCGTGCCGTCCGCCTCCTATGTTCCGATCTGGATTTCGGAGGGCCTGCTGATCGAGACCCGGCCGGACCAGATGCCGAACTACAAGAACATCGACGACCGCTGGGTCGACGTACCGTTCGATCCCGGCCACCATTATTCCGTGCCCTGGCAGTGGGGCACGACGTCGATGACCGTGAACAAGTCCGTCTACGCCGGCGATCCGAACACGTCCGCGATCTTCCTCGATCCGCCTGAGGAGCTGAAGGGCAAGATCAACGTCCTGCCCGAGATGATCGATGTCATGCACCTGGCCATCCGCTATGTCGGCGGCGAGCCCTGCACGACCGACAAGGCGGTGCTGAAGAAGGTCCGCGACAAGCTGGTGGCGGCCAAGCCCTTCTGGCTCTCGATGGACTACGGCACGGTCGAGAAGTTCGCCAAGGGCGACATCGGCGGCGGCACCAACTGGAACGGCGCCTCGTTCCGCTCTCGGCTGCAGAACCCGGATATCGTCTACGGCTATGCCAAGGAGGGCTATCCGATCTTCATGGACAGCGTCGTCGTCCTTGCCGACGCCAAGAACGTCGAGAACGCCAAGCTCTTCCAGAATTTCATCATGGACCCCGAGAATGCCGCGATGATCTCGGCCTTCGCGCGCTACGGCAATGGCATCAAGGGCTCTGAAGCCTTCATGCCGGCCGACATGAAGGATGCGCCGGAGATCAATATTCCGGAGGCTTACAAAGCCGCCGGCTCGTTCCAGGTCACCTGCTCGCCCGAGGCGCAGAAGATCTACACGGCCATCTGGACCGATCTGCAGAAGTAGCGCTTCGATCTCCCGGGATCGGGCAGCCTTACAGAACGGGCGTGGCGGTCAGCCGGCGAAGATAGTCGCGGGCCGCCACGACCAGCGTGTCGATGCCGGCCCGCGCCGCCGCCTCGTCGCGGAGCGAGAAGGACTGGAGGATCAGCCCGTCCAGCCCGCACAGGATGAAGCGACCGAGCGCCAGCGCTGCCGTCTCGGCCTCGGAACGCGGCAGTTTGATCTCGTCGACGATGAGATCGGCATAGACCGCGACATAGGCCTCGTACTGGCGCGCGGCGAGCCACTGCGTCCCAGCCGAGCGCAAGGCGAAGAGCGTCAGTTCGATCTGGGCGATCTGCTTGTCGCGGGTAGAGGTCACATGGTGCCAGGAGGCTCGGATCAATGCATCCAGCCGCGCCTCGATGGCGAGGTCCTGCCCGATCTGGCGCAGCGACTCGATCATCGCGGCGTTGAGCTGGTCGAGAACCGCCAGCAGCAGGGCTTCCTTGCTGTCGAAATGATAGTGGAGCGTCGCCAACTGCACCTTTGCCGCGGTCGCGATGCGGCGGGTCGTGACCTCGGATATCCCGTGCGTCTCCAGCGAACGGATAGCGCCGGCGATGATGCGCGCACGGGTCTCCGCGCTTTTGGGCGTGATGCGCGCGGGTGACGCAGGGACAGATTCCGGGCCGCCCGCATTTTTGGTCGTTTGACTGAATTTCACGCTCGGTCTAGCCTTCTCTCACTGTCGATCCCGAAGCTTTTCCCAACCGCGCCTGCGCCGCGCCACACATAATCCGCCGCCAGACCCTCTCGTCCCATAACCTCGGACCTGCCCGTCCCAAAACAAGGTCGATCGCCGTCATGCTGGATAGAAACAAGAACCACAACGACACGCTCACCCGCTCCATGCTCTACCCCTTCGCCAATGTGACGCACCTGGCGAAGAACCCGCCGCTGGAGATTGTCGGCGGCGAGGGCGTTCATGTGTTCGATCGCACCGGCAAGCGCTACATCGATGGGCAGGCAGGGCTCTGGAATGTCAACGTTGGCCACGGACGCGAAGAGATCAAGGCGGCGATCCGCGACCAGCTCGACAAGATCAGCTACTACTCGGTCTTTGGCGGAACCACCGTCACGCCGGCGGTCGAACTGGCAGACCTCCTCTGCGAGATGACAGAGCCTGAAGGCATGGTGCGCGCCTTCTTCTCGTCCGGTGGCTCGGAGGCGGCGGAAGCCTCGTTCAAGCTCGTGCGGCAGTACTGGCGCCAGCGCGGCCAGCCGACGCGGACCAAGATCGTCTCGCTGAAGCGCGCCTATCATGGCGTCACGCTCGGCGCGCTCTCGGCCAACGGCACCACGGCCTATCGCGAGGCCTACGAGCCGCTGGTGCCCGGCTTCTTCCAGGTCGAGACGCCGCATCTCTATCGCAACCCCTTCACCAACGACCACGAGGCGCTGGGGCGCCTGTGCGCCGAGCTTCTGGAGCGCGAGATCCTCTATCAGGGTCCCCATACGGTCGGCGCCTTCATCGCCGAGCCGGTGCAGGGCGCCGGCGGCGTCATCGTGCCGCCGGCCAATTTCTGGCCGCTGGTGCGCGAGGTCTGCGACCGCCACGACATCCTCTTCATCGCCGACGAGGTGGTGACCGGTTTCGGGCGCCTCGGCTCGATGATGGGTTCGCGGCACTGGGGCGTGAAGCCGGACATCATGAACTTCGCCAAGGGCATCAACAGCGGCTACGTGCCGCTCGGCGCGACGATGATGAACGCCAAGGTCGCGGACGCCTTCATCACCGACGACGATGCGCAGTTCAGCCCCGCCGCCTTCTTCCACGGCAACACTTATGCAGGCCATCCCCTCGCCTGCGCCGCCGCGATCGCCAATATCCACATCGTCGCCGAGGAGAACCTGCCGGAGAACGCCGGCCGCGTCGGGGCGTATTTCCTGGAGCGGCTGAAGGACGTACAGACCCGCTATCCCATCCTTGGCGACGTGCGTGGCCTCGGGCTGATGATCGGCGTCGAGCTGGTTTCCGACCCCGAGACCAAACAGCCCTTCGATCTCAGCCAGGATGTCGGCGCCCGTATCGCGGACCATTGCCGCCAGCGCGGTGTCCTCATCCGGAACCTCGCCGATACGTTCATCATCTCTCCGCCGCTGACGCTCAAAACCGGCGAGGTCGACGAGATGGTGGACGCCTTCGAGGAGGCACTTGCGATGATCTGAAGGGAGCGCGTCGGTCCCGCCCGAACAAATCGCAACGTGAGCGCCGAGAACGACAGATTGGCTCACTTAGTTGGCGAAGGCGGTGTAGCCGCTGCCCTCGCCTAAGCCGTGACATCCGGGATTTGTCCGCCCGCATCAAACTAAGCGTCGTCTATACGAACGGCGGCGCTTGGATCGGCCACATCGCAACTAGATGACCGACATGGGCGCAAAGCTGCCGTTCACTGGACGGCGAACCTCAAAGCCGGGACAAGATAATCCTATTCCAGCGAATGCTGACAGGGTCCATCCGAACCTACCCCGGTCAGAGCGCCCGCAAAAAGCCTGGAAAACGAGGGTCTCTCAGTATCGAGCGGGCACGCATGTATTTCCAGGCGCCGTATTTGTAG
Source organism: Mesocryomonas fontinalis (assembly GCF_055730125.2). Classification (NCBI taxonomy): domain Bacteria; kingdom Pseudomonadati; phylum Pseudomonadota; class Alphaproteobacteria; order Hyphomicrobiales; family Aurantimonadaceae; genus Mesocryomonas; species Mesocryomonas fontinalis. The sequence continues at coordinate 194,272 of NZ_JBUZWG020000001.1, read as the reverse complement.
AAGTCGAAGTCGAGCGTTGAGATCTTGTTCTGCACCATGGCCCAGGTCGACCATTTGATATCGGCCAGCGCCTTGTGCACCATCGTCCGCGCATAGAGGCTCTCGTCGTCGCGGCCGAAATATTCCTCGATGATCTCCCGGTCGATCGCCTCCTCGAAGAACATCTCGCCGCTCCAGATCGCGAGGTCGTAGAGCCGGTCGTTGTTGGAGGCATATTCGAAATCGATCAGCATGATTGACTTGTCCACGCCGATCAGGAAGTTCCCCGGCATCGGATCGTTGAAGCAAGGCACTAGATCGAGCCCCGCGGCCTCAAGCGCCGAACGCGCCAGGCGGTACTGCTGGTCGAGCCAGGCGATGTCCGCCGGCACGCTGCCGCCAAGTTCGGCGACCTGCGCGAGATGCTCGTCGATCATGTCGAACACCGTCTTAGTCAGCGGCAGCGACGGCGAATCGTGGAAGCGCCTGTAACAGCGCAGCGCCTCCTTGCGGATCGCCGGATCGGCGAAGTCGCGGTGGGTGGAGGCCCGCCGTCCCTCTATAAACTCGGCGATCTCGATGCCGTCCGCCTCCAGATAGTCGAAGGTCTTCGGCCCGACCCCGATCGCCTCGGCTTGGTAGCTCGCCGCGCATGCGGCCTTGCGGTCGATGAACATTTCCGTGCCACGGCCGGGCACCTTCACGAAGTAGGCCCGCGGATCGCCATCGATCTCAACGCGCCAATTGGTGTTGCTGATGCCGCCGAGCACGGGCCTGTAGCGCGGCGAGCGGCCCTGCCAGAGGGCGACGCGGCCGATCGCATCCTCAATGTCGCGCTCCGCGGTGCTCGCAGCCATTCCGAGATGGTTCATCGGGTTCCCCTCAAAGCGTTCGCAGCAGTTCGACGAAATCCGGCCGGTTCAACAGCATGCGGCAGCGCAGGAACCGCCAGCCGGCATATTTGCGGAACTCCAACCCCTTGCGCGGCGACAGCCGGTCGAGCAGTAGGCCGCGCAGCGCCCAGTAGAGATCATCCGCCGCGCCGTAGAGCCGGCAACGATTGAAGGTGCCTTGCCGGAAGGCGCCGTCGTGCATTTCGAGCCCTGCCTGCATCTCGCTGTCGAATTGGAACGCTTCGTTCAAGATGACGCCGAGCAAGTAATAGAGATCGACGTTTGCGGCCATGTCGAAATCGACCAGCTTCACCGCGCCATCAGGGCCCAGCATGATGTTGGAGGGGTGCGGGTCGGCCTGCGCCGGCTTCAGGTCGACGCCGGCGGCTGATATCGCCGCCTCGACCGGCGCCATCGCCTCGACCAGCCGGAAGGCATCCGCCGGCAGCACCGATGGATCGTCGACAATGATGGTGTACAATTCTCGTATGCCGTCGAAGACAGACCAGTTCCGGCCGAAATGCTCGCCATCGGCGATGCGCTTCTGCGCGGCGATGATGGCGGACAGCACGTCCGGCTTCAGCACGTCGTCCATCCGCGCCGCGCGCCAGTCCGGCCCGAGATGGCGGAACAGCGTCGCACCTCGGCTGGCGTCGAGATACAGCTGCTCCGGCGCGAGTCCGAGGGCTGCGACCTTGCCGGCGGCGTCGAACGCCGCGGCATGGTCAATCGAGCCGGCGATTTCCGGTGCCGAGATTTTCAGGAAATAGGCTGGCGGTTCGTCATCGAGGGCGACGGCGTAGGTCGACGATTCGACGCCATGGTAGGAGGGCGAGGCGACGCCCGAAACCGCGGGGGCATAGCTCAAAACCCGCCCGTCGAAGTCCGGAATGCCAGCAAGCACAGTTTCCGCCAGCGCTTCCACAGGATCCAAAGGCGACCCGACTGGTTTCATCCGGCAACTCCGTCTCGGCCGATGGTCGACATGCCGTCGGTGGCCAACCGATGCAGCATGTCGGCGAGTATCTGGGTGCCGAAGGCCTGGTCTTCTGGCTTGGTGAACTCGGTCGGGTGGTGGATGACGCCGCCGACGCTTGGCACCGCCAGGACCACTGCCGGGCAGACCGCCGAAAGGCTCACAGCATCATGACCGCCGATGGTGTCGAAGTGCAGCGTCTCCTCGCCAAACTTCTCTGCGACCTCACCGGCCAGCGCGACGAGACCGGCATCCATCGTGCCGGCGCGGCGCCGGTCGATCGAGCGGACCTCGTAGCCGATGCTGGCCCTCTCGGCGGCTGCCGCCATCATCCGCTTCAGTTCTTCTTCCGCCGCAGCGAGGATGTCCTGCGAGCCCGAGCGCAGTTCGATGAACAGGACTGCCTCGCTCGGCACGGTGTTCGGCGAGTTTGGATAGACCTCAACGCGGCCGACCGAGGTGTGCAGGTCGAGGCCGGACCGGTCGGCCAGCGCCTTCAGCTCGGCAATCAGGTAGGCGGCGCCGAGCACCGCATCCTTGCGCTCGGCCATCGGCGTCGGGCCGGTGTGCGCCTGGTGGCCGAGGAAGGCCATGCGGTATTTTGTGGCGCCCCAGTAGCGGGTAAAGGCGCCGAACCGCTTGCCGGTCTGCTCCAGCACCGGCAGGCCCTCGATGTGCAACTCGATGAAGGCATCGGGGATCGCGACCACGTCGGTGCCGGCGTAGCCGATCGAATGAAGCGCCTCGCGCACGCTGATCCCGTCGCCGTCGCGTCGCTCCAGCGCCCAGTCGAGCTCTGCGGCACCGGTGAAGACGCTGCTTCCGAGGAGGCTCGGCTGGAATCGCGCCCCCTCCTCGTTCGTCCAGTTGGCCACAATGAAATTGCACGACGGCAACGTGCCCTTGTCCTTCAACGACTCGGCGACGGCAAGGATCGCCTCGCAGGCCGAGATCACGCCGAGCGCGCCGTCGAAGCGGCCGCCGTTCGGCTGGCTGTCGATGTGCGAACCGACCATGACCACCGGCGCGTTCGGCCCGGCGAGGTCGAGGCGTCCGAACTGGTTGCCGATGGCGTCGACCAACACGGTGAAGCCGTGCGCCCGGAGCCAGGCGGACAGCCAGTCGCGCGCCTTGCCGTCTTCGACGGACAGCGTCAGCCGGTTCATCGACCCGTCCGAACCGCCGCCGAAGGGCTCGATCGCGTCCATCATCGCCTGCAGACGCGCTGCGTCGATCGGCGCAGCGGCCATTGTTTCACTGGGCATGCACGACATCCACTTTCGATTGCGAGAACTGTTCGAGATATTCAACGGCTGGCATGGTGTCGGTCACGAGGACATCGACGTCGCCAAGGTCGAAGGTGCGCACCGAACCGAGGCGGCCGAACTTGGCGCTGTCGGCTAGCATGATGGAGTGGTTGCCCTGGGCACGGGCGGCACGGCGTAACACCGCCTCCTCCTCGCCGAAATCCATGAAGCCGTGCGCGGCGTGCACCGTGCAGATGCTCATCACCACGGCGTCGTAGACGTGTTCCTGCACCGCGCGCACCGTCTGGTGGCCGAACAGCGCCTTGTAGGAGGGTTTCAGCGACCCGCCGAGCACGGTGACGTCAGCGGCGGGATTGCCTGACAGCAGCGAGACGATCTCGATCGAATTGGTGTGCACCGCGACCTTCGGCCGGTTCACCAAGTGGCGGGCGAAGGCGAGCGTCGTCGTGCCGGTGTCGACAAAAATTTTCATGCCGTCCTCGATGAAGGACATCGCCGCCGCGCCGATCCGCGCCTTGCCGCGGGCGTTGACGCGCAGGCGGTCGACGAAGGGCTGGTCGCCCTCCTTGCTGTCGATCACCGCGCCGCCATAGACGCGGCGGGCATGGCCGTGCTGCTCCAGCTCCTTCAAGTCGCGCCGGATCGTCTCGGTGCTGATCAGCAGCCGTTCGGCCAAGTGCTTGACGCTTACCCGCGCATCTCGCTGCAGTTCGACGAGGATCAGCTGCTGGCGCTGCTCGATGATACCCATGAAACGACGCTCCCCAGCCCTTCCCGGCCCTGCCCTATGCGCAAGCAATGGATTGGCATGCAACCCGCGCCGCGGCAATTCGGCTGGCAGCATCATCGTCATGCCGGCCCGAGCGTGGCAGCCTGCACCGCCAACTGCTGCGGCGAGCGCACCAGATGGCAGGCAGCGAGATCGTTGTAGCCCCGGATGGTGAGGATCGGATCGTCTAGCGCACAGGGCGCGAAGGCGTTCGGACAGCGGCTGCGAAAACTGCAGCCGACCGGCAGGTCGATCGGGCTCGGCGGCTCGCCTTCCAGCAGGCAGTCCTCCGGCCGGTAGCGCCGCTCCTCCAGCGTCGGCATCGCGCTGAGCAAGGCCTTGGTGTACGGGTGGCCAGGATCGAAGAAAAGCCGTTCGTTGTCGGCAAGCTCGACAACCTCGCCGAGATACATCACGGCGACCCGATTACAGACTTTGCGCACCATTGCGAGGTCGTGCGAGATGTAGATGTAGGTGAGGTCGTGCTGGCGCTGTAGCTTCTCGAACAAGGCCAGGAGCTTGAACTGCTCCGTTTGGTCGAGGGAGGATAGCGTCTCGTCCATGATCAGGATTTTGGGGCTCAGCACCATCGCCCGGGCGACGTTGACGCGCTGGCGCTGGCCGGCGCTGAGGCCGAGCGGCAGCTCCTCGTAGAGATCGAGCGGCAGGCCAACCTCGGCCATCACCTCCTCGACCCGGGCGCGCACCATCTTCATGTCGCGCCAGCCATGCGTCTTCAGCGGCTCGGCGATGATCGGGCCGATCGCGGTGCGCGGCGGCAGTGAATTGAACGGATCCTGCAGCACCAGCTGCAGATTGCTGCGGAAGGCGAGCAGATCTTTTCCGCGCAGCCTGCCGATTTTTTGGCCGTCAACGACGATCTCGCCGCCCTTCGGCTGTTCCAGCCGGCTGAGCAGCCGCATCAGGCTGGACTTGCCGCAGCCGGATTCGCCGACGATGCCAAAGCTGTCGCCGCGAAAGATGTCGAAGGTGACGTTGCGCACGGCCTGGACGTGATTGACCGTGCCGAAGCTGCCGCGTTTCTTGACGTGGTAGGTCTGCGAGACGTCGCGCAGGCTGACGATCGGCTCGCCCTCCCGCGCCCGCGGCTTGGCGGGGCTCGGCTCGCTCCAGATTTTCGGGATCTGCGCCACCAGTTCGCGGGTATAGGCGTGCTCCGGCCTGGCGATCAAAGCCTCCGTCGCCTGCTCCTCGACGAGGCGCCCCGCGTCCATGACGAGAATGCGGGCGGAGGCGTCGCGCGCCACCGGCAGCGAGGAGGAGACGAACAGCACCGCCGTGTCGAAGTCCACCGTCAGCTCGCGCATCAACCGGATCACCTGCGCGGCGACGGTGACGTCGAGCGGCTGGGTAACGTTGTCGGCGACCAGCAGCGCCGGATTGCTGATCAGCGCGTCGACGATCAGCACGCGCTGCATCATGCCGCCGCTGAACTGCGAGGGGTAGTCGTGGAAGCGCGCGGCCGCAGACGGGATGCGGACGGCGTCGAGCAGCGCGACGACACGGCGCGCCGCCTCGGCCCGGTCGGTGCCCGGCACCACGGCGCAGAGTTTCTCGACGATCTGGCGGCCGACCGGCAGCGTCGGATCGAGCGCGCCCATCGGGTTGGCACCGACATAGGCTACCTCGCGCCGCAGTTTCCGCATACCACCGACGGGGAGCTTCAGGATGTCCTGGCCGCGAAAGTTGACCGTGCCGGCGGTGATGGCCAGCGGCGGGTCGATCCAGTTGACCACGGCCTTGGACAAAACGGTCTTGCCGGAGCCGCTGGCGCCGACGATGCCGACGATCTCGCGCGGGGCGAGGTCGAAGGCGATGTCGGAGATGATCGGGCGCCAGCCCGCGCCGTGGCCAACGCCGACGGTGAGGCCGCTGACGGACAGGATCGCCGGGCTCATCGTGCGCCTCCGTGGATGGCGTTGCGGGCCCGCTCGAACGAGGCGCCCATCAGGTTGATGCTGATCAGCGTCAGGCCGAGGAACAGGCCCGGCATGGTGGCGATCCACCAGGCGTTCAGCAGGTACTTTCTCCCGTCGGCGATGATGTTACCGAAGGTCGGCGTCGGCGGCTGCACGCCGAGGCCGAGGAAGCCGAGGATAGACTCGAAGATCATCATCCGCGCGACATCGAGCACCGAAGTGAAGATGATCGGCGGCAGCAGCAAGGGCACCAGCAGCGTCAGGATGATGCGCAGGTGCGTGCCGCCGATCACCTGTGCGGCGCGGACATATTCGCGTTGGCGCTCGGTCATCACCACGCTGCGCATGACGCGGGCATAGACCGGCCAGTTCGACAGGCCGAGCACGAGGATGATCGCCGGGATCGTCGGCCTCGACACGCCAAGGACGGCGATGGCGAGGATGATCATCGGGATCGACAGCTGCGCGTCGGTGAGGCGCATGATGATGGTGTCGGTGCGCCCGCCGAAATAGCCGGCGATGACGCCGAGCGAACAGCCGATGAACAGCATCACCGCCACCGACGAGACGCCGATCAGAAAGGAATAGCGCAGGCCGACCAGCGTGCGCACCAGCATGTCGCGGCCGATCTGGTCGGTGCCGAGCGGATGCGCCCAGCTCCATTTGTCACCAAGGAAGACCGGCGCCATCAGCCGCTGCGAGACGTTCATCTTGGTGGGGTCGAGGCCGCTGATCTCGGGATAGAAAGCGGCGGCGAGCAGCAGGATCAGGAACAGCGCGACCCCGAAGCGGAACTCGAAGGCGGAACCGGCGCGGGCGAGAATGCGGCGGGAGATCGAGCGGGCCGCGGTCGGCACCGGCATCGCGGCGATGGTGGGATCGAGGATGGTCATCAATATTCCAGTCTCGGGTCGATGCTGGTGGCGGCGAGATCGACGAGGATGTTGATCACGACGAAGATCGCCGAGGTGACGATGGCGATGCCCTGGATCAGCGGGAAATCGCGCTGCAGCACGGCATTGATGGTGAGGAGGCCAAGGCCGGGATAGTCGAAAATGTATTCGACGATGATCACCCCGCCGAGCAGGCTGGAGAACTGCACGCCGAGGAGGTTCAGCAGCGGCACGGAGGCGTTGCGCAGCGCGTGGTTGGCGATGATGCGCGAATGGCCGAGGCCGCGCACCTTGCCGACGGCGACGTAGGATTCAGCCATCTGCGCCGCGACCGAGCTGGTCAGCGTACGGATCAGCACGGGCGACAACTCCACCGCGAGCACGATCGCCGGCAGGATGGTGTAGGCAAATCCCTGGTACCCGATCGCCGGCAGCCAGCCGAGTTTGACGGAGAACAGCAGCGCCAGAACGATGCCAAGCCAGAAGTTGGGCAGCGAGATGAAGACCGAGGAGATGTAGAAGGCGAGCTTGTCCGGCCATCGCCCGGGCGACAGGCCGCCGGCGACGCCGACGATGGTTGAGAACACCAGCGCGATCACCAGCGTAACGCCGGCGAGTTGCAGCGTCATCGGCAGCGTTTCGAAGATCAGGTCGGCGACTTTCGCGCGCTCGCCGCGGGTGGAATCGTTGAAGCTCGTGCCGCCGGTCGAAGCGCCGTTGGCGGGCCGGACGAAGGACTGGCCGAAATCGCCTTGCACGACACGGCCCATGTAGCGGGCGAACTGAACTGGAATGGGGTCGCGTAGGCCCATGTCCTTGGCGATCTGTTCGATCAGCGCCTCCGGTGCCATGCCGCCGGCCATCAGCCGGACCGGATCGCCCGGCACCACGCGCAGGAGCGTGAAGATCAGGAGCGAGACGAGGAAGATGATCAACGCGCCCTGTAACAGGCGGCGGCAGAGAAAACTGAGCACGAACATGCCGGACTTTCAGATGTCTGGGCGTGCCAACGCCTTGGCCGATGGCGGGGGTGGCAGGCACCCCGGCTGAAGTCCTCCGCGGCATGCTGCGCCGCGGAGGGAGACGCTTTAATCAGGCGGGCTTGGAAGCGTCGATCGAGCCATCGGGATAGATGTAGAGACCGACGAGTTCCTTCTGCATCGCGTGGATCATCACCGAGGTGAACAGCGACAGCGCCGGCATCTTCGAGGCGATCAGCGGCATGGTCTCGGTCTGCAGGATCTTCTTGCGCTCTTCCAGCGTCGGCGCGCTGCGCTCCTTGTCGAGGCTCGCGTCGATCTCGGCATCCTCGATACCGCAGATGCGGTGCGAGGTAGAGTGGAAGTGCGTGCGGAGCACGAGATCAGGCTCCGGCGAACCGGTCGACCATCCGCAATCGACCATGTGGCCGGGGCCGCCGCCGGGACGGTGGTAAAGCTGCTCGTTCCACGCGGCCGGCTCCAGAACCGTGAGGCTCACCTGGAAACCCTGCTCCTGCAGCATGGCGGTGATGATCTCGCCGTATTCCTTGGTCTTCGGGTAGAAGCCGACCGAGGTGATGTATTCCAGCGGCGGCAGTCCCTCGCCCTTCGGGAAGCCGGCTTCGGCCAAGAGCTTCTGGCAGGCGTCCGGATCGTAGGCCGGGTAGTTATCGAGGTCGATATAGCCGAACTTCACCGGCGAGACGAAGTTAGACGAGGCATGGCCGGCCGAGCCCAGCACTTCGAGCAGCATCGAGCGGTCGATGGCGTGGCAGGCCGCCATGCGGACGCGCACGTCGTCGAACGGCTTCTTCGAGCAACGGAACCAGAGATACTTGTTCTCGACCGAGACGACGTTGTTGATCGCGATAGCCGGGTTGGCGGCGAGCGTGTCGACCTGTTCCGGTTCCAGCCGCTCGACGATTGAGGCCTGGCCGTTGAGCAGCGACAGCATGCGCGTGGTGCTATCGCCGACGAAGGTGAAGTTAATGCCGGGAATGCCGGGCTTGCCGCGGAAATAGCCGTCATGCGCGACGAGCACTGTGTCATTGCCCTTCTGCTCGACGAACTTGAAAGGCCCAGTGCCATTGAGGCGCTGCGACAGCGGGCCACTCGGGCCACCGGCAATATCCTTCGCCGACATGATGGGCAGAAAGGACGCCAGAAAGATGAAAAGATGGGCGGGGTAGCCGCCCTTCGAGGTGTCGACGATCACCGTGTAGTCGTCGGGCGTGGTGATGGTCAGCGTCTCGGTCGGGCCGGGATACCACTGCGCCGGACGGTCCGGCAGCGCGCCGTACTCGAAGGTCGCCTTGACGTCCTCGGCCTTGAACGGCTTGCCGTCGTGAAAGGTGATGTCGTTGCGCAGCTTGATCTGCAGGCGGTTGGGATCGAGCAGTTCGATCGAGGTTGCGAGCTCGTAGACGACCTCGTCCGGCTTCTCGAGCGTCATCGGGGAGCGCGTGAGAAAGCCCATCACGAAGCCTTCGATGTTCTTCTGCGACAGCGTCGTGTGGGCGCTCGGATCCCAGTTACCGGTGATGTTCTCGGCCGACAGGAAGACCATGGTCTTGCCCTCGGCGGCAAACGCCGAGGAAATCAGGAAATCGGGATTGATCTGCGCAAAGCCGGCCGCGCCGGCCATCAGTGTTGCGCCCTTTAGAAAACGGCGGCGGTCCAGCATGTCACCCATTGAGCTTCTCCGTTAAAACCACGCAACGATCAAAGTGGTCAAAAACCACATTGCAAGCGGCGTGCCAGCTAGAAGCGGATTGAGAAAATGGTTCCCTCGGCTGCGGTCCGGGCTCCACGGCTCAAGAAAGAGCCAGAATCTCGTCGGACAGAGGCAATAACCGCCGAGTGAACGCTGACCCAGCGCGCCGTCGATGACCAAATTGGCGCCACAGAGGAAGCAGGAAGCAGGCGATGCGAGGAATACGGCGTCTGCAGAATGCTCCGCGGGTCAGGCGTGCGCATCCCGACAGTCACCCATTTTCGAGGGTCATGGCGGCAGCATTCAGCGTGTGGCGCTTGTCGTTTTCGTGATTTTGAAGGGCAAGTGTGAACGGGGGAGAAAATCCAGGCCAGCGTGGCGGAGTAAAGCCAAGCCAGGTGTCCGAGAGGTGCGCGATACATGAAAGGGCCCGATCGGGCTTTCCAGCCGACCTGGCTACTTCGCACACTCCAGTTGCGGACGTAGAAGCTGGCGGTCACCGGCTCGGAGTCGAATGTCTGCTGAAAGGCAGTCTGCAAGGATCGTTTTCGGCCTAGAGGGGCGCAGTGCTGCCGTTCGGCGACGGTTATCCGAAGTGTTCGCAATCCACCCGGCATCGACGTGGAGCGCTCGATAGCCGAGATTCCAGAGCGGGCCAGCTGGGTGCGGGAAACGAAGACAAGGGTCGTTGTTGCTGAAGTGGGGCGCCAGCTGGACGTCGCCGAGGCATGCTGCCACTGCACAACGGAAGCAGGTCGTTCTCACAGAAATGAGACAAGAAACCCGGCGCAATCGACCAAGTCGGTCGCGTTGGCTTCCGACCGCAACAGCTAACTCATTGAGAATGCTGGTCGGAGTGGCAGGATTCGAACCTGCGACCCCCTCGTCCCGAACGAGGTGCGCTACCAGGCTGCGCTACACTCCGTGACCTGCGAGGGCTCTATAGCCGCCGCCGCACGCGGCTGCAAGTTGGTTGGCGTGAATCTTTTTCAACGTGCCGGTCGCGGTGAGAGCGGCGTTGCAAGCCTCCGGCGGAGGCGGTATAGAACCGCCGTTCGGCTGAGCCGCCGATGGGGCGTCGCCAAGTGGTAAGGCAGCGGCTTTTGGTGCCGCCATTCCCAGGTTCGAATCCTGGCGCCCCAGCCACGGCATGGCTCTCTTGCTTAAATAATTATCTTACAAAAATGCCAAAAATAAGATGTTCTTATTTTTGATGGATGCATACTTTATTCCTGCATTGCCAGCAGGCGTTGAATGTCCTATATTTTGCACTGCGCAGACTGTGTGGCGCCGTTTACGTTCCTGTTTACTTCATCAAGGGAACTGACAATGGCAGCTCGTCGCTCCGCTTTCGATATTAAGCAGACAACTGCTCTTATTTTAGCAATTACCGCACTGCTGCATGAGGTAGCGCTAATTCTCTCCATTATTAATTATTGATATTTAAGGAGGCGCCATGTCGCGCCTCCTTAAATATATTATTACGCGCATAGAATAATAGAGTCCTGACGTTATTATTATAAAATATAACCGTCCAAATTTTTACTTATTCAAGATGAACTCCTGCCTCCATCTTTCGCTGCATCAGATGCACTCCTCCGGGATCGGCAACGGCACCGGCGGCAGGACCCAGGACTGGTGGCCGCCGGGCTTGGCGCCGGCTGGGTGTGCGCCGACGGCGGGGCCGAGGAGGGATTCGGCATAGGCGTGGGGAAACGGGATGAAGGTCCTGTCGCCGGGCCGCGCGCCGAAATTCGCCCGCCAGGTCAGCGGCAGTTCGAACCAGACCGCGCTGTACCAGAGCTTGGTGATGTTCCGGGCGATCGGGCCGAACTCCGGATGGTTGAGGATCGCCCCTTCGAGGCTGCGCGCCGAGGACGCGCGTTGTCCCTCGGCGTTGCGGACGGCCTCGCAGGCCTCGTAGGCATCGAGAAGCCGCTGCAGCCTCTCGGGGCCGACTATGCGCTCGACCGTTTCGAAATAGCGCGGACCGTAGCCCGTCCCCAAGAGATCGAAGCGCGAGAGGCCGCAAAGCTGGACAGAAAGGCTGAGAAAGCTGTCGAGGGGATCACACATGGCGGCCCACCTCTTCTGAAGGGGCCGCGGACGGAGCGGATGCCGGCGGCCCCCCGGGAGCGGAGGGAATCCGGGAAGCCCCTTTCAGCAGGGTCTTCGGCACGACGTCGGGATGGAGGACCTCGTCCATCTCGAAGGTCGGTGCCGCATGGAAACGGGTGCCGGGCAGCGGGTGGCGCACGAGCCGCTCCATCGCGTCCTTGATCGCGAACATTTCGGCGGTGAAGACGCTGCCGAGCATCTCGGGATGGCCGTTGAAGGCCTGGGTGAGAAGGCCGAGGAAACGCTGGTAGCGGCCGTTGAACAGGCGGGCGTGGCGCTGGAGCTCGGGATGGCCGGCGTAATCGGCCACCTTGGCATTGGCCTTGACCGGGAAGACCGCCGCCATGTCCACCGGAAACCGGCCGCCCGTCGGGTGGCCGGGCGCATCGCCCGTCCCGTCCTTGTTCGGATCGCGGTAGTAGCGCCGCTGGCGGATCTGGTCGAAGCGGTAGTAGTGCGCGAGTTCGCCGCCGGGGTCGTAGACGCTTTCGGTGCCGCCCTCGCCCTGGCTGGCGATGAAGTCGATCGCCTTGAGGGCGCTGGTGAGGTCGCTCACCACCGTCAGTTCGCCGCCGGCGGAGTAGTAGTATTTAGGGTCGACCTGCCGCCGGGGATCGCCGCAGAACAGCGCGGCGTTGCCGAGCTTTACGGTCAGCTCGACGAAGCCGAGATGGATGGCCTTGTAGAACTCGCCGATGCTCCAATAGTGCAGCTCGATATCGTCGCCATCGTTGGTGCTCGCCGTGACCCGCGGGATCAGGCTTTTTCCGGCCCTCGAGATCGACCGGCGCCTGTCGGTCAACTGGTGGTGCGGCAAGACGGCGATGTCGTAGTGCAGCTCGAAATTTCCGTCGCCCCTTTCGGTGATCGGCACCAGCGTGTTCTCGGCGTCGAGAACGGACGGATCCATGTGGCGTTTGGAAACCACGACGGTCTTGCGGATGTGCTCGACGCCGGGGTGCTCGGGCTGCAGGCTGGTCGGCCGCTCGATCGCCAGAAAGATCGCCAGCGCATGGTCGCAGAGCGTCTCGATGCCGACCTCGAAATCGTCCTGTCCGGTCGGCAGCGGCGCCGGATAGTCCGGGACGAAACCGTCGCTGCTGAGATCGGGGGCGCCGCCGATGGCGTTGAGGAGGTTCGCCGCAAAGGTCAGATGCAGCATCTCCTCCTTGGCGACGGCGCGGATGATGTCGATCGCCGGCCGGTTGACCTCGGCATTCGCCGCATAGGCGGCCGTGAGATAGGGCGGAATGGTCGCATGCTCGAGCTGCAGGGCGACCTGAAGATACTGCTTCAACTGGCCGACGGTCTCGATGATCGTGCTGGGCGTTTCCATGACAGGCTCTCGCTTTCGGAGGGAGGTCATATGCGTGCGAGGTGGTCGAGAAGGGCGTCCGCGGTCTTCAGGCAGAGCGCCGCCGCCGTCAGCGTCGTGTTGGACGATCCGATCGAGGGCATGCTGCCGGGCCCGACGAGGTAGAGGTTCGGGTGATCCCAGGACTTCTGGTCGACGTCGACGACCGAGTTCTCCCGCCCCGTCCCCATCACATGGGTGCCCGAGAGATGGTTGCCGCCGCGGATGGCGTAGCCTTGGCCGTTGTAGGGGACGTAGCCGTAGTCCCACGGGTCGTAATGGGTGAAATCCTCGACGCCGAGTTTTTCGAACATCCGCCGCACAGGCCGCGGGCGTATTCCGCCGTCGCCATGCTGTAGTCGCCGATCTTCATGTCGACGACGGGCCGCATGTTGCCGAGGCGATCGACATGGCGGGGATCGACGGTGACGCGGCTCGCGGGATCGGCCGGCATCTCGATCATGAAGGCGAGCAGCAGCTGGCGGGACAGGCGCCGGCCGAGCGCCTCGCGGAGGGCGCGGCCGGAGAGATTGTCCTCGTCGACGAACTCGACGAGATCGGCCAGCGGCGACCCGGTCGCCCAGCCCCAGCCGTCATTGTGGATGTCGGCCGCGAACGAGGCGTAGCGGTTGCGGAAGTCACCTTGCCGGAAATTGCAGAGCCCGGAGGTGCAGGAGGGGCCCCTTCCCGTTCCCGCGTCCTCGGGCAGCAGGCCCCAGGTCAGGAGATAGGGATGGTCCATCAGGTGGCGGCCGGTGAGATCGTTGACGGGGTGGCCGTTCTCGGCCGCCGAGGCCAGCATCAGCCGGGCATTTTCGACCGCATTCGCCGCCAGGATGAAGACTTTCCCGCGCACGCGGCCGACCGTGTGCGCCGGCGATCCCCGGTCCGAATAGCGCTTGAACTCGATCTCCGTCACCGTGCCGGTCTCGGGATCGAGGATGATGCGGCTTGCCACCGCCTGGTGAAGCAGCTTGGCGCGGCCGGTGCCGAGGGCCTTGACCAGCGTCTTGCGCGCGTCGTAGCGCGCCTGGACCGGGCAGAGCGGGACGCAGTTGGTGTTGCCCTGGCAGCGCTCGCCCTCCTGGGTCTGGTGCAGGCTGGTCGCGCCGGAGGGCGAGAACGCCTTACCACCGTTGAACTTGGCGTAAGCCGGGTTCGGATCGGCATTCTTGGCCTGCGGAAAGGTGATCCAGTCGATGTCGACCGGCTTGCCGTCGATCGCGTCGCGCATGCCGGAGAGGCGCTCGGCGACGATCCGGTCGAGGTAGCTCGGCTGCAGCTCGACCATCGGATAGACGTAGTCCTCGCTGCTGTACTCGACGCCGACCGTTCGCTGCGCCGCCGCGTCGCCGGAGACGCCGAGCAGGAACTCCGCGCGGTCGTAATAGGGCTTCAGATCGTCAAGCGTGATCGGCCAGTCCAGCCCGCGGCCGAACCGGCTCTTGAGGCGGAAATCCTCGCGCAGCATGCGGATGGTCTTGGCTTCCCAGTGGACCGTCGTGCCGCCGAGCACGCGGGTGTAGACGGAGTCGCTGACATAGGGGCCGGACTGGACCCAGTAGGCCTCGGTGTTCGTCTGCCCCGCCTTCAGGCTGCGCAGGTCCGGTCCGCGCGGCATCTCGGCGTTCGGATTGCGCGGAAACGGCGCGTTGTTGTCCTTGTTCGGGTTGCCGTAGAAGGTTTCGAGAAACCGCTGGAAACCGTTCTGCGAGAGGTCGCGGCCGAGCCCCGCCTCGAGGATCAGGACGCGGTATCCCTTCTCGGAGAGCGCGCTGGCGATGATCGAGCCGGAAATGCCGGAGCCGACGATGACTGCATCGTAGTCGCCGGCGATGGCCTCCTCGGTGGCGACGGCGGGCGCAAGGCTGGCGCCGGTAGGCGCGAGGTTCGCGCCGGGGTGTTCGGTATCTGACAGGGCTTCTGACATCTTAAAACCGACCGTCTAGGGGTGAAGGTTGATGGTGAAGTCGGACCCTTGCCAGCTCTGGCTGGAGAGCCAGTAGAAGGTGAAGGTCAGCGCCGATCCGGCCGCGCCGGGAAGGGTCGGCAGGTCGGCGTAGTAGATGCCGACCTCGGTGCCGGTGGCCGTGAGATCCTCGAAGCTCTGCCAGTCATCCTTCGTCCAGCGCAGGCGGAAGGAGGATGGCAAGGGGATACGGACGGTCTTGCCGGCTGGCATCGACAGGAACTGCCGGTCGAAATTCCAGACCTCGAGCGGGCTCTTGGCATGCGGCTTGAGGTAGCGGTCGGCGACCGGATCGATCCGGTCGAAGACCCGGCCGTCCGACACCGAGCGCACCAGCTTGATGTATTCCGCATGCCCCCAGGCGAGCGGCATGGCCGAGCCGGTGGGGCCGCCCTTCGTGAGCGGCGGATAGACGTTCGGCAGGTCCGGGGCATTCCACAGCTGCTCGGCGATCAGGCCACGCGCGCCGGCAAAGGCCTCGAGGGTGCGGACATAGGACTTGGCGTCGCGGCCGGCGGCGACCTCGTAATGCGCGCGCTCGCCGGTGAGCAGCGGCCAGGGGCGGCCAACGCCGGTCGAGCCGAAAGGCTCGCCGTTGTCGCCTTGCCCGTAGCCATCATGGTTGTAGCGGCGGTAGCAAGGCCCTTGCGGCAGATCGTCCTTCAGCTTGGCATCGATGACCGCGACGGTGTTCTTGATGATCGGATCGTCGGCCGCGCGGATGCCGAAGCGGACGAGTTCGAGGAAGCCGCCGTCGACGACGTTGCGGGCCGGAAAGGCGCCGCCGCCCTGGATGTTCTTCAGGTAGATCGTGGCCGTATCCGGATCCTCGGGCAGCGAGGGGTTGCGCTCGCCCCAGGATTTGACCTCGGTCGGCAGCAGGCGGATGTAATGCTCGGCAATTCCCAGCACGAGTTCGCCCTTTGTCGTGACGCACCAGGCCTCGAGGTGGGATTCGAGGAAGTCCGCGTGCTCGCGCAGGAACTTCGCCGTCACCGGATCGCCCCAGTTGTTCTCGGCAAGATCGGCCGCACAGATGAGACCGGCGATGTTGGCGGCGAGCGTCGAGGGCGAATAGCCCTCGTTCTCCTCCCAGCGCTCCTCCTGCGTCATCGGCCCCTTGGCGATCACCGCGCCCGAGGCGGCCAGCACCATCGGCCGCGGATTATAGGCCTGCAGCGCCTTCGCCCGCGTCAAATGGTAGGCGAGGATGACGGGATAGGAGAGTTCGTCGAGCTGGACGCCGTCCCAGTAGGGCTGGCCGTTGATGAAGAAGTTCTGGTGAAACCCGCCGTCCGGCGACTGGTTGGTCGCCAGGAACATCAGCGCTCGCAGCGGCAGGTCCATCTCGCCGGCCGCCAGCAGCGCCGTCGCGCTCTGGCACATGTCGCGCGGCCAGACGAGGTGGTAGCCGGCGTTCTCGTCGCGGTTGTTGTAGCCCCAGGGGATCGACAGCGAGGCGATCAGGGCGCCTTGCGAACTCTTGTCCTCGTGCGTCATGAGGACGTTGCGGCTGAGGTTGAACAGGCGGTCCTTGTCGCCCGTCGTCTTCGGCACCGGCTTGAAGCCAGGGGAGGCAAGGCGCGCCTCGACCCAGTCGTTGATGTAGGTCTGCAGCTGGCCGCGCGGCGCCTCCTGGTCGAAGGGATAGCTAAGCGCCTCGCGGATCATCACCATCGCCGGGTTCGGCTGCGAGGAATTGCCGTCCCGGTCGAGGCAGAAGCCGAGGCCGAGGACGAACTCGGTGTCGGTGCCGCGGGCGATCTCGCCCATCAGCGCGACATTGCCGTTCTCGGCGCAGTGATAGTCCCAGACCGGCAGGCGGCGGTTGCCGATGATGTCGGTCCAGCCGTCGTTCACCCCGACATAGCCGCAGCTGGTATGGCCGAGGCCGCAGCTGGCATTCAGCGCCAGCCAGTAGTCGCCGTGCCGGGCGACGAGCTTCTTGCCGTCGGTGGTCGCCGCGACATAGGCCGAGTTGCTCGATCCCTGTCCCTCCAGATGCGGCGCGAGGAGCGCGTAGACCTTGAGGCCTGCCAGGAAGGCCGGGTTGTCGCTGATCAGACGGGTGCGGATGAGCAGGCAGGAAGAGTCCGAGGAGGAAATGATCTCCTGGACGACCGAATAGGGCTGGCCGATCGCCGTGCTGGTGAGGCGGAAGGCCGGGGCGCGCGGGTCGATCGCCTCCCACGCATGGGTGAAGTCGCGCTGCGCGTCGTGGAAGAAGGTCACGCCATCGGTGAACATCAGCTGGAGGTCGCGGATCTGCGGCGTGTCGACGTCGGGAAAGTAGATCTCCGTGACGATGCCACCGGCAGCGGTGAACCAGATCCGGCTCGCCGACGAGAAGGCGGTCCCGATCGCGTCCTTGTCGGCACGGGTCCACATGGCGATGGCGCCAGGGCCGCCGGGGGCTGGGTGGTCGGTCAGCAGCGTTGCCATGGTTTTCCCCTGTTCGGGTTGTGGCCACCGGACGGTGGGCCATGCTGCGGGACGAAAGGATGCGGCAGAAGATGCGGGGGATGCACGGGGATGCGGCAGGCCCTGCGGCGACGAAGCGGCGCTAGACCTTTTTCCAGGTCGCGTTGGTCGGGATCGAGTGGTCGGCGACGACGACCTGGATGATCGACGGACTGCCGGAATGCGCCTTGGCGGAGAGGATCGCCTCCTCCAGCGCGCCATAGGTCTCGACCTTCCAGCCGCGGCAGCCGAACACCGTAGCCAGTTCGCTGTAGTTCCAGGGATGCAGGATGCAGGCGGTGTAGAAAGCATCGCCCGACGTGAACACCGAGGCGTCCGCCAGCCACTGCTCGACGCCGTAGACGCCGTTGTCGATGACGAAGATGATCGGGTCGAGCTTCAGGCGGGTCTGCGTCGAGAGGCATTGTGCGGTCATCTGGAAACCGCCGTCGCCGGAGAACACCATCATCCGCTGGTAGTGTTCTTTGGCGAGGCAGACGCCGGTCGCGGCCGGGCCGCTATAGCCGATCGCCGAGTAGGAGGACTGGACGATGAAGCCGCGCGGCTGGCTGATCTTCAGCAGCAGACTGCCGAAATAGTTGAGACTGGCATCGCTGCCGACGATCGTGTCGGCGTCGATGTGCCGGGGGATGACGTGGTAGAAGCCCTGGTAGGTGATGGCCCCGCCGGGGTCCTTGGCGGCGGGAACGGGCTCGCACTCGGCCTCGGGACGTTGGAGATCACGCCGCAAACCTTGCTGCAGCAGGCCATCGATCAGGTCGCCGAGGTTTACCTGCGCCCCGAAGAAGGTGCCGTGTTTCACCGTCTCCATCGAGACGAACGCCGTCTTGTCGTAATCGATGGTCCATCCGAGCACGTTGATGTCGTTCAGCCAGACCCCGAGCGCCAGGACGAAATCGGCATCCTCGACGAGCTTCTGCGTGGCTGCGGCGGAAGACATGCCGTCGAACACGCCGGCGAACTGGTCGTCGTCCTCGGACAGGACCGCCTTGCTGAGGAGTTCTGTCACGTACGGAAGGTTCAACTGGCGGATAAGGCGCTCGGCCTCTGCGTGCAGGCCGAAACGATCGACCTCGACGCCGATCCAGAGCAGCGGGTTCTTCGCTTGCTGCAGCCGGTCGCCGAGCCGCTCGATCGCGTCGGCAAGGCTCTCGGCATCGGACAGCCCGCGCGCCGGGCGCAACGGCCTTGCCGGGCGCGGGCATTCGAGGTCGATCATGTCCTCCAGAAGCTCGATATAGACCGGGCGTCTTTCGGTGATGCACTGGGTCAGCGCATAGTCGATCTGCATCGGCCCGATCTCCGGGCTGTCGACGCGCACCGCGGCCACCGTGATGTATTCGAAGACCTGCAGGTCGGTTTCGCGTCCGCTGATGAAATGATGCGAGCTGAAGCCGGTCTGCTCGAAGGTCAGCGTGCGCTTGATGCTGGGGGCACCGTTGATGAGGACGACCGGCACCCGCTCGACATAGGCGCCGGCCACCGCGTTCACCGCGCAGAGGGCGCCGGCCGAGTAGGTGGTGCAGAGCGCGCCGATCCCCTTCAGCCGGGCATAGCCGTCGGCGGCGTAGCCGGCATTCAGTTCGTTGACCTCGGCGACGACCTCGATGCCGCTGGTCGCGGCGTAGCGGGTGACCCACTGGATCGAATAGTCGCCGGCGATCGAGAACAGATGCCGGAGGCCGAGTTCATGCAGCCTGTCGGCGAGGTATTGTCCGACCGTGTATCGCTGTTCCATCGGGATGAAGCCTTCTTGGCTGAGGGCATTTTACGGGGCAGCAGACCGCCATGCGCCGGGCCGGACGCACATGGATTGCTCATCTCTCTGTTTCCGAACGTTTATTTGCCGGCGGGGCAGATCACCCCGTTGCAGGATCCGCTAGTAGTCGCTCGCGCTGCCGAACAGGCGCGGCAGGTAGATGTCGAAGATCCCGGGGCAGAGACGGCCAGGGTAACGCTGCAGCAGGAAGTGCTTGAACGCCTCGCCGGTGAGGCCCTCGCCCACTGCCGCAAGGGCCGCGGACAGGTATTCGACGTTGCCGGCAATTTCCGCCTTGCCCGCGGGAACCCCGTGCCCGGGCAGGAACAGGTCGTAATCCGACAGGAGCAGCCGCTTAAGGACACCGATCCAGTGGGCCATGTGCTGCGTCAGGTAGAGATGCGTGCCGCTGTAGATGAGGTCCTGGGCGATGAAGACGCCGTGGTCCGGCAGCCCGATCGTCAGCAGGAAATCGATCTCCGTGTCGACGATACGGTCGAAGACATACTTGATGCCGTCGATGTGCTCTTCGCCCGGACTGATGCTGTGGGTCGGAATGACGACCGTCTCCGGCGCCAGCCGTCCGAGCTTCCAGTGATCCTGACGCGAGTCCTCGCCATGTTCTTCCAGGAAGCTGATGGTTTCCGGCAGCGCATGGATGGCGACGTCGGCGAAGGCATCGCCGAGGCCGAACCAGTGGTCGGGGTGGCGGTGCGACAGGTAAAGCCGATCGATCGGCTTGTTCAGGCTGTCCGCATAGGCCCGGAACTGCCGGGCATAGGGCGCCAGAAACTGGCCGTCGACGAGGACCAGAACGTTCTGGCTCTCGACGATATGCGTCGCATTGGCGATGTTGTCGCCGGTATAGGCCGAGATGAAGGTGTGGACCCGGACGTCGCCCGCCTGGTGGGCGATGATGATGGGATCCGGCAAGGGCGCGACCATGGGAGTCTCCGGGCTTCGGCCGATAGGGAAAGCTGCAGGTGCATCCGCGCCGGCTTGACCAGAGCGTCGGCGCTCTGTGCTGGCGGGCCGAATAGGCAGGCTCAGGCGTGGACGGTCGGCTGGGCCGCCGCTCGGCGTGTGGCGTTGATGGCGATCTGCTCCCGCAGCACGGTCAGGCCGGCGTGGGCGACGTCGTAGGCGCTGTCGCGCCCCTTCTCCGGCGCGTCCTCGCCGGGCCGCCAGAACCGTCGGCGCGCCATCCGCATCGAGCTGTCGAAAGGCGGGATCGCGTTGAACACTTCGACGAGATACGGACCGGCATAGACAGGCTCGATCTCGCCGAGCATGACGTCCCAGGGGATCCAGCTGTCCTTCACCGCCCCGCGGTCGGGGGCCGAGATGTGCACGTAGAACAGCCGCTTCTCGCGGGCGGCGCGGGCGACGTTCTGGCGGAAGATCGCCGGGCCCTGGCTTTCCATAACCACCTGGGCCGTATCGATCGTCACCCCGCAGCGCGGACTGTCGGCCTGCGCGAGGAAATCCAGCGCCTCCGACACCATGTTCGGCGGCGGCGTCTCCCAGCTCTTCACCGGCTCGATCGCCAGCTTCACGCCCTTGCCGGACGCGTATTCGGTCAGCGCGTGGAACAGCGGCCGGGCCGCCTCGTAGCGCGGCTTCATCCAGTCCTGCAGCGCATCGCTGACGATCGGATCGCCGCCGTCGGTCAGCGGGAACACGCCGTAGGGATAGAGGAACGGGCCGGACATGATCGAGTCGCCATCGCCGAGGATGGCCGTGATGTCGACGCGCGATTTCAGATAGGACAGGGCCTCGCGGCGCTGATCCTCATAGGGCGATGTCGGATCGAAGGTGCGCGTCGTGCCGACATTCGTCGTGAACTTCAGGCCCTTCAGCCCGGCAGCGTCGAAGGTCTTCTTGAGGATCACATAGCGCTCGACCTCGGCGCGATGGTCGCGCTCCGCGGCGCCGACGGCGATGTGGAGATCGAAGCCGGTATAGCCCATCTCGGCCAGCACCTTCATGTGCCGGACCAGCAACTTGGCGTATTCAGCGTCGCCGGGGCGCAGGTCGGCGGTGAACATGAAGAAGCTGAAGTAGATCTCGCGCTGGACGGCCTTGGTCATCTCACCACCGGTCATCTCACCACCCCAGATGTTGGCGCAGAAACGCGCGGGCTGTGCGGGCGCTCTGCAGCGGATTGGCCTTGGCGGGATCCTGCTCGGCCTCGATGACCATCCACCGGTGATAGCCGACCTGTTGCAGGATCTGCAGGACGGGGCGAAGGTCGAGGCTCCCCTCGGGATCGCCGGGCACCGTGAAAATGCCCTGGAGGATCGCTTGGTAGAAACTGAAATCCTGGTCCACCGCCGGCGCCAGAACCGCGCCGCGCACGTTCTTCAGATGCACGTGGGTAATGCGCCCGGCATAGCGGCGGGTGAACTCGACCAGCGCCCGCTGGCCATCGGCCGCGTCGTGCCCGGCGTCCCGCTGCGCCAGGGCACTGCCATAGTGAAGGTGCGCGGTGTCGAGGCAAAGGCCGACATAGGCGGGGTTCGTCGCGTCCATCAACCGGCCGGCCTCGGCATAGGTCATGACACCGGTGCCGACATGCGGGTGGTAGCTGAGCTGCATGCCCTGTTCGTGCGCGTAGCGACCGGCCTCGTTCAGCGAGCGCGTCAGGAGATACCATTGCGGCTCGTTGAAGACCGGCCGCCCCGTCAGCACCGGCACCGTCCGGATCTGGTTCACCGCGCCCGCGAGCTCGGCGACGACCACATCCTGCGCCCCCACCGTCTTCAGGAAAGCCACCTGCGCCTGGAACGCCGCCATGGCGGCCGCCGCGTCGATGCCGGTGGTGAAACTCGTGCCGGCCCAGGTGCTGGCGATCTTCAGCCGGCGCGTGGCGAGTGCCTCCAGGAGCGAGGGAGTCTGCACCGGATAGTTGTGTCCGGTGCTACCGCCCTCGAAACCGGCCTCGGCGGTCTCGTCGAGGATTTTCTGATAGGGCACGTCATTTCCGATCTCCGGAAAGTCGTCATTGGTCCATCCGGTCGGCTGAATGCCGAAGATCATCCGCTGCGGGGATGTCGTCATGGATCTGCCTTTTCTCTCGAATGGAGGAAATGCCGGATACCCGTGTAAACTGCTGACTCTCTGAAGACGCTGAGGAAAAAAGATCGCTTCGTTATTTCTGCGGGCAAGGAACGTGTGCTCAGAAGAGACGCCGCACGGCCTCTGCCGCCTTGCCGAAAGCCTCTCCGCCCCGGATCGTCGCCGGCCGAAGATCATGTCCCGGCGATGTCAGATGATGTAGCAGACGCTATTTCTGGTTGCAATTTCAGATTGCATTGCCAGCAAATTGCCTAACCTTTACGCGAGGCTCGCGGCAGGCAAGGTATCGCTGGAGGACGTGCCGCGGGTGTCGCCGCGGCCCAGCGGATTGTGCCCCCGTCGCAGGTCCGGCGCGCCGGGTCGGTGCATCCGCGAAACCCCTTCCGGAGCCATCCGGGACGGGGCCGATTCATCTCTCCGCACCACGGCGACGGAAAAGCCGGCCGGCAAATTGCGTCGGGGGGGCGATCTCGGCTAATCGTCGCGCAGCGCGGCGGCAGGCGGCGCGCGATGCGAGGAACGGCGATGACGATCTACCCGGTGATCCTGTCCGGCGGCTCCGGCACGCGGCTCTGGCCGCTGTCGCGCGCCATGCATCCCAAGCAGTTCATCCGCTTCTTCGAGGACCGGCCGAGCTTTCTCGGCGCCACGCTCGAGCGGCTCGGCACGACCGCGGGCGTCGCGGCACCGACGATCCTCTGCAACAACGACCACCGCTTCCTCGTCCGCGCCGAATGCGATGCGGCCGGCATCACGCCGAAGATGATGGTGCTGGAGCCGGAGGCGCGCAACACCGCCCCGGCGATCGCGGCGGCCGCCATGCTGCTCGTCGACGAGGATCCCGAAGCGATCCTCTGCGTCATGCCCTCCGATCACCTGATCGCCGACGTGCCGGGCTTTGCCGCCGGCGTCGCCAAGGCGGCCGAGGTGGCGCGCACCGGCCGGCTGGTGCTGTTCGGCATCACGCCGACCGAGCCGAACACCGGCTATGGCTACATCCAGTCCGGAGACGCGCTGGCCGGGGGGGCGGCCGCGAACGTCCGCCGCTTCGCCGAGAAGCCGGATGCCGAGACCGCGCGCGGCTATCTCGCCAGCGGCGACTACGCCTGGAACAGCGGCATCTTCCTGCTGCACGGGCGCACCTTCCTGTCGGAAATGGCGCGGCTCGAGCCGGAAATCCTTGCCGCCGTCAGGGCCTCGGTCGACGGCGCGGTGCGCGATCTCGACTTCATCCGGCTGGAGACGGCGAGCTTTGCGCGCGCGCGCTCGGTGTCGGTCGACTATGCCGTGATGGAGCGCACCGACCGGGCCGCCGTGGTGCCGCTCAGCGTCGGCTGGAGCGATGTCGGCTCCTGGGCGTCGCTCTGGGACGCCTCCGTGCACGATGCCGACGGCAATGCCGTGCACAGCGACGCCGTGCTGATCGACACCCAGAACACCTACATTCACTCGGAGCGATCGCTCGTCGCTACGCTCGGCGTCAGCGACCTCGTCATCGTCGACACGCCGGACGCGCTGCTGGTCGCCGACCGCTCCCGCTCGCAGGAGGTCGGCGCGATCGTCCAGCGCCTGAAGCTCGGCGGGCGGCGCGAGCACGAGCAGCACCTGCGCGCGCATCGGCCCTGGGGCTATTTCGAAACGCTGTCGCTGCAGCAGCGCTTTCAGGTGAAGGTGCTGCACGTAACGCCGGGCAGCCAACTCTCGCTGCAGATGCACCACCACCGCTCCGAGCACTGGATCGTCGTCAAGGGCACGGCGAAGGTGACGGTGGGCGACGAGGTGCGCTTCGCCCGCGAGAACGAGAGCCTCTACATCCAGGCGACGCAATGGCACCGGTTGGAGAACCCCGGCAAGGTGCCGCTCGAGCTCATCGAGGTGCAGATCGGCAGCTATCTCGGCGAGGACGACATCGTGCGCAGCGACGACGTCTATAACCGCTCGCCCGGCGAGACCAAGTAGGCCGCTCGCCCTGCGGCGAGATCAGCGCGGTCATAATGCAGCGCCTCCGGGAAGAGGCCCGACTGCAGCCGCCAACAGCCAGCCGGGCGACAAGCCTCAATCGTCCGGGCCCACGAGCCGCCCTTGCTCGGCCTTGTGGAAATACTGGCTGGCGACGAGCCATCCCTTCAGCGGCCGCAGCGGCAGGAGGCAGCTGAGGAGGATGACGGGGACGCTGACGAAGAGGTGCACCCAGATCGACACGTCGAAGGCGACCTCCAGCCAGACGGCGAAGAGCACCGAGGGAATGCAGGCAAAGCAGATGACGAAGAAGGCCGGGCCGTCGGCGGGATCGGCAAAGCCGTAGTCGAGACCGCAGACCTCGCAGCGCGGGGCGATGGTCAGGAACCCGTCGAACAGCGCCCCCTCTCCGCAGCGCGGGCAGCGGCAGCGCAGGCCGACCTTCATCGGATCAAGCGGCGGCCATTCGGAGGAGATCGGCGGGACGGTCATCGGCACTTTCAGCTCAAGAAAAGAAACAGCGGGCCAGAAAAGAAACCGCGGGCTCGGCGTCGTCGCCGCGCGGGATTGCTGCTCTTCTCGCCCTTGAGGCCTGCGAAGAGAAGAGGACCGATCGTCCACCTCCCCAACTCCCTTGGGGCCTTTACGGCAGCGCATCCTCGAGCCAACGCGCCGAAGACCGGGCCGTTGCAGCCGTTGCAGCCCCTGCGGCGCCTCTCGCCCCAAGCCGGGGTAAAACCTGCCTCCAAACGCCGTCGTGAACGGAAAATCCTTGCTCGGCACCGCCGGGGGGCTTGGCTATCGTCGTCGCTGGACCAGTTCCGCTGTGGGAATGCCAGACGGCGCCCCGAGCTCACTGCGGATTGCCCGATACCGCCAGACCCGGCAGGGCCAGACCCCATCAAGGATTGCATCATGCGTTTCGGCAAGACCCTTCTCGGCGCCGCCATCGCCACCGGCCTTCTCGTCGCCTCGGCGAACGCGCAGGTGGTGGTGTCCTCGAAGATCGACACCGAGGGCGGCGTTCTCGGCAACATCATCCTCGGCGTACTCGAGGCGAACAAGATCGCGACGACCGACCGGCTGCAGCTGGGCGGCACGCCGATCCTGCGCCAGGCACTGATCGCCGGCGAGGTCGACATCTACCCAGAATACACCGGCAACGCGGCGTTCTTCTTTGAGAAGGCCGAGGATCCCGCCTGGAAGGATGCCGCCAAGGCCTATGCCGAGGCGAAGAAGCTCGACTACGACGCCAACAAGATCGTCTGGCTGACGCCCTCGCCGGCGAACAACACCTGGGCGATCGCCGTCCGCAAGGACATGGCGGAGGCCGACAAGCTCGCGAGCCTCAGCGACTTCGGCAAGTTCGTCGCCGGCGGCGGCACGGCCAAGCTTGCGGCCTCCGCGGAGTTCGTCAACTCGGCCGCGGCCCTGCCGGCCTTCCAGACCGCCTACGGCTTCACGCTGAAGTCCGATCAGCTGATCACGCTGTCCGGTGGCGACACCGCCGCGACCATCGCGGCTGCCGCCAACCAGACCAACGGCGCGAACGCCGCGATGGTCTACGGCACCGATGGCGGCATCGCCCCGTCCGGCCTCGTGGTGCTGACCGACGACAAGGGCGTGCAGCCGGTTTACCAGCCGGCGCCGATCATCCGCGAGGCCGTGCTGAAGCAGCATCCGGAGATCGAGGCCTTGCTGAAGCCGGTGTTCGAGAAGCTCGACCTCGTCACCTTGCAGGAGCTGAATGGCCGCGTGCAGGTCGGCGGCGAGCCAGCAAAGGCCGTGGCGCAGGAGTTCCTGACCAAGAACGGCTTCGTCAAATAAGCCTCCCGCCGATCCCGTCGGCCGCTGAAACGCGGCCCCTGCCGCCGCCCCTCCCCCGACGGGCGGCGGCAGCCGTATGGCGGCCAGACAAGCTCGGCATCGCCATCGCCCTCATCATCGGCGCCGGCGCGCTTCTGCCTTTCGCGACTTTCCGCGCCAACCGCATCGTCCCCGGCACTGCCGAGACCATGACCGTGGCTTTGCCCACGGCGGCCGCATTCGTCTTCGTGGCGGCGATCCTCGCGACGCTCGCGATCGCCGCGCTGCGCACCCCCGGGCTTCTGCGCCTTGCCGCCAGCCTCGTCGGCCTTGCCACCATCGCCATCCTGATCGGCGTAGCGGCCGGGCACCTCGCGCCGGCCGCCAACCCCTATGCGCGGGTTTCGCCGGCGTCGGGCTTCTGGGTCATGACCTTCGGCTTCGCACTGCTGGCGACCGACGCCTTCACCCGCCTGCGGCCGACGCCGTTGCAGCGCATCGCGATGCTGGCGGGCGTTTTCCTCGCGGCATGGGGACTGCTTGCCTCCGGCCAGTGGGACGGGCTGTCGATCATGAAGGAATATGCTGGTCGCGCCGACAGCTTCTGGACCGAGATGGGCCGCCACGCGGTTCTGGCGTTCGGCTCGCTCGCCGCCGCCGCGCTCGTCGGCCTGCCGCTTGGCGTCGTCTGCCACCGCGTGCCGCGGCTGCGGGCGGGGGTGCTGGGCGTCCTCAACATGGTGCAGACCATTCCCTCCATCGCACTCTTCGGCATCCTGATCGCGCCGCTCGCCTGGGTGGCGGCCAACGTGCCCGGTGCGTCCGCCGTCGGCATTCGCGGGATCGGCGGCGCCCCGGCCTTTGTCGCGCTCTTCCTCTATTCGCTGCTGCCGGTGGTGGCGAACACCGTCGTCGGCCTCGCCAGCGTCTCGCCCGCCGCCAACGATGCGGCGCGCGGCGTCGGCATGACCGACCGCCAGCGGCTTTTCGGCGTCGAACTGCCACTGGCGCTGCCGCTGATCCTCACCGGCATCCGCATCGTCCTGATCCAGAACATCGGCATGGCCACCATCGCAGCGCTGGTCGGCGGCGGCGGGCTCGGGGTCTTCGTCTTCCAGGGCATCGGCCAGACCGCGCTCGACCTCGTCCTCCTCGGCGCACTGCCGACGGTGGCGATGGCGTTTGCCGCCGCCGTTATCCTCGATGCCGGCATCGAGCTCAGCCGGCCCCGCGGGGCAGAGGGACAGAGGAAGGCGTCATGATCGAGATCGACGGTCTCACCAAGCGCTATGGCGAGACGACCGTGGTCGACGGCGTGTCGATGGTGATCGAGCCGCGCAGCATCGCCGTCATCGTCGGCACGTCCGGCTCCGGCAAGACGACGCTGATGCGGATGATCAACCGGCTGGTCGAGCCGACATCGGGGACGGTGCGCCTCGACGGCGAGGACAACCGCAGCCTCCCCGGCTTCGAGCTGCGGCGGCGCATCGGCTATGCCATCCAGGGCGACGGCCTGTTCCCGCACCGGACGGTGGCCGAGAACATCGCGACCGTCCCGGCTCTCCTCGGCTGGGACCGGGCGCGCACCGAGAAGCGCGTCGCAGAACTGCTCGAGCTCTTCTCGCTCGACCCCGCATTGTTCGCAGCCCGCTACCCGCACGAGCTCTCCGGCGGCCAGCGCCAGCGCGTCGGCGTCGCCCGGGCGCTGGCGGCTGAGCCGAACGTCCTGTTGATGGACGAGCCTTTCGGCGCGCTCGACCCGGTGATCCGCGCCAAGGCACAGACCGATCTCCTCGACATCCAGAAACGCTTCGGCACGACGATCATCCTCGTCACCCACGACATGGAGGAGGCGATCCTCCTCGGCGACAAGATCGCAGTGATGGATGCCGGCCGGCTGATCCAGTTCGCCACCCCGGCGGAGATCCTCGCGCGGCCTGCGACGCCTTTCGTCGAGACGCTGATCGGCACGGCCGAGCGGCCGTTCCGGCTGCTGTCGCTCGGGACGGTCGGCGCACTGGTGGAGCCTGGCACCGCGGAGGGCACGGCGATCGCAGCGACGGCCTCGCAGCGCGATGCGCTGGCCGAACTGCTCTGGTCCGGCCGCACTGCAGTGCCGGTGGCGGACACCGACGGGACGATGATCGGCCGGGTGACGATCGAGGCGCTGGTGCGCCATGCGGCGAGACCCGCGCCGTGAGCCGCTGGTGGCCGGTGCTGCTGCGGCTGGTGGCGCTCGCCCTTCTCATCGCGTTCCTCGTCGACCCCGAGCCCTTCGCGCCGCTGCTGCGCCCGTTCACCAACAACAACGCGCCGGCGGTCTACAACCAGGGCAGCCTGCTCGCGCTGACGCTGTCGCATCTGCGGACGGTGTTCCTCGCGACCTCGGCGGCGGCGATCGTCGCGGTGTCGCTCGGCCTCCTCGTGACCCGGCCGATCGGGGCGGAGTTCCTGCCGCTGTCGCGCAGCATCGTCAACATCGGCCAGACCTTTCCGCCGGTGGCGGTGCTGGCGCTGGCCGTGCCGGCGGTGGGCTTCGGCGAGAAGCCGACGCTGATCGCGCTGTTCCTCTACGGGCTGCTGCCGATCTTCGAGAACACCGTGTCGGGCCTGACCGGCCTGCCGCCGACGATCCGGGAAGCCGCACGCGGCGCCGGCATGACCGGCTGGCAGCAGCTGTGGCGGGTGGAACTGCCGCTGGCCTTGCCCGCGATCCTTTCCGGCATCCGCCTCTCGGCGGTGATCGGACTTGCCACCGCCACCATCGGCTCGACGGTGGCTGCCAAGACCCTCGGCGAAGTCATCATCGCCGGCCTCGTCTCCAGCAACCTCGCCTTCGTCCTGCAAGGCGGCCTGATCGTCGCGGTGCTGGCGGTGCTGATCTATGACGGCCTGTCGGGCCTCGAGCGCTGGGTGGCGCGGCGGGGCAGCAGCCGGTAAGGCGCGCCCCTCAACGCGCGAAAGGCCCCCCGGCATACGCCGGAGGGCCCTGGTTAAGCCGCGATGTGCTGGTCGCGACGGGGAGACGCGAGGTCGCCCGCGCGGCTTAAGGGGAAGCTCGGTCTCTTACTGGAAGAGACGGAGGACGTTCTGGGCCGACGAGTTGCCGATCGAGAGGGCCTGGTAGGCCAGCTGCTGCTTGACCTGCAGGGCGGTCGACTTGGCCGACTCTTCCTCGAGGTTGGCGTCGACGATCGAGCTCAGCGCGTTCTCGTTGATGCTCTTCAGCGTGGTCTGGAAGTCGAGCTGCGAGCCGAGCATTTCCGAGAAGGACGAGACGCTAGCCTGCAGGCCGACGACTTCGCCAAGGGCAGCCGTGACTTTCGTCGAGAGCGCGGCGATGTCGGCGCCTGTCGCCGCAGCCGTTGCAGCGGTCTTCAGCGCGGCATAGGCCGTACCGGTCTCGAGATCGGTGCCGACATAGGCGATCGACGCGCCGGTCTCGGTCGACAACTTGACCGTTTCGGTTGCGGTACCCTTGAGCAGGTTGGTGCCCTGGAAGCCCGAGGACGCGGTGAGCGCGGTGACCTGGGTCAGGTAGGAAGCGATCTTGCTCGACGCTGCGGAGACCTCTGCGGCTGTGGAGGTGGAGGTCGTCGACGAGGCTACATCGGCCATCTTGGTGAGAATGTCGCTGATCTTGTCCAGGCCGGCGCCGGCGGCATCGGCACGGGCCTTCGAGAGGCCGATATTCGCAGAGAGCGTGTCCTGCGACTTGACGTTGCTGCGGATGCTCTGGGCGGTGGTGAAGAGCGCAGCGTTGTCGGAGTAATTGTTGATCTTCAGACCCGTACCGATGCGGGTCTGGTTCGTCGCGATGTCCTTGTTGATCTGGCGGAGCGAAGCGAGAACTGCAGAGTTACCGGCGGTGTTGTTGATGCTGACCATTGTAGTTTTCCCCGTGAGTGCCGCAGAAGCGTTGTGCTCGTTGCTTGCAGGGATACTTATGCAGCTATTCTTTGAACGATCTCATTGCTAGCTATCGACAATTTGAATGAATCGCTCTTTCGGTGTTTGGCTACTTATATTTGGTTTATTGTTGGTTTGGGCGCTCCTGAAAATTCGTGCTTTCTGTTTCAGTAAAACTTAACCTCGATATCGGCAGCGGCGCAGGACAGCCAAGTCCGCGCCATGAAAAAGGGACCGGAATCGCTGTGATTCCAGTCCCTTACATCGAAAGCGCAGGACTATGTCCGCGCCGTGCTCGGCTCAGCCCTTCGGCTTGTAAATCTGATCGAACGTGCCGCCATCGCCGAAATGCTCGGGCTGCGCCTTGGCCCAGCCACCGAACAGCTTGTCGTCGATGCTGATGAGCTTCACCTGCGGAAACCGCGCGATGTCTTCCTTCGCCGCGAGCTCCGGCTTGAACGGCCGGTAGAAGTGCTTTGCCGCGATCGCCTGGCCTTCCGGCGAGTAGAGATAGTTCAGATAGGCCTCGGCGACTTCGCGCGTCCCCTTGGCGTCGACGTTCTTGTCGACCACCGCCACCGGCGGCTCGGCAACGATCGAGATCGACGGCACGACGATCTCGAACTGGTCGGCGCCAAGCTCCTCCAGAGTCAGGAAGGCCTCGTTCTCCCAGGCCAGCAGCACGTCGCCGATGCCGCGCTGGGCGAACGTCGTGGTGGCACCGCGGGCGCCGCTGTCGAGCACGGGCACGTGGCCGTAGAGCTGGCCGACGAATTCCTTGGTCTTGGCCGCGTCGCCGCCGTACTGCTGGTTCGCCCAGGCCCAGGCGGCAAGGTAGTTCCAGCGCGCCCCGCCGGAGGTCTTCGGGTTCGGGGTGATCACCTCGACGCCGTCCTTGATGAGGTCGCCCCAGTCCTTGATCGCCTTCGGATTGTCCTTGCGCACGAGGAAGACGATGGTCGAGGTGTAGGGCGCGCTGTTGTTCGGCAGACGGCCGCGCCAGTCGGCGTTGATCTTGCCGGATTTCTCGGCGATGGCGTTGATGTCCGCCTCCAGCGCCAGCGTCACCACGTCGGCATCGAGCCCGTCGATCACCGTGCGCGCCTGGGCGCCGGAACCGCCGTGCGACTGGCGGATGGCGACGGCATCGTGGCCCTCCGCGGCCCAGTGCTTGGCGAAGGCGGCGTTGAAATCCTTGTAGAGCTCGCGCGTCGGATCGTAGGAGACGTTGAGGATGGTCTGCTGCGCGGCCGCCGGCAGCACCGGCAGCGCAAAGGCCAGCGACAGGCCGAGGGCGGCGAGAAGCGTCGTCGATCGGGACATGGATCTCCTTTCGGCGGCCGGATTTCGGCCGGGGGGAAACGGACGGGAAGTGTCCTGCGAGGGTGCCGCGCCAAACGCGATCTCTGGCCCCGAGACTAGTCAATCTACCGAAACAGTCGATATTAAACTTTCTGTTTTACCGGCCCCCGCAGGAATTTCATTCCGCGGGGGCGCTGGCACTGACCGGCCTGGTCCCGGTGCTGCAGCATCGGCCCGAAAATCGGAATCGATTTACGGACAGTCCGATGCGTAGATTAAAGGAGTTAGAGCGTCCTTTGTGCGTGCGAACGCACGCGCGGCGCTCTAAACGGCCTTGCCCGCCGTCAGGCTGGAAAGGCTGCGGCTGACATAGGCGCCATCGGCCTTCGTGCCCTCCAGCACGCCGTCGCGCAGCATGACCTTGCCGCCGAGCACCACCGTCACCGGCCATCCGGTGATCTCGATGCCCTCGTACGGGCTGTAGTCGGCACCGTCGTGCAGGTCGGCATGGCGGATGGTGCGCTTGACCGCCGGGTCCCAGATCGCGATGTCGGCGTCGCAGCCGATGGCGATGCGGCCCTTCTTCTCCAGCCCGTAGAGTTTCGCATGGTTGGTCGAGGTCAGCGCGACGAAGCGCGGCAGGTCGATGCGGCCGGCCATCACGCCTTGCGAGAACAGGATCGGCAGCCGCGTCTCGACGCCCGGAATGCCGTTCGGGATATGGCGGAAATTCTTGGCGCCCTTCGGGTTCAGCTTGCCCGCGGGATCGTCGTAGCGGAACGGGCAATGATCTGAGGAGAACAGGTCGAAGACGCCGTCCTCCAGCCCGTTCCAGCAGGCCGCCTGCTCTTGCGTATCGCGCGGTGGCGGCGAGCAGACGAACTTCGCGCCCTCCCAGTCCATGCCCTCGAGGTCGGCTGCCGTCAAAGTGAGATATTGCGGGCAGGTCTCCGACACGACCTTGCGGCCCCTCGCCCGCGCACGCCGGATCTCGTCGATCGCGGCCCCGTTGGAGACGTGGACGATGACCACCGGCACGTCGACGATCTCGGCGAGCGACATCGCCCGGTGCGTCGCCTCGCGCTCGGCCGCCACGGGCCGCGTCGAAGCGTGCGCCCGCGGGCGCACCTCGCCCTCGGCCTCGTGCCGGCCGATGAGGTAGCGGATCGCGTCCTCGTTCTCGCAGTGGACCATGACCAGCGCGCCGGTGCGGCGGGCGACGTCCATGGTCGCGAGGATCTCGGCATCGTTCAGCCGGAGCCCCTCATAGGTCATGAACACCTTGAAGGAGGTGTAGCCGTCGGCGACCAGCGCCGGCAGCTCCTGGCCGAGCACCGCCTCGGTCGGATCGGAGACGATGAGGTGGAAGGAGAAGTCGGTGTAGCAATTGCCCTCGGCCAGCGCATGGTAGCGCTTCAGCCCCTCGCGCAGGCTCTCGCCCTTCTGCTGCAGGCAGAACGGCAGCACCGTGGTGTTGCCGCCGTAGAGCGCCGAGCGGGTGCCGCTCTCGAAGCCGTCGGCCATGACGATGCCCTCGCCCGAGGGCTGGGCGAGGTGCACATGGCTGTCGATGCCGCCCGGCAGCACGAACTTGCCGGTCGCGTCGATGGTCTCGCGCGCCGGCCCGAGGTCATGGCCGAGGGTGACGATGACGCCGTCCCGGATGCCGACATCGGCGAGGAAGGTGTCGGACGCGGTGGCGACGGTGCCGCCGGAGATGACGAGGTCGAGCATCAGAGGCTGGGCTCCAGCGCCGCGATCAGCCGGTCGACCTCTTCCAGCGTGTTGTAGTGCACCATCGAGACGCGCACGACGCCATCGGTGGCGCCGAGGCCGTGCTCCTCGACGATGCGCTTGGCATAGAAGTCGCCGTAGCGGATGCCGACCTTGGCGTCGTCGACGGCCTCGACGATGCGCTTGGAGCTCTCCGTGCCGACGGTGAAGCTGACGGTCGAGACGCGGTCCTCGATGGCAGATGAGGCGCGGCCGATGATCCGCACCGAATTGCGGCTCTGCAGGAAGTCCATCAGCTTCGCCGTGAGCACCCGCTCCTGCTCGGCGATCTGATGGAAACCCGCCTCGATCGCCACGCGGCCGGGCGACGCGCCGGTGCGGACGCCCAGTTCCTCGACATACTCCACCGCGCCGATCGAGCCCCAGGCCAGCTCGTAGTTGATGTTGCCGGGCTCGATCTTGTGCGGCACGCGGCTCTTGTCGAAGAAGTAGTGGTAGATGTTGTCGAGTTCCAAGAGCTTGTCGCGCTTGCCGAACATCACCGCGAAATGCGGCCCGAACACCTTGTAGACGCTGAAGATATAGTAGTCGCAGCCGAGCGCCTGGACGTCGACCGCGCGGTGCGGCGCGTAGGCGACGGCGTCGACGCAGACCTCGGCGCCGGCGGCATGGGCGATGTCGGCGATCTCGCGGATCGGGTTGATGGTGCCGAGAATGTTCGAGGCGTGCGTCACGCAGACGAGCTTGGTCCTGTCGGTGATCAGCGCCTGGAGATCGGCGAGATCGAGCTCGAACGTCTCGGGATCGCACTTCCAGAACTTGATGACGACGCCGCGCGCCTCATGCTTCAGCCAGGGGCCGATGTTGGCCTCGTGGTCGGTGTTCGTCAGGATGATCTCGTCGCCCGGCTGCAGCTTGCCGGTCATCGCCTCCGACAGGAAGCGGATCAGGATCGTCGTCGACGGGCCCATGACGATCTCGCCGGGATCGGCATTCATGAACGTCGCGAACGCCTTGCGCACTTCGCCGACGCGCCGTGTCGCCTCCTGGCTCGGGCCGTAGCTCGCGCCGGTCTGGACGTGCGTGGTCAGCAGATAGTCGGAGATGCGCGCGGCGACGCGGGACAGCACAGCGCTGCCGCCGGCATTGTCCATATAGGCCCACTCGCTGGAGAGGGCCGGAAACTGGTGGCGGACGAAATCGAGGTCGAGGGTCATGGCAGTACCTTTGTCGGGCGCGTGGGCGCCGAATGAGGGTCTTGGAAAAGAGGCTGGATCAGCCGCGGCGGTCGCCTTTGTGCTCGAAGCGCGAGACCAGGCGCACCAGCGGCAGCAGCAGCAGGAGATAGAGGATCGCCGCGCCGATCAGCGGCGTCGGGTTGGCGGAAAGCGCCTGCGCCTGCGTCGCCTGCTTCAGGAGATCCGGCAGCGCGACGACCGAGGCGAGCGCGGTGTCCTTCATGACGTTGATCGAATTGTTGGTGAGCGGCGGGATGACGATGCGGATCGCCTGCGGCAGCACGACCTTCGCCATCACCAGCCAAGGCGACAGGCCGATCGCCCGCGCCGCCTCGAACTGCCCGCGCGGCACGGCCTCGATGCCCGACCGGAAGATCTCGGCGGCATAGGCGGCCGAGACGGTGGTCAGCGCGAAGCAGGCGGCGACGAAGGGCGAGAAGCGGATGCCGACGAAGGGAAAGGCGTAGTAGACGATCACCAGCCAGACCAGCACCGGCAACGCCCGGAACACGTCGATGTACACGATGGCGAGAAACCGCAGGGGCTTCGCCGCATAGAGCCGCACCAGCACCAGCGCGAGCCCGCCGGCCAGCCCCAGCACGATCGACAGCGCGCCGAGCCAGATGGTGCGCACGAGCCCGTCCAGCAGCAGCGGATAGGT
This sequence comes from Mesocryomonas fontinalis, assembly GCF_055730125.2. NCBI lineage: Bacteria > Pseudomonadati > Pseudomonadota > Alphaproteobacteria > Hyphomicrobiales > Aurantimonadaceae > Mesocryomonas > Mesocryomonas fontinalis. The sequence continues at coordinate 159,492 of NZ_JBUZWG020000001.1, read as the reverse complement.
GCGCCAGAGGACGTCGGCGTTGAAGAAGGTGGTGATGATGTTCATGCCGGCTTTCGGGTTGGTTCAGGTGTACTCTGCCTCGCCCCTCACGCTTCGTCATCTGGCGGCGATCGGCATGCCGGCACCGGAGCGGCGGGGGAAGAGACGCGGCATGGGTCCCCGGCCTGCGGCCGAGGATGACGAGCCTGAGGAGGTAACGCCCTTCCCTTCTGGCCGCAAAGGTTGGCGCTATCGTCTGCGGAGATGAAGGACGCCATCCTTCGAAGTCGTCATCCTCGGGGCCTTGGCCCCGGGGACCCATGCCGAAACGGTGACATCGAAGGACGGGGCCGGATGAACGCACCCGGCCCCAACCGATCAGTCCGTGGTCTTCGGCGTATCGGCAACCGCCACCGTGCTGGTCGTTTCCTCGGCCTTCACGCCGAACCACTTCTCGTGCAGCTTGGCGATGAAGCCGTCCTTCTTCATGGCGGTGATGGTGGTCGAGGCCTTGGCGGTCAGCGGCGACTCCTTGGCGAACATGATGGAGTACTGCTCGCCCGACTTGATGCGCTCGACGACCGCGAACTGCGGCTTGTCCTTGATGTAGTAGGCGACCGCCGGGATATCGGAGATGTAGCCGTCGATGCCGCCATTGCCGAGGTCGAGCATGGCGGGCGCCAGGCCCTCGAAGCGGCGGATCTCGGCGATGCCGAACTCGGCCTGGTGGGCGGTAGCGTAGATGTCGCCGGTCGAGCCGGTGTCGACGCCGACGGTCTTGCCCTTCAGCGTGGTCGTGCCCTTCACGTCGGAGGTCTTCAGCGTCGAGAGCGACTGGTCGCTGTCGTAATACGGCTGGGCGAAGGAGACCGACTTCAGGCGCTCCTTGGTGATGGTGATCGACGACACGGCGGCGTCGACGCGGCCCGACTGCACGGCCGAAAACAGGCCGGAGAACGGGATGTTGGAGAACTCGACGCCGTCATAGCCGAGGCGCGAGGCGACTTCCTTGACGAGGTCGATCTCGAAACCGACGGTCTCGGACTTCTCGTCCTGGAACTCCCAGGGGACGTTGCCGATGTTGGCGCCGACGGTGAGGGTTTCGGCCAGTGCCGGGCCGGCGAAGGCGGCGGCGAGCGTGGCGGCAAGGAGGATGGATCGGCGCATGAAAGTCTCCTGTTGGGGTTGGCGGCGGGGGTGGAAGGGGTCGGCGGAGCTTAACTCTCCGCGGCAAAGAGGTGAGGCATCGCGCCTTCCGGCGCCGGCACCGCCTCGCCTGGCCTCAGCAGCCGCGCGAGCGGGCGGACAAAGGTCTGGCGGCCGCGCTTGAAGCCCATCAAGGGCGCGGCGATCTCGGCCAGCGCCAGCACCGCATCGGGCGCGTCGAGCACCACGAGGTCGGCGGGATGGCCGACCGCGATGCCGTAGTGCGGGATCCGCATCAGCTTCGCAGCATCGGTGGTGACGAGGTCGAGGCAACCGTCGAAACCGGCGGGCCCGATCTGCGCCGTGTTGGCGTAGAGGTTGGCCATCCGCAGCAGCGAGCCGTCGCCGAAAGGCGTGAACGGGTTCAGGACGTTGTTGGTGGCGAGCGAGGCGGTGACGCCCCTCTCGGCGAGGAGATGCACGGGGGCGATGCCGCGCGGCCTGTCGGCGAGGCGGTCGCGGCCGCCGAGGTAGAGATCGGTCGACGGCAGCGCCGTGACGGCAACGCCCGCCTCCACCAGCGTCAACGCCGCCGCTTGAAAGGCCGCGGGACCCATGGCGGACAACTTCGTCGCATGGCCGATGGCGACCCGGCCGCCCCAGCCATGCGCCACCGTCTGGCGGCAGACCTCGCCGATATGGCTCCCGCTCGGATCGAGGTCGAAGTCGAGGTGGAAGTCGAGATCGACGTCGAACCGCACGGCGATGGCGAAGAGACGCGCGATCTGCGCCGCCGGATTGCTGTCGGTATAGGGGCATCCGCCCAAGAGGTCGGCGCCTTGCTGCAAGGCCTCGACCAGCAGTTCCTCGGTGCCGGGATCGTTGGTCATACCCTCCTGCGGGAAGACGCAGATCTCGAGGTCGATCGCAAAGGCATAGTCGCGCTTCAGGCCGAGGATCGCCTCGAGGCTGCGCAGGCCGATGCGCGGGTCGATCTCGACATGCGTGCGCATGTGCATCGTGCCTTGCAGGATCGCCTTCTCCAGCGTCCGCTCGGCCCGCTGGCGGACGTCCTCGACGGTGAAGCCTTGCTTCAGCGCCGAGACGGTGCGGATGGCGTCCTTGAGGTCGCCGGGGCCGCAGCAGGAGAGCAGGCACGACTTGTCGAGATGGATGTGGCTGTCGACGAAGCCGGGGATGACCAGCCGGCCGCCGAGATCCTCCGAGCGGGTGCCGGGCGGCAGTGTCGGCGCGATCGCCGCGATCCGCTCGCCGGTGACGCCGACATCGCGCAGGCCCTCGACGCCGCGGAGCGCGGCGTGGTGGAGGACAAGATCGAAGGGCTTCGCTAGCATGAGAGGATCCCAGAGACGTCTGCACACATCCCGACCAGACTGCGCATTTATTCTGCATGCATTTTCTGGGCCAAACTGTATGACTGATTTTGCCCGCTGTGAAGAGGAAATCCCATGTCCGCGCTTTCCACCCCCGATGCGATCCCGGGAACCACCCTCTCGGCCGATGCCGCGATCGTCCGCGACTACCTGGAAGCCTCGATGATTCCCGACCCGGATGCGGCGGCCGCCTACATGGCGCCCGGCTGCACCATCACCTTCACCGGCGGGCGCGAGTTCGACCATCCGCGCGGGCCGACCTCGGTCAATGCCGGCCGCTACGCCTGGGTGAAGAAGCGGATGCTGCGCTTCGACGTCGCGCCAGGGGACGGCGAGACGGTGGTGTATTCGACCGGCTATCTCTACGGCGAATGGCCGGACGGCACGCCCTTCGACCACAACCGCTACGTCGACCGCTTCGTCGTGCGGGACGGGATGATCGTCAAGATGGACGTCTGGAACGACAGCGCCGAATGGATCCTCGAGCCGTCGCTGCGGCGGTAAATCTCGACGCTTCGATCGGGCTCAACCAGCGGCAGCTTGCCCCCCCCTGCCCTGCCGGGCATCTCCCCCTCCAGGGGGGAGATCAGCTAACTGCCGGCGCCGCAGCTTCCGATCTCCCCACCCGAGGGGGAGATGGCCGGCAGGCCAGAGGGGGGCGCAGGCCGCAACGGTCGCATGCGCAGGCTCTGCCGCCCTACTTCACCACGCGCCGCTTCGGCGGGGCCGCCTCCGCCACCGCGTACGGCGCCAGGATGTCCATCAGGTCGCGGCCGCGCGGCTCGGGCGCGGTCAGGAGCGCCCGGCCGGCGACGAGCTCGAGATGCTCGCCCATCGCCGCCATCGCCCGGTCGGCGTCGCCGGAGGCCAGCGCCTCGATGATCGTCCGGTGCTCGTTGACGGCGCATTCCGAGGAATGCGGGCGCCCGAAGGTCGAGAGCGCGAGGCAGGAGCGGTAGGCGATCTCGCGGACATAGCGGATCAGCACCGTCTTCCCCGACATCTCGGCCAGCAGCACGTGGAACTCGGTCGCGAGGCGGATCGAGTTCGCTTCCTGTCCGCCGCGCGCCGCCTCCTCGGCCGAGACGTGCGCCTCCAGATCGGCGATCTGCCGGGCGGTCAGGCGGCCGGCCAGAGCCTTGACCACCAGCCGTTCCAGCTCGATGCGGATGTCGAAATCGTCGCGCGCCTCCTCGAACGAAGGCGTCGCGACCACCGCCATGCGGTTGCGGCGAAGCTCGACCAGGCCCTCCGATGCCAGCTGGCCTAGCGCGTGGCGGGCGATGGTGCGGCTGACGCCGAAGCGCTCGCCGAGCGCGTCCTCCGGCAGCTTGTCGGCCGGGGCGAGCGCCCGCTCGAGGATGGCGCGCCGGATCGCCCGGCAGATCGTGCCGACCTTGTCGGCCGAGGCTCTGGTGATGTCGCCGCCTTGCTGCATGACGCTTCGCTTTCCCGTCCGGTCCGCGCCAGATAGCGCCGGCCACGCCGTGCTGGCAACGATGCCGCGACACCGCCGCGCCGATAGCACGAAGCCCTGCCTATAGTGCATGCACTTTCACGTCTTACTCGTATGCATATAATTGCGCCAGACTGCTTTCATCTTGCACAGCCAGCGCACCAGATGCGGCGACGCGGGCCGGCCTGCCGGTCAGCCGGCGCGGCGCGGCACGGCGATGGCGTCGGCGATGCTGGAACGGCGTGCCGGGCGCGGCGAGAGGTCGAGGCCGGCCAGCAGGTCGAACAGGTGCTGGCGCATCAGCGAGGCCGCCTTGTCGCCGTTTCCCTCCGACAGGGCGCCGAGCAGCGCGTGATGGGCGCCGCTTGCGCACATCGCCTCCGGCCGGCGCCAGTAGAGCGCGACCACCAGCGAGGAACGCGACAGCAGGTCGCCGACGATGGCGGCGAGGACGCCATGCCCGGCGATACCGGCGATCAGGCGGTGGAAATCGGCGGAGATGTAGACCGCCTCGCCGGGATCGTCGGCGGCGATCGCCGCGTGCTCGGCCTCGATGCAGGCCGCGAGCCCGGCGGCGGCGGCCGGCGTCATCTTCAGCGCCGCCAGGCCGGCGATGCGCGGCTCGACCAGAGCGCGGACCTCGAAGATCTCGCGCGCCTCCTCTGGCTGCGGACGGGCGACGCTCGCGCCCCTGTTGCGCTCGATCACCACGATGCCGTCGCCCGCCAGCGCCTGCAGCGCGGTGCGCACGATGGTGCGGCTGACGCCGAAAGCCTCGGCGATCTCGTCCTCGACCAGCTTGGCACCGGGATCGAGGCGGTGGCGGATGATCGCCTCGTGCAGCCCGTCGCGCACCGGCTGCCATGAGGCCTCGCCGCCCGCCTGCCGCATGTCCGACCCGCTCCTTGCCATGCCCGCCCGCCTCTCGTTGCCGCAGAACCAAAGGATGCCAGAGCGCCCTCCGGAGGGCAAAGCTTATTCGTGCACAATAATTGTACACAATGATGGGATTCAACGCGCCCGGTTGCCCTGCAAGCGCTCAGCCAAGCCCTTGCAGCCCTCGAGCGACGGCCGCGAAGGCCGGACGCACCGCCCGCAGCCGATCTGGCACGGCCGATGCATAGAAGGAGGGAAGGCTGAGGGAACGAGCATGGACGACGGCAGACTGGAACTGGTGCAGGTGACCAAGCGCTACGGCGAGACCGTGGCCGTCGATGGGATCGACTTGCGCATTCCCGCCGGCACCTACTGCTGCTTCCTCGGCCCCTCCGGCTGCGGCAAGTCCTCGACGCTGCGAATGATCGCCGGCCACGAGATCGCCAGCGCCGGCGACATCCTCCTCGGCAACGCCAACATCACCGAGCTGCCGCCGTCGAAGCGCGGCACGGCGATGATGTTCCAGAACTACGCGCTGTTCCCGCACCTCACCGTGGAGGACAACATCGCCTTCTCGCTGAAGATGCGCGGACAGGACAAGGCGGCGCGCTATGCCAAGGCGGGCGCGGTGATGGAGCTGGTCGATCTCGGCAAGTTCGCCAAGCGCATGCCGGCGCAGCTCTCCGGCGGCCAGCAGCAGCGGGTGGCCCTCGCCCGGGCCCTCGTCACCGATCCCGGCATCCTCCTCCTCGACGAGCCGCTCTCGGCGCTGGACCCCTTCCTTCGGCTGAGGGTACGCACCGAGCTGAAGCGGCTGCAGCGCGAGCTCGGCATTTCCTTCCTGCACGTGACGCACGGACAGGACGAGGCGATGGCGCTCGCCGACCTTGTGGTGATCATGAAGGACGGCAAGATCGAGCAGTCCGGCTCACCGCAGGACGTCTTCCACCGGCCGCGCACCGCCTTCGTCGCCCGCTTCATGGGCGGCCACAACGTCGTCACCCTGGAGGGCCAGCCGCTGACCATCCGCGCCGACAAGGTGCGCCTCGGCATCGGCGGCGAGGCGACCCGCACCCTCCTCGGCGAGGTCCGCGGCGTCGAGTACCAGGGCGCGACCGTGACCGTGGTGCTCGCGACGACCGACGGCGGCGAGATCACCGCCGTCATCCCCGAGGAACAGTTCTACCCGGCGCCGGCAGCCCTCGGCGACAGCCGCAACATCCATTGGGCGCGGCGGGACGAAGTCGCCCTCGCCGCCGCCTGACACCGAAGACCCCACCCCACCAGAGAGGAACGCCATGACCGAGATGTTCAAGAATTTCGTCAGCCGCCGCAGCCTGCTGAAGACCGGCGGCGCTGCCGTCGCCGCCTCCGCGATCGGCGGCATCACCGGCTTCCCCTATGTCTCCGGCGCCCGCGCGCAAGAGGCAAAGACCTTGCGCTATCTCGGCACGGCGGTGAACCAGTCCAAGGAGATCGCCGACAAGGTCAAGGAAGACCTCGGCATCACCATCGAATACGTGCCGGTGACCACCGACGAGGTAACCAAGCGCATCATCACCCAGCCCAACACCTTCGACATCGTCGACACCGAATACTTCTCCCTGAAGAAGTTCGTGCCGTCGGGCAACCTGATGGGCATGGACGCCAAGCGCATCAAGGAATTCGACAACATCACGCCCGTCTTCACCAAGGGCGAGATCAACGGCAAGAAGATCGGCGCCCAGGGCACCGCACCGTGGAAGGTGCTCTACCTCAAGGGCAACAAGTCGAAGGAGTTCTCGGCCGAGCCGACGCAGTGGATCTCGCTGATCCCGACCACCTACAATGCCGACACGCTCGGCATCCGGCCCGACCTCATCAAGCGTCCGATCGAGAGCTGGGCAGAACTGCTGAACCCCGAATTCAAGGGCAAGGCGTCGATCCTCAACATCCCCTCGATCGGCATCATGGACGCCGCGATGGTGATCGAGGCCACCGGCAAGTACAAATATCCCGACAAGGGCAACATGACCCGCGACGAGATCGACATGACGATCGCGACGCTGATCGAGGCCAAGCAGGCCGGCCAGTTCCGTGCCCTCTGGTCCGACTTCAACGAGAGCGTCAACCTGATGGCCTCCGGCGAGGTGGTGATCCAGTCGATGTGGTCGCCGGCCGTCACCGCCGTGCGCGGCAAGGGCATCGACTGCGTGTTCCAGCCGCTGAAGGAAGGCTATCGCGCCTGGGCGTCCGGTTTTGCGCTGCCGGCGACGCTCGAAGGCCCGAAGCTCGACGCCGCCTACGAGTTCGTCAACTGGTTCCTCTCCGGCTGGGCCGGCGCCTTCCTCAACCGCCAGGGCTACTACGCCGGCGTCCTGCCCACCGCCAAGGCCGCCATGCAGCCCTATGAGTGGGCCTACTGGATGGAGGGCAAGGAAGCCGCCGAGGACATCAAGTCCCCGTCCGGCGAGACCATCGCGCTGAAGGGCACCAAGCGCGACGGCGGCTCCTACGAGGACCGCATGGGCGCCGTCGCCTGCTGGAACGCCGTGATGGACGAGGACGCCTACATGATCCGCAAGTGGAACGAGTTCGTCGCGGCGTAAGCGGACGACAGGTCTGCCGATCTCCCCCCTTGAGGGGGAGATGGCCGGCAGGCCAGAGGGGGGCGCCGTCGAGCGCGGCGCTCCCCGGCCCCCCGACAAAAGCTCCGGAGCACCAAGCCCCGGACCGAAACGACAGAGCGGCGCCGGCCTTCGACGTCGCGGCGGCTCGCCCCCCCTCTGTCCTGCCGGACATCTCCCCCTCATGGGGGGAGATCGGCGGCTTTACCCTCGCACCCGGATCTTCCATGGCATCACGCTCCAGCATCGCACCCTATCTCCAGGCCATGCCGCTCGGCATGGTGTTCCTGGTCTTCCTGGTGATTCCGCTGGCCTTCATCGTGGTGGTGAGCTTCTGGACCTACGAGAACTATTCGATCCAGCCGGCCTTCGTCCTGCAGAACTACATGGACGTGTTCGACCGCTGCATCGTCAAGCTGCCAACCGTCTGCACGACCTTCAAGACCTACCTGTCGACGCTCTATTTCTGCGTCACCGTCTGGGTGCTGACCCTCGTGATCGGCTTCACCGTCGCCTACTTCCTCGCCTTCGAGGTGCGCAGCAAGGCGATCCAGTCGATGCTCTTCCTCGTCTGCACCATCCCGTTCTGGACCTCCAACGTCATCCGGATGATCTCCTGGATCCCGCTGCTCGGGCGGGAGGGGTTGGTGAACAAGGCGCTCCTCGGCATCGGCGCGATCGACGCACCGCTGGACTGGCTGCTCTATTCGAAATTCTCGGTGACCATCACCTTCGTCCACCTGTTCACCTTCTTCATGGTGGTGCCGATCTACAATTCCATGCTGCGGATCGACCGCTCGCTGATCGAGGCGGCGAAGGATGCCGGCGCCAGCGGCTGGCAGACGCTGACCAACGTCATCATCCCCCTGTCGAAGACCGGCATCGCCATCGGCTCGATCTTCGTCATCACCATCGTGATGGGCGACTTCATCACCATCGGCTTGATGGGCGGCCAGCAGATCGCCTCGGTCGGCAAGACGATATCCGTCGAAATCAGCTACCTGCAGTTCCCGGTCGCCGCCGCCAATGCGGTGGTGCTGCTCGCCACCGTCCTCCTGATGATCTTCGCGCTGACGCGGCTCGTCGACATCCGCAAGGAGCTTTGAGATGAGCGAAAGACGCAGCCCGGTCTTCTACCTCCTCGCCGCCTTCTTCACGCTGTTCGTCGCCTTCCTCTACGGGCCGACGCTGACCATCGTCATCCTGTCCTTCCAGGGCCCGCAAGGCGGGCTGACCTTTCCGATGAACGGCTTCTCGACGCACTGGTTCGGCGTCTTGTGGCAAGGGCTCGGCGTCGTCGACGTCTGGGCGGCCTTCGGGCGCTCCTTCCGCCTCGGCCTCGTCGTCACCGTGCTGACCGTGGTGATCTCGGTGCTGGCGGGCCTCGCCTTCCGCCGCCGCTTCGTCGGCTCGACGCTGCTGTTCTACACCGCCATCGCCAGCCTGATCCTGCCCTCGATCGTCGTCTCGCTCGGCATCGCGCTGGAATTCCGCATCCTCGACGACTTCATCAAGGAGCATGCGCTGCTGGGTCCGGCCTTCCAGTCGGCGATGGGCCTCTTCACCTCGGCGCTCGGCGCGCACCTCACCTGGACGCTGCCTTTCGGCATGCTCATCATGTTCGTCGTCTTCAACCGCTTCAACCCGGCCTATGAGGAGGCCGCGCGCGATCTCGGCGCATCGCCCTGGCAGACCTTCCGGCATGTCGTGCTGCCGATCATCGCGCCTTACCTCATCGGCGTCGCGCTGTTCGGCTTCACCCTGTCCTGGGACGAGATCGCCCGCTCCAGCCAGGCGATCGGCGGGCCCAACACGCTGCCGCTTGAGCTGCAGGGGCTGACGACGACGGTGACGACCCCGGCGATCTACGCGCTGGGCACGCTGACCACGGCGATCTCGTTCCTGGTCATCGGCGCGACGCTCGGCACCGGGCTGCTGCTCCGTCGCCGCCGCACGCGTGGTGCCTCGGATGCCGGCAAGGGGACGCTTTAGCGCCTTCCAGATTTCTCGGACCAAAGACTCCGCCATGCGCCTCTGCTTCATCAATCCGAACTCCACCGCCTCGATGACCGACAAGGTGGCGATCGCCGCCCAGGCCGCGGCTTCCGATGGCACCGAGATCGTCGCGCTGACTTCCGTCACCGGACCTTCCTCGATCCAGGGCCCGGAAGACGGCGATGCCGCGGTGCCCGGTCTTCTCGCGCTGATCGCCGAGCATGCCGACGCCATGGACGGGTTCGCCATTGCCTGCTTCGACGATACCGGCCTCGCGGAAGCCCGGCGGCTGACGGAGAAGCCGGTCGTCGGCATCGGCGAGGCTGCCTTCATCGCCGCCATGGCCGGTGGACGGCGGTTTTCCGTCGTCACCACGCTGTCGGTGTCGATCCCGGTAATTGCCGGCAACATCGAGACCTATGGCTTCTCTTCCGCCTGCGCGCGGGTGCGGGCGTCGGAAGTGCCGGTGCTGGCGCTGGAGGAGGAAGGCAGCGCCGCCCGTGAGACGGTGGCCGCCGAGATCGCGCGCGCCCTCGCCGAGGACCGGCCCGCGGCGATCGTGCTCGGCTGCGCGGGGATGGCCGACCTTGCCGCCGACTATACCGAGCGTTTCGGCCTGCCGGTGATCGACGGCGTCGTGGCGGCCGTCGGACTTCTCGAAGCGCGGATTTTGGCTGATAAGGCCGGCACCGCCTGAGACCAACCGGAGAACGTGATATGACCAGCATCACCGTCGTCATCGACGACGAGATCTTTCCGGCGCGGCTGGAGAACGAGGCGGCGCCGAAGACCGTCGCGGCGATGCTGAAAGTGCTGCCCTATACCGAGCGGATCATCCATGTCCGCTGGTCGGGCGAGGCTTGCTGGATCCCGCTCGGCGACCTCGATTTCGGCCTCGGCTACGAGAACGCCACCAGTCATCCGGCGCCCGGGCAGATGATCCTCTATCCCGGCGGCGTCAGCGAGACCGAGATCCTGCTGGCCTACGGCCCCGTCGCCTTCGCCAGCAAGGCCGGGCCGCTCGCCGGCAACCATTTCCTCACCATCACCGACCGGCTCGACGTTTTGACGCGGCTGGGGCGCGAGACGCTGTGGACCGGGGCGAAGACGATGGTGCTGCGGGCGGGCTGAACCCGCCGGACGCGAACCTCAGGCGTCTCTCCCGTTGCGACGACCGGCGCGAAAACGCCAACGGGGGGCGACGGTCACAGACCGCCGCCCCCCGAGGCAAAGGATCAGGTGCTCAGGCGGGCGTCGATGCCTGCCGCAGCAGCGATCAGAACTCGCGCTTCAGCTCGAGATAGCCGGCGGTCTGGTCGAAATTGTCGACGCCCGCCGGCAGGTCGATGTCGCGGTAGGAGACTTCGCCGAGCAGCGACAGGTTGGTGGTGATCTCGTAGCCGACATTCAGGCCGAGGCCGTAATAGTCGGCCGAACCGACCTTCTGCGTGCCACCGACGAACTCGTTGCCGTTGAAGAAGCCGCCATTGGCCACTTCGAGCTCGAAGGTCTCGCCGTAGACGCCGTCGACCGCGAGGGTGAGCTTGCCGAAGGTCTGGCTGTAGCCCGCGCCGATCTGGTATTCGCTCGGCACGTTCTGCCCGACGAAATTGCCGTCGAGGAGCCCCTCGCCGTAGGCGGTCTCGACCACCGCATATTCCGTCGGCTCGAAAGCGTAATGGCCCTCGATCTTGAACGACGAGTCGTCGGCGACGAGGTTCTCGAGGAGGACGCCGGCCTTGAGCGCAAAGGCGCTGTCGTTGGCGGCGTAGCCTTCCGGCAGGACCAGCGTGCCGAAGATGTCGCTGTCGACGCCGAGCGAGGCGAAGTCGACATCGTTGGCGAAGGTCCGGCTGTAGGCTTCCTCGTCGAACACGCCGATGAGGTAGGCGCCACCGAAGGCGCCGGTGTAGGCGAGCTTGCCGAGGACGTCGGGGACGAAATCGCCGGTGCCGTCGTCTTCGGTCGAGATCGTCGCCGAGAAGCCGTTGTCGGTGTACATGTAGGAGATGCGGTTCTGCGTGAAATCGCCGGCGGCGAAGTCGGCTTCCTCGAGCAGCAGGCCGTCCTCGATGCCGCCGTCATTGTGCGTCCAGAGCGAGTCGACATAGCCAGCCGTCAGGCCGCCGAGCTGCAGATAGCCCTCGTCCATGCCGTAGCTCTCGTCGCCGGTGGCGAAGCCGTTGCCGGTATTCTCGGCCTGCACGCGGACCTTGGCGCGCAGCGTGCCGAACTCGGTCTCCTCGCGGGCGTCGAACTCGAGCCGGGCGCGGACCCTCGTGCCCATGCGCGCGGCATCGTTGTCGAAGACGACGTCGCCATTGGCATCGCGCCCGGCATCGTCGAGGTCGTTGTTGCCGATCTTGTCCTCGACGATGACGCGGGCGCGCACATAGCCACCGACCTTGAGGCAGGTCTCGGTGCCCGGGATGTAGAAGAAGCCGGCGCCGTAGACGTCGCAGACGCGGACATATTCAGCCGGCTCGGGCTCGACCATGACCACGGCATCGGCGGCCTGCGCCGACATCGCGCCGCAAAGGACGGCAGCGGAGCTGAGAAGAAGGGTCTTGATGCGCATGGGAACGCTCCTGGTAACCGCGGCCTGACGCGCCGGCAGCAATTGCGGCGGCGATGGGGCTGGACTAAGGTTGCAACGCGAAGTCTATATGACGATAAAGTGGTCGCTGCACGCGAAGATAGGTCTAGCTTACTTGTCCGGGGCTGGCTGTTGCAGCGGGGCAACGATGGTGGGGGCGAGGCGTGAACCCGGCCCCAAGGCGCGGCTGATCACCCCCGGCCTGCTTCAACCGGTGCCGACGACGCCCGGGCAACTCCTTCGAACGTCAGCCCCAACTAAATAGAAAATTTTTTATTGACCCGCTTCCGTTGCCGTGATGATCTCTCGGCAAATCGGGGGGAGCGGTGATGGCGACCGGGCGACCGACGCTGGCGCGACAGGCCTATGCGGAAATTCAGAACAAGATCCTGTCGGGCGAGCTCAGCGCCGGGCAGCGGCTGTTTCCGGACGAACTCGCGCAGGAGCTGGCCATCAGCCAGACGCCGATCAAGGAGGCGCTGGCGCTGCTCGAACGCGACGGCCTCGTCACCGGCAACGACCGCCGGGCCTCGCTGGTGCGGCGCTTCCTCGTCGAGGACATCGTCGAGATCTACGAGGCGCGGATCCTGATCGAGACCAATGCGGTAACCGCCGGCTGGAGCGCCGGTCGCGTCGACGCGGCCTTCATCGACGGGCTGGCGACGCTGGCGGACCAACAGTTCCAGATCCTGCCGGCCAGGAGCAAGGCGGCGCTCAGTAAGGCGATCGCGCTCGACCGGGAGTTCCACGACCGGCTGGTGAAGCTCGGCGGCAATTCGGTGCTCGCCGGTTGGCACCAGTCGATCCAGATGCGGCTGCAGACCGCCCGGACCTACTCGATCGACACCTATGTCGCCGAGCGGGTCCGGATCGAGCATACCGCCATCATGGACGCCTTCCGGTCGGGCGACGCGGAGGCCGTGGTCGCCGCGCTCCGGCACCACCTCGAATCCAGCCGCGACGACCTGGTGGCCCGCCACCCGGACGAGCTGCCGGTGAAGTAAGACGTCTCGCGGCCTTTCCGGGCCGCAAGAAGACCAGCATTCCTGGCGGAGCAGCGGATCAACCGCGCCCGCCGGCCCCGAACGGGGCAAGGATCACGGCATGCTCCGCGCCGGCATGACGATGACACCGCAGAGCGCCTTTGGGAGGAATAGAATGTCATCGTATCGCATGAGCCGCCGCGGCATCCTCGGCACCGTCGCCGTCGCCCTTCTCGCCGTCTCCAGCCTGGTGCCCGCGGGCCCGGCGGTGGCGCAAGGGGTGACGATCCCGATCATCGTCAAGGACACCACGTCCTTCTACTGGCAGATCGTGCTGGCAGGTGCCCGCGCTGCCGGAAAGGACCTCGGCGTCACCGTGCCCGAGCTCGGCGCGCAGGCCGAGACCGACGTCAACGGCCAGATCTCCATCCTCGAAAACGCCGTCTCCGGCGCCCCGGCGGCGATCGTCATCTCGCCGACCGAACGCGCCGCGCTCGGCGCCCCGATCACCGAGGCGGCCGCGTCGGTTCCGATCATCGGCATCGATTCCGGCGCCGACTCCGACGCCTTCTCCTCGTTCCTGACCACCGACAACGTGCAGGGCGGGCGCATCGCCGCCGACGGCCTCGCCGCGGCGATCACCGCCAAGCACGGCAAGGCCGAGGGCGACGTCGCGCTGATCACCAACACGCCGGGCGCCGGCTCGCTGGAACAGCGGCGCGAGGGCTTCACCGCTCAGCTGAAGGAGAAGTATCCCGGCCTCAAGCTCGTCGCCGACAAGTATGCCGACGGCCAGGCGGCGACCGGCCTCAACATGACGACAGACCTTCTGACCGCCAACCCGAACCTCGTCGGCATCTTCGCCTCGAACCTCATCATGGCGCAGGGCGCCGGCCAGGCGATCGCCGAGAACAAGGCGCAGGACAAGGTCGCGCTGGTCGGCTTCGACAGCGACGACAAGCTGGTCGGCTTCCTGAAGGAAGGCGTGATCTCGGCGCTGGTGGTCCAGGACCCCTACCGGATGGGCTATGACGGCATCAAGACCGCGCTCGCCGTCTCCAAGAAGGAGAAGGTCGAGAAGAACGTCGACACCGGCGCCAACCTCATCACCACCGCCAACATGAACGAGGCCCGCTCGCAGGAACTGCTGAACCCCAAGGTGAACTGAGCAAAAGCCAGGCCCGCCGTGAACCAAGCCCGGAAGCAACCGGGCCGGCACGGCGGCGCTCGACCATCCTCCGGGGGCAACCGCTCCCGGAGACATCCTGGGAGGGACTGACAGCGTGACGCAAGCATTGGCCGCCCGAGGGGCGGCAGCGGCCGAGACGCCGGGGCCGATCTTCGAGCTCAGGGGCCTCGAGAAAACCTACGGCCCGGTCCGGGCGCTGAAGCCGCTGACGCTGGCCTTCGATGCCGGCGAGATCCACGCCATCGTCGGCGAGAACGGTGCCGGCAAGTCGACGCTGATCAAGCTCCTGACCGGCGTCATCCGCCGCACGTCAGGCGAGGCGTTCTGGCGCGGCGAGCCTGTGGCGCTCGCCCAGCCGCAGGATGCGATCGACCTCGGCATCAATGCGGTGCACCAGGAGGTCGTGCTCTGCCCGCACCTCTCGGTCGCCGCCAACATCTTCCTCGGCGACGAGAAGGCGCGTTTCGGAATCTTGCAGAAGCGCGAGATGACCAAGGCCGCGCAGGCGATCCTCGACGACATGGGGTTCCGGCTGCCAGCCGCCGCGCCGCTGGAATCGCTGACCATCGGCCAGCAGCAGCTCGTCGCCACCGCCCGCGCCTCGCTGCGCGGCACGAAGTTCCTGATCTTCGACGAGCCGACCGCCTACCTCACCCGCCAGGAGGCCGACCAGCTGTTCGCCCTCATCCGCCGCTTGAAGTCGGAAGGGGTGACCATCGTCTACATCAGCCACCGGATGGAGGAGGTGTTCGAGCTTGCCGACCGCGTCTCGGTGCTGCGCGACGGCGTCCTCGTCGGCACCCGGCTGATCGGCGAGACAGATGACGCCGAGCTCGTCGCCATGATGATCAACCGCTCGCTGGAGCAGATCTACCACAAGGAGACGATCGCGCTCGGCGCTCCCCTCGTCGAGGTCCGCAACCTCTCGGGTCCCGGCTTCAGCGACGTCTCGCTGACGGTGCGCGCCGGCGAGATCGTCGGTCTCTACGGCCTCATCGGCGCCGGCCGCAGCGAGTTCGTCATGGGCCTCTACGGCCGGACCAAGAAGACGGCGGGCGAGACGCTGTGGAAAGGCCGGCCGGTCGAGATCTCCGACGAGCGCGTCGCCATCGGGCTCGGCATGGCGCTGGCGCCGGAGAGCCGGCGCGACCAGGGGCTCTGCCTGAACCTGCCGATCGGCCTCAACCTGAACCTGCCGATCTACGACCGGCTGACCCGCGGCCTCACCGTCTCGCGCACGCTCGAGCACGAGCACGCCGACCGGCAGATCAAGAGCCTCGGCATCAAGACGCCGAGCCGGCGGAGCCTTGCCTCCTCGATGTCGGGTGGCAACCAGCAGAAGATCGTCATCGGCAAGTGGCTGAACCACGGCGCCGAGCTGTTCATCTTCGACGAGCCGACGGTCGGCGTCGACGTCGGCACCAAGGCCGAGATCTACCGGCTGTTCGGGGCGCTGCTGAAGCGCGGCGCCGGCATCCTCCTGATCTCGTCCTACCTGCCGGAGGTCTACGAGCTCGCCGACACGCTGCACGTCTTCCGCAGCGGCCGCCTCGTCGCCACCCGCGCCTACCAGCAATCGAGCCACGAGGACGTGCTGGCGCAAGCCATCGGCGTCTGACGGCACGGCCCCACCTCGCCTGCCGGAAGCCCCGGCCTTCGCCTCCCGACAAACCCTGCCCGCAGGAGCTGCCCATGACGACCGAACCCGTGCCGGCCAAGCCGCGCCGCAATTTCAGCTTCCTGTTCGCGCTGACCCTCCTCGGCTTCCTCCTGCTGCTCTGCACGATCCTCGCGGTCGCCACGCCGAACTTCGCCACCGCCAGCAACATCGCCAACCTCCTGCGGCAAGGCTCGATGATCGCGATCCTGGCGATCGGCCAGACCTTCGTCATCATCACCGCCGGCATCGACCTCTCGGTCGGCGCCATCGTCGGCTTCTCGACGGTGATCGTCGCGCTGCTGCTGCAGGCGCAGTTTCCGATCTGGGCGGCGGTCCTCCTGACGCTGGCGATGGGCCTCGGCATCGGCCTGTTCCACGGCTTCGCCATCGTGCGGATGGGCCTGCCGCCCTTCATCATCACGCTGGCGACGCTGACCTCGCTGCGCGGCATCGGCCTGCTGATCACCAACGGCTCGACCATCAGCATCAAGAACGAGGCCTTCAACGAATTCTCGCGCGGCAGCCTGATCGGCGTCCCCAACCTCTTCTGGATGGTAATCCTCGTCGCGGTGCCCGCCTTCATCTTCCTGCACCAGAGCCGCTGGGGCCGCTATCTCTTCGCCGTCGGCTCGAACGCGGAGGCCGCGCGCCTTTCGGGCGTGCGGGTCTCGACCATGATCTACCTCGCCTATTCGCTGTCGGCGCTCTGCGCGGCCTTCGTCGGCATCCTCCTCGCCGCGCGCATCGGCATCGGCAACGCCACCCAGGCGGAGGGCTGGGAGTTGCAGGCGATCGCCTCCTCGGTGATCGGCGGCACCAGCCTGTTCGGCGCGATCGGCTCGATACACGGCCCGCTGATCGGCGCCTTCATCCTTGCCACCATCAACAACGGCGCCAACCTTCTCAACCTCAACTCGTTCTGGCAGAGGATCATCACCGGCGTCCTCATCATCGTCATCGTCTTCTTCGACCAGCTGAGGCGCCGCGGCCGCTGAGCCGCCGCCCTGGAGAGAGCCACCGCATGAAAGCCCTGTTCATCGACGCCGTCGGCACCACCGCCCTCGGCAGCACCCCGGAGACCACGCCCGGCCCCGGCGAGGTCGTCGTCGCCATCCGCCATGTCGGCCTCTGCGGCAGCGACCTCAACACCTTCCGCGGCCTCAACCCGCTGGTCAGCCTGCCGCGCATTCCCGGCCACGAGATCGGTGGCGAGATTGCCGAGGTCGGCAGCGGGGTGCCAGCGCATCTTTCCGTCGGCACCCGCGTCACCGTCCTGCCCTACACCGCGTGCGGCACCTGCTCGTCCTGCCGCAAGGGCCGCACCAATGCCTGCCGCTACAACCGCACCCTCGGCGTGCAGCAGGATGGCGGGCTGAAAGAGCGGCTGACGGTGCCGTTCGAGAAGATCATCGTCAACGAGGTGCTGGCGCCCCGCCATCTAGCCTTGATAGAGCCGCTCTCGGTCGGCTTCCACGCCGTCGAGCGCGGCCTTGTGGAGAAGGGCGACCGCGTGCTGGTGATCGGCTGCGGCATGATCGGCATGGGCGCGCTGCTCGGCGCCGTGCGCAAGGGGGCGGAGGTCACCGTCCTCGACATCGCCGGCGACAAGCTGGCGCTCGCCCGCTCGCTCGGGGCAGCCGCCAGCATCAATCCGGCCGAGGAGGACGCGTCGGCCGCCGTATCCCGCCTCACCGGCGATGACGGCTTCGACGTCGTCATCGAGGCGGTCGGCTTGCCCGAGACGTTCACCCAAGCCGTGGAGTTCGCAAGCTTCGCCGGCCGCGTCGTCTACATCGGCTACTGCAAGGCGCCGGTCAGCTACCAGACGCAGCTTTTCAACCTGAAGGAGCTCGACATCTTCGGCTCGCGCAACGCGACCGCCGCCGACTTCGCCGCCGCGGCCGCGTGCCTCGAGGCGATGGGCGACGAAGCCGACCGGCTGATCTCGGACACCTTCGCCTTCGACGATGCCGCGGCCGCCCTTCCCTACTGGGACGCCAACCGCGGCGCCGTTCTGAAAATCCTCGTGGAGCTGCCGGCATGAAACGCTATGCGATGACCATCGGCCTCCGGGCCGACAAGGTGGCGGAATACAAGGCGCTGCACGCCGACGTCTGGCCGGCCGTGCTGGCGACGCTCCACCGCCAGAACATCCGGGCCTTCTCGATCTTCCTGCAGGAGCCCGAAAACGTCCTTTTCGGCACCTATGAATACCACGGCAACGACCACGCCGCCGACCAGAAGGCCATCGCCGCCTGCCCCGACACCCAGCGCTGGTGGAAGCTCACCGACCCCTGCCAGGTCCCCCGCGAAAACCGCGCCGAGGGCGAATGGTGGGCGCCGATGGAGGAAGTGTTCCGGATGGAGTGAGGCGGTCAGTCCTGACCGTCTTGTCCCTCCGCGCCAATGCGAGGAACGCTCCGCTCGGGGCGACAGCCGGATCACGCTGCGCTTCGATACGCCTCGGCGCGGCGGATGATGGACTCGGCCTTCAAGAGGACCTGATCGAGGCCGACGCCCTGCCCCTCCGCGAGCTGCGCCATCCCGTCCGCGTCCGCAAGAATGTCGGCTCCCTCACCGCGCAGATACTGGGACAACACTCTCTGGATGATCCAGTCTCGTTCGCGCTCCGTCACGGCAGCGATCCGATCGACGCTCGCCGCCTGCGACACGGGCAAAGAAACCGTCAGCTGCGTTTTCGCCTCATCCATCACCGGCACCTCGTTCTCTTCCTGCGCGAGGGTCCCTCCTCCAGCACATCCTGTCAACGCGGCAAACGGGGCGCGACGAACGACTTCGGCTGGGCGTAGGGCGGATCGCTTTTCCACCCGCCGGCCTTCCCCCGCACGTTCCTTCCTTGCACGCGGCAGTTCGAGGCGGCATGTCTTCCTCTTCCTGGAGTCGGCTTCGTGCCGGACGCCCCCATTCGAAGTTGTGCCGTGCCCGTCGCCGAGAAGTCCGCCGAACCGATCATCCGGTTCTCCGCCGTCCGCAAGGAGTTTGCCGCCGCCAAGGGCCAAGCCGCCTTCGTCGCGCTCCGCGATGTCAGCCTCACCGTGCCGCGCGGCAGCATCACCGGCATCATCGGCCGGTCGGGCGCCGGCAAGTCGACGCTGGTGCGGCTGGTCAACGGGCTGGAGCGGCCGAGCGCGGGCGAAGTGCTGGTCGACGGCGTCGACGTCGCCGGCCTGGACGAGGCGGGCCTGCGGGGCGTGCGCCGTTCCGTCGGCATGATCTTCCAGCACTTCAACCTCCTGTCGTCGCGCACCGCCTTCGACAATGTCGCGCTGCCGCTGGAGATCGCCGGCGTCAGCCGCCGCGACATCCGCGCCCGCGTCGGCCCGTTGCTCGACCTCGTCGGCCTCGGCGACAAGGCCGGCCGCTATCCCGCCGAGTTGTCGGGCGGTCAGAAACAGCGCGTCGGCATCGCGCGGGCGCTGGCGACCGAGCCGAAGGTGCTGCTGTCGGACGAGGCGACTTCGGCGCTCGACCCGGAGACGACGCGCCAGGTGCTGGCGCTGCTCCGGCAGATCAACGCCGAGCTCGGCCTCACCGTCCTCCTCATCACCCATGAGATGCAGGTGGTGCGGGAGGTGGCGAGCCGCGTCGCGGTGCTGGATGCCGGGCGCGTGGTCGAGGAAGGCGAGCTCTACTCGGTCTTCGCCCGGCCGCAGCATGCGGTGACCCGTGCCTTCCTCGAAGGCGTCACCGGCGTCCGGCTGCTGCCGGCCTTCGTCACCGAGCGCCTGACGCAGGCCGCCGGGCCGGACACGCAGGCGGTGGTGAAAATCCTGTTCACCGGGCCGACCGCCACCGACCCGATCCTCGCCGCCCTCGGCCGGGAGCTTGCCATCGACGTCAACATCCTCGCCGGCGCCGTCGACGAGATCGGCGGCCAGCCTTTCGGCACGCTCGTCGTCTCGTTGCCGGAGCCGAGCCTTGCGCCAGCGCTCGCCTTCATCGCCGCGCGCGGCCTTTCTGCGGAGGTTCTCGGCCATGTCCGCTAACATGATCAACCTGATCCTCGCCTCCACGCTCGACACGCTGTTCATGGTGGCCGTGGCGGCGGCGATCGGCATCGTCTTCGGTGCGCCGCTCGGCGTCTTCCTCGCCACCAGCCGGAAGGGCGAGCTCTACGCCGCGCCGATGGTCAACCGGCTGCTCGGCGTCGTCGTCAACGCGCTGCGCTCGACGCCCTTCATCATCCTTGTCGTTGCCATCATCCCGCTGACGCGGTTCCTGACCGGCACCTCGATCGGCACGACGGCGGCGATCGTGCCGCTGACCATCGCCACCATCCCCTTCGTCGCCCGCCTTGTCGAATCGGCGATCCGCGAGGTCGATCCGGGCCTCACGGAAGCCGCCCGCGCGATGGGCGCGACGCCGCTGCAGATCGTCTTGAAGGTGCTGGTGCCGGAGGCGCGGCCGTCGATCACCCTCGGCGTGACGATGACCGTGGTCAGCCTGATCGGCTATTCCGCCATGGTCGGCGCCGTCGGCGGCGGCGGCCTCGGCGATCTCGGCATCCGCTACGGCTACCAGCGCTTCATGCCGGAGATGATGCTGGCCGTCGTGCTCGTGCTGATCGTCCTCGTCCAGGCCGTGCAGTCGACCGGCGACCTCATTGCCCGGCGCTTCGACAAGCGCAGCCGCAAGGCCTGACGCCGACCCCGCATCCCCAACCCGCCCCGCATCCCGCAAAGGAACTTCCATGCGTCTGAAATCCATCCTCGTCGCCGCGCTTCTCGCAGGCGGCTTTGCGCTGCCGGCTTCGGCCGAAAGCATCAAGATCGGCGTCACCCCCGGTCCGCATGCGGAGATCATGGAGAAGGTGAAGGCGCTCGCCGCGCCGAAGGGCCTCGATATCGAGATCCTCGAATTCTCCGACTACGTCGTGCCGAACCAGGCGCTGGCGGACGGCGACCTCGACGCCAACTCCTTCCAGCACCAGCCCTATCTCGACAACCAGGTGAAGGACCGCGGCTACGACCTCGTCAGCGTCGCCACCTCGGTCAACTTCCCGATGGGTATCTATTCGCAGAAGGTGAAGGCGATCGCCGAGCTCGCCGACGGCGCCCAGGTGGCGGTGCCGAACGATCCGACCAATGGCGGCCGCGCGCTGCTGCTGCTGGCCGATCTCGGCCTGTTCAAGCTCGACCCGGCCGCCGGCCTGAAGCCGACGCCGCTCGACATCACCGAGAACCCAAAGAACATCAAGATCGCCGAGCTCGACGCCGCCCAGCTGCCGCGCTCGCTCGCCGACGTCGATGCCGCCGTCATCAACACCAACTACGCGCTGGAAGGCGGCCTCGACCCGCAGAAGGACGCCATCGCCAAGGAGGCCGCGAAGTCGCCTTACGTCAACGTCATCGCCGTGCGCGGCGCCGACAAGGACAAGCCCTTCGTCAAGACGCTGGTCGAGACCTATCACAGCCCCGAGGTGAAGGCCTTCGTCACCGAGCGCTTCAAGGGCGCGGTAATCCCGAGCTGGTAAGGCGGGTTTGGGGGGAGGTGGCGGGAACGCGGTCGCGGCGTCAGCTCGCGTAGTTGCTATCGCCGCGGCAGTTGGCCCCTCTGCCCTGCCGGGCATCTCCCCTCAAAGGGGGGGGAGATCGGCTTATCGCGGGCGGTCCCGTGCTTGATCTCCCCCCTTGAGGGGGAGATGCCGGCAGGCAGAGAGGGGTGGGCATGGCGCAAGCCTCCTTCCCTGCCAGCGGCCTCTCCGCTCACGCCCCGCGCGGCCCCCAGAGAATGATCCCCGCCCCGACCAGGCAGATCGCCGCGCCGGTGATGTCCCAACGGTCGGGGCGGACGCCCTCGGCGGCGAAGAGCCAGGCGATCGAGGCGGCGATGTAGACCCCGCCATAGGCGGCATAGGCGCGTCCGGCCTGATCAGTGGGGACGAGGGCCAGGAGCCAGGCGAAAGCGGCAAGGCTGAGCAGGCCCGGCATCAGCCAGAGCACCGATCTCCCCAGCCGCAGCCAGGCCCAGAAGGCGAAGCAGCCGCCGATCTCGGCCAGCGCGGCAAGGGCATAGATCAGGATCGTTGGCATTCGGCCCTCTTTCAACGACGTTCGATATCTGCCCGGCGGCTCCCCGCGCGCCGGCCCGACGACGGTGCAACCGGCTTCTCACCGCCGCATCGGCCTTCCGCATAGCCTTTGCCGGCCCGGCGATATAGAGACGCGGAAAAGCCGATTGGAAATTCCCGTGTCCCAGATCATCCCCACCGGCGTCTATGGCGCCCCGCCCGCCGACCTCGTCGATCTCCCCGACGGCGCCATCCAGTTTTCGCCGCTGGTGCCCGGCGCGTCCGCGCTCGAGGCGGCCACCCCGGCGAGCTTCGGCGCCATGGTGCTGCTCGCGCCGCCCGGAACGCTCGAGCGCCGGGCGATCATCGCTTTGGCGCTGAAGGCGCTGAAGCCCGGCGCGCCGCTCACCGTGCTGGCGCTGAAGGACAAGGGGGGCCTGCGCATCGCCAAGGAGCTGAAGGCTTTCGGCTGCGACGTCGGCGAGGACTCGCGCCGGCATTTCCGCATCTGCGAAACGCTCCGCCCCGAGAGCTTCGACCGCGACGCCCGCGAAAACCTCGGCACTGCGATCGCCGAAGGCGGTCCGCGCCAGGACGAGGCGGGCCTCTGGACCCAGCCCGGCATCTTCTCCTGGGACAGGCTCGATCCCGGCAGCGCGCTGCTCATCGAACAGCTGCCAAAGCTCTCCGGCCGTGTCGCCGATCTCGGCTGCGGCCTGGGCACCCTGGCACTGGCGGTGCTGGCCTCGCCGAAGGTCGAAAGCATCGCGCTGGTCGACATCGACCGCCGCGCCGTCGAGGCCGCCCGCAAGAACGTCGGCGATCCCCGCGCAACGGTGCAGTGGGCGGACGTCCGCGGCGGCGCCAGGCTGCCGGACAAGTTCGACTTCGTGGTGACGAACCCGCCCTTCCACGACGGTGGCACCGAGGACAGGACGCTCGGCCAGAGTTTCATCCGCCAGGCCGCGGACATGCTGAAGCCCGGCGGCTTCCTCTGGCTCACCGCCAACCGGCACCTGCCTTATGAAGAGGTGCTGAAACCGATCTTCAAGCTGGTGAACCTCAAGGCCGAGAGCGGCGGCTACAAGATCTTCGAGGCGCGCAAGTGAAGGGGCCGGCCAGCGTCCGGCTCGAC
Organism: Mesocryomonas fontinalis; assembly: GCF_055730125.2. NCBI lineage: Bacteria > Pseudomonadati > Pseudomonadota > Alphaproteobacteria > Hyphomicrobiales > Aurantimonadaceae > Mesocryomonas > Mesocryomonas fontinalis. The sequence goes on along the minus strand of NZ_JBUZWG020000001.1, from coordinate 136,446 downwards.
CGGCTGCTCGCCAATCTCGGCTACGGCTCGCGCCGCGAGATGCAGCAGCTGGCCCGCAACGGCCGCATCGTGCTGGACGGCGCGCCGATCCGCGATGCCGAGGACCGGGTCAAGCTAACGCCGGAGCTGGCTTCCGGGCTCGTGGTCGACGGCGAGGCGCTCGATCCGTTGCCCGGCGTCTGCCTGTTGCTCCACAAGCCGCTCGGCGTCACCTGCTCGCACAAGGAGGCGGGACCGCTGGTCTACGGCCTGTTGCCGCCGCGCTGGCGCCAGCGCGACCCGGCGCTCTCGACCGTCGGCCGGCTCGACAAGGAGACGTCGGGCCTGCTGCTTTTGACCGACGACGGCGCACTGCTGCACCGGATCATCTCGCCGAAGCACCATGTGCCGAAGCGCTATGTCGTGACGCTGGAGCGTCCGCTGAAGGGCGACGAGGCGGCGCTCTTCGCCGCCGGCACCCTGATGCTCGACGGCGACGACAAGCCGCTGCTGCCGGCCGAGCTCGAGGTCACTTCGGAGACGACGGCCCGCATCGTCCTGCACGAGGGGCGCTACCACCAGGTCCGGCGGATGTTCGCCGCCGTCGGCAACCATGTCGCCGCGCTTCACCGCGACCGGATCGGCCGCCTGGCGCTGCCGGAGGACCTTTCCCCCGGCGCATACCGCGTCATGACGGCGGCCGACATCGCCGAGGTATTTCCGGCGAAGGCCACGGACGCCGCCGCGTGAGGCGCTTGCCGCTCGCGGCGCAGAGGCCGAAGGGTCCGGCATGGACATAGAATTTGAAACCTCGTTCGATCCGCGGCATGGCGAGGCCGTGCCGGTGGCGCACCGCGTGCTCCGGGTCACCGGCCGCAACCTCGGCCCGTTCACCTTCCAGGGCACCAACAGCTACGTCGTCGGCGACGGCTCCGTGGTCGTGGTCGATCCGGGCCCGGACGAGGACGGGCATTTCGAGGCGCTGATGGCGGCGATCGCGGGGCGGCCGGTCGACGCCATCCTCGTCACCCACACCCACCGCGACCATACCGCGCTGGTGGGCAGGCTGCGGGACGCCACCGGCGCCCCGGTGGTGGCCGAGGGGCCGCACCGCGCCACCCGCCCGCTGCAGGAAGGCGAGGTCAACGCGATGGAGGCCGCCGCCGACCTCGCGTTCCGCCCCGACCGCATCGCCCGCGACGGCGAGATCCTCGACTTTCCCGCCGGCCGCTTCGAGGCGGTGGCGACGCCCGGCCACACCGCCAACCACATGGCCTTCGCCTTCGGCGACACGCTGTTCTCGGGCGACCACGTGATGGTCTGGTCGACCACCATCGTCGCCCCGCCGGATGGTTCGATGGCCGACTACATGGGCTCGCTCGACCGCCTGCTCGCCCGCGACGAGACGCTCTTCCTGCCCGGCCATGGCGGGCCGGTCCGCAAGCCGAAAGCGTTCATGCGCGGGCTGAAGACGCACCGGCGAATGCGCGAGACGGCGATCCTCGAACGGCTGCACGGCGGCGACAGGACGATCCCAGAGATCGTCGCGGCCATCTACCGCCAGACCGATCCGCGCCTCCACGGCGCCGCCGGCCTCTCGGTCCTCGCCCATCTCGAGGATCTCGTCGCCAAGGGCGCGGTGACGACGGAGGGGGCGGTGCTCGTCGACAGCATCTACGTTCCGGCGGGATAGCGGCGCTGGGATCTCAGTGCCGGTCGCCACTTGCGGCGCGGCCCGTCGTCTTCGAAGAGCGATCGGATGGCGACTGAGGCCGTGCGTTTCAGAAACCCCGGTGGATCGGACGGGTGATCCTAGATCACGCCCTGAAGCGCGTAGTGCAAGCCGTGCGGATGGTAGGCGAGAGACGCCTTGCCGCTGAAATAGGTGGGCACGACGCGTTCCGTCAGCTTGGATCCGAAACCCTTACCGGTCGGCGGCGCGACCACGGGCCCGCCGCTCTCCTGCCAGTCCAGCTGCAGCTGCCCGTCGTCGATGGTCCACGACAGGTGGATCCGTCCCGCTCCGTTCGACAGGGCGCCGTACTTGGCGGCGTTCGTCGCGAGTTCATGGATCGCCAGGGACAGTCCCATTGCCTGCTGCGCCGTCAGGTCCGCCCGCGGCCCGTCGATCACGAAGCGTTGGCCGCCGTCGAGGTGCGGCGCGATCGAGGCGGTGACCACGTCCCGAATGTCCGCGGTCTCCCAGTTCGTCTCGGTCAACATATCCTGGGCGCGCCCGAGCGCCTGGATCCGCTCCGTCGCCAGATGGGCGGCGTCTTTCAGCGACGTCGCGCTTCGAAGGCTCTGCGTGACGACGGCCTGTACCATGGCCAGCGTGTTCTTCATCCGGTGCGACAGTTCGCGCTGCAGGATGCGCTGACGGCGGTCGGCATCCCGGCGTTCGTCGAGCAGCCGCTGGGTGTCGGCCAGCTTGCGGGCGGAGTCGAAATGGAATGCGATCAGCTCGGCGAAGAGCTTGAAGGTCCCGATGATCTCGGGCGTCTTCAGCTTTCGCGGATGCGGGTCGATCGCGCAGAGGGTGCCGAAGAACGAACCGTCCGGCAGCACGATCGGGAAGGATGCGTAGCTTTGGAAGCCGTAGAGCGCCGGCGTCGGGTGCTTACAGTAGATGCGATCCTCGGCGACGTTCTCGATCACGACAGCCTCGGAATTCTCCCGAACCTCGTGGCAGATCGTCGTCTCGACCTTCAGCTCGCCACCGGGAGCCAGACCGAAACGGATCTCATCCTTGACCGCGCAGATGATCCACCGGCCTTCGGTCACCCGTGCGATGGTCGCAAAGCCCATGCCTGTCAGCCGGCAGACGACGTCGAGGATCGAGGGGATGGCCGGGATGCTGGCGATGAGGTCGATGTCAGCTGTGAACGCGTCTGGCAATTTCTGGGTCCGGTTGGCTCAGCCGTTAGGCGAAAGGCCCGGTCAGCGGTGCGGGGACCATACACGCCGGCAGGACCTCGCTCAACTCGTGGGCGTCCGAGCGGATCAGGCATGACCGATGGTAGATCAGTATGTTGACGTGCCCTAGCGGCACCCCGCCGCACCGCCAACCGTGCTCCGCTGGCGATCGGCGAGCGCCGCGCCCAAGGCCGGCGTCTTCCGGCGGTGGCAAATGCCGGCGGCGCCTTATGCGGCAGAAAGCCGCAGCTCCGCTACCTCAGCCCTCGACCACCGGGCCGATGGCGACGAGGCCGGCCATCGCGGTATCGAGGTCGGCGAGGAAGGTCTCGAGGAAGCGGCGGTTCTGGCCAAGATCCCAGTCGACGAGGCGCGAGGTCGCGCGCAGGTCGACATAGGTCTGGTCGTCGTCCTCCGAAATCCGGATGACGACGTCGCTCGGCAGCGCGAGGATCGGCCCGGTGGCGACGGCCTTGAGCGTGTAGTCGCGCGATTCCGGCCGATCGAAGGGATCCGGCGGTGCCGTTACCGAACCGCGGGCGGTCGGCAGCGGAATGTCGACGGTGCCGGAAATACCGAGGTCGCCGGAATCATCGAGCGGCTCGGCCGGTGCGTCGGGCTCGGCGGTCGAGACGTCCTCCAGCGCCCATCCCTCGTCGGCCAGCACCGTGCGCACGAGGATGTAGACCTGCGCGGCGCGCGCCTGGTAATGCCGACCGCCGAGCACCGGCGCTCCTTCGTCGTTCGGCAGCGCCTCGGCGAGCGTCGCGCCCTCGGCGATGTCGGAGGCGAGCATGCCGTCGGTCTCGGCGCGGTCGACCATCGGGCTGCGGCTGGCGATCACCGCGGCGGCGGCGAAAGGCGCGGCGACCAGCAGCGCGATGAACAGCGCCCCTGCCGCCTTGCCGCCGCCTTCGTGGCCGTGCCGCCAGACGCGGCCAAGCCCCGCCAGCGCGAGGACGAGCGTCAGGCAGACCAGCGCGAAGACCAGCCGCAGCACCGCTTTCAGCGCCGCGAAGTCGATGCCGCCGAAACGGTAGACGAGAATGCCGATGACCAGCAGCAGGCCGGCGAAGGCCGCGATGCGCCGCGCCCAGCCCGCCGTCCGCAGCTGCTTCCTGATATAATGCCCTGACAATGCTGCCACGCTCATAGAATGCCCCTTGCGACGCATCCTAGACCAAGCGGAGTTACCGCTCCAGTAACGAGGCGCCGTCCAGCCTGAACACGCCGGTCGCCGGCGTCGCGCCTTGCAAGCCTACTCGAGGGGAAACCGGTAGTCCGCGAACTGCTCGCGCAGCGTCGTCTTCTGGATCTTGCCGGTCGCGGTGTGCGGGATCTCGTCGACCACGACGACATCGTCGGGAAGCCACCACCGCGCGACCTTGCCGTCGAGAAAGGCGATGAGGTCCGCCTTGCCGGGGCTTCGTCCCTCCTTGACGACGATGACCAGGAGCGGCCGCTCGTCCCATTTCGGATGGCGGATGCCGATCACCGCCGCCTCGGCGACGTCGGGATGGCCGACGGCGAGGTTCTCGAGGTCGATCGAGGAGATCCATTCGCCGCCGGACTTGATCACGTCCTTGGAGCGGTCGGTGATCTTCATGTAGCCGTGCGGATCGACATGGGCGACGTCGCCGGTGTCGAACCAGCCGTCGGCATCGAACGCCTCCGCCCCGACGCCCTTGAAATAGGCCGACGCCACCGCCGGCCCGCGGACTTTCAGGCGGCCGAAGGTCTCGCCGTCCCAGGGCCGCGGCACGTCGTCGTCGTCCACCACCTTCATCTCGACGCCGAACGGCGGATGCCCTTGCGTCTGCGCGATGTCGAGCAACGCCTCGCCGCTGCGGTCGGCATAGTCGGCGGTGATCGAGCAGAGCGTGCCAAGCGGGCTCATCTCGGTCATGCCCCAGGCGTGGATGACGCGGACGCCGTAGTCGTCCTGGAAGGTGCGGATCGTCGCGCGCGGGCAGGACGATCCGCCGATCACCACGCGGTCGAGGTCCGGCAGCGCGCCGCCGTGCTTTTCGAGGTGCTGCAGGAGCATCATCCAGACCGTCGGCACCGCCGCCGACATCGTCACCTTCTCCTCGGTCAGAAGCGCGAAGATCGAGGCGCCGTCCATCCGCGGACCGGGCATCACCATCGCAGCGCCGGCCATCGGGCAGGAGAAGGCGAGGCCCCAGCCATTGGCGTGGAACAGCGGCACCACCGGCATCACCCGGTCGCGCGACGACAGGCCCATGGCGTCGCCGCCGAGCGCGATCATCGAGTGGAGGATGTTGGAGCGGTGGGAATAGACGACGCCTTTCGGCGCCCCCGTCGTGCCCGAGGTGTAGCACATGCCGGCGGCATCGTTCTCGCCGACCACGGCCCAGGCGAAATCCTCGTCCGCCTCGGCAAGCCATTCCTCGTAGGGCACGACGCCGGGGAGGCTGGTCTCCGGCAGATGCGCCGCATCGGTGAGGACGACGATGCGGCGAAGGCTCGGAATGGCGGGGGCGATGGCCTCGAGGATCGGCAGGAAGGTGAGGTCGACGAAGATCAGGCGATCTTCCGCGTCGTTCATGATCCAGGCGATCTGCTGGGGAAACAGCCGCGGGTTGAGCGTGTGGTAGACCGCGCCGATGCCGGTGATGCCGTACCAGCATTCGAGATGGCGCCAGGTGTTCCAGGCCATGGTCGCCACCCGGTCGCCCGGCTGCAGCCCCTCGGCCGCCAGCCGTTTGGCGAGCCTCAGCGAGCGCTGGCGCACCTCGGCATAGGTGGTGCGGTGGATCGGCCCCTCGACCGAGCGGGACACAACGGCGCGCCCGCCGTGATACGTGGCGGCGTGGTCGATCACCTTCGAGCACGCCAGCGGCCAGTCCTGCATCAGTCCCTGCACGGGCAGCTTCCTCCCTTTCGTCGCATTTCTCGGTTTGACTGGCTTCTCTGGGGAAGCCTCAGCCGGACCGAAGCCGGAGCTGCAGTGTGTTCACCCGCCGGATCTTTGTCCAGCGAAGCCAAGCCGCCACCGCCACCAGTGGAAACGGCGCCATTCGAGGGGAAAACAGATGCTCGAGAATCACACTGCCATCCCGGCCGCGGACAGCGCCATCGAGCCCTTCGAGGCCGTGGAGTTCGAACTCGCCCTCGACCTGCAGGACGTCACCGCGGCGTCGTTTGCCGACTGCGTCAGCAGCGCCGCCCATGTGATCGGCGGCGAGATCCTGTTCGAGATGCCCGCGGACGGCTCGATCGAGGATGCCCAGCGGATCGCCGCGGTCCGGATGGCCGGCGACAATTCCGGCCGCATCCTCTTCGCCATCCTCGACCAGGACGGGCTGACCGTGCGCATGGCGTCGAGGGCCGAGGTCGGCGAGCGCTTCCACGGCTTCGCCCGCGCCTTCATCGGCGTGCTCGAGCGCATTCGCGGCGACCTGCCGATCGCCGGCATGCGCCCGGCCGGCACCGCCTGAGCGCGCCGGAACACCTTAAGGGCGCGGGGTCGGCCTCAGCGATCTCCGGATCACGTCGAGGCTTCCCGCGTCCATCTGCGCAACGTTGAAGCGCATCATATCGCTTGCCGATCGGCTGACGCTGAAGATGTCGCCCGGCGCCAGCACCAGGCCCTCAGTCATCGCAGCCCTCGCCACGGCCGCGGCGGAGCGCCCCTCCGGCAGCCGGCACCAGAGAGTGAAGCCGCCGCGCGGGATCGTCCATGCCGCAATGCCAAGGTCCGCCAGCGCACCGGCGACGTCGCGGCGGCAATGATCGAGGCGGGCGCGTAGCGTTTTCAGATGCCGCCGGTAGGCGTCGTCGCCGATGACGCCGAGCACGAGTTCGGCCGCGATCGGGCTCGGGCCGCCGAAGTTCGTGGCGATCTGCAGGTCCACCAGCGCCTCGATCCAGTCGGCCCGCGCGAGGATGTAGCCGCAGCGGGTCGAGGCCGACAGTGTCTTCGAGAAGCTGCCGATGCGCACGACGCGGCCGAGCCCGCCGAGGGCGGCGAGCCTCGGAGAAGGGTCCGGCTCGAAATCGGCGAAGATCTCGTCCTCGACGATGACCATGTCGTGCGCCGCCGCGGTCTCGAGCACGGCCCGCGCCGTTTCCGCCGAAAGGGACGCGCCGGTCGGGTTGTGGATCGCCGAATTGGTGAGGTAGAGCCGCGGTCGATGGGTGGCGGCGGCGGCCGCGAACAGGGCGACGTCCGGGCCGGTCGGGGTGTGGGGGACGCCGAGGATGCGGACGCGGTGCGCGCGCAGCAGGGCCTGGAAGTTGAAGTAGCAGGGATCGTCGACCAGCACGCAGTCGCCGGGCTGCAGCAGCAGGCGGCAGAGAAGGTCCAGCGCCTGCGACCCCGAGGCGGTGAGCATGATCTCGTCGGCGCCGGCATCGATCCCCTCGCCGGCAAAGCGGTGAGCGAGGTGGCTGCGCAATCCGATGGAGCCGCGCGTCGGCCCGTAGTCGGCGAGGACGGCGGGATCGGCGTGGGCGAGGCGGCGGAGGCCGCGGCGGATGGCGGCTTCCGGCATCCAGTCCGCCGGAAGCCAGCCGCAGCCCGGGCGCAAGGCGGTGCCCGGCGCATCGAGCGACTGGCGCGACACCCAGAAGGGATCTATCTGGCGATCGGCCCTCGGCTCCACCTCGGCAAGCGCCAGCGGCGGCAGGACACCGGCGACGTAGAAGCCGGAGCCCGGCCGCGACCGGATGAGGCCCTCCGCCGCCAGCCGGTCATAGGCGTCGGCGACCGTCGACGGCGATACGGCGAGCGTGTCGGCAAAGCCCCGGATCGAGGGCAGCCGATCGCCGGCGGTCAGGATGCGGGCCGCCATGCGCCGGCGAATTTCCTGCATGACCTTTCCCGTGCGGCTTCCCGGCGTCGTCCTCTCCAGCATCGCCATCGCTTTTCCCAGCCGCCTGACCCATACGGTTTCGACCAACCGTACTGAACTGTCTCTGTCCGCGCCAGCTGCCGCCGCGCTATTCCGGCGTCCAGACAAAGGCGGGGAGACGGCATGGACAGGACCACGGCGGGATGGGGCAGCGGGCTCATCGGCGTCATCATCTTCAGCGGCTCGCTGCCGGCGACGCGGGTCGCGGTGCACGGCTTCACGCCACTGTTCCTGACGTCGGCACGCGCCGTCATCGCCGCGCTGATCGCCGCAGCCGTCCTCGCCGCCCTCCGTCAGAAGCGGCCGGCGAAGGGCGACCTCCTCTCGCTGGCGATCGTCGCCCTCGGCGTCGTCATCGGCTTCCCGCTGCTGACGGCGCTGGCGCTGCAGCAGATGACCTCGGCGCATTCGATCGTCTTCATCGGCCTGTTGCCGCTCGCCACCGCCGTCTTCGGGGTTCTGCGCGGCTGCGAGCGGCCAAAACCCGCCTTCTGGCTCTTCTCGCTTCTCGGCAGCGGCGCCGTCGCCGGCTTCGCGCTGGCCGGCAGCAGCAGCGCATCGCTCTCCGGCGACCTGATGATGGTCGCGGCGATCGTCGTCTGCGGCCTCGGCTATGCGGAAGGGGCGGCGCTGTCGCGGCGGCTCGGCGGCTGGCAGGTCATCTGCTGGGCGCTGGTCCTCGCGCTGCCGTTGATGCTGGCGCTGGCGCTGCTCGTCCGTCCCGCGGGGCTCGCGGATGTCGGCGCCTCCGCCTGGCTCGGCCTCGGCTACGTCTCGGTCTTCAGCATGCTGATCGGCTTCGTCTTCTGGTACCGCGGCCTCGCACTCGGCGGCATCGCCGGCGTCGGGCAGCTGCAGCTGCTGCAGCCATTCTTCGGCCTGGCGCTCGCCGCGCTCCTGCTCGGCGAGCCCGTCGCCTGGAGCATGGTGGCCGTCACGGGGCTGGTCGTCCTCTGCGTCGCCGGCGCCAAGCGCTTCGCCTGAACGGAACACTCCCGACCGGAACGCGTCCGGGATTTGGACGCGAAAGCACCTCTCCTATCCCCGCCCGCGTCCCTTGGCCGGACCGCGCAGAGCGCGCGTCGCGCGGATCGCCGCCTGCGCCGCCGCAAGCCGGGCGATCGGCACGCGGAACGGCGAGCAGGAGACGTAGTCGAGGCCGACCTGCTCGAAGAAGGTGATCGAGGCGGGGTCGCCGCCCTGTTCGCCGCAGACGCCGAGCGAGATGTCCGGCCGGGTCCGCCGCGCCTTCTCCACCGCCATGGCGATGAGCTCGCCGACGCCCTCGACGTCGATCGACTGGAACGGATCGCGCTCGATGATGCCCTTGCGCTCGTAGGTCGAGAGGAAGTTGGCGCTGTCGTCGCGCGAGATGCCGAAGACGGTCTGCGTCAGGTCGTTGGTGCCGAAGGAGAAGAAGTCGGCGACCTCGGCGATGGTATCGGCCCGCACGATGGCGCGCGGCAGCTCGATCATCGTGCCGACGAGGTAGTTCACCCGCTTGCCGCGCTCGATCGCGACTTCCTCGGCGACCTCGTCGATCAGCTGCTTGACGAAGTCGAGCTCTTTGCGAAGGCCGACCAGCGGCACCATGATCTCCGGCACAACCGCTTCGCCGGCGCGCTCGCCCGCCTCGATCGCCGCCTCGAAGATCGCGCGGGCCTGCACCTCGACGATCTCCGGGTAGGAGATGGCAAGGCGGCAGCCGCGGTGGCCGAGCATCGGGTTGACCTCCTGCAGCTTCTCGATGCGCTCGCGCAGCACACGCTCCTCGATCCCCATCTGCTGGGCGGTCTCGGCGATCTCCGCCTCGCTCTTCGGCAGGAACTCGTGCAGCGGCGGGTCGAGCAGGCGGATCGTCACCGGCTGGCCGGCCATGATCTCGAACAGCTCGACGAAGTCCGAGCGCTGGATCGGCAGCAGGTGCTCGAGCGCCGCCCGCCGCCCCTCCTCGTCGGGCGCGAGGATCATCTCGCGCATGAACCTTATTCGATCACCGTCGAAGAACATGTGCTCGGTGCGGCAGAGGCCGATGCCCTCGGCGCCGAAGGAGCGGGCGGCGCGCGCCTCGATCGGCGTCTCCGCATTGGTCCTGACGCCCATCCGCCGGGCCCGGTCGGCATACTGCATGAGCGTCGCGAAATCGCCGGAAAGGACCGGCCGCTTCAGCCGCGCCGAGCCCTCGATCACCTCGCCGGAGGTGCCGTCGATGGTGATCTGGTCGCCCGCCCGCAGCGTGAGGCCGCCGGCCTTCAGCGCACCGGCTTCGGCATCGATCCGCAGCGAGCCGGCGCCGGTGACGCAAGGCTTGCCGATGCCGCGGGCGACGACGGCGGCATGGCTCGTCGTGCCGCCGCGCACCGTCAGGACGCCCTCGGCGACGTGCATGCCGTGAATGTCCTCCGGATGCGTCTCGTTGCGCACCAGGATCACCGGCCGCCCCTCGCCGGCGAGCTGCTGCGCCCGCTCGGAGGTGAAGACGATCTCGCCCGTCGCCGCCCCCGGCGAGGCCGGCATGCCGCGGGCGATGATGACGTGGTCGGGATTGTGCACAATCGTTGCATGCAACAACTGGTCGAGCGAGGCCGGGTCGATCCTGAGGATCGCCTCCTCCTCCTCGATCAGCCCCTCGCGGACCAGCTCGACGGCGATGCGTACCGCCTCGGCCGCGGTGCGCTTGGCGACCCGCGACTGCAGGAGGAAGAGCTCGCTGTCGCCGACCATGAAGTCGACCTCGACAGCGTCGCCGACATGCGCCTCCAGCCGGCGGACATGGTCGGCCAGCGCGCCGAGATCGCCCGGAAAGCCGTGCGGCAGCGCGGCGGCGTGGCTGTCGAGCAGCGCCTCCAGCCGCCAGCGCTCGACGCGGTGACCGATGTCGCTGCGCTCGCGCCCGCCGAGGCCGAACTCGCCGGTGAGGCGCGACTGGCCGGTCTGCGGATCGCGCGACAGCGCCTTGCCGGTGCCGGAATTCTCGTCGCGCTCGTTGAAGATCATCGCGTGCACGGTGACGGCGAGGCCGGCATTCTCGGCGATGCCATGCAGCACGCGGAAGGCGCGGGCGAGCGGGTTGCGCCAACTGGCGAATGCCGCCTCGACCACCTTGAACAGCTGCTCGACCGGGGTCTGCGGCAAGGTCTCGCCGATCTCGTCCTCGATGAAGGCGAGGTAGCGGGCGATCAGCGCCCGCCACTGCTCGGCGCTGCCGGGCTCGTGCCCCGGCCAGCCGGCATCCACCCGCTCGGCATCGGCGAGATCCTCGAAATCGCCGGGCTCGACGCTGTAGACGAGGACGGCGAAGGATTCGATGAAGCGCCGGTAGCTGCGGAAAGCGAAGTCGAGATCCTCCAGCTCGGCGCTCAACACCTCGACCGTCCGGTCATTCATGCCGACGTCGAGCACGGTGTCGGCAAGACCGGGAATGGCGGTGCGCGAGCTGGTGCGCACGGCGAGCAGCAGCGGCCGCTCGGCATCGTCGAAGCGGCGGTCGCTCGCAGCTTCCAGCCACTCAACCGCCGTGGTGATCTCCGAGCGCAGCGCCTGCGGCAGGCCGCCTTGCCCGGCCGATGCCTCGCGCCAGGCGGTTGAGGTGATGGTGAAGCCGGGCGGGACCGGCAGGTCGAGCGAGGCGAGCAGCGCGAGGTTCGCGCCCTTGGCGCCGAGCGCCTCGAAAGCGTCGGCCGTGCGCTCGGCCGCGCCGCGCTTGAAGGTGTGGACTCTTTTCGCCATCGGACGGTGCCGCGTGCTTCCCAGATAAGATGTGCCCCGCCTTCAGATGGGCAGGTGATCAAACACTTACGGGAAATCGGCGAGCCCGCCAATTGTTGCGACGCAAAAAGCCGCGGCGGGCTTGTTTTGGAGTATCGCACCGCGTCGACCACCGACCCGGTGCAATTTCTCTGATATTCGCCGGCTGTATGGCGGTCGGCTGAGACGCCTACTTCGCCGCGGCGATGATGGCGCCGAATTCGGCGGCGCTCATGGCGCCGGGGTATTTGGCGCCGTTGATGAAGAAGGTGGGCGTGGCGTTGACGCCGAACTCGGTCTCGCCGCGCTTCTGCATCTCGACGACCTTCGCCTGCAGCGCCTTGTCGTTGAGGCAAGCCGCGAAGGTCTCCTGGGTGAAGCCGGCGAGCTTGGCGATGCCGAGGAGGGCCTCGGACGCGTTCTGGGCGCGGGCCCATTGCTCCTGCTGGTGGAAGAGCACGTCGACCATGGCGGTGCGCCGGTCGTCGGGCGCGCAGCGGGCGAGCATGAAGGCGGCGACGGCGCGCGGATCGAACGGGAACTCGCGCAGGATCAGCTTGGCCTTGCCGGTGTCGATGTAGTCCTTCTTCACCGTCGGCCAGATGTTGACGGCGAAGTCGGCGCAATGGCTGCAGGTCATCGAGGCGTATTCGACGATGGTCACCGGCGCGTTGGCGTCGCCGATGACGACGTCGGGCAAGCTGCCCGGCGCCATCAGCTTGGCGACATCGACGGTGCCTTGCGGCGCGGGGGCCTCGACGGCAGCGGTCTCGCCGGCTGCCGGCGCGGCGGCCGGAGCGGCCGGGGTTGCGGCGGGGGCGGTCGCCGCGCCCGGCACCGGCGTTGCGGCCGGCGCTGCGGGGGTGGCTTCCTGCGCCTGCGCGGCGGAGACGACGTTGGTCGAGGCGGTCTCCTCGCCGGAGCAGCCGGCGATCGCCAGCATGGCGGCGCCCGCCGCGAGCAGCACCGACGTGCGCGCGATGGACCTGGCGTCGTTGCGAATAAGTCTGCGCATCGTTGTTTTCCCGTCTCTCGTGCCGGCCGGCCCCGCCTGCCGCTGGTTTACATGCTGCATAGAAAGAGATTGTGGCAAAGCCAATAGACGTTGGCGTGAGCCAGGCTTACCGTTTGGTCACAGGCAGGCGGCGCAGCACGCTGTCGCCGAGGGCGGCGAGCGCTGCCTTGAGCTTTGGATCCTCGATGCGGCTGGTCATCTCGGCAATGCCCTCGGCCTCGCCGGGCTGCAGCGGACGCAGCTGCGGCTTGCGGTTGGGCCGCCCGCCGGCCACCGCCTTCTGGACGATCTTCATCCGGGCGACGGCGGGATAGCCGAAGAAGGCGTTGACCCGGCCGACGAGCTCGGAGGTCTGGTGCTGCAGCCGCAGCACCGAGGCGCCCTCGCAGGCGACGACGAGCGTCGCCGGCTCGAACGGATCGTCCTCGTTGCGGCGCGGCGGCCAGACCAGCTTCTCCGGCCGGCAGACGCCGACGAGGCGGGTGCCGACGAGATCCGGCCAGGCGGCGATCAGCCCGGTGGTCATGCCGGCCTTGCGGGCCAGCACCGGATCGAGCAGCGCCGAAGCGAGATCGCCGACCGGCTTGGCGCCATAGCTGACCCAGGGCCTCTTCATCGGCGGCCCGGCGCCGGTGACGCCGGCGACACCCGTGAAGCCGGTGACGCCCGTGAAGCCGGCGCGCCCGCTCCCGTCACGGCCGGGACCGAAGCGGCAATCAGCGCCAGCGAAAACACCCAGACGGCATCGAGAATGTCGTGGAACAGCATGATGTTGGTCATGCCCGCGCCGACAAAGGCGACGAACAGGATCAGCGCCGCTGCCAGCCGGCGTCCGCCGCCGAGCGTGCCGCGGGCGCGCCAGGCGACGTAGAGCGGCGACAGGATCATCAGGATCAGCGCGGCGATGCCGATCAGGCCGGCATCGACCCCGACGGTCAGGAAGATGTTGTGGAAATGCGAGAAGGTCAGCCCCTCGAAGGTCGTGCGGTTGAGATAGGGCGTCACCGCTGCCCAATGGTTCTCGGAACCGTAGCCGAACCAGGGCTGCGCCTCGATCGCCCGAACCGCGGCGCCATACATTTCCTTGCGCAGGTTCAGCGAGGTCGGGGTCTCGGCATTCGCCGCGATCAACCCGAGATCGGCCCACATCTGTCCGATCCGGCTGTGGATCACCGGCAAGGCGACGACCACGACGGCCGCCGCGATGGCGCCGAACAGCAGGAGCACGGCGGCGCGCAGGCGCCCGGATGCCGCACGCCAGAGCGCTGCAAACTCCCGCCGCCGCGCGAAGATGGCGATGCCGACGCAGACCGGGAGCAGCGGCCAGGCGCCGCGCATGCCGGAGAGGATCACCGCGACGCAGGCTCCCAAGACGCCGCAGAGCGTCAGCAGCAGGCGCCAGCCGCCTTGCGTGCGCGATACCGAGAGGATGGCCCAGCCGGCACAAAGCAGCGAGGTCACCGACAGCGGCCCCGGATTGCCGGCAAGGCCCTGCACCCGCGGCGAGCCGAGGGCGTATTCGAAGAGCACGATGGGCAGGAGCACCGCGCCGCCGACGACCGCCCCGAAGAAGGCGGGCGGTAGCGTGTCGGCGAACTGCGAGTGCCGCATGCGCGGCACCAGGAAGAGCGGGATGACGAAGGGCAGCAGGGCCGCGACGTCGAGAAGCGCGCTCGGCCGGCTGTCGTGGAAGAGTTCCGAGCCGGACATCACCAGGAAGAACAGCAGCGAGGCGAAGACGATCGGACGGTCGGACGGCTGGAGCCGCAGCGCAAACCGCCGCAGCAGGATCGACAGCAAGGCCCAGACGCCGAGGAGGCCGCCGATCACCGAGGCGCCGGAGCCGCCGGCGGCCGCCAGAAAGTACAGGGTAAAGTTCGACAGCCGGTTGCGCCGTCCGAGCCGGACGGGATCGCGGTTCAGGACGAAAGCCCGTGCCCGCTCGAACGGCGACAGGCCGACGACCGGCGCCACCGGGGCCCCGGCGATGAGGCTGGGCACGGCGCTCCGCGACAGGTCCGGTGCAGACAGCGGCCGGGCAGCCCTCACGACCGCGCCCCGACAGCGCCATGGCCGGCTTGCTCGATCGACATCGGGTAGCTCACATCATTCATTCCAGGAAAATTCCACCGCAGCACGAAAATCGAAACCCTTGTCCATCCCCGCCGACTTGGAGGACCAGCTTGACGCCTTCTTTATGGCAAGGACCGTGGCGTCGGGCCTTGCGATGGCCGCACGGCGCCCATCCGGTGATGCCGCGCGGTCAAAGTAGCCGCGCCAGGTCGCTGCATTGCCAGCCGTCTCGCCGGTCCGATGCTGTCTGCTGCGCCGGTTCGCGGTGACGTTAGCGTGCAAGGCTTGATGGATCGTTTCAGGGATCGTTTCGAGGAAGACAAGGCGGTGCCCCTCGCTTAAAGCCTTCGTCCAAGCCCCTCCGCCGCGCCGCCGGCATTCCTTTTGCGTGCGATGGTTACGCCATGAAAGTCAAGGCCTCCCTCCCCGCGGGCCCTTCTGCCAGCGCTCCGGATAGCGCCGAGCCCGTGGCCGCCGCAGATCTGCTGGCGTGGTACGACCGGCATGCGCGGGTTCTGCCCTGGCGCGTCAGTCCGGCGGACGGCCAGCGCGGGGAGCGCGCCGATGCCTACCGGGTCTGGCTGTCGGAAATCATGCTGCAGCAGACGACGGTGGCGACCGTCATCGCCTATTTCGAGCGGTTCGTGCAACAATGGCCCGACGTCGACGCGCTCGCGGCCGCGCCGAGCGAGTCGGTGATGGGCGCCTGGGCGGGGCTCGGCTACTACGCCCGCGCCCGCAACCTCCATGCCTGCGCCAAGGCGGTGGTGGCGTTGCACGGCTCGCGCTTTCCCGAGACGGCGGAGGGCTTGCGAACCCTTCCGGGGATCGGCGACTACACCTCGGCGGCGGTCGCGGCGATCGCCTTCGGCGAGAGGATCGCCGTGGTCGACGGCAATATCGAGCGCGTCGTCAGCCGGCTCTTTAGGATCGCGACGCCCCTCCCCGCCGGCCGCGACGAGATCCGCCGCCGGATGCAGGTGCTGACACCGGCGGGCCGGCCGGGCGATTTCGCGCAGGCCATGATGGACCTCGGCGCGACGATCTGCACGCCGAAGCGTCCGGCCTGCGTCCTCTGCCCGATCTCGGCCGACTGCCAGGCGCGGCGGGACGGGACGATGGAGAGTTTTCCGGTGAAGGCGGCAAAGCGCGCCAAGCCGGAGCGCCGCGGCGCGGCCTTCGTCGCCGTGCGCGAAGGAGACGGCGCCGTCTGGCTGCGGCGCCGGCCGGAGAGCGGCATGCTCGGCGGCATGGCCGAGCCGCCGACGACGGACTGGCGCGTCGGCCAGGACGGGGCGCTCGGCGCTGAAGCGGCGCCGTTCAAGGCGGCGTGGACGCCCGCCGGGGCCGTCGTCCACGTTTTCACCCACTTCACCCTGACGCTAGAAGTCTGGCGCGCCACGCTCAAAAGCGACCCGGGAACCGAAGGCTGGTGGGCGGGACCGAACCGGCTGCCCGGCGAGGCCTTGCCGACCCTCATGAAGAAGGCGATCGCCCTCGCCGCGCCGGACGCCCTCGCGCCCGAACCCGCCAAGCCCCAACGGAAGAGAACGACATGATCGACCACATCGTCTTCGACATCGGCCGGGTTCTGATCCACTGGGACCCGGAAAAGCCTTTCCTCGACCTCATCCCCGACGAGGCGGAGCGCGCGCACTTCCTCTCGGAGGTCTGCAACTCGGCCTGGAACCTCGAACAGGACCGCGGCCGCCCGTGGCCCGAGGCCGAGGCCCAGCTGATCGCCGTTCACCCGGAGAAGGCAGAGCTCATCCGCAGCTACCGCCGGCACTGGTCCGCCATGGTGCCGCACGCCTACGACGAGACGGTGGCAATCCTGCGCGCCCTCCTCGCTGAGGGCCGCGACGTGACGCTGCTCACCAATTTCGCCGCGGACACGTTTCGCGAGGCGCAAGGGATCTACGGCTTCCTCAAGGAGGCCCGCGGCGTCACCGTGTCGGGCGAGATCGGCCTGGTGAAGCCCGATCTTGCGATCTACGCCCACCACGCGGAACGCTTCGCGCTCGATCCCGCGCGCAGCCTGTTCATCGACGACAGCCTCGCCAATGTCGAAGGCGCACGCGCTGCCGGTTGGCGGGCCATCCACTTCCAGGATGCGCAGCAGCTTCGCGAGGATCTCGCCTCGCATGGCATCAGCGTGCCGGTGAAAGGCTAACCTCGGGATCAGCCGCGGCCGCAATAGCCGCGGAGACCCCTTCCCCGCGGCCGATCTTCGGCGATCAGGCGTTGACGGCCGCCATGCGGTCGCGGATTTCCTGACGCAGCTCGTCGATGACGCGCAGCGTCTTGCCGTGGCGCACGTGCCAGAACGTCCAGCCATTGCAGGCGTCGAGCCCCTGCACCTGGGCGCCCAGGCGGTGGATCGAGGCGGCGTGGTCGCCGATGGCGATGGTGCCGTCGGCCCGCACATTGGCGACCCAGCGGCCCTTGGAGTCCGTCAGCTCGGCACCAGGGGCGACGAGGCCGGCCTCGATCAGGCTGTTGAACGGCACCCGCGGCTCGGCACGCTTGGAGGTGACCGCCTGCAGTGCGCGCAGGTCGAGCGGCTCGACGGCATCGATACGGGCCTGCGCCGCCTCGATATAGGCGTCCTCGCGCTCGATGCCGACGAAGTGCCGGCCGAGGCGCTTGGCGACCGCGCCGGTGGTGCCGGTGCCGAAGAACGGATCGAGCACGACGTCGCCGGGCTTGGTCGAGGACAGCAGCACGCGGGCGAGCAGCGCCTCCGGCTTCTGGGTCGGGTGTGCCTTGCGGCCGGCCTCGTCCTTCAGCCGCTCGCCGCCCGAGCAGATCGGGAACAGCCAGTCCGAGCGCATCTGCAGGTCGTCGTTCGCCGCCTTCATCGCATCGTAGTTGAAGGTGTAGGCCTTGGCGTTCTTGTCGCGCGAGGCCCAGATCATCGTCTCATGCGCGTTCTGGAACCGCCGGCCGCGGAAATTCGGCATCGGGTTGGCCTTGCGCCAGACGACGTCGTTCAGCATCCAGAAGCCGAGGTCCTGGACGATCGAGCCGACGCGGAAAATGTTGTGGTAGGAGCCGATCACCCAGATCGTGCCGTTCGGCTTCAGCAGGCGGCGTGCCGCGAGCAGCCAGGCACGGGTGAAGTTGTCGTAGGCCGCAAAACTCTCGAACTGGTCCCACTCGTCGTCGACGGCGTCGACCTTCGACTGGTCCGGCCGGTGCAGGTCGCCGCCGAGCTGCAGGTTGTAGGGCGGATCGGCGAAGATCACGTCGACCGAGCCGGCCGGGAGCGACTCCATGCGGGAGATGCAGTCCCCCTTGATGATCGTGTCGAGCCAGGTGGCCTTGGCGGCAACGGGATCGAAGCCCAGCTCGGAAGTCGTCAGAGGACGCGCTTTTGCCATTTTTCTCACCGGTTACGCAGAACAATTACCATCCGCATGGTTACCGAACAGCGTAAACAATCGATGAAGCAGCGCGCGAATTCGGCCGCCTCGCCGCCAGTGCATGGCAGCCGCGCCCTCGACAGGACAGGCGTGACGCGATAGTGCCGCGGCCTGCAGATCCGAAAATTCCAGACACAGACGCCCCAGACACAGACGCCGGAGTTACCATGCCCGCTCTCGCCCTCGCCATCTTCGACTGTGACGGCGTTCTCGTCGATTCCGAGATCATCGCCGCGCGCATCGAGGCCGAGATGTTCGCCGAGGTCGGCTACGAGATCTCCGCCGAGGAATTGGCCGAGCGCTTTGCCGGCCTCACCTTGCCGCGCATCCTCGAACTGGTGAGCGAGGAGACCGGCATCCGCTTCGCCGAGGAATTCGCCGACCGGGTGGAGAAGGAAACCGACGTCCGGTTGGGCCGCGACCTCGAGGCGATCGCCGGGGTGCAGTCGATGCTCGACGCGATCGATCTGCCGCGCTGCATCTGCTCGAACTCGTCGTCGGCCCGGCTGGAACTGTCGCTGACGCCGCTTAAGCTCTGGGACCGGTTCAAGCCCTATGTCTACGCTGCACGCGAGGTCGGCAGCAAGAAGGGCAAGCCGGCACCCGACGTCTACCTCTACGCCTGCGCCGAGTTCGGCGTCGCCCCGGCCAATGCCATCGTGCTCGAGGACAGCGTCCACGGCGTCGCGGCCGGCGTCGCCGCCGGCTGCCGCGTCGTCGGCTTCACCGGCGGCAGCCACAGCTATCCCGGCCACGCCGAGGCGCTGAGCGAAGCCGGCGCCGAAACGGTCATCGCCCGCCTCCAGGACTATCCCGCCGTGGTCGAGGCGATGACGGCCTGGGACGCCGTCTGACGCCCATTCCCTGTCGGAAGCCGGCATAGTACGCTGCAGCGGGTGCACGCGGAGACGGCCGATGGCGAAGAATTCACGGCATGTGGTGGCGACTAGGGATGGAGGCTGGGGCGTCCGCCGATACGGTGCGTCGCGCTCCGGCAAGGTCTTCAAGACACAGGCGGATGCGGTTTCCTACGCGACCGACGTCGCCCGGCGCGAGCGGACCGAACTTTACGTTCATCAGCGCGATGGCAGCGTCCAGCAGAAGATCAGTTTCGGTGTCGATGCCGGTTCGCAGCAGGGCTGATGCGGCGGATCGAGGGATTCGAGACCAGCGTCTTCATCAATTGCCCGTTCGACGAAGCTTACATGCTGATGCTTCGGCCGATCCTCTTCACCATCATCGACCTCGGACTCTATCCGCGCCTGGCACTCGAGAGCCTCGATTCAGGTCGGCCGCGGATCGAGAAGATCGTCGGCCTCATCGAATCCTGCAAATATGCCATCCATGACCTCTCGCGGCTGCAGGCCGCCGAAGTCGGCGAATATTTCCGGCTGAACATGCCGCTGGAACTTGGCATCGACATCGGCTGCCGGCTGTTCAAGGAAGGCCAGTGGTCCGAGAAGAAGTGCCTGATCCTGGAAGCCGAACGGTTTCGCTACCAGGCCGCCATTTCCGATATGTCCAACTCGGACATCGCTGTTCACGGCAACGACCCCATCGAGGCGTCCGCCGTGGTCCGGAACTGGCTGAATGCCGAAGCACAGTTGCGCGCTCCGGGACCGGCGACGATCTATAACCGCTTCAACGACTTCACCACCGACAACTACGATGCCCTGTCGCTTCGCGGCTACTCCAGCCGCGACATCCTGCGACAGCCCATCGTCGAGCTGATCGACGATATGTCAGGCTGGAAGTGCCTGAACTGAGGACCAGACCTGCCCTGAAAGGCGCGTCGTTACTTCTTCGGGCCTTCGTCGAAGCCGGCGAAGACGGTGATGTCCTTCTCGGTCGGCTCGGGCACGGCGACCGACTGGTCGACGTAGACGAACGGCTCGGCGCCACCGCCGGGCTTGACCGTGACGGCGCGAGATCCGATCTGCGAGTACAGCACCTCGGTGCCGCGCACGACGACGACGCGGATCGGCAGGCCGACCTCGCCGGCCTTGGCGGCAGGGCCGGGCACGACGCGGCCGGCGACACCGATCTTCATCCGCAGCTGGCCGTCGACGATCCGGCAGTCGCGGGTGGTCGAGGTGATCGACGCGACATATTGCAGCGCCGCGCCGTCGCCCTTGCGCAGGATAGCGGTGCCTTCACGCAGCGAGACACGTGGGCAGTAGTCGGGAATGGTGCCGTCGGAACCGGCGGCATTCATGCTGGCGGGCGGCGGCACCAGCGGCGCGTCGTCCTTGGTCGAGGCACAAGCGGACACCAGCGCGGCTGCGCCAAGAAGTGCGGTGATCCGGGCGGCGTTGAACATATCCATCCGTCGGTTCTTCCCTTATTATGGCGCGCCGTTCTATATCAGCCCTTTGCGCTTTAGGCGACGGGCGCGACAAAATCGAGATGGCCCCGCGACGATCCAGAGGATTGGCGCAGCGGCGGGGAGTGAAGACCACGTGAAATATGTCAGCTCGCGGGGCGAGGCGCCCACCCTCGGCTTCGCCGACGTGCTCCTGGCGGGACTGGCCACCGATGGCGGCCTC
Source organism: Mesocryomonas fontinalis (assembly GCF_055730125.2). Classification (NCBI taxonomy): domain Bacteria; kingdom Pseudomonadati; phylum Pseudomonadota; class Alphaproteobacteria; order Hyphomicrobiales; family Aurantimonadaceae; genus Mesocryomonas; species Mesocryomonas fontinalis. The sequence goes on along the minus strand of NZ_JBUZWG020000001.1, from coordinate 115,868 downwards.
TATGTTCCCGCGACCTGGCCGCAGTTTTCGGCGGACGAGATCCGTTCGTTCCGCGGGCGGCCCTATGCCGAGGTGGCGCTGCGCATCCTCAGCCCCTTCGTCGGCAGCGACATCCCGCAGCCCGCGCTGAAGGCGATGGTGGACGACGCCTATGCGACCTTCCGCCATCCCGCCGTCGCGCCGCTGGTGCAGATCGGCGACCGACATTTCGTGCTCGAGCTCTTCCACGGCCCGACGCTCGCCTTCAAGGACGTCGCCATGCAGCTGCTGGCGCGGCTGATGGACCATGTGCTGAAGGAGCGCGGCAACCGGGCCACCATCGTCGGCGCGACGTCGGGCGACACCGGCGGCGCGGCGATCGCGGCATTCTCGGCGAGCGAGCGGACGGACATCTTCATCCTTTTCCCGAAAGGCCGCGTCTCCCCCGTCCAGCAACGGCAGATGACGACGTCGGGCGCCGGCAATGTCCACGCCGTCGCGGTCGACGGAACGTTCGACGATTGCCAGGCGCTGGTGAAGGGCATGTTCAACGACGCGAAGTTCCGCGCGACGACGCAGCTTTCGGGCGTCAACTCGATCAACTGGGCGCGCATCATGGCCCAGATCGTCTACTACTTCACCGCCGCCGCCAGCCTCGGCAGTCCGGACCAGAAGGTGTCCTTCACGGTGCCGACCGGCAATTTCGGCGACATCTTCGCCGGTTATGCCGCCAAGCGCATGGGCCTGCCGGTCGACCAGCTGGTGATCGCGACGAACGAGAACGATATCCTCGCCCGGACGCTCGCGACCGGCCGCTACGAGATGACCGGGGTGCATGCGACGACGTCGCCCTCGATGGACATCCAGATCTCCTCCAACTTCGAGCGCCTGCTGTTCGAGGCCGGCGGCCGCGACTCGGACAGCCTCCGCCGGCTGATGCAGCAGCTCGCCCAGTCCGGCGCCTTCGATCTGCCGGAGGCGACGCTTGCCGCCATCCGCGCCGAGTTCGAGGCCGACCGGACCGATGATGCCGAGACCGCCGAGACCATCCGCGGCTATTTCGGCACCGCCGCCTATCTGCTCGACCCGCACACCGCCGTCGGCGTCAAGGTCGCGGACGGCCGCATCGGGGACAGCCCGATGATCACCCTCGGTACCGCCCATCCCGCCAAGTTCCCGGCGGCCGTGGAAGCCGCCTGCGGCTTCAGCCCTGCCTTGCCGCCGAGCCACGGCGACCTGATGCGGCGCGTCGAGAAGTTCGACGCCGTGCCGAACGACCTCACCGCCATCGAGACGTACATAGCCGAGCGCAGCCGCGCTGTCCGGACCGGAGCTGCAGCATGAGCATGAATGTCGAGATCACCAAGCTTTCGAACGGCATTACGGTGGCGACGGAGACGATGCCGCATCTCGAAAGCGCGGCGCTCGGCATCTGGGTCAAGGCGGGAGCCCGCGACGAGACGGAGAACGAGCACGGCCTTGCCCATCTCCTCGAGCACATGGCCTTCAAGGGCACCTCGACCCGCACCGCCCGGCAGATCGCCGAGCAGATCGAGGATGTCGGCGGCGAGCTGAACGCTGCGACCTCGGTCGAGACCACCTCCTACTACGCCCGCGTCCTGAAAGACGACGTGCCGCTGGCGATGGACATCCTCACCGACATCCTGATCGACTCGAACTTCGACGAGGCCGAGCTCGAGCGCGAGCAGCAGGTGATCCTGCAGGAGATCGGCGCTGCCGAGGACACGCCGGACGACATCGTCTTCGACCATTTCCAGGAGACCGCGTTCCGCAACCAGATCATCGGGCGGCCGATCCTCGGCACAAGGCAGACGGTGAAAAGCTTCACGCCCGCGAGCCTGCGGACCTACCTCGCCAAGCACTACTCGCCGGACAAGATGGTGGTGTCGGCGGCGGGCGCCGTATCGCACGAGGATATCGTCCGCCGCGTCTCCGAGGCGTTCGGCACCTCCGGCCCGGTGGTCGAGCCCTCGGGCATGCCGGACCGGCCGCTGGCCGCCTATACCGGCGGCGACTTCCGGCAGCCGCGCGATCTGATGGACGCGCAGATGGTGCTGGGCTTCGAGGGTCGGCCCTATTACGCCCGCGACTTCTACGCCAGCCAGGTGCTGTCGCTGATCCTCGGCGGCGGCATGTCCTCGCGCCTGTTCCAGGAAATCCGCGAGACCCGCGGCCTCTGCTACGCGATCTACGCCTTCCACTGGAGCTTCTCGGACTCTGGCATCTTCGGTGTCCATGCGGCGACCGGCGAGGAGGAGCTGAAGGAACTGGCACCGGTGATCATCAACGAGCTGATGAAGGCCGCCGAGGGCATCCACGAGGACGAGGTGACCCGTGCCCGTGCACAGATGCGCGCCAGCCTGATGATGAGCCAGGAGAGCCCCGCCTCGCGCGCCGGCCAGATCGCCCGCCAGCTGCTGTTCAACGGTGCGACGATCTCGAATACGGAGCTCATGGACCGGCTGTCGGCGATCACCGCGCCGCGTCTGGCGGAACTAGCCGAGCGCACCTTCGTCGGCAAGGTGCCGACGCTGGCGGCCATTGGTCCGGTCGGCCAGCTCGCCAGCATCGAGGAGATCGGCGCGCAGCTGGCTGGCGGCGTCGCCGTGCCCGGATTGCGGGCCGCCGCGCACCACTAGCCGCGGCCATGCGGCTCCTCGACGCGCTCTTCCAGGCAGGCCTACCGGTCCTCCGCGGCGAAGGCCTGCTGCTGCGCCTGCCGAAAGCTGGGGATTACGAGGCCTGGCGGGACCTGCGCGCCGCAAGCCGACGGTTCCTGACGCCCTGGGAGCCATCCTGGTCCGCCGACGAGCTGACGCGCCGCGCCTATCGCATCCGCTTGCTGCGCTACCGGCAGGATGCCCGGGAACGATCGGGCTACACCTTTTTCGTCTTCGACCCCGATGGCCGCACGCTTTACGGTGGCGTCACCATCGGCCTGATCCGTCGGGGCGTCGCCCAATGCTGCACGCTCGGCTACTGGATGGGCGAGGCGCACGCGGGGGCCGGCATCATGTCGAGGGCGGTCGAGGTGTTGAAGCCTTTCGTGTTCGACGTCGAGTCCCTGCACCGGATCGAGGCCGCTTGCCTGCCCAGCAATGCCCGATCGATAGGGTTGCTCGAAAAATCCGGTTTCCGCCGCGAAGGCTATCTGCGAAACTACCTGAAAATCGCCGGGTCCTGGGAGGACCACTACCTCTACTCGCTGCTCGCCGAAGATTGGACGCGATCTGGGGCCACGAGCAGCACCGATTCTGCCGCAGCAGGAAATGACGCCGCTTCGGCACGATGAAACGCTTCAGCGCAGCCACCCCGGACGCGCCGACCATGGTCCCCATTGCACAATGCTTCAGCCTGCTCGCCTCCTCGTCCGTCTCGCCTGCGCGCTCGTCGCCCTCGTCGTGCTGGCCATGCCAGCGCTGGCGCTGGAGCCGGTCGGCATCTCGCGTGACGACGTCGCCATCGACCTCGCTCCGGCGGTCGACATCTACCGCGACCGCGGCGCGAGCTTCCAGGTCTCGACCGTGCCCGGTGCCGACGGCATCGTGCGGCGCATCGAGGTGGAAGCGAACGCGCCCAATTCGTCCGGCGACTGGGCGGTGTTCGCGCTCGCCAACAACACCGACGTGCAGATCGACCGCCTGGTCGTCGCGCCGAACTTCAAGCTCGCGGGTTCCGGCATCGTCTGGCCTGACCTCGGCTCGCAGCGGATCGCCTCGATCACGCCCTCGGAGGGGTTTGGCCTCGAGCGTCAGCCGAGCTCGGAGGCCGACGTCTTCCTGGTGACGCTCGACCCGGGCTCGGTCATCACCTTCGTCGCCGAGATGGCCTCGAAGGACCTGCCGGAGATCCGCCTCTGGGAGCCGAACGCCTACAAGGACACGATCAACGCCTACACGCTCTACCGCGGCATCGTGCTCGGCATCGCCGGCCTTCTGGCGGTGTTCCTGACCATCCTCTTCGTCGTCAAGGGATCGGCGATGTTCCCGGCCACCGCGGCGCTCGCCTGGGCGGTGCTCGCCTATATCTGCATCGACTTCGACTTCTGGCAGAAGCTGGTGCCGATCCTGCCCGGCCAGGAACGCGTCTGGCGGGCCGGCACCGAGGTGGCGCTGGCCTTCACGCTGGTGGTCTTCCTCTACGCCTATCTGAACCTCAACCGCTGGCACGGCGTGCTCTCGGCCTTCACGCTGTTCTGGCTGGTCGGCCTCCTCGGCCTCGGCGGCGCGGCCGCGTTCGATCCGCAGATCGCCGCGGGTCTCGCCCGACTGTCGCTGGTCGCCACCGCCGGCATCGGCCTCTGCCTCATCCTCTACCTCTCCTGGCTAGGCTTCGACCGCGCGATCATGCTGATCCCAACCTGGTGCCTCGTCATCGTCTGGCTGTTCGGCGGCTGGCTGACGGTCACCGGCCAGTTGGTCAACGACGTGATCCAGCCGGCGCTTGGCGGCGGGCTGGTGCTGATTGTGCTCCTCATTGGCTTCACGGTGATGCAGCACGCCTTTGCCGGCGGCGGCTTCGTCGGCGGCGCGATCTCGGACATGGAGCGCCGCGCGCTGGCGCTGGCCGGCACCGGCGACGCGATCTGGGACTGGGACGTGACGCGCGACCGGATCTTCGCCGGCGCCGATGGCGACAACCTGATCGGACTGCCCTTTGCGACGATGAACGGCCCGGCCCGCGACTGGCTGCCGATCCTCCACGCCGACGACCGCGACCGGTTCAAGCTGACGCTCGACACCATCCTCGAGCACCGGCGCGGCCGCATCGCCCAGGAATTCCGCGTGCGCGGCCGCGAGGGGCACTATCACTGGGTCTCGCTGAGGGCGCGCCCGGTGCTCGGCACCGACGGCGAGGTGGTGCGCTGCGTCGGCACGCTGAAAGACGTCACCGAGCGCAAGAAGGCCGAGGAGCGGCTGCTGCACGACGCTCTGCACGACCAGCTAACCGGCCTGCCGAACCGCGAGCTCTTCATCGACCGGCTGGATTCCATCGGCATCCTCGCCGCCAGCCATGCCGACGTGCGCCCCAGCGTCTTCGTCATCGACATCGACCGGTTCAAGCAGGTCAACGACGACCTCGGCATCGCCACCGGCGACACCATCCTCCTCACCGTCGGGCGCCGGCTGAAGCGCGTCCTGAAGCCGCAGGATTCGCTCGCCCGGCTCTCAGGCGACCAGTTCGGCCTGATCCTCATCTCCGAGACCGACGTCGCCGCGATCGTCGCCTTCGCCGAGAGCCTGCGCGAGGCGATCAAGGCGCCGATCGCCTTCGCCGGGCGCGAGATCATCCTCACCGGCTCGATCGGCCTCACCGGCTGGACCGAGAACGCCAATTCCGAGGAAATCCTCAAGGAAGCCGAGCTCGCGATGTATCAGGCGAAGCGCTTCGGCGGCGACCGCATCGAGCCGTTCCGGCCGGCCTACAAGACCGTCGGCTCGGGCCGTCTGGAGCTGGAATCAGACCTTCGTCGCGCCTTCTCGCGCAACGAGCTGTCGCTGGCCTTCCAGCCGATCGTGCGGCTGGAGGACGGCGAGATCGCCGGCTTCGAGGCGCTGATGCGCTGGGAACACCCGAAACGCGGCACCATCTCGCCGGCGGAGTTCATTCCGGTAGCGGAAAGCTCCGGGCTGATCGTGCAGATCGGCCAGTTCGCGCTGGAAGAAGCCGGGCGCCGGCTTTCCGACTGGCACAAGCTGACCGGCGACGAGACGCTGACCATGTCGGTCAACATTTCCAGCCGGCAGCTGATCCGCCAGGACCTTCTCACCGACGTGCGCAACGTGCTCGACCGCTACCAGCTGCCGCCGCGGTCGCTGAAGCTGGAGATCACCGAATCCCTGGTGATGGACAATCCCGAACGCTCGGCGAAGCTCCTGGAGCGGCTGCGCGAAATGGGCGTCGGGCTGTCGCTCGACGATTTCGGCACCGGCCACTCCTCGCTGTCCTACCTCCTGCGCTTCCCCTTCGACACGCTGAAGATCGACCAGTCCTTCCTGAAGGACGACGGACAGCCGCAGCGGCCGATCATCCTGCAGTCGATCGTCACCATGGCGCACGACCTGGGGCTGGCTGTGGTGGCGGAAGGCGTCGAGACCGACGAGGACGCGCTGCGGCTGCGCCAACTGCACTGCGAGTTCGCGCAGAGCTACATGTTCTCGCCGCCACTGACCGCCGACGCGGCACGGCGCCGGCTGCAGGACAAGCAGATGGGCCTGAAGCGGGCGGGCTAAGCACTTTTGCCGCCTGCCCGGCCGATGGTCGGAACGCCCGGCGCCGGGGCAGAGGCCAGCTCAGGCGTGGCCGGCTCAGGCGTGGCCGGCCTCGCTGTTGAGGAAGGCAGGGTCGACACCGAGCAGGCCGAGCGCGCGGTTGTACTTGCCGTCGAGCACCGGGTCGAACATCACCGACGGATCGGCCGCGCAGGTGAGCCAGCCATTGGCGGCGATCTCCTCCTCCAGCTGGCCGGCGCCCCAGCCGGCATAGCCGAGCGCCATGATCGCGGTCGCCGGGCCGATGCCCGCGGAGATCGCCTTCAGGATGTCGAGCGTCGGCGTCAGCGCGATATGCTCGGCGACGGAGACAGTCGATTCGGAATCATAGTCGTCCGAATGCAGCACGAAGCCGCGGCCCTTCTCGACCGGACCGCCCATGCAGACCGAAACCTCGCTTCCCTTGCCGGGCAGCCGGATCTCGTCCTCGTTGCCGACGATGCCGAGCTGCGTCAGCAGCGCGCCGAAACTGATGTCCTGCGGCTTGTTGATGATGAAGCCCATCGCGCCTTTCGGCGAATGCGCGCAGACGTAGATCACGCTGCGCGCGAACCGTTCGTCCGGCATGCCCGGCATGGCGATAAGGAAGTGCCCTTCCAGGGAAGGCTGGTCGTTTTCGGCTTCGTTCATGGCGTCCATCGGCAGGAGATAGGGATCCTTGCAACCGGTGTCAGCGGGCAGCCCCCATTGGGGATAAAGGAATGCGGCGGATCAAGGGCCTTTGGCGGCCGGCCTGCGGGATTTCGGCTAGGTGTTGCCGCGCATAGGGGATAGGTTGCGGCCGAATGCGGCGCCGCGACGGTGCAGGCGCAAGGCGCAAGCCTCTCTCCCGCCGGCCCCGCGCGCTGCGCTGCCGCGGGACGAAACCGATCCGACGCCCTGCTGGGGACCCTTTGCATGATGCTTTCCCACCGCGCCGTCTGCGGCGCCTTCCTGGTGGTCGCCCTCGCCTCTATCGACGCCCGTGCGGATGCGGCGCGGTTCGAGAGCGACCAGGTCAACCTGCAGCTGGTGGCCGAGGCGCCGGGGGCGGACGGCACGATCCGGGCGGCCCTCCTCATCGATCTGGCGCCGGGGTGGAAGACCTACTGGCGCGATCCGGGCGAGGCGGGGATCCCGCCGAGTTTCGATTTCTCCGAGAGCCGCAACACCGGGCCGGCGCGGATCGGCTTCCCGGCGCCGCACCGCTTCAGCGACGGCTACGGACTGTCGAACGGCTATTCCGGCGACATGGCGGTGACCTTCGTCCTGCCGCAGACGGCCCGGGGTGAGACGACGGACCTCCGCCTGAAGATCATGCTGGGGGTCTGCGAGAAGATCTGCGTGCCCGTCCAGGCGGAACTGGCGCTCGGCGTCCCCGCCACGGTCATGTCGACAGCGGATAGCGGGTCGGCAGCAGGCAGCGCGGTCGCCCTCGCCTTCGCCGCGCTGTCGCCCGCGAGCGAGCCGGGAACCGGGATCGTCGGCGCCCGGCTGACGGCGGACGGCACGCACCTCCTCGTCTCCACCGCTGCTCCGCTGGACCCGGCGACCTCCGATCTCTTCGTCGCCGGCCCGCGCGGCTGGTCTTTCGGCCCCCCGGAGGACCGCGCCGCTGAGGGTACCGGCACCCGCGTCAGCCTGCCCGTCCTGTCGAGGCCGCGACAGCTGCCAGCGCAGGGCCTCGAGGTCGACGCCGTGCTGACCGAGGGCAGCGCATCCGCCGAGGTCCGGGAACTCACGGTCGCAACATCGCCGGACGGCTCGACTCCCTTGCCGTGACTGCTATCTACGGCGGCGCATCGTTCTTTTCGCGGCATCGGCCGCCTACAGCGGGGACTGACATGACCATCACCATCGGCGAGAAACTGCCTAATGCCACGCTGAAGACCCGGACCGAGGACGGCCCGACCAACATCACGACGTCGGAGATCTTCGACGGCAAGAAGGTGGTGCTGTTCGCCGTCCCCGGCGCGTTCACCCCGACCTGCAGCATGAACCACCTGCCCGGCTATCTCGAGCTCAACGACGAGCTGCGCGCCAAGGGCGTCGACACCATCGCCGTCGTCGCGGTGAACGACGTGTTCGTAATGAACGCCTGGTCGAAGGCGAACGAGGCCGACGGCAAGATCCTCTTCCTCGCGGACGGCAATGCCGAGTTCACCAAAGCCGTCGGCCTCGACGCCGACCTCGCCGTGGCCGGCCTCGGCGTGCGCTCGAAGCGCTATTCCATGCTGGTGGAAGACGGCGTCGTAAAGTCGCTCAACGTCGAGGATTCGCCCGGCCAGGCCGACAAGTCGACCGCCGGGGCCATGCTCGAGCAGCTCTGAGGAAAACGCGCGGAGGTTAGGCCAGGCTTCCGCCTTTTGCCTAGCTACGAACCCCAGAAACTCGTCATCCTCGGCCGCAGGCCGGGGACCCATGCCCTGACGCTTCCCCACCTCTTCGGCTCCGGAACGACCGGCCGTCGGTCCACCGGTCCTGCCGCCGGACCAGTCACGGCATGGGTCCCCGCGCTTCGCGCGAGGATGACGAACTTTCGGGGGCCGGCGGCGCGCGAGGATGGCGAAACTTTGAAGCTGATGACGAACCTCCAAAGCGGAGGCGGCCTGTTGCAAATTCGTCATCCTCGGCCGCAGGCCGGGGACGCATGCCGGAACGCTTCCCCGCCTCTTCGGCTCCGGAACGACCGGCCATCGTCCACCAGCCCTGCCGCTGGATCAGTCACGGCATGGGTCCCCGCGCTTCGCGCGAGGATGACGAACTTTCGGGGGCCGGCGGCGCGCGATAATGGCAAAACTTTTAAGCTGATCACGAACCTACAAAGCGTAGGCGGCCCGTTTCAAATTCGTCATCCTCGGCCGCAGGCCGGGGACCCATGCCGGGACGCTTTCGCACCTCTTCGGCTCCGGAACGACCGGCCGTCGTCTACCGACACTGCCGCCCGACCAGTCACGGCATGGGTCCCCGCGCGATGCGCGAGGATGACGAGCTTTCGGGGGCCGGCGGCGCGCGGGGATGGCTAAACTTTGAAGCTGATGACTAACCTCTAAAGCGTAGGCGGCCCGTTTCAAATTCGTCATCGTCGGCCGCAGGCTGGGGACCCATGCCGGGACGCTTTCGCACCCACTCGGCTCCGGAACGACCGGCCGTCGTCTACCGACCCTGCCGCTGGACCAGTCACGGCATGGGTCCCCGCGCGATGCGCGAGGATGACGAAATTGGGGGGGGGCCGGCGGCGCGCGAGGATGATGAAACTTTGAAGCTGATGACGAACCTCCACAGCGTAGGCATACCGATTCAAATTCGTCATCCTCGGCCGCAGGCCGGGGACCCATGCCCTGACGCTTTCGCACCTCTTCGGCTCCGGAGCGACCGGCCATCGTCCACAGACCCTGCCGCTGAATCAGTCACGGCATGGGTCCCCACGCGATGAGCGAGGATGACGAACTTTCGGGGGCCGGCGGCGCGCGAGAATGGCGAGCCCTTGGGAGCCGGCAAGACTTACGACGATGCCGGCTGATGGTGTTTCGCGTATTTCGCGGACCCTAAAGCCGCGGAGCCGGCGGAAACGCCGGCTTCTTCTTGAACGGCGCCAGCGCCAGCCGCGCGAGTTCGTCGCAGCGTTCGTTCTCGGGGTGGCCGGCATGGCCCTTCACCCAGTGGAAGGTGACGTCGTGCACGGTCCGGGCGGCGTCGAGCGCCTGCCAGAGCTCGGCGTTTTTCACCGGCTTGCGGTCGGCGGTCTTCCAGCCATTGCGCTTCCAGCCGTGGATCCACTTGGTGATGCCATCGCGGAGATACTGCGAGTCCGAGTGGAGGTCGACCGGTACCGGCCGCTTCAGCGCGTTCAGCGCCTCGATGGCGGCGAGCAGCTCCATGCGGTTGTTGGTGGTCATCGCCTCGCCGCCGGACAGCTCCTTGTCGGTGCCGCCGAAGCGCAGGATGGCGCCCCAGCCGCCCGGTCCCGGATTGCCCGAGCAGGCGCCGTCGGTGAAGATGGTGACGCGCTCTTCGCTCATGCCGGGACCGTTTCGAGTGTGAGGCCGTAGTCGGCGGCGCTGGAGACGCCGCGGTGGAAGCGCAGCTTGCGCAGGTATTCGCGCGGATCCTTCTTCGTCACGAAGGAATCATCCGGCACGTTGAGCCAGTCGTAGAGCCGGGTCAGCAGGAAGCGCATCGCCGCGCCTTGCGCCAGCAGCGGCAGCGCCGCGATCTCGTCGGCCGAGAGCGGCCGCACCGCATGATAGCCCTCGATCATCGCCTTGCCCTTGGTGACGTTGAACGCGCCGTCCTGCTCGAAGCACCAGGCGCAGAGGCAGATGGCGAGGTCGTAGGCGAGGATGTCGTTGCAGGCGAAATAGAAGTCGATGAGGCCCGACAGCTTGCCGCCGAGGAAGAACACGTTGTCCTGGAACAGGTCGGCATGGATGACGCCGGTCGGCAGGTGCGTCGGCCATGCCGCCTCGAGCCGGGCGAGGTCGCCGGCGATCTCGGCCGCCAAGCCGGGCTCGACGTTGTCGGCATCGGGTCCGCAGGCCTCCGCCAGCGGGCGCCAGGCGTCGACCGTCAGGGCGTTCGGTCTGATCAGGCCGAAGTCAGCGGCATTCTGGTGCATCCCCGCCAGCGCGGCGCCGACCTCGCGGCACTGGCCCGCGTTCGGCCGCCGGGTCCACATGCCCTCGAGAAAGGTGAAGACCGCGGCGGGACGGCCCGCCAGCTCGCCGAGACGCTCGCCGGTCCCGGTCTCCACCGGCAGCGGACAGGACAGGCCGCGCGCCGCCAGATGCTCCATCAGTCCGATGAAGAAGGGCAAGTCGCCCTTGTCCACGCGCTTCTCGTAGAGCGTCAGGATGAAGGTGCCCGTCTCGGTGCGCACGAGGAAGTTGGAGTTCTCGACCCCCTCGGCGATGCCCTTGTAGCTCAGCAGCGCGCCGAGACCGTAAGGCGCGAGGAAGGCCGCGAGTTCAGGCACGCTGACATCGGTGTAGACGGCCATGGCTCAGGCTTCCTCGCTCAGCGCCCCGGCGGGGGCGAGCGGGCGGTTGGCGCCGTTGACGAAGGCCATGTCGGCCGAGGTCAGCGGCGTATCCCGCAGGCTCCGCATCACCGGAAAGTTCTCGTTCTCCTCGGCGGTCCGCACCAGCTCGATGCGCACCTCGAAGCGCTCGCGAAAAGCGTCGATGATCTCGTCGACGACGATCTCCGGCGCCGAGGCGCCCGCCGACATTGCGATGGTCGCGCCCTCGCCGATGATCTCCCACGGGATGTCGGTGGCGCGCTGGACCAGACGCCCGGCCATCGCGCCCGCCCGCGTCGCGACCTCGACCAGCCGCATCGAGTTCGACGAGTTCGGCGCGCCGACGATCAGGAAGACGTCCGCACCGGGGGCGGCAGCCTTCACAGCCTCCTGCCGATTGGTAGTGGCATAGCAGATGGATTCCGACGACGGCGCCGTCATCTCCGGGAAGCGATCGTTCAGCGCCGCGATAATGCCGGCGGTATCGTCGACCGACAGCGTCGTCTGCGTCACGAAGCCGAGCGCGGCGGGATCGGCGGGTGACAGGCGGGCGACATCCTCCACCGTCTCGACCAGCGTCACCTCGCCGGGCGCGAGCTGGCCCATGGTGCCGATCACCTCGGGGTGCCCCTTGTGGCCGATCAACAGCACGTGGCGGCCGCGGCGGACGTGCAGCATTGCCTGCTTGTGCACCTTCGAGACCAGCGGGCAGGTCGCGTCCAGGTAAAGGAGTTCGCGCGACGCCGCCTCGGCCGGCACCGACTTCGGCACGCCGTGGGCCGAGAACACCACCGGCTGGCCGTCGTCGGGAACGTTGGCGAGTTCCTTGACGAAGACCGCGCCGAGCGTCTCCAGCCCCTCGACGACATAGCGGTTGTGGACGATCTCGTGGCGGACATAGACCGGGGCGCCGTATTTCTTCAGCGCCAGCACGACGATCTGGATCGCCCGGTCGACGCCGGCGCAGAAGCCCCGGGGCTCGCAGAGGCGGATGGTCAGATCGGGCTTGGCAAGGGTCTGGAGCAAGGCGCTCTCCGTTCGCGGCCGGCACGAGATGCCCGGTATCGCTCTGTCGCGAATGAAGGGATGGCGCCCCCCTCTGTCAACCCTTTGCGCGGGATCGGGCGCGCGGTCGTGCGGCCGCGCCCCGGCCGCGACGGGCCGATTTCCAGAGGAAAGCCCCGAGCATCGCGGCCAGTACCAGCGCCAGGCCGAACCAGGTGAAGGCATATTGCAGGTGGTTGTTGGGGATCTCGACGATGGTCGTTCCACCGACGGGGTAGCCCGCCTCTTTCGGGGTGGGACCGTGGTCGACGAAGAACGGCAGCAGCGTGCCGCCGGGCGGCAGCCCCGCCGCCATCTCCGGCATGTTGCGCCAGAAGAAGGCGTTCTGCTGCGCGTTGTTGTCGGGCAGCCAGCTGTCCGGCTTCTCCGACAGGGGATTGCGCGCGAGACCGGTAAACTCGACGTCGCCTTGCGGCAGCGGCGGGCGACTGGCGGGGTCCTTCAGGTCATAGGGCACGAAGCCGCGGTTGACGAACAGCCGGCGGCCATCCGACAGCTCCAGCGGCACATAGACGTTCCAGCCGCTGTCGCCGTTGAAGGTGGTGAAGAAGAAGCGCTCGCCGCCGGGCTGGAAACGGCCGGAGACGTCGACGGGACGGTATTCGACGTCCCCGGTGCTGTCGTAGATCTGCTCGATCTCCTCCAGCGGCACCGGCGCGGAATGGACGCGCTCGTCGATCTGCTGGATCAGCGTCTCCTTCCAGGCGAGGCGCTGCAGTTGCCAGGCCCCGAGGCCGCAGAGCAGCACGATGGCGGCGAGACAGATGACGACGCCGATCCAGAAACGCGGGCCGGAGGTCGGCCGCGGTGCGTCGGAAATGCTCATGTCAGGCTCCGTCCCCGTCCCCGAGCCGGCCCTCGGCCGCCCGGTTGCGGTATTGCAGGCCGATCATCAGGCCCTTGAGAATGCGTAGCAGAGGCAGGCAGAGCGCCAGCGTCAGCGGCAGCCAGACGAGAAGGTGCACCCAGAGCGGCGGACTGTAGGAGACCTCGACGAACAGCGCGAGGCCGACGACCACGAAGCCGATCAGAAGGATGACGAAGACCGCCGGCCCGTCGCCGGCGTCGATGAAGGCGTAGTCGAGGCCACAGGCCGGGCAGGCCGGCGCGAGCTTCAGATAGCCGTCGAACAGTTTCCCTTGCCCACACTGAGGACAGCGCCCGCGCATCGCCGACTTCGCCGCGTCGACCGGCGCATGCATCGCGGTATCGTCTTGCATGGCGGCAATCCCTGTTCCGGCGGCGCCGACCCTCTGGTCGCGCAGCCCCCAACGGAAAAAGGCGGCCACTCCGTGCGCCGCCTTTTCCCAATGCTACCCTGCCGGGCCGAATGGCCAGGCGCGGTGTTATTCGGCGTGAAGCACCGCGCCCCAGCTTCCCCAGACGTAGATGGAGAAGAAGAGGAACAGCCAGACGACGTCGACGAAGTGCCAGTACCAGGCGGCGGCCTCGAAGCCGAAGTGCTTCTGCGGCGTGAACTGGTGCTTGGCCGCGCGGATCAGGCAGACCAGCAGGAAGATCGTGCCGACGAAGACGTGGAAGCCATGGAAGCCGGTCGCCATGAAGAATGTCGAGCCGTAGATCGACCCGGAGAAGGCGAAGGGCGCGTGCGCATACTCGTAGAACTGGACGTAGGAGAAGATCGCGCCGAGCACGACGGTCAGCGTCAGGCCGGTGAGCAGGCCCTTGCGGTCATTGTGCAGCAGCGCGTGGTGCGCCCAGGTGACCGTGGTGCCCGAGAGCAGCAGCGTCACGGTGTTGAACAGCGGCAGGTGCAGCGGATCGAGCACCTCGATGCCGACAGGCGGCCATTGCCCGCCCAGAGCCTCGACGCGCGCGGCCTGGATCGCCTCGTTCGGGAACAGGCTGGCGTCGAAGAACGCCCAGAACCAGGCGACGAAGAACATCACCTCGGAGGCGATGAACATGATCATGCCGTAGCGAAGGTGCATCGACACGACCTTGGTGTGCGCGCCCTCCTGGCCTTCCTTGATGGTATCCGACCACCAGGCGTACATGACGTAGAGGATCACCGCGAGGCCTAGGAAGAAGATCCACGGCGTTGCGAAATCGATGCCGAACATCACCATCTGCTGCTCGGCGAGATGGCGCATCCACGCCACCGCACCGAAGAACATCACTAGGGCGCCCATCGACGCCATGAACGGCCAGGGGCTGGGGTCGATGATGTGGTAGTCATGCTGTTTGCCGTGAATGTCGGCCATATCTGTATCCCCGATTCCCTGCCCTCGGTCCCGATGTCCTGTGTAACCCAGAACGACGGACTGCTCTAGCTCGCCGACGCGCTGCCCTGCGGCAGCCCGTCGTCTATAGTTTCTTCGCGGCGGGCTTTCCCGCCTCGGCGCCGGCTGCCGCCACCGGCTTCTCGTCCGCCGCCTTGAAGAAGGTGTAGGACAAGGTGATCGGCGGCAGATCGCGCATCTCCTCCGAGTCGATCATGGCGGGATCGACGAAGAAGATGATCGGCATGTCCTTCGTCTCGCCCGGCTCCAGCGTCTGGTCGGAGAAGCAGAAGCACTGCAGCTTATTGAAGTAGCTGCCGGCGGTATCGGGCGTCACACCGTAAGTCGCCTGCGCGGTGACGCGCTGGTTCGACAGGTTCTTGACGCGGTAGCTGGTCTGCCGGACCTCGCCAAGGCGGACCTTCATCTCGCGTTCGGTCGGCTGGAAGGCCCAAGGCACGTCCGGAGACGCGTTGGAATCGAACCGCACCGTCACGACGCTGTCGAGCACCCGGCTCGGCGCCGTCTCGGCCCGCTGCGTGGTGCCGCCGTAACCGGTGATCTGGCAGAACATGCGGTAGAGCGGCACCGAGGCGTAGGCCGCGCCGACCATGCCGAAGGCGAAGGCAAGGCAGGCGATGGCGACCGTCCGGTCGCGGTTGCGGTTGCGCGGGATTGGGCTCTCAGCGGCCATCGCGTCAGCCCATCTTCGCGATGGTGACGACGTAGAACACACCGACGAGCACCACGAGAAAGACGCCGATCGCAATCGAGCGCTGGCGCCGCGCGCGCTGTTCCCGCTCCGTCAAGGTCACCCGCTCTTCGCTCATCTCAGGCTCCGATCAGGCCGAGGCGTGCCACCGAGGCCTCGCCGATCAGCACCAGGAAGAGGGCAAAAAGGTAGAAGATCGAGAATGCGAACAGCCGCTTGGCTGGCAGCATCTTCGGATCGGCATCCGCCATCCGAAAAGTCTTCCAGGCGAGCCACAGGAAGTTGGCGCCAAGCAGCACCGAGACGGCGCCGTAGACCGGGCCGGCAAAGCCGAGCGCGAACGGCAGCACGCCGACCGGCACCAGGATCAGCGAGTAGACGAGGATGTGCATCCGCGTCGTCGCCTCGCCGGAGACGTTGGGAAGCATCGGCACGCCGGCGGCGCCGTAATCCTTCATCTTGAACATAGCGAGCGCCCAGAAGTGCGGCGGCGTCCAGAGGAAGATAATGAGGAACAGGACGACGCTTTCCAGCGAGATCCCGCCGGTGACGCAAGCCCAGCCAATCATCGGCGGAAACGCACCGGCCGCGCCGCCGATGACGATGTTCTGCGGGGTCGAGCGCTTCAGGCCCATCGTGTAGATGACGGCGTAGAAGAAGATGGTGAAGGCGAGGAAGGCCGCCGAGAACCAGTTGGTCGCAAGGCCGAGCGTCACCACCGACAGCAGCGACAGCGCCATGCCGAAAGCCGCCGCCGTGCCCGGCAGGATGCGGCCGGACGGAACCGGACGCTTCGCCGTGCGCGCCATGATCGCGTCGATATCGGCGTCGTACCACATGTTGAGCGCGCCGGAGGCTCCGGCACCGAGCGCGATGGAAAGGATCGCGATCACGGCCAGCGCCGGATCGATATGGCCCGGCGCCATCAGAAGCCCGGTGATCGCCGTCAGCACCACCAGCGACATGACACGCGGCTTCAGGAGGGCGAAGAAGTCGCGCGGTTCCGCCAGGCTGATGCCGTCACGGGCAACGAAGGCGGGGGCGATGTCTGTGTTGAGCAGCGTCAAGATGAACCTCGGGCCTGTGCATCCCCGGCGTGGTCGGCCGGCCGCGTCGACAGCGGAAGATGCCGGGCCGGCAGGCGGCCCACGTCTGTTCATGCGACGATCCCGGCGATAAGGCCGGGATCGTTCTGGATCGAAGAGGACCGCTTACCGAATGCGCGGCAGCTGTTCCCACTGGTGGAACGGCGGCGGCGAGCTGAGCTGCCATTCGAGCGTCGTCGCGCCCTCGCCCCATGGGTTGTTGCCGGCGACGCGCTTCTTCGAGAAGGCCTCGTAGATCCCGAACAGGAAGATCAGGACGGCGAAGCCCGAGAGGTAGGAGCCCATCGACGAAACGTAGTTCCAGCCGGCGAACGCGTCGGGATAGTCGACGTAGCGGCGGGGCATGCCCTGGGCACCGAGGAAGTGCTGCGGGAAGAAGACGAGGTTCACGCCGATGAAGGTGACGTAGAAGTGCAGCTTGCCGATCGTCTCGTTGTACATGTAGCCGGTCATTTTCGGGAACCAGTAGTACCAGCCCGCGAAGATGGCGAAGACCGCGCCGAGCGACAGCACGTAATGGAAGTGGGCGACGACGTAGTAGGTGTCGTGCAGCACACGGTCCATGCCGGCATTGGCGAGCTTCACGCCGGTAACGCCACCCAGCGTGAACAGAAAGATGAAGCCGATCGCCCAGAGCATCGGCGTCTTGAACGAAATCGACCCGCCCCACATCGTCGCGATCCAAGAGAAGATCTTGATGCCGGTGGGCACCGCGATCACCATCGTGGCGAACACGAAGTAGCGCTGCGTGTTGAGCGACAGGCCGGTGGTGTACATGTGGTGCGCCCACACGACGAAGCCGACGACGCCGATCGCGACCATGGCGTAGGCCATGCCAAGGTAGCCGAAGATCGGCTTCTTCGAGAACGTCGAGATGACGTGGCTGACGATGCCGAAGCCCGGCAGGATCAGGATGTAGACTTCGGGGTGACCGAAGAACCAGAAGAGGTGCTGGTAGAGGATCGGATCGCCGCCGCCGGCCGCCGTGAAGAACGTGGTGCCGAAGTTACGGTCGGTCAGCATCATCGTGATGGCGCCGGCGAGGACAGGCAGCGACAGCAGCAGCAGGAAGGCGGTGACCAGCACGGCCCAGGCGAACAGCGGCATCTTGTGCAGCGTCATGCCGGGGGCGCGCATGTTGAGGATGGTGGTGATGAAGTTGATCGCGCCGAGGATCGACGACGCGCCGGCGATGTGCAGGGCGAAGATCGCGAGATCGACCGCGGGACCGGGGTGACCGGTGGTCGACAGCGGCGGATACATCGTCCAGCCGGTACCGGCACCGTTGGAGCCAGGCGCACCCTCGACGAACATCGACAGGATGAGCAGCAGCAGCGCGGGGACCAGCAGCCAGAACGAGATGTTGTTCAGCCGCGGGAACGCCATGTCCGGCGCACCGATCATGATCGGCACCATCCAGTTGGCAAAGCCGCCGATCAGCGCCGGCATGACGGTGAAGAAGATCATGATCAGGCCGTGGCCGGTCACGAACACGTTGTACATCGCGGGATCGCCGAAGATCTGGAGACCCGGCTCCTGCAGTTCCATGCGCATGACGATCGACAGGGCACCGCCAAGGATGCCGGAGAAGATCGCGAAGATCAGGTAGAGTGTCCCGATATCCTTGTGGTTGGTCGAGTAGACCCAGCGCGTCCAGCCGGTCGGCCGGTGATCGTGATGGGCATCGTGGGCAGCGTCGTGCGCCATGGAGTTCTCCTAGAAGCCTATCTTAGCGACCGGCGACCGAAACGGTGCCTGCGGACTGGATGGAAGCGGTCAGCGCCTTGTTGGCCTCGCCGACATCGCTCGCGGCAGCAGCCAGCCAGGTGGCGAACTGCTCCTTCGAGACGACGCGCAGCGAGATCGGCATGTAGGCGTGATCGCGGCCGCAGAGCTCGGAGCACTGGCCGAAGAAAATGCCTTCCTTCAGCGCCTCGAACCAGTATTCGTTGTTGCGGCCCGGCACGGCGTCGACCTTGACGCCCATCGACGGCAGCGCGAACGAGTGGATCACGTCGCCGGAGGTGGCGAGGACGCGGATGACGGTATCGACCGGCACGACCAGCTCGTTGTCGACGGTCAAAAGCCGCGGGTACTGGCTCATGTCCTCCTTGCCGGAGCCCGGACGATCGGTCTCCTGCATCATGTAGGACTCGAACGAGACCGGCGTGGCAGGGGCAGCCGCAGGGTCGGCAGCAGGCGCCGGCGCCGAGGTCGCCACGACGCCTGGCTGGTACTCGTAGCCCCAGTACCACTGGTAGCCGGTGGCCTTGATGGTCAGCTCGGGATCGCGCGGCGGGTTGTACTGCTCGGTCAGCAGCTGGAACGACGGGATCGCGAGGCAGAGCAGGATCAGCACCGGCGCCACCGTCCAGATCACCTCGATCAGGGTGTTGTGGCTGGTGCGCGACGGCACCGGGTTGCGGCGCTCGTTGTAGCGGTACGCGACCCAGGCGAGCAGCGCTGCGACCAGGATGGTGATCGGGATGATGAAGAAGAGCGTGTACGTGCTGAACCAGTGGATGCTGCGCTCGACCGGCGACAGTGCTTCCTGCAGGTTGATGTGCCAGTTGTGCGGCTGGCCGGGATGCTGCGCATCCTGCGCGGCAGCGCCCAGGCTGGTCGCCAACAACGCCGCTGCCGAGGTGATCGTTCTTTTCACTAATGCTCTCCCTTGCGCGGACACGTCGGCCTTGGCGATCCCGTCATCGTCAAATCTGCAGCGGAGCCGCGCCAATCCAGCCTAGATTGCCTCGCCGCTTCTAGCCGGATGCCCGTCAGGTTCAAACCACGAAAACACCAATTCTGCAACATTTCCAAACTAGCCGGAGCTTGCGACATTTTCGCAAGGCAGCGCCGAGGCTTGCGGCAATTCCGCCGCAATCGGGCCGGCAGGGCAGTTCACCGGGAAATTGCCCGGCGGTAATTTTTCGGGGTCACGGGGTCCGTGACAGCACGCCCCGGCCTATGCGACGATCCGGCGCGCGGTAACCTTCTGTTTTCCATATTCACCGCAAGATCGCGACCATGCTGATTCGGAAGAGATCATGACCAACAGACTGAAGACGGTTCTCGGCGCCTGCATGCTGGTATCGGCACTGGCCGGCTCGGTGACGGGCGCGCTGGCCCAGGCCGGCGCCAGCGGCGCGGTGAAATCGCAGCATGGCGCCTGGGCGGTGGTCTGCGACAAGCCGGCCGGCGCGCCGAGCGACCAGTGCGCGCTGCTGCAGAACGTCGTCGCCGAGGACCGGCCCGAGGTCGGTCTCTCCGTGGTCGCCCTGAAGACCGCCGACCAGAAGGCGCGGATCCTGCGCATCCTGGCGCCGCTCGGCATCCTGCTCCCGAACGGGCTCGGCCTCTATGTCGACGGCAAGGACATCGGCCGCGCCCAGTTCGTCCGCTGCTTCTCGGACGGCTGCTATGCCGAGGTGATCCTCGTCGACACGCTGCTGGAGACGCTGAGCAAGGGCAAGAGCGCGACCTTCATCGTCTTCCAGACCCCGGAAGAGGGCATCGGCATCCCGGTCGACCTCAACGGTTTCGGCGAGGGCTTCAAGGCCCTCCCCTGAAGGATGGCGGCGTCGAGCGCCGCGCCAAAGCCAGCACGAGCATTGGAACCACGCCCGATGGTTCTTATGTCGGGGCATCTGACAAACCGGAACGGACGCCTGCCATGACCGCATCGCTGATCGAGCGCTTCGACATCTCCCGCGCCGGGATCGACCGTATCCTCGGCGACACGCTGGCCGGGGCCGACGACGGCGAGCTGTTTCTCGAATACCGCGAGCAGGAATCGCTCTCCTTCGACAACGGCCGGCTGAAGCAAGGCAATTTCAACACCGAGCAAGGTTTTGGCCTGCGCGTCGTCTCGGGCGAGGCGGTCGGCTACGCCCATGCCGGCGATCTGTCGGAGGCCGCCCTCGGGCGCGCGGCCGCCGCGGTGTCGGCGGTGAAGACCGGCCATGTCGGCGTCTATGCGGACGCCCCGCCCCGCACCAACCAAAAGCTTTACGGCGACGAGAACCCGATCCCCTCCCCTGGCTTCGAGGCGAAGGTCCGCCTGTTGCAGGACATCGACGCCTATCTGCGCGGCAAGGGCGAGGCGGTCCGGCAGGTCTCGGTGACGCTCGGCTCGCAATGGCAGAACGTCGAGATCCTGCGGGCCGACGGCCAGCTGGTGCGCGACATCCGGCCGCTGGTGCGGATCAACGTCTCGGTCGTCGCCGGCCGCGGCGACCGCCAGGAGACCGGCTCCTTCGGCGCCGGCGGGCGCACCGGCTTCGGCGAATTCCTGGTCACCGCGCGCTGGCAGCACATCGCCGACGAGGCGCTGCGCCAGGCGATGGTCAATCTCGATGCCGTGCCGGCGCCGGCTGGCGCCTTCGACATCGTGCTCGGCGCCGGCTGGCCGGGCGTCATGCTGCACGAGGCGGTCGGGCATGGCCTCGAGGGCGACTTCAACCGCAAGAAGACCTCGGCCTTCTCCGGCCTCCTCGGCCAGCAGGTCGCCGCCAGGGGCGTCACCGTCGTCGACGACGGCACCGTCGCCGAGAAGCGCGGCTCGCTCACCATCGACGACGAGGGCACGCCGACCAACCGCACCGTGCTGATCGAGGACGGCAAGCTCGTCGCCTACATGCAGGACCGCCAGAACGCCCGGCTGATGGGCATGGCCGCCACCGGCAACGGCCGCCGGCAGTCCTACGCGCATGTCCCGATGCCCCGGATGACCAACACCATGATGCTTGCCGGCGACAAGACGCCGGAAGAGATCATCGCCTCGGTGAAAGACGGCATCTACGCCGTCTCCTTCGGCGGCGGGCAGGTCGACATCACCTCGGGCAAGTTCGTCTTCGGTTGCACCGAGGCCTACCGGATCCGCAACGGCAAGATCGGCGAGGCGCTGAAAGGCGCCATGCTGATAGGCAACGGCCCGGAGGCGATGCACCGCGTCTCGATGATCGGCAACGACCTCGCCCTCGACACCGGCATCGGCATGTGCGGCAAGGCCGGACAGGGCGTGCCCGTCGGCGTCGGCCAGCCGCACCTCCGGATGGACCAGATCACCGTCGGCGGCACGGAAGCCTGACCGCGGCCGCACCGGACAGTGCATTGGCGGGACGGCCGAAGCCCTCCCGCCGGGTGTCATGCCCTCACGGATAGAGCCGCGTGCGTGTCCAGCCTGCATCCGGGGTGACGCGGCTGAACTGGATGCGGTCGTGCAGGCGGAACTCGCCGTCCCTCCAGAACTCGATCTCGCTCGGGACCACGCGAATGCCCGACCAGTTGGGCGGGCGCGGGACGTCGCCGGGGAACTCGGCATCCAGTTCGGCGACGCGGTCGATCAGCACCTGCCGGCTTTCCAGCGGGCGCGACTGTGCGGATGCGATCGCGCCGAGCCGGCTTTGGCGGGCGCGCGAGGCGAAATAGGCGTCGGCCTCGGCATCGGTCACCACCTCGATCGCCCCGCGGACGCGGACCTGGCGGCGCAGCGACTTCCAGTGGAAACCCATCGCCGCCTTGCCGCTGGAGAGGATTTCGCGGCCTTTCGCGCTCTCAAAATTCGTGTAGAAGACGAAACCACGGGCGTCGAAGCCCTTGAGCAGGACCATCCGCACGTCCGGAAGGCCGGCACTGTCGACGCTCGCGAGCGCCAGGGCGTTCGGGTCGTTCGGCTCGGTGGCCTCGGCCTCCTTCAGCCAGCTGGCGAACAGATCGAAAGGATCGTCGCCGACGACAGTTTCACCAAGGGTTAAACTTTCATTGGTCATAGTGGTGTCGGGCTCCCTTGCGTCTTCCGCCCACCGCCGATGAAGACCCGGGCCTGCGAGACATACGACCGCAATGCAGCTGATCAAAGTCCCCTTCCTGATCTGCCTCGCGATTTTGCCGCTCGCAGGCTGCGTCGTGTCCGGCGGCGGCATGGAGGAGATGGTCGACCGCAGCATCGTCACCAATTCCATTGGCCCCGCCAAGCCGGCGACCCCGGCCGAGGCGCCCGACCAGACCTCCGACCGCAACATGGTGCGCAATGCCGTCTCGGCGGCGGACCTGCACGCGGCCGCCGAGCAGCCGACAGCCTGGGCCAACACCGACACCGGGGCCACCGGCGTCATCACGGCGATCAAGGAAGTGCGGGCGGGCGACGTGATCTGCCGCCAGTTCCAGACCTCGCGCCAGCGCTTCGACGGCGTGGCGCTCTACAATGGCGAGGCCTGCACCAAGGGCCAGGGCGAGTGGACGTTGACGCGGTTCAACGAAGGCTCCTGATCGCCCGCTTGGCGGCAGGCGGCTCTTAAAACGCGGAGCGCAGTGGCCATATAGGGGCGCAAGGGCCATATTGACGGCCGTTCTTCTTCCATCGCCATCTCGGCTGGCAGCTTCTCTCGAGGCGCCGCCGCCCTTGTAACGTGGAGCCTTCCGGCCCCCCGGACTCCGCCAGGATCGAAACCATGCGTGACCCCTACGCCATCCTCGGCGTCGCCAAAACGGCGAGCGAGAAGGAAATCAAGAGCGCCTTCCGCAAGCTCGCCAAGAAGTATCATCCCGACTCGAACACCTCTGACCCGACCGCCGGCGTGCGCTTCAACGAGGCGAACCAGGCCTACGAAATCCTCGGCGACAAGGAGAAGCGCGCCCAGTTCGACCGCGGCGAGATCGACAACGACGGCAAGCCGAAGTTCCAGGGATTTCCCGGCGGCGGCGGCAGCCCGTTCGGCAATGCCGGCGGCGGCCAGTCGTTCGACTTCCGCTCGGGTGGCGGCGAGGCGGACAGCATCTTCGGCGATTTCTTCGAGCAGGCCTTCGGTGGCCGCGGCGCGCAGGCCCGCGGCGGCGCGCGGCCAGGCTTCACCGGGGCGCGGCAGGCGGCCGCCAAGGGCGAGGACATCCGCGCCAACCTCAAGGTCCGGCTGGAGGACATCGTCGCGGAGGAGAAAGTCGAGGCGATCTTTCCGTCCGGCAAGCATCTCGCCATCAAGCTGCCTGACGGCGTCGAGAACGGCCAAACCATCCGCCTGCGCGGGCAGGGCCAGCCGGGCTTCGGCAATGGCGCCCCGGCCGGCGACGCGCTGATCACCATCGATTTCGTGCCGCACCGGCGCTTCGAGGTCGATGGCCGCGACCTGAAGCTCGACCTCCCCGTGCCGATCCGCACCGCCGTCCTCGGCGGCAAGGTCCCGGTAGAGACGCTGGACGGGCGGATCTCGCTGTCGCTGCCGGCCTGGACGAATTCCGGCAAGACGCTTCGCCTCAAGGGCAAGGGCCTGACCAAGGTCAGCGGCGAGCGGGGCGATATCCTGGTGGCGGTGCGGATCGTCCTGCCGGCCGAGAGGGACGAGCAGCTCGCCGCCTTCTTCGCAGCGGAATCGGCGGACAAGTAGGACGCCGGGCGGTCGCTGCGGGCTGCCGTTCGGACGGGACAGGGGGCGGGCCGGCGGCGGTCAACTTGAAGGCGGGGCGATGCTATGCCATACCCGCCGCCGCGCCGGCATTGCCGGGGCACCGGGTTAGGGATGGACGACATGGCAGTATCGAACGGCGCCGCCGCAGGCGGATTGATGACAGGCAAGCGTGGCCTCATCATGGGCGTCGCCAACAACCGGTCCATCGCCTGGGGTATTGCCAAGGCGCTGGCCGAGCAAGGCGCCGAAATCGCCCTCACCTACCAGGGCGATGCCCTGAAGAAGCGGGTCGAGCCGCTGGCCGCCGAACTCGGCGCCTTCGTCGCGGGCCATTGCGACGTCGCCGACGGGGCGACGATCGACGCGGTGTTCGCCGGGCTCGAGGAAAAGTGGGGAAAGATCGACTTTCTCGTCCACGCCATCGGCTTCTCCGACAAGGACGAACTGACCGGCCGCTACGTCGACACGTCCGAGGGCAACTTCACCAAGACGATGCTGATCTCGGTCTACTCGTTCACTGCTGTCGCCCAGCGCGCCGAGAAGTTGATGAGCGACGGCGGCTCGATGCTGACGCTGACCTATTACGGTGCGGAAAAGGTGATGCCGCACTACAACGTGATGGGCGTCGCCAAGGCGGCCCTCGAGGCGTCGGTGCGCTATCTCGCCGTCGACCTCGGCAAGCAGAAGATCCGCGTCAACGCCATTTCGGCCGGCCCGATCAAGACGCTCGCCGCCTCCGGCATCGGTGATTTCCGCTATATCCTGAAGTGGAACGAGTACAACTCGCCGCTGAAACGCACCGTGACGATCGACGAGGTCGGCCAGTCCGCGCTGTACCTCCTGTCCGACATGTCGACCGCCGTCACCGGCGAGATCCACCATGTCGACTCCGGCTACCACACCGTCGGCATGAAGGCCGTCGATGCGCCGGACATCTCGGTCGTTAAGGACTGATCCGGCCCCTCCTCCCGCATGACCGTAACCTCCGCATGAGCTTGCCGCATCTCTTCCTCTGCCGTCATGGCCAGACCGACTGGAACGCCGAAGGTCGGCTGCAGGGGCAGGAGGAAATTCCGCTGAACGCGCTCGGCCGCAGCCAGGCCGCCCGCAACGGCCAGCGGCTGGCCAGCCTCCTCGGCAGCGAGATCGGCGGCTACCGCTTCATCGCCAGTCCGATGCAGCGCACGCGCCAGACGATGCAGATCATCCGCGGCGAACTCGGGCTCGATCCCGACGTCTACGAGACCGACGCGCGGCTGATCGAGCTCCACTTCGGCGACTGGCAGGGATCGACGCTCGACGAGGTGGCCGTTCGCGACCCGGCAGCCGTCTCGGAGCGCGAGACGACGAAGTGGACCTTCGTTCCACCGGGAACGCCGGCCGAGAGCTACGACATGCTGGCGGAACGCGCGAAGCCGGTGTTCGACGGACTGTCCGGTCCGACCATCCTCGTCGCGCATGGCGGGATCCTGCGCTCTTTCCTGAAGCTCTACGGCGCGATGCCGCCGGCCGATGCGGCGCACCTCATCATCCCGCAGGACCTCATCCTCGAATACCGCGACGGCAAGATCGACTGGGTCTGACGGGTTTCCCCCGAAAGGGCCCAGCCATTTGCTGCGATGTGCAAGGAGGAAGCAGCGATCCGCGTCAGGCGCAGGCGGCTTCGTCGATGATGACGTGAGCGACCATGCCCGGTTCGACAGCGGCATAGTTGAACGCGCCGGGGAGGACATAGGTGCTGCCGTCGGCAAAGGTCAGCAGCGACGCGTCAGGGTCAATGGCGGCGACGATGCCGGTCTTCTCTTCAGCTTTGGCCGGGATCGTCAGCGCGACGCTGAGGACGGAGCTGGCAAAGAACGCGATAATCTTCCTGGTCATGTCCATCCCTCGAAATCCTGATACCCCTGGCACGACGACAGCCCCCGCCCGCGCGCGCCTCCCGAAGCCTCGAGCGACCTGCCCGCATCCTCTGGAAGCTTACTGTTCGGGCCGATTGTGTCTTTTGCGTGCGATAAAGCCTCTGTGTCGCTGCCGACACGATATTTGACCGGACGGCACGGCCTGACTTAAACCGCAGTCGCCGATCCCTTCCCGACATCCGCGGAAATCTCCATGTCGCATAATAGTTACGGACATCTTTACCGCGTCACCACCTGGGGCGAGAGCCATGGGCCGGCGATTGGCTGCGTCGTCGACGGGACCCCGCCGGGCCTGCGTTTCTCGACCGCCGACATCCAGGCTTTTCTCGACAAGCGCCGGCCGGGACAGTCGCGCTTCACCACCCAGCGCCAGGAGCCGGACGCGGTGCGCATCCTCTCCGGCGT
This sequence comes from Mesocryomonas fontinalis, assembly GCF_055730125.2. Classification (NCBI taxonomy): domain Bacteria; kingdom Pseudomonadati; phylum Pseudomonadota; class Alphaproteobacteria; order Hyphomicrobiales; family Aurantimonadaceae; genus Mesocryomonas; species Mesocryomonas fontinalis. The sequence continues at coordinate 89,744 of NZ_JBUZWG020000001.1, read as the reverse complement.
CGTGCCGGGCGAGGCTGAGGGCGAGTGGATCTCGACGGGCACGCCGATCTCGATGCAGATCGACAATGTCGACCAGCGCTCGAAGGACTATTCCGACATCGCCAAGCGCTACCGCCCGGGCCATGCCGACATCAGCTACGACATGAAGTACGGCGTGCGCGATTTCCGCGGCGGCGGAAGGTCCTCGGCGCGCGAGACGGCGACGCGCGTGGCGGCCGGCGCGCTGGCCCGCCTGGTGGTGCCCGGCGTCACCGTGCGCGGCGCTCTGGTGCGGATCGGCGAGATCGAGATCGACCGTGCGCGCTGGGACGATGCGGAGATCGACAACAACCCGTTCTTCTGCCCGGACCCCGAGACCGCCAGGGAATGGGAGACCTATCTCGACGCCATCCGCAAGCGCGGCTCTTCCGTCGGCGCCGTGGTCGAGATCACCGCAACCGGCGTTCCCGCAGGCCTTGGCGCGCCGCTCTACGCCAAGCTCGACCAGGACATCGCCTCCAACCTGATGTCGATCAACGCCGTGAAGGGCGTCGAGATCGGCAACGGGTTTGCCGCAGCCGAACTCTCCGGCGAGGAGAATGCCGACGAGATCCGCATCGGTGCCGACGGCCAGCCGGAATTCCTGTCGAACCATGCCGGCGGCATCCTCGGCGGCATCGCCACCGGGCAGCCGATCGTCGCGCGGTTCGCGGTCAAGCCGACCTCATCGATCCTGACGCCCCGCCGCTCGATCGACGCCGACGGCCAGGAGGTCGACGTGATGACCAAGGGACGCCACGATCCTTGCGTCGGCATCCGCGCCGTGCCGATCGGCGAGGCGATGGTCGCCTGTGCGCTCGCCGACCACTACCTCCGCCACCGCGGCCAGACCGGTCATGGCTGATCTCTTTGGCGCGAGGGCTTGGAAACCGGCGGCGCCAGCCCTAGCTCGCAGCACATGAGCACGCGCCTCTACCACCATCCGATCTTCGCCGAGCACCTGACCGGGCTCGGCCATCCCGAGCGGCCGGAACGGATGCAGGCGGTCGCGGCGGCGTTGGAGGCGGAAGCCTTCCAGCACCTCGACCGGCAGGAGGCCCCCGAGGGTTCGCCGGAAGCGATCTATCGCTGCCATCCCCAAGCCTTCGTGCGGCGCGTCGCCAAGAGCATCCCGGAAGAGGGCATGGCGCGGATCGACGGCGACACCGTGGTCAGCCCGAAGAGCTTTTCCGCCGCGCTTCACGCAGTCGGCGCTGCCTGCGCCGGCGTGGACGACGTCGTCAGCGGCGAGGCTTCGAACGTCTTCGTCGCCGCCCGCCCGCCCGGCCACCATGCCGAGCGCGAGACGGCGATGGGCTTCTGCCTGTTCAACACCGCCGCCATCGCCGCCCGCCACGCGCAGGCCGTGCACGGCCTCAAAAGGGTGGCGATCGTCGACTGGGACGTGCACCACGGCAACGGCACGCAGGACATCTTCTTCGAAGACCCATCGGTGTTCTATGCCTCGACCCACCAGATGCCGCTGTTTCCGGGCACCGGAGCGCGCGACGAGGTGGGCGCCGGCAACATCGTCAACGCACCGCTCCGGTCCGGCGATGGCGGCGAGGAGTTTCGGGAAGCGTTTCTCACACGCGTCCTGCCGGGGCTCATCGCCTTCCAGCCGGAACTCGTCATCATCTCGGCCGGCTTCGACGCGCACCACCGCGATCCGCTGGCCTCGATCCAACTGGTGGAAGACGACTTCGACTGGGCGACCGGCAAGCTGATGGAAGTCGCCGACCGGCATGCCGGCGGCCGCCTCGTCAGCCTGCTCGAGGGCGGCTACGATCTCGTCGGTCTCGGCAATTCGGTGTCGGCGCACGTGAAACGCCTGATGCTCGGCTGACCGAGATCGCGTAAAGGGAACAGCATGGCCGCAGACACCACCGTCCCCGCCGATGATTCGGATATCAAGCGCATGAGCTTCGAGGAAGCTCTGTCGGCGCTCGAGCGGATCGTCGCCGATCTCGAGCACGGCGACGTGCCGCTCGACATCTCCATCCGCATCTACGAGCGTGGCGAGAAGCTGAAGAACCACTGCGAGCGCCTGCTCTCGGTCGCCGAGGACAAGGTCGAGAAGATCAAGCTCTCGCGCGCCGGCAAGCCGGTGGGCACCGAGCCGCTCGATCCCGCTTAAATCCTGATCAGGCCGCGAGCGAACGGAAGCGTTCTGGCTCCTTCGGACGAGACGTCCTGGGTGCACTTGAGCAAATTTTCCGCAGCGAGAGGTGCGTAAAAGCACCTTGTCGGGCATAACGCCTTGTCGAGGTCACTTTCGACACGATCTAAGAACAGCGACAAACTGAGAACAACGACAAGGGCCGTGCCGACATGGCCTTCGACGCCACCGGTCCGGTTCAGGACTGCGAGGACAGTGAAAGGTGCCGAGTTCCGTGTCAGATCAGCCTGAGACCCCCCTCCTCGATCGGATCGAGTCCCCTGCTGATCTCCGGGCGATGAAGGAAAGCGATCTGCGCCAGGTCGCCGACGAACTGCGCACCGATCTGATTGATGCGGTGTCGCGCACCGGCGGGCACCTCGGTGCGGGGCTCGGCGTGGTCGAGCTGACGGTCGCGCTGCACTACGTCTTCAACACGCCGGACGACCGCATCATCTGGGACGTCGGGCATCAGGCCTATCCGCACAAGATTCTGACCGGCCGCCGCCAGGGCATGCGCACCATCCGGCAGGAAGGCAGCCTCTCCGGCTTCGCCAAGCGCACCGAGAGCGAATACGACCCGTTCGGCGCGGGCCATTCCTCGACGTCGATTTCGGCCGGCCTCGGCATGGCGGTCGCCCGCGATCTCGCCGGCGGCGCCAACAATGTCGTCGCCGTCATCGGCGATGGCGCGATGTCGGCCGGCATGGCCTACGAGGCGATGAACAATGCCGGCGCGCTCGACGCCCGGCTGATCGTCATCCTCAACGACAACGACATGTCGATCGCCCCGCCGACCGGTGCGATGAGCGCCTATCTCGCACGCCTCGTCTCCGGCAAGACCTATCGGGGCCTGCGCGACAAGGCTAAGAACCTCACCAAGATCCTGCCGGACTTCATGCGCGAGGGCGCCCGCAAGACCGAGGAATACACCCGCGCCTTCTTCACCGGCGGCACGATGTTCGAGGAGCTCGGCTTCTACTATGTCGGCCCGATCGACGGCCACGACCTCGACCATCTGCTGCCCGTCCTTAAGAACGTCCGCGACGCCAAGAACGGCCCGATCCTCGTCCACGTCGTCACCAAGAAGGGCAAGGGCTACGGGCCGGCCGAAAGCTCGGCCGACAAGTATCACGGCGTCTCGAAGTTCGATGTCATCACCGGCGCGCAGGCGAAAGCCAAGGCGAACGCCCCGAGCTACACCGCCGTCTTCGCCGAGAGCCTCGTGCAGGAAGCTCGCGACGACGAGAAGATCGTCGCGATCAACGCCGCCATGCCGAACGGCACCGGCCTCGATCTTTTCGGCGAGGCGTTCCCGACCCGCACCTTCGACGTCGGCATCGCCGAGCAGCACGCCGTCACCTTCGCCGCGGGCCTGGCCTCGGAGGGCTACAAGCCGTTCGTCGCTGTTTACTCGACCTTCCTGCAGCGCGCCTACGACCAGATCGTGCACGACGTCGCGATCCAGCATCTGCCGGTGCGCTTCGCCATCGACCGCGCCGGCTTCGTCGGCGCCGACGGCCCGACCCATGCCGGTTCCTTCGACACCGGCTTCCTAGTGCCGCTGCCGGGCATGGTGGTGATGGCCGCCGCCGACGAGGCGGAGCTGCGCCACATGGTGCGCACCGCCGCCGTGCACGAGGAAGGGCCGATCTCCTTCCGCTATCCCCGCGGCAACGGCACCGGCGTCGAGATGCCCGAGCGCGGCGTCGCCCTCCAGATCGGCAAGGGCCGGGTTCTCGTCGAGGGCACCAAGGTCGCCATCCTCTCCTTCGGCTCGCGCCTCGCCGACAGCCTTGCCGCAGCCGAGGAACTCGAGACTTTCGGCCTTTCCACGACCGTCGCCGACGCGCGCTTCGCCAAGCCGCTCGACGCCGACCTGATCTCGCGCCTCGCCCGCGAGCACGAGGTGCTGATCCTCATCGAGGAAGGCGCCACCGGTGGCTTCGCGACGCAGGTTCTGCAGTTCCTCGCGGTGCGCGGCCTGCTGGAGCATGGCTTGAAGGTCCGCCCGCTGGTGATGCCCGACACCTTCATCGACCATGCCGCTCCAGACGCGATGATCCGCCAGGCGGGCCTCGACAAGACCGGCATCGTCGACGCGGTATTCAAGGCGCTCGGAACCAGCGCCAGCCGCGTGATGAAGGCCTAGGGCGAAAGCCTGGAATCATTCGAAGCTTGCCATTTCGCGGCGCGGGCCGCATGAGCTAGCGATGGCCTCCACCGAAGAACAACACCTGTCGCGCATCCGGCTCGACATTCTCGTCAGCGACCGCGGCCTTGCCGCAAGCCGCGCCCGAGCGCGCGACGCGATCCTGCGCGGCCACGTCAAGGTCGACGGGCACACCGTCACCAAGCCGAGCCTCAACGTCCCGCCGGAAAGCGTCATCACCCTCGACGACCCCGCCGCCGACTACGTCTCGCGCGCCGGGCTGAAGCTCGAGGCGGCGCTGGACACGTTCGGCATCACGGTCGAGGGCCGCACCGCCCTCGACGTCGGCGCCTCCACCGGCGGCTTCACCGAGGTGCTGCTGCGCCGCGGCGCCGCGCATGTCGTCGCCATCGACGTCGGCCACGGCCAGATCCACCCGCGCATCGCCGGCAATCCACGCGTCACCTCGATCGAGGGGCTGAACGCGCGCGATCTCGACGAGGACCATCTCGGCGAACACCAGTTCGACCTGCTCGTCTGCGACGTCAGCTTCATCTCGATGAAACTCGCGCTGCCGCCGGCGCTGGAACTCGCCGAGCCCGGCACCGACGCGATCCTCCTGATCAAGCCGCAGTTCGAGGCCGGCCGCCTGGCCATCGCCAAGAACGGCCTGCTACGTGACCCGGACTCGGCCCCGGCGGTCGCTGCCGAGCTCAGCGCCTGGCTGAACGAGCAGGACGGCTGGACCGCCTCCGACCCGATCCCTTCGGCGATCGAGGGTGGCGACGGAAACCACGAGTTCCTGATGCACGGGCGCAAGGCATGAGCCTCGAACTGACGATCGAGAGCCTCGGCGCCAAGGGCGACGGCCTCGCGCATGGCACCGCCGGCGAGGCGCTGTTCGTGCCCTTCGCGCTGCCGGGCGAGCGGATTGCCGTCGAGCGCATCGGCGCCCGGCTGTCGATTGGGACGCTCATCGACGCCTCGCCGGAGCGCCAAGAGCCCCCGTGCCCGCACTTCGGCGTCTGCGGCGGCTGCGACCTGCAGCATGCAAGCGAGCCGCTCTATCGCGCGTTCAAGCGCGACCTCGTCGTCGACGCCTTCGCGAGGAGCTGCATCGAAATCACGGTCGAGGATCTCGTGCCGTGCCTGCCGAACACCCGCCGCCGCGCGGTGTTCTCCGGCATGCGCGAGGGCAACAAGATCGTCTTCGGCTTCTTCGAGCAGCAGACCAACCGCGTCGCCGAGATCAACGTCTGCCTCGTGGTGGTGCCCGAGATCGCTGCGCGCCTCGCCGATCTGAAGGGCCTCGCGCTGATCGTCGCCGACCGCAAGCGGCCGATGCGGATGAGCGTCACGTCGACCTCCGCCGGCCTCGACATCGCGCTGTCCGACACCGCCAAGCTCACCGAGAGCATGCGCCAGTCGATCCTCGCCTTCTCGCTGCGCCGCGATTTCCCGCGGGTGACGCTCGACGGCGAGATCATCGTCGAAACCCGCAAGCCGACGATCCCGATCGGCGGCATCGCCGTCTCGCCGCCCCCCGGCGCCTTCATCCAGGCCGTCGCTTCCGCCGAGGAGGCCATGGCCGCGCTGGTCACCGCGCACCTCGCCCCCTGCAAGGCCACCGCCGACCTCTTCTGCGGCATCGGCACGTTCGCGCTCCGCCTGGCGGCGAAGAGCAGCGTGCTGGCGGTCGAGACCGACGCCAAGGCGCTCGAGGCGCTCGACCAGGGCCGCCGCGGCGTCGCCGGCCTCAAGCAGATCACCGCCGAGCGCCGCGACCTGTTCCGCCGCCCGGTGACCGCCCGCGAATTGAACAAATGCGACGGCCTCGTCTTCGACCCGCCCCGCGCCGGTGCCGAGACGCAGGTGCGCGAGATCGTCCTCTCCAGGGTCAAACGCGTCGCCGCCGTCTCCTGCAACCCCGCCACCCTCGCCCGCGACGCCCGCCTCCTCATCGACGGCGGCTTCAAGCTCCTGTCGGTGACGCCGATCGACCAGTTTCTCTGGTCCCACCACGTCGAGGCCGTGGCGCTGTTCGAGCGCTGAGCGGAGAGCCGCGCCCCTCCAGTTCGTCATCCTCGCGCAATGCGCGGGGACCCATGCCGATTCATTGAAATTGGTCACGACGGCCACCGGTCCTGAAACGCCGTCCTGGTGGCAAACTCACGGCATGGGTCCCCGCGCTGCGCGCGAGGATGACGACTGGCGGGGTGTGCGGGGCTCGCCGACTTCAATCGGAGGAGTGACTCACTCACCACCCCATCCCGCGATAAAGCTCCGACCAGTGCGGGTTCATCCCCTCGATCAGTTCGATCTTCTTCTGGCGCGGCCATTTCTTCAGCGCCTTTTCGCGCACGATCGCATCCCGAAAATCATAGTACTCCTCGTACCAGACAAGCCGCTTGCAGCCGTACCGACTGGTGAAGCCGGGCGTCAGACCCTCCTTGTGCTCATAGACCCGGCGCGACAGGTCAGAGGTGACGCCAATGTACAGCGTGCCCCGCTTCTGGCTCGCCATGATGTAAACGTGCCCCGCCATAATGGATTGAAGTCCGCATCCTCCGGAGAAGGCAAGCCTGATGCGGCATCTGGCGGTCGTTAAGTGCTGACCCGGCCAAACAAGCTCTCAGCAGAACGGACGGACCTTCCTGAGCCCAAGCGAGGGTGAGGAGGCTTCGGCATGGGTCCCCGGCCTGCGGCCGAGGATGACGAGCATTGGAGCGGCGCACCTTAAAAGCTCGTCATCCTCGCGCGCAGCGCGGGGACCCATGCCGATGCGTGGAAATCGACTGCGGGGTGGACCATCCAGAAATCGTTTTCCGCTCAGTCCGCAGCAGCGCAGGCCGCAGAAACGCAGAGCGGCGCAAAGCAAGCGACCCACCGCCCCGCATTGCCGCGAGACGGGCGCGTTGCTAGAAGAGCCAGCCCCGTCCCGCGAAAGCCAAGATGCTCGACCAGATCATGAACTTCCTCGCCGACTACGGCGTCGTGGTCGTTTTTCTCGGCATCTTCATCGAGTCCTCCGGGCTGCCGGTGCCCGGCGAGAGCCTGCTGATCGCGGCCGGTGTGCTGGCGAGCCAGGGGCGGCTGGGGATCGTCGAGGTGTTCCTCGCGGCGTTCGTCGGCGGCACGCTCGGCGATAATGTCGGCTACGTCCTCGGCTATCGCTATGGCCGGCCCTTCGTCTACCGCTATGGTGCCAAGGTCGGGCTGCCGCGGGCGCGGATCGAGGTGATCGAGGCGCGGTTCCTGAAGCGCGGGCCGCCGATCGTGCTGATCGCCCGCTTCATCCTGATCCTGCGCCAGCTCTGCGGCTTCCTTGCCGGCACGGCCCACATGCCGTGGTGGCGCTTCTCCTTCTACAACGCGCTCGGCGCGGCGCTGTGGTCGGGCGTCTACTGCGGCGGCGCCTATCTCTTGGGCACCGCGGTCGAGCGCTATCTCTCGGCCGGGCGCTGGGTGTTCGCCGGCATCGCGGTGGTCTTCGTCATCGCCAGCGGGACGACGCTCTACGGCTTCTTCCGCGAGGCCCGCAGCGCCAAGGCCGAAGGCGACCCGTCCCCCGACGCGCCACCGCCTTCCCCGCCCGTCGCGTGAATCCTCAGCGCGTCATAAAAGCCTGAAAGGCCGCGCGCGCCTCGGCCGAGGACAGCCGCTCCTCGAAATGCCGGACTTCCTCCTCGATGCGCAGGAGCAGCGTCTCCTTCGGTCCGCGGATGAGGTCGCGGGCGATGCGCATCGCCTCTCGCGGCTTTCGCGCCAGCGCCTGTGCGGCCGACAATGCCTCGGCCTCGACCGTCGCGCTGCCGGTGACGGCGTAGACGAGGTTGGCGTCGCGGGCTGCCGCGGCGTCGAAGGTCTCCCCCATCGCGAGCAGCGCAAACGCCCGCTGGTGCCCCATCAGCATCGGCGCGATCAGGCTGGAACCCGCCTCCGGCACCAGGCCGAGATCGAGGAAGGGCGTGCGGAAGGTCGAGCGGTCGGAGGCGAAGACGAGGTCGCAGTGCATCAGGAGCGTCGTGCCGATGCCGATGGCGAGGCCGTCGACCGCCGCGACCAGCGGCTTCTGCGCAGTGACCAGGGCGCGCAAAAACGCCTCCACCTCGGCCGTCCTGCCGCCGCCGAGCGCGACGGCGACGAAGTCGGCGATGTCGTTGCCGGCTGAGAAGGCGCCGGGCACCCCGCAGATCAGCGTCGCGCCGATCGCCGCGTCCGCATCAGCGCGGGCGAGCGCTTCGGCCATGGCGGCATACATCGGCCGGTCGATGGCGTTCTTCTTGGCCGGCCGGTTCATCCTGAGGGTGAGGACGCCGTTCTCGACGCTGGTCTCGATGAACTCGCTCATTCAGGTCCCCTCAAAGGCGCAGGTGGTTCGGCGGAAGATCCGGCTGGCTACGACAGCGCGATGCGGGCCGCGGCAAGGCTCTCGGCGCCGGAGACGACCTGCACGCGCAGGCTCGCTGTCTCCGGCAGAAGGTTCTCGGCCATGAAGCGGGCGAGCGCCACGCGGTCGGCGCGGCTGCCGTCGACCAGCGCCCCCTTGGCGAGATAGGCCGCACTGGCTGCAAGGCCTGCCAGCCGCAGGAAGGGCGTAGCCCCTGCCAGCGCCGTTTCCGTCTCCTTGCCGGCGATCGCCCGCAGCAGGAAGGCCGTCGCCGCGCTGAGATCGACGAGCGCGGCCTCCAGCGCGTCGGCCGTCCGTCCGAAGCCCGGGGCATTGCTGGCGCGGACGCCGGCGACCGTCTCGGACAGCTCGGCGATATAGGCCTCGATCGCGCCGCCTTCCGACAGCGGCAACTTGCGCAGGACGAGGTCGATCGCCTGGATGCCGTTGGTGCCCTCGTAGATCGGCGCGATCCGCGCATCGCGCAGCAGCCGCGCCGCACCGGTCTCCTCGACATAGCCCATGCCGCCGTGCACCTGGATGCCGAGCGAGGCGACCTCGACGCCGATATCGGTCGCAAACGCCTTGGCGATCGGCGTCAGGAGGTTGGCGCGCTCCTTCCAGAAGCGGGCGTCCCCGGCCTCCACGCCATGCCCGCGGTCGATCGCATGGCCGCAGGCGAAGGTTATGGCGCGGGCGCCTTGCGTCAGGGCCTTCATCGTCAACAGGGTGCGGGCGACGTCGGCGTGCTCGACGATCGGGCTCATGCGGCCGGCCGGCTCCATGGCGGGGGCAAGCAGCGTCGAGCGGCCTTGCCGTCGGTCCCTGGCATAGGCCAGCGCGAGCTGCGTCGCCGCCTCGGCGATGCCGACGCCCTGCGTGCCGACGTGCAGGCGGGCATTGTTCATCATCGTGAACATGCAGGCGAGGCCCTTGTTCTCCTCGCCCACCACCCAGCCGACGGCGCCCGCCTCGCCGGTGTCGCCCTTGCCGTCGCCATAGATCATCGTGCAGGTCGGCGAGCCGTGAATGCCGAGCTTGTGCTCGATCGAATGGCAGGTGACGTCGTTGCGGGCTCCGAGCGCACCGTCCGCCCCGACCAGGAATTTCGGCACCAGGAACAGCGTGATGCCCTTCACCCCCGCGGGCGCGTCCGGCAGCCGCGCGAGGACGAGGTGGACGATGTTGTCGGTGAAGTCGTGCTCGCCGAAGGTGATGTAGATCTTCGTGCCGAAGATCCGGTAGCTGCCGTCGTCACGCCGCTCGGCGCGGGTGCTGAGGGCCGAGAGGTCGGAGCCCGCCTGCGGCTCGGTGAGGTTCATCGTCCCCGTCCATTCGCCGGAGACGAGCTTCTCGAGATAGACGCGCTTCAGTTCCTCGGAGCCGTGTGCGGCGATCGCCTCGACCGCGCCGACAGTGAGCATCGGGGCGAGCGCGAAGCCCATCGAGGCGCCGTTCCACATCTCGAAGACCGCGGCCGAGAGCGCCACCGGCAAGCCTTGCCCGCCATGCGCCACCGGCCCGGTCAGCGCGTTCCAGCCGCCCGCGGCCCAGTCGGCGTAGAGCGCCTTCCAGCCCGCCGGGGTGGTGACCGCGCCCGCCTCCAGCCGTGCGCCCTCGCGGTCGCCGACCGCGCCGAGCGGGGCGATCGCCTCGGAGGCGAAGCGCCCGGCTTCTTCCAGAATGGCGTCGAGAAGGTCGGGCGTCAGGTCGCCGACGCGCCCGTCCCGCATGGAGTCGCCGAGACCGGCGACCGAGGTCAGCGCGAAGGCGATGTCTGCAACGGGGGCCTTGTACATGCGTCTCTCCCGGAAGGACTGGCATTCTGCAGAGGTCACGGCTACGGCCAATTGACGTAATCGTCAATCGCGGCGGATCGGCGATCCCGGCCACGGCGGAGCCGTCGATCGCGCGACCGCCGCATCGCCCCGTCGGCCCGCTGCGCGCCGGTGCGATCAGGGCCGGTTTGCCCGCCGGCCCTTTCGTTTCCAGCAGAAATCGTTAGAACGCCAGCCAAAGCTTCCATGCGGCAGCCTTGCCCGGCAAGGCCTCCCGCATTGCCAAGGTGATGCCCGGAATGAGTGACGAGAGTTTCTTTCGCGAGGTCAACGAAGAGATCCGCCAGGACCGCACGCGCGTCCTCTGGGCGCGCTATGGCCGCTGGCTGATCGCGCTGGCGATCTTCGCTGTCGTCGCGACCGCCGGCTATGTCGCCTGGCGGCAGTATTCGATCAGCCGCGCCAATGCGTCCGGCGATCAGTATCTCGCGGCCCTCGACCTCGCCGCAAGCGGCCAGAACGATGCGGCGCTCACCGCGCTGAATACCTTGTCCGACAAGGGCTACGGCGCCTATCGCGATCTCGCGCGGATGCGCGCGGCGAGCGTTCTCGAGGCAAAGGGCGACAAGCCCGGCGCGATCGCCGCCTTCGACGCCGTCTCGGACGATGCGGGTGCCCCCAAACCGCTGCGGAACATGGCGGCGGTGCGCGCGGCCTATATCCTCGTCGATACCGGCAGCGTCGAGGACGTCGCCGAGCGCGTCCAGCAATTGTCGGGCGACAACGAGCCGCTGCGCTTTGCGGCGCGCGAGACCATGGGCCTCGCCGCCTGGAAGGCCGGCGACCTCGAAGGGGCCAAGCGCCTGTTCCAGCAACTGAGCGACGACCAGGCGACGCCCAACGGCATCGCCCTGCGTACGCGCCTTCTGCTCGAGCTGATCGCCGCCGGCAACAAGCCGGTCCCGGCCGACGCTCTGCCTGCCGCCGGCAGCGCGCCTTCAACGCCGGATGCCGCAGCGCCGGCCACGGGGCTCGACCCGAGCCTCGTCGTGCCGGAAATGCCGACGACGCCCGCTGAGCCCACCGGGGCGACGCCTGCGCCGGCGGAAGCGCCAGCCGCCGTCCCCGCGGCACCGACAGCGCCCGCTCCCGCCACACCGGCCGATACGCCGGCGAGCCCAGCGAGCCCGGCCCCGGCCACCAGCGGGACACCCGCCCCGGCCAACTGATCCCGGCAGTCTGCGCCGCCCCGACGTCCGGCGGAAAGCTTCGCCGGACCGTGCTGCCCTCTCAGTCCGCCGGAGCGCCCACCGAGGTTTCACCCCCGGGGGCCTCCGGCGGGCGACGAAATGCCGTATACTCACGGCAGAGCCCCCGGCGCCGGTCCGGGGGCATTGCCTTTTTTCCAGTTCCGGACCGGATACTACCACCATGGTCACCATCGCCATCATCGGGCGCCCCAATGTCGGCAAGTCGACGCTGTTCAACCGCCTCGTCGGCAAGAAGCTAGCCCTCGTCGACGATCGGCCGGGCGTCACCCGCGACCGCCGCAACGGCGACGCGACGTTGCTCGACCTCGAATTCGAGATCGTCGATACCGCTGGCCTCGAGGAAGCCGGCTTGGAAACGCTGGAGGCGCGCATGCGCGCCCAGACCGAGACGGCGATCGACCTCGCCGACCTCTGCCTGTTCATGGTCGACGCCAAGACCGGGCTGACGCCGCAGGACTCGTTCTTCGGCGAACTGCTCCGCCGCAAGAACAAGCCGGTGCTGCTCGTCGCCAACAAGGCCGAGGCCAGGGGCTCGGACGCCGGTTTCTACGACGCCTACTCGCTCGGCCTCGGCGAGCCCGTTCCGATCTCCGCCGAGCACGGCGAGGGCATGGGCGACCTCAGGGACGCGATCGTCGGCGCGCTGGGCGAGGCCGCCTTCACCGAGGAGGAGGAAGAGCCTATCGGCGCCGACGTCACCATCCTCGACGACGACGCCGAGTTCGACGAGGAGGAGCCGGTCGAGCCCTATGATGCGACGAAGCCGCTGCGCATCGCCATCATCGGCCGCCCGAACGCCGGCAAGTCGACGATGATCAACCGCTTCCTCGGCGAGGACCGGCTTCTCACGGGTCCCGAAGCTGGAATCACCCGCGATTCGATCTCGGTCGAGTGGGACTGGCGCGGCCGCCGGGTGAAGATGTTCGACACCGCCGGCATGCGCCGCAAGGCGAAGATCCAGGAAAAGCTGGAAATCCTCTCGGTCGCCGACTCGCTGCGCGCCATCCGCTTCGCCGAGGTGGTCGTCATCGTCTTCGATGCGACCATCCCGTTCGAGCGGCAGGACCTGTCGCTCGCCGATCTCATCATGCGCGAAGGCCGCGCCCCGGTGATCGCCTTCAACAAATGGGACCTCATCGAGGACCGGCAGGCGGTGCTCGCCGATCTGCGGGAGAAGACCGAGCGGCTGCTGCCGCAGGCCCGCGGCATCCAGGCCGTCACCGTCTCCGGCGAGACTGGCGACGGGCTGGAGCGCCTGATGCAGGCGATCACCAAGACGCACGAGATCTGGAACACCCGCATCTCGACGTCGAAGCTCAACCAGTGGCTGGAAAAGGTGGTCAGCCACCACCCGCCGCCGGCCGCCTCCGGGCGCCGCGTCAGCATCAAGTACATGACGCAGATCAAGAGCCGGCCGCCGACCTTCGTCCTGTCGACGACGCGTCCGGATGCGCTCGGCTCGTCCTATACGCGCTACCTCGTCAACGGCCTGCGGGAGACCTTCAAGCTCTCGGGCGTGCCGATCCGGCTGATCCTGCGCAAGCCGGACAACCCGTTCGCCGGCAAGGCGAAGAAGTACACCTGAAGGCGCTTCCAGGGCGGCGGGCAATTGCCGCCCTCGCGGCGTTTTCCGGCGGATCTGGATTGGCGAATGATTTCAACGGGTCGTTAACCAAGAAACAAGGTTAATGAGGGATGATCGGCTTCGTTCAGTGATGAAGCAGGTTTCCCATGACGAAAACGGCGCGCCGCCAGGGCGGATCGATCCAGCGGCCGCAGCCGGTTCTGCGGCGGGCTGCGCTGGTCGTCGGCTGCAGCCTGGCCATGGTGCCGGCCCTCACCTCGGCCGTCGCCTTCCAGGACATGACCAGCCTCCTCGAGGGTGACCGCGCTCAAACGCGCTGGCAGGCCTACTTCATCCCCTCCCCCGCCGGCGCCGTCGAGAAGGCCGAGATCAGTTTCGGGGCGGCGGCGCGCAGCCGGATGCCTGCGGGCGCCGGCATCCGCGCCGGCAATGGCGATCTCTACACCGTCGATTCCCGCAGCCCCGAGGCCGAGACGCCGGACGAGACCCGCGTCACCCGCGACCAGAAGGAAGGCCGCGTCCTCGCGATCACCCAGCAGGCGCCGCCGAAAGCCTTCACCGCGGGCTCGATCCTCGAGCGGCAGAGCCTGTTGCGGCCCGGCGCCGCCGTCGGCGCCGAGCTGCGCACCGCCTTCGTCCGGCAGGAGACGCGCGGCGACACCATCGCGCTGGCGATGAACTTCGAAGCCGCGGGCTCGCCAGTGGCGAGGCCCGAGGAGAAGGTGATGGTCGCCTCGCTCGACCCCGCCACCACCCGGCTCGACGCGCGCCCGGCGCATGGCGCCGGCAAGATCGGGAGCGCGAGCGTTCCGGAGACCAACGTCCTCGCCTATGGCGCGGCGCCAGAGGCGGAGAACCCCGTCGCATCGCTGTTCAACAAGATCCTGCGGCCCGGCTCCAACGGCTTCATCCCGCCGCTCGGCAAGGACGACCACGCCTGGGCGGCGACGCCGCTGCCTGCCGAGGCCTTCTCGGCCAAGGAGCAGACCTGCCTTGCCAACGGCATCTATTTCGAGGCGCGCGGCGAGCCGGAGACCGGACAGGCCGCGGTCGCGCAGGTCATCCTCAACCGGGTCCGCAACCCCACCTATCCGAAGTCGATCTGCGGCGTCGTTTACCAGAACAAGAACTGGCGCAACCGCTGCCAGTTCTCCTTCGCCTGCGACGGGATCAAGGACCGCATCACCAACAAGCGCGCCTTCTCGGTCGCCAAGCGCATCGCCGGCGAGGTCAGCCGCGGCGAGATCTGGCTGGCCGACGTCGGCTCGGCGACCCACTATCACGCCACGTACGTCGCCCCCCGCTGGGCGAAGGCGATGGAGAAGGTCGACACCATCGGCCGCCATATCTTCTACCGCACCTTCGGCGGCGGCTGGGGCTGACCGGTCTTCCTTGCAGGACAAACCATTCCGGCTATCCCGCGAAAAAGGCCACTCCATCAGGGGCGGCCTTTTTCGTTTCAGGAGCACTCGTACGGTGTAGCGCCAGCCTCCGGATCAGACGGGCTGACCGTTGCCGCCCGTCGCGCCAAAAATCTGTCCGGTCGAGAAGCTCAGCGAGGGATCGGCGGCAGCGACGTAGAGACCGGCGATTTCCGCCGGCTGGCCGGCCCGTCCCATCGGCGAATCGCTACCGAAGGTCTTCAGCTTCTCCGGCGTCGCGCCGCCGCTGACCTGCAGCGGCGTCCAGAACGGGCCCGGCGTCACCGCATTGACGCGGATGCCCTTCGGCGCAAGCTGCTTGGCCATGCCCTTGGTGAAGTTCAGCACCGCTGCGCGCGTCATCGCGTAGTCGATGATGTCCTCCGAGGGATTTCCGGCCTGTTCTGACGAGGTGTTCACGATGACGGCACCTGCCTGCATCCGCGCCACCGCCGCCTTGGTCAGCCAGAACGGGGCGTAGATGTTGGTCTTCATCGTGTCGTCGAAATCCTGCGACGAGATCGCCGCGATCTCCGGCCGGGTCTGCTGGCGGGCCGCGTTGTTGACGAGAATGTCCAGCCCGCCGAGCTTCTCCGTAGCTTCCTCGACGAGACGCTGGCAGAACGCCTCGTCCCGGAGATCGCCGGGGATCGCCACGGCCTTGCGGCCCTCGGCCTCGATCAGCGCGATTACTTCCCTGGCGTCTGGCTCCTCGACCGGCAGGTAGTTGATCGCGACGTCGGCGCCCTCGCGCGCATAGGCGATCGCCGCGGCCCGGCCGATGCCGCTGTCGCCGCCGGTGATCAGTGCCTTCTTGCCGGCGAGCCGCCCGGAGCCCTTGTAGCTGGTTTCGCCGTGGTCCGGACGCGGGTTCATCTTCGAGGCAAGGCCGGGCCAGGGCTGCATCTCCACGGGATAGGGCGGCTTCGGATAGGCGGCCGCAGCCGGCGTCGCGGCGGTCGCAGCACCGCCACTCTGCTGCGCGGAAGCGCTGCCGCTGGCGCCGAGGGTGACGACGGCGCCGGCGGTGAGCGCTGCGCCGGTGAGGAAGGTGCGGCGGGTGGTATCGGTCATGAGAGGTCTCCTTGTTGCGAGACTAAGCCGGCCTCTTCGATGATGGTTCCAGGCGACGGCCCTGCGTACGGCCCCGACGGCGCGTGGCCACGGGGGAGCGGACAGGCGGGTCGCGATGGCGGCGCGGCTTGTATCCGCGCCCGACCTGCCGTCTTGATGCCTGCACGAATCGAGGACAGGCATGAACGACAGAGAAACCGATCCGGTGTCCCCCGCCGAGTGGCAGGCACGGCGCGAGGCGCTGGCCGAGAAGCTGGAAAAGCAGAAGGTGAAGGCCGGCCTGATCAAGCCGACGCCCGCCACCGGCCTGCGCGGCGCGGCCGACGGCATGAAGCTCGCCAGCGAGTTCGTCGCCGGCATCCTCGCCGGCGCCGGCATCGGCTATCTCCTCGACCGCATCGCCGGCACCGGCCCTTTCGGCCTCATCGTCTTCCTGATTCTCGGCTTCGTCGCCGGCGTCCTCAACGTCCTTCGATCGGTCGGAAAAACCGCCCCGGCTCCGACCAGCGTTCCGAAAGACGCCACAAATCGCGAGAATCGCCCTTTGGAATGACCGAACAGGGTGTTGCCCTCCGCAGCCTCAGACGCTATGGCAATGCGGCCCGGCGACGGGACGCTGGGATGCAAGAGGGCTACATAGTTTGGCGAACGATCCGCTCCACCAATTCGTGATTCAGCCGATCGTGCCGATCGAAATCGGCGGGCTGCATTTCGATTTCACGAATTCGGCGCTGTACATGGTCGCGACCGTCGCGGTGGCCTCGGCCTTCCTCTACTGGTCGACCTCCGGCAAGGCCCTGGTGCCCGGCCGCGCGCAGTCGATGGCGGAGATGTCCTACGAGTTCATCGCCAACATGCTGCGTGACAGCGCCGGCACGTCGGGCATGCGCTTCTTCCCGCTGGTGTTCTCGCTGTTCATGTTCGTGCTGGTGGCCAACCTCCTCGGCATGTTCCCCTACTTCTTCACCGTCACCAGCCACATCATCGTGACCTTCGCCCTGGCGATCGTGGTGATCGGCACGGTTGTCGTCTACGGCATCGCCAAGCACGGCCTGTCCTGGTTCAAGCTCTTCGTGCCGACCGGCGTGCCGATGCTGATCCTGCCGTTCGTCGTGCTGATCGAGGTCATCTCGTTCCTGTCGCGGCCGATTTCGCTCTCGGTTCGTCTCTTCGCCAACATGCTGGCGGGCCATATCACGCTGAAGGTCTTCGCCGGCTTCGTGGTGTCGCTCGGCGCCCTCGGCGCCGTCGGCATCGGCGGCGCGATCCTTCCCCTGATCATGACGGTCGCCCTCACAGGCCTTGAATTCCTGGTCGCATTCCTGCAGGCCTACGTCTTCGCGGTCTTGACCTGCATGTACCTCAACGATGCGGTCCATCCTCATCATTGAACCCCCAAGACGCCGCGTCCCCCCGGGGTCGTGACTTCCCACCGCACGTTCCACCAAAGGAGATTACCATGGACGCGGAAGCTGCAAAGTACATCGGTGCCGGCCTCGCATGCTTCGGCATGGCCGGAACGGCCCTCGGCCTCGGCAACATGTTCGCCGCCTACCTCTCGGGCGCGCTGCGCAACCCGTCGGCTGCCGACGGCCAGTTCGGCCGCCTGATCTTCGGCTTCGCGGTCACGGAAGCGCTCGGCATCTTCTCGCTGCTGGTCGCGCTGCTCCTCCTCTTCGCAGTCTGATCAGACCCGTCGAGACCGTTTTCCCAGCCGCCCCGACCATGGGGCGGCTGGTTCCTTCCGTCGGAGAGACAGATGTTCGTCACTGAAGCGCAGGCACAAACCGCAGAGCCGACGGTGGGCACCGCTCCCATCGCAGTACAGCCTCCGGTCGAGCATGGCGCACACACGGAAGTCGCCGGCGACGGCGAGCATGGTGCCGGCGTCTTCCCGCCGATGGACACCACCTATTTCCCTTCCCAGCTGCTCTGGCTGGCGATCACTTTCGGCCTGTTCTACTGGGTCCTGCAGAAGGCCATCCTGCCGCGCATCGGCGCGATCATGGACAACCGCCGCGACCGGATCGCACTAGATCTCGACGCCGCCGGCAAGATGAAGACCGATGCCGACGAGGCCATGGCCGCCTACCAGCAGGAACTGACCGCCGCCCGCGAGCGCTCGCACCTCATCGCTGCCGCCGCGCGCGACACCGCCAAGGTCGATGCCGAGGCCGAGCGCGCCCGCACCGAGGCGTCGCTCGACGAGAAGCTCAACGCCGCACAGACCCGGATCGACGAGATCAAGCGCAGCGCGCTCGCCGATGTCGGCGCCATCGCCGAGGACGCGACCGCTGAAATCCTCGCTGCCGTCGCCCGTCTCGACGTACCGCGCGAAGAAGTCGCTGGCGCCGTGCGCGCCGTGCGCAGCTAAGGAGACCGGCGTTGGACAACACATTCTGGGCCCTCGTCGCCCTCATCATCTTCCTGCTCGTGGTCGCCTACTTCAAGGTGCCGGGCATGATCGCCAAGGCGCTCGACGCCCGTTCGGTGAAAATCCGCTCGGACATCGAGGAAGCCCGTGCGCTGAAGGAAGAAGCCAAGCAGCAGCTCGCCGAATACCAGCGCCGTCGCCACGACGCCGAGATCGAGGCGCGCGAGATCGTTGCCGGCGCCCAGCGCGAGGCTGACGGCCTGCTCGAAGAGGCCCGGGTCAAGAGCGAGGAATACATTACCCGCCGCTCCGCCATGGCCGAGACCAAGATCGCCCAGGCCGAAGCCGACGCGATCACCGAGGTCCGCCGCTCTGCCGTCGACATCGCCATCGCCGCCGCCACGCGCATCCTCACCGAGCGCAGCCAGAACGGCACCGAAAGCACCCGCTTCGTCGACGAGGCGATCGGCGACGTCCGCCAGCGCCTGAACTAGGCTGAGCTTTCTGCAGTGATCCAACGCCGCTCCGAAAGGGGCGGCGTTTTTGTTTTGGGTGAATTTTCAGCTGTTGATCGATGGGCGACCAGCCGCGGCAAAGTTCTGGAAATCTTGTGAGATTACAGGGCGCGGCACCCACCCTCCTCTGCCCTGCCGGGCATCTCCCCCTCAAGGGGGGAGATCGGCAGTCGCGGTGCCGGCGATGATCGATCTCCCCACTTGAGGGGGAGATGGCCGGCAGGCCAGAGGGGGGTGCTCGCGCCGCCAACCTGAAGCCCCCACCAGCACCTAGACCAGCAGCAGCTCGCCCTGGCGAATCGGGCTGAAGGTCATGCGGTGGAAGACGCATGGGCCGTGCGCCAGCAGCGCAGCGAGGTGCTGTGGCGTGCCGTAGCCCATGTGCTGGCTGAAGCCGTAGGCGGGGTAGCGCTCGCAGACCCGCGCCATCATCCGGTCCCGCGTCACCTTGGCGACGATCGAGGCCGCGGCGATGGACAGGCAGCGGGCATCGCCTTTCACCACGGCCGTCGACCGCAGTCTGAGGGACGGCGGAACGTCATTGCCGTCGATCAGCGCGTGGCACGGCGGCTGGCTGAGACCGGCTTCCGCCCGGCGCATGGCCAGAAGCGTCGCCTGGCGGATGTTGATGCGGTCGATCTCGGCCGAACTCGCCGACCCGATGGACACCGTGGCAACCCTCAGGATGTCGATGAACAGCCGCTCGCGATCATCAGCGCCAAGCTTCTTGGAATCGTTCAGCCCATCGGGGATCTGCTGAGGATCGAGGATCACCGCTGCGGCGACCACGGGCCCGGCAAGCGGCCCCCTTCCCGCCTCGTCGATGCCCGCCACGAAGCGCGCGCCCCGTTCGAACCTCTCGGTCTCGATGCGGAAATCCGGCACCACGACGCGCGTGGGCAAAGAAGCGGGAGAATCGGAGGGTCGGCGAGCCATGGTGCGGCCAGACTCGCGCATTCTCCGATTCTCCACAAGGCTCGGTATCGCTCCGGGGTGAGAACGCACCGAGCATCGCCGGCCCAAGGGGACGACCGGCGATCTCGCAGCCCTGCCTCGCCCCCTCGGGACGTCGCAGGGTTATTCTGGCGGCGCCAACGCCCAGGCGATGGCGCCGCGAGGCTTTACAGCAGCGACAGCTGCACGCCGGCCTGCCGCGGCGGGGTAAAGAGGTCGGTGCGCAGCTTCGGCCGGGTCTCGTTCAACCCGAGCCGCTTGACCGCGATCTCGAACCGCCGCTTGATCTGGAAGGCGTAGGGTCCGGTGCCCTTCAGCCGCTTGCCCCACTCGGCATCGTAGTCCTTGCCGTCGCGCATCGAGCGCAGCAGCGAAAGGACATGCCGGTAGCGGTCGGGATAGTGCGTCAGCAGCCAGTCCTTAAAGATTGGGCTGACCTCCAGCGGCAGGCGCAGGAGGACGTAGCCGACGTGCTTCGCCCCGGCGGTGACGGCAGCATCAAGCAAGCGCTCGATCTCGTGGTCGGTAAGGCCCGGAATGATCGGCGCCGTCATCACCATGGTCGGGATGCCCGCCTCGCTCAGCGCCTTCACCGCCTCCAGCCGCTTCGCCGGCGTTGCCGCCCGCGGCTCCATGGCCCGCGCCAGCGTGCGGTCGAGCGTGGTGATCGACAGCGCCACCCGGGCGAGGCCCTTGGCGGCCATGCGGGAGAGGATGTCGATGTCGCGGGTGACCAGCGACGACTTGGTGACGATGCCGACCGGATGGTTCGCCGCCTCCAGCACCTCCAGCACCTCGCGCATGATCTTCCAGCTTTTCTCGATCGGCTGGTAAGGATCGGTGTTCGTGCCGATGGCGATCGAGCGGGGCTCATAGCCGGGCTTGGCCAGTTCGCGCTCCAGCAAATCGGCGGCGTTCGGCTTGGCAAAGAGCTTGGACTCGAAATCCAGACCCGGGGACATGCCCATATAGGCGTGCGTCGGCCGGGCGAAACAGTAGACGCAGCCGTGCTCGCACCCCCGATAGGGGTTGATCGAGCGGTCGAACGAGATGTCGGGCGAGGAGTTGCGGGTGATGATGGTCTTCGGCTTTTCCACCTGCACGTCGGTCTTGAACGCCGGCAGTTCCTCCAGCGAGTTCCAGCCGTCGTCGTAGGCGCTGCGGGCGAAGGGCTCGAAGCGCCCGGTCGGATTGACCCCGGCGCCGCGACCCCGCCGCCGCTCGAAGCCGACGCGGAGCCCAGATTCGGCGATGATGTGGTTGGCGATGTCGACGCCGTTGGGCGAGGCGAAGGCAGCGCGGTCGGCGGTGATGACGTCCTGCATGGTACCCTTCCGAGCGTTCGTTCCGCTGTGACCTAAAACCTAAGACTCCAATGAGAACATTACAAGAACAAAATGTACCGAGGCTGGCGAGGGCGCAACGGATCGGCTAAGAGCGGTGACATGCTCACCGTGCTCATCGACGCCGCAGAAGACCCAAACGGGCTCGCCCTCACGCTCTCCACTCTCGTCGCGGGGGCGGTCGAGGGGCTCGTGCGCGAGGTGGTGGTGATCGACCGCGGGCTCGACGACGCGACGCGGAAGGTCGCCGACCACGCGGGCTGCCGCATCGTCTCGGGCGAGACATTGCCGGTCATTATCGGCGCGGCGAAGGGCGACTGGCTGCTGCTGCTGGAGACCGGTTCCCGGCTGTCGCTCGACTGGATCGACTCGGTCAACACCCATATCGGCGAGGTCGAGCTGCAGGCGAAGACCCCGCGTGCCGCCCGCTTCTCCCGCGCCCCGCGCGATCGCCAGAGTTTTCTCGCCCGCTTCACCGGCCGCCGCACGGCGCTGGTCGAGGGCCTCCTCCTGACGAAGACGCAAGCCCGCGGGCCCGCAAGCCGCAGCACGACGCTGGAAGATATCGGCCAGGGCCTCGCCACATCGGCGCTGGAGGCGACGATCCGGCCGCGACAGCGCGCGCGCAACTCCTAAGCCTTCCGTCCCCGGAAAGCCTCGATCGGTCGAAGCAGCACTCGCGGCTCTGTGTCGAAACCTCGATCATCTTTGCTCGATGGCTGAGCCAACCGCAAGGCGCGTCGCTGGTCTACGAAGCGGCGGCTCCGCCGGCGCCACGGCGCAGGTGCTCATCGAGGCGCGGCATGATCTCGACGAAGTTGCAGGGCTTGTGCCGGTAGTCGAGCTGGGCGGCGAGGATCAGGTCCCAGCCATCGCGGCAGGCACCGGGCGAGCCCGGCAGCACGAAGACGAAGGTCGCGTTGACGACGCCACCGGTTGCCCGCGACTGGATCGTCGAAACCCCGATCTTCTCGAACGAGACTCGGTGGAAGATCGCCGAAAACCCGTCCATCCGCTTCTCGAAGATCGGCTCCAGCGCCTCCGGCGTCACGTCGCGGCCGGTGAAGCCGGTACCGCCGGTGGTGATGACGACGTCGATGGCGGGGTCCCTCGACCAGGCGAGAACCGTCTCGCGGATGGCGTCGACGTCATCCGGCACGATCTTCCGGTCCGCCAGAAGGTGTCCGGCGGCCGTCAGCCGGTCGGCGAGCGTCGCGCCGGACTTGTCGTCGGCAAGGCTGCGGGTATCGGAAACCGTCAGCACGGCGATCGACAGCGGCAGGAAATCTCTCTCGGTCATCTCGGTCTCTCCTGAAGGCTTGCGGGCTTCAACCGCGTCGCCACGACCCACCAGTCCGGCTGGACAGCGGCGATGGCATCAGCCGCCGCTTGCGCCGATGCCACTGTATCGAACAAGCCGAACACCGTCGCGCCGGAGCCGGACATCCGCTGCAGAACCGCCCCGGCCTGCCGCAGCGCCGCCGCGGCCTCCGCGATCACCGGCACCAGCGCCATCGCCGGCGGCTCGAGGTCGTTGCGGGTTTCACGGAGATAGCTGGCGAGCCCCGCGAGGTCGGCAAACCCGGCCTCCGGCAGCGGGGGCAGTGGCGGGTTGGCGCGAAAGTTGAGGGCGCGGAAGACGTCGGGCGTCGAGACGGCAATGCCGGAATTGACGAGGACGCAGGCGACGCCGGGGAACTGCGCAAGCCCTCTCCCCACCTCGCCGACGCCTTCGACGTGCGCCGGGACGCCGTCGAGGCACATCGGCACGTCGGCGCCGAGCGACAGCGCCGCCCGCCGCAGCGCTTCGCGGAGAGCCGGAGCCGCCGAGGCCACCAGCGCCAGCACGGCGGCGGCATCCGCCGAGCCACCGCCGATGCCGGAGGCGACAGGCAGCTGCTTGTCGAGGTGAACCGCGACGGGGTCGAGCCTGACGCCCGCCTCGGCGGCAACGGCGCGGGCGGAAGCGAGCGCCTTCAGGATGATATTATCGCGCGGCGGGAACGCCCCTAGCGCTGCGGCATAGCGGCCGGTGATCTCGAGGCTGTCGACGTCGGCAGGGGCGAAGGTAAGCCGGTCGCCGATCTCGGCGAAGGCGACGAGGCTCGACAGGGTGTGGTAGCCGTCCGCGCGCTGCCCGGTGACGTGCAGCGCGAGGTTGATCTTGGCGGCCGCCGGCAGGCCGCGGCCGGACAGGCGGACGCAAGGCGGCGTCATGCCTGTCAGTTCGGCGTGGCGCCAGCGGGCGACGGAACGGCACCGGGCGCTGGCACGGCATCGGGCGCCGGTGCAGCACCGGGCGCCGGCGTAGCGCCGGGAGCTGGCTCAGCGCCGGGTGCCGGTGCAGCCTTCGGCGCCGGTGCGACGCTGGGCGCCGGTGCAGCGCCGGGCGCCGGCATGGCCTTGGCGTCGGCTTTGGCCGGCTCCGCCTTCATCGGCCCGCTTGCGTTCATTTCCGCCTTGCGGTCGTCAGCCGGCAGGCCGTCCTTGATCTTCGCCTCGATCTTGGCGACGTCCTCCGGCTCGGGCTTCGGATCGCCGACCAGGGCGCGGGCCCACTGGAAGCGCGCCTCGCGTTCGCGGCCGACGCGCCAGTAGGCATCGCCGAGGTGGTCGTTGATGGTCGGGTCCACCGGGGTGATCAGCACCGCCCGCTCCAGCTGCTCGACGGCGTCGTCGTAGCGGGCGAGCCGGTAGTAGGCCCAGCCGAGCGAATCGATGATGTAGCCGTCGTTCGGCCTCAGATCGACGGCGGTCTTGATCATGCCGAGACCCTTGTCGAGGTTGCGGTTCATGTCGACCCAGGAATAGCCGAGATAGTTCAGCACCTGCGGCTGGTTGGGCGAGAGTTCCAGCGCCTTGTTGAAGTCCGGCTCGGCCTTGTCCCACTGCTTCAGCCTCTCGTTGGCGATGCCGCGCTTGTAGTAGAGGTTCCAGGTCTCCTCCTTGCGCGCGACGGCGAGCGTCACCGCCTTGTCCAGCACCTTCGCCGCCTCGCCATAATCCTTGTCGGCGGCGACGACGTCGGCGAGCGCCAGATAGGCCTGCAGGTCGTCGGGATAGGTTTCGACGGCGCGGCGCAGATGCGCCTTCGCCTCGTCCTTGCGCTCGGCGGTGAACATGTCGAGGCCGATCTGCAGCTCGGCCGTGCGGCGGAACGCCGAGTCCTGCGGGATCTGCTGGTAGAAGGCGATGGCGTCGTCGAGCCGCTTCGAGCGCTCGGCAATCCCGGCGAGAGCGGTGAGGAGGCCCGGATTGTTAGGCGCCAGCGTCCGTGCGAGCTGGAAATAGAGGATCGCCACCTGCTGGCCTTCGCCGCGGTTGATCGCCTGACCGAGGATGTAGAGCGTCTCGGCCGCGCCTTGCTGAACGCTGGCGATCGCCGGTGCGATCTTCTCGTCCTTCTCGATCCGGCCCTTCAGGTCGAGCAGCGGGTCGTAGTTCTCGGCAAGGTCGAGACCGCGGGCGAGCGCGGCGAGGGCCGCGTCCTTCTTGCCGGCGCCGATCTCCAGTCGCGCCAGGGCCTCGGCCGAGGCGAGATAGGCATCGGGCGAGGTCTGCGCATTGGCCTTGTCGTCGAGCACCTTGGCGAAGAACGTCCGGGCAGCGTCGGTCTTGCCGCCGAAGCTGGCGATCAGGCCGGACTGGTAGTTGTTGAAGATCGGGTACCACTCGGCCCCATCCAGCTCCTTCAACCGCGCCAGCGCATCGTCGACCTTCCGATTGCCGGCATCGGCCCAGGCCGAAAGCTGGCCGAGCAGCAGCGCATCGAGATCGCTCGGGTTGACGATGTCGAACTCGGCCATCGCCGGCTCGAACTGGCTTTTCGTCAGGAAGTCGACGCCGAGCGCGATGCGGGCCACCTTGCCGGCATCGGGCGCATCGCGGAGCTTGGCGGCGAGATCGATGCCCTCGCGGAACTGGCCGGCGGCGAGGAAGGCGAACATCGCCTCCTGCTGCAGCATCTCCGAGGTCGGATCGAGGTCCAGCGCCTGGCCGAAATAGCCGGTGGAGGCGTTGAGATCGCCGTCGATCTGCGCGGACTTGGCCGCGAGATAGGCCCCGGAGAGCGACTGGATCAGCGGCGGCTGCACGATCGCTGCGGGCTTCGGCAGCTCGGTGCCGGCGGCATGGGCGGCGGGCACGGCGGCGGCGCTGAGCGCGAGGACGAGGGCAAGCCGGGAAATACGCTGCACGAGGAAATCCTTTGATGGGCGGATATCGTCTGGCCGGCTGCCGGGTTCTCCCCGGTCTCGCCTGCTGCGATTCGATCGAATGGCCCGCCACGCCGAAGACGCGGCCATTGCTCTCATTGTTCTGCTAGAATGACCATATTGCGACCGTTTCGCCAGACCCGGCCGATCAGGCCGCGCGCACGTCTGCGTTGATCACCGGCCGCAGCGGCGCTTCCCCGCTGGAAAACCGCTTCAGTTGACCCGGTCGATGCAGAATTCCACGACGTCGATCAGCGCATCCCGGCTCGGCGAGCGCGGCAGCGCGGCAGCGGCTGCATAGGCGATCTCGCCGAAGCCGCGGGCGCGCTGGATCGTCGCCTCGATCGCGCCGTGCCGGTCGAGCAGCCGCTTGGCCTCGGCGAGCGCGGTATCGTCGTTGACGCCCTGCTCCATCGAGGCCCGCCAGAAGGCCTGCTCCGCCGTGTCGCCCTGACCGTAGGCGAGGATCACCGGCAGCGTGATCTTGCCCTCGCGGAAATCGTCGCCGGTGTTCTTGCCGAGCGCGCTCGCCGTGCCGCGATAGTCGAGCACGTCGTCGAACAGCTGGAAGGCGAGGCCGAGGTTGAGGCCGTAGGCGCGCATGGATGCCCGCGCCTCCGGTCCGGCCTCGGCGATCACCGGGCCGACCTCGGTCGCGGCCGAGAACAGCGCAGCGGTCTTGGCGCCGATCACCTGGAGGTAATCGGCCTCCGTCGTCGTCATCTTCTTGGCCGCCGACAGCTGCCAGACCTCGCCCTCGGCGATCACCGCCGAGGCGCGCGAGAGAATGTCGAGCGCGTCGAGCGAGCCGACCTCGACCATCATCTTGAAGGCCTGTCCGAGCAGGAAGTCGCCGACGAGGACGCTCGCCTGGTTGCCCCAGATCATCCGCGCCGTCTGCTTGCCGCGGCGCAGGTCGCTCTCGTCGACGACGTCGTCGTGCAGCAGCGTCGCCGTGTGCATGAACTCGACGCTGGCGGCGAGCTTGACGTGGTCGGCGCCGCGATAGCCGTAGGCCAGCGCGGAGGCGATGGTCAGCATCGGCCGAAGCCGCTTGCCGCCGGACGAGATGAGATGCTCGGCGATCTCGGGAATCAGGGCGACGTTCGACCCGGCCATCGACAGGATCAGCGTATTGACCTTGCCCATGTCGGGCGCGGTCAGCTGGACGATCGGATCGATCGATGCTCTGGCAGACGCCTTGTCAGAAGTCTCCCGGGCGGGGCTGGCAACACTCACGAGGGTTCACTCCGTTGGTTGCGGCAGGACTAAACACGGTCGGGCGTGCCCGGCAAGCCGGTAGATGGGGTTTGCGCCGCCAAGGGAAAGGCTGCGACGCTGCGACGCCGCACCGCAAAGCGCGGGGCCCGGCCGAAAAGCGGCGCTCGGGATTGCTGCAGGCGCGTGCCGGATGCCATATCGTCGGCTTCGGCGGCTCGGCACCCGGCAGGAGAGCCGGGCGTCGACGGATGCAGGCGATGAGGCAGGGAAAAGCAGCGGATGATCGAACTGATGCGGTCCAACGACCCCGTGATGATCTCCTTCGTCGGGTCCCTGTTACGGGATGCCGAGATCGAGCATTTCGTCGCGGACGAGCAAATGAGCATTCTCGACGGCTCGATCGGCGCGCTGCCGCGGCGCGTGATGATCGACGAGGAACAGGTCGACCAGGCCCGCCGGCTTCTTCGCGATGCCGATCTCGGCCATGAACTCTCCCGCTGAAACCGCGGGTGCGCCGGCTGGAACGGCAGGTGCGCCAGCCGGCGTTTCCGACGGCGCCAACAATGCTGGCGCGAGGCCGGAAAGCCCGAGTTCTGCCATGCTGATGCCGGCGGCCGAAACGCCCGGGCGCCCCGCGGACACCACGCTCGACGCTTTCTACGCCGGCCGGTTCCATCTGCTGCAGCCGTCCGGCTTCGGCTTCCGCGCCGGGCTGGACGCGCTGCTCCTGGCCGCGAGCCTGCCACCGGACCGCGCGGGCAAGGCCGCTGATCTCGGCGCCGGCGCCGGCACCGCCGGCTTTGCCGCGGCGCTGCGCTGCGTGCGCCTCGACCTCACCCTCGTCGAGAATCAGCCGGTCATGGCGGATCTGGCGCGGCGCTCGCTTGCGCTGGCCGAGAACGCCGCGTTCTCATCCCGCCTCGCCGTCGCCGAGGCCGACCTTCTCGGCGGGCGCGCGGCGCGTCTTGCCGCGGGGCTCGTCGACGGCGCCTTCGCGACCGTTCTGACCAACCCGCCCTTCCACCCGGCCAGTGGGCGGGCCTCGCCCGACGGCCTGCGGGAAACCGCCCGCGGCATGCCAGACGACAGCTTTCTCACCGCCTGGATCCGGGTCGCCGCGGCTCTCCTCGAAACCGGCGGCCTGTTCGCCATGGTCGCCCGGCCGGTCAACCTTCCGGAAATCCTTGCCGTGGTGCCGAACCGGCTCGGCGACGTCCGCATCCTGCCGGTCCACAGCCGCGCCGACCGCCCGGCCAACCGCATCCTCGTCCACGCCCGCAAGGGCTCGCGCGCCCCGCTGTCGCTGCTGCCGCCGGTGGTCCTGCACGGCGACGACGGCGCCCTGACCGAGATCGGTGCCGGCATTGGCAACGGCTCCGCCGGGCTCGACCTCGGCCTCGCCTGAGCGGGCCTAAGATGCGCGTTCAGCGACACTTCTCCGGCACCGCCATCTCCTCTTCCCCGTCTCGGCATGGGTCCCCGCCCTGCGGGCGAGGATGACGACGGGAGGGGCGTCGCGCCGTTCCAAAGCGTCCAGCGCATCGCGGTCCATCGCGTCGGCGCAACCCTCCGGGCTCTTTCAGAAAGCGTTGTCCCCCTTTCCGGTCGTCATCCTCGCCCGCAGGGCGGGGACCCATGCCATCGCCCCAGACGCACCATTCCGCTGCAGGATCGGCATCCCGCCCCGAACCTCTATCCAAATCGACAGCGGTCCATCCGGCACCAGATCACCCCCTTCATCCCGCACCTTTGCCAAGCCGCCCGCGGCTTCCTACATGCGGGACCTGATCTCCGACGAAAAGGCTGAGCCGCGTGGCGTTCCCGTTCCAGAAATATCTTCCGAAACGCTTCCGGTCGGATGCCCTGACGGTGCCGGTCGTCCGCCTCAGCGGCGCGATCATGGCGGGGTCCGGGCCGCTGCGGCAGACGCTGTCGCTGGCCTCGACCGCGGCCCTTCTGGACAAAGCCTTCGCGATGAAGAAAGCGCCGGCGGTGGCGATCCTCATCAACTCGCCCGGCGGCTCGCCGGTGCAGTCGCGGCTGATCTACAAGCGGATCCGCGACCTTGCCGCCGAGAAGAACAAGAAGGTGCTGGTGTTCGTCGAGGATGTCGCGGCGTCCGGGGGCTACATGATCGCCTGCGCCGGCGACGAGATCATCGCCGACCCTTCATCGATCGTCGGCTCGATCGGCGTCGTCTCCGGCGGCTTCGGCTTCGTCGACCTTCTGGACAAGCTCGGGATCGAGCGCCGGGTGCACACGTCGGGCACCAACAAGGCGACGCTCGACCCCTTCAAGCCCGAGCGGCCGGAGGATGTGGCCCATCTCCTGGCGCTGCAGGCGGAGGTGCACGAGACCTTCATCGACCTCGTCAAGGCGGCCCGCGGCAGCCGTCTCGCCGATCACCCGGACCTCTTCACCGGCCTGTTCTGGTCGGGCAAGCGCGGGCTTGAGCTCGGCCTCGTCGACAGCCTCGGCGACCTCCGCTCGGTGCTCCGTGCCCGCTTTGGCGAGAAGGTGAAGCCGGTGCTCGTCAGCCAGAACCGTGGCCTCTTCGGACGACGGCCGGCGACGGGCGTCACGACCGGGCTCGACCCTGCGCGCATCGGGGCCGGCGCCGTTGCCGAGCTCGGCGCACTGGCCGAGGAGCGCGGCCTCTGGTCGCGCTACGGCCTCTGACCTTGCCGACAAAGGCGCCGGCGCATCCGGCGCCTTTGTCCGGCGCTTTACTTGCGCCCCATCGCGGCTCATAGTTTTCGGACCCGTCACCATGGTCGATCTGATGCCCCAATTCATCCTTCTCAGCCTCGTCGGGGCCGCCGCCGTCTACGGGTTCAAGCAATTGAAGCGCGAGGCCGTGCGCGTCACCGAGCGCAACCGGCGGTCCGAGGCCGAAAGCCAGAGCGGTGCCCAGGGCACGCTGGTGCGCGACGCCGACGGCATCTACCGCCTCAAGCGCGACTGAGCCGTCCCGCCAGGACTTGCTGGCGTCCCGTTCGCCGCCTCTTCCGATGCCGAAGCGCTTGACGCTCGCGGCCGGCGCATGGCACTCGCGCAGCACCTTCCCCCCGCCGCATCCTCCGGGACCGCGGACGCCGGGGCCAGACAGCGAGAGCCCGCCATGACCGACCTGCCGCTGCACATGCGCCCCGAGCGCTCCTTCCAGGCGCTGATCCTGACGCTGCACCGCTACTGGGCGGACTATGGCTGCGTCATCCTGCAGCCCTACGACATGGAGGTCGGCGCCGGCACCTTCCATCCCGGCACCACACTGCGCGCGCTCGGGCCAAAACCGTGGAATGCCGCCTATGCCCAGCCCTCGCGCCGGCCGAAGGACGGCCGCTACGGCGAGAACCCCAACCGGCTGCAGCACTACTACCAGTACCAGGTCATCCTGAAGCCGAACCCGCCGAACCTGCAGGAGCTCTATCTCGGCTCGCTGAAAGCGATCGGCATCGACACCGCGCTGCATGACATCCGCTTCGTCGAGGACGACTGGGAGAGCCCGACGCTCGGCGCCTGGGGCCTTGGCTGGGAATGCTGGTGCGACGGCATGGAAGTCTCGCAGTTTACCTATTTCCAGCAGATCTGCGGCATCGAGTGCGCGCCGGTGGCGGGCGAACTCACCTACGGACTCGAGCGCCTGGCGATGTACGTGCAGAACGTCGATTCCATCTACGACCTCAACTTCAACGGCCGCGAGGGCGACGAGAAGGTCACCTATGGCGACATCTTCCTGCAGGCCGAGCAGGAATACTCCCGCTACAATTTCGAGCACGCCGACACCGCCGTCCTGCTGCGCCACTTCAACGAGGCGGAAGCCGAGTGCCAGGCTCTGCTGAAGGCCGGCGCCCCCGGCGAGGCCGAGGCCGAACGCCGCCACCGCATGGCCCAGCCGGCCTACGACCAGGCGATCAAGGCGAGCCACGTCTTCAACCTCCTCGACGCCCGCGGCGTGATCTCCGTCACCGAACGCCAGAGCTACATCTTTCGCGTCCGCACCCTGGCAAAGGCCTGCGGCGAGGCCTTTCTGGCCACCGAAGGCGGCGGGCTCGACTATGTCGCGCCGGTGGTCCAGGCAGCGTAGTCAGCGGACTTCGACCAGCGGCTCGCCCGCCTCGATCGCGGAGACGAGTTGCGGCAGAACGCCCTCGAACACCGCCATCAAGCTGGCATTGCGGACGTTTCCAAGGCGCACCCAGATGACGGGCGGGTGAAAAGCCCCGGCCGGGGGAAAGCTCATGAAATCGACGTCCTTGGTGATCAACACGGCCCGCATCGCGGCGGCGCGATGCCTGATGTCGCGATCGGATGCGGCACCCAGCCCAATCCGCTGCACATGCTCGGCGTCATGGCCGACGGATCGGAGATAGGTGGCCAATGCCGGTGGAAGCTGGGCATCCACCAGAAAGCGCATTCTAGAGGGCCGTCACGATGCGGTGCTCCGTCGCCCGCGCGGCATAAGCGAGAGCGGCACTGATATCCTCGTCGGAGAGGTAGTCGTAGTCGGCAAGGATTTCTGCACGATCTGCACCGGCAGCCAGCAGATCGAGAATATCGGCGACCCGCATGCGCGTGTTGCGGATGGTCGGTCGGCCGCTGCAGATTTCCGGGTCGGTAACGATGTGCGATCTCACCAAGCCATCGTCCACGCCAAGTCCTCTCCAACGGCTACAGCTGCTTAACTCTCGTCGCAAAGCTTACGCTTTGTGTGGCCGGTCGCAAGGCTGGCCCAGCGAGACCGCGGCATACAGCGTAATTTTCGTCTGTTTCGCTCTCGGAACGATTTCCTTTCCGCCGCGCTCACCCATTTGTGTTTCGCAAGAAGTCAGGAGTGAGCATCCATGCGTTGGACAGGTCGGCGGCAGAGCGACAACATCGAGGATCGCCGCGGCGATGGCGGCGGCGGTTTCGGTGGCGGCGGCATGCGCGTGCCGATGCGGGCCGGGCGCGGCGGCGGCATCGGGATCATCGGGCTGATCGTCATCGCCGGCGTCCTCTGGTTCGGCTTCGGCGTCAACCCGATGTTCCTGTTCGGCATGGACGGCGGCCAGCAGCAGACGCAGACCCAGACCGCCAACGGGCCGGGCGTCAACGGCACCTCCGACACCACCGGTGATTTCGTCGCGACGGTGCTCGCCGACACCGAGGACGTCTGGACGAAGCGTTTCGCCGATGCCGGCCAGCAGTATCCGAAGCCGACGCTCGTTCTTTTCAACAATTCGGTCGCTTCGGCCTGCGGCAGCGCGAGCTCGGCCAGCGGCCCATTCTACTGCCCGAACGACCAGAAGCTCTACCTCGACCTCGGCTTCTTTCGGCAGCTGCAAGGCCAGCTGAATTCGCCCGGTGATTTCGCGCAAGCCTATGTCATCGCGCACGAGGTCGGACATCACGTGCAGAACATCACCGGCATCCTGCCGGCCTTCGACCGCGCCCGGCAGAACGCCAGCGCGACCGATGCCAACGCCATGTCGGTGCGCATCGAGCTGCAGGCGGATTGCTATGCCGGCATCTGGGCGCACGACACGCAAGGCGCCGGCTACATCGAGGCGGGCGACATCGACGAAGCCCTGAACGCCGCCCAGCAGATCGGCGACGACACGCTGCAGAAGGAAAGCCAGGGCTACGTCGTGCCCGACAGCTTCAACCACGGCACCTCGGC
Organism: Mesocryomonas fontinalis; assembly: GCF_055730125.2. NCBI lineage: Bacteria > Pseudomonadati > Pseudomonadota > Alphaproteobacteria > Hyphomicrobiales > Aurantimonadaceae > Mesocryomonas > Mesocryomonas fontinalis. The sequence continues at coordinate 57,614 of NZ_JBUZWG020000001.1, read as the reverse complement.
GCAGCGCCAGAGCTGGTTCAAGCGCGGTTACGAGCAAGGCAGCATCGCCGCTTGTGATACGTCCAAGGGCAACCTGTAGAGCATGAGGCGGGCGGGACTGGCAGGTCGGCGGCGCTCGCCCCCCTCTGGCCTGCCGGCCATCTCCCCCTCAAGGGGGGAGATCACTTACTCGGCCGCCGGCGGCAAGCCGATCTCCCCCCTTGAGGGGGAGATGCCGGTAGGCAGAGGGGGGTGTTCCACCCGCGACCTTCCTTCCCTAACTACCACCGCCCTCACCCCATGGCGCTGAGCCGGCTGCAGCTGAAAGCCCAGCGCGACCGCCGCGCCGTGCAGGCGACCTCCACCCCGCTGGAGCAAGCGCTCTGGCCCGACCTTCAGGCGATCCCCGGCAAAGGCCGGCATTTCCGCCGCCAGGTCACCATCGGCCCCTATCTCTGCGACTTCGTCTCCCATCCCCTCGGCCTCATCGTCGAGCTGGATGGCGACCAGCACCGCACACCGGTACAGCTTGCCAAGGACGCAGCCCGCGACGCCTGGCTCGCCGCCGAGGGTTATCGTGTGCTGCGCTTCGCCAATGCCACCGTCCGCACCGATGCCGCCGCCGTTCTTGACACCATCCGCGCCGTGGTCGAAGAGCGGCAGGGCTTGCCGCGCCGCGACGAGCCTGCCCTGGCGCCGCCGCCGGGCAAGCGCCGCCCGCGACCGAAACGATAAGGCCGACCGCCGGCCGAAACCCCTCCCCGGAGGGTGGAGAGACCGATGCCCGACCTGCTGATCGAACTGCGCTCCGAGGAAATTCCCGCCCGCATGCAGCGCAAGGCCGCGGGAGATCTGAAGAAGCTCGTCACCGATGGCCTCGTCGCCGCCGGCCTCACCTATGAGGGCGCGCGCGAATACTGGACGCCCCGCCGGCTGACGCTCGACATCCGCGGCGTCGACGCCCGCTCCAAGGACACCGTCGAGGACCGAAAGGGACCGCGCACCGACGCGCCGGCCAAGGCGATCGAGGGCTTTCTGAAGGGCGCCGGACTGTCGTCGATCGAAGAGGCGCACGTCCACAGCGACCCAAAGAAGGGCGATTTCTACGTCGCGCATCTGAGGAAGCCCGGCCGCCCCACCGAGGAGATCGTCGCCGAGCTGATGCCCGCCATCATCCGCGAGTTTCCCTGGCCGAAGTCGATGCGCTGGGGCAAGGCTTCGGCCGCGCCGGGCTCGCTTCGCTGGGTCCGCCCGCTGCAGTCGATCCTCTGCATGTTCGGCCCCGAGACCTCCGAACCGGAAATCGTCGACTTCGAGGTGTCGGGCATCCGCTCGGGCAACCTCACCTACGGCCACCGCTTCCACGCGCCGGACGCGATCCGGGTGCGCCGCTTCGACGACTACGTGACGAGCCTGGAAAAGGCCTACGTCGTCCTCGACGCCGAGCGCCGCCAGCAGATCATCAAGACCGACGCCGAGAATCTTGCCTTCGCCATCGGCCTCGAAGTGGTGCCGGACGAGGCGCTGCTCGAGGAGGTCTCCGGCCTCGTCGAATGGCCGGTGACGCTGATGGGCACGTTCGAAGAGGCCTTCCTCGCGATCCCGCCCGAGGTCGTGCGCCTCACCATCAAGACCAACCAGAAGTGCTTCGTCACCCGCACGGTCGGCGGCGAGGGCCTGTCGAACAAGTTCATCCTCGTCGCCAACATCGAAGCCTCCGACGGCGGCGCCGAGATCGCCCGCGGCAATGGCAAGGTGGTGCGCGCGCGCCTGTCAGACGCGCTCTACTTCTGGCAGACCGACCAGGGCGACCTCCCCGACCAGGCGGGCCTTGCCGCCTCCGCCGAAAAGCTCGGCCTCGACCTGTCGAAGCCGCTCGACCAGCGGATGGCCAAGCTCGACGCGCTCGGCGTCACCTTCCACGCCAAGCTCGGCACACAAGGCGCCCGCGTCCAGCGCATCGCCGTCTTGGCTGAACGGATCGCCCCGATGGTCGGCGCCGACCCGGCTCTGGCCAAGCGCGCCGCCCTTCTCGCCAAGGCCGACCTCACCAGCGAGGCGGTCGGCGAGTTCCCCGAACTGCAGGGCCTGATGGGCCGCTATTACGCCGGCCTGCAGGGCGAGCACGCCTCCGTGCAGGCGGCGATCGAGGAACACTACAAGCCGCAAGGCCCGTCCGATGCCGTGCCGACCGATCCGGTGGCGATCGCCGTGGCGCTCGCCGACAAGCTGGATACGCTGGTCGGGTTCTGGGCGATCGACGAGAAGCCGACGGGGTCGAAGGACCCGTACGCGCTGCGGCGCGCGGCGCTGGGCGTGATCCGGATCGTGCTCGACCGCTCGCTGGAGCTGCGGCTTGGCGACATCGTCGATGACGCCGACCTCGTCTCGTTCTTCCACGACCGCCTGAAGGTCCAGCTCCGCGACCAGGGCGCGCGGCATGATCTCGTCGACGCCGTGCTGTCGGATGCGCGCGACGCCGACGCTTCGATCTCCCCTCAAGAGGTGGAGATCGGCAGCTCGTCGAACTCCGATCTCCTCGACATCGCCCGCCGCGTCGAGGCGCTGGGCGCCTTCCTCGCCACCGAGGACGGCAAGAACCTCCTCGCCGGCACCCGCCGCGCCGCCAACATCCTCGCCGCCGAGGAGAAGAAGGGCACGCGCATCGCCGACGCGGTCGATCCCGCCCTGCTGGCCGAGCCCGAGGAACAGGCGCTGGCCACGGCGATCGCCACCGCCGATGCCGACGTCTCCACGGCGGTTGCGAGTGAAAACTATGCGGGCGCGATGACGGCGCTGGCCGGCTTGCGCGGCCCGGTCGACGGCTTCTTCGAGAAGGTGCTGGTCAATGCCGACGACGCGGCGGTGCGCGCCAACCGGCTGGCGCTGCTCGCCCGCATCCGGCTGGCCACCCGCAAGGTCGCCGACTTCGCCCGCATCGCCGGCTGACGACCGACGCGACACCTCGCACTTTCAGCGGAACGGCAGCCCCGAGTTATGTCGGAGGCTGCCGTTTTTGCGTTCGGGAAAAGCCGCTTGCGGTTCTTTCATAGGGTTGCGACCGGGCCTTTCGCGGCGGCGACAGTTTCGCGCAAGGTGGCGCTAAGGCAGCGGAAACAGACCCTTAACCATGAATTGGCACCCATTTATCACGAGATATTTCATCCGGTAATCTGGTTTTACCGCTCGTGCCCGGAACAGGCCTGATTGGTCAGGCACACAAGTCTTTGTAGCTGCTGGGGAAGGTCCCCGAAACCGCTTGGGGGCGGGGTGGCTGCGAAGGGGAATTTCTGGATGCAGAACTTGCGCGCCGCTTTCGTGGCAGCCTTGACGCTCGTCGCCGTGTTCACGGACACCGCTGGCGCCGCCTGGAACAAGCCGTGGAAGGCGGAGGATCGCGCGCTCGTCGTCGATGCCTACGAGTTCAACCCGATCGACTGGAAGGAACTGGCGGAGGACAAGCGCATCGCCGGCTTCATCAACAAGGCCTCCGACGGCATGCCGCCGGAATGGAACTGCAGCGGCAAGACCGGCGACGACGAACTGCTCTGCAAAAACCGCTGGTGGAAGTATTCCGTCACCAAGGAACTCTACATGACCCGGCGGACCATGGCGAAGACGCTGGGTCTGAAATGGGGCGCCTACCACCTCGCCCGCCCCGGCAATCCGCGCGCCCAGGCCGACCACTTCATCGATTTCGCCGAGCCGGAGGCCGACGACCTCATCGCCATCGACATCGAGGACAACACCGACGAGTGGATGAGCCTTGCCGATGCCGAGATCTTCGCCGACCAGGTCAAGATCCGCACCGGCCGCTACCCCGTCCTCTACACCAATGGCTCCACCGCCAAGTGGATCTCCGACTACCGCGGGACCTATCCGCTGCTGTCGCGCCTGCCGCTCTGGTACGCCCGCTACCGCGACGACATCACCGGGCTGTTCCCCGAGACGACATGGCCGAGCTACGCGCTCTGGCAGTTCTCCTCGATGCACAACTGCTCGCCGCGCAGCTGCCCCTACCGCGTCAAGGGCGCCAAGCACGACATCGACGTCAACGTCTCCTCCTACGACGTCGCCGGCCTGCGTGCCGCCTGGCCGTTCAAGAACCTGATCAAGCCGCTCGACGCGCCGGCCGCACCGAGCCTCGTTGCCAGCCTCAAGGGCCTGACCAGCAAGGCCGGATCGGTCTTCGCCGCGCTGTCGCAGGACCTCGTCCGGTTCGCCGAGAACCGCCGGCCCGCCGAGACCCCGGCCGTGGTCGCACGGACCGTCGCCCCGCCGGCCGAGACCGCCTCGCCCGACCGGGATGCGACGCTTCTCGCCGCCTACGGCGCAGCCGAGCATCCGGCCGCGCATATCGATCCGCTGCAGCTGATCACCGCGACCGCCGAGGCCGAGAAGGCCGCGGCCCGCAAGGTCGACGCCGCCGCCTTGCAGCCGGCACCGAAGATCCTGCATGCCGGCGGCCCGGTCCAGGTTGCCGCGCTCGGCCCGCTCGACGGACTGACGGGCGGCGCCCGCGAGGTGTTCGGCCCCGACCTGCCGCCGGCCACCGTCGGTGCACGCGATCCGCTCGATGCCGCCGAGAAGGCACGCCTGCGGCGCTGGCTGCAGATCTCCGCCAACGGCTTCCGCCGTGCCGCGGAGGCCGAGAAGGCCGCCTACATGGCCGACAGGGTCAAGGACGACGCGAGCACCGGCGTCCGCGGCCCACGGCTTCCCGCCGTCGGCAGCCAGGGCGTCATCGCCGCGGCCGAAAGGGTCGCCAACGCCTTCGTCGCCACGCGCTAGCCCGTCTCGGCCCGAGGGGAGATGCCATTTGCCTGGCATTCCCACCCTTGCTGGCCACCCGCGAAACGGCGATGCGGCCGCCTTCTGAAAAATAATTCGACGGGCGAACGCAAAAATTCAGAGATTTTTTACTTAACCCGGAACCGATAACCGACTTTGCGCTTATTCTGGCAACGCCACACGAACACTTGGCACCCCAGACGACGATCCGGCCCCCTTCCCGATCGATGTCGCCAAGCCCCGGCGTTTTTAGACCATCCGGTCCCCCCGCCGGATCTGAGACAGCGTCCGGTCCCCCCGCCGGATCTGCAATAGAAAGAGCAGCCGCCCTCCCCCTCGGGCCGCTGCTCTTTTTTGCTTTTGCAGCGGTTTACCGGCAGAAGACCAGACATGACCCGGCGAATATCCTCACGCTCCGATGACAGTATTTTTCTTGCCGCAGAAGTTCTGCGGGCCGGCGGACTCGTGGCGATCCCGACGGAGACCGTCTACGGCCTCGGCGCCGATGCCACCAACGGCACGGGCGTTGCCGGCATCTTCGCAGCAAAAGGCCGGCCCCGCTTCAATCCGCTGATCGCGCATGTCTCGGACATGGCGATGGCCGAGGCGACGGCCATGTTCGATCCGCTCGCGCGGCAGCTGGCGGAGGCCTTCTGGCCAGGGCCGCTGACCATCGTCCTCCCCTTGCGCGACAGCGCCGACATCCATCCGCTGGTCGGCGGCGGCCTGTCCACCATCGCGCTGCGGATGCCGCACGGCATCGCCCGCTCGATCATCGCCGCGCTCGGCGCGCCGGTGGCCGCACCCAGCGCCAACCGCTCCGGCCGCGTTAGCCCGACCACCGCCGACCATGTCGCGGCCAGCCTCGGCGAGCGCGTCGACCTCATCGTCGATGGCGGCCCGTCGGCCGTCGGGCTGGAATCCACCATCGTCAAGCCGATGGGCGACTGCATCGCTTTGTTGCGGGCCGGCGGCATTCCCGCCGCCGAGATCGCCGCCCGCATCGGCTTGCCGCTGTTCAGGCCGGGTCCGGATGCCGGCATCGAGGCGCCCGGACAACTCGCCTCGCACTACGCGCCCGCGGGCCGGGTCCGGCTGGATGCGCGCTCTGTCCTGCCCGGCGAATGGCTGATCGCTTTCGGTCCGACGCGCCTCCCCGGCGAGGAGCAGGCGGCGGGCACCATCAACCTCAGCCCGTCCGGCGATCTTCGGGAGGCCGCCGCCAACCTGTTTGCCGCCCTCAGCGCGCTCGACCGGCCGGACATTGCCAGCATCGCCGTCGTGCCGATCCCGGCCGAGGGCCTTGGCGAAGCGATCAACGACCGACTCTCGCGCGCCGCCGCACCCCGCGGGTAAGGCGCATCCGCGCGCAGCAGGCAAGGCGCATCCGCGCCCAGCAGGCAAGGCGCATCCGCTCGACGCGGGGATCAGGCGTGGCTATCGTTCCCCGATGGATCATCCCCCGCTTTCCGCTGATTCGCTTGCCCGCTTCACCGCGCTCGTCGGCGAGGCCAATGCGCTGCGCTCGCCCGACCTGATCGCCCCGTTCCTCGCCGAGCCGCGCGACCTCTTCCACGGCAAGACGCAGCTGGTGCTGCGCCCCGGCTCCACCGCCGAGGTCGCGGCAATCATGGCGCTCGCCACCGAGATCCGCACGCCGATCGTGCCGCAAGGCGGCAATACCGGGCTCGTCGGCGGCCAGTCGCCGCGCTCGGCGGCCGAGGTCGTGCTGTCGCTGTCGCGCCTCAACCGCATCCGTGCGCTCGACCCCGTCGGCCGCACGCTGACGGTCGAGGCCGGCGTCGTGCTGGCGACGGCACAGGCGGCGGCGGATGAGGCAGGCCTCCTCTTCCCGCTGTCGCTGGGGTCGGAGGGCTCGTGCCAGATCGGCGGCAATCTCTCCTCCAATGCCGGCGGCACCGGCGTCATCGCCTATGGCAACGCCCGCGAGCTCTGCCTCGGCCTCGAGGCGGTGCTGCCGTCGGGGGAGATCATGCACGGCCTGCGCCGGCTGAAGAAGGACAACCGCGGCTACGACTGGAAGGACCTTCTGATCGGCGCCGAGGGCACGCTCGCGGTGATCACCGCCGCCGTCCTGAGGCTGTACCCCAAGCCTGCCGGGCGCGAGGTCGCCTATGTCGGCCTCGCCTCACCGGAGGACGCTTTGAAGCTTCTGACGCTGGCGCAGGACCAGGCCGGCGCGCAGCTCACAGCCTTCGAGCTGATGGGCCGCCGCGGCATGGAGTTCACCTTGCGTCACACGCAGGGCGCCCGCGACCCGCTGACCTCGGCGCACGCCTGGTACGTGCTGATCGAAATCTCCTCCTCGCGCTCGGCCGAGGATGCACGCAACACGATGGAGGAAATTCTCGGCACGGCGTTCGAGGACGGCACCATCGACGATGCGGCGATCGCCCAGTCGCTCTCCGACGCCAAGGCGTTCTGGACCATGCGCGAGGAAATGAGCTGGGCGCAGAAGCCGGAAGGCGGCTCGATCAAGCACGACGTCTCCGTGCCCATCGCCCGCGTGCCGGAGTTCCTGGCCACCGCCGATGCCGCCGTCCTCGCCGCCATCCCAGGCGCGCGGGTCGTCGCCTTCGGCCATCTCGGCGACGGCAACATCCACTACAACGTCTCGCAGCCCGTCGGCGCCGACAAGGCCGGCTTCCTCGCCCGCTGGACCGAGCTCAACCAGATCGTCCACGGCATCGTCGCCAGCCTCGACGGCAGCTTCTCGGCCGAGCACGGTATCGGCCAATTGAAACGCGATGAACTCGCCCGCACCAAGGATGCTGTGGAAATGAAGCTGATGCGCGATCTAAAACGGACCTTCGATCCTTTCCATTTGCTGAATCCGGGAAAAGTCGTTTAAAATTCTATTCAGTTTTTCGACTCAGTAACCCTGTGGATAGTCAGGATCACTTAACTGACTTTCTTAGGCTGACCTCAAGATGCCGGCTGTAGCTTCAAGTCATCAAAGGCCGGGAGACATCGGCCATACCGGGAGACCGAGCGATCGGCTCTCAGGCGAGGCATAGAGGCGTCCAAGATGAACATGGCTTCCACTTCAGCATCCCTGAAACCCGAATGGGCGAATGTTCCGATCCGGCTCGATCCTGCTGCGGCCGATCGCAAGCAGACCTTCGAAATGCTCGATCACGGCGAGCGCGTCAGCTACCGCGTCGACCACCGCGGCGCGGTGATCAGCCGCAAGCTGGAGATGTCGGGCGTGCCGATGTCGATCGCGCTGCCGGCCCGCGCCTTCAAGGGCATCGCCGCCCGCGCGATGGAGGACGGCGCCGGCGAGGTGACCGTCACCCTCGAGCTCTACCACGAGGACCCGAAGTTCTCCGTGCCGCTGCTGGTCGCCAGCGACCTGTTCGACGTCGCCGCCGACTGGCGCGGCTGGGCCGAGCTGTTCAACCTGCCGATGCTGATGGTGGAGTCGGACGGCAGCGTCCGGCCGCTGGAGGAGACGCTCGGCGCCATCCGCGCCTCGGCCGCCGCGCCGCGCCGCCGTTCGTCGAGCCCGCACCGCAACCGGCGCCCGCGCTTCCTCGCCCGGCGCAAGCCCGGCGGCCTCGGCATGCGCATGGTCATCTCCGGCGAAGAGATCATCGCGCGGACCTGACGCACGCAGGCGTTCATCGATCAACAAAGGCCGGCGCATCCCTGGATGCGCCGGCCTTTATGCTTCAGGCTTTCTGTTTGAGACTTTCCGCGCCAGATCTTCTGCTTGAGACTTTCTGCGTCGATGCGGCTTCAGCCGGGAAACGCCAGCGCCCAGAGCGCCGAGGCGATCAGCCCGGCGAAGACGATCCAGCCAAACGAGGTGTTCGACTTGAACAGCACCAGGCACTGGTCGGGATCGTCGATGTCGAGGGTGCGGATCTGCCAGAACATCTGCCCGGCGCCGATCGCGAGGGCGGCGAAGGCCGGCCAGGTCGGCCCGACATCCGGCCCGGTCAGCCAGTAGGCCGCGGCGAAGCAGACCAGCGTGCCGCCATAGAGCCAGGCCAGCGCCCGCCGTGTGTGCCGGCCGAAGAGCCGCGCCGTCGATCGCACGCCGACCAGCGCGTCGTCTTCCTTGTCCTGGTGCGCATAGATCGTGTCGTAGCCGATGGTCCACAGCACGCTGCCGGCGAACAGCAGCAGCGGCGCCGGCCCGAGCGATCCCCAATACGCGGCCCAGCCCATCAGTGCGCCCCAGGAGAAGGCGAGGCCGAGGCCGAGCTGCGGCCAGTCGGTGACCCGCTTCAGGAACGGATAGACCGCGACGACGCCGAGCGAGGCGATGCCGAGGCAGATGGCGAAAAGGTTGAACTGCACGAGGACGGCGAGGCCGACAAGCGCCTGCACGACGACGAAGAGCTTGGCCTGGCGGCGGGTGACGCGGCCCGACGGCAGCGGCCGCGAGCGCGTGCGCGCGACCTTGGCGTCGATCTTCTGGTCGACGAGGTCGTTGTAGCTGCAGCCCGCACCGCGCATCGCGATGGCGCCGATCAGAAACAGCGCGAGGTGCCAGAGGCTCGGCAGGCCGGTCGTCACCGCGCCGGCGGCCATCGCCTGCGGGGCGAGCGCTGCCGACCACCAGCACGGCCAAAGCAGCAACTGCCAGCCGATCGGCCGGTCCCAGCGCGCCAGCTGCGCATAGGGCCAGGCGCCTTGCGGCAGCAGGCGGTAGACGAAATTGTCGGACGGCGCGTCGGCAACCCGGTGCTCGGGCGGGGCAGACGCAACGGGATCTCTGAGATTCGACATGGCCGGAGAGTGCGCCGAAAGCCTCTTTCGTCAAGATGTTTCCCGTTGGAAGCGCCATCGCGACCTTGACCTTGCGCCTTGCTCGCCCGTAATCGGCCTTTCGGCGATGAAAGACGGGCCCCTTCCATGACCAATCTCCTCCTCATCGGCTCCGGCGGCCGCGAACACGCGCTGGCGTGGAAACTCGCGCAGTCACCCGAGATCGGCGCGTTCTACGCCGCGCCCGGCAATCCCGGCATCGCCGCCCATGCGAAAATCGTCCCGCTGGACATCACGGACCACGCCGCCGTCACCGCCTTCTGCCGCGAGAAGGGCATCGATCTCGTCGTCGTCGGCCCCGAAGCGCCGCTCGTCGCCGGCATCGCCGATGCGCTGACGGCCGCCGGCATCCTCGTGTTTGGCCCGACCGCGGCCGCCGCCCAGCTTGAGGGCTCGAAGGGTTTTACCAAGGACCTCTGCACCCGCATGTCGATCCCGACCGCGGCCTACCAGCGATTCTCCGATGCCGAGAGCGCCAAAGCCTACGTCCGCGCGGCCGGTGCGCCGATCGTCGTCAAGGCGGACGGGCTCGCCGCCGGCAAGGGCGTCACCGTCGCCGAGACGGTCGAGGCCGCGCTCGCGGCGGTGGAGGACTGCTTCGCCGGCGCGGCGGAGGGTGTCGAGGTGGTGGTCGAGGAGTGCATGACCGGCGAGGAGGCCAGCCTCTTCTGCCTCGCCGACGGGACGCGCGCCGTGCTGTTCGGCACCGCGCAGGACCACAAGCGCGCCTTCGACGGCGACCAGGGCCCCAACACCGGCGGCATGGGCGCCTATTCGCCGGCGCCGGTGATGACGCCTGAACTGACCGAGCAGGTGATGGCCGAGATCATCCGCCCGACGCTTGAGGGCCTCAGCGAGGCCGGTACGCCGTTCTCCGGCGTGCTCTATGCCGGGTTGATGCTCACCGCCGCCGGGCCGAAACTCATCGAGTACAATGCCCGCTTCGGCGATCCCGAGTGCCAGGTTCTGATGCTGCGGCTCGAGAGCGACCTCCTGCCGATCCTGATGCAGTCGGCGCGGGGCGATCTGTCCGGCTGCGCGCCGGTCTGGCGCGACAATCCGGCGCTCTGCGTCGTCGTCGTCGCAAAGGGCTATCCCGGCGCCTATGCCAAGGGCAGCGAGATCCGTGCGCTGCCCGAGGACGACGACCGGGCCATCGTCTTCCACGCCGGCACCCGGCGCGACGGCGACCGGCTGCTCGCCGAGGGCGGCCGCGTCCTCGGCGTCACCGCTTCGGCCCCGAGCGTCGGAGAAGCTGCCGTGAAGGCCTATGCCGCGGTCGCCGAGATCGACTGGCCGGAGGGTTTCTGGCGCACCGACATCGGCCACCACGCCATCGCCCGCGAAGAGGCGTCCGTGGAAGGTTGACCGACAGCGCGGCCGGGCGCCTGGAAACGGCAGGCTTGACACCGACGCCCCGGCCGGCGCTGCCGCCGCCGGGTGCCGTGCTTGCGCCGTGAATGATTGTCGGTGAAGTTGCAGCCATGCCCGATACGCGACTTTCCCGTCCACTGCGTTAAGTTCTCCGGCAAGGAACACTTCGAGGGAGGATGCCATGTCGTTTCGCAGGGACCGGATCACCAAGCCGATCTTCAGCTGGGCCAAGGGCGTGCTGCCGGCGATCTCGGCCACCGAGCGGGAGGCGATCGCCGCCGGCACGGTCTGGTGGGACGGCGAGCTGTTCACCGGCAGCCCGGACTGGCAAATGCTGATCGACATGCCGCCCTCGCGGCTCTCGCCGGACGAACAGGCTTTTATGGACGGCCCGGTCAACCAGCTCTGCGCGATGATCGACGAGTGGAAGCTGGTCTGGGAAGACCGCGACCTGCCGAAGGAGGTCTGGGACTTCCTGCGCCAGGAGAAGTTCTTCGGGATGATCATCCCCAAGGAGTATGGCGGCCTCGGCTTCTCGCACACCGCCCACTCGGAAGTCGTGCGCAAGGTGTCGTCGGCGAGCGTCGTCGCCGGCGTCACGGTAATGGTGCCGAACTCGCTCGGACCGGGCGAGCTGATGCTCCACTTCGGCACCGACGCGCAGCGCGATTATTGGCTGCCACGCCTTGCCGACGGACGCGAGATCCCGTGTTTCGGCCTGACCTCGGCGGAGGCCGGCTCGGATGCTGCCTCGATGACCGACCACGGCATCGTCTGCCACGGCGAGCACGAGGGGCGCCAGGTCCTCGGCATCCGCCTCAACTTCGCCAAGCGCTACATCACCCTCGGCCCGGTCGCGACGGTCATGGGCCTTGCCTTCAAGCTGTCGGATCCGGACAACCTCCTCGGCCGCGGCGAGGCGCTCGGCATCACCGTCGCGCTGATCCCGACCGACACCGCGGGCGTCACCACCGGCGATCGCCACATCCCGCAGTTCACCTTCTTCCAGAACGGCCCGCTGACGGGCGAGGACGTGTTCATCCCGATGGACGCGGTGATCGGCGGCGCGGCGCAGATCGGCCAGGGCTGGACCATGCTGATGACCGCGCTCGCCGCCGGCCGCTCGGTCTCGCTGCCCTCGCAGGCCGCCGCCGCGGCCGCCTACTGCGCCCGCGTCACCGGCGCCTATGCCCGCATTCGCCAGCAGTTCAACCTGCCGATCGGCCAGTTCGAGGGCATCCAGGAGCCGCTGGCCGACCTTGCCGCCAACGCCTACCAGATCGACGCCGCGCGCCGGCTGACGGTCGCCGCGCTCGACGAGGGACATAGACCCTCGGTGGTCTCGGCCATCATGAAGGCGCACGCCACCTACCGCGCCCGCGAATCCGTCGAGCGCGCGATGGACGTGCACGGCGGCAAGGCGATCATGGACGGGCCGGGCAATTATCTCGGCAGCCAGTACAAGTCGCTGCCGATCGGCATCACCGTCGAGGGCGCCAACATCCTCACCCGCAGCCTGATGATCTTCGGCCAGGGCGCCATCCGCGCACATCCCTATCTCCTCAAGGAAATGCTGGCGCTGGCCGATCCCGACAAGGCAGCCGGGCTCCAGAGTTTCGACACGCATTTCTGGGCGCATGCCCGCCATGCCCTCACCAACACCTTCCGCTCGCTGCTGCACGGCTGGACCGGCGGGCTGGCGGCACATGCGCCGGTCGGCGTCGCCTTCACCAGCCACTGGCGCCAGCTGTCGCGCTACGCCTCGGCCTTCTCGATGCTGTCCGACCTCGCACTGCTGACGCTCGGCGGCAGCCTGAAGCGAAGGGAGCTGCTCTCCGCCCGGCTCGGCGACATCCTGTCCGAGATGTACCTGCTCGGCGCCGCGCTGAAGCGCTTCGAGACCGAGGGCCGTCCCGAGGCCGACCGGCCTTTGGTCGAATACGTCATGCAGAAGGGCTTCTTCCGGATCGGGGTCGCCTTCAATGGCGTGCTCGACAACCTGCCCGCCCGCTGGGCCGCGGTGCTGACGCGCGTCGTCGCCTTCCCCTTCGCCATCCCGCTGCCGATGCCCTCGGACGAGCTGGTCACCGAGGTCGCGCAGATCCTGATGCGCCCTTCCACCCAGCGCGATCGGCTGACGCCCGATCTCTACCTTGGCGAGGGGCGGCCCGATCATCCCGTGGCCGCGCTCGAGGCGGCCTTCGAGCTGGTCGCCGAGGCGGCGCCGATCGACCGCAAGCTGCGCGAGGCGGGGATCCGCGATCCCCAGAAGGCGCTGGACCAGGGCGTCATCACCGCCGCCGAGTTCGACCAGTGGACCGCGGCGCGCGCCGCGGTCGCCGGGGTCGTCGCCGTCGACAGTTTTCCGATGGCCGAGGTGTCGCCGATCGCCGCCCAGCACGACCGCCCGTCGGCGGAGGCTCCCCCGCCTGCGGGCGAGCCGGCGCACGCCGCTCTGCATGAGGACGCGCCGCCGCGGTCGTTCCCCGAGACGACCCAGCCGGCGGAGGCGGCACAGCTTAGCGAGGCGACGACGCTCAGCGCCACCAGCGGGACCGGAGAAACGCCGGAGCGCAGCGTCGAGGCGGTCGAGGTCGAGGACGACCTGGCAGCCCCGCCTGAGGCTGTTGCGCCGGCGAAGCCACGCGTCCGTCGGCCCCGCAAGCCCGCGGCCGAATAATCGGGACCAGAGCATCACGGCCGTCACTGTCCGCTGCGCCCTGAGACAATCGACGTGGGAGGGTGCCGGTGTGAAAGCGGCAGGACGCGGTCTGCGTCGCGTCAGCGCCGCTGGACGACACCCGCGGCGAAAGCCGGACGGCCTCCTCGGGACGGGTTTTTGTGCGCCCAACTACCCAATCTCGCGTCTAGTCTATTTTCCTATATGGGATTTTATGTCAGATTTTGTGGACTGCGGAAGGGCGGACTGATCAAGCGCCTCTCTTGCAGATTCCGGGTCCACTCTCCGTCGCGAAAGGATGGACGCCCGCTGATCGATGCCTGAGACAGCCCCCGCCGGGTGCGGTACCCGCTTGGCAGATCGGGCCGAGGCAGCGAAAGACGGGTGGCGGCAAGGGTCTTGGCCGGGCCGGCGCTGTCGATGGAAGGCCTTGAGGGATCGGCATCCCCGAGAGGCAGCGGCCTTGGCGCCAGCGTCGGGGTCAGGACAGACGGGGCGGACGCTCAAAGTCCGCCGGAAATCCCACGGTGCGCCGGACATGCCCGCCACCTCCCGCAACACCAACCCCGGCGCTCCGCCGTTTCCATATCATCCTCCCGGCCGCCCGCGGCGCGGGACCGCTTCAGGCCGTGGCCCGCATCCTCGGCAGCTCAGCGGTTCAGCTGGAGACGCAGACATAGTCCTGCACCCCGAGCCCGGTCGCCCCGAGCCGCATCCGGTCTCCGACCGCCAGGAATCGCGGCGGGTCGTAGGACAACCCGACGCCGCCGGGTGTCCCCGTGAGGATCACGTCGCCCGGCTCCAGCCGCATGAAGCGCGACAGGTAGGAGACGAGATAGGGTACCTTGAAGATCATGTCGGCCGTCGTGCCTTGCTGCTGGCGAACGCCGTTGACCTCGAGCCAGAGCGTCAGGTCGCCGTAGTCCTGCAGTTCGTCGGGCGTCACCAGCCAGGGTCCGAGCGGTGCGAAGGTGTCGTGCGACTTGCCCTTGGTCCACTGCCCGCCCCGCTGCAACTGCAGGCTGCGCTCTGTCACGTCGTTCGCCAGCGTGAACCCCGCGACATGCTGCATTGCGTCCTCGACGCGGATGTATTTCGCGGTACGGCCGATCACCACGGCGAGCTCGACGCCCCAGTCCGTGCGGTTCGACATGCGCGGGATCTCGATGGCATCGTTCGGCCCGCTGATCGCCGAGGTCGCCTTCATGAACACGGTCGGCTCGGGGCTCGACTTGAACCCGGCCAGCGACGCGCTCGCCTCGAAGTTCGGTCCGACGCCGATGATCTTGCCGATCCGCGACAACGGGGCGCAGAGACGGGCTCCGGTGGGCGCGAGCGGCAGTGACGCCTCATCGATCAAGGCGAGTGCCCGCAGGGCATCCGGACGAGCGACGCCCCGGAGAGCGAGCGCACGTGCTGGGAGAGGTCGCGAACCTCGTCCTCGTGGTCGATCAGGCCCGGACGCTCCGACCCGCGAGCGCCAAAGCGCACCAGACGCATTCTAAAATCCTCCACATTTTCAAAGGCAAATGGCCGAACCCGATCATGGTTCCCGCAACTGGAAGCCTTGCAGCGATGGCCCACGAGCCTAGCCCACCGCCGTCGTATCAACAACCTTGGATTGCAAGTACCGAACGGACGGAAGACCTTAACGGGACAGAATCAGGCGCGCCCGCCCGGCGCAAGGGTGGTCTGATGAAAATGCCAGGGATGTGTGCGAGGACGCCGTGACCATCGTGGTCGAAGCGGCGCCGCGACGTTTCCCCGTCAGAGCGGACTGGGCGCGGCGCGCTCTTCCCGGACCCCGCCATCCGCCGCGTAGACCCCGACCACTGCGGACCGCCAAGGATTGATCCCTTCCCGCAGCCAGCGCAGCGTCGCCGGCCAGAAGCCGTCGCGGTGCCGCGCATGGAACAAGCCGAAGTGACCGATCTCCGAAAAGCCGAGATCCTCGGGCGCAAGGACGACCGCGGTCCGCTCCGCCCCCGTGTAGTAGGCGAGCGCCCGTTCGATCGCCGGCATTGGTGCCAGCGGATCGTCGCCGACCCCGACGGCGAGGATCGGCGCCCGGACGGCTCCAAAGCCTGAGAGAATTTCCGCCCGCTGCGGCCGGGGATAGCTTTCCTCCATCCGGCGCCGGCGAAAGCTCCATTCCAGCGCAACGCCGGCCGGAAGGTCTTCCAGCCAGCCAAGCCGCCTTCCCGGGAAATAGCCGAGCATCAGCGTCAGCGCGGGCATCGCGACATGCCATTTGAGGAAAAGTCGCCACCGGTCCTCGGCCCGGTAATCCCGCCAGTAGGCATACTGGGCGCCGACCGTCAGCATCCGGTCGATGGCGGGCGCGCGCTTTGAGAAGCCCGGCAGGAAGCCGCCGATGGAATGCCCGACCACCTGCAGCGGTCCCGGCGAGGACTGGTCGAGAACGAAGCCGAGGACGGCATCGAAATCCTCTTCGCCCCAATCCCGCCAGCGGTAGCCACACCCGCGCAGAGATGCCGGTCGCGACGCGCCGATGCCGCGATAGTCGTAGGTCACCACATGGAAGCCGGCCTCAGCCAGGAAGGCGGCGTAGCGGTGATAGTAGCGGGCGAGGACGCCGGTCGCAGGGTTGATGATCACTGTGCCATGGGTCCCGCCGCAAGGCGCTGGCCAAAGATGGCCGCCGAGACGTACGCCGTCGCGGCAGACGGGCTCGATGGCTGTCGGCAGGACGGTCATGTCGAGGTTCAAGCCCCCATTTGCGGTTCGGCATCGGCCACGGCAGGGCTCCTCCAAAGAAGGCCGGACTGCCGGGAAGACAGCCCGTCTCAACCTAACGCAGCGACGGCGTGTCGGGAACGGCCGAGCGGCCCACGAACGGCCTCTCCTCCCCTACACCGGACGGAGCGGCGCGTCCGGTCAAGGCGTGGCGGCGGGCCTTGCATCGTTGGAAGGCTTGCGGCGCCATCCGGTCAGCTTCATCACCGAGACGTAGAACAGCGGCACGAAGAAGATGCCGAGGAAGGTCGCGGCGAACATGCCGCCCATCACGCCGATGCCGATCGCCCGCTGGCCGCCGGAGCCCGCGCCCGTCGCCAGGGCCAGCGGCGTGACGCCGAGGATGAAGGCGAAGGAGGTCATCAGGATCGGCCGCAGGCGTTGCCGCGATGCCTCGAGGGTCGCGGCGACAAGCTCCTTGCCTTGCGCTTCCAGATCCTTGGCGAACTCGACGATGAGGATGGCGTTCTTGGCGGCGAGGCCGATCGTCGTCAGCAGGCCGACCTTGAAGTAGATGTCGTTCGCCTGGTCGGTCAGCGTCGCCGCCACCAGCGCCCCGAAGACACCGATGGGCACCGCGAGGATGACCGAGAACGGCACCGACCAGCTCTCGTAGAGCGCGGCGAGGCAGAGGAAGACCACCAGCACCGAGATCCCATAGAGAAGCGTCGCCTGCGACCCCGACAGCCGCTCCTGGTAGGAGAGGCCGGTCCATTCCGAGGTGTAGCCGCTGCCGAGCGCGGCGACCTGTGCGTCCATGGTATTCATCGCGTCGCCGGAGCTGACGTCGGCGCCGGGCGAGCCCTGGATGTTGACGGCGGCAACGCCGTTATAGCGCTCCAGCCGCGGCGGCCCTTCCGTCCAGGCGGTCTGGGTGAACGCGGAGAACGGCACCATCTCGCCGGTCCCGTTGCGCACGTACCACCGGTCGATATCGCTCGGCAGCATGCGGAAGGCGGCGTCCGCCTGGACATAGACCGGCTTGATCCGGCCGCCATTGTCGAAGTCGTTGACATAGGTGCCGGCCCAGGCGGTCGAGAGCGTATTGTTGAGGTCGGAGATCGCGATGCCCAGCGCCCCCGCGAGCTTCTGGTCGATGTTGACCTGGAACTCCGGCTGCTCGCTGGCGCCGTTGCGGCGAACGCCGGCCAGAGAGGCATCGCTTCCGGCGGCCGCCAGCAATTTGTCCTGCGCCTCGAGGAGCGCCGGCCGGCCATTGCCGCCGGAGTCCTTCAGATACATGCTGAAGCCCGAGGAATTGCCGAGCCCCGGCAGCGCCGGCGGCGACAGGGCGATCACCTGCGCGTCGCGGATCTTCGAGAAGGCGCCCATCGCCCTTCCGGCGATGGCACCGGCACTCTGGCCGGCGCCGGTCCGGTCGTCGAAATCCTTCAGCTTGACGAAGGCCATGGCATTGTTCTGCCCGGTGCCGGAGAAGCCGAAACCGATGGCCGCGAAGACGCCGGCGACGTTGTCCTTCTCCTGGTTGAGGTAGTAGTCCTCGACCTGCTTGACGACCTCGATCGTTCGCTCGGCGGTAGCGCCGACCGGCAGCTCGATCTGCGTCATCAGGACGCCCTGGTCCTCCTCCGGCAGGAAGGAGCTCGGCAGCGCGCCGAACAGCCAGACGACGCCGCCGCCGATCGCCAGGAAGACGGCGAAGAAGATCAGCGGCCGGCGGATCATGCCGCCGACACTGCCCTCGTAGGCGCCGGTCATCCGCGCAAAGCCCGAGTTGAACTTGCGGAAGAACCAGTTCTTCGGCTTATCGTGCGCGGGTTTGAGGATCGTCGCGCAGAGCGCCGGCGTCAGGACGATCGCGACCAGCACCGACAGGAGCATGGCGGTCACGATGGTGATCGAGAACTGCTGGTAGATGATGCCGACCGAGCCGCCGAAGAACGCCATCGGCAGGAACACCGCCGACAGCACCAGCGCGATGCCGACGAGGGCGCCGGTGATCTCCTTCATCGACTTCTCCGTCGCCTCCTTCGGCGACAGGCCCTCTTCCGTCATCACCCGCTCGACGTTCTCGACCACCACGATGGCGTCGTCGACGAGCAGGCCGATCGCCAGCACCATGGCGAACATCGTCAGCGTGTTGATGGAGTAACCGGCGATGGCGAGGACGCCGAAAGTGCCGAGCAGAACGACGGGCACCGCGATGGTCGGGATCAGCGTCGCCCGGAAATTCTGCAGGAAGACGAACATCACCACGAAGACCAGCACCACCGCCTCGAGCAGCGTGTGGATCACCTTCTCGATCGACAGCTCGACGAAGGGCGTGGTGTCGTAGGGGTAGACGACGCTGACATCGGAAGGCAGCGCCCCCTCGAGCGTCGCCAGCGCGGCGCGCACGCCCTCGGCGGTATTGATCGCGTTGGCGCCGGTGGCAAGATTCACGCCGAAGCCGGCGGCGGTCTGGCCGTTGTAGCGGCTGAACGAGGCGTAACTCTCGGCGCCGATCTCGACCCGCGCGACATCGCCAATGGTGACGACGGAGCCGCCGGTATCGGTCTTCAGGATGATGCCGCGGAACTGGTCCGGCGTCTGCAGCTGGCTCTGCGACGTGACGGTAAAGTTCATCTGCGTGCCCGGCACGGCCGGCAGGTTGCCGAGCTGGCCGACGGAGACCTGGACGTTCTGCGCGGAAATGGCGGCGGTCACGTCCGAGGGCGTCAGCTGGAACTGCGCCAGCTTGTTCGGATCGAGCCAGATGCGCATGGCATAGCCCGAGCCGAAGATGTTGAGGTTGCCGACGCCGACGACCCGCCGGATCGTGTCCTCGAGGTCGGAGCTGATGAAGTCGGCGAGATCGGTCGAGGAATAGGACGGGTTCTGCGAGGTCAGCGCGGCGATCATCAGGATGCCGGAGCTCGACTTCGTCACCGTCACGCCCTGCTGCTGCACGGCGTCCGGCAGCTGCGATTCCACCAGCGACAGCTTGTTCTGGGTCTGCACCTGCGCGGTATCGGGGTCGGTGCCGTTCTCGAAGGTCAAGGTGATCGACGCGGCACCCGACGAGGAACTGGTCGACGAGATGTAGAGCAGGCCATCGAGGCCGGTCATGTTCTGCTCGATGATCTTCGTCACCGAGTTTTCGACCGTCTCGGCACTGGCGCCCGGATAGGTCGCGCTGATGCTGACGGTGGGCGGCGCGATCTCGGGATACTGCGAGATCGACAGCTGGGTCAGCGCCAGAAGACCGCCGAGCATGATCGCGATGGCGATGACCCAGGCAAAGACCGGGCGTGTGATGAAGAAGTGCGACATGCCCCTACTCCGCCGCCGTAGCGGGCTTGGCAGGCTTGGCGGGGTCGGCGGGGTCGGCGGGGTCTGATGTCGGGGCGGCTGGCTCTGCCGGGGCGGTCGCCGCCGGGTCCTTCTCGGCGTTCGTCGTGATCGGCTTGGCATTGCCGGAAGCGTCGATCGCCATCTCGGTCACCGTCGCGGTCTGCCCGTCCTGCACCTTCTGCAGCCCCTCGACGATCAGCCGGTCGCCATCGGCAACCCCCGAGGTGACCAGCCAGTTCGAGCCGACATCGCGCAGCACGGTCAGCGTCCGGGTTTCGACCTTGCCGTCGGCGTTGATGAACCTTGCGACGGCCTCGCCCTTCGAATTGCGGCTGACCCCGCGCTGCGGCAACAGGAAACCGTTATTGTCGATGCCGAGCCGCACGGTCGCGCGCACATACATGCCGGGCAAGAGGATGCGGTCGGGATTGGCGAATTTGGAGCGGAAGGTGAAGCTGCTGGTCGTCTCGCTGACGAAGCGGTCGGCGGCCTCGATGGTGCCGGTCTCGGAATAGGGGGTGCCGTCCGCCAGCGTCAGCTTGGCCTCGATCTTCTCCTCGCCGCCGCCGACGCTGCGCACCGCGCCCTCCTGCAACTCCTTGCGAAACTTCAGGAGGTTGCCGCTGGACTCGGTGAGATCGACATAGACCGTGTCGAGTTGGCGGATGGTGGCGAGGACATTGCTCTGGGCGGCGGTGACGAGCGAGCCGGAGGAGACCGACGACGTGCCGATCTGGCCGTCGATCGGCGCCTTGATCGTGGTGTAGTCGAGGTTGATCTGCGCGGTCTCGAGGTCGGCTTCCGAAACCGCGACGTCCGCCTCGGCCTGGAGGTAGGCCGCCTGCGCGTCCTCGGCGTCCTGCTTGGAGACGACACTCGTCGCCCCGAGATTGTTGTAGCGCTCGGCCTTGGCCTTGGCCGAGGGAACCGCCGCCTGCGTCTTCTTCAAGGCTGCGGCGGCCGCGGCAAGCTTTGCCTGATAGCTGCGCGGGTCGATCTGGTAGAGCACGTCGCCGGCCTTGACCTCGCTGCCCTCCTGGAACACGCGCTTCTGCACGAGCCCGTCCACCTGCGGCCGGATCTCCGCCGTCTGCAGCGCCACGACGCGGCCGGAGACGCTCGCCGTGATCGAGATTTCCTGCGGATGAACGGTCACCACGCCGACCTCCGGCACGGGGACCGGCCGGGCCGCCGCGTCCTTGGATTCGTCGGAGCAGGCCGAGAGGCTCAACGCCGCCGTCATCAGGCCAATGGCGGCAAGCTGCCGCAGGGTCGGCAACGTCCGGAGGGCACTTGCGGTCAGGTTCATGTCGGCCACTCTGGTCAGGATTTCGCCGAACCCTTTGTGGGGACGCGATGTAAGGTGCTGGATTATATATAATCAGCCAACCGTTACGCCGTGTATCAAATTATGTCGGCCGTTCCGGACAAAACGGCGTGCGGTGACGGGACGCAAATCCCGCCTGAGTGTCAGACAGGCTCGAGAGAATAGGAAGCGTTCCGGGAGTGCCCGAAAGGATTGCCGGCCAAAAACGGCTGCCGAGCCGCGCACCGTCTAGGCAGATCCATGCAGCCAACTTAGCCAGCGCTGTCACGTCGCGCTTAGCTTAGTGACACTTCAAATGACGGCTCGACAGAGCGTCGCCATCTAGACGACGCGCGCAGCAAGCTCGTCCTGAAAGCCACGAATTGCCTCGAGGCAATAGGATGCCACCGACCGATCCGTTCCATCCGCTGCTTTGACGAACCACACTGCCTCATCGTTGCGGGCGTTCTCCCAGAAATCCAAGTCTTCCCACTCCAAAGGACGGATTTCCAAATCTGACGTGATCAACGGAACGCTCTTTACATCTGACTCGAGTGAAGGAGTGCGCTTAGTTGCGTGCTTCATGCCGTTACTGAGCTCAGGCAACAAATTCCATTCTTTATGATCACACTCAAACTTTTTGTTTTTCCTAGCTTTCTTCCACTCTGCATCCCACTCGACCGCGTGGACAACAGCCAAAACAGCAGAAAAGAGATTCTCTGTTGACTGAGACCGCAGCAGTCTCTCTACGAGCACGCTTGCCAGATCGAGCATTCCGGACGCATCCGTTGGGTATTTTTCTGGCAAGGCCACAAATGCACCTCCAAGTGGAACTCGCGCCAAGTTATACTGGAGAATGCATACGCAGAGCGCACCTGATCGGCAATTTATTAAGTTTCAGCCGACGATCTGGTTAGCCGAAAGACTATAATGTGGCAATTAGACACCAAGCGCAGCACGGCTCTCTAACCAGAACAATACCCGGTCAAAGTTTAACTACTCCCACTCGATCGTGCCGGGCGGCTTCGAGGTGACGTCGTAGACGACGCGGTTGATGCCCTTGACCTCGTTGATGATGCGGGTCGCGGTGTTGCCGAGGAATTCCATGTCGTAGGGATAGAAGTCGGCGGTCATGCCGTCGACCGAAGTGACGGCGCGCAGCGCGCAGACGAACTCGTAGGTGCGCCCATCGCCCATCACGCCGACCGTCTGCACCGGCAGCAGCACGGCAAACGCCTGCCAGATCGCGTCGTAGAGGCCGGCCTTGCGGATCTCGTCGAGGTAGATCGCGTCGGCCTGGCGCAGGATCTCGAGCTTGGCGCGGGTGATGCCGCCGGGGCAGCGGATCGCAAGGCCCGGGCCCGGGAAGGGCTGGCGGCCGACGAAGTGCGCAGGGAGACCCAGCTCCTTGCCGAGCACCCGCACCTCGTCCTTGAACAGTTCGCGCAGCGGCTCGACCAGCTGCATGTTCATGCGCTCGGGCAGGCCGCCGACATTGTGGTGCGACTTGATGGTGACGGACGGGCCGCCGGTGAAGGAGACGCTCTCGATCACGTCGGGGTAGAGCGTGCCCTGCGCCAGGAAGTCGGCGCCGCCGAGCTTCTTGGCCTCGGCCTCGAAGGTCTCGATAAACAGGCGGCCGATGGTCTTGCGCTTGACCTCGGGGTCCATCTCGCCTTCCAGCGCGTCGATGAAAAGGTCCTGCGCCTCCACGTGGACGAGCGGGATGTTGTAGTGGTCGCGGAACATCGTGACGACTTCCTCGGCCTCGTTCATCCGGAGAAGGCCGTGGTCGACGAAGATGCAGGTCAGCTGCTCGCCGATCGCCTCGTGGATCAGCACCGCCGCCACCGACGAGTCGACGCCGCCCGACAGGCCGCAGATGACGCGGCCGGTGCCGACCTTGGCGCGGATCTCCTCGATCGCCTTCTCGCGGAAGGCGGCCATGGTCCAGTCGCCGGGAAGGCCCGCGACCTTGTGCACGAAGTTATGGATCAGCTTGGCGCCGTCGGTGGTGTGCATCACCTCCGGGTGGAACATCAGGCCGTAGAAGTTGCGGCTCGCATCGCCGAAGACGGCATAGGGCGCGCCCGGGGATTTCGCGAAGATCTCGAAGCCCGGCGGCATGTCGATGACGCGGTCGCCATGGCTCATCCAGACCTGGTGGCGGGTGCCCTCCGGCCAGACGCCGGCGAACAGCGCGCAGTCGCGCTGGACCTCGACGAAGGCCCGGCCGAACTCGCGGTGCTGGGAACTCTCGGCACGGCCGCCGAGCTGCACGCACATCGTCATCTGCCCGTAGCAGATGCCGAGGACCGGGATGCCGGCCTCGAAGATCATCTGCGGCGCCCGGGGCGAGCCGATGTCGCCGGTCGAGGCGGGACCGCCCGACAGGATCACCGCCTTCGGCTGCAGCCGCTCGAAGGCGGCCTCGGCCAGCTGGAAGGGCACGATTTCGGAGTAGACGCCGGCCTCGCGCACGCGACGCGCGATCAGCTGCGTCACCTGGGAGCCGAAATCGATGATGAGGACTGTGTCTGGATGTGCGGTCATTGCAAGCCTTTAAGCAGGCATCGCCGGGAAGGCAAGGGTTTCGGTGAGACGCGGCCCCGAGCGGCCCCGCGAAAGGAGAGGCTGCGGACACCGGCGGATGACAGGCGGCAGCGCCGGCTAGATCCGCCCCGCGTCGATCGCCGCGGGCAGCCGGTCGACGGCCTCGGCGAGGTTCTCGTCGACGACATGCAGAAGGCTGGTCCAGTCGTCGTAGTGGTGGAGGTCGGCGGCCCCGTCCGAAATGCCGCGCAGGCCGATCAGCGGCACACCGAAGCGCTGGCAGGCACGCAGGATCGCGAAGGTCTCCATGTCGACCATCTCGGCATCGATCGCGTCATAGGCCGCGCCCGACACGATGTCGGCGCCGCTCGACAGGCGGACGGCCTCAAAGCCTTCGATCGGCGTCGGCAGCGGCGTGTCGACGGGATGGTCGAGGAAAGGGGTGACGCCTTTGGCGAAGCCGAGCGGCGAAGCGTCGATGTCGCGCCAGGAGACCGACGCCGCCTGGTAGACCTTGCCTTGCTCGAGGACGCGCGAGCCGGCCGAGCCGAGCGAGACCAGGAGGTCCGGCAGACCGCCGGAAGAGCTCAGCGCCTGCAAGGCGATGCCGGTCGCCAGCGCCGCCTCGATCGGGCCGACGCCGGTGATCAGCGGCCGGATGCGCCGGCGCAGGTGCGGCCCGTACTCCGGCAAGGCCGCCATGACGAAGAGGACGCGTCGCCCGCCGACCATGTCGGTGGCAACGCCTGCCGTCGCTCGATCCATGTCGGTCATGCGCGTGCTCCTTGCGGCCGAGGCCCTCGCCGGCCGGGCCCGGCTAGTTCAACCACCAGATCGAGCCGTTGAGAAGCCCGGCGAACGCCACCCAGAGCGCATACGGCACGAAGCACAACGCCGCCGGCCGGTCGCGCCGCCAGGTGACGGCGATGAAGGCGAGGATGGCCGCGAACATCGCAACCAGAATGGCGAGGGCGAGGCCGATCTGGTGCCGACCGAAGAAGGTAGGCGACCAGGTCAGGTTGATCGCGAGCTGCAGCACCCAGATCGCCAGCGGAAGCCGCGGCCCGGCCATGAACACCCGCCAGCCGGCGATGCCGATGAGGATGTAGAGCAACGTCCAGGCGGGCGCGAAGACCCAGCCCGGCGGGTTGAAGCGTGCCTTTGCCAGCCCGGCATACCATTCGCCGGGCGGGTTGGAGATGCCGACCAGCATGCCGCCGCCGAGCGACACCGCCAGAAACAAGGCGAGGAGGCCGTAGCGGGCGGCAGGGCCTCTCACTGGCGCACGAGCTGCGCGAAGAAGAAGCCGTCGGTGCCCGTCAGCTTCGGCGTCAGGGTCAGCACCGTGCCGCCGTGCACCTTCTCCTCGCGGTACGGCGTTCCCGCCGCCGGGAAGGCTTTCGCGAACACGGCCGCCGAGTCGCCGGCGGAGAAGTCGCGGTGGCGCTCGAGGAAGGCGGCAACGCGGCCGGCATTCTCGCGCGAGATCAGCGAGCAGGTGATGTAGGCGAGCGTGCCGCCGGGCCGCACGAAGCGGGCGGCGGCGTCGAGCGCGGCATCCTGCTCGGCGACGCGCTTGTCGATCGCCGAGGCCGCGAGCCGCCATTTGGCATCCGGCCGGCGACGCCAGGTACCGGCACCGGTGCAGGGCGCGTCGACGACGACGCGATCCATCAGGCTGCCGAGGACGGAGATGTCCTCGCGCGGCCCGTGCACCTGGACGTTGCCAGCCTCGGCGCGCTTCAGCCGCTCGTAGATCGGCGCGAGCCGCTGCTTGTCGGCGTCATAGGCGTGAACGGTGCCTTGTCCGTGCATTGCGGCGGCGAGCGCCAGGGTCTTGCCACCGGCGCCGGCGCAGAAGTCGAGGACCTCCTCGCCGGGCTCGGCACCCGCCAGCCGCGCAGCGATCTGCGAGCCCTCGTCCTGGATCTCGAACCAGCCCTTCTGGAAGGCCGCCTCGACCTGCACGTTGGGATGGCGGCCATTGCCGGCAATGGGCGGAATCCTGACGCCCGTCGCCGAGATCGCCGCCGCCTGCGCATGGAAGGGGGCGAGCGCCGCCAGCACCTGGTCGCGGTCCGACAGCAGCGTGTTGACGCGCATGTCGAGCGGCGGACGGGCCGACAGCGCCTGCGCCTCGGCGATCCAGTCCTCACCCAGCGAGGCCTCGAACTCCTTGGCCAGCCAGTCCGGCAGGTCCGCCTGCACGGCCGGGGGAGCCTTGGCGAGATCGCTCGACGAGAAACGCCCGAGGTCTTCGAGGCTCGGCGTCTCCGGCGCGAAGCGGTCGCCCTCGAGCGCCGAGAGCATCGCCTCGGGGTCGAGGCCCTGGCTGTCCATCAGCGCGGCGAAGACCAGCGCGCGCGGCGAGTCATTGCCCATGCGCCAGCCATAGGAGCGGCGCTTGCGCAGGACGTCGTAGACGATGTTGCCGATGGCGGCGCGATCGCCCGAGCCGGCGAAGCGGTGCGACAGGCCCCAGTCCTTCAGGGCGTCGGCGACCGGGCGGCGCTTGGCGGCGGTGTCGGTGAGGATTTCGATCGCGGCCGCGATCCGGCCACCTAGACGCATGGAATCACGCTCCCGGCGGTGCGGGACAGCGGCGGCATCTGGAATAAAGTCAAAACAATCACGTTTCGTAAGGGTTCAGAAGCTTCGCGCCGGTCGGCTCGAAGTGTCGGGTGTTGCGGGTGACGACGGTGAGGTCGTGCTCCAGCGCGGTGGCGGCGATGAGGAGATCCGCGTTGGCGTTCTTCAGATCGTACGTCAGACTGCCCCAGCGGCGTGCAATAGCCGTCGTTACAGGAAGAACCCGCTTCCCGTAAGCCAAGAGTGTATTTTCGAGCCAAAGAAGGTGCCTGTCGGCACGATCCTTCTCTCCTACCCCGAATTTTCGGATGCCGCGCTGAACCTCGCCGATCGTAATGACACTGATGTATCCATCATCAAATCGGACGCTGTCGAGCCAGTTGATGACCGCAGGGTTGGCCTGTGCCTTCGATCTTTCGGACAGCACCATCGTGTCGATGAGATACATCTAATCTAGTTCGACGTCGTGATAGTCGGATGGGTACCGATGTCGATCATCGAAGGTGTCGTCATCCATCCCTTCCGGCAGTTTTGGAAAATCCAGGATGTGCTCGACAAAGGTCTTGGGACGCCGGGCCATCAGGTCGTACTGGCGGGCGGAGACCAGCACCACCGCGGCGTCGTCGGGCATGGCGATCCGCTGGGGCTCGCCATCGCTCGCGGCATGGGCGAGCGTCACGAATTCGGCTTCGGCGTCTTTCAGCGTCCAGTTGCTTCCCACTGCCGTCTCCCTCAAGGCCGGGCCTATGGCGGGATCGATCATACGGCTATTCGGAAAGCCCAACAAGCGACCGCTCGCCACCCAAGGGAAAAGACCGGCCCAACAAAAAGGCCGGGATTTCTCCCGGCCTTCGCTGTCGTCTTGAACTGCAGAAGCCTATTCGGCGGCCTGCTGAGGCGTGTCGGCGGTCACCGAGATCGCCGGCTCGCGGCCCGTCAGGGTCTCGCGGGCCTTGCGCACGCCGGCGCCGTAGTCCGGGTGCACCTTGTCGAAATGCGCCAGCTGGCGCTCGCCGATCTCCTCCGGGATGCCCGACATCGCCGCGGCGATGTTGGCGAAGAGGCGCTGCTTCTGGCCGTCGTCGAACAGGTTGAAAAGGTCCCTCACCTGGCCGTAATCGTCATTGCCGATGCGGTGGTTGTAGCGGTCGGCATCGCCGTGGATCCGCAGCGGCGGCTCCATGGCTGAGGGCACCTCGACCGGGCCGTTCATCGAGTTCGGCTCGTAATAGGCATCGGGGTTGCCGGTCTTGATGCCGCCGAAGACGTTCATCTGACCGTCGCGGTGGTAGTGGTGCACCTCGTTCTTCGGACGGTTCACCGGGATCGTCTCGTAATGCGTGCCGAGACGGTGACGGTGGGCGTCGGCATAGGCGAAGACGCGGGCCTGCAGCATCTTGTCCGGGGAGTAGCCGATGCCGGGCACGATGTTCGACGGCGAGAAGGCCGCGTTCTCGATTTCGGCGAAGTAGTTCTCGGCGTTGCGGTTGAGCTCCATCACGCCGACGTCGATCACCGGGTATTCCGAATGCGGCCACACCTTGGTGAGGTCGAACGGGTTGTAGCTGGTCTTCTCGGCGTCCATCTCCGGCATGATCTGGACCTGCACGGTCCAGCGCGGGAACTCGCCCTTGGAGATGCCGCCGAAGAGGGCCTCCTGGTAGCTCTCGCGGGTCTTGCCGATGATCTGGTCGGCTTCCTCGTTGGTGTAGTGCTTGTGGCCCTGCTGGGTCTTGAAGTGGAACTTCACCCAGTAGCGCTCGCCGCCATCGTTCCAGAACGAGAAGGTGTGCGAGCCGTAGCCGTTCATGTTCATCGGGGTCTGCGGCAGGCCGCGGTCCGACATCAGGATCGTCACCTGGTGCAGGCTTTCAGGCGACAGCGACCAGAAATCCCACATCGCCGTCGGCGAGCGCATGTTGGTCTTCGGGTGGCGCTTCTGGGTGTGGATGAAGTCCGGGAACTTGTAGGGGTCGCGGACGAAGAACACCGGCGTATTGTTGCCGACGAGGTCCCAGTTGCCTTCCTCGGTGTAGAACTTCAGCGCGAAGCCGCGCACGTCGCGCTCGGCGTCCGCCGCACCCGCCTCGCCGGCAACGGTCGAGAAGCGCGCCAGCATCGGGGTCTCGGTGCCCGGCTGAAAGACCTTGGCCTTGGTGTACTTGGAGATGTCGCCGGTGATCTTCAGCGTGCCGTGCGCGCCCCAGCCCTTGGCGTGGACGACGCGCTCGGGAATGCGCTCGCGGTTCTGGTGCGCCAGCTTCTCGATCAGCTGGTAGTCCTGCAGCAGGATCGGGCCGCGCTCGCCGGCGGTCCAGGAATTCTGGTTGTCCGGCACCGGTGCGCCGGCGGTCGTCGTCAGTTTCTCGGTCATGGAGTCACCTTGGTTTGGAATGCTTCCAGTCAGCAATGGACCCATAGGCCCATAACGGCAAATCGTATTTGCTAGGCTGCGCGATCAGTTTATCCTATCGCGATGATCACGATCCGACAGCTCCGCTATTTCGAGGCGCTGGCCACAACCCTGCATTTCGGGCGGGCGGCCAAGCACCTCAACATCAGCCAACCAGCGCTTTCGGCGCAAATTGCGGCACTGGAGGAAAGCTTCGGCGGACCGCTGTTCGAGCGGCGGCCGTCGGGCGTCCTCCTGACCAGCGACGGCGCGCTGGTGCGCGACCGGGCGCGGAAAATCCTCACCGACATCCGCGATCTGGAAGGCCTCGGCGCTGCCGGCCACGCGGTGCTGGACCGCCGGCTGAAGCTCGGCCTGATCGCCACCGTCGCCCCCTATCTGCTGCCGCATCTGTTGCCGCAGCTCGCCCGCGAGCATCCGAAACTCGACTGCGAGATCCGCGAAAGCCTGACGGAGACGCTGACGGCGGACGTCCTACACGGGGATCTCGACTGCGCGGTGCTGGCCTTGCCGATCGAGGCGGAGGGGCTCGATACCATCGAGCTGTTCGAGGACCGGTTTCATCTCGCCGTGCCCGCCCACGGGTCGGAGCGCTTCCAGGGCCGCATCTCCGTGCAGGCGCTCGCCACCGAGCGGCTGATCCTGCTCGAGGAAGGCCATTGCCTCCGCGACCAGGCGCTGAAGATCTGCGAGCTTGTCGAGGCGAGCCAACTGGCGAGCCTCGGCGCCACCAGCCTCACCACCATCCTGCGGATGGTCGCGGGCGGGCTCGGGGCAACGCTGATCCCGGACATGGCGGTGGCGACCGAGAGCCGTGGCGGCGGCATCCGCATCCTGCCGTTCCAGGATCCCGCGCCCTCGCGTACGCTGGCGCTGGCATTCCGGCCCTCGGCCGCGCGGCGGCGCGACTTCGAGGCGATCGCATCGCTCATTCAGCGGTTGCCCGGAAGGGGAGATGCTCCATCTTCGGCCGAGACGGAAGGCAGTGCGGTCTCTTAGAGCGCCGTGCGTCCGTAAGGACGCACAAAGGACGCTCTTTCTTCTTTAATCTAGAACCCGGATCCGCTGCTCGGCGCCACCTTCAGGAACGGAAAGTCCATCGCATGCCAGACCAGACCCGCTGGGCCCTGATCGGGACGGGCAGCATCGCGGCACGCTTTGCCGCTGACATGCACCATTCCCGTGCGGGCCGGATCGTCGCGGTCGGATCGCGGTCGGCCGAGAGGGCCGCGGGTTTTGCCGAAAAGCTCGGCCCCGATACGGTCGGCGGTCGCTTCGAGGACCTCTTGCGGCGCGACGACATCGACGCGGTCTATCTCGCGACGCCGAACGAAGCCCATGGCCGGCAGGCGCTGCAGGCGATCGCCGCCGGCAAGCCGGTGCTGGTGGAGAAGCCCTTCGCCCTCTCCGCCGATGAGGCCCGCACGGTCGCCGAGGCCGGGCGCCGCGCCGGCGTCCTGGTGATGGAGGCGATGTGGATGCGTTTCACGCCCGGCATCGTCCGGCTGAAACGCCTGGTGGACGAGGGGCGCATCGGAGACATCCGCCGCCTCGACATCTCCGTCGCCTATCCGCAGCCCTTCGACGCCGCCTCGCCGCTCTACGATCCGGTGAAGGGGGGCGCGCTTTTCGACCTCGGCGTCTATCCGCTGTCGCTCGCGGTCCACCTCGCCGGCATCCCCCGCAGCATCGACGCCACCGTCATCCGGGCAGGGAACGGCGCGATCGCCGTCGCCGGCCTGCTGCTCGGCTACGACCAGGCGATCGCCACCCTGTCCTGCGGGTTCGACGTGGAGGGGGCCAACGAGGCCGTCGTCACCGGAACGGCCGGGATCGCCAGCGCCCATCGGCCGGTGCTGTGTCCGCCGCTGATCTCGCTGCGCCAGACCGGCAGTGTCGAACCCGACACCGCTCCTGCCGAACCTGGCGAGGCTGCAGCGCCCCCGCATCCACTGGCGCGCCCGCTGACCGCCCTCTCCGCGCTCCGGCCTCTGGTCGGCCGCCTGGCAACCCGGCGCTACCCGACGCTCCACATCGGCACGGGGCTCCAGTACCAGGCGGACCATTTCAGTCTCTGCCTGCAGCACGGTTGGACGGAGAGCCCGGTCATGCCGCTCGACGAGACGGTCGCCGTGCTCGATCTGGTCGAGCGGGCGGCTGCCAGTGCCCGTGACAGCGCAGGAACCCGTCCGCAGCCGTGACGCCGGAGGTCATCCGCTGATCCAGGCAAGGACCGGACAGATCGCCCCGGCCCTTCATCCCCGCCGGCTCGCCAACTCGCCAACCCCTAGACGCACACGCCCATCCGACCGCAGGCCCTGTATCACCCGCCAAAACTGCTCGTCAGCCGGTACGGCATGGGATAGCGGTCGGCGTGCTGGGCAATAAGCGCGAGCTCGGTGACGTGGAGGGCGAAGGCGCCGCCGTACGGGTGGGGCGTGCCGGCGGCGATCGAACGGGCAAGGTCTGCGGGTCCGCGGGCGAAATCCATCCGCGAGGAGGTGCCGGGCACCTTCGCCGCACTCGGCTCGACCTTCAGCTTGCGGCCGAACCAGTGGCGCAGCGGCCGTCGGCGCTCCAATCGCTGCAGGATTTTTCCGAGGATCGCGGGCCGCGACGCCCAGTGCCCCTCGGCCGTGCGCAGGAACACCGGCGACTGGTTGTCCCAGCCATCGGTCAGGGAAAGGACGCCCTCGGTGCCGACGACGTGCAGCGAGCGATCGCGGGGCGCGGCAAGGCCGCAGGTCAGGCGCGCGACGACGCCCGATCGAAACGTCAGGCAGGAAACCGAGAGGTCGTTGGCGATGTCCGCCGCCGGCTGGCCCGTGCCCTTGTCGTCGAACAGCTTGGCGGAGAAGGCGGTGATCGTCTCGACCGGGCCGAAGAAGGCGCAGAGCCAGGTGAGATAGTAGCCGGCATGCTCGAGCGTCGCCCCGACGGCGAACTCGTCCTCCGCCGGCCAGGGCGCGCCGGACGGGCTGGTCCAGCGGCGATAGTCCTCGCGGAAGACCATCGAGTCTTCCATCTCGGCATAGACCAGCTTGACCGCGCCGATCGTCCCGCCGGCGATGGCCTGCCGGACGGTATCGGCGGCGGCCGAGAGGTAGGAGCACGGCGCCGCCGCGATCTCGAGCCGGCGCTCAGCGGCCAGCGCCACCAGCTCGCGGGCCTCCTCCGGCGACATCGCCAGCGGCTTCTCGGAATAGACGTGTCGCCCGGCCTCGAGCGCCGCCTTCGAGACCGCGTAATGGCTGGACGGGTTGGTGAGGTTCAGCACCAGCTCGACCCCGGGCTCGGCGAGAAGCGCGTCGAGGCTGTCGAAGGCGCGGGCCTTGAAGTAGGCCGAAAACCGCCGGAGCGCCGCGGGGTCGCGGTCGTAGACGCCGACCAGCTCGAGCCCGGGATGGTTGGCGAGCGTCAGCATATAGTAATCGGCGACGAAGCCGCATCCGACGATGGCAATCTTCATGGGGCAGGCATCCGGTCGACCAGCTGAAGGACTTAACGCCCGGCTGTCGAAAGATTCCCTTAAGACCATCCCGGAAGACCATCCCGGCCGGGGGCGTCTGCGCCCTCTAGGCCGCTTCCGCACGGAGCCAGCGGGCGAGGCCGTCGGTGTCGCCGTCGACGATGGCTGCGGCGACTCGCCGGCCAACAGCGGCGCCGAACTTGTAGCCGTGGCCAGAGCAAGCCGAAACGATCAGCGCCTTGCCCCGAGGCTCGCAGAAGAAGCGCTCGTCCGCGGTGAACGTATAGGCGCATGTGACGACGTCGGTAACGGCGTAGTCCGCCATCCGTCTGAACCGCCGGACGAAATAGCTGCGCAGCGTTTCTCCCTCGCCGGGTTCCGGCACGCGGTCTGCGTCGGGATCGACGGCGAGGCGCTTGTGCAGTCCGCTGCCAATCTTCAGCCCGGCCTCGCCAGCCGGCGGCAACACGTAGCCGTCGTTCGGTCCGCCGATGTCGAGGATTGCCGGAGCATGGCTCCAGGCCTCCGCAAATTCCGCCGGCGGCCGGAGATAGGCGACGGCGGTGCGGTAGGTGGTGAGGCGGGCGGCGAGGTCGGGGAAAAAGCGCAGCACCCAGGCGCCGGCCGTGACGACGACGCGGTCTGCTGCAAGACGATTGCCGCCGGCCGTCTGCACGGTGCCGGCATCGGCATCGATCGACGTTACCCGCTGGTTCGGCCGTACGTCGGCGCCGTTAGCGGTGAGCCATCGCAGCATGTCGGCGGCGATCCGGCGACACATCAGCGCCCCGCCTTCACGGCTGAGATAGGCGTATCGGAAGGCCCCGGGGTCGAGGAAAGGGTATCGCTCTGCCGCCGCCGCGGCGGGGAACAGTTCGTAGGCGTAGCCGGTCCGGTCGAGCCCCTCGCGGAACACCTCGCCTTCGTCCCCCGGTTCCTGCGAGATCGCCAGCACGCCGCGCGCTTCGAAATGCTTTGCCCCCAGGTCGGCCCACAGCACGTCCCAGGCCTCGAAAGCCTCGCTGATGGTGCGCGCATACCCGTCGGCGCCGCCGTAGGCGCGGCGGATCATGCGATGATGATCGCCCGAAGCCGCCAACGGGTTCGGGATCGCGCCTTGCTCGAGGAGGGTTACGTGGTGGCCGGCCCGGGTCAACGACCAGGCGGTGGAGAGACCGGCGATACCGGCGCCGATGACGATCACCTGCATGAGGCTCTCCTTGGCAAAGCGGTCAGGCCGCGCCCGCGGCCTCCAGCGCCCCGACGACGTTGAAGACGTGGAAGGCCAGCATGATCCAGAGCAGCAGCACGGCGACGAGGCCGGCGGCGAAGGCGGGGGCGCGCAGGCGGAGGTCGTTGCTGCCGAGGTGCACGGCGGCGTGGACGATGCGCGAGACCGCGAACACCCAGGCGATGATCACCGCCAGCCAGTTGGCGCCGTTGGTGACGTAGAGCGACAGGCAGACGGCGTAGAACAGCACCGGCAGCTCGAACTGGTTGGCAAGGTTCTTCACCGCAGCGCTGCTGCGGTCGGGCTCGGTGCCTGGCTTTCGGAAGTCGCCGAGGCTCGCCTCCCCCGCCGAGACCGCCGACTTCCGGCGGAAGAACAGCATGAAATAGACCGCGATGGTCAGGAAGGCCTGGACGATCATCGGCCAGAAGATCGCGATGTTTCCGTTCATCCCGGCATTTCCCTCAGAGCGCCATGCGTCCGAGCGGACGCACGGGAGACGCGGTGTCTTGGTGAATTAGAGCCCCGAGCCCGGATAGTTCGGGCTCTCGCGGGTGATGGTGACGTCGTGGGCGTGGCTTTCGCGCAGGCCGGCATTGGAGATGCGCACGAACGTCGCCTTCTCGCGCAGTTCCTCGAGGCTGGCGGCGCCGACATAGCCCATGGCGGCGCGCAGGCCGCCGGCGAGCTGATGCAGCACGGCCGAGACCTGGCCCTTGTAGGGCACCTGGCCCTCGATGCCCTCCGGCACCAGCTTCAGCGTATCGCGCACCTCAGCCTGGAAGTAGCGGTCGGCCGAGCCGCGCGCCATGGCGCTGACCGATCCCATGCCGCGGTAGGATTTGAACGAGCGGCCCTGGTAGAGATAGACCTCGCCCGGGCTCTCGTCGGTGCCGGCCAGCAAGGACCCGATCATCGCCGCCGATGCGCCGCCGGCAAGGGCTTTGGCGAGATCGCCGGAATACTTGATGCCGCCGTCGGCGATGACCGGGATGCCGGCCTTGTCGGCCTCCTCGCAGGCGCCCATGATCGCCGAGAGCTGCGGCACGCCGACACCGGCGACGATGCGGGTGGTGCAGATCGAGCCCGGGCCGATGCCGACCTTGATGCCATCCGCGCCGGCATCGATCAGCGCGCGGGCGCCGCCGGGCGTCGCGATATTGCCAGCGATCACCTGCACCTCGTTCGACATCTTCTTGACGCGGGTCACGGCATCGAGCACCCGCTGCGAATGGCCGTGCGCGGTGTCGACGACGATGAGGTCGACGCCGGCATCGATCAGCCGCTCGGCCCGCTCGAAGCCGTCGTCGCCGACGCTCGTCGCGGCCGCGGCCAGCAACCGGCCCTGCGCATCCTTGGAGGCATGCGGGTTGAGCTGCGACTTCTCGATGTCCTTGACGGTGATGAGGCCGATGCAGCGGTGGGCGTCGTCGACGACGACAAGCTTCTCGATACGGTGGTGGTGCAGCAGGCGCTTGGCCTCGGCCTGGCCGACGCCATCGCGGACGGTGATGAGATCAGACTTGGTCATCAGCTCGTGGATCGGCTGGCTGTCGTCGGTGGCGAAGCGCACGTCGCGGTTGGTGAGGATGCCGACGAGGAGGCCCGGCGTCGGGCCGTCATCGGCCACCACCGGGATGCCGGAGATGTGGTGCATGTTCATCAGCGCGCGCGCGTCGCCGAGCGTCGCCGACGGCGAGATGGTGACGGGATTGACCACCATGCCGCTCTCGAACTTCTTCACCCGCCGCACCGCATCGGCCTGCTCGGCCGGGGTGAGGTTGCGGTGGATGACGCCGATGCCGCCGGCCTGCGCCATGGCGATAGCGAGGCGATATTCGGTGACGGTGTCCATCGCCGCCGAGATGATCGGGAGGTTCAGGCGCAACGTCTTGGTGATGCGGGTGGAGAGATCGACCTCGCCGGGCATGACGACGGAATGCCCGGGCTGCAGCAGCACGTCGTCGAACGTCAGCGCGGTCGCGCCGGTGGCAGTTTCGATGATGCGTGCCATTGACCAGTCCCCAAAATAAACAAACCGCCGGGTCCGGCAAGGACCGCCCGCGGTGAAGGATTGGCAAGGGCTGCTAGCACGATGGCGGGCGGGAGGGAAGGCGCAAGCGGTTTATGAACAGCGTGTCCACTGTCGGGCGGATGCGGGCCGATCGCGGGATGTCGTGGGTGAGCAAGCGGGCCAGGGCGTGTAGCGGCACCACTGGAACGTTCGGCGTCAGAGAGTGCAAGCTACGAACGGACAGCTGTTCTCAGCCAATTCCGGTCGTTCTCAAGGGTAGAAGTGCAACCTCAAACCTGCCATTCCCTGAAGCGTGCAAGCTCGGTGCGCTTGGTCTTTCGATCTTGAGGAACCATGGGTAGACACGCTTCTCTGATTGGCATTCTGACGCTATTGGCCGTGACACTGCTGGCAAGTTGGAGCCTTGGTTCCGTAATGACCCGGGGTCGGCAATCTTATGTTGTGCCTGCAAAGCCACCGGCGACTGATATCCGCCTCACATCGCCGGATCATGTGTCGATCGCCGGAACATTCACGCCCGGATGTGTCGACCGTGCGCCCAGCGTACTGCTGCTTCACGGTATTGGAGCATCACGGCAGGCAACCGCGGAAAACGCATCATGGCTTGCGAGCCTTGGTTACGCGACGCTGACGATCGACTTTCGAGGGCATGGCCAGTCAGACGTCACAGCCGGAACGTTTGGCTACAAGGAGGGGTTGGACGCGCTCACAGCCTTCAAATGGCTGCGCAAGCGCCAGGGAGATGCACCTATAGCGGTCTTGGGCGTGTCCCTCGGAGGGGCCGCAAGTTTGATCGGGGAAGGTGGCGTTCTCCCAGCCGACGCCATGATCTTACAGGCGGTCTACCCTGACCTACGGCACGCGATCGCCAATCGGCTCAAGGGTAGATTGCCATGGTTGTTGGCCGTCGTCGCCGAACCGCTCCTGAGCTTCCAAGCGCCGCTGAGGTTTGGCGTGTTGCCAGGACGCTTGGCGCCGTTGCGTGCCTTGGCTGAATACCGTGGTCCTGTCCTGGTAATTGGCGGCGATTTGGATCGCGCGACGCCGCCGACCGAAACCCAGCAGATGTTCGATGTCGCATCGATTGGAAGCGAACTCTGGCTGGTTCCTGGCAAAGACCATGGCGCCGTCACCAACCTTACTGGCTCCGCATACAGGTACCGGATCGCGTCATTCCTGAAGCGGACCATCGGACCGGCATTTTTGTGCGAGAAGGCCGATCTTCCAGAGCGCGAGCATTCGAAAGGCATGGTCTTGACAGGCCGTCAGTGTCCGAACCTATGTCCCGCGTCGTTGGATCTCACCTGACTGCGGACCGTCCGAACCGGTCGAACCAGTCCCAACCTTCACAACGACGTCCACCCAGCGGCTTCTTCTACCTTCGTGCCAAGAAAGCCCCCCATGACCCGCATGCCCATCCTGCTCCGCAGCCTCGTTCTCATCCTCGCCCTTGCGGCGTCAGTGGAAAACGTCGCGGCGGCGAATTGCAAGAGTTACGCGACGTGCCGGGAGGCCGTCACAGCCTGGTGCGCCGGTCAGCATAACGGCGCGGACCGCGACGGCGACGGCATTCCCTGCGAGAACGTCTGCCGCTCCCGTGCCGATGTCGTCGCGATCATGGCTGAGATCGGTTGCTCGCGGTGAGGCGCGTGGCGCTCGTAGGCGCCCGCTCTCGAGGCGCCTAGATATCCAGCTGGTAGGTCAGCGGCACGAAGCGGTAGCCGCCGTCGATCGTCTCGGCGTAGCCGGCGGCGGGGAACGGCATGTGGTAGCCGATGAACAGCGCGCCGGTCTTGGCGATCTCGCCGAAGACCTTGTGCCGCATCGCGATGGCGGCCTTCTTGTCCATGTCGAACTTGACCTCCCAGTCCGGCTTCTGCAGCGAGGCGACGAAGTGATTGGCGGTGTCGGCGGTGAGCCAGAGCGTCTTGTCGCCCTCGACCAGCTTGAAGACGAGATGCCCCGGCGAGTGGCCGAAAGCCTCGTGCGCGGTGAGGCCCGGGACGATCTCGGCGCCCTCGGCGATGAAGCCGATGCTCTCCTTCAGCGGCACGACGTTCTTGCCGACCATCTCGGCATTCTGCGCCCGCGCCCCGGCCTTCGCCTCGGCCGAGGTCCAGAAGTCGAACTCGACCTGGCCGGCGATGTAGCGCGCCTTCGGGAAAGCCGGCTTACCATTTTCCATCAGCCCGCCGATGTGGTCGCCATGCATGTGGGTGAGGACGACGATGTCGACATCCTCCGGCGCGTAGCCTGCCTCCGCCATGCGCTGGGTGAGGAGGCCCGTGCCGTTGGCCCGGCCGCCCTCGCCCATGCCGGTGTCGAACAGCACCAGCGTGCCGCCCTTCTCGACAAGGACCGGGCAGAAGCCGGTGACGAACTTCGTCTCCGGCAATGAGTTCGCCCGCATCAGCGCGGCGACGGCCTCGGCCGTCTGGTTCTCGCCGAAGGTCGGGAACGGACCGTCGCCCGGCCGCAGGCCATCGAGCACCACGGTGACCACCGCCTCGCCAAACGCGAAACGAAACCATTTCGGCGAGGCAGCGGCTTTCTCCGCCGCGGGCGCGACGGCGCTGGCCGACTGCGCCAGGGCAGCGCCGCCGAACAGGAGAGAGGTCGACGCGCCGGTGGCGACGGCGGCGAGCTTCATGGCGTTGCGGCGGCTGACCAGGGTCTGGTCGGTGCGGCTGTCGTCGGTCATCTCTTGTCTCCTCGTGGGGAAAGCGGTCGCCGGCGCGAAACCGGCGCTGCGGCCACAACTGGTCGCGGACCGGGCCGGCTCAAGGGAAGGACACGCCGAGTTGACCCGCGCCGCCGCGGCGTGGCACGCCGTCATTCCCAGCGCATCCTATCACCGGCCGCCGCGT
Source organism: Mesocryomonas fontinalis (assembly GCF_055730125.2). Taxonomy (NCBI): domain Bacteria; kingdom Pseudomonadati; phylum Pseudomonadota; class Alphaproteobacteria; order Hyphomicrobiales; family Aurantimonadaceae; genus Mesocryomonas; species Mesocryomonas fontinalis. The sequence continues at coordinate 19,476 of NZ_JBUZWG020000001.1, read as the reverse complement.
CGCGGTAAGGCAGGCTTAGAAATTCTCCGGCTCCTTGGTATCGCCCGTGAAACGCATCGTGCCCCTCGTGCTCGCCGTCGCCCTGTTCATGGAAAACATGGACTCGACGGTGATCGCGACGTCGCTCGCCACCATCGCCCGCGACATCGGCACCAACCCGATCGCGCTGAAGCTGGCGCTGACGAGCTATTACGTCTCGCTGGCGGTGTTCATCCCGATCTCCGGGCGGATCGCCGACAAGTTCGGCGCCAAGACGGTATTCCGCTGGGCGATCGGCGTGTTCGTCCTCGGCTCGCTCGCCTGCGCCATCGCGAATTCGCTGGAAGGCTTCGTCGCCGCGCGCTTCCTGCAAGGGATGGGCGGGGCGATGATGACGCCGGTCGGCCGGCTGCTCCTGGTGCGCTCGGCTGCGAAAGCCGATCTGGTCTCGGCGATGGCCTGGTTCAGCATTCCCGCGCTGATCGGACCGCTGGTCGGACCGCCGATCGGCGGCGCCATCGCGACCTACGCCGACTGGCGCTGGATCTTCCTGATCAACCTGCCGATCGGCCTTGCCGGTATTCTCCTCGCCACCCGTTTCCTGCCGGAGGTCGAGAAGATCCCCGGCATCCGCTTCGACTGGACCGGCTTCGTGCTGTCGGGCATCGCCTGCGCCGGCGTGGTGTTCGGGCTTTCGGTGGTCTCGCTGCCGGCGCTGCCGCCGGCCCTCGGGCTCGGCCTCGCCTCTCTGGGCGCAATGTCGGCGCTGCTCTACGTCCGCCACGCGCGGCGCCACCACAACCCGGTGCTGGAGCTGCGGCTGCTCGCCATCCCGACGCTGCGGGCGGCGGTGATCGGCGGCGCAGTGTTCCGCATCGGCGCCGGCGCCGTGCCTTTCCTGTTTCCGCTGATGCTGCAGATCGGCTTCGGCTACACGCCGCTCGAATCCGGCGTGATCAGCGCGGTCTCGATCGGCGGCGCGATGATGATGAAGTTCCTCGCCAAGCCGATCCTCAAACGCTTCGGCTTCAAGCAGACGCTGATCGGCACCGGCGCGATCGGCGGCATCTTCGTGATGATGATCGGCTTCTACCGGCCGGAGACGCCCGTGCTGGTGCTGGTGGTGCTGCTGTTGATCGGCGGCTTCTTCCGCTCGCTGTTCTTCACCTCGATCAACACGCTGGCCTTCGCCGACGTGCCGACCGCCAAGGCCGGCGACGCGACGGCACTGCTTGCCGCCTTCCAGCAGGTGGCGATCGCCGGCGGGGTGGCGGTGGCCGGCGCCATCCTCGAGATCGGGCTGCTGGTCGGCGATACCGGAGTCTCGACGCTTGGTGACTTCTCCGCCGCCTTCCTGATCGTCGGGGCAATCACCGTCTTCGCCGTCGCCGCCTTCCTGAAGCTGCCGCAGTCGGCCGGGTCGGAGATTTCCGGGCGACGCATCCCGGCGGAATAGGCCGATCGATCTTCTCCCTCGGGTGGGGAGACCGGCGCGCCGGGACCGGTCAGCCGAGCGGCGAGACGTCCTCGTCTTCGTCCACCGCGACAGGCTTGCGGCCCTTGAACCCCTTGGCCAGGAGGTAGAGCTCGACCGAGTCCTCGCGGCTCGCCGGCGGCTTCACGTGGTGCACGCTGGTAAAATTCTGCTTCAGCATGGTGAGGAGGTCGCCCTCGGTGCCGCCCTGGAAGGTCTTGGTGAGGAAATGCCCGCCGGGCTTCAGCACCTTGACCGCGAAGTCGGCGGCGACCTCGCAGAGATACATGGTCTTCAGGTGGTCGGTCCGGCGGTGGCCGGTGGTCGGCGCGGCCATGTCGGAGAGGACGATGTCGGGCGGGCCGTCGAGCGCATCCAGCAGCTTCTGCGGCGCCGTCTCGTCGAGGAAATCGAGTTCCAGGATTGTCGCGCCGGCGATCGGATCGACCGGCAGGTAGTCGATGGCCGCAACGCGCGACTCCGCCGTTGCCGAGGCGCAGCGCTCGACGGCGATCTGCGTCCAGCCGCCGGGCGCCGCGCCGAGGTCGACGACGCGCATGCCCTTGGTCAGGAGCTTGTAGCGGTCGTCGATCTCGGTCAGCTTGTAGGCCGCGCGCGAACGATAGCCGTCGGCCTTCGAGCGGCGGACGTAGGGGTCGTTCAGATGTCGCTCGAGCCAGGCGCGCGAGGACGCCTTCAGCTTGCCCTTCTTGACCCGGACGGTCAGCCCGCGGTCGTCGCCGCGGCCGCCGCTCATGCCCGGCCCCGCGGGGAGATCGTCTTCATGCCAATACCTTCTGGCGCACCGGGGCGCCCTTGCGCCAGACACCGTCGGCGACCATCATTTCCGTGAGCAGGCCCTCGCGCAGGCCGCGATCGGCGACGCGAAGGCGCGGTGCCGGCCAGACCCTGCGGATTGCCTCGAGAATAGCGCAGCCGGCCAGCACCAGGTCCGCCCGGTCGCTGCCGATGCAGGGATTGGCGACGCGCTCCTCGAAGCTCCAGCCGGCGATCCGCGCCACCAGTTCGCTCACTTCATCGTTGGTCAGCCACAGTCCGTCAACCTGCCGGCGGTCGTAGCGCTCGAGATTGAGGTGCACGCCGGCGAGCGTCGTCACCGTGCCGGAGGTGCCCAGCAAGTGGAAATCGCCGGTGCCGACGAGGTCCGCGAGCTTGTCGCGGCCCTCGAAACTCTCGATGCGCTCGACGACGGAGGCGATCATCGTCTCGAACAGCGCCGGCGTCACGTCGCGGCCGCCGTAGTGCTCGGCGAGCGAGACGACGCCGACGGGCAGCGACGTCCAGGCGACGATGTGGTTCGACAGCCGGCGCGAATAGCCTTGCCGGAGGTCGAGCAGCGCGATCTCCGACGAGCCGCCGCCGATGTCGAACAGCACCGCCCCCTTGGCGCCCCGGTCGACGAGCGAGCCGCAGCCGGAGACCGCAAGACGCGCCTCGCTCTCGCGGCTGACGATCTCGAGGTCGAGCCCGGTCTCGCGCTTCACCCGCTCGATGAACTCCTCGCCGTTCGCCGCCGCGCGGCAGGCCTCGGTCGCGATCAGCCGGGCGCCGGCCACTTGCCGGGCGGCGAGCTTCTGGCTGCAGATCGTCAGCGCCGCCACCGCGCGGTCCATGGCGGGGGCGGCGAGCCGGCCGGTGCGGCCGAGCCCCTCGCCCAGCCGGACGATGCGCGAGAAGGCGTCGATCACCCGGAACTGACCGGGCCGCGACGGCACGGCGACGAGCAGCCGGCAATTATTGGTGCCGAGGTCGAGCGCGGCATAGACCGGCGGCCGGTCGTCCGCCACCGGCTGCGGCGGGCGCTGCGGCTGGGACGGCGCCCGCACACCCTCGCCGGAGGTCGGCGAAAGCCGCGCCGGCTGCGGCACGCTCGCCGGGATGGCACCCGCCTGCCCGCCGGGCTCGCCGCCCGGACGTGCCGCGCCACGCCGACGGCGGCGCCGGCCGGGTTTGGCCTCGCGCGCTTCGCTGGCAGCCGCCACGGCAACCGGCGCCTCGACCTGAGGCGCCCCGGTGCCACCGCTGCCGCGCCGACGTCGCCGCTTCTGCCGCTTGGTGAGGCTCGCCTTCGCACCCGGATCATCAGTACCGGGCGCATCCCGCTCCCCGCGGGCCGGGCCTTTGCCGGCCGCAGAGCGCGGCGAGGCGGCGGGCGCGTTGCGGCCACCCCGCGGGGCGCCGGCCTTCGACGCGCCGTCGCCCGACGGGCTCTTCTCCAGAGGTAGCTGCTCTCGAAGTGGCAGTTCGAGAGACGGCTGGCCCGAGACGTCCTGGCGCGGCGCGTCCGCTCGCGGAGCCACCGATCTCGGCTGATTCGGCCGCGGGCCATCCGAACCGGAAACGCCGGCGCGCTGAAAATCTGCGCGCGGCCCATCCGGCCGCGCCGCGTCGTTGTCGGGTCGCAGAGCCGGGCCGGCGGTCTTAGCACGGCCGGGCGCCGAAATGCCGTCAGGCCCGCGCCCGCTCTCTTCCCGCATTACTGTCGACGGCGGCTGCAGTCTCCCGGTACGTTCATCGATGCTCACTATTTCTCTCCGGCACAGAGCGGCCGTGGAGGCTGGCCCGTGCGCCTTGGTTCCTTGGTTAAGGCGAGTGTATCAAGCCGGCGGGCAAGCACAAGGGAGCCCCGCCGCCGCCCCACAGGAAGGCGGCCAGCGCCAAAGGGATTGCCGGGAGACGCCCCTCCCCGGCAGACCGCTTCACCCGCCCCGAAACCCACAAAAGCGCAGCCTGAACACCGCCCCGCTCATTCTCCCGGGAAAAACGCCACAGGGTGGGTTCCCTTCGCCGCGATGTAGCGCTATAAGCCCTCCCGACCGGCGCCCTCTACGCGCCGTTCTCCTGCTGGGGAATAGTTTAAGGGTAGAACAGCGGACTCTGACTCCGCTAGTCTTGGTTCGAATCCAGGTTCCCCAGCCAGCTTACATCAAGCTTATGTAATCATTGTAGTTTTCGGTGGCTGAGAATCCGCTCGGCCCTTTCGCCACTCGATGTGCCCAAACCTGTAGCCCAGAGGTGGTGCCCATCGGCGTCTCCTCGGGCTCGCGGCTCAAGGGGTCCGGTCGGTGGCGACTCGGCATGACACAAGCAATCTCGAACGGCGCGGCCACACCTTCTACTGGCGCGCGCGCGTACCAACGCGCTTCCGGAAGGTGTCGCGCCAAGCCCGCCTCTCCTTCTCACTTCGGTTGTCCGACCATCACAAAGCAGCCTACATGGCGCGGCGGCTCAACACGCTGCTCGCCGACCTCAGCGTGAGACCAACCGCCGCGATGACCACGAAGGACCAACTCGACCAGCTCTTCCGCGCCGAGATCGAGCGCATGACGGCACATCTCGACGACATCGCCTTCGCCGTTCGACGAAGTGGTGCCGTCGACGACGTCCGCGAAATGGAGGCCGATATCGAAGTCGGCTGGGCGTATCGTCTAATCCAGCTCTTCGGAACGACGCGCGCCCTCAGCTTCGACGCAAACTGTCCGGGCAAGTCGATGCTCTTGCGCCATGGTATCCCCGAGCCGCATGTCGCAACGATCGCCAAGACCTTCCGAGCCGAACAGGCAGAAGCACGCAGCCCCGTTTTCGACCGTGCCGTCCGTCAACAAATGGCTGACGTCGGCCTCGTCGACACGCTGGCCAATCGCGAGCGGGCGAAGATGGAGCTGCATCGCGCGAAAGCCGATGCTCTCCTCAACGTGGCCGAACGCTGGCCGATGATTGACCGCAAGCAGAATGCCTTCGTCGCTACGACGCTGCCCGAGGAGGAACGCGCCAACCTCGTCTTTTCTGCAGACATCGCTGCCAAAGCAGAATCCGACGATCCGTCGGCAGATACAAACGTGCGGGTTCAGCCTGAACCAGAGCTTAGCGTCACGGAGGATGCGGAGAAAATCGCCCTTCCCGTTAAGCCGGCAACAGAGGACGAAGTGGCAGAGGCGGTTCCGCCGACAGTGCTTCCGATTGAGACGCGTACTGCTGAACGTCCAGGGCCTAATGCTGCTATTGCCGGCCGGGTCCTGCATCTTGTTGCATTCGACGTGTCGTATGAGGCACTCGCCCGCAACAATCGTGACAACTGGACCCCTGCCACCGCCAGTGACGTGCGCATGCTTGTGCGGATGTTCCGTGACATACTGGAGGAGAACGACGTCGCGCATTCCGGTGAGATCGGCCAGCAACACGTGGCAGCTCTGCGCCAGCATCTGAACCTCATTCCAACGCGCTACGGACAGAGCTCGCGGCTGCGCATCATGAAGCCCGCAGCGCTTCGCGCCTTTGCGGCCGATGAGATCGCACGCGCTGAACGGCGCGGAGAGGCACCACCCAAGGTTGGACTTTCGGCGGCAACGATCCGCAAGCACCTGGGCAATCTCGACACGTTCCTCAATCATGTCAGGGCCAGCGGCTACATTGTGGCGGATTGGTCGCTGAAAAGCCTTCGACCTCGCAAGCCGAAAGCGGGCACTCTGCGACTGGCGCAGGTAAAGCCATCGCCCGATCAAGTGCGGCCAATCTTCGACCTTCCGATCTTCACGGGATGCCGAGATGCTACAGACCGCCATGTTCCAGGAGATGCGGTATTCCACGGCGGCGTCTACTACCTACCTATGCTGTTCGCTTATCTCGGCGCCCGTCGCAATGAGTTTGCTGGCCTCGAAACGAGAGACGTGCTCGATACACTGCATGGCGCCGCCATTCACATCCGCGCCAACGTTCAACGTAATATTAAGAACGCTCAGTCCGATCGCCTCCTGCCGGTGCCGCCAGAGCTGCTGCGCCTCGGCTTCCTCGATTACGTCCAGACGATCCGAAAGATGGGCTATCGGCAGCTCTTTCCCGAGCTGTTCTCGCCGCTGCTGAAGACGAACGATCCGGGCGACCGCTTCTACAAGGACTTTATTCCGATCGTGAAAGCCTCGCCGCAATTCTCCTCCGATCTGTGGCAACGCTCAATTCATGCCCTCCGGCACGGATTTGCGGACACGATGAAGCAAGCGGGAGTCGACACCGCCATCATCAGCGACATCTCCGGGCGTCTCGGCGAATCTGAAACAGCGCTGCGCTACACGAATGTCGCCGGACTTCCGTTGATCAAGAAGCAGCTAGAGAAGTACCCGGTCATCACCGGGCACCTTAAGACGCGTTCGGTGAACCTTTTGCCGTGGGTTGAGAACGAGGAACTACCGCCTTGGGCGGGCAAGAAGCCGGGAGATCGGTTTCGGAAATGATTTCCGTTCAGTCGGAGAACGCACTGTGTCGCGGATGGGCCGTATGCGGAACGGCAGCTATCCGCGAAGGCGCCTGGGAAGCGGACTGGCAACTTTCGACCCAATTCAGCCGCTTGGAATGCTAGTTGGTAGCCTTTGAAGCGGACGTTGCCTCCCCGCGCCCGCTCGATCCGCCGAACTGCAATGACCTGCCAGGCCAGTCTCAAAGTCCGTCGACAAGGGCGGGGCGAGCGAGTTCGTCCAAGACTACCCGGATCTGCGGCGCCATCTGGCGATTGAGGGTCCAAACTGCATTCAGCGGCGGACGAACCCTGGTTCGGCCCTCGAGGACGGAGACGAGGCTCCCGTCCTTGATAGGCGTCCGCACGACGGTCTCCGGCATCTGGCAAAGCCTGGCTCAGCGAATGGCATCACAATGACGGCCTCACCATCTTCGCACCGATGGGTTCGCGGCGGCTTGAGGACGCTCGACTTCCTTGCCCCGACCTGAAAGTCTCTTTGAACTCTGCGAGATCCAGACAGTCGAACGGGCAAAGGGACTAGTGTGATGCCAAGGGGGAGGTTTCGTACCGAGCCAGTAAGTCGGCAGGATTGTCGTAGATCCCCACGGCACCCGCTCCCGTCAGCACTTTGTCGTCGAACCCGCTGCTTCGCTTTCGCCTCTGCCTCTCTCACTTCCGCTTCCAAGACATCCGCTCATCGCCCAAAATGCCGGAAGTTTCTCGAAAGTCCATCGTCCCACGATACGATCGACGCCTTGAATGACGAACTCGGAATGAGCCGCGGGACCTTCACGCGGCTGTTCAAGCAGGAAACTTGGTGCAGCTTCGTGGAATGGCGGCAGAAGGCATGCCCTTTATCAGCGCTTCCGAAACTGGCCGAAGACCACAGCGTGACCGCCACCGCCCTTGATCTCCTGCCGGCCGTCACTGTCGCGCAGGCGTTCGTCGAGTTGGTCGCCTCGCTCGTTTACAAGCGGGTCATGCCGAGAACGGACGTTGGCGAGTAGACTGCGGTCGTCTGAGACGGTGGCGTTCGGTGGCCTGCCGCTTACCGTCTGACAGCGTCAGGTCGTTGGGCCTTTACCCGCAATGGGTGCTACAGGTACTTTATGACAATTGAAGCGGACATCAAGACATTGCCAGCTGGGTCCATGCCCGACTGGGATTCCCGTATGCTCCGCCGCGCCATCAAGGCTGCTGGGGTCGCACTTTGGTCCTGGAACGTCGACACCGACGCTTTGGATCTCGACGATCGCGCTGCGGAACTCTGGGGCCTTCCCGCCAGACAGGCGGTGACGTTCGAGGCCCTGTCGGCCCACATCCACCCGGCGGACCGCGACAGGGTGCGCTCCGCGTTCTCCGCGACACGCGCGATCACCGGCGCCTACGAGATCGATTTTCGGGTGATGATCGAAAGCGAGGTCCGATGGGTCTCCGCGCGCGGCCAAGGTAATGACGAAGACATCAGCCATCGAACGATGTTCGGCATTTTCCTCGACGTGACGGGTCGCAAGCAGGCGGAGGAGGCCAACGAGCTTCTGGCCGGCGAGATGAGCCATCGGGTCAAGAACCTCTTGGCCATCGCCTCTGGCCTCACCAACATCACGTCGCGTTCCACCTCTACGTCTGCGGAGATGGCGAAGGAGCTGACGCACCGCCTGACAGCCCTCGGGCGCGCCCATGATCTCGTTCGACCGCTTCCGGGAGGGCAAGGGTCCGCCGCACTTCTTGGTGACCTCCTGACGGTTCTGTTAGCACCATACGACGACCTCGGCGCCTTCAGCGGACGCATACGCGTCTCGGTTCCACGCATGGGCGTCGGCGAGGCCGCGGCGACCACGCTTGCCTTGGTGATCCACGAGCTTGCTACGAACTCGTTAAAGTACGGCGCGCTGTCCTCAGATGACGGAGTTTTGGACATTTCATGCGACACGCCGGGCGAGGAGTTGACGATCGTCTGGACAGAGCGTGGCGGTCCGGCGGTGAAGCCTCCAGAGGGCGTGGGTGGTTACGGCTCCAAGCTGGTCAGCCGCAGCGTCTCGACCCAGCTTGGCGGGTCCATCGACTACGACTGGCATCCCGAAGGAATCATCGTGACGCTGAAGGTGCGGTCCGACGCACTGACGGACTAGGACAGACGATATCGTCCCGTTCGTGTGACCCGCGGACACGTTGATGCAACCGATCCCAGTCTAAAACGTCATGCCTTCGGACATTTTCAGAAGCCTGCTTGCCGCGAAGATGCCCATAACCAAGCAACTGACTTGCTCGGGCATAGAAGGGCATCAGGAGTGGCAGACCGTCCAAGCGTCGACGACGAGATACTTATCGTATCAGGCACAAGCCAGGATCCCTTCGCGTCCGCGGTGCGCGCGACCCGAATGCCGATGTTGATTTCGGACCCCAACCTCCCGGACAACCCGACAGTCTTCTGCAACGACGCCTTTCTTGAGATGACCGGATACTCGCGCCACGAGGTCCTTGGCCGGAACTGTCGCTTCCTACAGGGGCCCGCCACCCGCGCCGCGGATATCCAGAAAGTGCGCTCCGCGATCGCGGTGCCGGAGTCGGTTCAGGTCGATATCCTTAACTACCGGAAAGACGGCACGACGTTCTGGAACGCTCTGCTGATGTCGCCCGTGTTCGCCGACGGAAAACTCGCTTACTTCTTCGCCTCGCAGATGGACGTGACCGAACGCAAGCGGGCGGAGGAGCACAGCTTCCTGCTCAACCGCGAGCTTGACCACCGGGTCAAAAACACATTGGCCACCGTTCAAACCATCGTCCATCAAACGCTCAAGAATTCGGCCGTGCCGTCCAACGTCGCCAACGCGGTGTCCGGGCGGATACAGGCCCTGGCGCGTAGCCACGACGTCATGACACGCGAGGCATGGGCCAGCGCATCTCTTGGCGACGTCGTGAGAAATGCCCTCGATCCCGTCCACGAGAAGGTGGGCGATAGGTTGTGCGTCGACGGTCCCGAGGTCCGGCTGAGACCGCGGATCGCGACCATGCTGTCGCTGGCCATGCATGAGTTGGGAGAAAACGCGGTCAAGCACGGGGCCTTTGGAAGCCCCGCGGGAACGGTCAACGTCCGATGGTCGCTTGGTGAGGGGCGCCTGAGGCTCGTATGGCACGAGCAGGGCGGACCGGAGGTTTGGGTTCCAAACTCAAAAGGCTACGGTGTCACGATAGTGGAACGAGTACTGGCTGCCGAGTTCGGCGGCATGGCCAAGATCGAGTACGCCCCCGGAGGGATCGTGTTCACGTTGGATGCCCCCTCGGAAGGACTGGATGCCGAGAGAACGGAATGGGCTGCCCCGTAACGTCGGCCGCGCGACCAACTCGGCACAATGGGATCGCATGACGCGGAAGGTGGTCAGCAAGTGAAAACGCCTGTGTCCGCAGATTTCAATCCAATTGTTCGCTCAGCGTAACTTGTCGCTAGCGGCGCCGTTGCCAAATCCAGCACCTTCTCCAGCTTAGTGAACGTTTAACCGCGAATCTTCTTAAATCCTTTCCGTGCACATGCGATGCCAACTTCTGCCAACTGGACGCATTAAGCCTCCATGAATGGTAGCGGGAAGTCCGGCATGATAGATCAGAAACGGGAAGCAGAGCGCGCGCAGGCGCTGGAATGCCTTGCGATCCTCGACACTCCCCCGGAGCGGGAGTTCGACGCTTTGGCATCTTTGGCACGTCGTCTGTTCGCCACGAAGGCGGCGTCGTTCACGCTGATCGACCGGGACCGCCAGTGGTTCAAGGCACGTTTCGGCATGCCGGATTCGGAAACGGCACGCGGTCCCTCTCTCTGCGCATGGGTCGTCGAAAACGAAGAGCTGCTGGCCCTATCGGACGCGACACTCGATCCGCGTTTCGCTTCGAGCCCGTTGGTGCACGGCGATCCGAAGATCCGCTTCTACTCGGGCGCCCCAGTTTCGGCGCGTTTGGCATGCGGTGGGTACGTTCCAGTCGGGTCACTTTGTGTCATCGACGATCAGCCTCGCGACCTCGACGAAGGCGAACTCGCGTTGCTGAAGGAACTCGCATGCATTGCCGAGGCGCTGCTGGAAGCACGGATGGTGGCGGCGCGTTCGGTCGAGGTCGCCGAGGCCCTGCGAGACAACAACACTCGCCTCGAGCGCGAACGCCGGATCTTCAAGCAAGCCGAGAGGATTGCCGACATGGGTACTTGGCGGCTCAGTCTGGAAGACAACCGTACCGAATGGTCCGATGGGATCTACGCGATCCACGAACTGCCCATCGGCTTAAAGCCTTCGCGGGACGAGGCGCTCCAGTTTTACCCGGAGGCGGACCGCGTTCGCCTTAGCGAGACCCTTACATCGGCAGCAGAAAGCGGCGAGCCGTTCGAAATCGAAGTGGACTTCGTTACGGCAAATGGCGGCCTGAAGCGGGTCCGTTGCATGGGTGACGTAGAGAAGGTCGGCGAACGACCCGTTGCCCTTGTCGGTGTTCTCCATGACATTACGGGGCGGTACGTCATGGAGCGCGAGTTGCTCCGGATCAGCCGCACTGACGATCTGACGGGACTCGCGAACCGCGCCGAGTTCAACCGCGTTCTCGACGATCGCCTGCTGGAGAGTGAAGCTTCAGGTGCTGGCCTTGCGGTCCTCCTGATGGACCTCGACGGGTTCAAGGCACTCAACGACAGGCTCGGTCACGCGATGGGCGACGAGGCATTGCGGCGTGTAGGCAAGCGCCTGCGTGATGCCTGCCTTGATGACTGCTTCGCAGCTCGCCTTGGAGGCGACGAGTTCGCCGTGATCGTGTCTGGTGGCATGGCGCCTGCGGATTTCAAACGGCTGATTGACTACCTCTTGGGTGAGCTCCGCATGTGGGTTGGCGAGCCGGGGCGGATCCTCCCGATCAGCGGGACGATCGGCTGCGCATGGTCCAGCGATGTTCCCGGGGGACGCGAGATCCTCATGAAGTGCGCCGACGCGGCCCTCTACGCTGCGAAGCGGGCCCAGAAGGGAACAGCGTCCATCTATGTTCCCGTTGCCCGCTTGGCGGAAGCCATATGATGTCGGCGCCACATTGGCATTGATCTGAGCCTGAAGTTGTCGCCGCCGCACTGGCGGACAAGTGCTGGAGCGGGAAGGCATCTGGCGCGACCACCGACCATTCGTCCGGCTTCGGGCTCTGGAACGGGGTGACGAACCCAATACTGCGCCTACCATGTTGTCGATGCACCATTACCAGACCAACTTCGATCCCTCACGAAGCGCCGGCCTCCACCGATTGAGCGAGTTCGTCGCCAGGGCTGGCCACCACTACTCCGCCGGACGCAACACGGACAGAGGACCCGGGGAGCCGACTGCCGTCTCGAAACTCTCGCCCTACCTCCGGTATCGCCTCGTGACCGAGCACGACGTTGTGGCGGCGGTGCTTGAACGGCACGGCCTCGGGCCGGCCGAGAAATTCGTGCAGGAGGTGCTCTGGCGGACCTACTGGAAAGGTTGGCTGGAAATGCGGCCGTCGGTCTGGACCCGGTTCGTCGAGGAACGGGATGGCCAGCGTAAGACGTTTCCCAACAAGCGCGCGTTGGCTACGGCCGAGAGCGGTTCGACTGGCATCGACGGTTTCGACGATTGGGCCCGAGAGCTCGTCGAGACGGGCTATCTCCACAATCACGCGCGGATGTGGTTCGCGTCGATCTGGATCTTCACGCTGCGCCTGCCTTGGACGCTCGGCGCCGATTTCTTCCTGCGCCACCTTGTCGACGCAGACGCTGCTAGCAACACACTGTCCTGGCGGTGGGTGGCGGGCTTGCAGACGGTGGGCAAGACCTACCTCGCGACGGCAGACAACATCGCCCGTTACACCGACGGCCGCTTCGCGCCCACTGGGCTTGCGACAAAAGCGTTCGAGATCACCGAGCCGGCCGTCGCGCGGCCTCATCCCTTACCCGAGCTAGCAAGACCACACGAAGCGGCAAGGTCCCTTCTGCTCGTGACGCCGGACGACCTCGACCCAGAATCGGTCATCCACGCCGACGTTCCGATCGAGGCCGCCATCGTGGCAACCTCTGCAGATTGGCTATGGGGAGACGGCGCCCGAGGCTTCGTCGAAGAGGCATCCAAGGATGCAGCATCTCGGATCGCGGCAAGTTTCCAGATTGATGCTAGCGTGTCGATTGATCCCGACGCCGCAACGCTGGCAGGCGCGGCGCACTCGGCTGGCGTGCGACAGATTTTGACGGCCTACGCTCCCGTAGGACCCGTCGCCGATACACTGGCAAGACTGACATCTGATCTTACGACCGAAGGGATCACCCTAGTTCAGGTTCGCCGGAAGTGGGACGATCTCTTCTGGCCACACGCGACCAAAGGCTTCTTCAAGTTCAAGGAGCGGATGCCGGAGCTGCTGCGTGAACAGGGTTTGCAGTAAAGGCTCGCCTCGCTGGAGGTTTAGTGGGGGGCGGGTGACGAAGGGGTGGGGCGCAACGCTCGCCCACGCGCCGAAGGACGCTCCCGTCGAACACCTCCGGAAGGCCTACTCCCGTTGAGCCTCAACCCGTTGCGCCTCGCGCCCGGCGTCATTATGCGGGAGATGCCGAAGAAGTTCTGGCGGAACGTGCCGGAGGCTGCACTCATCTCCGAGCTGATCGCTGTAGCGCGGTCCCGCGAGATCGGAATGACTGCGCAGGCCAGGAGCGCGTCCCGCAGCTACGAGCCGACGTCTATCGAGGCGCTGCGCGACGAAATCCGCGGACAGGTGAACCTCGACGCCACCGACCGTCCGCTGTCGCTGATGGGGGTCTCGCTGAACATCACGGCCCGCAAGGAAGCCGAGGAGCATCGCAAGCTCCTGGCCCGCGAGCTGAACCACCGGGTCAAGAAGTTGCTCGCGACCGCTCAGTCGGTGTTCGCCCAGTCCCTGCGCACGGCCTCGTCGCTCGAGGACGCCTGCCGGATCGTGAAGGACCGGATGCAGGCGCTGTCCGCCGCGCAGGATCAGCGGCACGAAGGCCGCGGCCGACAACGAGGACTGCTCCCGCTGCCAGCCGCGGGCGTAGCGGCGCACCGCATCGTAGCCGCCCTCGTAGCCAAGCCCCCGCAGATCCTCGCAGATCCGGATCAGCGTCAGACGCTAGCGGGCAGGACGGGCGTCATTGGCAGCCAGGATACGATCAAGCTCGGGCTTCCAGGCGCCGAGCTTGGGCATCGGCTGCACCGAGCGCTCGCAATCGAACGCCGTCTCGTCCGAGCGCAACACCTTGCGCACCGTGTTGCGAGAGACGTGGAGTTCGTGGACGATCTCCTTGATCGTTCGGCCTCGCACGAAGAACTCGCGCCGAATGCGCGCAACTGTATCCACGCCCTTCATCCCCCGCCCGCCTGTCTTCCAGAGGAAAACGCGGATTCTTCAGATCCATCGGATGGGGGTCAATTTTGGACGCCAATGACCCCGTCTAGGGGGCAATTGCACGCCGAATTACACGTACTCAATCGAAGGGCCCGGCGAGCGTGATACCAGCCGGGCCCGATTGCGGTGCAAGGACTGTGTGAGATCCCTGCGTCCGATGTAGCTGCAGAAAATCCCGAATCGATTAAGACGGCGCTCGCTTCGCGATCACACTGCCGCGAGTAAAGGCATTGGCAGCGCTCCTAGGCGTGCTTGCCGTCTTGCGAGGCCTTCGCCTTGGTCGTGCGGCGCTTCTTGGCCTTCGCCTTCTTCTCGTCCGGGTCGCTCGACCGTTGCGCCAGAGCCGCCGCATGGACTCGATCAGCCTTCTTGGGATCACCGTCCGCGTCGTTGATCACTGCTAAAAAAGCTGCCCGAACGATATCGCCCTTGGAGGCCTCCGGGTACTTTTCCTTGACGGCGGCAATCAGGGCCTTCGGCTTCATTTCAGGCGCCGCGAGTTCAGAGACAGTGACGGCTATGTTCTCGATCAAGCTTGGCATTGGTACAGCTCCGTACATTCATGTGATCGTCACAAACGCACATCGTGCACTGTCATAGTCAACACTCCCCGTTGCGAGGTCGTTTGCGGAACGTCAGGAGAGGACGCCCTGAGGAAGGTCTAGCGCCTTCCCGATGGCCTCGATCTCTGTCCTGGTGGCACTCCCGCCGCTCTCTATCCCGATCAGGCGGCTGACGGACATGCCGGTCCGGCTTGCGACGTACTGGATCGGCAGACCGGCATGGTGGCGGAAAGCCTTCGACATCGAGAAGCCGTTGCCTATCATCGTCACGACGGCGTCGGGGAACTGCACTTCGCTCATTTCCGGGTTCCTCGCTGTTGCGTTCATGCGGACGAGTACGCCGGATCAGACTTAGTTTTGTGACGATCTGCGTCATCTGGCGCCTACGATGGCTTCGCCTTCCCTGTCAGGAAGTCCGATTGCCGGGCGCTTTCGATCTCAGCCGCGTTGAAGCCGAATCCGCTGTTGATCGCCTTGTCCAACATGCCCGCCTCGATCATCGTCCTGATGCGGCGTCGATCCAGATCGGTAAGGGCTTTCGTCCGGACGAGGCCCAGTTTCTGCAGCAGTCGGATCGCGGTCTTCGACATCGGTGAACGCTCTGGAGTTCGGCTCTGGAAATGTCCCGGAATACCGGAAGGTTCACTGAGTTCAAGCCCGACGATGCCGATATGGTTGACGACTCGCCGCGTCCACTTCGTCGATGCCGACATGCCGGACTCCGCCGAGGGGATGAAGCTCGCGCATTCCGTACGTGGACGATGGCCGCCGGTGACGATCATCGTGACGTCGGGAGATCCGGACGTCACGCTCCGCGACCAGCCACCGCAGACTCTCCTGGTTACGAAACCATACAAGAGCGAGACTGTTGTTGCAGCTTTGCGACACGTGCCGGCCCGTTGAATGTTCTGAAACGTACGGAGGATTCAAGGGCTTGCCTCGAGTTGGCGAGACCGCCATTCATATCGGCGATAATCCGAATGGCATAAGCAATCTCGAGAGATCCGCATGGGCGTCGTCGATTTCCCAACCGTCGATGAAGACGACGTCCGCGTCGTCGCCGCCCTCGTTTCCGTCGCCAAGAAGAGCCGTGCCATTCTTACGATCCGTCTCGCCCAGATTGGGCTGAAGCCGGGAGAAGATGAGATCGTGACCGCCTTGCAGGATGGCGGAACGAAAAGCATGTCGCAGCTCGCGGCCTCGATGTCCGTGCGCTTCACGACTGTCGTCCGCTGCATCGACGATCTCGAAGCTCGGGGCTATGTGGACCGCGTCGCGGGCCCGCTAGTCAGGCTTTCGCAGGCCGGCCATGACCTGCTGCCGCAGATTTCCAGCTCCCAGCTCCGAGTAGCCCGTGACCTCCGCAGGGTCGTCGGAAGCGCTCGGCTTGATCAAATCGTCGAAGCCCTCAAAGATCTCGATGCCGGGCTCGACGGCACTGTCAAACCGGTCCGCTGAATATTCAAGCTCCTCTTCGGGACCGACATCGAACCACTCGTCGAAACCGACGCGAAAGGCCACTTCCACTCCGACGCGGCGGAACAGCTCGGAGACCGGTGTTGGTCCGTGCGACACATGGCGAGTGTCCAGCAAGACAAGATCGACGAATTCGGTGCGGACCATCTCGAGAGCCCTATCGACCGTGGGCGCTATACCGACGATGTTTCCACCGCCTTGCGAGATCGAGGATACGGTGGTTCGGGATGCGATCGGGTCGTCCTCGACGAGCAGGACTTTCCGATCGACATAGTCGCAATCATGCGACAGGAACATTCCGACCTCCTAGCCCGTGACTGCTCCCTCCGAGCAATCGGCGAATCGGTGGTGACCCGAGTGGTGCCGCCGTTCAGGGTTAGAAGATCACGACGAAATGAAGGCGGCAACCCGAACGTGTGATGTGTCGCAACGGAAACTGGTGACCGTCGAAGCTGTGGACGCTACTCGTCCGTCAACTTCAGCTGATCTCGGAAGCGGACCGTCGCGACCACCCGTCCGTCCTCGCCCGCTATGTCTATATGCTGACCGTCGATCTCTTCCCCGGACCGTACGCTTTCGGCGAGCATCTCTCGAGCGGACGCTTCGGCTTCCGCTACGGCCGCTTTCAGATCGGCGAAGTCGAGACCCTCGGGGTCTTCGATGATCTCGCCGCAGTCATGAAGGTTGAGAAAATATCTGGGCATCGCGATCTCCGTTCAGGAGACCGAATGGACTACAGTTCGCAGTGGTTGCAGCGTCCAGCGTACAGTCGCGGGCAAATTCTCACCAGACGGCATACCCTTCAATGCTTGATGCCGCGATTTCGGCCCTTCAGGCCGAAACGCGATCCGGCTCGGGAACGTTATGCCGTCCATCGTCGAGAAGCGGGAAGAGCTTGGCATATTCCTCTTCGGGTATGCCGTAGGACCCGGATGCGACCTTGATCAGGCCCTTCCGATCGAGAACCTTGATGTTCCCGCGTGTGGACTTGATCAGATGCAGGCCTTCGAGGACATGCAGTTCGGTGGTGATCCCCGACCGCCTGACCGTCAGCATCAGCGCAAGGAATTCGTGCGTCAGGCCGAGATCGTCGCCGTCGACCCGGTCGTGGCACATCAGGATCCAGCGGGCGAGACGCTGAGATATCTTGTAGCGAGCGGTGGCAAGAAGAGTGTGGCTGACCTGCACGTGCAGCGACTGGCCATACCGCAGGGCCGCCGTCCGCAACGGTGCGCACTCGACGAGGCATTTCCGGAAGTCCGCCGCAGACATCGTCCAGCCGTTCCCGGCGATCTGCATGACCGTCTCGTTGGACGACGTCGACATCTCCGACGCGATCTCAGAACCCGCCATTCCGTCGCGACCGATGTGACCGGCTTCGGTGCTGACACCCTGGTCGCCCACGACGACGACCGAACACATGCCGGCTTCGAGAAAGAATACGTCGTCGATCATCGTTCCGGCGTCGTCCAGCTTCATGCTTTGCGGCAAATCCACGCGGCGAAGGTAGGGGCGTATCAACGCGAAATCGGATGGACTCAGGGAGCGGAGCAGTTGGTTCCGGATGTTCCCGTCCGGCATGACATGGATGTCGCTCAGCACTTCCATCGTCAATGCTCCTGTTGCCGGAAGCATTACCGTACGCGCTAAATTACTAAGAGACCAACGACTTCAGACCTCGGAAGGCGTTGCCGACTGGCTCCAGGCGCCGCAAATTAGGTTTTCCAATCTAACCGTCTGTTTCACCTACCGAATTGGAAGAGCGCTACCGACTGACCGCGGAACTGTTCGGTATCGAACATTCGTGATGAACTGCTAGTGGATGCTCGAGCTGCCTCGGATCGCCTGTCTGAAGTCGCTTCTGAGCCCCTCGGTGAATTTGACAACCTGAAGAATAGTCCCGTTTTCGTCGGTGATCTCGAAGCTGTTGTCGAGCACGGAAGGCGCATTATCCCTGATCTGCGCGGCGATCATATCCCGTGCCCCGGCTTTCGCATCCTCGACCGCAGTCGCGAGATCAGGAAACTCGGTGCCGTCGTCGTCGATTACCAGGATGCCGTCGATACGCAGATTGAAGAAATACATCGGCAGCCAATTGCTCCAGCCACACGGTCGAATGCTGCTGGCGGTGGAATGTTTCATCATTGACCAGAAGGCTTGTTGACGCTTGCGTGTTGGCGTCGCCTCTCGATCTCGGCGACGACCCTGCCCTGCGCTTCGACAACGATGGCAGACTCGTTCTTGCAAAGCACACGCCACAATATCAGAGCAGCCGGTGTTCGAAGGGACGCCCGGAAATTCGCGATCATCGTTCGCCATTTGACGCACTCCGCGTGCAGTCTCATAAGCTTCTCGTCTGAGAGAGTCACGAGATCGGTCGCATCAGAATACTCGACCGCAGCTGGCAGATTCGGGTTTGAGATCGGAATTCCAATCCGACGGAACGGCCTCCTTCAGCCGCCCCTTGCAAACTGTGCGCTTTCTGACGGTTGTCAATCGGAAGCAGCTTTCAGTGGCGGGTCGGCCTCGGCTTCTCTGGTAGGGCGATCACAACCTTGCTCGCCGCAGCCTTCCGTTCCGCCCTCAGCCGCAGGGTCTTCGCTATCCGCGCCTCGAAGTCGGCGGCGATGACGTCCATGCCGCTACCCCTCGCATGACGCTCGTCGATGTTCTGAAAGTAATCTCGGCAGCCGGCAGGGACTTCGGATCGTAAAGGTGCCGCCACTCGCGCTTAACCCGCATCGACGTGGCCCGTCAGCTCGTCCGGGATCCCCAGGCCGCGGCTCATGTGGATCGCCTCGCCTGCGGTCGCCGGGTATCCCGCCTCGATCTCCTCGATCCTTGCCACCGCGATGCCCGTCCGGACAGCGAATGCGGTCGTCGACATGCCGGCGGCCAACCGGAAGACCTTCGCCGGCGCATCGCCCCGACCCAGCGCGACGGAGACGGTCTTCGGAACTGAATGTCGTGAATCCATGATTGCGATCCTCCCTTTGATGGAAGGAGCGTAGCAGTCCCTGAAAGGCTTGATGCCGACTGTGCAATATCGCCCAGTCCCGCAGATGAAATTAGCAAGCCGAGCAAATGCAGGGCCTTCAGCGTCGGCAAAGGCCCTTGAGGTTGCTGGCGTGGATTGTCAGAAACCGTGCAGTCAGATGGAGGATACGTTTCAGGCGCCTGCGTTGGTCCTGACGATCGGCGCCGGACAATTTGGGAAGATGCCCTGGAGTGACGCAAGGTTACCTGTCAGGTCGCGAAACGCCCGAGGGTCAGGACTCATTGGTCATAGCCAGAATATGACGGTGGCCGCGAGCGCGATGGCGGAGAAGAAGACGGTTGGACAC